>NZ_JAUYRV010000021.1 GCF_030696665.1 Novosphingobium sp.
GAGAGCAGCAAGATGACCTGATCAGAAACGGCAATCGGCGTCGGGAAATCGTCTTCCGCTACGCTACAGCCGCTTCCCCGACGCCGAATAAAACCAGCCTCAAACTGAGGCTTTTTGTTTGAATTGACTGGCCCACTTTTAAACCGGTGGCTGGCCCCATTTTATACCGGCGTTGACATGCGTTATGAGACTGCTGATCTTCAAGCCCCGCTCGGTGCGAGTCTACAGCCTAGCGGTGTTGGCGTTCGCCTCGGCGCTGTCCTTCGGAACACTCTTGGACGAACCGACCAGCGCCTGCGCTTGCGCGCTTGCTGACCCTGGAACGCCAGAGTTTCAAGCCCAACAGGCTTGGCTAAAGGAGGCGAGGAGCGAGCGGCCGATGAAGGCTGCACAGACTTTTGGCTATACTCTTGTTGGCGGGGGTCTTGTGTTTTTGGTATTGACGGGCCTTGGAGTTGCGCTGAGGCCAGTATTAGGCCCTTATGACTAGAATTTTTCGAGTGTCCGGTCCGCTTTCCACCCAGTTGCAGTCATCCGATACCGACTGCGCAAAGCCCAAAAGCAGCCGTCATGCTGAAACAAGTTCAGGGTGACGATGATCGAGAGGCTTGCGCGGCACACCCCTCTCCCCAGAAGGGGCGAGTGCTTTTCTGCCTACTCCCTCGCCGCCAGTTCCAGCTTCGGCAGCATCACCTGAATGAACCCCAGCGCCACCAGATAGGCGCTCCCGCATATCCCGAACAGCGGCCCGTAACCCAGCCCGTTGGTCAGCGACCAACCCGCGAACTCGATGATCCCCGTGCCCGACAGGTTCCCGGCAACCGCCCCCAGCGCGATCACGCTGGCGACGCGGGTGGCGGGGATTACGTCGGCGGTCATGCCGAAGACGTTGGTGGAAAAGCCCTGATGTGCAAACAGGCCAAGGCCGATCAGCACGGCGGCCAGCCACGGATTGTCCGTCAGCAGCGCCAGCGGCATGGCGAGCACGACCAGCGCATAGAACAGCATCGATGTCTTGCGCGCGGCGTTCACGCTGAAGCCCCGGCTCAGCAGGATCGGGTACAGCCCGCCCGAAGTCAGCGCGCCCAGCGCCGCCAGCGTGAAGATGATCGCAATGGGCCATCCCAACGCCCCCTGCCCCAGCCCGAACTGGCGGTTGAAGAAATCGGGCATCCAGAACAGCACGAACCACCACACCGCATCGATGCAGAACTTCGCGCCGATCACCGTCCATGTCTTGCGGTCCCGCAGCAGCACGCCCCACGGCACGCGCGCGCGCTCGGGAATGTTGCCCAGCGGTTTGAGGTTGCGGGTGCCGAACCACCATCCGGCGAGCCACAGAAAACCAAGCGCGCCGGTGACCCAGAACGCCGCCTGCCACCCGAAGGCCAGCGCGAACGGCGGGATCAGCAACGGTGTGAGGATTGCCCCGATATTGGGCGCGGTGTTGATCAACCCGATGGCGAAATTGCGTTCCTTCACCGGAAGATAGATCGCCGCCGCTTTCAGCCCCGCGGGCGTCGAGACGGACTCGCCCGCCGCCAGCACGATCCGCGCGACCACGAACTGTTGCACCGTTTGCGCCAGCGCATGGGCCATGCCCGCCGCACTCCACACGGTGACCGCGATGGCATAGGCCACGCGCACCCCCAACCGGTCGACAAACCAGCCGACGAACAGCAGCGTGCCCGCCGCCGCGATCTGGAACGAGGAGCCAAGGTGCGCGTATTCCGCGTCCGACCAGCCGAACTCCGCCTCAAGCGTAGGCTTGAGCAGCGCCAGCACCTGCCGGTCCACATAGTTCAGCGCATTGCCCAGAAACAGTAGCACCACCAATGCAATGGCCGCTCCTTGCCCCATGCTGGACCCTGCCCCGTTGGCCTTTCCCTGCGTCACGTTGGAATCTCCCGAACATCGGCCGCTGCACGGCGCTTCTTGCTTGCACGATAACCGCTGACGCGCGTAAGGAAAGCATTATGTGACACCGTAGGACATAGAACGGGTCGATCGTGGGAGAACAACACGTGGCGCGGCAGGAAATCGATTGGGATTCACTCCCCTCGGCAGCGGACCTGTTTGGCGAGATGCACCTCGCTGATGTCACCCCCGTTCCCGCCGAACCGCGCGAAACCGTGTTCCACGGCCTAGCCATCTGCGCCATTGCCGCCGCCGCCGCCGCGTGGCTTTCGGAACATTACCACTTCCCCATCATCCTGCTCGGCCTGCTGATCGGCCTTTCACTCAGCTTCGTGGCGCGCGATCCGCGCAGCCACATGGGGCTCGATTTCGCCTCGCGCACCTGCCTGCGCTTCGGCGTGGTGCTGCTCGGATTGCAGGTCACCTTCTCGCAGATCGGATCGCTGGGACCGGCCCCTTTCGCGGCGCTGGTGGCAATCATGACCATCACATTCCTCGCGGGAATCGCAGGCGCAAAGCTGGTCGGCCAATCGCGCTACACCGGCATTCTGGCAGGTGGCGCTACCGCGATCTGCGGCGCAAGCGCGGCGATGGCACTCTATGGCATCATCGGGCGTGAGCGGCTCAGCCAGTCGCAATTTGCCATCACGCTCGTCGTCGTCTCGCTCGCCAGCGCGCTCGCCATGTCGCTCTACCCGATCCTCGCCGAATACCTGCAACTGACGGACAGTCAGGCCGGCTTCCTGATTGGCGCGTCGATCCACGATGTCGCGCAGGCCATCGGCGGCGGCTATGCCTTTTCGGAAAGCGCGGGCAGCTATGCCACCATCGTCAAACTTTCGCGCGTGGCCCTGCTCGCACCCGTGGTGATCGTCACCGGGCTGGTGATCGGCAATGTTGAGCAGAGCAAAGGCGGCCCGGTGTGGAAGCGGCTTGCCCTGCCGTGGTTCATCGTGGCGTTCTTCGGCGTGGTCCTGCTCAATTCGCTGGTCCCCATCCCAGCCCCTGCCCGCGATGCGGCGCTCAGCGGATCGAAAGGCCTGCTGCTGATCGCAGTGATCGCCACCGCCATGCGCAGCCGTCTGGACCTGCTGATGGAAACCGGTTTGAAGCCCGCCATTCCCGTGGCCATCGCCACGGTGGTGAGCTTCGTGGCCTCGCTGGCTGCTGCGTTGCTGGTGGGCTAACCAAACCGCTTCGCCAGAACCTCCGCCACCGCATCAGCATCAGCCGGTTCCAGCGGCGCTTTGTAAACGTTGACCATCTTCGCCACTGCATCGCGCCAGAACTGCGCGCCTTTGCCGCGTGGCTGGGTGGTGATGTATTCCAGCGAATGACAGGTGGAACAGGCCACCACCACTGGCTCGCCCGCTTCGTCAGCCAATTCTGCAGGCACAGCCTCTTCCGGCATTTCGAACGTTACGGGCTTTGCGCCCGATGCACCGACTGAAATCGCCAATGCCGCAAACCCGGCGGAAAGAACCAGCGCCCGCATCAAACCGCCTCCACCATGATCGCCTCAACCGGATTGTGCATATATCCGGCAGGCTGCCAGAGTGCAGTGAGCGGCTGAACGTCACCACTCGCCGTTTCAGCCCGCACTTTCACCGCATGCTTGCCCGCCGCGAGCGTCACGCCAAGCCGCCATTCCCGGAAGGAATAACGCCCCAGATCATCGCCCAACCGCGCCTCTTGCCACGCGCGCCCCTCATCCGCCGAAACCATGACCCGCTTCACCGGATCACCCCCGGCAAAGGCTATGCCGCGCAGTTCCGTGACGCTCGCCGCGTTCACCCGCGCGCCGTCAACGTGGCTGGTGACAAAAGACCGAACATTGAAACGCCCGATCGGCTTGGTCTTGTCAGGCTTCTGCCCCGGCTCCACGCAATTGCAGTCGTTGTCGGGGATGCGATAGGCCGTCTTCATCCAGTAGCCATCGTACTGCGCATCCACGACATTGATCTCGTCCAGATGCTTCACCCAATAGGTGCCGTAATGGCCCGGCACGATCAGCCGCAGCGGATAGCCATTCAGGAACGGCAGATCCGCGCCATTCATCTGGAACGCCACCATCACCTCGCCATCCAAGGCATGGTCCAGATCGAGCGCCTTGACGAAATCGGGAATGCCATCGAGCGGCGGATTATCAAGCCCGTTGAAGGTCACCTGCCGCGCGCCTTCACGAAGCCCTGCCTTTTCAAGCAGATGCTTCAGCGCCACACCACGCCAGCGCGCATTGCCCATCGCCCCGTTGCCAAGCTGCCCGCCGCCGACGCGTGGTTGCACAAAGCCGCGGCTGTTGCCCGAACACTGGTTCACCGCCACGATCTCGCTCACCGGAAAATCGCGCTTCAGACTGGCGAGCGACAATTCCAGTGGCTTGGCCACATGCCCGCCCACCTTGAGCCGGAACGCGCTCGGATCGATCACCGTCGGCAGGCCGGAGAGGTGATAGCGCACAAAGAAAGCATCGTTGGGCGTAAGCAGCCCCTCATTGAACACCGAAAACGGCGTTTCCAGCTGCGGCGGGCGGGTGGTGAGCAGGATCATCTCCCGCTTTTGCGGCATCCGCACCAATGGCCGCGCGCCGTTGCCGAACGGCAACGTCACCTCGCGCTCAGCCGCGAGGGCCGGACCGCCAAACGCCGCGACACCGGCTCCGGCAAGAAACATTCTGCGGTCGAACACGGCCAATTCCTCTCCGGCTGCGCTGGGATTCTCACCGTCTTTTCGCCCAACCGGAGCGGTATGTCCACCGGTAGTCAGAAACCCCCTATTTCGCGAGCGGAGGACAGGCAATCGCCTCGCCCACGCCCTCGATCCCGGCATTGCGGATGCTCACGACAAAACCCTTGTCCGCGCCCAGCCGCAAAGGCTGACCAATCGCCGCCATCTTCGCGCCACGCGCAGCAAAGCAGGTCAACGGAATGCGCATCATGCCGGTCTGGCCCGCCGCTGGAAGCAATTCGCTGACGTCCAGCGCAACGCCGCCAAACGAAGCCGTCACCGGCCCGGATCCACGTGCATCCAGCCGCCAGTCGAGCCGCAGCACGTAGCCGCCGTTCACCTGCCGCTGGACATCAATCGGCGGACCATCGAGCGCAAATGCACCCTTCCCGGCCCAAGTGAACTGCCGTCCATCCTCCTGCGCCGACACGTCCACCGAACGCATCGTGACCACGCTATCAAGCCCCAGTCGCCACGGCTCGATCACCTTGCCCGCGCGGATATAGGTCGTCTCGCTGAGCGCCGGGCCGACCTCCACACGCGGGTCTTCATTGACTGGCCGAAGCTTTGCTGGCTTGGCATAGGACAAGCCGTGCCCCACCTTGAAAAGCGGATCGACCATCGGCGCGCGGGCATCCTGCGGCCAGTCGAACGACAGCGTTCCGGTGAAATCGCGCTTGGGCTTGCCATCGCGCCCTGCCACCAGAACATCGGCTACGCCCTGCCCCTGCGAACCCGGCTGCCATGCTGCGACGAAAGCGTCGGCAAGATTCATCGCCTTGCCCACGAACATCGGACGGCCCGAGAGGAACACGGCAACGACAGGAATGCCCCGGTCTTTAAGCGACTTGATCAGTTCCAGTTCGCCGGAAAGAGGTTGAAACATCAGGTTGGACAAGTCCCCCTGAAACTCGGCATAGGGCTGTTCGCCAAACACCACGACGGCAATGTCGGGCTTTTGCGCGCCCGGGATTGCCACAATTTCAGCTTTGCCGCCCGCATCGGTCACCGCATCGACAATCGCGCGGCCTATCGTGCGGCCTTTGGGGAAATCGGCGGCGATGGTGTCGGTGCCCTGCCAGGTGATCGTCCAGCCGCCTGCCTGCATCGCCATGCTATCTGCCCCCGGCCCGGTCACCAGCACGTTCGCAACGGGACGGATCGGCAGTACGGAGCCTTCGTTCTTGAGCAGCACCAAGGACTTGGCGACGGCTTCGCGCGCAACTTCGAGGTGCCTGTCCGCCCCCAGCATTGCCGGATCGCCGCGCTCGACCCGCTTTGTCCCCATCAGGCCCAGCTTGAACTTCACCCGCAGATTGCGGCGGACGGCGTCGTCCAACCGCGCCATCGGGATCGTCCCGTCGCGCGCTTGCTTTAACGTGTTGTCGAACAAGGCTTTCCAACTGTCGGGGGCCATGTAGAGGTCCAGCCCGGCGTTGATCGCGGCGGCGCAATCGGTGGGGGTGCAGCCGGAAATCTGACCGTGGCCGTTCCAGTCCCCCACAACAAGCCCTTCAAAACCCATGCGCTTTTTCAGCACATCGGTCAGCAGCGAGCGATTGCCGTGGTTCTTCACGCCGTTCCAGCTGGAGAAGCTGGCCATGACCGTCAGCGCGCCTGCGTTGATCGCCGGGGCATAGCCTGCGCCGTGGACCGCCACGAGTTCCTCTTCGGAAATCTGCGCGTCGCCCTGGTCCTTGCCGCCTGCCGTGCCGCCATCGGCAAGGAAGTGTTTGGCGCTGGCGGCGACCTTGTTTGCGGGCAATTCCTGAACTGCACCTAGACGCCCCTGAAGTGCCTCTACCATCACCGAAGAGTACTCGGCGATCAGCTTGGGGTCGCTCGAATAGCCTTCATACGCACGTCCCCAACGTAGGTCTTGCGGCACCGCCAAAGTGGGTGCGAAGGTCCACTCGATTCCGGTCGCGGCAATCTCTTCGGCTGTCGCTTCACCGATACGCCGGATCAGATCCGGGTCATGCGTGGCGCCCAAACCGATGTTGTGGGGAAAGATCGTTGCGCCCGGCACGTTGGAGTGGCCGTGGACGGCATCGACGCCGAACAGGATGGGAATTCCGGCTCCGGCATTGCGGGATGCGGCGCGGTATTCCTGCACCAGTTTCAACCACTTGGCGGCGTCCGCGCGTTCATCGCCGTAAGGACCGCTGTTGCCGCCCGCAAGGATCGAACCGAGCGGATAGCGTTGCAGATCGGCGGGCGTCATGGCGCTGATGTCACCCTGAATGACCTGCCCAACCTTCTGTTCCAGCGTCATTTTCTTGATCAGCCGATCAATCTCGCGTTCCGTCTTGGGCGAAGTAATTGCCAAGGGGCTGTGTGCAGCGGGCCACTTCATGGGATCGGCAGTGCCGCTCCCCTGCGCGTGCAGCGCGGTGGTGCCGAGCAGCAGCGGCAGAACCACCATTCCGGCGCGCGCTTTCCAACCTTTCGACATCGACTTCCCCAACTTCTGTGAACGTTCTCAATCGCAAGCATTTCACACGCCAGCGGCCAGAAATCAAGCCTTTCAGCAGGCTTTTGCGATCAGCGGGAAAGCAGCGCCATTGCGGCCAGCGCGAGGACTGCCAGCACTACGAACAGCCCCGCAAATCCCAGCGTCGGCACAAGCGCCAAGGTGAGCGAGGGCACCACCAGCGAGGGAATCGTGTTGGTAAGGTTGAACAATCCCAGATCGCGCCCGCGCCGCGTGCTGTCTGGCAGGACGCGCAGGGTGTGGGCGCTGTGGAGCGCGAGGAAAACCGAGGTGGACAGGCCGAACAGCAGGTATCCACCGATCACGCCTTCACGGCCCGATGCCAGCGCCATGACCATCAGGCCAGCCGCCGCTCCGCCCGATGCGAGTGCGAGTGGCAGGACCGGCTTGCTCCGGCGATCTGCCCACCGTCCCGCAACCAGCGCGGTCAGCGCGCCAATCACCATCGCGGTGAGCAGGACGCGGGCGATGGCGTTATCGGGCAAGCTTGGATCGACCGTGCGCAGCCAGAGGTAGAAATAGGCGAATAACGCGGCTTCGGAGACTTGCACGAGCAGCCGCGCGAACCACATGCGCGTGGCCATGCCGCGCAGGACTTTGCGGGCGACTGCGCTGCCTTCGCTGATTGGGGTGGCCGATTGTTGCGCGCCCTCTTCACCCAACAACACCAGCGGCATCACGCAGCCGACAACGAGCGCGCCGACCAAGCCAAAGCGCTGCGGCAAGTCAGCCACGCCGGGGATCGTGACGAGTGCTCCGGCCAGCGCGCCCGAAGCAGGCGCAAAGGCAAGCAGGCCGCCGAGCAGGCCACGGCGCGCTTCGGGAACGCGATCTCCGGCCCATGCGGACAGCGGGCCGAGCATGATGTTAAGGCCAACCTGCCAGAGGACGATCACAGTTGTCAGCGCCGACAGTGTTGCAGCATGCGGCATGGTGAGCAGCATGGCGGTGGACAGCGCCAGCCCCGCCAGCACGAACGGCCTGCGCTTTCCGGCAAGGTCGCTGATCCAGCCTGCCGCGATGTTGGACGCGCTGGCGATGATTGCGCCGGTGAACGTGGTCAGTGCCAGCCAGCGCATTGCCTCTTCGCCCGCCAGTCGCTCAACGTGCATCGGCAGGAGCAAGGTGAGCAGCGGGACGTAGCCGACGGTCGCCCCCGCCCATGCAAGTGCATAGAGCGCCAGAAACCGCCGGTCGCGGGCGGCTTGATCCTTCACGATTCCTGCAGGCAATCCGCCGGAGCGGCAGTCGATCCGCGCACCTCGAAGCCCATCGGGATCATCACCGGCTCCGGCGTGCCGTTATCCCCGCGCTGCGCTGCAATCAGCATGCGCACAGCGGTTGCCGTGGTTTCGGCAATGGGCTGATCTACCGCCGTCAGCGGCGGGCGCGTGAAGCGCACGAGCGGGGTGTTGTCGAAGCTGACCAGCGAAAGATCTGCCGGGATGGCAAGGCCAAGCTCCGCTGCGATTTCAACTGTGGCGAGCGCCATCTGGTCGTTGCTGGCAATGATCGCGCTGGGTCTGTCAGGGCGCGCGAGCAGCGCGCGAGCGGCGCGCACGCCCGATGCGTAGGTGAAATCGCCCGCTTCGAGCAGGCCTGCGCCATCCAGACCGGCCGCTTCCAGTTCAGCACGCCAGCCATCGACGCGGGTTCCGGCGAGGCGATATTCTGCCGGGCCGGAGATCATCCCGATGCGGCGATGCCCAAGGTCCAGCAGATGGCGCGTCGCGAGCCGCGCGCCGCCCTCATCGTCCATCGAAACGCAGATGCCCTCAGGCAAATCATCCACTGTCTGCGCGCCAATCCGCGCAAAGGGGATGTTGTGACGAGCCAGCGTTTCGAGGATCTGCGGGTTGTCCGAATGCGGCGGGGTGAGGATTGCACCATCGGGCTGGAGCGCGGCGATGGCAGCGCCAAGTTCGCGTTCAACGTGATCGTTGTGGGTATCAACCAGTTCGAAAATCAGGCGATAGCCGTGCTCTGCACATTCGAGCATGCCGCCCAGCAGCATCTGGTCCACCCAGTCCGTGCCCTGCCGCGCGCGCCAATCGGCAATCGTGCGTTCGCGGTCATTCAGGGCGAGGATCAGGTAGGAGCGCGATCCGCTCATCCGCTGCGCCGCGATCGAGGGAACATAGCCCAGCTTGTCGATCGAGGCCTGAACTTTCCCGCGCATTTCGGGCCGGACGTTGGCCTCGTTGTTTATCACGCGGCTGACCGTCTGGAGCGAAACGCCCGCATCAGCCGCCACGTGCTTGATCGTTACCGCCTGCCGCCTGCGCGCCATCGTGTCTTAACTACCCCTCTGACCAAGCACCCGCGCCCTTGGTAGGCTGGGAAACGGTATTGTGACAAGTATTGCTCACGCAGCGACCGGTACGTCGGCTCCGCAATAGCGCGCGACGTAGTCTCCGTGGGCGGGCAGCGCGGCGACCGTACGGGCCACCTGTTCGCGCAGAGTGCCGAGCAAGTGCGCCATTTCCTCGTCGCGCAGCTTGGCGGCGACGGGGTGGTGGCTTTGCGGAATGATCCCCTGCCCCATCATCACCTGCACCCACGAGTTTTCGGCGAAAAGCTCCTCGTTCTTGCGGAACACACGCCCGGTTTCGCGGAACAGTTCGATCTTGTGCGTGAGGCTTTCAGGCACATCCATCGCCGCCACGTGCCGCCAGAACGGCGTGTCACGGCGGTCGGTGACCTTGTAGTGCAGGACGAGGAAATCGCGGATCTGCTCCATGTCTGTGAACTGCTGGTCGTTGAATTCGTCGATATCGCGCTGGCTGATTTCGCCTGCCGGAAGCATCCGCACGATGCGCAGGATCGCGCGCTGGATCAGGTGGATCGAGGTGCTTTCCAGCGGCTCCATGAACCCGCCCGACAGGCCCACGGCCACGCAATTGCGGTGCCATTGCTTGCGCCGTGCGCCGGTGCGGAAGCGGATGTGATTGGGTTTTACCAGCTTTTCGCCCTCCACCGTGGAGAGCAGCTTTTCCAGCGCGGCATCATGGCCGAGGAAATCGCTGCAATAGACCACGCCGTTGCCCTGCCGGTGCTGCAGCGGAATGCGCCATTGCCAGCCCGCCTCATGCGCGATGGCGCGGGTATAGGGCACGGGAGGACGGACGCTGGCGGTCTGGATCGCGATGGCGCTGTCGCAGGGGAGCCAGTGGGTCCAATCGTCGTAACCGACACGCAGCGCGCCTTCGATCAGGAGCGCGCGAAAGCCGGTGCAATCGATGAACAGATTGCCTTCGATGCGCTCGCCGCTTTCGAGCAGGAGCGCTGCGATATCGCCGGTTTCGCCGTCCAGCTGGACTTGCGCGATTTTGCCTTCGACCCGCTTTGTGCCGTCAGCCTCGGCCATCGTGCGCAGGAAGCGGGCGTAGAGGCCGGAATCGAGTTGGTAAGCGTAATTCATGCGGTCTTCGGGCAAATGGGCAAAGCGGCTTGCCTCCGCCGCCTTCAGTTCCAGGCAGTATTCGCTGTACGGGGCGGTGTGGCCACGTGTCAGACCGTTCATCCAGAAGTGCTGGAAGCCCGCTGACCAATGATCCTTTCCGGTGCCGCCGAACGAGTGGAAATAGGCCTCGCCGGGGACGCGCCAGTTTTCGAAATTGATGCCGAGTTTGAACGTGGCCTGCGTGGCCCGCATGAAATCGGCCTCGTTGATGCCGAGGATGCGGTTGTAGGCGACGAGCGGCGGGATCGTGCTTTCACCCACGCCGATGGTGCCGATCTGCTCGCTTTCCACCAGCGTGACAGTGGCAACCGGACCGAGCGTGCGGGCGAGCGCGGCGGCGGTCATCCACCCGGCGGTGCCACCTCCGGCGATCACGATGCGGCGAGGCAAGTGGGTTGCGGTCATTGGCTGAGGCTCCTGAGAAGGAACTGCTGGAGGCGCTGGGCGATGCGCGCGTCGATGGGGCCGAGGATGCCCTGCCCGGTGTCTGGCACATGGGCACGAGCTGCCTCGCCACCGGAGAAGACATAGTGTTCGAACATATCGCGCCAGATTGCGCGCTCGGCCTCGGGCAAGTCGCGGATCGCCATGATGGCGTGTGTCATCGCAGTCTGGGGCTGGCCGAGGAAGCGCGGTGTATCGCGCCACCAGTAGTTGACCAGAACGTTGAACGGCGCGGTGGCATCGACGTGGTGATACCACAGCGAGGGGATGAACAGCGCATCGCCCGGTTGCAGGTCTGCCACTTGTGCGTGGGCCAGTGCGTCGCGGTAACGCGGGTGCTGTTCGAAATTCGGGTTGTCGAAATCGACGAGTGAGATGGGCCGACCCGCTGGCGTGATGTCCAGCGGGCCGAGGTAGAGGTTTGCGAACTGATCGGGCGGGAACACCGTGAAGCGGCGCTGTCCGACAGCGCAGCATGCCAGATTGCGCGGGTGATCGTTGTGCGCGGCAATGCGCGTGGCGTTGCCGATCCAGATCGAGGCGAGCGCGTCCTGCGGCACGGCGGGGACGTGGTTGGCCTGATGCAGGCCATCGAAATAGCGGTGAATGTCGATGGAACCGAGATAGACGGTCGGCACTTCGTGGGCGGCGCGGCCTTCGGCCTTGTCGAACCCGGCGAAGATGTCGGCAAGGCGTCCGGTCCCCATGCGGAAGTTGACGTCCATCGCCTCGTCATAGAACAGCCGTCCACCCTTGTCGGGATCGGCGATGGAGACCGGCAGATCGACCGGGCGGGCATGGGCGGCAAGATAGGAGCGCGCTTCCTTTGCCGAGGCAAGGCCGGCTGCGGCCAGCGGCCAATCGCGCACCAGGCCGCGTACCACGAACGGCTCTTGCCCGCTGGCGATCAGGCCGGGCAGATCCGCTGCCGCAACCTCTCGCACCGGGGGCAAGGCCTCAGCTTGCGCCAAGACCGGACTTGCGCGCGATGAGATCGGCAAAGCGTCCGACCGAAGCAACAGCCATGAACAGAGGCATCAGGTGACCGGCGGCGTGCAGTTCGCCCAGCACATCGGCGGGAAGCGTGCGCAGGCGCTCTTCATTGATCGTGTGAAAGCCGACCAGCGACTGGTGCGAACCATCAGGCTGCGGCACTTCGAGCGCGAAAAGCTCAAGCAGTTCGTGCCGCTCCAGCGCTTCAAGGAAAGCGTCCGAAGCCTGATAGGCGGCATCGAGGTCGCCAAGGTTCTGCGCCACGTCTTCCAGCAGCGCGGTCGGATTGCCCATGTCGTCGAACAGGCGCTCACCTTCGGTTTCCGAAACACGCGGGCTGGCAAGGTCGATGTGGACTTGCGGTGTGGCGTCAGGGTCCGCGTTGCGGCCGATCAGGAACGGCTGAACGGCATGGGCCAGCGGCAACCACGGCGCATCCCAGCCATTGTCGCGCACGAACAGGTTCTCGCCATTGGCAAACCCGAACAAGGCGAGCGCTGACATGCGCCCAGTTCCGAGATCGCGCCGGAACACGATGGGATAGTGCGCCTGCGCGCGGCGGAATTCGGCAGGCATGACAAGGCAGGCCATCACCGCATCGCCCAGCGCCGACGCCCGGGCAGTGCGGACGCGCAAGTGGCGGTGTTTCAACGAATCGAGAACAGCGTGCTGGGTCATGGGTGTGCCATTTTCAGGAGAACGGCCGGACCTTTCGGCCCGGCCTTTTCCCATTGTGCCTGAACGTTATCAAGGCTTGAACGTTATCAAGACCTCAGAAGTTTACGCGCGCACCGATCTGGTAACGGGCATAGCCCGGCGAGGCGAAGAACACGTTGTTGGTGCTGCGCAGATGGCCCCGGCGGCTGGCGCCGGTCACGTTGATACCTTCGACGAACACGGTGTAGCCCTTCTTGAACTCCCAGCTCGCGCTGGCATCGACCTGGCCATAAGCCTCGATGTAGAACGGGTTGGGTCCGGTGCCGCCAAGGAACTTGTCGCGCCAGTTGTAAGCCACGCGGGCCTGCAAGCCGTTCTTGTCATAGAACAGCACGGCGTTGGCGCTGTCTGACAGGCCGGTCAGCGCAAACTGCGGCACACTGGACGGCTGCGTGTTGTCATAACGCGCATCGCCCTTGACCACGGTGTAGTTCAGCATCGTGCCGAAGCCGGTGTCCCAGAAGCTGTGCTGCACGGCAAATTCAAAGCCATAAAGGTGCGCTGCCTGATCCGAGTTGATCGGCGTGGTGATCTGGAAGTTCACCGCGTTGTCTTCAGGCAGGCCAAGGATCTTGCCGGTATAGTTGCCGGTCACCGGATCGAAGCTGTCAACCACGACCGAGCCGGGGTTGTTGGCGAAGATGTAGTTGCGGATCGCGGTCGTGCTGGCGTTGGCACCCAGCGCGCCGATGGCAGCACGATAGCGGGGGCCGTCAGCGGGGTTGGTCAGGCCGAAGGCTTCGCTATCGATCCGGTCCTGCGCGATGAAGTTGCGCACGCGCTTGTCAAAGAAGCCGACCGAAAGGTAGCTGGCCTTGTCGTAGTACCATTCAGCCGAAACATCGATGTTCTTCGACTTGTAGGGGTTCAGCCCCGGATTGCCTTGGCTGCCAAAGCCGCCACCGATGCGGAACAGCTGGTCCACAGTGCGCCCGCCCTGCATCGAGGCATAATCGGGCCGGGTGATGGTGTGGCTGTAGCTGGCACGGACCTTGACGTTCTCCACCGGTTCGAAATCGAAATCGATAGCCGGGAGCCAGTTTTCATAGCTGCCCGTGAACGTGGTGAAATCGCTGTTCGGACCATAGACGAGGTTGAACTCGTTGGCCGAAACCCACTGCGTGCCGGTGGGGATCGGCACCAGCGCAGACGAGGTGATGTTCGTCTTTTCATAGCGCAGACCGGCGCGGAAGTGTGCGGGGTTCTGGAACAGGTCGAACTTGGTGTTGGCCTGAAGATAAGGCGCAACGGTGCGCTCGCGGATGCGGCGGTCGGTGTTGAAGGGTGACAGGCAGTTGTTGTCGCCACCGCAGATGCCGTTCAGGTCATCGAGGAATTTGACCATGTTCTCGAAATTGAACTTGTAGAAGCTCTGGATCATCGCCGGATCGCTGGCACCCGAAAGGCCCTCGAACTTGTCGGGCAGGGTTTCCAGCGTGAACAGGTCATCCGGCATCTGCGCCTTGGTGGTGGAGCCACCCCAGGTGTCGTTCTGGATGAAGCCATAGGCCGAGCGCACCTTGTTCTCGGTGTAGACCACGCCGAAATCGAGGCTTTCGAGGACCGAATCGTCAAAGTCCCAGCCGCCGCGCAGCTGGCCTTCGTTGATCTCGTCGCGGAAGAAGGCGTTGCGGAAGGAGTTGCCGGTGGCCTGAATGTTTCCGGCGTTCAGCGCGTCGATGCCGGGGTGCATGGTGTAGGAGATGACTGGCAGGTCGTTCTCGTAGTTCACCGTCTGCTGGGCCACGCCGAACACTGCGGTGCCGACCGAGGTGCTGGTGCCATAGGGGTTGTTCGCGCCCGACTGTGCGGTCGAATGGTGCGCGTCGAGTTCGAGCCGCAGGCCGAAATCGCTTTCCCACTTCAGGTTGCCGCCGATAGAATTGTTCTCCGAACGGTTCTCGGTCAGCGCGCCGGAATAGGACAAGTCCTTGCCTTCTGCCGCGCCGAAGCGTTCGGAATAGAAGATCGGGCCTGCCACCGGACCATCGGTCCATGCGCTGGAAACGTCGTTGAAGTTGAACCACACGCCAACGTTGGAATTGCGCACCTGCACGGTGTTGCTCGAATAAGTATAGTCGAACGTCGCGGTCAGGTTGTCAGCCAGGCGGGCCTGCAGCACGAGCTGGCCATTGAGGCGCTCACGGTCAATGTCGTTCAGGTCATAGCTGGCATTCTGCTGCACCTGATAAACGTCGGTCGGCCCCGGACGGTTGGTGATGTTGGCAGCCCGCGGATCGCCCGCCTGCGGCAGCGAGCCCCAGTTGTTTTCGGACCCGAGATAACCGTCGCGCCAGCCGACATTGGCCTGATTGACGCTGGCCTTGCGCTTCTGCCACGTGCCGGTGACGAGCACGCCGAACATATCGTCTTCGCCAAAGGTGGCCGAGACGATCCCCGAGACTTCCGGCGTGATCTCCGTCCCCTGATTGTACGAAGTATCATAGACACCGCGCGCGGCGAGACTGCCGGAAACACCCGGCTTGTCGAGCGGACGCGGGGTCTTGATGTTGATGGTGGAACCGATGCCGCCGGTAGGGAGGATCGCGCGGCCGGACTTGTAGACCTCGACGCCCGAAATGCCTTCCGAAGCGAGGTTGGCGAAATCGAACGAGCGGGTGGACGGCGCGCTGGCACCATCGCCGAGCGACGACGTGGGCATCTGACGCCCGTTGAGCAGCACGAGATTGAATTCCGGGCCGAAACCGCGAACGGTCACGGTCGATCCTTCGCCATTCGAACGGTCGATCGACACGCCGGTAATGCGCTGCAGTGATTCGGCAAGGTTCGTATCGGGGAACTTGCCGATGTCTTCGGCAGAGATCGCATCGACAACGCCCTGCGCGCTGCGCTTGATGTTCAGCGCCTGCGTGAGCGAGGCGCGAATCCCGGTGACGACGATGCCTTCACCTTCCGGTTCAGCAGCCGCCTGTGGCTCTGCCGAAGCGGCATCCTGCGCCAGCGCCGACTGGCCGACCAGAGCCAGCGCAAGGGCAGCCATGCTTGACGCACGGACAGCAATGGAACGGGTCGTGGAAACTCTCATGGTCCTCCCCCTTCTCCGGCTGCGAAGTTCGTTTTCGTAGCTCGGATGCAAACATGCAGACGGACGCCGATACGTCGTCTTGTGAACGTTCACCTAAATGAGAACGTTCACGTGGTCAAGCGAGATGACGGCACTTGCCCCCACTGCATCGTACTTTGGGCCAAGACTCCACGGTATTGCGGGCAGTGGGGCGGGATTCCGTTTGGCGCGTCTGATGAGTTGGCATAACTTCAATCGCAAGCGGCACGTGCGGCCAAACCGCATCAAATGCGCCGCATGACAGGGGAGATTCGCCGCTTGCGCGATCATGAACTCAGGCGCCGCGCGGTTGGCGAAATGCACTTGCGCCGCTGGCCGGTGCTGCCAGTGCCCTGCCATATCGTGCAATGGGTGCTCGCTGTAGAGGACGAGGAGCGGGCAGAGGAATTGGCCGCCATCGAACTTAAGTGCGAGGCACACGATGCGGTTGGCAATCCCTCGCACCGCGAAGGGCGGATCAACGCCTCGGTCACGTTCACGTGGGAACGTCAGAGCGAAGGCAGCAGCCTGACACTGTTTGCCACGCCTTGTGATGAGAATGGCTTTCTCGAAGCAGGGACTGATCCGATGATCGCCGCAGCCATCGACTGGGCGCAAACCCTGCCCGGACAGGTCATCCGCAGCACCCGCGTCTGGCTTGGCAAGGACGATGCCCAAGTGGAGCGCATGCTCGACCGGCAATCGCTCAACCGCGACGAGCTTGTTTCGAGCATGCTGGACGGAGGCATCCGCATCTGGTCGGATTTCCGCATCATGGACGATGGCTTTGGCCGCTTGCTGGTGGCGGCAAACGGGGCAGACCCGCGCGATCTGACACGGCAGATGCAGCGGATGCAGGAACTGGGCAACTATCGCAACAAGGCGCTGCTTGGCCTGCCGGTGGCGCGCGAATGCTGGCCAAAACTTGATGCTGCCGAAGCGCGCTTGCGCATTCTGGCAGACCGCCTTGCGAACAGCGACGCGCGCGATGACAGCCTGCTTGAGGAACTGTCCGGCCTCGCGCTCGATCTCGCCTCGGTATCCACCGCCATCTCGTTCCGCATGGACGCGACGCGCGCCTATGGCCAGATCGTGGAGGAACGACTCGACCAGCTAAACGTGCGCCCCGTCGAAGGCTTCGCCTCGCTGGTCGATTTCACCCAGCGCCGCTTTCGCCCTGCGATGAACACCTGCCTTGCCACCAACGAGCGCGTCGAACGACTCGGCGCGCGTACCGAACAACTGGCATCGCTGCTGCGCGCACGGATCGATACGCGGATCGAGAACCAGAATGCCGAGCTGCTGCGCTCGATGGAGCAGTCGATCTCGATGCAGGCGCGGTTGCAGCAACTGGTCGAAGGTCTCTCGGCAGTCGCCCTCAGCTACTATGTGCTGGGCCTGCTCAAATACGCGCTTCATTCGGTGCCGGACGATGTTCTGGGGGTGTCCGACGATTTCCTGATCGGGCTGCTGGTAGTTCCGCTGGTGCTGGGCGTGTGGTGGACGATGCACACCTTGAAGGACCGCTTGATCAAGACCTCGAACCGGAAATAATTCCGCTTGTCGTGACGCTTTATTGTGTCCAGAGTGTTGGACAGATGGCGCGCTTCCCCTTCTCTGCAATCGTCGGTCAGGACGAGATGAAGCTCGCGCTGCTGATCGCAGCGGTCGATCCCACCATCGGCGGGGTCATGGTGTTCGGCGATCGGGGGACGGGAAAATCAACCGCTGCCCGCGCGCTCGCCAGCCTGCTGCCGCCAATCATGGTGATGGACGGTTGCCGGTTCGGCTGCTCGCCCGAAAGCCCGCGCGCCTGCCCCGGCCCGTGCGAAGGGACAAAGGCCAGCAAGCGCCCTGTTCCGTTCGTAGACTTGCCGCTGGGCGCAACCGAAGACCGCGTGCTTGGCTCGCTCGATCTGGAACGCGCGTTGCGTACCGGCGAAAAGGTGTTCGAACCAGGCCTGCTCGCCCGCGCCCAT
>NZ_JAUYRV010000031.1 GCF_030696665.1 Novosphingobium sp.
TGCGGTGCGGGAGTTGGAGTTTCGTGATCGAAGCGGCTTTCCGCTCGGTGAAAGCCGTCCGCAGATCAAGCTGCGCGGCGAAGCGGTGGCCGTGGATTTAGGCGGTGGCAGAACACTGTTTGCGTTGTTGACCGGTGCCAACGGCGATGTTGATTACGCGAAACGTGTGGCTGACCGAGAGGGCATTTGGGTTGGGGAGCCTGAGGGACCTTACATCCAGATTGGGACGCCTAAGGCTCGCGTTGTACAGATTTGGCCACGGCCGCCTTATCCCGGAAATCTTGGGGATCACGAGGATCAAAAACGCGGGCACGCTTTGCAGTATCCCATGCTGGTGACGTTCCAAGCTTCAAATGATCCGAAAACTGCCATGCAAATCGATCCGGACAATCTGGCTGCAATATTCGGGCCGGGTGTGCGGCTGAGGCGCATCGCAATCCAGGCAACTGATGAGGCTGTGACGGTGGGGATTGATATGCGGCTCAAGTGGCTAAATAATTACCATGACAAAATGTTAGATGGGTCATTGATAAATAAATCTCGCAATTTGGAAAATAATCTTAGCAAAGCTACTTTTCAGGTAGGGGAAAAGAAGTGAATCGCGATCTGTTTTTCGCCATGTTGTCGATGGATTCTTGCAATCGCGGTTATGGTCGAGGTGTTAAACTAAACTCCTCTGACGCTGACTATGCTAAGGGTTACGGTGACACGTGCATAAATCCCCAAATCGAGCCCTAGATTGCAACAGAAGCCAAGCCCCGTGTCGAGCACGGGGCGACGAGGTTTTTTGGGGGTGGCGCGTGGGTTCACTTTGATCGTGCTTCCTTCCCGCTACTCAACCAACCCCACCCCCACCGACTGCGCATTCAGCTCAGCCCCGCCAAAGATCGTCAGAAACGCCACGTCCGCCGCATCGCGCCCGACGCCGATCACCACGGTCTTGGCCGGGTCGGCCATGCCGGTGGCGTCGACCAGATGCCAGCCGCCTTGCAGCCAGACTTCGGCCAGCGCGTGAAAATCGGGCGGGGTCACGCCCGGTGCATAGGCGCTGACCATGCGGGCAGGAATGCCGAGGCCGCGCACCAGCGCGATCAGCAGGTGCGCATAATCACGGCACACGCCCTCGCGAGAAAGGAACGTGTCGAGCGCCGTCGTCGCGCCGTGGCTGGCGCCCGAGACATAGGTGAGGTGCCCCGCGATCCATTCGGTGACCGAGGAGACCATCATCCCGCCGCTCATGCCGCCAAACTGGTCCATCGCGGTCACGTGCAGCGTATCGACCGGGCAATAGCGCGAGGGCAGCAGGTATTCGACCACGCCAGCGGGCAGCAGGGGCAGGGGATCGGCCATGAGCGCGGCCAGCACAGAGGCCTGACGGGTGACCGTCACCCTTGCATCATAGGCCACTGTGAAGCCGTCCACCGGCTCCAGCCAGATCCGCTCCCCCACATTGTCATGCGCGGCGATGGCGCGCATCGGTCCGGGTGGCGTCAGCACCAGCGACGTTTCCCGCACTTCCTGCCCCGGAAGGCTCGCCGCTTCGATCTGCATGAGCACGGGCGCGCGTTCGCGCATGGTATAATCGAGCCGGACGGAAAGGGTGATGTCGTGAGCCATAGGATGCCCCTATCCGCAAGTGTGACATTGGTTCCGGTCAACAGTGCGGAAATCCGGCATTTTTCAGGCCGGACGGGCAATCACCTAGCGGCTGCCGCCCGCTGTGCATAGAGCCAACCAAGAAGGGCGGTAACAAGGATGGAGACCACGTTCTGCAAGGCCGGAGCGCCATCGCCCATGACTTGATGGGTCAGCAGCGAAATGGCCTCAAGCACCACGAAGGCGGCGCAGGCGACTGCGCCCACGCGCGCGAGGCGAGGGCGGAGCAATGCGGCCAGCAAAGCTATGGTCAGACCCATTTCCAGCCAGCCGATCACCTTGCCCAGCATTTCCGGCAGATGCGCGGTCCATGCGGTGTGGAGCACCAGTTCGGCGTGTGAGGAACATGCCTTGTGCCAGCCGACGAACCCGTGGAACGCGACCAGTGGCAGCGTCAACAGCGCGATCAACCCGAGCCGTACCAAAGCTGGCATTTTGACTTTTGACATGCCCACTCTCCCGTTCGCTATTTTAGAATACAAAATCTAATACGTTTGCTGGCGCAATGCAACGCTGGCCGCGTCGTTCCCGCGCAATGACTTTTGACCTTGCGCACGATCTGCGGTATGATCAGTCCGATATGGAGCAGGACCGCGCCGGGTTGTGGCGCGCCGTCCTTTGTTTCTGTCTGTCGAGCGGTTGACGTTGCGGTTGAAACCGCCTAATCGCGCCTTTCACTCATTTCCGGGCATAGTCTGCGCATTCAGGGTCAAGGCCTTGGAAATCGCAGGTTTTCCGGGATTTCCCGAGTGAGTTTTAGCGATGAGATAGGGCGTCGAACGTGATTCGTTCGTCCTGTGGAGCAAACGGAGAAGCAAGTGGCTCGTATTGCCGGGGTAAATATCCCCACCAACAAGCGCGTTATCATCGCGCTGACCTACATTCATGGTATCGGCGCTCACAAGGCGAAGCAGATTGCTGACAAGCTTGGCATCGATCATGCCCGCCGCGTTCAGGATCTCTCGGACGCTGAAGTGCTTCAGATCCGCGAAGCGATCGATGCCGATCACACTGTGGAAGGCGATCTTCGCCGCGAAGTGGCAATGAACATCAAGCGTTTGATGGACCTCGCCTGCTATCGTGGCCTGCGTCACCGCAAGGGCCTGCCGGTCCGCGGTCAGCGCACGCACACCAACGCCCGTACCCGCAAGGGTAAGGCCAAGCCGATCGCCGGCAAGAAGAAGTAAGACCTGCAAGGGCTTTCTTCCGTCTACAGTTTCTCGAGGATAGATTAAATGGCACGCGAACCTCAGCGCATTAAGCGCCGCGAGCGCAAGAACATCACCAGTGGTGTTGCGCACGTAAACGCCAGCTTCAACAACACCATGATCACCATCACCGATGCCCAGGGCAACGCCATTTCTTGGTCGTCCGCCGGCATGATGGGCTTCAAGGGTAGCCGCAAGTCGACCCCGTATGCCGCACAGGTTGCTGCAGACGATGCCGGCAAGAAGGCTGCCGAACACGGCGTCCGCACCCTCGAAGTCGAGGTCAAGGGCCCCGGTTCGGGCCGCGAAAGCGCACTGCGCGCGCTTCAGGCGGTTGGCTTCACCATCACGGCGATCCGTGATGTGACCCCGATCCCGCACAACGGCGTTCGTCCGTCGAAGCGTCGTCGCGTCTGATCCTGCTTAGGTGGCAAGGGCGCAGGTACCGGCGCCCCTGCTGCCCAATACTTCGACCGGAGCCGGGCAATTTCGCCCGGCAACCGGCAAAAGCCCGCACAAACCCCAGGGGAATTCCATGACTGTCAACATCAAGAACTGGCAGGAACTGAAGAAGCCCAACAATCTCGAGATCAAATCGGGCAACGATGCCAAGCGCCGTGCGACATTCGTCGCCGAACCGCTGGAGCGTGGCTTTGGTCTCACCCTCGGCAACGCGCTGCGTCGCGTGCTGTTGTCTTCGCTGCAGGGCGCAGCGGTTACCTCGATCAAGATCGAGAACGTGCTCCACGAATTCTCGTCGCTTGCCGGCGTTCGTGAAGACGTGACCGACATCGTGCTCAACGTGAAGCAGATTGCCCTCAAGATGCAGGGCGAAGGCCCCAAGCGTCTGCAGCTTTCGGCCACTGGCCCGGGCGAGGTCAAGGCTGGCGACATTGCTGTCACCGGCGATATCGAAGTCCTCAACAAGGATCTCGTGATCTGCAATCTCGATGAAGGCGCGACCTTCAACATGGAACTGACGGTCGATATGGGTAAGGGCTATGTCCCTGCCGTGTCGAACCGCCCGGTAGACGCTCCGATCGGTCTGATCCCGGTTGACTCGCTCTATTCGCCGGTCCGTCAGGTCTCTTACAAGGTTGATAACGCCCGCATCGGTCAGGAGCTTGACTACGACAAGCTCAACCTGACGGTCGAAACCGATGGCACCGTGACGCCGGAAGACGCCGTGGCCTATGCCGCGCGCATCCTTCAGGACCAGCTGGCGCTGTTCGTCCACTTCGACGATCAGATGCCGGTCGGCCACGTTCCTTCGGTTGCAGGCGTTGCTGCCCATGCACCGGAAGAAAGCGACGCGAACCAGCTCAACCGTTACCTTCTCAAGAAGGTGGACGAGTTGGAACTCTCGGTCCGCTCGGCCAACTGCCTCAAGAACGACAACATCATCTACATCGGCGATCTGGTCCAGAAGACCGAAGCCGAGATGCTGCGCACGCCGAACTTCGGCCGCAAGTCGCTCAACGAGATCAAGGAAGTCCTCTCGTCGATGGGCCTGCGCCTCGGCATGGACATCCCCGGCTGGCCGCCGGAAAACATCGAAGAAATGGCCAAGAAGCTCGAACAAGAGCTGCTGGGTTAAGCCTTCGCTTCAAGCTTGGCGCCCCCGCGAAGGCGGGGGCCTCAGGCAGAAGAGCGCTACACGGCCTGAGGCCCCCGCCTTCGCGGGGGATCAGCGCTTTAAGAATATGTCTCCTCGGGAGGCATAAGGGTGAATTGGCAGCAACCCGCAACAGCTGCCTGGATCGGGGTACCTCGCACGGCCCCCCTACGAACGGAAAGGCAATACCATGCGTCATAAACTCGGCCAGCGTAAGCTGGGTCGTACTTCGGCTCACCGCATCGCGATGCTGCGCAACATGGCAGCCGCGCTGATCAAGCACGAGCAGATCACCACTACCACGCCAAAGGCCCGCGAACTGCGTCCTTACGTGGAAAAGCTGATCACGCTGGGCAAGAAGGGCGGTCTTTCGAACCGTCGACTCGCCCACGCCCGTCTGCTTGACGATGCGCAGCTCCAGAAGCTGTTCTCGGTTCTGGCCGAGCGCTATTCGGACCGCGACGGTGGCTATACCCGCATCATCAAGGCCGGCTACCGCGCTTCGGACGCTGCACCGATTGCCGTGATCGAACTGGTTGACCGCGACGTCTCGGCCAAGGGCCAGGATTCGGGTCCGGTGATGACCGCTGACGAAGACGAATACGAAGCCGCGTAACTTTCGCGCTTCGGTTCGCCGGACAAGATCAACGGGCGGGGCTTGATGCTCCGCCCGTTTTTCGTTGTTCCTCAGGACCGTGTAAACAGTGTAAACCTGTTCAGGCTCGCTTGCATCTGGCTGAACCATCCCTAGTTTCACCGGCAACCGAAATGACTCAGCCGAAAGCCCCCCATGACCTTGCACCGTCACCTCCTCGCCGCCGCCTCGGCGCTTGCCTTCGTCGTGCCCGCCGTGGCTGCTGAGCCTGCAATGACCTATCCGCAAACCGAGCGTGGCACCGTGGTCGAACCTGCGTTCGGTGAGCAGGTCGCCGATCCCTACCGCTGGCTCGAAGCCGATGTGCGCGTCGATCCCAAGGTGGCCGCGTGGGTGGACGGGCAGAGCAAGTTCACCGACGCCTACCTCAAGGCTCTGCCCGAGCGTGCAGGCTTTGAGGCCAAGCTGAAGGGGCTGTTCGACTACGCCCGCTTCGGCGTGCCGCATGAAGAGGGTGGGCGGCTGTTCCACACCTACAACTCCGGGCTGATGAATCAGGCACAGCTGATCGTGCGCGACAAAGCCTCGCCCGAAGGCCGTGTGCTGCTTGATCCCAGCGCTTGGGCGAAGGACGGTGCGACCGCGCTCGATGCGTGGGAGCCTTCGCCCGATGGCGCGACGCTGGCTTATACCGTGCAGGATGGCGGCTCTGACTGGCGGATGATGAAGTTCGTCAGCGCCGCGGATGGCAAGGCGCTGGCCGACGAGCTGAAATGGGTGAAATTCAGCGCAATTGCCTGGGTCGGCACCGACGGCGTGCTCTATTCGCGGTTCGAGGCGCCCAAGGAGGGTGAGGCGTTTCAGGCGCTGAATTACAACCAGACGGTGTGGTATCACAAGCTGGGCACGCCGCAGTCAGCCGACCGCCCGATCTTTGCCACGCTCGACAAGCCCAAATGGGGCCATGTCGCGCAAGTGACGAGCGATGCGCGGTGGATGGTCGTCACCAGCCACGAAGGCACCGATCCGCTGGCCGCCGTGTTCATCGCACCGATCGGCAAGGGGGAGTGGGGCACCAAGGCGCTGATCCCTGACATGACCGCGCAGTGGGATCTGATCGAGGGCATTGGCGATACGCTGTGGTTCATCAGCAGCAAGGACGCGCCGCTGAAGAAGGTGGTGAAGGTGGACCTGTCCGGCGCGGAGCCGGTGTTCACGACCATCGTGGAACAGAGCGATGCGAACCTTGAAGGCGCGCGGATCATCGGGGACAAGCTGTTCGTGGAGTATCTGCGCGATGTGAAGTCGCAGGTGAAGACCTTCACGCTCGATGGCCAGCCGCTGGGTGAACTGGCGCTGCCGGGTGTCGGGTCGCTGGCGGGGCTTTCGGGGAAGCCGGGGCATGATACAGGTTACTTCGGGTTCACCAGCTTCACCACGCCGGGCACGGTCTACAGCTTCGATGCCAAGACCGCCAAGTCTGCGGTGTGGCAGAAGGTGCCGCTGAAGTTCGATCCCGATGCCTATGCGGTTGAGCAGGTGTTCTATCCTTCGAAGGACGGGACCAAGATCCCGATGTTCGTGGTGAAGCGCAAGGACGCCAAGGGGCCGGTGCCGACGATCCTTTACGGCTACGGCGGCTTCAACATCTCGCTGCCGCCCTCGTTCTCGGCGGCGCGGATGGCGTGGCTGGAGAGCGGCGGGGCCTATGCCGTGGCGAACCTGCGCGGGGGCGGCGAATATGGCGATGCGTGGCATGATGCCGGACGGCGCGCGCGCAAGCAGAACGTGTTCGACGATTTCATCAGCGCGGGCGAATGGCTGATCGCCAAGGGCGTGACGCCCAAGACGGGCCTTGCCGTGGAAGGCGGATCGAACGGCGGTTTGCTGGTGGGCGCGGTGGTGAACCAGCGGCCCGATCTGTTTGCGGCGGCGCATCCTGCGGTGGGCGTGATGGACATGCTGCGCTTCGATCGCTTCACTGCTGGCCGGTACTGGACCGACGATTACGGCACACCTGCTGTCGAGGCCGACTGGCGCGTGCTGCGGGCCTATTCGCCTTATCACAATGTCAGGCAGGGTACGCCCTATCCGGCGGTGCTGGTGACGACGGCGGATACCGATGACCGTGTGGTCCCGGGGCACAGCTTCAAATATGCCGCCGCATTGCAGGCTGCCGGGCTGGGGCCGAAGCCGCAGCTGATCCGCATTGAGACGCGCGCCGGGCATGGATCGGGCAAGCCGGTTTCGAAGCAGATCGAGGAGACGGCAGACGTTTTTGCGTTTTTGGCGCACTGGACGGGCCTTAAGCCGAAGGACTGATAGGCATTCAAGCCATCTCCCCATGATTGGGCGAGTGTGCTAAAAGACTGACAACAATGATGTGGGAGCAGGACAGGAAAGGTGTGCGCCTTGCGGGCGCGCTTGCCGCGACGGCGCTTTTCGCGTCGGGGGCCGCGCGTGCGAATGATGGGGCGGATGCTGCCACGGCGCTGCCTGCTGCGGTATCGGTCGCGATCACGACAGGTGCCGCGCAGAAGCCTGCCGTGCCGAACCGTCTGGTTCTGCCGCGCGGTGCCTATCCTGAAACGCGTGACGATGGGCTGGTCGAGCAGGTATTTGGCCAGCGCGTGGCCGATCCCTATCGCTGGCTTGAGGCCGATCCGCGCAGTGAGCCCCAAGTGGCGGGGTGGATGGCGCAGCAGAATGCGCTTTCGGCGGACTATCTGGCCAAACTGCCGCAGCGCGACAAGTTTGCGGCGCGCATCCGCAGCCTGTTCGATTACGAACGCTATGGCCTGCCGCGCAAGGCGGGGAGCCGGTATTTCTACACGCGCAACAGTGGCTTGCAGAACCAGTCGGCGCTGTGGGTGCGCAGTGGCGTGGCGGGCAAGCAGAGGTTGCTGCTCGACCCCAATACGTGGAGCGCAGACAGCACGCTGGCGCTGGCGCAGTGGGAGCCTTCGCCGAGCGGCAAGTACGTGGCCTTCGCCGAGCAGGAGGCGGGGAGCGACTGGCGCACTTTGCGTGTGGTGGAAGTCAGCACGGGTAACGTGCTGGGCGAGCCGGTGCGCTGGGCCAATGATACCGAGATTGCGTGGATCGGCGATGAGGGCTTTCTCTATTCGCGCTTTCCCGAGCCGAAAGCCGGTCAAGATCCTCGCGCGCCGCGCTATGACAAGGCGGTGTGGTTCCATCGCATGGGCAGCGGGCAGGAGAGCGATGAACTTGTCCACGCCACGCCCGAGCATCCCGAGTGGAGCCACAAGGCGCAAGTGACCGCCGACGGGCGCTGGGCGGTGATCGTCAGCGAGGTCAGCACCGACCGGCGCAATGCCGTGCATCTGATCCAGCTGGACGCGCGCCGGAATGGCGTGTGGAAAGCCGAGGCGCTGGTGCCCGAGATTGCCGACCACTGGAAGCTTGTCGCTGGCATAGGCAACAAGCTGTGGTTTCTGACCGACCGGGGTGCGGCGAATTTCCATCTGGTGAGCATTGATCTGACGCGGCCCAAGCTGGGCTGGAAAGTGGTTGTGCCCGAACGTGGCAACACGCTGGAAGGCGCGCGGATGATCGGTGACCGGTTCCTGCTGTCCTATCTGAAGGATGGCCAGAGCGTTGCGGTGATGACCGACCGCAAGGGGCAGCCAGGCACGGCCATCACGCTGAACGGCATTGGCACCGCCAGCGGCTTTGGCGGCAGGCCCGGCGATGCCGAGACGTTTTACCAATTCACCAGCTTCAACATGCCGCCTGCGATCTATCGCATGGACCTGCGCAGCGGCGCGGTGACGCCGTTTGCGGTGCCGAAGATGAGCTTCGACCCTGCGGACTACAGCGTGGAGCAGCGCGAATTCGCGTCGAAGGACGGGACCAAGGTGCCACTCTATGTGGTGCGCAAGCGGTCGCTGGCGCAGGCGGGCAAGCCGCTGCCGACGCTGCTCTATGGCTATGGCGGGTTCGATATCTCGCTGACGCCGGGCTATTCGCCGGTGCGGATGGCGTGGCTGGAGGCGGGCGGGGCCTTTGCGCTGGCCAACATTCGCGGTGGGGGTGAGTTCGGCAAGGCGTGGCACGAGGCCGGGCGGCGCGACAAGAAGCAGAACAGTTTCGATGATTTCATCGCGGCGGGTGAATACCTGATCTCTGAAGGCATTGCCGCCAAGGGCGGGCTGGCGGTGCAGGGATCGTCCAACGGCGGTTTGCTGGTGGGTGCGGTGGTGAACCAGCGGCCCGATCTGTTTGCGGCGGCCAATCCCGATGTCGGCGTGATGGACATGCTGCGGTTCGATCGGTTCACCTCTGGCCGGTTCTGGGTGGACGATTATGGCCGCCCTGACCGCGAGGAAGACTGGCGCACGCTGCGCAGCTATTCGCCTTATCACAACATTGCGGGTGGCACCGATTATCCCGCGATCCTTGTGACCACGGGCGAGAACGATGACCGCGTGGTGCCGGCGCACAGCTTCAAATATGTCGCAGCGCTGCAGACCGCTCAGATTGGCGATAGGCCGCATCTGTTGCGAGTGGAGCCGCGCACGGGACATGGCGCGGGCAAGCCGGTGGACAAGGTGATTGGCAGCGGGGCCGATGTTCTGGCGTTTCTGGCCTATTGGACCGGGTTGCCCAACCGGCCGGAGGGCGACTGACGCTGTTCATATAAGTGCGCAGTTTTCTGAACAATCGCTGTCATGCCGGTTCAGCACGATCTCACGCCGAATCAGGCAAACCTGCATCTGTGGCGGGATTGGCCCGTCACGGATGAAGGATCGAAGCCATGAAGACATTCTCCAAGGCCCTCGTCGGAACCGTTGCCGCCGCTGCGGTTGCGGTGTCTTCAGCCACCCCGGCAATCGCGCGCGACAATCGCGGCGGGATCGATGGCGGTGACATTATTGCCGGTGCACTGGTGATCGGCGGCATTGCCGCGATTGCAGCGGCGGCCAGCAGCAACAACAGCGATCGCTACAGCTATGACCGCATCGGCTATGGCGGCAACGATTGGCGCCGGGATTCTCCGGGTCGCGATGGTTGGAACGATGGCCGGTTTGGCCGCGTCGATCCGCGCGTGGCTGTTGAGCAGTGCGTGCGTGCAGCAGAGCGCAATGCAGGACGGGCAAGCTATGGCCGGGCCGACGTGACCGACATTCGTGACGTGCGCAACACGCGCAATGGCTATGAAGTGCGCGGGCGGATTGCGGTAAATTCGCAGGGGCGCGACTGGCGCAATGGCGATGCCCGCTATGGCCGGGGCTGGAACAACGACTATCGCGGCTGGAACACCTCGCTGCGCGGCTATGATAGCGGCTCGTTCAAGTGCAGGATCGAGCGCGGGCGGGTTGTCGACCTCGATTACAGCGGCATTCGTGGCCTTTGATTGATGAGCGCTTACAGGGGCGGGCGGTTCAGGCATCGGAAAGCCTGAACCGCCTAGCCCGGTGACAGGACGGGAAGGGAATTATTCATGGCAGGACGCTTTTCAAGGATCGCAATGACCGCCGCCGGTGTGGCGACCGCGCTTTTGCCATTGGCCGCAGAGGCGCGGCCCGGTTGGAATGGCGGCGGCTGGGGTGGGCGCGGGTGGCACCGTGATCGTGGGGTTGATGGCGGCGATGTGCTGGCCGGTATCCTGATCATTGGTGGTATTGCGGCGATTGCCAGCGCTGCCAGCAATGCCAATCGCAACCAGCGCACCATCCCGCGCGACAATTTGCCGCAGGATGACGGCTATCGCTATCAGCCGCCGCGTCAGGACGAGTGGCGCAGCGAAGGCCGCGTGCAGGATTGGCAGGGCAGCGGACAGGGAGGGCAGGATTCGCGCGGCAGTGTGACGCGCGGGCTTGATGGCGCCGTAGACAATTGCGTGACGGAAGCGTCGCGCAGGGATGAAATCGATGAAATCTATGACGCGACCCGCAACGGTGACGGCTACCGCGTGTCGGGCACACTGCGCAACGGTGACAATTTTACCTGCGAGGTGAACGCTCAGGGTGGGGTGCTGGTTGACATCCGACGCGGACGGATTTGAGAAGGACTCGCATTACGTTTCTTTTTGTGGTCCCTTGCGGCGCGGCGTTCTGCTGATTATCGGCTGATCAAGGCAATCAACAAGGATTCCATGCACCATGACCACTTTCGACGACCGCGAGAAGGCTTTCGAGGCCAAGTTCGCCCGCGACGAGGAAATGATGTTCCGCGTCCACGCCCGGCGCAATCGTCTGCTGGGCGTGTGGGCGGCTGAACGGATGGGGCTGGATGCGGCCGAGACAGAGGCCTACGCCAAGTCGGTGGTGCAAGCTGATTTCGAAGAAGCCGGTGACGAAGACGTGGTCCGCAAGCTGCTGGGCGATCTTACGTCGGCAGGCATCGAAACGGATGAAGCGGAAATCCGCACCGCGCTCGACGCCAAGTCTGTCGATGCGCGCCGCCAGTTGATGGGTGAACCCTGATGGCGATGCCCGCTGCCGATATTGAGGCAATGATCCGCGCGGCCTTGCCCGATGCAGAGGTGGAGATCACCGATCTGGCGGGTGACGGCGATCATTATGCTGCGCGCGTGGTTTCGGCCTCGTTTGCCGGTATACCGCGTGTAAAGCAGCACAAGCTCGTCTACGAAGCGCTTGGCGGGCGTATGGGCGGCGAGCTTCACGCCTTGCAACTGACCACTGCCGTTCCCAATTGAGGGCGGAAAGGAAACCCTTCCCCATGTCGACCGATCAGCGCATCTCCGAAATCGTCAATGGCAATGACGTCGTCCTGTTCATGAAGGGCACGCCACTGTTCCCGCAGTGCGGCTTTTCCAGCAAGGCGATTGCGATACTTGAACATCTGGGCGTGGAATATGCCACCGTTGACGTTCTGCAGGACATGGAAGTGCGACAGGGCATCAAGGCCTTTTCGGACTGGCCGACGATCCCGCAGCTTTACGTGAAGGGTGAATTCGTCGGCGGATCGGACATCATGATGGAGATGTTCCAAGCAGGCGAACTGCAGCAAGTGATGGAAGATTCAGGCGTCAAGGCTGCCTGAGGCACACGAATTTCTGGCGGCAGGGTTCTGCCGCCTTCGGCAAGATCAGGGCGCGGTCGGCAAAATGCCGGTCGCGTCTTTTTTGTCTGTGATCTTTGGGAAAGTCCCGGGAGAGGCGGAGCCATGGGAGACCGGGGGGACTGGCTCCGCCTCGAGAAGAACTACTCTTCGGGACACGAGAGATAATGCAGGCATCGTGCCAGAAGAGTCAAGTGACTAATAACATGAGATTTTCGTAATTTTGGCCCAATCCGTTTGCCGCCAGTTGTAAGTTCATCCGACATAAGTGCCGGGCTTGGCAACCGGTGCGCGCTGGATCATGATAGGCGTGTGATGGAAACGCATGATATTGAGCCGGAGAACTGGCTGGCCAAGACGGTCCCGGCTGCAACGATCGTCATTTTCAGGCGTGACCCCGAAGGTGGGCCTGCGCAGATATTGATGGTGGAGCGCAATGCCAGTCTGATGTTTGCAGGTGGAGCAACGGTTTTTCCGGGGGGCAAGGTCGATCCCGCCGATTGCGAACTGGCTGCGCGCATCGCCGGGCCGGATGCCGACCGTGGCGATCTGGCGGCGCGGGTTGCTGCGGTGCGCGAAACGCTGGAGGAAACCGGACTGGTTGTGGGCATCGATGGCGCGGTTGATGGTGCGATCGCGGCTGAGGCGCGGCGTATGCTGATTTCGGTGGGCGATCTGGCCAGCGTGCTGGACGCCTATGGCTGGACATTGGCGCCGGAGCGGCTGGTGCCGTTTGCGCGGTGGTGGCCAAAGCACCGAACTGAAAGAATTTTCGACACCCGCTTCTATCTTGCCGATCTGGGCACCGGGGCGGTGGATATCGAAGTGGACGCGACCGAGAACCGGCACATGTTCTGGGCCAGTGCCAAAGGCGCGCTTGATCTGGCAGAGCAAGGCAAAATCAAGATCATCTTCCCCACGCGCCGCAATCTTGAGCGTCTGGCCCAGTTTGCCAGTTTTGAGGAAACGCGCGTCCATGCGCAGGCAACGCCGGTGGCCACGATCAGTCCGTTCATGGAGCAGCACGACGGTCAGCCCTGGCTGATGATCCCCGACAACCTGGGGTATCCAGTGCGGGGAGAGCCACTGGAGCGGGCGCAGCGGGGGTGATAGGCGATACTGCTTAGGCAGTCTGGCCGAATGTGTTGAGGATTTCCGGGCAAAGCGGGGTCATCAATGCTCATGCAAGACGCGAAGCCATGTCCCGAACACCCGCTTTGTCCCAATTGCCGCACTTGCTGGAATCCCACGGGCCGGTGCCCGAAGGCAGCGCGCTGCGTCTTGCCGACGACGAGGCGGCTCCGATTGAGTCACCCGTCCACGCGCTGCAACGTGAACTTGTCCGGCTTCAACCCGGTGCGGATGAGGGTGATTCGCCCCGACGCAAGGCTCCCGGCTGGATGCGCCTTGGAATGCCGCTGGCATTGTCGACCGGGCTTTGGCTTGTAATCATTCAGATTATCGGAGCGGTCTGGCAGTAAGTGATGCTACGTAACGAATTGTTGAGGTGCTGGCTCATATCCAAAGCATCATGCAAAGCCCTTTAGACAAGCTGACACCCGACCAGATCTCGCGCAAAGCGCGTGTGGTTGCGATCGCCACTGCACTCGCGCTTGGCTTTGGCTACGTTAGCGACTTGTTGACGCCGGTGTCTTCAGGCATCGGATCGTTCTTGCTGACCTGTTCGATTTTGCTGGCTGCGCCTCGCCAGCGGGCAACCGAACTGCTTGGCGCTGTTGCGGTGTGGCTATGCTTTGCCGAGTTTCTTTCGACGGTCGAGAGCGGCGAATTTCAGATGTGGCGCCTTTCGGTTGCGGTCTCCACGCTGGGCGTTGCGATGGCAGTGCTGCGTGTGCAGCACTTGCGTACTTTGATGCGCACTAGCCCGGAAACGGTAGTGGCCGATCTTGACCGGCGCACCGTATGCGGCATCGGCGTGTTGCCGCGCACCGATGCGCAACTGGCCGAACTGCGCAGCGACGAAGCCGCCAGCTGCTGATTCCTACCAATCTCTTGGCCTGATCACAAAGGCTGAGCCGGGAGTTGTGGGGTAGATTTCAGCGTCTATGGTCTGAGGCTGACCGAAAGGAAGGCTTATGCCGCTGTTACGCCGGATCATCGCACTCGCGCTTGCCACTTTCGCTGTCCCGTCGATTGCTGCCGAGGAGCAAGCGCTGACACTGCTGCGCCCGGACGCGGTGTTCGATGGCGAGACGGCAGTACTACGCCGAGGCTGGGCCGTGTTGGTGCGCGGCAACCGGATTGAGGCGGCGGGACCGGATGTTGCTGTGCCGCCCGAAGCTTCGGTGATCGCGTTGCCCGGCACAACGCTTATGCCCGGCATGATCGAGGGGCACTCGCACCTGTTCCTCCATCCCTACAACGAAACGCCATGGGACGATCAGGTTCTGCATGAATCGCTCGCTTTGCGCACGGCGCGGGCGACCGTCCATGCGCGCGTCACGCTGATGGCGGGATTTACCACGGTGCGCGACCTTGGCACCGAGGGAGCAGGCTATGCCGACGTGGGGCTGAAACACGCGATAGAGCAGGGAATCGTGCCGGGGCCGCGCATGTTGGTGGCGACGCGCGCGATTGTTGCGCCGGGTGCCTATGGCCCGCGCGGGTTTGAGCCGGGCGTGGGGGTGCCTTTGGGGGCGGAGGAAGCGGGCGGGCCGGAACTGGTGAACGCGGTGCGGCGGCAGATCGGTGCGGGTGCCGATTTGATCAAGCTCTACGCCGACTACCGCTGGGGACCGGGCGAGCCGAGCCGTCCGACTTTTACCGAGGGTGAATTGAAAGCGGCGGTCGAAGCGGCGCACAGCGCGGGGCGGCAGGTTGTGGCGCACGCCAGCACGGCGGAAGGGATGCGGCGCGCGGTGGCGGCGGGTGTGGATACGATCGAGCATGGCGATGAAGGCACGCCCGAGGTTTTTGCCGCGATGAAGGCCAAAGGCGTCGGCTTCTGCCCAACGCTGGCGGCTGGCGATGCGATTGCGCGCTATCGTGGGTGGAACGGGGCGGTTCCGATGCCGAAAGGCGTGCAGGAGGGTTTTGACGCTCTGGCCAAGGCGCGCAAGGCGGGTGTGGCGATTTGCATGGGTGGCGACGTTGGCGTCTATGCCCACGGCGATAACGCGCGCGAGGCTGAATTGATGGTGAAGGGCGGGATGGCACCTGCAGACGTGGCCATCGCCGCGACATCGGGCAACGCCAAGATGTTTGGGCTGGGTGATCGGCTGGGGACGGTGAAGGCGGGGATGCTCGCCGATCTGGTGGCGGTTGAGGGCAACCCGCTGACCGACATTTCGGCGATCCGCAAGGTGGCGCTGGTGATGAAAGATGGCGTGCTGTGGAAAGGGCCGGTTGGACGTTAGGCCTTCTGGCTAACCCTCGGCTCTGCCAGCAGCGCAGCGCCTAGTGCAACGTGATCCGGGCAATCGGATGTCCCTTGCAGCTTTGCCTGCAAGCCACGGTAGTGCCCAAGCACCGCCTGACCGAACGCGGTCACTTTCGCACCGCCGCCCTTGGCGCTGCCGGGCGAGGTTTCGACCAGCGGTTCGCGCCAGCAGCGGTTCATGGCGTCTACCAGCAGCCATGCGCGGCGGTAGCTCATGTCCATTTTGCGGGCGGCGGCGGAGATCGAGCCTTCGTGGACGATGGCATCGAGCAGGTCGGCCTTGCCCGGACCCATCGCGATTTCATTGCCGCAGAAGAGCTGGATCTTGAGTTTCAGGCGCTGCATCGCCGGGCAGGGTAACGGGGCGCGGGGCGGACTTGCAACTTGTTTCGGCGGCAACTAGCACCGCGTCATGATTGCAGAAGTCGAACCTTTTTACGCCATCGCCGTCAGCCGCCTTGCGCACGATATGGAGGCGGCTGGGGCCAGCGTGATCCACATGGAGTTCGGCCAGCCTTCCACCGGTGCGCCCGCAAGGTCCATCGCGCTGGCGCATGAGGTGCTGGACAGCGAGGCAATGGGGTATTGGGAGAGCGTTCCGCTGAAGGATCGCATCGCGCAGAGCTATGGCGAAAATTACGGCGTGGGCGTTGAGCGTGAACAGGTGATCCTGACCTGCGGGGCGTCTCCGGCGTTTGTCATGGCGCTTTCGTGCCTGTTCAGGCCCGGCGCGCGGGTGGCCTTGGCCCGGCCCGGATATGTGGCTTATCGCAACACTTTGAAGGCGCTGTACCTTGAGCCGGTCGAGATGGAATGTGGGCCGGATGAGCGGTTTCAGGTGACGGCGGCGGCGCTTGATGCGCTTGACCCGGTGCCCGAGGGGCTGATTGTGGCAAGCCCTGCCAATCCTACCGGCACGGTCATTGCGCCCGACGAACTGGCCGCAATCGCCGAGGTTTGTCGCCGCAAGGGCATCAAAGTTGTCTCGGATGAGATCTACCACGGCCTCAGCTACGGCGCGAAGGCGGCTTCAATGCTTGAGTTCCTGCCCGATGCAGTGATCGTCAATTCATTCTCCAAGTACTTCAGCATGGCTGGGTGGCGGCTGGGCTGGCTGGTGGTGCCGCCGGCTCTGATCGACGCGGCGCGGGCGCGGATGGGAAGCCTGTTCCTGACGCCGCCAGTCTTGGCGCAAAAGGCGGGCCTGATGGCCTTCGAATGCCGCGACGAACTGGACGGGCACGTGGAAACCTATGCCCGCAACCGTGCAATCCTGCTTGAGGCATTGCCGCCGATGGGGTTGGGCCGCATCGCGCCGCCGGATGGGGCGTTCTATATCTATGCCGACGCGAGCGAGTTCACCGACGACAGCCTTGCCCTGTGCGAAGCGTTGCTGCGCGATACGGGTGTCGCCACCGCGCCGGGGATCGACTTTGATCCGGTGAACGGCAGGCACTTCATCCGCTTCAGCTTTGCGGTTTCAACGCCGCTGGTGGACGAAGCGGTGCGGCGCATCGGGCCGTGGTTTGCAGAACGCCGGGTTGCCAGCCCGGCGTCTGCCATGATGCGTTAGAACGTGGCGCGAACCCGGATGCCATATGTTCGCGGAGAGCCGGGATAAGCGTTGCGGTCCCCCGTTTGCAGCGGGGTGGGGAAGGACTGGCTGAACCAGGTTTTATCGAACAGGTTCTGCACCCAGCATTCGATCAGCACACCGGTTTGTGGCAGCCTGAAGCTAAGGTTGGCGTTGACCAGCGTGACCGGGCCTTGCTCATCGCGGGTGGCGGTGCTGATCAGCTGACGGCTGGTGTACTGGGCCTGCACACGCGCGAGCAGGTTCAGGTTATCGCCCAGCGGCTGATCAAGGTTGAGCGTGGCATTGCCAGCAAACTTCGGCGTGAAGCGGAAGCGCGAGTCTGACAGCACCGGGTCGATCCGGGCATCGGCGCCATATCGCGCGTGGGGAATCCACGTTCCATCGAGGCCTAGCGTCAAGGCATCGGTCAGTTGGAACATGTTCTCGATCTCGACGCCATAATCTTTGGCCGACAGCGCATTGAGCACCGTAAACAGCAGCCTGATGAACTGCGCGATCTGCAAATCGGACAGGTCATAGTAGAAGAACGCAATGTTGGTGCGCGCGCGGCCGTTCATATACTGGAACTTGCCGCCCACCGCGAAAGCGTTGACCTTTTCCGGCTGACCGTTGCCGCGCTTGTGCGCGGCTTATGCTGGCCGTTGCCGCCCTTGTGAGCGGCTTGTGCCGGATTGCCCTGATTGCGTCCGGGACTGGACAGCAGCAGGCCACGGAGGCATTGTGCGTTTAATCGATTAATTGATCTTGACGGATTATGTCGCAGTATTGTCAAATCACATCATGAACGATTCAGAGACCGGTCTCGGCCATGCCAGCGCCATGCGGCAGTTCACCCGTTTTGCGGAGATGGCTGGGCTTGATTTGCGCAACATGTGCCCGCCGGAGCTTTTCGAATACGTCGAACAGGCACGCGATGCCGAGTGGCTGCCGGCCAGCGCGCATGTCGATGTGCTGCAGGTGGCATCGATCGCGTCGGGCAGGCCCGACCTTGGTGTGGCTTTCGCAATGTGGTGCAATGTGCGCGGCTTTGGACCCGTCAGCCTGTTGTGGGACCATTGCTCAACGCTGGACGAAGCGACGCGTCTGACGCGTCGCTACATGCACCTGGAAAGCGCTGCGATGCGATCAAGCATCGATGTTACCGGGCACGAAGCCGCAATCCGGCACGTTTTGATGATCCCGGCCCGGCACGGCGGCTCGCAGTTTCTGCAAGCGACGCTCACGCTGCAACTGCGCATCGCGCGCATGATGCTGGGGGAGGAGTGGATGCCGATTCGGTTGGAGCTGGATCATCCCGCTCCGCCCATTTACCGCTATCATCAGGCGGTGTTCCGCTGCCCGATTGAATTCGAGTCAGACCGCTGCGCGCTTGTTTTCCGGAAATCTGACCTGCACCGCCCATCGGCACGCGGGAATCCCAACATGCGCCAGTTTCTGGAGCGGCAACTGGCGCAGGCCGACAGCCAGTGGCCGGGCGATCTGGTGCAGCAGGTGCGGTACTTCGTCGCCAGCAATCTGGCCGAGCGGCGCGCAAACCTGCCGCATGTGGCCACTCTGGCAGGGCTTTCAACGCAAAGTCTGCAGCGGCGGCTGGCCGAGCGGGACACCACTTTTGCGACGATTCTGGAAGACGTGCGCAAACAGACCGCTGACGAATATTTCCGCACCGCGCGCAGGCCCAACCTTACCGAATTGTCGCACCGGCTAGGCTATACCGATGCCAGCGCCGCCAGCCGCTTTTTGCGGCAGCATATGTCGACCGGTGCGCGGGCATTGATGGCGCAGACGCGGACGGCCCGAGGGCCTGCACGGGGAAATTTGAATGTCTGATTCCACTCCAGTGATCGTTGGCGTCGGTCAGTTTGTCGAACGGATCGATGCACCCGATTATGCGGGGCTGTCATTTGCGGAGTTATCTGCGCGCGCGGCGATGGCGGCATTGAGCGATACGGGCGCGGCAGGTGCAGTTACACCATTCGTCAAGGCCGTGGGCGCGATCCGCACTTTTGAGGAATCGGGCGCGATGCATGTGCCATTCGGGCGGGCCGAGCGGATGCCGCTGGCGGTGGCGCGGCGGCTGGGCATTGTGCCTTCGGTTGCGATGCTTGAGAAGGTGGGCGGGCAATCGCCGCTGTCTTTGCTGGCAGATCTTGGCGGAAGGATTGCCCGGGGCGAGGTTCCCGCAGCGCTGATGTTCGGCAGCGAGGCGATCTCTACCGTGCGCCACCTTGTGACCAAGGGCGAAACGCGCGACTGGGCGGAATGCGATGATCCTGACGTCATGGGTGCAGAGTGGATCGACAAAGGCATGGGCTTTGAAGGCACGCTTTCGCCGGTCAGCATAGCCCACGGCATTCGCGCGCCGGTTACCGCCTATGCGCTTTGCGAAAATGCGCGGCGGGCGCGGTTGGGGCTGTCGCAGGCGGACTATGCGCTGGAAATGGGCAGGTTGTTTTCACCGTTTACCGAGGTTGCGGCGCGCAATCCCTATAGTTCCGCGGCAGTTGCACCGATGAGCGCAGCGGAGATTGCAACGCCGGGTGAGCGCAATCGGATGATTGCCGACCCTTACCCTCTACGGCTGGTGTCGCGCGATCAGGTGAACCAGGCGGCGGCGCTGGTGTTGATGTCGGTGGATGCCGCGCGCGCGGCAGGCGTGCCTGAAGAGCGCTGGATTTATCTGCACGGGGCCGCACTGGCAAACGAGCGGGAAATCCTCGACCGGCCAGACATTGGTGGCTACCCGGCGGCAAATGCAGCGATTGCTTCGGCGCTTGCTACGGCGGGCAAAACTGCGGATCAGATCGCGGCGTTCGACTTTTACTCCTGCTTTCCGGTGCCGGTGTTCAATGCTGCGATTGACGGGCTGGGCTTATCGCCGGGTGATCCGCGCGGGCTGACGGTGACGGGCGGGCTGCCCTATTTTGGCGGGGCGGGGAACAACTACTCTATGCACGCCTTTGCCACGATGGCCGAGCGGTTGCGGGCTGCGCCGGGCAGCTTTGGCTTTGTCGGGCTTAACGGTGGCTTTCAATCCAAGTATGGCGCGGCGGTATTTTCCACCGTGCCGCGCGCATGGCCGGGGTGTGAGAATGCGTCTGTGCAGGCCTTGTTGGATGCCGTTCCGAAAGCGGCGCTTGCGACGGTTGCCGAGGGCAGGGGGCGCATCCGGACTTATACGGTAACCTATACCAAGGGCGTGGCCGAGCAGGTTATCGTGATCGGCGAATTTGACAGCGGCGGCAGGCGCTTTATCGCCATGAGCCGTGAGGCTGAAGTTATCACGGCGGCGCTGGCGGATGATCCGCTGGGCCGCGCGGTAGACATTGTGCCGGGCGACAAGCGCAACACCTTCACCTTTGCCTGAGGATCATGGAATGAGCGAAAAGCCGGTCATGCTTGAAGGCATCCGCGTGGTGGATCTCACGACGGTCGTGTTCGGACCATATGCCACGCAGATTCTGGCCGACCTTGGGGCTGATGTGATCAAGGTGGAAGCGCCGGGCGCAGGCGATGCGTTTCGTTGGTCGGGCAAGGCGGCGGTGACGCCGGGCATGGCTCCGGCGTGGATGGCGCTCAATCGCGGCAAGAAGTCGATAGCGTTGGACCTCAAGACCGAGGCAGACCGCGAGGTTATACTGGGTTTGCTGCGTGACGCAGATGTGTTTGTCGTCAACGTGCGGGGCAAGGCGCTTGAGCGGATCGGGCTGGATCGTGAGAGTTTGAAGGCGATCAATCCCGGGCTGATCTATGTCCATTGCGTCGGCTTTGGGCAGGACGGTCCTTATGCCGATCTGCAAGCCTATGATGACGTAATTCAGGCCGCGACCGGGACAACCACGCTGTTGCCACGCGTCGACGGCAACCCGGCCCCGCGCTATCTGCCATCGCTCATTGCCGACAAGGTGGCGGGGTTGCACGCTGCCTATGCCACGCTTGCTGCCGTGGTCCACAAGCAGCGGACGGGCGAGGGGCAGTATGTGGAAGTGCCGATGTTCGAAGTGTTTTCCAGCTTCATGCTGCTTGAACACCTGAGCGGCCTGACCTTTGATCCGCCCAATGCACCGGTCGGCTATTTTCGCCAGATCGACCCGGATCGCCAGCCTTTCCCCACGGCAGATGGGCATATCAGTATCGTTACGTATGACGATGGCGCGGTGCAGAGGATGTTCGCGTTGCTGGACCAACCTGATTTTCTGGCAGGAAGCGGTCTTGGCACCCCGCACGAGCGGAAGTCTGGGCTAACGCAGATCTATCAGGGTATCGCGCGGTTCACGCCTGCGTTCACAACGGCCGAGTTGTTGCGGCGGTGCCACGAGGCGCAGATTCCAGCGCAGGCAGTGCGCGATCTGGGCGATGTGCTGGACGATCCGCACTTGCGCGATGTCGGATTTTTTCAGCGTCGCGAGCATCCGGTGGAAGGCGCGTGGTTTCAGCAATCGGCTCCTGTGCGATTCTCGGTTGCCGAATATGGTAAACAGATTGCCCCTCCGCCGCTGCACTCCGAACATGCCGAGAGCGTGAAAAATCACGGTTGGAGAGCCTTTGACGAAGGTTGCGGCGGTTAACATGGACCGGGATGTCCCGTTAGGAACTTTGCGTATTAAAAAATAATGACATTTAAATGAATTTTAGATAACATTAGGATTCTGGAAACCGGGTAGGTCGCTTCTGGCAGAGTTGTCAGTACCAGAAGGCAGACCAAGCGAAATGTCAGGGTTCCTATCACGTCTTCGGACCAGCACGGCCGGCAGTGTCTTGCCGATCGCCGCTGTGAGCGTGCCGGTGATCATTGCATTGATCGGCGGCGGGCTTGACATCAATCGCGTCTACAAGGCGCGCAACCGCATGCAGTCGGCTTGTGATGCCGGCACGTTGGCCGGCCGGCGTGCAGTGACGACGGCTGGTTATGGCAACCCCGAAAAGGCGCAGGCTGCCACCTATTTCAACACCAACTTCGTGCAGGACGATATTGGTGCGACCGACACGACATTCGTCACCAGTTCACCGGACAACGGCAACATGGTCTACGGCACCGCGACGACCAAGGTCGAAACTGCGGTGATGAACATGCTGGGCTACGAAACGATCGATGTGTCGGTAACGTGCAAATCGACGATGGGTGTTGGCAACGCCGATATTACCATGGTGCTGGATAACACCGGGTCGATGGACTTTCAATTGGGCAGCACAGGCGAAACGCGCATACAGGCGTTGCGCACGGCGATGAAGAACTTTTACAATACTATCGCCACGGCCACGACAGGATCGAACGCGCGCATCCGCTATTCGTTCGTACCATACAGTTCTTCGGTCAACGTTGGCCGTCTAATCTATGATCTTGAACCAAGCTTTCTGGTCGATAGCTGGGCCATCCAGTCACGTGAGGCAGTTTTCAATACTATCACGGAACAGGTTTTTGTTGGCTGGAATGAACCGGTCTATTCAACAGCTGAAGACTACAGCGGTGAAAGC
>NZ_JAUYRV010000024.1 GCF_030696665.1 Novosphingobium sp.
TCCACGGTCATTCGTGGATGCTTGCGGATAAGGGGGTGGTGGACAGGGCTGGATTCGAACCAGCGTACGCTCTCGCGGGCAGATTTACAGTCTGCTGCCATTAACCACTCGGCCACCTGTCCACACCAGTGCTGCCGGTGCCGGATTTCTTCGAAAAGAAAGCCGGATTTGTTGGTCCCCGAAGAGACCGTCCGGCCGAGAGGCGGTCCCTTTGGCGAAGCGGCACTTGCCTGTCAATGGGCAGGCTGGCATGCGCGGCACGAAATTTTCATCGCTTTCACGAAAAGGTGCCTCCATGCCCCGTCACGACGATCAACCGAAGAGCCGCTCGCTGCGCGGCCGCGCTGGCCGCAACAATGGCGGACGCGGCTCCGGCCGGGGCAGCGCGGGCGCAGTGCGCCTGTGGGGCCGCCATGCAATCGAGGCAGCGCTGACCAATCCGAATCGCGATGCGAAGAAGCTGTGGGGCACGCGTGAGGCTATTCAGGAATTGCTCGACGCGCATGACGCGGAACTGCCGGCATCGTTGCCTGTCGAATACGCTCAGGCCGCCGATCTTGGCCGACTTGTGGCGAAAGACGCACCGCATCAGGGCCTTGTCCTCGATTGTGCCCCTCTCGACGATGTAGCGCTCGACGACATGCTCGACGAATCGGAAGGCCGCACTATCGTCGTGCTCGATTCGGTGACCGACCCGCATAATGTAGGGGCAATCCTGCGCTCTTGCGCGGCCTTCAATGTTGCAGCGCTAGTCACCCAGGACAGGCATTCCCCACCGGAGTCGGGAACGCTGGCCAAATCCGCCTCGGGGGCGCTGGAGATTGTGCCGTGGGTGCGCGTGGTCAACCTCGCGCGGGCGCTCGAACGCATGAGCGAAGAAGGATACTGGCGCATCGGCCTTGATGGCGATGGCAAGGCAGTGTTCCCTTCTGCTTTGCCCGCTGGTCCGGTTGCGCTGGTGCTGGGCGCCGAGGGCGAAGGTCTGCGGCACAATGTTGCCCAGCACTGCGATGCCATCGCGCGCCTGCCCATTGCCTCGGCAATCGAAAGTCTTAACGTCTCGAACGCAGCAGCAATCGCGCTTTACGCTTTGGCCACGCGCGAAGGCTGAGCCAATCAGGGAGGGAACAATGAACCGTTCGATAAAGATTGGCGCTGCGCTAGCCGCCTTGCTGCTTCTCGCTGGGTGCCTGCTGATGCCGGGCAAGTTCACATCCGACATCACGCTGCGCAAAGATGGCACTTTCAGCTTTGCCTACAAGGGTGACATCCACGTCCTTGCATTGTCGAAGCTCGCCGCCGAAGAGCGCGCACGCAAGAATGCCAACGCCACGTTCGAACCCTCAACGTGTTACGACGACGAAACGGGCGACGAGCGGGAGTGCACTTCGGACGAACTGGTTGAACAGAAGCAGACTTGGGAAGCGGACATCGCTGCGAGCAAGGTCGCTTCCGACGAGAAAAAGAAGTCAGACGAGCAAATGATGAAGACGATGCTCGGCGGCATCGACCCGGCTGACCCGCAGGCTGCGCAAGAATTTGCCGATGTCCTGCGCCGCCAGAGGGGCTGGAAATCGGTGATCGACAAGGGCGATGGCCGGTTCGAAGTTGAATATGCCATCACCGGTCGGCTCGACCATGATTTCAGCTTTCCCACCGTGGAAAAGCTGCCGATGGTCACCCCGTTCGTGACGATGATCCGCCGCGCCGATGGTGGCGTGCGGATCGATGCGCCCGCGCTGACTCCTGCGGCAACCGCGAACCCGATCATGGGTATGGCCGCAGCAGCAGCTGACGAGCAGAGCGAAAAAGCAGGCGGCGACGGCATGCCCATCCTCGACGGTGTACTGACCCTGACGACCGATGGCGAGATATTGGCCAACAACACCGACGAAGGCCCCGCCGCCGTTCCGGCAGGCAAGACACTTCGGTGGAAGGTGAACGTCCGCACCAAGGAGGCGCCCACCGCGCTCGTCCGCATCAATCCCTGACCGAACACCAAGCACAAAAAAGCCGCGCCGGTCAGATCGACCGGCGCGGCTTGATGTTCCAGTCCTCGGGCGCAGCGCGCCCCGGAACGGGTTGTCAGTTGACGGCGTCTTTCAGGCCCTTGCCCGCCTTGAACTTAGGCTGCGAGGAAGCTTTGATCGACATGGGTTCGCCTGTACGCGGGTTGCGGCCCGTCGATGCCTTGCGCTTGGCAACGGAAAATGTGCCAAAGCCGACCAGACGCACTTCATCGCCTTTGGCCAGTGCGCCAGAGATAGATTCGAAAACAGCCTCTACGGCTTTGATGGCATCGCTCTTTGACAGGCCACTGACATCGGCAACGGCGCCGATCAGATCGTTCTTGTTCATTGCGGAAACCCCCTAAGTCTTTTTCTTCGGAAAGTTCGGGATTGAATCGCCTTTCGCGTGCGGCGAAAGAGAGCGGAGAAACAATCCCCTGTCAAAGGCTAAAGCGACGAGTTCGGCCCGTTTTGCCCGCTAAATCGGTGGTTTGGTCGACGTTCCGACGCCTCGCGCAATATCGTTGCGCGAGGCTATCGGTCAATTGTCTGTCAATGTGCTGTCGCCGAAGGCATTTGCCCGCCAGCAGCCATTCCCGGTTGCGAAGCCAGATCGTCAGCCTCGGTCCATTCGATTGCTTGCGGAGCGCTGGTCAAGGCGCGGGCAAGCACCTCATCGACGTGGCTTACAGGTATGATTTCCATACCTTCCTTGATGTTTGCCGGTATCTCGATCAGATCCTTGCGGTTCTCTTCCGGGATCAGCACGGTCTTGATCCCGCCACGCAGTGCTGCCAGCAACTTTTCCTTCAAGCCGCCAATCGCCAGCACGCGCCCGCGCAGCGTAACCTCGCCGGTCATCGCCACATCGGCCCGCACCGGAATGCCGGTGAGCGTCGAAACCATCGCCGTCACCATGCCGATGCCTGCGCTCGGGCCATCCTTGGGCACAGCGCCTTCGGGCAAGTGGATGTGCAGATCCTTGCGGTTGAAAATCGACGGCTTGATGCCGTAGGCAGGACTGCGTGCCTTGACGAAGCTGAACGCCATCTGGACGCTTTCGCTCATCACTTCACCCAGCTTGCCCGTGGTGCGCGCCGCGCCCTTGCCCGGCACCGTCACGCTTTCGATCGTCAGCAATTCACCACCGACCTCGGTCCAGGCAAGCCCTGTCACCGCCCCGACCTGATTTTCTTCATCCGACACACCGTGGCGGAACTTGCGCACACCGGCAAAGTCGGCGAGGCTTTCAGGCGTAACCGTAACACTCTTGGCCTTGCCTTCAAGGATCTGGCGCAGTGACTTGCGCGCCAGACGCGCAATCTCGCGCTCAAGCGTGCGCACACCGGCTTCGCGCGTGTAGTACCGGATCAGATCGCGCAGCGCCTCGGTCGCAAGCGTGAACTCACCCTTCTTGAGCCCGTGCGCCTCCACCTGCTTGGCGATCAGGTGCCGCTCGGCAATCTCGACCTTCTCGTCCTCGGTGTAACCTTCCAGCCGGATGATCTCCATGCGATCAAGCAAGGCTTGCGGCAGGTTCAGACTGTTGGCCGTGCAGACAAACATCACGTCCGAAAGATCAAAGTCCAGTTCCAGATAGTGGTCCTGAAACTTCGCGTTCTGTTCAGGATCAAGCACTTCCAGCAGGGCCGAGGCCGGATCACCCCGGAAATCCTGCCCCAGCTTGTCGATTTCGTCGAGCAGGAACAGCGGGTTCGCCGTGCCCGCCTTCTTCAGGTTCGTGACGATCTTGCCCGGCAGCGAACCGATGTAAGTGCGGCGATGGCCGCGAATCTCGGCCTCATCACGCACGCCGCCCAAGGACTGGCGCACGAACTGGCGACCGGTTGCCTTGGCGATCGATTTGCCCAGCGAGGTCTTGCCCACACCCGGAGGGCCAACGAGGCACAGGATCGGCCCCTTCAGCTTGTTGGTGCGCGCCTGCACGGCCAGATACTCGATGATCCGGTCCTTGACCTTGTCGAGCGCATAGTGATCGGCGTCCAGCACCGCTTGCGCGGCCGGAATGTCCTTCTTCAGCTTGCTGCGCTTGCCCCACGGCAGGCCCAGCAACACATCAAGGTAGTTGCGGATGACAGTTGCCTCGGCGCTCATCGGCTGCATGGTTTTGAGCTTCTTCAGCTCGGCCTGCGCCTTGGCCTTGGCTTCCTTGGACAACTTCAGCTTGTCGATCTTGTCCTGCAGTTCGGCCAGTTCGTTGGCTTCCTCGCCATCGCCGCCGCCCAGTTCAGACTGGATCGCCTTCAACTGCTCGTTGAGGTAATATTCGCGCTGGGTCTTTTCCATCTGGCGCTTCACCCGGCCACGGATCTTGCGCTCAACCTGCAGCACGCCAAGTTCGCCCTCCATGAAGGAGAGCACCATTTCGAGCCGCTTCATCGGATCGGATTCGGTCAGCACGGCCTGCTTGTCGCCCACTTTGGCGGCAATGTTGGCAGCGACAGAATCGGCCAGCTTTCCGGCATCTTCAATATCGCCCAGCTGCCCACCGGCATCCTGCGGCAGCTTCTTCGAAAGCTTGGCATATTCGGCGAACTGATCGACCACAGTGCGCATCATGCCGGAAATTTCGGTGCCAGTGACGATGACCGGCTCCTGCTGCTCAACTTGCGCCACCAGCATTGGACCGTTGCCGGTCGTTTCCTCGCGCAGATTTTCAAGCACGGCCCGCTCGCGCCCTTCCACCAGCACACGCACGGTGCCATCGGGCAGCTTGAGCAGCTGCAGCACACTGGCGATCACGCCGGTATCGTACAGATCGTCCCTGTCCGGGTCGTCACACCCCGGATCAAGCTGGGCGAGAAGGAAAATGTCCTTGTTGCCCGTCATCGCGGATTCGAGCGCGGCCACGGATTTCTCGCGCCCGACAAACAGCGGCACGACCATGCCGGGGAACACCACGATATCGCGGAGGGGAAGCAGAGGATAAAGATTCATGGGCACTTCATTTCCGTCCTGCCGGGCACGCCGCCCGACGCTTTCTAGGAATATGGGGACCGCATCCCCGCCTCGCAATGCCTTTTGCCACTTCGGCTGTGGATCACCTGACCGAAAGTGCGCCCCAATCCGCTGCAATAACCGTAAACCGGATATTAGGTATGCTCCCTTACGATCAGTTGAGGGTAGCCGGGATCGCACGCCAGAATGCTAAGAACACGCACAACGCTGGTCGTCGGAGCGGGGGCCAGCATGGAGCTGCAGTTCCCCTCGAACGGCGAACTGCTGGCGCGGGTCATTCAGGGCTACGATTTCAAACGCGCAGGTTCCGAAACGTCCACCCGCGATGGCCAACTGCTGCTGCGAAACATCTACAAGCTGGCCGAACGCATGAACAAGCCGGTCGAAGAGGTGGCCGCTGCCGCTGAACGGCTGCGCAATGCGTGCCGGCTTGGCCGCTCGATCGACAGCGTTCTCGAACAATATGACCACGATCCACTGGTTCTGGCCTGCGGCAAACTGGCCATCGCCTTTTTCATCGGACAAGCCGAATCCCGGTCCAGCCTGAAAGATGTGCCTCGCGTGCCCGGCGAATTGCCGTTGCAAGGCAAGGTCGCAGAACACTGGATCTACCAACTTGGCCAGCTGATCACGTCAGGCGTTCCGCGCAGCCGGATCGGCCAGACGCTCGAACAGATTACCGTCATCAATTTCAACTACGACCGCTCGGTCGAACACTTCCTGCCCTACGCACTGATGATGGCCTATGGCATCGAACTGAAAGAGGCGCAGGAAGTCATCGCCGACAAACTTGATGTCATTCATCCACACGGCATGATCGGCCGCCTGCCCTGGCAAAAGGGCGAAGCCCCGCAGGCTGAATGGGGCGCTGAACAGCCGTGGAACCTGCATGCCATCGCCGTGCAGCTCAAATCACTCGCGGAACGCAGCGTTGACCGCAACGCCGTGCGCGATCTGAGGCTGGCTGTGGCCAGCGCCAAGCGGCTCGTGTTCCTGGGGTTTGGGTTCCAGCCGCAGAATGTCGACCTGCTGTTCGAGAACTCGCTGTCGCACAACCCCGAAGTGCTGGTTTCAACTTACGGCACGAGTCCCGGCAACGCGGCAACCATCGCGTTGATGCTACGCCGCCTTGCTGGCCTGGAAAGCGCCGAGCAACTGATGCTCTCGCCGCACAAGGCATGGGAGGTGCTGCGCGACTATTCTCTGCTGCTGGAAAGCTAGCGGCCTGAACCTAGGAAAATGCCGGAAGCGGCTGCACCACCGGCTCAGAAATGAACACTGGCGCGGGAGGCGGGGCCGGCGTGGCGTCCTGTGCCGGCGCAGGGTCAGCCATCACCGGAGGCGGTGTTGGCGTCAGCGCTGGCAGCACCACTGTGCCTTCCTGCTGGTAGTCCGCCTTGCCCTTCAATGCATCGATCTCGGCCTGCCGCGTCTTCAGGTAAAGTTCGCGATAACTGGCGTAAGGGTTCGATTCCTCACGGATTCGCTTGAACAGCTCATCGTTCTCCACACGCTCATCAAGCGACCGGATGACGAAGCTGCTGGTGACATAGACGGGATGCTGCAACGGTCCGCCCACGGCAAAGGGCATCAGGAAGCGATCAAGCGTCAGCCCCACCACATCGCGCAGCGTTGTCGGCCCAACCAGCGGCAAGAACATGTACGGCCCTGTGCCGATGCCATGATAGCCCATCGTATAGGCAAAACCATTGCGGCGGTACGGCAGGTTGAAAGGCTTGGCCTTGGCCACATCGATAAGCCCGCCAATGCCAATCGTTGAATTCAGCGCAAAACGACCAACCGTTTCGGCGGCCTTTCCGGGCTTCAGTTGCAGCATAAAGTTCAGCGCCACAATTGGCTCAGTCAGATTGCGCAAGACATTGCGCAGTCCCGTGCGCACCGGCTTTGGCAACGCCTTTTGATAAACCATTGCGATGGGCGCGATCACGGCGTCATCCACCGCCTGCACGGCCTCGTATGAGACCTGATTGACCGCCTGCATCGGGTCTACTTTGGGCGTGCGCTCCCCCGAAACGACGATGGCAGTTTCGTCCTGCTCGATCTGGTCAAGCGAAGGCGGCGTTTCAGATCTGGTCGCGCCGTAGGTCGGCTGAGGCAGTACGACTGGCGTGGACGGAGCGCTGACGGGCACAGACTCTGGCTGTTCCGGAGCCGTTGATGCCGCACCGCCAGTGGTCGAAGCGTCTTGCGCCTGGACTGCACCTGCAATTTCGGCGGCCTCCACACTGGGCACGGCAAGCAGGGCAGCGCTGGCAAGCAAAGTTACGCTCAAACGAAAGTTCCTGTCCTATACATCAATTTGACCCATTGGGACTTGACCAATTGCGTCTTGCGTCATGCGCGGCTGTGACCACAGCCAACCACCCTATTCGCAACCCTTTGCTGGCCGAAACCTGAACGGGTGCAGCCTGACCGATCAGAACGGCAGCTTGAAGCCCGGCGGGATGCCTGCGGCCATCTGCACCTTCTGCATTTCCTCGGCCGCCGCTGCATCAGCCTTGCCGCGTGCATCGTTGAATGCGGCCGCAACGAGGTCTTCGAGAATGCCCTTTTCCGAAACGACCAGCAGACTGTCATCGATGCTGACGCCGATGACGCGGCCCTTGGCGGTCGCACGGATTTTCACCAGTCCGCCACCGGCAGCGCCTTCGATCTCGATGTTGTCGAGCGTCGCTTGCGCGTCTTCCATCTGCTTCTGGATGGTCTGCGCCGCTTTCTGTGCGGCCTGGATCATCTCTTCCATCGACTTCATGCGCGTTTGCTCCAAGGTCTCTTTTCGTGCTCTCGCGAGCTGTCTTCATCTACGATCACCGCGCCCGGAAAGGCCTCCAGCGCGGCCTTGACCAACGGGTTCTGCTTCATCGCGGCGTCCGCCGCCACAGCCTTTGCGGCCTTGGCCTCCTCAAGACTGGGGAGAGCATCGCCCTCACCCCGCTCGATTATCCACGCCTCACCGGTAACATGATTCAACGCGCGCCGAATATCGGGCACCGGGTCTCCCGGCAAGCCCGGCGCAAGCTGATAACGCAGCAAGCCGCGCTGCAGTTCCACAACGCGCACGCCCAATCGCATGGTCGATCCCACCAGCGGCGAAACATGCTCAACCTTTTCGACCAGCGCTTCCCAATCGACGCTTGCGGAAACTGGCTCTGCCACGTGCGCTGCCGGAGCCGCCGCGCCACCGGCATCACTCATCGGCGCAGCCATCGCCGGGCGCGAGGCAAGCTCTTCCAGCTTCTTCAGCAGCCCGCCGGGATCAGGCATGTCAGCCGCGTGCATCACCCGCAGCAGCGCCATTTGCGCCGCCACCAGCGGATCGGGCGCACCCTTCACTTCTTCATAGCCTTTGAGCAGAAGCTGCCACAGCCGGTGCAACTGCCCCGCGCTCAAAGCCTTGGCCCAGGCCGCCAGCGCCTCACGCTCCTCGGTCGAACGGATGTCCGGGCCAACCCCACCGATCTGCGTCACCGTCACCCGATGGACCACGTCCATCTGCGCGCGCATCATCGCAATCGGTTCAATTCCCAGCGAATATTGCTGCGCCACTTCTGACAGCACCACATCGCCCTTGCCCGAAAGCACGGCCTCCAGCAGGCGGCGCTGCATGGTCTTGTCGGCAAGACCCAGCATCTGGCGCACCTGCTCGGCAGAAACGCGCGTCTTGCCGTCCTCGCTGCCCACCAGATCGGCATGGCTGATCGCCTGATCAAGGATCGACAGACCATCGCGCACCGATCCTTCGGCAGCCGCAGCGACCATCGCCAGCGCCTCGTCCTCGGCCTCGACGCCTTCCTTGCCGCAGATCATGCCAAAGTGGCTGGCAAGCAGCGGGGCCGGAATGCGTTTGAGGTCAAACCGCTGGCAGCGTGACAGCACCGTGACCGGCAGCTTGTCCACTTCGGTCGTCGCAAACAGGAACTTCACATGCGCAGGCGGTTCCTCAAGAGTCTTGAGCAAGGCATTGAACGCATTGCGCGACAGCATGTGAACTTCGTCGACAATGTAGATTTTGTAGCGGGCCGAAACCGCTGCATAGCGCACCGCTTCGATAATCTCGCGCACGTCGTCCACGCCCGTGTTCGACGCGGCGTCCATCTCGATCACGTCGATGTGCCGCCCCTCGGCAATCGCGCGGCACGGTTCGCACACGCCGCAAGGATCGATCGTCGGTCCGCCCTGCCCATCTGCGCCAATGCAGTTGAGCGCCTTGGCAATCAGGCGCGCGGTCGACGTCTTGCCCACCCCGCGCACGCCGGTCATCAGAAATGCATGGGCCAGACGGTCCCGCCGGATCGCATTGGCCAGCGTCTGGACCATCGCATCCTGCCCGATCAGCTCGGCAAAGGTCTGCGAACGATACTTGCGCGCCAGTACGCGATAGGGCTGAACGGTGGGTGCCGCCGCAGTTGGCGCGGGCTTCACCTCTGGCGCTGCAACATCAGGCAGCGGTTCGGCTAAAGGTGTTGGCGCAGGGGGCGCAGGATCGCCAAACATCGAAGCTTGCCCTGCCGCCTCCAGCTCTTCCGCGCTGGGACCAAGGTCTTCGTCTTCCGGCTCGCCGCCGAACATATCAGGTGAATCGCCCATTACGCCCTATGTAGGATCTTGTCCGCCATCTGTCGAAGGCATCGACACGCAATAGGGTGGAAAAGGAGCCGGCCGACCCGCCGCAACCCGTTGTGGCTGCTTCCTTCCGGACCTGACCAAGTTGGCGGACGCAAACGTCCGACCGGCTCCCGGCGCGGCATATGGAGAGGAAGGCACCGCTTGTCCAGCCCTCAGGCCCGACAAATTAGCGGCAGCAAAACTCAGCGAAAATTATCGGCGTAGCTTTGCAGCTTCAGCTTGCGCGGCGGCGTGGGGATGACGTGTGCCTCAATCCCGTAACGCTCGGCATAGGCCTGCGCATCTTCAGCCGATTCGAATTTCAGCACGACCTGCTGCTGCATATCGCCAGACCCTGCCCAACCCATCAGCGGATCGGGGCGCTTGGCCTCTGCCGGTTCGAATTCGAGCAGCCAGTCGCTGGTCCGGGCCTTGCCGGACTGCATGGCGTTCTTGGGGCGCTGAAAGATACGTGCTGACATGCCTTCCGCTTGCACACGAATCAGGGCGCAAATCAAGTCCGCTTTGTCGCGTTGAAAGCGTTTTTGGTTTTAAGGCTCGGGTCTTCGGCCCAAGGCTCGTCCGGCCAGCGGTGCCGGGGGTAGCGGCCCTTCATATCCTTCACCACATCGCGCCACGATCCGCGCCAGAAGCCGGGCAGGTCTGCCGTTGTCTGGATCGGCTTTGCGCCGGGGCTGGTCAGGCTCAACAACAGCGGCCTGGGCGGCTGCCCCACGCACGGGTGCCGGTCCAGCCCGAACAGCGCCTGCACCCGCAGTTCCACGCAAGGCCCGCCCTCATGGCCATAATCGATGGCATGGCTGGTCCCGGCCGGAGAGCGGAATTCGGCCGGAGCCAGCTTGTCCAGCGCCTGCCGCTCGTTCCAGTCAAGCCGCCCCGCCACAGCCTCATGCAGCTTGCCCGCACCGATCTGCAAATCGCGCCGCCCGGCCAGTAACGGGCGCAGCCACTCCTCCAGCGAATCCAGCAACGCCGCTTCGGAAAGGGCCTCAAGCCCGGCGTAGCCCGCCCGCACGATCAACGCCCGCGCGGCATCGCCCAGCGGCAGCAGGGCCAGCCCGCCCTCACGCACCACCTCGATCAACTTGGCCGCAACGGCCTCCGCGTCCGGCTTGGGATCAGGCACCCGCGCCAACACGATAGCGCCAAGCCTCCGCTCCAGCCGCGCCTCAACCCGCCCCTCGCTCGCGTTCCAGTTCAGCGCGTGTCGCTCTTCGATCCGGTGCGAAAGGTGGCGCGTAACCTCCTCATCTTCCAGCGCAATCGCTGCCGTGATCCGCGCACCTTTGGCCTCGCCCTGCGCATCGCCAATCACCAGCCACTTCGCCGTGGCAAGCGAAGAGGCCGCGTCCAAGCGATACCCGCGCCCACCGCTCGAAAGCCATTCCTCGCCCGAGGCTGAACGCGCCCGCGCGATCCGGTCGGGGAACGCTTCGGCCAGCAGCACGCCCAACGGCACCTCGCCCATCCGCCCTTCGACAGGCTCAGGACGAGCGGAGTTGGTCTCGGAACCCCGCTCATGCTGAGCTTGTCGAAGCACCCGCAGCGCCAACTCTGCCCACCGCGCCGCCAGCTTGCGCGATCCCTCGGCCCGCCCACCGCGCTCGCCCGCCCAGCGATCCAGCCGCCGCGCCAGATCCTCGCCACGCCCGCCCAGCCCGCGCTCCTGCAACAGCAACGCCAGCCGCGCGGCCTCACCCGCCTGCCCCCGCTCCGCCGCAAACAGCAGCATGTGCGCCAGCGCCGGTTCCATCGGCAGCCGCGCCATCGCCCGGCCATGCGCCGTAATCTCACCCTCACCCCGCTCGCCCTGAGCCTGTCGAAGGGCGCCAAGCGCGACCAACGCGCCGCGCGCCGCCGCCATCGCTGCCGCAGGCGGCGCATCCAGCCAAGCCATCGCCGCCGCATCACCCGCGCCCCACTGTGCCAACGTCAGCGCCAATGGAGCCAGATCGCTCGTCACCATTTCGGGCGGATCGAATGCCGCGCGCCCGGCATGGGCCGCTTCTTCCCACAGGCGATAGGCCACACCCGGACCCTGCCGCGCGGCACGCCCTGCCCGCTGCGCCGCCGAGGCCTGACTCGCCCGCGTGGTGACCAGCCGCGTCACGCCCGCCGCCTTGTCGAACTCGGCCCGGCGCGAAAGCCCCGCATCAACCACCACGCAAACGCCATCCAGCGTCAGCGACGTTTCGGCAATGCTTGTGGCCAGCACCACCCGCCTGCGCCCTGCAGAATCACGCCGGATCGCCGCGCGCTGCCCGGCCGGTTCCACCTGTCCATGCAACGGCAGCACCAGCGCTTGCGGCAAACGCTCCGCCAACAGATCCGCTGTCCGCTCGATCTGCGCGACGCCCGGCAGAAACGCGAGGATGTCCCCAGCCTCTTCACGCCACGCCGTCTGGATCGCGCTCGCCATCGCCGCTTCGATCTTCGCATCAGGCCGCGCGCCCAGCCATTTCACGGCCAGCGGATGCGCCTTGCCCTCGCTCTCCAACACCGGCACGTCGCCCAGCAGCGCAGCAAACCGTGACCCGTCGATTGTGGCAGACATCACCACGATCCGCAGATCATCACGCAGCACGCCTTGTGCTTCCACGGCCAGCGCCAGCCCCAGATCGCTGTCGAGATGCCGCTCGTGCGCTTCGTCAAACAGTACGGCAGACACGCCCTGCAACTCAGGGTCATTGAGGATCGTGGAAACGAAAATCGCCTCGGTCACCACCAGCACACGCGTTTTGGCAGAGCGCTTGGCATCCAGCCGGGTGACATAGCCAACGGTTCCGCCCGCCTCTTCGCCCAGCAGTTCGGCCATGCGCTCTGCCGCCGCGCGCGCCGCCACGCGCCGGGGGGAAAGCACGATGACCTGCCCCGAGCACCACGGCTCATCCAGCAAGGCCGGGGCCACCGCTGTCGTCTTGCCCGCCCCCGGCGGCGCGATCAGAACCGCACTCGGCCCCGCCCGCAGCGCAGCGAGCAGGTCTGGCAAAACGGCATGGATCGGCAACTGGCTCACGCCGGGCGCTTTACGGCCCATTGCGCCACGATGGCAACGGTTTGGCCGTGGTTGCGTTCAGGTTCGCAATGCGGCGCAAGGTGCGATAGAGGCCTATGCATGAAGACCACGCTGGAATTCGTGGTGGCACTGACCACCGGCCTGCTGTTCAGCGGGGCCATGATCGGCGCGGTCATTCTGGGCATCGGCGCGGTCTGCGGCGGCAGCTGCTGGTTGTTGTGGCGGCGCTTCGGTCGCCGCAAATAAGCGTCAGAACCGGCGGGCCACCGCAAACAACGCCGCTTCAGTCATCGCCGCCTTCGCCGCGCTCGCCGGGAAGCCTGCAATCGCATCAATCGCCCGCTGCGCATACATCCGCGCCCGTTCCCGCGTGGCATTCACAGCATCATGACGGCCGATCAGGTCAATCGCGTGAGCCAGATCGCCGTCAGACGACCGATCACCCGCAATCGCCTCCTGCCAGAACTTGCGCTCTTCGGCATCGCCGCGCGCATAAGCAAGGATCACCGGCAGGGTCATCTTGCCCTCGCGGAAATCGTCACCCTGATCCTTGCCCATTTCAGCGGCATCCGAATCATAGTCGATGGCATCATCCGCCAGTTGGAACGCAATGCCCAGATTGCGGCCATAGGAATCGAGCGCCAGCTCATCTGCCTCGGGCCGTTCAGCCACCACCGCCGCAATCCGGCACGCAGCGGAGAACAGCGCTGCCGTTTTGGCTGCGATGATGTCGAGGTACATTTCCTCGGTCGTATCGATCTGCCGCTGCGCGACCAGCTGGTCGACCTCGCCTTCGGAGATCACTGCCGATGCGTTGGACAGGATGCGCAGCACTTTGAGCGAGCCATCCTCGACCATCAGTTCAAAGCTGCGGCTGAACAGGAAGTCGCCCACCAGCACCGTGGCGGGATTGCCATAGACAATGTTCGCGGTCTTCTTGCCGCGCCGCATGTCAGACCCGTCAACCACATCGTCATGCAGCAGGGTGGCCGTGTGGATGAACTCCACCGCCGCTGCCAGCTTGTAATGGCGGCTGCCGCCGTAGCCCAGCAGCGAGGCGCTCGCCAGCGTCAGCATCGGGCGCATCCGCTTGCCGCCGCCCGCGATCAGGTGCCCGGCCAAAGTCGGGATCAGCGGGATGCGCGATTGCATCCGGTCCAGAATCACGGCGTTGACGCTGTTCATGCCTTCGGCCACGAGGGCCATCATCGGCGAGAGCGAAGGTTCCGCCTTGCGCGGCAGGGTATGGACGGTCGCAGTCATCGGTTTGATCGCTTGGCGGCAAGGGCGGCGCTTGGCAAGATGCAACTTGCACGGTAGCGGCCCTATCGACCAAACGTGGCCCGAAAGACGGTATGGGCCAAAGCACGGGGTAAGCGAATGAGCGAAGATCAGGTTCTGGCAGGCTATCGCCAGTCCATCGACAATATCGATGCAGCCATGATCCACATTCTCGCCGAACGCTTCCGCATCACGCAGGCGGTCGGCGCTTACAAGGCCACGAACAAGCTCCCCGCCTCAGACCCGGGCCGCGAAGAACGCCAGATCACCCGCCTGCGGAAACTGGCCGAGGACGCCAAGCTTGACCCGGAATTCTCGGAGAAATTCCTGCGGTTCATTATTGAAGAAGTCATCCGTCACCACGAGCGGGCGGCGGGGTCGGCGGGCTGAGGTCCGATACCCAAGAACTTGCTCCCCCGCGAAGGCGGGGGCCTCAGTCGTTTTACGCTGATGTTCGGTAACAACACCGAGACCCCCGCCTTCGCGGGGGAGCAAACCGGGTTTGGGTACGAAGCACTATCTGGCGAAGCACTGTAGTCGCGCCCCTCAATCCTCCAGCGGAACCCCAGGCACCTGCTTGGCCGTGCGGATCGTCAGCGATGTCTTCACGCTCGCCACATTGGGCGCGGGCGTCAGCTTGCTGGTGAGGAATTCCTGAAAGCTCTGCAGATCGCGGCTGACGATCTTGAGGATGAAGTCGATCTCACCGTTCAGCATGTGGCACTCGCGCACTTCGGGCAGCGTGCGCATGTGATCTTCGAACTGCCGCAGCGATTCCTCGGCCTGGCTTTTCAGGCTGACGAGCGCGAAGACGGTGATCGCAAAGCCCAGCTTCGACGCGTCGAGATCGGCATGATAGCCCCGGATCACGCCCTCATCCTCAAGCGCGCGCACCCGTCGCAGGCACGGTGGCGCGGTCAACCCGACGCGCTGCGCCAGTTCGACATTGGTCATGCGGCCCTCTGCCTGCAGTTCGGCAAGCAGCCGCCGGTCAATACCATCAAGGGTTGCCATGCTACGTTCGTTCGTCCGTTTCGCTAAACCCCGCGTGGGGGATTCGGAAAGAAGCGAGAATCGCAACTTTCCGCATAAATCTGAGTGTCGAAGATAATTTTATTGTTTCATAGTGCAAGCGTCTCACATTGCAACGCAGTGGATACCCTTCTTTCGGACGCGGCCACACTTTGTTAGCCTTATGAAGGCTATAGCGGTGGCCCGGCCCCTTTTTGGTGCCTTTGCCATTATTCTACCGGTGCGGAGCTTGAATGATCGTCGATGACCGTCTTGAAACCGTGCTGCGTACCCACGTGGCAAGCAAGACGGCGGCGAAAACCCAGTTGCGGCAACTCGTCGACCTGCTTGGCACCGTGCCGCTTTCCGCATGGAATGCGCGTCACGCCACCGCCCTGCAGCGCGTCGATTCGCTGGCCGCCATGCTGTCGGACGAAGAATGCGCCGCCGTGCTGCGCGTCGTCCCGCATCGCTCGGCCGTGCTGGTCTATCACTTTGCGCAAGGCGGCCCGCGCACGGCTTCTGCCGCAGTGTCCGCCGCCCGCCTTTCCAACGAGGACTGGCTGGCCCTGATCCCCCGCCTGCCCACCACAGCGCGCGGCTTCGTCCGCCACCGCAGCGACTTGGGCGAGCCGGTGCGCGCGCTTCTGTCGCGTTTGGGCGTGGACGATTTCCTGCTGCCAGAGCCTGCTCACGCTCAGGCTCCTGCCAACACCAAGCCTCACCCCGTCGCCACCGCGCCAGCCCCTATCGCCATCCGAGAGCCTGCTGCACAACCCGTTCAATCCATCGTGCCGCCCGTTTTCCAGACAGATGCCGAAGATGGCATCGGTGCCATCGTCCGCCGCATCGAAGCCTTCCGCCGCAAGCGCAAGGAGCGCGACGATGCCGCAGCCTCCGATCATCCCGGACAGCACAACCCCGATGGCATCGCCCCCCGCCTGCCTTTTGCCGAAGAAGCCTTCACGGCAAGACCTGCCCCCCTGTCGATAGACTTGCGCACAGACGCCAACGGTATGGTGACTGGCGCTGGGATCGATCCGCCGGGCATGCTTATCGGGACACACGCCTTCAACGCCAACACCTCTGCCCCGGTCAATTGCGATGGCGATATGGAGCGCGCGTTCCGCCAGCGGCAGCCAATCAGGGCCGGCCGCCTCAAGATCGATGGCGCACCTGCCGTCGCAGGCGTGTGGCAGGCCGACGGCACGCCGCTCTTTGCCCCCGATGGCGGTCGCTTCACCGGCTACCTGCTGCGCCTGCGCCGCCCCCTCACGGCAAGTTTGGCACCCCAAGCTGCGCCTGCCACGACAGATGCCGACCGTCTGCGCCAATTGCTTCACGAACTGCGCACCCCGATCAACGCGATCCAGGGCTTTGCCGAGATGATCCAGTCTCAAGCCCTTGGCGCTACTCCGCACCAGTACCGCGCGATGGCCGCCAGCATCGCGTCTGATGCTGCCCAGATCCTCGCCGGGTTCGAGGAAGTGGAGCGCCTGGTTAAGCTGGAAAGCCATGCCCTCACGCTTGAACCGGGCGAGGCTGATGCCTCGGCCATCGTCGCGCGCATGGTCGAACAACTGCTGCCGGTGCTGAACACCCGCAACGTGCGCCTCGCCGTCGCCATCGCCCCGGCACCTTTGCCCGTCGCAATGGCGGCAGAGGAGCTGGAACGCTCGGTCTGGCGCGTCCTCTCGGTCATCGCCGCCAGCGTCGCCCCGGGTGAGCGGCTGACCATCGCGCTCGACGGTGAAAGCAATGCCGCGCGGCTGACGATCGCGCTGCCGGCCTCGCTCTACCGGCTTGATGACACCGCCCTGTTCGCACCCGATGTGTCCGCCAGTACCGGCTCGTTCACCGCCCCTGCCATGCTGGGCAACGGCTTTGCCCTGCGCCTTGCCCGGGCAGAATTCGAAGCTGCAACCGGCGCACTTGTGCGTGAAGGAGAGCGCCTGCTGATCACACTGCCGCTCTGTACTCCGTCTGCCAACGCAGTTGCCGTGCAGGCATAGGGCGCAGCATGGTCACGCCCCAGCAAGTCCTGCGCATGCCCGGCCCGGCCGATTTCGTCCGCTTCGCGCCCGATTTCGGCAAGCGCTTTATCCTGACCATCGATACCGAAGAAGAGTTCGACTGGTCCAAGCCGCTCGACCGCACCAGCCACGGCCTCGACCACGTCCCCCGCCTCGCCAAGTTCCAGCAGTTCTGTGAAGCGCTTGGCGTCGTCCCGATCTACCTTGTCGATTATCCAGTGGCGAGCGACCCGCGCGCTGCCGAAGTGCTGGCCGATGCTGTCGCCGCAGGCCGCGCGGAAATCGGCGTCCAGCTTCATCCGTGGGTCAATCCCCCGTATGATGAGGACATCACCGTCCACAACAGCTTTGCAGGCAATCTCCCGCCCGATCTTGAGCGGGCCAAGTTCCGCAAGCTGCGCGATACCATCGAGCAAGCCTTTGGCATCGGCCCCGCGATCTACCGCGCCGGGCGCTATGGCGTCGGCCCCAACACTGCCGACATCCTTAGCGATTGCGGCATCGCCATAGACACTTCGGTCCGCGCCAATTTTGATTACAGTTCCACCGGCGGCCCTGATTTCCACCTGCACCCTTTGCAACCGTGGTGGATCTGCAAACGCAACGGACTGATGGAAGTGCCACTCACCACGGTGTTCACCGGCATTCTGAAGCGTTTCGGAAAGCACGTCTATCCGCTGCTCTGGCGTGTCCCCCGGATGCGCGGCCTGCTGGCACGTCTCGGCCTGCTTGAGCGTATTTCGCTCACGCCCGAAGGTATCACCCTCGAAGAAGCGCTGCGCGGCATCGACGTAGCCGTCGATCTTGACCTGCCGTTACTCGTGCTGTCATTCCACAGCCCGTCGCTCTGCCCCGGCTACACGCCATATGTGCGGAACGACGATGACCTAGACCGATTCTACGATTGGTGGCGCGGCGTCTTTGCCCGGCTTGAAGCGCATGGCGTAAAACCCGCATGCGTGCGCGAAATCATCGAAGCAGCAGAAGTCTGAAAGCCCGGCTTGCAAAGAATCTCCGGCGCTTGTACCGGCACCCGCGATGGGCCTGTAGCTCAGTTGGTTAGAGCTGGCCGCTCATAACGGCTAGGTCGCGGGTTCAAGTCCTGCCGGGCCCACCATCATCCTGTCGCCTGCCACCCTGTCGCCAGCGGCCCGATCAATCGTCATCCAGCAACGCCCAGGTGTTCTTGCCCACGATGCCATCGGCATAAAGCCCGTGCTTTTTCTGAAGCGCAACCACCGCCTTCTTTGTGCCAGGCCCGAAATCGCCATCAGCCGTCAGGCCCATTGCCTTTTGCAGCACGATCACGTCTGCGCCCTTGTCTCCCTGTTTCAGCGTCGGGCGCGGGGAATCAGCATGGCTTCCGCCGGCGGAATGAAACGCATAAGCAGCCGCCAGCTTCTCGTCATACTTGTTCGCCTTATAGGCAGGGCCGTTGTAGCCGCGCGCAAAGCCCGCCCAGTCACGGCGGATCAGCTCATCATCCAGCCCGGTCTTCTTGATGAAGCTGCAGAACGCATCAAGCTGCGCTGCCTCGCCCGAAACCACCGCCGCCACAAAGCTCTCCGCATCGGCAAAGCCGCAAAGCTTATAGTTGTCGCCCATGATCTGGAACGCACCCCAACTGGCCGACCGTAGCGCCGCATCGCGGTTCAGCTTGATCGCGCGTCCCAGCCGCTCGTATTCCGCTGCACCGCCTTTGTAGCCGCCCCACTTGGGGTTTGAGATATCAGCGTGCGAAGCATCGAAGCTCCGCTTGGTCAGCCGCGAAAAATAGTGGCGTTCGAACAGGATCTTGGGGCGTCCATCGGGCAGGAACCCGCCCCGGCTCTCCACATCGATCACTGCCCGCACCGATGCCACCTGGCAGCCAATGCGCGCCGCTGCCGCTTCAATCGCCGTATCGTTCAGTTTTGCGGTATTCCCTGCGAATTCCAGTGCCATAGCGCGTTCCTTTCACCAAGAATTGCCGCCCCGTGCGGCCAGTACCTTCACGCAAAGCGGCGTGCATGCCTCGCAAAACGGCTCTGCCTGCCCGAAACCTTGCGGCAATTGTCTGGATTGCGGTGCCTGTGCAGAAAACGACGGAGGGCCGTGTATGCGTTGGCGGAACGTCGCACCTGCATCGCTGAAACACGCCGCGCCGCAACGCTTCCCTGCAATCCCAAGGTTTGCGGAAAAGCCGAAAGCGCGGACACCGCCGCATCCAGCGCAGACAGGCGCAATCGTCGTTTGGTGGGTTTTGAATAGTGTTCAGCCGACATGATGTGTGCCCCCGCGAATATTGCAGCGACCTCATGCCATCCGTTTCTTCGGAACCAGCTATTTGTTGGGCAAGACTATACCTGCAAAAGCACAGCGGCAATCTTTTTGATGGTAAAAGATGATTTCATCGCATGAAATCAAGAACTGGCAAGTATGGCGCGGCGTTTCGGGGTTTTATCAGGGCAATCCCACCACTCGGGTGAAATATCCGCTACGCCACAACCAGCCCAAGATGCTGCGCCAACTCCTTCAGATCGCGCGAAGATCCGTCACCCACAAGCTGCGGCACCCGGCTTGACAGCCGCAACGCTCCGCCTTCGGCCTCAAGCTGGGTTGCGGCAATCACCGCAGTCGATCCGGCGCTCAACCGTCTGCACAACCGCGCGGCCAGGCCAAGCCCGCGCGCCTCTGCCAGCATCGCAGGGGATGCCAGCCGCGCCCACGGTTCGGGCGCAAACTCTGCTTTTGGCCCCACTCCAACCTTCGGCCCTTTGCCTACGCTGCCGCGCAAGGCAGCCGCCAGCACCCCGCGCCCGGCGTTGTCCACGCCAACCCACCGTTTGGAAAGGCCCCAGTCCCCGGGCAGGTCGCGCCGCACGTTTGGCTCTACCCGTCCCGCCGCCATGCAAAGCGCCACCGCCGCACGGCCCAGCGGCGTGCGCGCCATCGGCACCACGCCTGCCATCCACGCCACCGCCGCGTCCACCAGCGCCACATCCACTGCCATCGGCGCAACAAATGCCATCACGCCGGCAAGCAACGGGTTCTGCTTCTGCGCAGCCTCGTCCAGCGATCCGAACAGCACACCCTCGCGCAGCCCCCACGACGAGAACACCACCCGGCCCGGCTGCAACCGCTGCAACAGCACGCCCAGCAACGCCGCTGCATCGGGAATGCTCGAAAGACGGCTCGTTGCCACCCCTTCAATCGGCTTCAGGGCCTGTCCGCGACGGGCCAGTTGCCGCGCCAGCGCCAGTGCTTCGCCGGTGTCCAGCGCAAAGCCGTGCGTATCCTCAAACGGCCAGTCCAGCCGCACCATCATCGCCCGTGCCAGCGCGCGCATTGGCCCGCCAACAAGATACAGCGTCGCGCCCGGCTCTGCCACCCAGTCGGCCTTGGCCAGCAGCTTGCCGATTTCACGCACGAACACGCGATCGCCCTTGGCACGCAGTGGCGGAAGCCGCAGAGATCCCAGCGGTAGGCTTACCCCGTGGCTCGATCCGCCTTGCGCCACGTCGACCAGTTCAAGGCTCCCGCCACCAAGATCGCCAACGATCCCTTCTGCCTCGGGAAATGCGCCCAGTACGCCGGTCGCACTCGTCTCGGCCTCTTCCACACCCGAAAGCAGGCGCGGTTCAAAGCCGATCGCGCGGACCCGCTCCAGAAACGCCGCGCCATTGCTGGCATCGCGCGCTGCCGCCGTTGCCACCACGTCAACACGCGGCACGCCTGCCAGATCGATCAGTGCCTTGTACCGCGCCAGCGCCGCCAGCACGCCTGCCACCGCCTTTTGCGAAAGCTTGCCGGTCTCGGCCACATGCTTGCCCAGCTTGGCAGTCACTTTTTCGTTCAGCAGCGTCACCGGCGCGCGCGGAGGCCCGCCATAAACCACCAGCCGCACCGTGTTCGATCCGATGTCGATGATCGCGCGGGATTGCTCCCACGCATAGACGCCGGACGATGTGGGCGAAGTCTGGACCGGTTGTTTCACTCAGCCACGGTTAGCCGCCCCGCGCCGCAACGCAAGCTTCGGCACTTTTCGTCCACTGGAAAGCGCTGCCCCGCGCCCCGAAAGCGATGGATTGGTCATGAAATAGCCGTGCAGGTTGAACGATGGGTCACCCTTTTCGAACCGCTCATACTCGCCATCCGGCCCCAATTCCCAGCTCTGCTCGGTGTCCAGCAGGTTGGCCAGCATGACCTGATCGAGAATCTGGTCATGCACCGTCGGGTTCTTCACCGGCACCAGCACTTCCACGCGCCGCCCCATGTTGCGGCTCATCCCGTCGGCCGAGGAGATAAACACCCGCGCCCGCTTGTTCGGCATGCGCGATCCGTTGCCGAACGCCCAGATGCGGCTGTGTTCAAGGAACCGCCCGATGATCGATTTGACCTCGATCGTTTCCGAAAGCCCGGGCACCCCCGGCTTCAGGCAGCAAATCCCGCGCACCACCAGCCGGATTTCCACGCCCGCCATGCTGGCAAGGTACAGCCGGTCGATCAGGTCCGGGTCGGTCAGCTGGTTCAGCTTGGCCCAGATCGTTGCCGGACGCCCCTTGGCCGCAAGCGTTATTTCGCGGTCGATGCACTCGTACAGCTTCTCGCGCAGGTTGATCGGGCTGATCGCCAGCAGTTCGGTGTGCTTCGGCTCGACATAGCCGGTCACGAAGTTGAACAACTGCCCCGCATCACGCCCCATGCGCGGATCGGCGGTGAAGAACGACAGGTCGGTATAGATGCGCGCTGTGATCGGGTGATAGTTGCCCGTGCCAAAGTGGCAGTACGTGCGATAGCTCCCGCCCTCGCGCCGCACCACAAGGCTGATCTTGGCGTGGGTTTTCCAATCGACGAAGCCATAGATCACCTGCACGCCTGCGCGTTCCAGCTGCGCGGCCCACATCAGATTCTGCTCCTCGTCGAAGCGCGCCTTCAGCTCCACCACAGCGGTCACAGACTTGCCCGCCTCTGCCGCCGCGATCAGCGCCGCGATCACCGCTGATTGCTTGCCCGCACGGTAAAGCGTCTGCTTGATCGCCACCACATCGGGGTCCGCCGCCGCCTGCCGCAGGAAATCGATCACCACCTCAAAGCTTTCGTAAGGATGGTGGATCACCAGATCCTTTTCACGAATGGCCGAGAAGCAGTCCCCGTCATGCTCCAGCACACGTTCCGGATAGCGCGGGTTGTAGGGATCGAATTTCAGATCCTGCCGGTCCTCGTCAATCACCGTCGAAAGCCCGCTGATCGCCAGCAGGCCCCGGCTCTTGATCACCAGCGCATGGTCCAGCCGCAGTTGGCGCCGGAGCAACTTCTCAGCATCGGCGTCAAAATTCTCCTGCAGATGCAGCAGGATAACCTTGCCGCGCCGCCGCCGCTGGATTGCCGTGCGATAGTACCGCACCAGATCCTCGGCGTCCTCCTCCAGCTCGATGTCGCTGTCACGCAGCACCCGGAACGTGCCATCACCCAGAATCTTGAACCCCGGAAACAGCAGCGTCGCATGCCGCCGCACCAGTTCCTCAATGCCGATCCACGAAGCGCTCTTGCCCGGCAGCCGCACAAAGCGCGGAAGCGCAGGCGGAATCAGGATCATCTCGGTCACTGGCGAGCCATCGGCACTGCGCAGCAACTGGAACAGGATGCCCGTGCCCTGATTGGCTATGAACGGAAACGGATGCGCCGGATCAATCGCCTGCGGCGTCAGCACCGGCACCACGTGCTCTTCAAAGTATTCGCGCAGCCACTCGGCCTCGCCCTTGTTCAGCGCGTCGTTGTCAATCAGCCGGATGCCGGCTTTAGCCAGATCGTCCTTCAGACCGAACAGCACGTCCTGCTGCGCGTCGACCAGCTCCTTCACCGCCTCCAGCAATGCCCCAAGCTGTTGCGTCGGCGTCTGCCCATCGATTGAAAGCTCATCGATCTGTCGCCGCACCTGGCCCGCGATTCCGGCCACGCGCACCATCATGAACTCATCAAGATTGTTGCCGCTGATAGACAGGAACCGCAGCCGCTCCAGCAACGGATAATCCGCATTCACCGCTTCGGCCAGTACGCGCCGGTTGAACGCCAGCCAGCTCAGCTCGCGGTTGAAAAAGCGTTCCTGGACCGGTGGCAGATCATCGATACTCAAAACAAAACCCCCTGCCGACACTGTGCCAGCCATTGCGCACCATGCGTTACACTCGCGTGACAGCCACGTGCCGGATGGTTGCTGTCAATCATTCGTCACACAGATGTCCCTGAACTGTCCCTGAAATTGCACGATGCTGCAACAGCGAAGGCCTAGCAGCCGCCTCACCACACCAATGTGGAACATGAGGGATCAAATCATGCGTATCGTCGCCGTGCTGCTGGCCAGCACTTCGCTCTTCGCTGCCCCGGCATTCGCCGCCGCGCAGGAGGCCCCTGCCGCTGAAGAAGCCATCGCTGCTGATTCTGCCGCGTCCGAAATCGTTGTGCTTGGCGCAGGCCAGACCCGCCAGGTGCAGGAACTGTCCACCGCCGAACTCACCATCCTCGCCTCGGGCACCAGCCCCTTGAAGGCGATTGAAAAGCTGCCTTCGGTCAATTTCCAGTCTGCCGACGCTTTCGGCAACTACGAATGGTCCACCCGCGTCACCATTCGCGGCTTCAGCCAGAACCAGCTGGGCTTCAACCTTGATGGCATTCCGCTGGGCGATATGTCCTATGGCAACGCCAACGGGTTGCACATCAGCCGCGCGATCAGCCCTGAAAATATCGGCATCACGCGCGTTTCCCAAGGCTCCGGCTCCATCGCCGCGCAATCGACCAACAACCTTGGCGGCACGCTCGAATTCTTCTCGCTCGACCCCAAGGACGCGCTCGGTGTCACCGCCAGCGGCTCTTATGGTTCGGCCAACACCTATCGCGGCTTTGCCCGCATCGGCCTTGGCACCACCGATGGCGCGCGCGCCTATGCCTCGGTCCAGTACCAGAACGGCGACAAGTGGAAGGGCGATGGCCAGCAGCGCACGCTGATGTTCAATGGCCGTGGCGTTGTGCCGCTGGGCGAAGGCGTCGATCTTGATGGCTCGATCAGCTATTCCGACCGCGCTGAGCAGGACTATCAGGATCTCAGCCTCGAAATGATCGATCGTCTCGGCTATGACTGGGACAACTTCGGCCCCTCGCGCTATGCCGAAGCCATCGTGGTCGCCGATGTTGCCGCCAACACCGGCTACAGCGGCGTCACGCCAACCAATCCCGCCGCAGGCACCACCTACCCCGCGCCATTCGTCATTGCCGACGATGCCTATTATGACGCTTCGGGCCTGCGCAAGGACACGCTCGGCTCGCTCGGCCTCACCATCGCCACCGGCGATACCGGCAAGCTGGCGATCAAGGGCTATTACCACGAAAACGATGGTCAAGGCACATGGGGCACACCCTATCGCGCCAGCCCATCGGGCGTGCCAATGTCGATCCGCACCACCGAATACGACATCAAGCGCAAGGGTGCGTTTGCTTCGTGGACCGGTGATTTCGGCATGAACAAGCTGCTCATCGGCGGCTGGTATGAAAAGAACGACTTCATCCACTCGCGCAAGTTCTACGGCTATGAAAGCCGCACCAATCCCGGCCGCGATCACCGTGATTTCCAGCGCAACCCGTTCTTCACGCAGTGGTCCATCGCGTTCGAAACCGACACGATCCAGTATTACGTGTCGGACGATATCGACCTCGGCGATCTCAAGATCAACGTGGGCTGGAAGGGCTTCTCGGTAGACACCAACGCCTTCTCGCTGGTCAACACCAGCGGCCTGGCCACTGGCGACATCAAGGTCGAAGACTGGTTCCAGCCGCACGTCGGCCTGAACTACCAGCTTGGCAACGGGCTTGAAGCATTCGCTGGCTTCACGCAGGTCACCCGCGCGTTCCAGGCCTCGGCCACCGGTGGCCCGTTCTCGACCACGCAGGCCGGGTTCGATGCGATCAAGGACACGCTCAAGCCGGAAAGCTCGGACACATACGAAGCAGGCCTGCGCTACCAGTCGGGGATCATCAACGCCTCGTTCGCAGGCTACTATGTCCAGTTCCGTGATCGCCTGCTCGTCATCCCGACGGCAGTTGGCATCGTCGGTTCGGCCAATGCACTGCAGAACGTCGGCGCGGTGCGCGCGCTCGGTCTCGAAGCGGCGGTGGACGTAAAGCTGCCCGGCGGCTTCGGCGCATTTGCCTCGTACAGCTACAACGACACCACCTATCGCGATGACGTTACGATCAAGGCAGGTGCCACCACCACCGTCCTGCCCACCGCAGGCAAGACCGTGGTCGATACGCCAAAGCACCTGCTGCGCGGCGAACTGTCGTATGATACCGACATGTTCTACGGTCGTCTGGGCGTGAACTATATGTCGAAGCGCTTCTTCAACTACCTGAATGATCGCTCGGTCGGCTCACGCACGCTGGTCGATGCCACCATCGGCTACCGCCTCGACATCGGCCAGCGCCAGCCGGTCGAACTGCAGCTCAACGCCGTGAACCTGTTCGACAAGCGCTATGTCGCCACGATCGGGTCCAACGGCTTCGGCTTCAGTGGTGACAACCAGACCCTGCTGGCAGGCGCACCGCGTCAAGTGTTCGCCACGCTCAAGGTCGGTTTCTGATAATGGCGCGCCTTTCTGTCGGAAAGGCCCTCGTCGCGGGCGTCGTGCTGCTTTGCAGCACGGCGCCCGTCGCCGTTCGGGCCGAAGAAAGCCGCTCGCCCGTCCTGCTCATCTCGATCGATGGCTTGCGCCCCGGCGACGTGCTCGAAGCCGACAAGCGCGGCCTGAAAATCCCCAACCTGCGCCGCTTTCTCACCGAAGGCAGCTATGCCACAGGCGTCACCGGCAACCTGCCCACCGTCACCTACCCCAGCCACACCACGCTGCTTACTGGCGTCGCTCCGGCGCGCCACGGTATCGTCAGCAACACCACGTTCGATCCCAAGCAGATCAACTATGGCGGCTGGTTCTGGTTCGCTGATGACATCACCGCCCCCACTCTGTGGGACGCCGCGCGCAAGGCTGGCCACACCACCGGCAACATCCATTGGCCGGTCAGCGTCGGGGTATCCTCGCTCACGTACAACATGCCGCAAATCTGGCGCTCGGGCCATGCTGACGACCGCAAGATGCTCAAGGCGATGGCGACCGATGGCCTCTACGCCGCGCTCGAACACGATTGCGGCCCTTATGCCGATGGCATCGATGAAGGCGTCGAAGGTGACGAAAACCGCGCCAAGTTCGCCGTCCGCATGATCGAAACAAAGAAGCCCGGCTTCCTCACAGTTTATTTCGCCGGGCTGGACCACGAAGAACACGCCTCCGGCCCCGGCAGCGCCCAGTCCAACGCCACGCTGGAACGGCTCGATGCCGCCGTCGGCAAGCTGGTCACCGCAGAACTGGCCGCACATCCCGATGCCACCATTGCCGTCGTCAGCGATCATGGCTTCGTCGCCACCGATACCGACATCAGCCTGTTCCGCCCGTTCATCGATGCCGGGCTGATCAAGCTAACTCCCGAAGGCAAGGTCGCCT
>NZ_JAUYRV010000001.1 GCF_030696665.1 Novosphingobium sp.
CGGCAATCGGCGTCGGGAAATCGGCTTCCGCTACGCTACATCCGCTTCCCCGACGCCGATTAAACCCAGCCTCAAACGGAGGCTTTTTGTTTGTATTGACTGGCCCACTTTTAAACCGGTGGCTGGCCCCATTTTATACCGGCGTTGACAGTCGCGCGTGGAAGAGGCGCTGCAGGGCCTCGCGCTGGCGCATACGCTGTCCAGCACTGATGCCGCAGCCGCCGGTCGCGCGCTGCAACAACGCGGCATCCTGCCCGCGCGCACCATCGGCATGATCGGAGAAATGCGGCGCTTGCGCAACGCTGCCGCGCACAATCAGGACATCTCGGTGTCCGACGCCCTGCGCTTCCGCAATCTGGCGAAGGGGGTGCTGAATGAGATAAGGTTGGCGTGAGGGGGGATTTGCCAAAGAGCCTTCGCCCCAAACCGCATCGTCATCCTGAACTGGTTTCAGGATCCATTTTGCCGATCAGGCTGCTGTCTGTGCCGAGAAATAGACCCTGAAACAAGTTCAGGGTGACGACAGGTTTTGGGTGGGTATGAGGCAGGCCGTAACGGCAACATCTATTTGCTGACAGTCAGCCGCGCCCAATAACAACCGGTCCGGTTATATCTTTGTCCGTTATTGTCGGCATTTCTCCGCGGATACCGCTAGCGATCCGAACTTGGCCTAGTAGCGCGACTAACTTATCAGTCACTTGCCAAGCATAATCGAGCGCATCCACGGCACCATCTGACCAAAATACATAACGTTTCATAGTCGCCCGAGCACGAGCATCGTCCGAAAAGTCGGCATAGAGCGAGTCGTCAAATAGCTTTCCGTCGCTTCCGAAAAGCGGATAATGTAGCCGTGGGACTATGCTTTTACCCAGTTGGTGTGCGCGAACTGTGCAGTCGCGTATCCCCCTGCCGCCAATCGGCGCGGCGTGCGTAATATCATCTCGAAGGTTAGAAAACTGCCCAAGCCATCCATCTCTAGCAACTGACCACAGTGCGTCGCCGATTGGATTGGTTCCAATTTTGCTTTTGTAGAATTGGCAAAATTTCCCAATCTTGCGCACTTCCTGATCGCCGAGCTTTAGCAGTCTCCAAGCGGCTTCGACAATTAGATCGCGAAAGCTTGCGGCATCGGCTGCGAAAGCGTGGATCGCAGCCTCTAACGCTGTTACGAAACCGTCTCGGTATAGAATGCCGATTTTCTGCCGCGCATCGCTGTCATGATCAAAAGCGATTAGCACGCGACTGTAACAGTTGCTCAAGTCAAGCAACCGGATAGCTGCCAGATCGAGATATGTAACCGCACGGTTTGCAAGATCGGCGTCAAAGTCTCGCCCGTCCTTTTGCGCGAGCGTCCGCACCTGTGACCAAGCGTTCCTTTCGGCACGCAAAGCGAAGCCTTGCGATGGCGAAGCTACTTGCCAGTCGGGTGCTGCGACACCGCGCAAAGTGTCGAGAGTAAGGAATTCAACTCCAATCGTGGGCAAGCCTATCTGGGCGACTGTCGCATAAACTTGTGAATACTCTGGAGTTGCCATTGTCGCATAAGGTTTGCGAGCATGTAGTTGAAGAACAATTTTATCAGTTTGCTCGTCAAGTAGTCGCAAACCACCAGGAAGGTGAATCAACCGTGGTGGCAGAGACGGCGTTTCAAGCATCACATCACTCTGACTGCACTGCATTCAGGAAAGCAATCGGTTAGATGTGATTTCTGACAACGAATCCGGTGAATGGTAGCTTTGGCTCTCTGTCCCTTATCGGCAAGACGTCCTAAATGGTGTCGTTTTCTGAATGACAGGCTTTTATCCGCATGTTGATGTTCCAGCCACTCAACGCGGTTGAAACCTTCACCCCTCCACCGCCTCCCGCAACACCGCAATCCCCCGCTCCCGCTGCACCCGCAGTTCCTTCTTCAACACCACCGGATCGCGCGCGATGATAAAGCCAAAACTCACCCCGCCTTCCTTGCCGATCGTCGCGTGGTGCAGCTTGTGGGCCTGCACCAGTCGCTTGGCATAGCCGCGTTTGGGCACCCAGCGAAACCAGCGCTGGTGGACGATGCCGTCGTGGATCAGCGTGTAGATTGCACCATAGGCCATAACGCCGAGGCCGATGAAGGTAGCGGGCCACCATGCGTCTGCGCTCAGCACAAGCGGGCTGCCGAGCATGAAGAAGCTGATCGAAATGGCCGCGCCGACTACGCCGTAAAGGTCGTTCTTTTCGAAGAAGCCGTCGTGCGGTTCGTGGTGATCGCGGTGCCAGTCCCAGCCGAAGCCATGCATGATGTATTTGTGGCTGGACCACGCCACGAACTCCATGACGAGCACCGTGGCGATGATGATCAGCAGGGCAGCGAATATGTGCATGGGCCAGCCCATACACCGCACAAACGCGCCCCGCGACACATTCTTACACTTTGCCCGAAAGTCGCGACGTGTTGTTTTTCTGGCGTTCAGGCGGCGGGGGGCAAATTGGCTTCAGCAACCAAGTGAGGAGCAATCCAATGCGCAAGACCATTATCGCAGCCGCCCTTTCCGCCGTAATCGCCACCGGTTTTGCCGGAACCGCATCGGCCCATTCCTATGGCCGGGACAATGACCGCTACCCCGGCGGCAACCGCGCTGAGGCATCGTATCTGACGCCCGCCCGCAACGCCGAAATCCGCCGCGATATCTATGCGCTCGACGCCCGCATCCAGAACGCGCAGCGCAACCGTGCGATCTCTCAGCGTGAGGCGCAGGGCCTACGCCGCGATGCGCAGGACATCAAGCAGACCTACACCCGCTATGCCAATCGCGGCCTTTCGGTGAACGAATACCGCACGCTGGAGCGCCGTGTTGACACCATCAACCAGCGCCTGCGGATCGAGAAGCGGGATCGTGATGGTCGCAGGGGCTGAAAGTAACCGCCCGGCGTAACAAAATTACGCTCAAGACACCCAAGGCCCGCCCTTTCCTGCTTGAATTGCGGGGAGGGCGGGCCTAACCGCTTGAGGCTATGACACACTCTCCGCGCACACTTTACCAGAAGATCTGGGACGCCCACGTTGTTGAACAGCGCGATGATGGCACGGCCCTCATCTATATCGACCGGCATCTGGTGCATGAAGTGACCAGCCCGCAAGCGTTCGAAGCGCTGCGCGTGGCAGGCCGCAAGGTGCGCCGTCCCGATCTGACGCTGGCGGTGCCCGATCACAACCTGCCCACTACCGCACGCCGCTCTGCCGATGGCCAGCGCGTGCCGATTGCGGATTTCGAATCGGCGCAGCAGCTGGAAGCGCTGGAGCGCAATGCGCCCGCGTTCGGCATTCGCTATATCGGTGATGCCGATGCGGAGCAGGGCATTGTCCACGTTGTCGGGCCGGAGCAGGGCTTTTCGCTGCCGGGCGCGACCATCGTGTGCGGGGACAGCCACACCGCCTGCCACGGCGGGCTGGGCGCGCTGGCCTTCGGCATCGGCACCAGCGAGGTGGAGCATGTGCTCGCCACGCAGACGCTGCTGCTCAAGCAGTCGAAGAGCATGGAAGTGCGCGTCGATGGTTCGCTGCTGCCGGGCGTGACCGCCAAGGACGTGGTGCTGCACATCACCGGCGTGCTGGGCGCGGCGGGCGGCACCGGGTCGGTCATCGAATATACGGGGCAGGTGATCCGCGATCTTTCGATCGAGGGGCGTCTGACCATTTCGAACATGGCGATCGAGCATGGCGCGCGCGCCGGGCTGTGCGCGCCGGATGAAAAGACCATCGCCTATATCAAGGGCCGCCCCTATGCGCCCAAGGGTGCCGATTGGGACACGGCCGTGGCATGGTGGACCAGCCTCGCCACCGATCCGGGCGCGACTTATGACAAGGTCGTGGTGATCGATGCCAAGGACATTGCGCCCTCGGTCACCTGGGGCACCAGCCCTGAAGACGTGCTGCCGATTTCGGGCGTGGTGCCTGCGCCGGAAAGCTTTGCCGATCCATCCAAGCAGGAAGCCGCCAAGGCCAGCCTTGCCTATATGGGCCTGACGCCGGGGCAGCGCATGGAGGACGTGGAGGTGCAGAACATCTTCATCGGTTCCTGCACCAACAGCCGCATCGAAGACATGCGCGCCGCCGCCGCCGTGCTTAAGGGCCGCCACAAGGCCGATAACGTGAAGTGGGCCATCGTCGTCCCCGGATCGGGCCTCGTGAAAAAGATGGCCGAGGACGAAGGACTGGACCGCGTGTTCATCGAAGCAGGCTTCGAATGGCGCGAGCCGGGCTGCTCGGCGTGTCTGGGCATGAACCCGGACAAGGTGCCTGCGGGCGAACGCTGCGCATCGACCTCGAACCGCAACTTCGTCGGCCGCCAAGGGCCGGGCGCGCGCACGCATCTGGTCAGCCCGGCAATGGCCGCGGCCGCTGCGGTGACCGGGCGGTTGACCGACGTGCGCAAGCTGATCGGCTAAGATGGCGGGCCTGCCCACCGCTGCGCTGCAACTGGCGGGGTTCCTGATGGCGCACGCCTTCTGGGCGACGTCCGAACTGCCAGCGGGCAGCACTTATCAGCCGCAATCGCTGTGTATGCGCGGCGATGGTAGCCGCTCGTTGCAGAGCTTTGAGGGCGCTACGCCCAAGGCGCAGGACGACGCTGCCCGCGCCTTTATCACCGGCGGCGCGGCGCAGTGGCCCGATTGCGCGATAGCGAGGGCCGTGAAGGTTGGCACGCCCACTGGCGATGTCGATGCGCTGGTGATCGATGTGGTGCAGAACGGCGGCAATGTGATGACCGTGGTGCAGGCTTTCCGCCCCGCCACGCAAGGGTTTCGCCTGCTGGGCGATGAACTTGTGATGGGCGATGGCGGGCCTTTGCCGCCGCTCCCCGCTGCGCAGGCCGCCGCCGCGATGCGCGTGGGCGCGATTGACCACCCCGGCCTGGGTGACAAGTGGCAGCAATGGGAAATGGCGCGCGACCGGATTAGCCCGCTGGTGCAGCGCTAGAACGCGCAAGCACGCTCTCGCACACCCGCGTCATCCTGAACTTGTTTCAGGATCCATTGCGCCGATCAAACCATTGACCTGAGACGAGAAATAGACCCTGAAACAAGTTCAGGGTGACGATGCTGTTGTTGGGTGGATGCAACTTGCATTTACACCAACGCACCGCGTCCCTAGCTTCGCCGGTAAAGAGGAGCGACCACCAATGGACGTAATAAAGGGCGTGCGCGTGCCAGAGCGGCTCTATCGCGGCGTGCTGTGGCTGGTTTCCATCGTCTTTGCAGGCTTCATCATCGGCCTCGGCAATCTGGTGATCGGCGATCTGCCCATCGTGGAAAGCCAAGTCTACAGCGCTCTGCCGGAAGACAGCCCGCAGGTCCGCCAGATCCGGGAACAGGTGCGCCAGATCGAAGCACAGCGCGCGGGCATCGACGACAAGCTGGGCATACAGCGGCTGCAACTGGAACAGGCACAGCGGCTTTCGGCCAATGCTGACGAGACGTTCCGCGCATGGATTGCCGCGCGCACCGCCACCACCAATCCGCAGCAAGACCCCGAAGTCATCAGCCGCACGCGCGAGCTGGAGCAGCTGAAAGGCAATGAGCGCGCGATCCAGCAGGCGATTGCCGAGCTGGAAAACCAGCGCGCCCCGCTCGACCAGCGCGAGAATGCGCTGCGCACGCAGCAGAATGAACTGATCGACGCCGCCATCCCCGCGCAGGAACGCGCGATGTTCTGGCAGGAATTGCGCGTTTTCGGCCTGCGTCTGCTGATCACCCTGCCGATTCTGGGCGTGGCCGCGTGGATGGTGATGAAGAAGCGCAAAAGCGATCACTGGCCGCTGATGCGCGGCTTCGTGCTGGCGGCGGTGTTCGTGTTCTTCTTCGAACTGGTGCCCTATCTGCCCAGCTATGGCGGCTACATTCGCTATGCCGTGGGTATCGCGCTGACGTTTGCGGCGGGGCATTTCCTCGTCAAGAACATGCGCGCCTATCTGGCCCAGCGGCAGGAGGCTGAGGCGCAGGCTGAGCAGGACCGCCGCGCCCGCGTGACCCATGATGAGGCGTTCAAGAAGATGTCCGCCAAGGTCTGTCCCGGCTGCGACCGGCCCATCTCCACTACCGGCGACGCCGAAGCGAACTTCTGCGTCCACTGCGGCATGACGCTTTTCGACCATTGCCACAGCTGCAACACGCGCAAGATGGCGTTCTTCCGCTTCTGCATGAGTTGCGGAACGCCTGCCAAGGATGAGCGGGTGAAGGTCGAGGTGAAGCCCGCTCCGGCGTGAGCGAGCGAAAGGCGTCTTTCGCGCCGCTGGCAGACGAGCGCACCCATGTGCTGATCCTCGGAAGTCTGCCGGGGGAAGCGAGTCTTGTTGCCGCGCAGTACTACGCCCACCCGCGCAACCAGTTCTGGCGGCTGGTCGGCGCGGTGATCGGCACCGATCTGGTGACGCTGGAATATGACATGCGGCTGGCCAGATTACAGCATTGCGGCATCGGCCTGTGGGATTCCATCGGTTCGGCCACGCGGCGCGGCAGTCTTGATACGGCGATCCGCGATGTGGAGGCCAACCCGCTGGCCGCGCTGGTCGCCACGCTTCCTGCCTTGCGCTGCGTGGCCTTCAACGGCGCGAAATCGGCCAGTATCGGCGCGCCGCAACTGGCGGGGGCAGGGGACTTCGCACAGGTGCGCCTGCCTTCCAGCAGTCCCGCCCACGCCGCGCTGACATTCGAGGCAAAACTGGCGCAATGGACGAACCTGCGGAAATTCCTGCGCTGATCCTTGCATTTATGTGACACGCGGCCAATCTTGGAACTGCGATTCAAGGAGTTCCAAGCGTGACCAAGAAGACGGACTGGACTGGCAAGGCAGCGATGGCGGGCGCGGCAATCGGCTCGGCAGCGCTGGCAGCAGCTCTGCTCTATGCCTCCCGTCGCAAGGAACGCGCGGAGAAGACCGAGCCAAAAGCGCCACCGGTGGATGTGCCTGAGACGGATTGATATACAAACAACGTCGTTCCCCCCAACCACCCCGTTCGTCATTCCCGCGAAGGCGGGAATCCAGCGCGGAGCCGTTGGGTCTGGATTCCCGCCTTCGCGGGAATGACGAAGTTTTGTGTGGCTGTGTCAGCGCAGTTGCATCACCAACGCGCCAAGCTATAGCGATCCGCATGGAACCGGTGAAGCAGATCGAGGGACGGGCCATCCCGTTCGGCCGCAAGAACGTCGATACTGACGTGATCATCCCTGCCAAATGGCTCAAGACGATCACGCGTCAGGGCCTTGGTCGCGGCGCATTCGAAGCGCTGCGCGAAGATCCCGACAACATCTTTGACAGCGCCGAGTTTTCCGGCTCGCCCATCCTGATCGCAGGTGACAACTTCGGTTGCGGGTCCAGCCGTGAACATGCGGCTTGGGCGTTGGGCGATCTGGGCATCAAGGCGGTGATCGCGCCTTCTTTTTCCGACATCTTCTCGGGCAATGCCTTCAAGAACGGTATCCTTACCGTCGTGCTGCCGCAGGAAGCCATCGACCGGCTGATGGAAGTGGCGCAGACCGATCCCGTATCGATCGACCTTGAAGCGCAGACCGTCACCACGCCATTTCAGGACCGTTTCGTTTTCGAAATCGACGGGTTCCGCAAGCACTGCCTGACCAATGGCCTTGATGAAGTGGGCCTGACTATGGCGCGTGGTGATGCGATTGCCGCGCACGAGGCAAAGATGCGTGAAGGCCTGCCGTTCCTTGCCAAGGGCACGGATGCCGTAGCGGTAGCTTAATTGCCCGCTTAACAGGGCTTCCCAAGCCGCGCAAAACTTGCTTCCCTAAGCGCCAAGCGGAATGATTCCGCATGACGCTTTGGGAGAATACCGATGAAAGCTCTGCGCACGCACGCCGCAGGCGGCCCTGAAACGCTGGTTCTGGACGATCTGCCCGATCCGGTGCCGGGCAAGGGCGAAGTGCTGGTGCGTGTCCACGCCTGCTCGATCAACTTCCCCGACACGCTGATGATCCGCGATCTTTACCAGTTCAAGCCTGAACGCCCCTACGCGCCCGGCAGCGAACTGGCTGGTGAGATCGAGGCGCTGGGTGAGGGCGTGACCGGCTGGGCGATCGGTGATCGCGTGATCGCAATGATCGGCAACGGCGGGCTGGCCGAAAAGGTCATTGCGCCGGTCGGACGCCTGTTCGCGCTGCCCGACGGCGTCGATTTCGCCACCGGCGCGTCGCTGCTGATGACGTATGGCACCACGATCCACGGCCTCAAGGATCGCGGCCACATCAAGGCGGGCGATACGGTGCTTGTGCTTGGTGCAGCAGGCGGCGTCGGCCTTTCAGCCGTGGAACTGGCAAAGGCCTTTGGCGCGCGGGTGATCGCAGCGGTTTCCAGCGAGGAAAAGGCTGCCGTCGCGCGTGAGGCAGGTGCGGACGATGTGGTCATCTATGGCCGCCCGCCGTTCGACAAAGCGCAGTCCAAGGCGCTGGCTGAACAGTTCAAGGCCGCGTGCGGACCGAATGGCGCAGACATCGTCTATGATATTGTCGGCGGTGACTATTCCGAACCGGCCCTGCGCGCCATTGCATGGGAAGGCCGTTTCCTCGTTGTCGGTTTCCCGGCGGGCATTGCCAAGCTGCCGCTGAACCTCACTCTGCTGAAATCCTGCGATGTTTGCGGCGTATTCTGGGGCGCATGGACCGCGCGCGAGCCTGCTGCGTTCAAGGCCGAAGTCGACGAACTTTTCGCCTTGTTGAAAGCCGGAAAGATCAACCCCCGCGTGTCGCAGCGCTACACGCTGGAGGAAGGGCGTGAGGCGATTGCTCTGCTCGAAAACCGGCAGGCGATGGGCAAGGTTGTGGTTGAAATGATTGGATAGCCAGCCGACCCCATAATGAAGCGTTCGTGTCGAGCGAAGTCGAGACACATT
>NZ_JAUYRV010000006.1 GCF_030696665.1 Novosphingobium sp.
GACGATGCCGTTCAGCTCGCGAAGAAGGCGCAGGTCGCCTGGGCCGCGACGCCGCCGCTCCGCCGCCAGCGCGTGATGTTCAACCTGAAAGGCCTGGTCGAGAAGCGCATCGACGATCTCGCCCGCATGATGTCGCTCGAGCACGGCAAGACCTTCGAGGACGCGAAAGGCGAAGTCGGACGCGGCCTCGAGGTGATCGAATTCTCCTGCGGCATCGCCCATCACATGAAGGGCGACTTCACCGAGCAGGTCGCCTCCGACATGGACAGCTGGTCGATCCGACAGCCGCTGGGCGTGGTGGCCGGCATCACGCCGTTCAACTTCCCGATCATGATCCCATGCTGGATGGGCGCCATGGCGGTGGCCTGCGGCAACGCCTTCATCCTGAAGCCGTCGGAGAAGGATCCCTCCGCACCGATGCTGCTGGCCGAATTGTTCGCCGAGGCCGGCGCGCCCGCCGGCATCTTCCAGGTGCTGAACGGCGACAAGGTGGCGGTCGATGCGCTCCTGCATCATCCCGACGTGCCGGCGATCTCCTTCGTGGGCTCGACCGCGATCGGCCAGTACGTCTATCACACGGGCACTCAGCGCAATAAGCGCGTGCAGGCGCTGTGCGGCGCCAAGAACCACATGGTGATCATGCCCGACGCCGACCTCGACCAGGTGACCGACGCGCTGATCGGCGCGGGCTATGGCGCGGCGGGCGAGCGCTGCATGGCGATCTCGGTCGCGGTCGCGGTGGGCGACGTCGGCGACAAATTGATGGCCAAGCTGGCTCCCCGAGTTGCCGCGCTAAAGGTCGGACCTGGACTCGATCCGCAATCGGAAATGGGTCCGCTGGTGACGCGCCAGCACCGCGACAAGGTGATGGGCTACGTCGATGCGGGCGTGAAGGAAGGCGCCAAGCTGGTGGTCGACGGCCGCGGCCTGAAGCTGCAGGGCTACGAGAAGGGCAACTTCATGGGCGGCTGCCTGTTCGACAATGTCACCGCCGACATGACGATCTACAAGGACGAGATCTTCGGGCCGGTGCTCTCGGTCGTGCGCGCCAAGGGATTTGACGAGGCGATCGGCCTGGTGAACGACCATGCCTACGGCAACGGCACGGCGATCTTCACCCGCGACGGCGATGCCGCCCGGGCCTTCGCCAACGGCGTAAAAATCGGCATGGTCGGCATCAACGTGCCGATCCCGGTGCCGGTGGCTTATCACAGCTTCGGCGGCTGGAAGCGGTCGGCCTTTGGCGATACCAACCAGCACGGCATGGAAGGCGTGAAGTTCTGGACCAAGGTCAAGACGATCACGCAGCGCTGGCCCGATGGCGGCGTGGGTGATCTCGCCAACGCGTTCGTCATCCCGACGATGGGTTAAGGATCGGGGCTGAGAAAAAGCGGCTCAGGAAAGGAATGCTCCGGTGCGCGTTGGTTATTCCATCTGCATCAAGCACCGGAGTTTCCCGATGAAGCGCTTTATCCTTCCCCTTCTTGCCGCGCCTTTGGCACTGGCCGCCTGTTCGGACCCCTCGCCGGAGCGGGATGCTTCTTCCACGCCCAGCATGGCGCCCATTGTCAGCGAATCCGAAGCGTTTGCGCCGCCGGTTGCGCCGGGGGCCAGCGCTTCGGCAGTGGCGATGGAAGACGCATCGTTCCCGATGTCCATGCGTGGGCGCTGGGGCATGAATGCGGCAGACTGCGATCCGGGGCGTGCGGATAATAAGGGGCTGATGACGGTCGGCCCGGACAGCGTGAAGTTCTATGAATCCATCGGTGAAATCGGTGTGGTGGCGCAACGGACCGAAAACATCGTGCGGGCAACCTTCGATTATGAGGGTGAAGGCATGGAATGGAAGCGGGACGCGCGTTACGAACTGGTCGATGGCGGCAAGGTGCTGGTGCTTACCGAGTTCGGTGACGATGCTCCACAAGGCCCACGCCGCTACAGCCAGTGCAAGTGAGGGAGGCAATCGCGATGAAGCAAATTCTACTGACTGCCGCTGCCGCCGCTCTGGCACTTGCCGGTTGCACCACGCAGGCACCTCCGCAGGATTTGCCCGCGACACCTGAAGGCGTTTGCAATGCCGATACGGTGCAATCGCATCTTGGCCACAAGGCCAGCGCTGGCAGCGGCGCCGAATTGCTGCGGCTGACCGGCGCAAAGACCTTGCGCTGGGTGCCACCGCGTTCGGCCGTAACGATGGACTACCGGGCCGACCGGCTGACGGTGAGCTATGACGACGACTACACGATCGTCCGCATTTCCTGCGGATAGGTCTGGACAGCATGGGTGGCGGACCATATCCGCCGCCCAAGCAGATTAAGGGTGCGGTTAAATCCGTGTGACGGGAAGAGAGACATGACCGACCAGTTCGCGCTGACCGAAGACCAGATTGCCATTCAGGACATGGCGCGCCGCTTTACTGCGGACGCGATCACGCCCTTTGCCGCGCAATGGGACGAGGATCACATTTTCCCGCGTGAGACGATCAAGGCGGCGGCGGAGCTTGGCTTTGCGGCGATCTATGTCAGTGAGGAATCGGGCGGTATCGGACTTGGCCGTCTGGAAGCGGCGCTGATCATGGAGGCGATGGCCTATGGCTGCCCCGCCACCAGCGCATTCATCTCGATCCACAATATGGCCGCGTGGATGATCGACAAGTTCGGCGGCGACGAGGTCAAGGCGCGTTATCTGCCCAGTCTGGTCAGCATGGACCTGATGGCCAGCTACTGCTTGACTGAGCCGGGTTCGGGTTCCGACGCGGCGGCGCTCAAGACCACGGCCCGGCTGGACGGCGACCATTATGTCGTCAACGGGACAAAGCAGTTCATCTCGGGCGGCGGTGTGAACGATGTTTATGTGACGATGGTTCGCACCGGGGATGATGGCGCGCGCGGCATTTCGTGCCTTGTGATTGATAAGGATACGCCGGGCGTCAGCTTTGGCGCGCCGGAGCGCAAGCTGGGCTGGAACGCATCGCCCACCGCGCAAGTCGTCTTCGACAACGCCTTGGTGCCGGTGGCCAACCGTGTTGGCGCTGAGGGCGATGGTTTCAAGTTTGCGATGGCCGGGCTTGATGGCGGGCGGCTGAACATCGGGGCGTGCTCGCTCGGCGGGGCGCAGCGGTGCCTTGATGAGGCGGTGCAATACGTCAAGGACCGCCGCCAGTTCGGCAAGGCTATTGCAGAGTTCCAGAACACGCAGTTTGAACTGGCCGACATGGCGACCGATCTGGAAGCGTCGCGCGCGCTGCTCTACCTCGCTGCCGCCAAGGTCACATCGGGCGCACCCGACAAGACCCGCTTCTCGGCGATGGCCAAAAAGCTGGCGACCGACAACGGCTCGTCCATCGTCGACCGCGCGCTGCAGATGTTCGGCGGTTACGGCTACTTGCGTGATTATCCGATCGAGCGGTTCTGGCGCGATCTGCGCGTCCACCGCATCCTTGAAGGCACCAACGAAGTGATGCGCATGATCGTCGGAAGGGACTTGCTGAAGTGAGCATCCTGAACAGCACCGAAGACGTCCTGAAGTGCACCAAGGCGCACGCAGGCGTCATTTCCTTGAACCGACCCAAGGCTTTACACGCCCTGACGCTGGACATGGTTCACGCGATGACCGCAGCGCTGGTGGAATGGCGCAATGATCCTGCGGTGGGTGTGGTCCTGATCGATCATGCCGCCGCGCCGGACGGCGATCCAAAACTTTCCAGGGGCTTCTGTGCGGGCGGCGATATAGCCTTCCTCCGCAATTCGGCACTGAACGATGGTGGCGTTTCGGGCCGCAAGTTCTTTCATGACGAATACCAGCTCAACCACTTGCTGATGACGTATGGCAAGCCGGTGGTGGCGTTCATGGACGGCATCACGATGGGTGGCGGCGTGGGCATCTCAGGGCCTGCAACCTACCGTGTCGCAACGGAAAACACCAAACTGGCCATGCCCGAGACCGGCATCGGCCTGTTCCCCGATGTCGGCGGCGGCTGGTTCCTTTCGCGCCTGCGCGGGCGGCTGGGGCAGTATCTGGCGCTCACAGGCGCGCGGCTTGATGGCGCGGAATGCGTGTGGGCGGGGTTGGCCACGCATTACCTGCCGTCAGGCAATCTGGCTGAGGCAAAGGCACGGATTTCGGCCGATCCTGAGAGCATTCCAGCGATCCTGCGCGAACTGTCCGCCGTTCCGCCCGAGGCGAAGATCGCCGCCCACGCCGCTGACATCGAGCGGCTGTTCGCTTCGAACCGGTATGAGGACGTTCTGGCCGCGCTTGAGGCCGAAGGTTCGGACTTTGCCAAAGCCACGTTGGCGACGCTGGCGACCAAAAGCCCGCAGACTTGCAAGGTTGCGCTGCGCCAACTGGCCATCAGCCTGACGCTGCCAGATTTTGCCGCGAACATGGCGATGGAATATCGCGTGAGCGCGCGCGTGCTGACGCTTCCGGACTTTGCCGAGGGTGTCCGCGCCGTAATTGTCGACAAGGACGGCGCGCCCCAATGGTCGCCTTCAACACCTGAGGGTGTAACCGACGCGTTGCTGGACCAGATATTTGCGCCGCTTGGCGCTGCCGACGAATGGAAACCGCTATGACTTACGAAACCATCCTGGTTGAAAACAAGGGTGCCGTCACTCTTATCACGCTGAATCGCCCGCAGGCGCTGAACGCGTTGAACTCGCAGGTTCTGACCGACCTGATCGCTGCCTTCGCTGCGTTCGAGGCAGACCCTGCGCAGCGTTGCGCGGTGCTGACCGGATCGGGCGAGAAGGCCTTTGCCGCTGGCGCAGACATCAAGGAAATGTCGGACAAGCCTGCCGCCGATTTCTACAACGAAGACTTCTTTGCCAAGTGGACCAGCCACTTGGTCAAGACCACGCGCAAGCCGTGGATCGCAGCCGTCAATGGCTTTGCGCTGGGCGGCGGGTGCGAACTGGCGATGATGGCGGATTTCATCATCGCATCGGACACGGCCAAGTTTGGCCAGCCTGAAATCAAGCTGGGCGTGGCGCCCGGCATGGGCGGATCGCAGCGACTGACCCGCGCTGTGGGCAAGGCCAAGGCGATGGACATGTGCCTGAGCGGGCGCATGATGGATGCCGCAGAAGCCGAGCGTTCAGGCCTTGTCAGCCGCGTGGTGCCGCTGGCGGACCTGCTTGCCGAGGCGCTGAAAGCTGCCGAGGCGATTGCCGGAATGCCGCCTATGGCTGCAATGGCCAACAAGGAAATGGTCAACGCCGCGTTTGAAACCACGCTGGATCAGGGTCTGCTGTTCGAACGCCGCCTGTTCCAGGTGCTCACCGCCACCGAGGACAAGGCCGAGGGCATGAAGGCGTTCGTCGAAAAGCGCCCGGGTGTGTGGAAGGGGCGGTAAGCTCATAAAGTCCCCCTCCCGCTGGCGGGAGGGGTTAGGGGAGGGCATGTTCGCCCTCGGCAACGCGCAACCACCCAGCGGAACAGGCCCTCCTCCGGCCCCTCCCGCAGGCGGGAGGGGAGATTTACAATGAAAATCGCATTCATCGGCCTTGGCAATATGGGCGGCGGCATGGCCGCAAACCTTGTGAAAGCGGGGCATGACGTCCACGCCTTCGACCTTGCCGAAGCAGCGCTGGCGCGCGCGCAGGAGAACGGTTGCACGACTTACACTTCGGTGAAAGAAGCGGTGCAAGGCGCAGACGCCGTCGTCTCGATGCTGCCCAACGGCGCTATCATGAAGTCAGTCTATACAGCTGACGTTATCGGCCACGCACCAACGACGGCGCTGCTGCTCGATTGCTCGACCATCGATGTCGCCACCGCGCGCGAAGTCGCCACGGCCGCTGATGCAGCGGGCTATGCGATGGTCGATGCGCCAGTTTCGGGCGGAATCGCGGCGGCCAATGGTGGCACGCTGACCTTCATGGTCGGCGGCGCAGGCGATGCTTTCGCGCGGGCGGAACCGATCCTTGCCGCGATGGGTAAGGCTGTGATCCATGCAGGCGCGAGCGGGACAGGGCAAGCTGCCAAGATCTGCAACAACATGCTGCTCGGCGCATCGATGGTCGCCACGTGCGAGACGTTTGCGATGGCTGAAAAGCTGGGGCTGGACCTGCAGACGTTCTACGACATCTCCTCCAAGGCCTCGGGCCAGTGCTGGTCGATGACTTCGTATTGCCCGGTGCCCGGCGTTGGCCCGCAAAGCCCGGCGGACAACGGCTATCAGGGCGGCTTTGCCACTGCGCTGATGCTCAAGGATCTGAAGCTGGCGATGGCGGCGGCGCAGGATGCAGGCGCGCAAGTGCCGATGGGAGCGCGGGCTGAGGAGCTTTATGCAGCCTTCGCCGATGCAGGCAACGCAGGGCTGGATTTCTCGGCGATCATCAAGTCGCTGTGATGTTGCATCACCGGTAAAACGCACCTGCTCCCCCGCGAAGGCGGGGGTCTCAGGCGGTTTACGTGACGGTTCTGTAACAGGCCTGAGGCCCCCGCCTGCGCGGGGGAACAGGTTCTGGTGATGTTTGCGATTGGCCGGTCAGCGCGTTTTCGCAGCGATGATGCGGCCTATCGGGTCATTTGAAAGCGCCGCGCCAGAACGTGATGAGCCGCTGGCCACCGGCTTTTGCGAAGTGGCTTTCGGTGCGCCGTAACTCATGGTCAATTGCCGCCGCGCCGGTGCCGCCCGCGCGTCCACCTCGGGCCGTATGCCCTTCAGGAAATCCGCGCCGACCAGGGCTTTGGGGGCGTCTGCCGCCTTGGTCACAGGCTTGGCCGCCAGCAGTGTGAAGCCCTTCTGCTTGCCCGGCTTTTCCGGATAGATGAAGCCATTGACCGGCCACGCTGTCGTGCCCAGATTGCCGATGGGAGCAAACCACACGCGCACTTGCGACCAGTCGTTCTGTTCTGAAACGTCCACCGCGCGCACATTGTCTTCGATCTGCCCGCGCCGTCCGTCGATGGGAGACCAGTTTGCGTGGCGCAGCAGCACCGTGCGCGAATCGATCACCCTGCTGACCGCTGCCACATGGCCCAGTTCCATGCGGCCAGATGGCGCAAAGCTCATCACCGCACCCGGTTTCGGCTTGCGGCCTTTGGCATAGCGGCCCTCGGCCTGATCCCACCAGGTTAACGCGTCGCCATAGATCTGGATGCCGCTTATCTGGCGCGCATAAGGAACGCACTGCAGGTAAGTGAGTGATTCGCGATCCGGCGCAGACGCGCCGTCAAAGCGCGCGGAATCCTTGATTTCAGCGGCGTTTCCACCCGTGCCGGGCAGGGTGAACGCCAGCAAGGCGGCGATGCGGCAAATCTTTTCCCTCATGCTCTGCACTATCGCGTGCCAAGGTTAGGGCGCACCTTCTACCCTTGGTTAATGCAGCCCTAATCAAACACACTGACTTAAACGCGCCCTTGCGTTCACGCGCGGGAACAGCCACGGGAGGCCTATGCGCCCTCAAGTTATCATTATCGGACGCCCGAATGTCGGGAAGTCCACCATTTTCAACCGCCTCGTGGGCAAAAAGCTCGCACTGGTGGACGATCAGCCCGGGGTCACGCGTGACCGCCGCTTTGGCGATGCCACGCTGCTGGGCCTTGATTTCACCATCGTCGATACCGCAGGTTGGGAAGACGAAGACCCCTCGACGCTGCCCGGACGGATGCGCAAGCAGACCGAGGCGTCGCTAATTGGCGCCGATGTGGCGCTATTTGTTATCGACGCACGTGCAGGCGTGACCCCGCTGGACGAGGAAATCGCCCGGTATCTGCGCCAGAACCGTGTGCCCATCGTGCTGATGGCCAACAAGGCCGAAGGGCGTCAGGGCGATCCAGGCATTTTCGAGGCGTTTTCGCTGGGCTTCGGCGAGCCGGTCGCGTTCTCCGCTGAACATGGTCAGGGCCTTGCCGATCTGTTCGAAGCGTTGCGCCCGCATATCGAGGCCAAGCAAGCCGAGGCGGACGAGGATGACATTCCTTCGGTGGACGATGAGGAAGAATTCGATCCCGAATCCGTCCTGAAACTCGCCATCGTTGGCCGCCCGAACGCGGGCAAGTCTACGCTGATCAACCGGTTGCTGGGCGAAGATCGCCTTCTGACGGGGCCAGAAGCGGGCATTACGCGCGATTCAATTGCGATTGACTGGCAGTGGTTCGATCCCAAGCGTGAAGGCTATCGCCCGGTGCGCCTGATCGACACCGCCGGCATGCGCAAGAAGGCCAACGTGGTCGACAAGCTTGAACGGATGTCGGTTGCCGATGCGCGCCATGCCATCGATTTTGCCGAAGTCGTCGTGCTGATGCTCGATGCCACGCGCGGGCTGGAGCATCAGGATCTCAAGATCGCCTCGATGGTGCTCGAGGAAGGTCGCGCGTTGATGATCGCGATTAACAAGTGGGACATCGCCGAAGATCCCTCGGGCCTGTTCCAAGGCATCCGTGCCGCGCTGGAAGATGGCCTTGCGCAAGTGCGCGGTGTGCCGTTGCTGGCGATTTCAGGCCGCACCGGCAAGGGGCTGGACGAGATGCTCTCCGCCGCGTTCGAAATCCGTGCCGCATGGTCCAAACGCGTGGCCACCGCCGCGCTCAACCGCTGGTTCGATGATGCGCTGGCCGCCAATCCGCCGCCTGCGCCGGGTGGCCGCCGCATCAAACTGCGCTATATCACGCAGGCGAAAACGCGCCCGCCGGGCTTCATCCTGTTTGGCACGCGGCTCGATCAATTGCCGGAAAGCTATCGGCGTTATCTGATCAACAGCATCCGCCGCGAACTGGGCTTTGACGCCGTGCCAATCCGCATGACGTTGCGCAGCCCCAAGAACCCGTTCGCGAAGTAGCGTGCCAAACGCCGCCCTGCCGCTTGACCGTGCCAGCCTTCCGCAAGGGCTAAGCGCGGCGCTCTGGCGGGGGGTGAAGGGCAAGTGTCCGCGCTGCGGCGGGACGCATCTGTTTGCGGCATTCCTGAAGCCGGTAGAACGCTGCCGCCTCTGCGGGCAGAACTGGACGCTGCACGCGGCCGACGATTTTCCGCCGTACATCGCGATCTTGCTGACCGGGCACATCATGGCCCCGGTCATCATCGAACTGGGCCTCAGCCCTGCCGTTCCGGCGTGGGCTATGATGCTGATTGTGGCGGTAATGGCCGTCGGGTTGCTGGGCGCTTTCCTGCAACCGGCCAAAGGTGGCGTGATTGCGCTGCAGTGGTGGCTGGGGATGCAGGGCTTTGCGGCCAAGCCGGGCCGGGTTGAAGCCGGGCTGAAATAGCCGGTTTTCTGCTGCAAGTCAGAGCTTGCGCGTTTTAAGCATTCGGTTAAATCCACTCACCTGCACAGGAGAGGTTGATGGACTGCCCACGCTATTCGCTTGAAGGCCGCGTTGCGCTGATTACCGGCGCTTCATCCGGGCTGGGTGCGCATTTCGCGCGGCTCTATGCGGCGGCTGGGGCGGCGGTCGTCATTGGCGCGCGGCGGGTCGAGCGTGTGGCGGCGCTGATGGACGAGATCAACACGCGCGGCGGCAGGGCGCTGGCGGTGGCGCTTGATGTGACGGACGAGGCTTCGATCATCGCGGCGTTCGATGCGGCCGAAGCGGGGCTGGGCGTGCCTGATGTGGTGGTGGCCAATGCCGGGATCGTCGAGGCGGGGAGGTCGGTCGACCTGTCCGCAGATATGGTGCGCCGCGTGGTCGATACGAACTTCAACGGTGTCTACCTCACGGCCCGTGAAGGCGGGCGCCGGATGATTGCGGCGGGATCGAAACAATCGGAGAAGGGTCGCGTGATCCTCACTGGGTCGATCACCGCACAGACGACCGGGAGCGGCGATTCCGCCTATGCCGCTACCAAGCTGGCGGTACAGCATCTGGGGCGGCAGTTTGCGCGCGAATGGGCGCGGCTGGGAATCAACGTCAACGTGATCCAGCCCGGCTATATCCGCACCGAGATTGACGGCGAATGGTTCGATACCGATGGCGGCAAGGCGCAGATTGCGGCGTGGCCGAGGAAGCGGTTGGCCGAGATTTCGGCGCTGGATGACATGATGCTGTTCTTTGCATCAGACGCATCACGGCAGGTGACGGGGACATTTATCTCGGTGGATGACGGGCAGTCATTGTAACGCGCCCCAAGCGCAACATTGCGTCCCCGCGTAGGCGGGGACCTCAGGCCGTCTACGCTGACCCATCATAAGCTGCACGAGGCCCCCGCCTTCGCGGGGGCGCACTGAGCTATAGTGAAGAGCTAATTGCTGGGCAGTTCCGCCAGCAGGTCCGGCGTCAGCACTTGCGGCAACTGGCGTGGTTCTACTCCGTTCGCCGGATACCACAAATAGAGTGGCACGCCGGCAACACCCTGTGCGGTCAGGAATTTCGTGATCGCCGGATCGCGGCGTGTCCAGTCGCCGACCAGCACGACAACGCCTGCCTTTTCAAACGCCGCTTTGGTGCTTTCACGCTCGATCGACGTGCCTTCGTTGACCTTGCAGGACAGGCACCAGTCTGCGGTGAAATAGGCGAAGACGGGCTTTCCAGCCTTACGTGCTTCCGCAAGGGCCGCCTCGGAGAAGGGCTTGGCCGCGAGCAGGCCGCCGCTGTCAGCAACTGGGGCCGTGGCAAGGCGCGGGGTGGCGGCGAAGGCGGCGGCACCGAGCAGGAGCGTAGCAGGTAAGGTCCACGCCATCACTGCGCGGCCCCGGCGCTGGCCCTTGCCAGTGAATGCCAGCAGAACGACCAATGCCGAGGCAAGCGCTACCATGGCGGCGACGAACTCTGCCCCACCTACGCGCCATGCCAGCCAGCCTAGCGCCAACGCCGTCAGGCCCATCGGCAGCGCCATCCAGCGGCGGAAGCGCTCCATCCACGCACCGGGCTTGGGCAGTAGGCGGCGCAGCGCCGGGATGAAGCCGAGCAGCAGGAACGGCAGGGCAAGGCCAAGGCCGAGCGCCGCAAATACGCCCAGCGCGGCCCATATCGGCAGGACCAGCGCCGCACCCATCGCTGCGGCCATGAACGGACCGGTGCAGGGCGTGGCGACGAAAGCGGCAAGCAGGCCGGTGCCGAACGCGCCGGAATTGCCTGCGCCGCGCTCGACCGACAGGCCGGGGAGTTCATAGACGCCCAGCAGGTTGGCAGTGATCGCCACGGCCAGCAGCAACAGGACGGCCACGACGCCGGGTTCCTGCAACTGGAACGCCCAGCCAACCTGTTCCCCGCCCGCGCGCAAGGCCAGCATCACGCCGCCGAGCAGCAGGCATGCAAGGACGACCCCGCCGGTGTAGGCGAGGCCTTCGGATCGCGCGTTGTGGGAGTTACCACGAGCGAGCGCGAGCGCCTTGAGGCTGAGGATCGGGAAGACGCAAGGCATGATGTTGAGGATCAGCCCGCCGAGGAACGCACCGAGGAGTGCAAGGCCGAGCGTGGCGACAGAGAAGGTGGCCGTGCCGCCAACTTCCTCGCCGCTGGTGGAGACGGCTCCCGGCGCTGCGGTGAATGCGATGCCGCCTGCGTCCTTGCCCATCGCCAGCACGCCTTCGACCTTTTGCGCAGGCGTGGGGGAAGCGGCGAGCGGCACTTCCACGATCAGCGTATCGCCATCACGGAAGAAGCGCTGCGGCGCGCCGTAGTTCGCCAGTCCCTCGGTCGAGAGGAACAGGTGCGGTGTGTCGAGCGGGGCCGAGCCCGGGAAGGGCAGGGCAATGCGCAGGGCCTTGTCCGTCAGCGCAAAGCTGCCAGCACGATCAAGCGGGGCAGGCAGGGCTGCGCGCCAGCCTTCAAAGCGGGCGTCTTTTGCGCCGCTGCCGATTGTGACGGTGCCCTGCAATTCAGCGCGTTCGGGCACGCAGATGGCGTCGGTGCAGGCCAGCCACTGGGCTTTGACGCTTATCGGCAAGGTGCTGCCCCGAACAGCACCTACAGGCACCCTGAACGGCACCAAGACGGCGTAGTCGTGTTCATAGACGTGGTTCATCAGGCCCTGGATGACCAACGTCTGCGGCACTGGAAACTGCATTGCGCCGGTTGTGGCCCCTTGCGGCAAAGTCCAGTCGAGCGTCAGGCCGTAACCCGCATCGCCGGGGTTGGACCAATAGCCGTGCCACCCCTTTTCCGGCTGCATCAACAGCGCGAGTGTGACCGTGCCGCCCGGCTCCACCGGACCTTCTGCCAAAAGCGAGGTCTGCACGTGATTGGGGGCGGCGCGTGCCGGGGCGAAGTTCAGGAGCAACAAGGCCGTCACAAACATCGCTATGATGCGCAAAGTGTTGATCCGGGCCGTTTCGCTGATCGGCATAAAGGGGGCCAAGGTCCAAAAAGGCCCCTTGAACGAGAGCGAAAGCGGGGCCATGCGTAGCGCTCTTGGGCGTCCTACGGCTGGCCTTGCCTTGAGTCCAGTAAGCTTGCCCATAGGAGTATGTCGCGCGTGAAAAGCCTTGCGAAGTCTGTTGCCGTGCTGATGGCAACTGCCCTGCCGATGATCCCCGTCACTGCGCAAGAAGCGCCGCAACCGGTGAGCCAGCAGGTGCCGGCCAATGCGCCCCGGCTGATCGTGGCGATTGCGATTGACCAGTTGTCTTCGGACGTATTTGCCCAGTATCGCCAGCGCTTTACCGGCGGTTTTGCGCGGTTGACGCAGGGTGCGGTGTTCCCGGCGGGCTACCAGAGCCATGCGGCGACCGAGACTTGCCCCGGCCATTCCACCATCCTTACCGGCAACCGCCCTGCGCACACCGGGATCATTGCCAATTCGTGGATCGACCAGTCGGTCACGGTGGGGCCGAACGTAGTCTATTGCGCCGAGGATGTGGCGCAGCGCAGCGCAGGTTCCAAGGACTATGTCGCCTCCACCGTGCATCTGCTGGTCCCGACGCTGGGCGAGTGGATGAAGCAGGCCAACCCGGCTGCGCGCAACATTGCCGTTTCGGGCAAGGATCGCGGTGCGCTGATGATGGGCGGGCACAATATCGATCAGGTTTACTGGTGGAAGGGCAAGGGTTTTGCCACGCTGAACGGGCGCGACATTGGCCCCGCCGCCGTGGCGCAGAATGACGAGATTACGAAGGCGCTGGCCAAGGGTGCGCCAGAGTTCCCCCTGCCAGACTATTGCCGCCGCGCAGACCGTGCGATCAAGGCGGGCAGTGCAACCGTTGGTAACGGCCATTTCGCGCTGAAAGCGGGCGATGCCAATGCTTTCCGCACATCGCCCCGGCTGGACCGGGCGACGCTGGATCTGGGCCTGAAGCTGGTGGACGAGCAGAAGCTGGGCAAAGGTGCAGTGCCTGATGTGCTGTCGGTCAGCCTTTCCGCCACGGACTATGTCGGCCATTCGACCGGCACCGAAGGCGCGGAAATGTGCATTCAGCTGACGCAGCTCGACATGGCGCTGGGCGATTTCTTTGCCAGCCTCGACAAGCGCGGGATCGACTATGGCGTAGTGCTGACGGCGGATCACGGCGGGTTCGATCTGCCGGAACGGTTGCACGAGCAGGCGTTGGACAAGGCCTCGCGGGTGAGCAGCGCCGTTTCCGCGACTGCACTTTCGGCTACGCTGGGCAAGAAGTATGGGCTGGAGGCGAAGGATCTTGTCCTTTCTGATGGCGCTGCGGGTGATTACTGGCTGCGGCGCGATCTGGCCCCCGGCCTGAAGGGCAAGCTGGTGGACGATGCCAAGGCGCTGCTTGAGGCTGATCCGCAAGTTGAAGTGGTGCTATCTGCCGCTGAAATTGCCGCGACGGCGATGCCGACCGGTTCCGCCGAGACCTGGACTTTGGCCGAGCGTGCGCGCGCTTCTTACAATCCGCTGCATTCGGGCGATTTCGTGGTCATGCTGAAGCGCGGCGTGGTGCCCATTCCCACGCCCGGGCCGGGCTATGTGGCAACGCATGGCAGCCCGTGGGACTATGACCGGCGCGTGCCGATCCTGTTCTGGCGCAAGGGCATGACCGGGTTCGAACAGCCGAGCGCCATTGAAACGGTGGATATCGCCCCTTCGCTGGCGGCGTGGATTGGCCTCAAGATCCCCGAAGGTGCATTTGACGGACGCTGTCTCGACCTTGATGGTGGCCCCGGCAATACGTGTGGAGCGATCAGGTGAGCGATTCGAATTCCGATGTGGTGATCCTTGGCGGCGGGCTGGTCGGCATGACGCTGGCCATCGGCCTTGCCAAGGCTGGGATCAGTTCTCACGTGGTCGACAATTCCGATCCCGCTGCGCAGACGGCGGACGGGTTTGACGGGCGGGCGTCAGCGATCTCTACCGCAAGCTGGAACCTCTACACCAACCTCGGCATGGCTGATGATCTTGCGCCCAAGGGCTGCCCGATTGCATCCATCGCGGTAACCGACGGGATGAAGCCCGGGCGCATCGATTTCCAGCCGGGCGAGGGAGATGGCTCGCTCGGCCGCATGTACGCCAACCGCGACCTGCGCATTGCGATGTATGGCGTGGCCGCGCGTGAAGAGGCGATCAGCTTTCATCCCAACAGCCACGTCGTTTCGCGCGAACGGGGCGAGCATGGTGTGGCGGTGACTTTGGCCGATGGGCGCGTGCTGAAGGGGCGGCTTCTGGTGGCGGCAGAGGGGCGCAAGTCTCCCACCCGCGATGAGGCCGGGTTCACGCCTGCCAAATGGGACTATGGTCACCGCGCGATCATCGCCGGGCTGACGCATGAAAAGCCGCACGGCAACGTGGCGTGGGAAGTGTTCTATCCGGCGGGGCCTTTCGCGCTGCTGCCCTTGCTGGATACTGAGGACGGCAAGCATCGCTCCGCACTCGTCTGGACGGTGGGAGAGAAGGATGCCGCTGCGGTTCTGGCCATGCCTGAGGCGATGTTCCTGGGCGAAGTGGCGAGCAAAATGCACGGTATCTTTGGCGAAATCGCGCTGGCCAGCGCGCGCACATCCTATCCGCTGAACTTCCACCACACCGCAAAGATCGTGGAAGACCGGCTGGCGCTGGTCGGCGACGCGGCCCACGGGATGCACCCGATTGCCGGGCAGGGCCTGAATGTGGGCCTGCGCGATGTGGCGGCGCTGGTCGAAGTGCTGGCCGATGGCGTGCGGCTGGGGCTTGATGTGGGCGATGCGCAATTGCTCGCGCGGTATGAACGCTGGCGCGCGGTTGATACCTTCATGGTAGCCACGGCAACGGATGTGCTGACGCGAATGTTCGGCGTTCCGGGCAAGCTGCCGTCTGCCGTGCGCCGCCTTGGCATGGCGGGCGTGCAGCGCGCCGCTCCGCTCAAGCGCTGGTTCATGGATGAGGCGCGCGGGATGAGTGGGAACCTGCCCAAGCTGCTGCGCGCGGCCTAGGGTCAGAAGTTGGGGGTCAGAACTCCGGTTCGGATGGTGCGGGCGCGGAAGCTGGGGCTTCAGCGGCCTCCGGTATCGGCAGTGTTGCTGGCGCTGTCGCAGGTGCTGATACGGGCTGTGCGCCGGTAAGCGCAGCGGCCTCAAGCTGATCGAGTGCGCGCTGGGCGGCCATGTAATCGCGCGCGTGGACAATCCAGTCATTGGCAGCGGCGCGGCCTGGCATCTTCTCGATTTCAGCAACCGCCGCTTCCACTTTGCCGCCAGCCAGGAACGCGCGTGTGCGTTCAAGCCGCAGTTCGGGTGCGGGTGACGGCGAATCATCGTGGCGGACTACAAAGATATCCGAGACTTGGCGGCTGAACCAATCCCACGTGCCTTCGTCTTTCGTCCCGCCGACCAGTTGAGTGCCAAGCAGTTCGAATTCTTCACCGAGTTGGGAGATCGTGACGGGCATCGCCCCAGCGGCAATGACCCGGTCCACCGCTGCGCCTTGCGTCTGCCCGAAGCGGGCGCGAAGCTGAGCTTCGATCCAGCCGAGTGGCTGGCCGCGTTCAACCGCCCGGCGCGCCGCGAAGGCGAGGAGCAACGCTTCGGCATGGCTGGCATTGCCAGAGGCGGCGATGGCCTGCTGGTTCAGTTCCGCCAGCCGCTGTTCGAGCGCGGCCAGCTTTGCACTTGCGCTGTCGATCTGCGCATCAACCTGCGCGCGATTGGCAACGGCGACAGCTTCAGCCGCCGAAGCGCTGGGCGACGGCGGTGCGATGGGAGACGTGACGAGTTGTGGCACACCGGAATCGCCGATCTGCACATCGATCAATCCGTTGCGCCAGCCGAGCCATGCCGCCCCGGCGGCCCCTGCCAACAAACATCCTGCCACCAGCGCCGCAATTGTGCGCCCACCTAGGCCGCTTCGTCGCGGTGCCGCTTGCGGGCTATAGCCTAAGTCTTGCATCCGTTTTCGCTTGTCCTGTCGCCCCGATGTCACACTGTCTTACACATTCGCATGGCAGTTTCCAGCAGCATGGCATCGGTTCTTGCAGGAGCGGTGGCGATTGCCCCCCACCCTTCTCCGGCAAGCGTGGCAATGCGGGGTGCAAGGCACGCTATAAGAACCGATTTCCTTTGAATTTCAATTCTCTGACATTCAGCAGCCAAATGCCTTGCCGCTTCGCCGGAGTGGAGCAGCACAACTGCGCCGGTGTTTAAAATGTGTGCCAGCGCACTTGGAAGAGGTGATCTGCGTGCCGCATAAGCGACCACGGTCTCGATTCGCACACTGGGTGGCGGATTGAGGTCTACGCGGTCTTCACCGGCGATTCGAATGTAGTTCCCCGGCGGTAGCGCGGCGACGACGGGTTGTAGTCCCCCTTCGCCAATGCCGCTAACGGTGAACCCTGCAGCACGCGCACTTGCTGCAGTCGTCTCGCCCACGGCGATCACCGGAACATCCAATAGCGTTTGCAAAGCATCGCCGCCGTGGCGGAAGACGTTGGCGCTTCCGGCAAGAATTGCGTCGAACGAACCCTCAGGAACGTCACATGCGAGCGGCGCAATGGTGAACAGCGGAAAGCCCAGCGCCTCCACCCCGCGTTCACGGGCGGCAGCGCAGGTAGCATCGTTGCCCGGTTGCGGGCGGATCACGATGAGCGGCAGCGGCTTTGAATGCGCGGTCATTCGCCCGAGAAGTGGACAGTTACAGATTCCGGCGCATCGGCAAGAAGGCGGTGCGCCAGCCGCTGTGGCCCATCAATATCGCCCGGCGCAAACGTCTCGTGCGCTTCGATGCGTTCTGCGCCGTCAGGGCTGTAGATTGCAGCACGCAAGGTGAGCGAGGTTTCGTGGTGGGTGGTCAGCACGGCGATCGGGCTGTGGCAATTGCCGCCCAGCGCCTTGAGCAAAGCGCGTTCAGCCATGACTGCATGATGTGTAGGCCTGTCGTCGATGGCGGAAAGATAGGCGCGCACGCGTTCGTTGGCGACAAGGCATTCGATGCCGATGGCGCCTTGCGCCGGGGCCGGGAGCCATTCGTGTTCTGACAGCGGCGTGCCGACGCCGGATTGGTCAAGACGTTGCAGCCCGGCAGCGGCGAGCAGGGTCACGTCCGCCTCACTGGCCTGCAACTTCGCCAGCCGCGTAGCGACGTTGCCGCGAAAGCCGACGATGGTGAGGTCTGACCGCGCGTGGAGCATTTGGGCTGCACGGCGGGGCGCGCTGGTGCCGACGCGCGCTCCGGGCGGAATGGCATGGATGGAGGCCGCACCCACCAGAACGTCGCGCACGTCGGCGCGGGGTAGAACGGCGGCGATGCAGAATTGTTCAGGGCGCAGGGTTTCCACGTCCTTCATTGAATGGACTGCAAAGTCGATCTGGCCTTCGAATAGCCAGGCGTCCAGTTCCTTGGTCCATAGCGCTTTGCCGCCGATGTCAGCCAGAGGACGGTCGAGAATCTTGTCGCCACTCGCAGTGACGGAGATGATTTCGACCATCGTTTCGGGCCAGCCGTGGGCCGCGCAAAGGCGCGCGCGGGTTTCATACGCCTGCGCCATTGCAAGCGGCGAGGCGCGGGTGCCCAGCTTCAGAGGGCGTTCAGGCGAGGCTTCTATCGGCTGTGTGTTCATGCTCTGCTTGCCGTAACCGGGATTATCACTAGAGGGAAGCGCCAGATGGCCCTGATCCTTGGCATAGAATCCAGCTGCGATGAAACCGCCGCCGCGGTAATCGACAGCAATGGCACGACGCTGAAAGAGCGGATCGTGGCGCAGCGCATTGCCTCGCAGGACGATGCGCACCGCCCCTATGGTGGCGTGGTGCCCGAAATTGCGGCGCGCGCGCATGTCGAAGTGCTTGGTCCGATGGTGGGCGCAGTGCTGGCCGATGCGGGGCTGACGCTGGATGATATGGACGCGATTGCGGCAACGGCGGGGCCGGGGCTGATCGGCGGGGTGATGGTCGGGCTGGTCACCGGAAAGGCGCTGGCGATGGCGGCAGGAAAGCCGTTGATCGCGGTCAACCATCTGGAAGGCCACGCGCTTTCGCCGAGGCTGGCCGAGCCGTCGCTTGCCTACCCCTATCTGTTGCTGCTGGTTTCGGGAGGGCATTGCCAAATCCTCGAAGTGGCAGGCGTGGGGCAATATCGCCGCCTTGCCACGACGATTGACGATGCGCTGGGTGAGGCATTCGACAAAACGGCTAAGATTCTTGGGCTAGGCTATCCCGGCGGGCCTGCGGTCGAGCGGCTTGCGCGTGAGGGCGATGCCAAGGCTGTCCCGTTACCGCGCCCGCTGGTGGGGAGTGGGGAGCCGCACTTCTCGTTTGCGGGGCTGAAAAGCGCGGTGATGCGGGCCAAGGATGCCGGCATCCACGCTGATGCCGATATTGCCGCATCGTTCCAGCAGGCCGCGCTTGATTGCGTGGTGGACCGCACGCGGATTGCGCTAGGCGCGGCGACTCCGGGAATGACCGCGCTGGTCGTGGCGGGCGGGGTTGCTGCCAATGCCGCGTTGCGCGCTGCGTTGGAGGCTTTGGCAGCACAGCACGGGTTGCCTTTGGTCGCCCCGCCGCCAAAGCTGTGCACAGACAATGCCGCGATGATCGGCTGGGCTGGCGCAGAGCGGTTTGCTCTGGGATATACTGACGGTCTCGACGTAGCGGCGCGCCCGCGCTGGCCGCTCGATGCCAATGCCGCGCCGGTGCGTGGTGCGGGGGTGAAGGGATGACTGCTGCTGTTGGGGTAGTCGGTGCAGGCGCGTGGGGCACGGCCCTTGCGCAGATGCTGGCAAGCGATGGGCGCGAAGTGCTGCTCTGGGCGCGTGAGGCTGAACTGGTTGACGAGATCAATTCAGCCCGCACCAACAGCCTGTTCCTGCCGTCGGCCAAGCTGGCACGACCCATCCGCGCGACGACCGACCTTGCCGATATGGCCGCGCTGCCGGTCCTGCTGCTGGTCACTCCTGCGCAGTTCCTTGCCAATGTGCTCGGCGGCATCGGGCGCTCGGGCGGCGATGTGGTGCTTTGCTCCAAGGGAATCGAGGCGGGCACCGGGCGGTTGATGGCCGATGTGGCGCGGGCTGCCGCACCCGGGGCGAGCCTTGCGGTGCTGTCCGGGCCGACGTTTGCCCATGAAGTGGCCGCTGGCCTGCCGACTGCCGTGACGCTGGCGTGCGCGGACGGCGAGGCGCAGTGGCAGCGGCTGTCTGCCGCTATCGCCCGGCCCACTTTCCGGCCTTATTACTCCGATGACGTGACTGGTGCCGAGATTGGTGGCGCGGTCAAGAATGTGCTGGCCATCGCGTGCGGCGTGGTGGACGGCCTCGGTCTTGGCCAGAACGCCCGCGCTGCGCTGATCAGCCGGGGCTTTGCGGAAATGCAGCGTTTTGGGCTGGCGCTGGGCGCACGGGCAGAGACGCTGTCCGGCCTCTCGGGCCTTGGCGATCTTGTGCTGACCTGTTCGTCCACTTCAAGCCGCAACTTCTCGCTGGGCAAGGCCCTGGGCGAGGGCGCGAATGCCGCCGATGTGCTGGGCGCGAAGAACTCTGTGGCAGAAGGCGCATTCACCGCGCCGGTGCTGGCCGAAGTGGCGCGCAACCGTGGCATTTCGATGCCGATTGTCGAGGCAGTCGTCGCTCTACTGGAAGGCGCAGCCCCGGCGCATGAAGTCGTTGCGGGACTGCTCTCGCGTCCACTGAGGGCGGAAAACCCGCTTGTCTGACGCCGCACAACCTCCGCAGCAGGACATCGCAGCTCTGGCCAAGGGCGGGCGCACGAACTTCCTCGGCTTCCTGCTGCGTCTGCTCGCGCGCATCCCGTTCCTGTTTATCGCCAGCCGCCTTTATGGGGCGCCCGCGATGGGCCGCTTTGCTTCGGCGCTGGTGATGGTCGAGTTTGCCGGAATGCTGGCGACGCTGGGGCAAAAGCGCGGACTGGCGCAGCGCTTGGCCGAGAATGACGAGCATCCGGCCAATGTTGTGGGCGACGCCGTGCTGCTGGCCATGTCATTGGCGCTGGGCATGGGCGCGCTGATCTATTTGTTCCCGCAGTCGATGTATCCCAGCGGCAACTACGGTATGGCCGATACGCTGCTGGTTCTGGCGATTCCCGGCCTTGCGCTTGGTGATCTGGCGCTGGCAGCACTGGCTTATCGGTTTGATGTGGCCACCACGGTGCGTGCGCGGTCGGTGGTTGAGCCGTGGACGATCTCCATTGCGGCGGGCGCGTTCTACTTTGTGTGGCCGGAATCGGGTCTCAGCCTTGCCTATCTCGCCTCGGTCTGGGCGGCGACGGGGGTGGCGCTGTTCGTTTTGGTCCGCACTTATGGCCTACCCCACGCGTGGAAGCCACGCCCGGCGCTGCTGTGGCAGATCGCGCGGCGCAACATTCCGCTGGCCGGGGCCGATGCGGTGGAATGGGGCACGCGCAAGCTCGATGTGTTCATCCTGCGCTTCTTCGTGGGCGAGGCGGCGGTGGGTATCTACTACTTCGCGCAACAGATCGCATCGCTGCCACAGAAGCTGAAGACCAGTTTCGAGCCGGTGCTTGGGCCGGTCATCACCCGCAGCGTCAAGGACAAGGACTATGCCGCGATTGCCAAGCAGGTCTGTCAGGTCGGCTTCTGGATCGGGGCTGCACAGATCGGCATTGCGATGGCGCTGGGCATTCCGGGCGAGGGGCTGATGGGCCTTGGCGGACCGGCATTTGTTTCGGGCACGGCGGCGCTGGCGTTCCTGCTGATCGCAGAGGTCGTAGCGTCCAAGGCGGTGGTGAGCGAGGCCGCGCTGGTCTACCTCGCCCGTATGCGCAACCTTTGGATCAGCCTTGCGACGATCGTGTTTCAGGCGGTGTTGACGATTGCGCTGATACTGCTGGCAAGAAACGCAGACTGGGGACCGATGTATGTGGCGGCAGCAGCATCGCTGGCGCTGGCGGTGTCGCTCGGGCTGTCCTCTGCAGTGAAATCGCGGGTGCTATCGCGCATTCTTGGCTATTCGATCAGTAACTGGCGCTGGGGCCTTGCATGGGCCATCGTGCCTGCGCTGGTTGTGGGCATCGCTACTACGTGGCTGCCTGAATGGGCTGAACTCGCCCTTGGAATTCCCATGATTCTGGGTATTTATTGCTACATGTTATGGGTCCGCGCGTTCGGGCCGGAGGATCGCGTGCTGTTCCGCAAGCAGCAGGCGGCCTGAGGGAAGCAAGGGGACTTCAGATGATGCAGATGTTCGAAGCCAACCAGGCCTTGCTGGCTGGCATCGTACTGTTGGTTGTGTTCGTCGTCTGGTGGGTTTGGGGGAGGACCAAGCCTGCGCCCAAGAAGCGCGAATACACTGACGTTCTTTCGGAAGGCGCGGAAAAGGCGGCGCGGAACAATGCGCTGATCGATGCACCGAGTGCTGCGGCGATGGTCACGCCGCCGCCTGTGGTCATTCCTTCACCCGGCGCGGGTACGTTGGCCGGGATTGGTGAAGTGGTGGCTGCGGCTGCAACTGTTGAGATTGCCGATGCTGTGCCCGTGGTCCCGGTGGGTGAAGATCTGGGCCGGATCAAGGGCGTCGGACCAAAGCTGAAAGCGCTGCTCACCTCGCTGGGAGTGACCAGTTACGCACAGATTGCGGCTTGGACCGAGGAAGACATTGCCAAGATCAACGCGCAACTGGGCACTTTCGCGGGGCGGCCAACGCGCGACAACTGGGTGGAGCAGGCCAAGCTTCTGGCTGGCGGTGACAAGGCGGCCTACGAAGCGAAGTTCGGCAAGGTCTGAGCCAGCATCCCGTTCGTGTCGAGCGTAGTCGAGACACGTTAGCGCCAAGGTGTCTCGACTACGCTCGACACGAACGGATTTGGATTATTCGGTGGTTTGGTTGGTGTCCGTCGGCACAGGAACCGCAACCGGCGCGGCACTGCGGCACCGGCTGATCACATCGCCGATGGCGCTGCCTGCCGAGACCTTGATCATGCCCGCACCGGGCAGCGTGCCGGTAAACGGCCCGCGCATAACGTCCGCTCGCGCGTCAGAGGCGGCAATGGTGCCCTGCCACAGATAGCCACGCTGGCCCGGCACCGAAGTTGCATCCACCGGCAGGCGCAGAATGCCCTCACGGCCTACCAGCGCAAACAAGGCCTGCGCCCCCACTGGCGCTGCGGCGTGACGCGTGACCACCAACACACCCTCACGGCAGGTGACCGAAACCAGCGGCGTCTCCCCCGGATGCCCATACCGCGCCGATTGCGCCTCGGGCGCGGCAGCCCACGTGGGTTCGGACAAAGCCTCACGCACCCCCGGCAGAGCTTCACCTGCGGGCATGACCATACGCACCGCACTGTCTGGCGCGCCCTCGCGCACGGGCGCGGCGGGGGATTGCGAACAGGCAGCTAGCGTGAGTGCGAGGAGAGAGGGGGTGAAAGTGGACTTCACAGCGAAATCAAGCAGCGCGCTTCTGTACAGTCAATTCGAGGCCTAGGACGGAGAGGACTGCGACAAGTGTTTCCAGCGTTGGATTGCCGTCTTCGGAAAGCGATTTGTAAAGCGCCTGGCGACCAAGGCCGGTCTTACGTGCGATCACGCTCATGCCTTTGGAGCGGGCAATATTGCCGAGCGCCCCGGCAATGTGCTTGGGGTCGTTCCCTTCCATCGCCGCCTCAAGATAGAAAAGGATGTCCTCCTCGGTCTCAAGGTAGTTGGCGGGATCAAATGGGCGAAGCTCCATTGGTGCGCTCGATCTCTTCCTTCAGCCGCTTTGCATGGGCAATGTCGGCATCCTGCGTGCGCTTGTCGCCTCCGCAAAGAAGAATGACAAGCTCTTTGCCCCGCTGGAAGAAATACACCCGGTAGCCCGGCCCATAGTCGACGCGAAGTTCGTGAACGCCGCCTTTGACGGACTTGCTGTCACCAAAGTTCCCGTCGGCCAAGCGTTCAAGGCGAACCACGATCCTTGCTCGCGCCCGCCGGTCCCGCAAGGAGCCGAGCCAATCAGAGAAGTCGGGCGTTTCCGACAGCTTGAAGACCTGTCCTGTATAGGAGACATTTTGACCATTGTCAATGTTGTCGCTCATAACTTGTGGCAATCCATGAAAGCATTCGACGGACGATGACTACCTGAAAATCTGCGTCGCGTTACCGCCGTCACGTTGTGTAGCATCTGCTTACAACGCCTGATTTCACTTCCCCCACTTCGTCTTCTGGCTCTTCCCATAGCGCGTCTTGCGCGTTCCCGGCTTGCCCTCGTTGCTCCGCCCCACAATCGGCGCTTTGTGTTCACTCGCAGGCAGACCAAGTTCGGTGGCCTCCAAACGCCGGATTTCATCGCGCAAGCGTCCAGCTTCCTCGAACTCCAGATCCGCCGCCGCAGCGCGCATCTTCTTTTCCAGATCCTCGATATATCCGCGCAGGTTGTGGCCGACGAGGTTGTTGGTGCCTTCGGCGTCGATGTCCACCAGCACGCCGTCGCGGTTTGATGTGTCGGCGACGATGTCGTGGATGTTGCGCTTGATCGTGGTGGGGGTGATGCCGTGGAGGGCGTTGTATTCCTCCTGCTTGGCGCGGCGGCGGTCGGTTTCGGCGATGGCGCGTTCCATGCTGCCAGTCATCCGGTCGGCATAGAGGATCACGCGGCCATCCACGTTACGGGCGGCGCGTCCGATGGTTTGGATCAGCGAGGTTTCGCTGCGCAGGAAGCCTTCCTTGTCTGCGTCCAGAATGGTCACCAGCCCGCATTCGGGAATGTCGAGGCCTTCGCGCAGCAGGTTGATGCCGACGAGCACATCATAGACGCCCAGCCGCAGATCGCGGATCAACTCTATGCGTTCCAGTGTTTCGACATCCGAGTGCATGTAGCGCACGCGCAGGCCCGCTTCGTGCATGAACTCGGTCAGGTCTTCGGCCATGCGCTTGGTCAGCGTGGTGACGAGCGTGCGGTAGCCGTTGGCGGCGGTCTTCTTGCACTCGTTGATGCAGTCCTGCACCTGATCTTCGACCGGGCGGATTTCTACCGGCGGATCGATCAGGCCGGTGGGGCGGATCACCTGTTCGGCAAACACGCCGCCCGCCTGTTCCATTTCCCATGACGCGGGCGTCGCTGAAACCGCCACCGTCTGCGGGCGCATTGCGTCCCATTCGTTGAAGCGCAGCGGGCGGTTGTCGATGCAACTGGGCAGGCGGAAGCCGTATTCGGCCAGCGTCATCTTGCGGCGGTGGTCCCCGCGCGCCATCGCGCTGATCTGGGGCACCGTCTGGTGGCTTTCATCGAGGAACAGCAGCGCGTTCTCGGGCAGGTATTCAAACAGCGTTGGCGGCGGTTCGCCCGGAAGGCGTCCGGTGAGGAAGCGGCTGTAGTTCTCGATCCCGGCGCACGAACCTGTCGCGGCGATCATCTCAAGGTCGAAGTTGGTGCGCTGTTCCAGCCGCTGCGCTTCGAGCAGTTTGCCTTCCTCGACCAGTTCCTTCAGCCGCTCGGTCAGTTCGAACCGGATCGCCTGCGCCGCCTGTTGCATCGTCGGCCCGGGCGTGACGTAGTGCGAATTGGCATAGACGCGCACATTGGTAAGTTTTTCGCCGGTCTTGCCGGTCAGCGGGTCGAACTCCGCGATCTGTTCCACCTCGTCACCGAAGAAGCTGATGCGCCATGCGGTATCGTCATAGTGCGAAGGGAAGATTTCGAGATTGTCGCCCCGCACGCGGAAGTTTCCGCGCCCAAACCCGGTATCGTTGCGCTTGTACTGCAGTGCCACCAGCTTGCGGATGATCTCGCCGCTGTCCACCGTTTGCCCGGCTTTCAGATCAAAGATCATCGCCGAATAGGTTTCGACCGAGCCGATGCCATAGATGCACGAAACCGAGGCGACGATGATCACGTCGTCGCGTTCGAGCAAGGACCGCGTGGCCGAATGGCGCATCCGGTCGATCGCTTCGTTGGTGGAGCTTTCCTTTTCGATGTAGGTGTCAGACCGGGGGACGTAGGCTTCGGGCTGATAATAGTCGTAGTACGAGACGAAGTACTCCACCGCGTTTTCGGGGAAGAAGCTCTTCATCTCGCCATAAAGCTGCGCGGCGAGGATCTTGTTGGGTGCCAGGATCAGGGCGGGCCGCTGCAGTTCCTCGATCACCTTGGCCATCGTGAAGGTCTTGCCCGAGCCGGTGACGCCCAGCAGCACCTGCGTCTGATCGCCGTCACGCCCATCTTCCCCGCGAATGCCGGCCACAAGATCGGCAATCGCGGTGGGCTGATCGCCTGCAGGCTGGTATTCCGAGACGACCTTGAACGGCCTGCCGCCCTCGACCTTGTCGGGGCGGGCAGGGCGGTGGGGCACGAAAGTGCCGGAAGTGTCGGGTTCTTCGAGTCCCCTGCGGATAACGAGTTCAGCCATGCCGCCGGATATGGGGAACAAACCGCGTCCACGCAACCGTGGTGACGCACGGCACTGGCGCTTTTTCGTCGGGCTGTTAGCCTCTCGCGCAGAACGAACGACGGAGAGCCTCATGCGCGCCACGATTGCCCTGATCCCGCTGCTTTTGCTGGCCGCCTGTGGCGACGATGCGACGGTCGACAAGAAGAACGCCAGCACGGCTGAAGTGGCCAAATCGGTTGCCGATGCGGGCATGAAATTGAAGCCGGGCCGCTGGGAATTGAAGATGAAGATTGCCAAGCTTGAGGTTGAAGGCATGCCGCCCGAGGCCAAGCAGGCGATGCAGCAGATGATGGGGCAGAGCCAGACCTTTGCCTCGTGCTTGACTCAGGAAGAGGCTGAAAAGCCCGACGGCGGGTTCTTCGGCCAGCAGGGTGAGGATTGCCGCTATGACAGCTTCACGATGGGTGATGGCAAGATCGACGCGACGATGACTTGCAAAAGCCAAGGGGGGCAAGCGGGCGCGGCGGCCAAGATGAAGATGGCAGGCACCTACAGCGACAGCTCTTATGACATGACGATGAACATGGATGGCAGCGCCCCCAACGGCAAGACCATGTCGGTGGCTATGTCGATGAACTCCAAGCACATGGGCGAATGCAAGGGCGACGAGACTTCATAATGGGCGTCATGGATTTGCATTCTTGACGCGAATTTGAAACAATCATGCAAAGCTGGCGTTCATCGATGGTTAGGTCGATAGGGCGCAGATAATGGCAATGATCTTGAACCCATCGGAAAGAGCAGGCGGAATCGGGCAGGTGACTGCGCGGTTTAACCTGCTGCGTGAAGAAGTCGCGCGTCGCGGTGCGCTGGCGCTGCAGCCGCGTCCACAAGGTGTGCACGGGCCGAAATGGCAGGCCTTGCTTGGTGAACTGCGCACGCCGGTTGAGCATTGGCAAGCCACGCGCCAACCGCGCGCTACGGATGAATCGACCGCGCCCTCGCGCCCGGTCATGCTGCTCCCCGGCTTCGGCACGCATCCTGTGCGGATGAAGCCGCTCGGCCGCGCGCTCGAAGCCGCCGGACACCGCGTCAGCGATTGGGGCCTCGGCTTCAACTTCGGGCCGAGCGAGGACCGCTTCGAACGCTTGTGCGAGCGTGTAGTGGCGATGGCGCGCAAGGAAGGCGAACCGCTGGTGCTGGTCGGCTGGAGCCTTGGCGGCATCTTCGCGCGGGAAGTGGCACGCATGCACCCTGAAGCGGTGCGGCTGGTCGTCACGATGGGCACGCCCTTTTCCGGAGACCGCCGCGCCAACAACGCATGGCGCGCTTATCAGTTGATCGCGGGCCATTCAGTGGACGAACCGCCCATCGGCGCAGAAATGTCGGTCAAGCCCCCGGTGCCCACCGTCGCCCTTTGGAGCGCCCGCGACGGCATCGTCTCGCCCCGTTCCGCTTGCGGTCGCAAGGGTGAGCGGGATCTTGCCGTGCCCATGCGCTGCACGCATCTGGGTTTTGCTGCGCATCCCGATGTGGCGGCGATGCTCCGGAGGCTTGTTGCGGCGTATTGAGGCGGCCGGGGCGCGGCTGGATTGTCGGCAGCCCCTCAGGCTGCAATCGCCGCGTCGCTCGCCAGTTTGTCCACCCGCTCATTCTCGGGGTGGCCATCGTGGCCTTTTACCCAAACCCATTCGATCTTGTGCGGGCGCACCGCGTCCACCAGAAGGCGCCACAGGTCTTCGTTTTTCACCGGCTTGTTGTCAGCGGTTTTCCAGCCCTTTTTCTGCCAGCCGAAGATCCATTTGGTGATGCCGTCGAGCACATATTTGCTGTCCGTGTGGAGCGTCACCTGACAGGGCTGCTTGAGCGCCTGCAGCGCCTGGATTGCCGCCATCAGTTCCATACGGTTGTTGGTCGTGTCCTTTTCGGACCCTGCCATCTCCCGCTCATGCTCGCCAATGCGCAGCAGCGCGCCCCAGCCGCCTTTGCCGGGATTGCCCTTGCACGCGCCGTCGGTGAAGATCTGAACGTGCTTCATGCAAATACTCCGGGATTGGCGGCGTAAAACTCAAGCCGCCGCGCAAAGGCCATCGGGTCTTTGCGCATCACCAGCGCATCGGCAGGCGTGTTCAGCCAATCATAGGCACGGCTGGAAGTGAAGCGCAGAGCCGCGCCCTGGGCGAGCAATGGCAGTGCGGCGCGCTCCTGATCCGATAGCGGGCGCACCGCCTCATACCCCGCCAGCAATGCGCGCGAGATATCGGCGTCAAATGTCTCCCCCGAGGCATCGAAACACCACGCCGCATGCGTTACCGCCACATCATAGGCCATCAGGTCGTTGCAGGCGAAGTAGAAGTCGATCAACCCGCTCACCCTGTCCCCGCGCATCAGCACGTTGTCGGGGAACAGGTCTGCGTGGATCACCGATTGCGGCAGGTCTGCGGGCCAAGCGGCCGCCACCTTGGGCAGATGCTCGGCCACCAGCCCGGCCAGTGCTGGATCGATGATGGCCAGTCCGTCCTGGCCACAGGCATCGAACAGACGCTGCCACTCGGCCAACCCCATGCCATTGGCGCGTGTGCCGGCAAAGTCCGCCGCCGCATGATGCATCTGCGCCAGCGCCGCTCCCACAGCGCGGGCCTGCTCCACGGTCGGCTCGCTCACAGAAACGCCGGGCAGGAATTCGATCAGCGCCAGCGCCTTTTCGCCCCGCTTGCGATAGAGCGCGCCTTCGCGGTCATGGATAGTGCGTGGCACCGGGCAGCCCTTGGCCGCAAGGTGATCGAGCAGTGAGAGGAAATAGGGCAGATCCTCCAACTCGATGCGGAACTCGTACATCGTCAGGATGAAGCGCGCGCCCGATCCATCGCGCCCGGTCGTCTCCAGCAGCCAGTTGGAATTGGACACGCCCTCGGCAATGCCCTTGGCCGAGACCAGCTCGCCCACGTCAAATTCATTCACAAGCGCGGCCATCTCTTCCGCGCCGATCTGGGTGTAAACCGCCATTATATCAGTGCTTTCAGTCGAGCAGCTGGCGCGGCAGCTTGAACACCATCTTTTCCTCGGCGGTGGTCACGGTTTCCTCGGTCACGTTGCGCAACGTGCCGATCTTTGCCACCACTTCGCGCACCAGCACTTCGGGCGCAGAGGCCCCTGCCGTCACGCCCAGCGTGGTCACGCCGTCCAGCCATTCAGGCTCAATCTCGTTCGCGCGCTGGATCAGCCGTGAACGCGTGCCCATGCGTTCAGCCACTTCGACCAGCCGCAGCGAATTGGAGCTGTTGGGAGCGCCGATCACCAGCAGCAGATCACATTCCCCGGCAATCGCCTTCACCGCTTCCTGCCGGTTCGATGTGGCATAGCAGATGTCCTCTGCCTTCGGCCCGACGATCTGCGGAAACTTTGCCCGCAGCGCCTCCACGATTTCGCGCGTGTCGTCCACCGAAAGCGTGGTCTGCGTCAGGAAGGCCAGCGGCGTGTCTGCCGCAAAGTCCAGCTTGGCCACATCGGCCACAGTCTCGACCAAGGTGATCGTGCCAACTGGAACCTGACCCATCGTGCCAATCACTTCGGGGTGCCCCTTGTGCCCCACAAACAGGATGTGCCGCCCGGCTTCTACCTGCCGTTCAGCCTGCCGGTGGACCTTTGACACCAGTGGGCAGGTGGCATCCAGCCAGTCCAGCCCCCGCTCGGTCGCGTCCTGCGGCACCACTTTGGGCACGCCATGCGCGGAAAACACTACCGGCGCGCCATCGGGCACCTGATCCAGTTCTTCCACAAAGATCGCGCCCTTGGCTTTCAGGCCGTCGACCACAAAGCGGTTATGCACGATCTCATGCCGCACATAGACGGGTGCGCCATAGCGCTCGATCGCGCGTTCGACGATTTCGATTGCGCGGTCCACTCCGGCGCAGAAGCCACGCGGGGCGGCAATAAGCAGGCGAATAGGGGCCGTTCCGGCGGCGACATCTGGCAAGCTGGCGTTCATGCAGCCGCACTTAGCAGCAACCAAAGCCCACCGCCATTGCCGAAAGCCACTGCGGCGATTAGAGGTGGCCAAAATTCCGGTGCCCCACGCGCCACATGCGACCTTAAGGATACAGTGCCCATGAACGCATCCGCCCGCCGTTTTGCCCTTCTGGGCGCTCCGCTCGTTGCGGCGCTGGCGCTTTCGGCATGTGGCGGCAAAAGCGGCGAACTGGTGGTCGATGATGCCGTGGGCGTCACCGCGCTGCGCGATCCGTGCCCGCGTGTTGGCATTCCTGATTACACCGGCGATGTGACCACTTTCACCGCACCGGGCCGCACCGATTCGGCCTCAATCGATGTCGAAGCGGTCATCACCAACTTGCGTGCGCAGTGCACCGATGGCGAAAAGCTTTACTCTGTCGCCAGCTTCGATGTGCTGGCCCGCCGCACCAACACCAGCGGCGCACGCCGCGTCGAACTGCCCTACTTTTCCACCGTGATCCGTGGTGGCAACATCGTTGTTGCCAAGCGTCTGGGCAAAGTCGTGATCGAGTTCGCCGACGGACAGGCCCGCGCCAGTGCGAAGGGCCAAGCCGCCGCCTATGTCGAAAAGGCCGAAGCTTCGCTGCCTGAAGATATGGTCGATCGCATCACGCGCAAGCGCCGCGCCGGGGATCAGGACGCTGCCGTCGATCCGCTCTCGCAGCCAGACGTAAAGGCCGCACTTGCCCGCGCCAACTTCGAACTGCTCGTTGGCTTCCAACTGACCGATGCGCAATTGCAGTTCAACGTCCGCAAATAAAGCAGTTGTTCTCCCCTCCCGCAGGCGGGAGGGGTCGGGGGTGGGCTGTCCCCAGCTAAAACTGACTGCAAACCAATCCCTTTCGCTTGCGGAGAGATTGGGCTAACCGCGCGGCCATGACTGACGCCCGGATCAACCTTCACGCCGATTTCGCATCGGTAATCGACACTGCGCTAACCGCGCTCGAAGCCGCCGGTACCCTGCCTGCAGGCCTGCCACGCGGCGCGGTTACGTGTGAACCCCCGCGCGATCCTTCGCATGGTGATCTGTCCACCAACGCCGCGATGGTGCTGGCCAAGCCTGCCGGAACCAACCCGCGCGCTCTGGCCGCTTTGCTGGTGGCCGAACTGGAAAAAGAACCCCGCGTGGTCTCGGCTGAAATCGCCGGGCCCGGCTTCATCAACCTGCGCCTGACCGACGATGCATGGCGCGGCGAACTCGCCCTGATCGCGCAGAGCGCTGCGGATTATGGCCGCTCGCAGATGGGTGGCGGCAGGGTCGTGAATGTCGAATACGTCTCGGCCAACCCCACCGGCCCGATGCACATGGGCCATTGCCGTGGCGCGGTGGTGGGCGATGCGCTGGCGGATCTGCTGGCCTATGCCGGGCACAAGGTCATCAAGGAATACTATGTCAACGATGCGGGTGCGCAGGTCGATGTGCTCGCCCGCTCGGTTCACATGCGGTATCTTGAGGCACTGGGACAGAGCATCGAAATTCCCGAAGGCCTCTATCCGGGCGATTACCTCGTCCCCGTGGGCCAGGCGCTGGTCGAGGAATTTGGCGATACCTACAAGGAAGCGCCAGAATCCGACTGGCTGATCCTGTTCCGCACGCGCGCCGTGGCCGCGATGATGGACATGATCCGCGCCGATCTGGCCACGCTCGGCATTCGCCACGATCTGTTCTCGTCCGAAGCCGAACTGCAGGCCTCGGGCAAGGTCGATGCGGCTGAGCAATACTTGCGCAGCCACGATCTGATCTATGATGGCCTGCTGGAAGCGCCCAAGGGCAAGACGCTGGACGATTGGGAGCCGGTTGAACTGCCGCTGTTCCGGTCCACCAAATTCGGTGACGATCAGGACCGCCCGATCAAGAAATCGAACGGCGCGTGGACCTATTTCGGCGCTGACCTCGCCTATCACTTCCAGAAGTCGCAAAACGCCGATGCGCTGGTGGACATCTGGGGCGCGGATCACGCCGGAACGGTCAAACGGATCAAGGCGGCTGTCGCTGCTCTGACCAGCGCCGAAGGTGGCACGGCAAAGCCTTTTGAAGTCAAACTGGTGCAGATGGTGCAGCTACTGCGCGATGGCCAACCGGTGAAAATGTCCAAGCGGGCCGGAACTTTCGTAACCCTTTCGGATGTTGTTGATGAAGTCGGCAAGGACGTGGTGCGCTTCACCATGCTCACGCGTAAGCCCGATGCGCAGATGGACTTTGACTTTGCCAAGGTGGTTGAAGCCAGCAAGGATAACCCTGTTTTCTACGTCCAGTACGCCCATGCGCGCATCTGCCGGAACCTGAAAAAGGGCGCAGATGAAGGGTTTATGCCCTCGGCAGAGAACCTTGGCCTGCTGGGTGAAGAGGAACTGGCGCTGGTCAAACTCGCCGCACAGTTCCCGCGCACTGTCGAAGCTGCTGCCGTTGCGCGCGAACCGCACCGCATCGCGTTCTTCCTGCATGACCTCGCCTCGGCGTTCCATTCCTACTACAATTTGGGGAATGACCGGCCCGAGAAGCGGTTCATTGTGGCACATGACTCCGCTTTGACCGCAGCCCGCCTTTTCCTTGCCGCGCAAATCGGGCAAGTAGTCCGCAATGGCCTTGCGCTGCTTGGCGTAGTGGCTGCCGAAGAACTTTGACGTCACGGATTTTGGGGCAGGGACAAGACATGCACGGCGATGATGACCAGAACGACTGGGACAACAAGACGGTGCTGCAGCCTGAAGGGCTGAAGCCGTTCAGCGTTTCCGAGGAGCTGGACGAAGCAGTAGATGGTGCCCGCGATACATCGCTCGACGCCGAGAACGCTGCGCGCCTTGCTTTGGGTGATGAAGAACGCCTGCCTTGGCTCGAAAGCGCCGATGACGTTGATGGTGAAGAGGAAGACAGCGGCAACGGTCGGTTGATCGGCTTCGCGCTCGCTGGCCTTCTTGCACTCGCCGCACTGATTGGTGGCATCTGGTATGCCAGCAACCGCAATTCGGTGGCCAACAATGCCGATGGCAGCCTGATTGAGGCGAGCAAGGAACCCTACAAGGTCGCGCCCAGTGATCCGGGCGGCAAGACTTTCGCAGGGACCGGCGATTCCAGCTTCAAGGTGAGCGAGGGCGAAAAGCCTGCTGCCAACCTTGCCGGCTCAGCCTCGCCCGCGCCTGCAGCATCGCCTTCGGCAAAACCCAGCGCCTCGGCCTCGGCAGCAGCCGCAGCTCCGGCAACAGGCGGCGTCGGTGTGCAGGTTGGCGCGTTCTCGTCCAACGCCACTGCCGAAGCTGGCTGGCAAAAGCTGGTGGGCAACCACGAAGCACTCAAGGGCCTCTCGCACCGCGTAATCGAAGGCAAGGCCGACATCGGCACCGTTTATCGCCTGCAAGCAGTTGCGGGCGATGGCGCTGCCGCCGATGCGCTGTGCCGCAAGTTGCAGGCCGGTGGCCTCAAGTGCCAGGTAAAGCGCTGAGCTGAAATCAATCCTCCCCGTTTTTGCAAAGCACAAATGGGGAGGTGGCAGTCCAAAGGGCTGATGCAGGGGTAAATTCTAAGCCCCCTTTTCCCCCACCATCACCGCAACTGCCCTTGCAAAACTGGCAATGCTGCGCGATTCCTCGGCAATGCTACCCGCCATCTTCGGCCTGTCCGGCCCGGTCTTGACCGACGACGAACGCGCGTTCTTCCGCGACTCTGACCCTGCTGGGTACATCCTGTTCGGTCGCAACATCGAAAGCCGCGAACAGGTGCGCGCGCTGACTGACGATTTGCGAAGCATTCATGGGCGCGACCGCACGTTCATCTGCATCGATCAGGAGGGCGGCCGCGTCGCGCGGATGAAGCCACCGGTGTGGCTCCCCTATCCTGCGGGGGAGGCGTTTGACCGCCTCTATGACATAGCACCTGCCAGCGCCATCGAAGCCGCCCGGGCCAATGCCCACGCGCTCGGCCTCGATCTCGCCGAAGCCGGGATCAGCGTAGATTGCCTGCCTTTGCTCGATGTGCGCCAGCCCGGCGCGCATGACGTGATCGGGGACCGCGCCTTGGGCACGGAACCGATGCGTGTTGCGGCACTGGGTCGCGCGACGCTCGATGGTCTTGCCCGCGCCGGAATTGCGGGCGTTGTCAAACACATGCCGGGGCATGGCCGCTCGCTGGTGGACAGCCACAAGGAAACGCCGCTCGTCACCGCCTCGCCTGAGGAGCTGGAGCTGGACCTCGCGCCTTTCCGCACGCTGCGGAACGCCACCATCGGCATGACCGGCCACTTGCGCTTCACCGCTTGGGACGCCGAAAATCCCGCCACGCTCTCACGTTTCGTGATCGAGGAAGTGATCCGCAAGGCCATCGGCTTTGACGGCCTGTTGCTCACCGACGATCTGGACATGCAGGCGCTGGGTGGCGAGGTGCCAGATCGCGCCGCGCGGGCGCAGGCGGCAGGGTGTGATATAGCGCTGAATTGCTGGGCAAAAATGGACGATATGGTGGGCATCGCCAAGGCGCTCTCGCCCATGAGCGCGAAGACCGCCGAACGTCTGGACCACGCGCTTGCCCCCACTGCGGCCTTTGATGGACCCAATCATCTTGCGGAACAGCAAACGCTTTTGGCCACCCGTGACCAGTTGCTGGCACTGGCCTGATGGAAGCTCTTGCCCTGTTTGATAGCGACGCCGAATGGACCGGCATTGCTTCGGCAGAAACCGGCGATGCGGCGCTCTATCTGGAACTGGACGGCTGGGAAGGCCCGCTTGATTTGCTGCTGGAACTGGCCCGGCGGCAGAAAGTAGACCTGCGGAAAATCTCTATTCTTGAACTGGTTGGCCAGTATCTTGATTATATCGAGCAGGCCAAGGCGTTGAAGCTGGAACTGGCCGCCGACTATCTGGTGATGGCCGCGTGGCTCGCTTACCTCAAGTCGCTGCTGCTGCTGCCACGTGATCCCGAAGTGCAGCCAAGCCCCGAAGAATTGGCGTTGAAGCTGCAATTGCGGTTACAGCGACTGGGCGCGATGCGTGAGGCGGGTGCGCGGCTGATGGCGCGGGACCGGGTGGGTCGCGAGGTGTTTGTGCGTGGCGCGCCCGAAGGCTTGCGTGTGGATCGCAAGGCCTTGTGGAAGTGCGATGTTTTTGCGCTGATTCAGGCCTATGGCGGGATCAAGCATCGCAACCAGCCTGTGGTCCACATGGTGCGCGAGCGGGCGGTGATGACGCTTGATGCGGCGCTGGCGCGGGTATCGAAAATGCTCGGCGTGGCGATGGAATGGACCGATTTGCGGGCCTTCCTGCCGCTTGATGGCGACCCGATGTTGCGCAAATCTGCATTGGCTTCCAGTTTCCTTGCGGCGCTGGAACTGGCCAAGCAGGGCAGGGCAGAAATCGCGCAGGATCAAGCGTTTGGGCCGCTGATGTTGCGGGCAGCGCGCGGATGACGCAACCGGATGACCTTGAACGCGCGGTTGAGGCGACGCTGTTTGCGTCCGAGCAACCTCTTACCGAACAAGAGATTTCTGCGCATCTTGAAGGCGCGGATGTTGGTGCATCCTTAACTGCACTGAGATGCACCTACGAGCACCGAGGCGTCCATCTGGTGGAGCGAGGAGGCCGCTGGCACTTCCAGACTGCGCCTGATCTGGCCCACCTGCTCCGCCGCGAAAAGGAAGAGCCAAGACGCCTTTCGCGCGCTGCGACAGAAGCCCTTGCGATCATCGCCTACCACGAACCTGTCAGCCGCGCCGAGATCGAAGCGATTCGCGGCGTGCAGACCGCCAAAGGCACTTTGGACGTTCTGCTGGAGGCTGGCTGGATACGTATTGCCGGGCGCCGCGAAGTTCCGGGGCGGCCTACGATCTATGCGACAACCCCCGAATTTCTAACGCATTTTGGCCTTCAATCGCGCCGCGATCTGCCCGGAATTGAGGAATTGCGGGCTGCGGGTCTGCTCGATCCGGTGGACGAGGCGTTTGCCGTCTTGACGGGGGGCGATGATGCGGACACGGAAACACTTGATCCGACTGACGAAGAAAGCGCGGATTGAAGCGATTGAATTGCTGGCAAGTGGGGCGCGCCGTCCCTATCTAGGGGCGCAAAGGAGTTTGTGACATGGGTAGCTTTTCCCTTCCGCACCTGATCGTGTTGGCGCTGGTCGTTCTTGTCCTGTTTGGTCGTGGCCGCATTTCCGAGATGATGGGCGATTTTGGCAAGGGTATCAAAAACTTCAAGCAGGGCATGACCGAAGAGGAAAACAAGCCGGTCCCGCCGCCGCCAGCCCAACTGCAGCAGCAGACGCCGCCCGCACAGCCTGCGCCACAGCCGACGCCCAGCGATCAAGCCAAGTAAGATACTGATAAAAAGGCGCTATAGCCGTGTTTGATATCGGCGCGTCCGAACTTTTGGTGCTGGCCATCGTGGCGATCGTGGTGATCGGCCCGAAGGACTTGCCACTCGCCCTGCGCACCGCGGGCAAGTGGGTGGCGAAAATGCGCAGCGTTTCCAACCACTTCCGCTCTGGCATCGAAACCATGATCCGCGAGGCGGAAATGGAGGAGATGGAGAAGAAGTGGAAGGAGCAGAACGAGCGCATCATGCGCGAGACTGCCGTGCAAGAGGCCGCTGCGGCGGCCGGGCAAACGCCTGACGCCGCGGCGGATCAGAACGATCCTTATCCCGTTCCGCTCGCTTCGGATGTACCAACTGCTGATCCGGTGATGATCGGCCCGATGCCGCCGGAAGAAACCGTGCCGCCGCCCGCTAAGCCGGAGGCCTCGCAGCCATGATCGGCGACATCGATGAAACCCAAGCCCCGCTGCTTGACCACCTGCTGGAACTGCGCACGCGCTTGCTGCGCTGTGTCTATGCGCTGGCCGCTACCTTTGCGGTCTGCTTCTATTTCGCCGACGATATTTTTGCCGTGCTGGTGCAGCCGCTGGTCCACGCCTTTCCGCCGGGACAGGGCAAGCTGATCTATACCAAGCTTTACGAAGCGTTTTTCGTAGAGCTGAAAGTGTCGATGTTTGCGGCGTTTCTGGTCAGCTTTCCGATCATTGCCAACCAGTTGTGGGCCTTTGTTGCGCCCGGACTTTATGCGCGCGAGAAGAAGGCGTTCCTGCCGTTTTTGCTGGCCACACCGGTGCTGTTCACGATGGGGGCAAGCCTTGCCTACTTTGTGGTGATGCCCACCGCGTTCAAATGGTTTCTGGGCTTCGAAGGCAACAAGGGCGGGCTGCAACTTGAGGCGCTGCCGGGCACGG
>NZ_JAUYRV010000044.1 GCF_030696665.1 Novosphingobium sp.
GCGGGCTGGTGCCGCAACTGTCGCCCTTGGCGACAAAAAGCGCATACGAATCGCCAACGGGAAACTCTGGCTTTGGCGCCCTTCCTCGCAACTGCGAGGGAGGGCGTTCGCTTTTGCACTCATACCTTGGATCAGACACGGTTTGTGACGGTTGACTCAAAACTACCCCCCGCCTAAGGGGGCGGCGCCCTCGGCGGTCATCCGTCGTTTATGCTGCACTTTCGGTCGGGCAACTGACAGGAGAATGGCATGAATGATGAACCGTCCGGGATCGAACCTATCGGTGAGGATGCGCGGATCGACGCGCTCGACAAGCGGCTGAAAGCCCTTCGAGAGCGGGAAGAAGAGCGCAACCAGCCAAAGGCAGGCGGGGAAACCGATGCGAACTATCGCTTGGGCAACCGTGTGCTGGCGGAACTGATCGGGGGTCTTGCAGGCGGCGCGTTCATCGGCTGGGTCATTGACCAGTTTGCCGGGACAAGCCCCTGGGGGTTGCTGGTGATGTTGTTCATGGGGGTCATCGTGGCCTTCCGCAACATCATCCGAATTTCGAGCCGGCGCCCCGAATAGGGCGCTGTTGTTGTATTCGAGTGATACGGGGTTTTGCGCGTGGCCGAAGGCAAGGTCGATCCGGTTCACCAGTTCACCATCGAATCCCTGTTTGGGACCGAGAACTGGGCAATCGGTGGTTACAACATCGCGTTCACCAATTCGGCGCTGTGGATGGCGATCACCACTGCTGTGCTCGTGGTCTTCGTGGCCGGTGGTGCCAAGCGCCAACTGGTACCCGGCCGCTGGCAAATGGCGGTTGAGGGGTTGACCGGCTTTGTCGACAACCTTTTGATGGCCAACATCGGCAAGGCTGGTCGCAAGTACCTGCCTTATGTGTTCTCGCTGTTCGCGTTCATCCTGTTCGCCAACATGCTCGGCCTGATGCCACTGGCGCTGTTCGGGGTTCACCCGTTCACCTCGACCAGCCACTTCACGGTCACCGGCGTGCTCGCGATCATGAGCTTTGCCATCGTGCTGGTTGTAGGCTTTGCCAAGCATGGTCTGCACTTCTTCTCCCTGTTCGTGCCGCACGGTACGCCTGTCCTGATGATCCCGATCATTTTCCCGATCGAGCTGATCTCGTTCATGGTGCGTCCGTTCAGCCTTGGTCTGCGTCTCTTTGTGGCGATGATGGCCGGGCACGTGCTGCTCGAAGTGCTCTCGGGCTTCGTCATCTCCGGCACCAACGCCGGGGTGGGCATCTTCTTCCTCGCAGCTCTTCCCAGCTTTCTGCTGATGATCGGCATCTGCGCGCTGGAACTTCTGGTGGCAGGCATTCAGGCATATGTCTTTGCCCTGCTCACCTGCGTCTATCTGAACGACGCTGAGAACCTTCACTGATAACCGCAACATCTTCCCATACGGAATTGAAAAGGAGTTTTTGACATGGACGCAGAAAGCGCAAAGCTGCTCGGTGCTGGTCTCGCCGCTGTTGGCGCCGGTCTCGCCTCGCTCGGCGTTGGCAACGTGTTTGCCAAGTTCCTCGAAGGCGCACTGCGCAACCCCGGCGCCGCTGACGGCCAGCAGGGTCGTCTGTTCATCGGCTTTGCAGCTGCTGAACTTCTCGGCCTGCTTTCGTTCGTCGTCGCGATGATCCTGATCTTCGTTGCCTGATCAGGCTTCGAACTTCATAGATTGTTGAAATGCTGGCCGGGGTTCGCCCCGGCCGCCTGACGCCCGGACACCCGCGATGCCTCAGATTGAACAGCTTGCCACCACCTATGCCAGCCAGGTCTTCTGGTTGCTGGTGTTTTTCGGCATCATCTTTTTCGTAGTCGGCCGGGGCATGTTGCCCAAGGTCGTTTCCACGATGGATGGCCGCGACAAGCAGATCGCCGACGACCTTGCCGCTGCCGAAGCCGCACGCGCCGCCGCCGATGCGCAGGAAGAGGCATGGCGCGTCCAGGCCAACCAGCAGCGCGCTGCGGCTCAGGCCGTGATCGCTGCTGCCAAGGCGGACGCTGCCAAGGCTACCGAAGCCAGCCTCGCCGTCGCTGCGGCTCGTATCGACGAGACCGTGACCGCCGCCGAAGCCCGCATTGCCGCCGCCCGCGCTGCCGCGCTGGGTGAAGTGGAAGGCGTAGCCGCTGAAGCTGCGCAGGATATCGCAAGCCGCATCGCCGGTCTGTCGATCCCTGCCGACGAAGCGCGCGCCGCCGTGAAGGGAGTTCTTGCGCATGGCTAACCCCGTTGAAACCACTGCTGTGGTGGAACACGGCGCCGCCGCCGAACACCACGTCGAACCTTCTGCGCTGGGCCTCGGGCCAAGCGCTTGGGCAGCACTGGCGATGATCGTGTTTCTGGGCATTCTTGTTTACAAGAAGGTCCCGGGCCTGATCGTCGGCGGTCTCGACAAGCAGATCAACGCGATCCGCAAGCAGCTCGATGAAGCCAAGGTGCTCCGTGCCGAAGCCGAAAAGCTGCGTGCCGAATACGCGGCCAAGATCGCCAACGCCGAAAAGGACGCGGCGTCGATGGTCGAACACGCAAAGACCGAAGCTGCCGCGATTGTCGCCAAGGCCGAAGCCGATGCTGCCACCACCATCACCCGCCGCGAAAAGATGGCGTCCGACAAGATCGCCGCTGCCGAACGCGCCGCCATCGATGACCTGCGCGCCAAGGCCGCCGAAGCCGCAACGGCTGCAGCCCGCCAGTTGATCGCCAAGAACCACTCCGCCGGAGCCGACAAGGCACTGGTCGATGGAGCCATCGCCGGTCTGGTAAACTGATCCGCTAACCACGCATCAGGGCTATATGAACACAAAACCCCTTCCGGTTTGCGCCGGGAGGGGTTTTTGTTTGGACAGCGCTTAGAGGTGACGTTCGACGTCTTGTTTGCCGTGCAGGATGCGGACGATTTCAACCTCATCTTCCGTCATGCGGTAGTAGATCACGTGTGAGCCACAGCGGATTTTGAACATCCCGTCTTGCGCGCTGGATTTGCGCCCTATCCGTTGCCCGGTTGATACTTCGCTGCTGACGGTTTGCAGTTTGCGGGCGTAACTATTGGCCTGTACGGCCCCCCAAGTTTCTACAGAATAGTGCCAGATTTTTGCGAGATCTGCCTTGGCTGCCCGGGAATACCGAATGGCCTTCACCGCGCCTCGTACTCGCCATTCAACTCGCTCAAGAATTCTTCGAAATCGAATGGTTCGGCCATTCCGGATTTCTCGCCTTCGATCAACGCATCCTGCAAGGCCTTGAACTTGGTTTCGTGATCTTCAAGCAACCGCAGCCCTGCTCGCACAACATCGCTGGCAGACCCATAGCGGCCTGTGCTGACCTGACTGGCAATGAAGTCGCTGAAGTGTTCGCCGATGGTGACAGAGGTGTTTCGGGGCATCTTGGTATCCTCATCTGCCTAGATGTACCAAAATATAATACAATCCCGCGAAGGCCTCAACTCAAGATCAGTGGCTTTGATCAAACGCGAAGAGCAAAGCGCCGAGTAGCGGTGGAGCGAGCAACAACGTTACGATACCAGCCAGCGTGAGTGCGTCCTTGGTATCCTGCCGATTCCACTTCAAGCCCGCGTAGACCCCCGGATCACCAGCCTCACCGGCACGCGCCGCCCGGACCCTTCGGTCCCGTTGATCTTCGCCAGCAACTGCTCCACCAGCAGCGCGCCGGCCATCTGGAAGTCCGGTTCGATCGAGGTGAGGGGAGGGGTGGACCATGCGCCTGCGCGGATGCCGTCAAAGCCGATGATGCCCACCTGATCGGGAATGGCATATCCCCGCGCCGTCAGTTCCTTAAGCGCGCCCAGCGCCATCTCGTCGCACACGGCAAAGATCGCGTCGAACGCCACGCCGCTTTCCGCCAGCGCAATCGCCGCAAGCCGCCCCTGCTCCTCGCGCGCCAGTCCGCTGTCCACCTGCTGCAAGCGCGGCTCCAGTCCGGCTGAGCGCATCGCCTCGGCATAGCCCTCGTAGCGTTCCTGAAACTGCCGCTGCGGTGATGTGGCAGAGCCTATGCACACGATCTGCTTGTACCCGCGCACCAGCAGGTGCCGCGTGGCCAATGTCGCACCCGAGAGGTTGTCGCTGCGCACCCACGGCATTTCGTTGTCGGGCGATCCCCAGCAGGTCCAGTGCGTGCCCTGCGGCATATCGCCGAAATAGTCCCACGCCGCCGTGTTGGTGGTCGTGCCAATCACGATCATACCATCGGCCTTGCGCCGCTCCTGAAAGTGCCCCCAGAAGTTCTCCGGTGCATCCTGAAACGCCACCAGCGTTTCATACCCGCGCGCCGATGCTGCCGCGCAGGTGCTGCCCAGCAGCGAGAAGTAGAAGGGGTTGATGTCCTTGCGGTCCTGCGCCTCGCGGCAGATCATCACCACGGCAATCGTGCCGGTGCGCCCGCGCCGCAGCCGCGCCGCGTTCTCGTCCACCTGATAGTTCAGCCGCCGCGCCGCCTCGATCACGCGCTGCCGTGTCGGCTCGCTGATCGATGTATCACCGGCCAGCGCGCGGCTTACGGTGGACTGGCTGACGCCCGCCGCCTCGGCCACGTCGAACGACGTTACGCGGATAATCTTCCTGTCGTTCACCAAAATGCGTCCCCCCGGGTCAGCCTTCCTTTAGCAGGATCGGCGTCAGCGGAAAGTGTCCTTGGCGGTGCGCAGCGCGGCAAATGTTTCGACCGGAGAAGTCCCGCCCCACCGCGCCGCCATATCGGTGTCATCGGCCCGCAGGAACGGGTTGGCGGCCAGCTCTGCGCCAAGCGTCGTCGGCACGGTCCACTCGCCCCGCGCGCGCTTTTCGTCCACGCCATTGGCATAGGCGTGGAGCGCCTCATTGTCCGGGTCAGCAAACACCGCAAACCGGGCGTTCGCCTGTGTGTACTCATGCGCACTGTAGAGCGTCGTCTTCGCAGGCAATGCTTTCAACCGCGCAAGGCTCGCCCAGAACTGCTCCGGCGTGCCTTCAAACATGCGCCCGCAGCCCAGCGGAAACAGCGCATCCCCCACAAAGGCCACCGCCGCTTCTGGCACATGATAGGCGATGTGCCCCAGCGTATGCCCGCCCACATCGATCACCTGTGCGGAGAACGCCCCCAGCGCTACCACATCACCTTGCGCCACCGCCCGGTCAACGCCCGCAATCTTCGCCGCATCCCCCGCAGAAGCCACGATCAGACAGCCCGTAGCCGCCTTGATCGCCTCGTTCCCGCCCGCATGGTCAGGATGCCAGTGCGTGTTCCAGATCTGCGTGATCCGCCACCCCTTTGCCTCGGCCTCGCGCAAATAGGCCTCGGCATCGGGCGTATCGATACACGCCGTCTCCCCGCTCGCAGGGTCATGCACAAGGAAGCCGTAGTTGTCGGACAGGCACGGAAACTGGTGGATCTGTAAAGTCATGCCCGCAGCTTAGCGGCCTCCGCGCCACAAAGCAAAAGCCCGCCCGGATCGCTCCGGACGGGCCTTGCATGTGCTTGTCCCTTGCGGGAGCGTTTCTTAGTTGCGAGCCTTCAGCGCCGCACCAAGGATGTCGCCCAGCGAAGCGCCAGCATCCGAGGAACCGTACTGTTCCACTGCTTCCTTCTCTTCATGGAGCTGACGCGCCTTGACCGAGAAGTTGGGCTTCTTCGAACGATCGAAGCCGGTGACCATCGCATCAAGCTTCTGGCCAACCTGGAAGCGGTCGGGACGCTGTTCGTCACGGTCGCGGCCCAGGTCCGAACGCTTGATGAAGCCGGTTGCGCCATCGTCGCCAGCCTGCACTTCAAGGCCGCCATCGCGGACTTCAAGCACAGTCACGGTGATCACTTCGCCGCGGCGCAGCGATCCGGTTGCGCTTGCAGCAACGCCACCAGCGGCCGGAGCACCCTTTTCAAGCTGCTTCATGCCAAGGCTGATGCGTTCCTTCTCGACGTCAACGTCGAGAACCACGGCCGAGACTTCCTCGCCCTTGCGGTGCAGTGCCAGCGCGTCTTCGCCCGAGATGCCCCATGCGATGTCCGACATGTGGACCATGCCGTCCACGTCGCCGTCCAGACCGATGAACAGGCCGAACTCGGTGGCGTTCTTGACTTCGCCTTCCACGGTCGAACCGACCGGGTGCTTGTCTGCAAACGCTTCCCACGGGTTCTGCTGGGCCTGCTTGAGGCCGAGCGAGATGCGGCGCTTGTCGCTGTCGACTTCCAGAACCAGCACGTCGACTTCCTGCGAGGTCGAAACGATCTTGCCGGGGTGGACGTTCTTCTTGGTCCACGACATTTCCGAAACGTGGACCAGGCCTTCGATGCCAGCTTCCAGTTCCACGAACGCGCCATATTCGGTGATGTTGGTGACAACGCCCGAAAGCTTTGCGCCCACCGGATACTTCGCGGCCACGCCATCCCACGGATCGCTTTCCAGCTGCTTCATGCCAAGGCTGATGCGCTGCGTGTCCTGGTTGATGCGGATGATCTGCACCTTCACCGTGTCGCCAATGGCGATCACTTCCGAAGGATGGTTCACGCGCTTGTAGCTCATGTCCGTCACGTGGAGCAGGCCATCGATGCCGCCAAGATCAACGAACGCACCGTAATCGGTGATGTTCTTGACCACGCCGTCGATGATCTGGCCTTCCTTGAGGTTCATGATCAGGCCCGAACGCTGTTCTGCGCGGGTTTCTTCGAGGACTGCACGGCGCGAAACCACGATGTTGCCACGGCGGCGATCCATCTTCAGAATCTGGAACGGCTGCGGCATGTCCATCAGCGGGGTCACATCGCGCACGGGGCGGATGTCGACCTGCGAGCCGGGAAGGAACGCCACGGCGCCGTCGAGGTCGACCGTGAAGCCGCCCTTAACGCGGCCGAAGATCACGCCTTCAACGCGCTTGCCTTCGCCGAATTCGTTTTCAAGCTTGTCCCATGCGGCTTCGCGGCGAGCGCGGTCGCGCGAGAGCATCGCTTCGCCGTCAGCGTTTTCAACGCGATCGACATAAACTTCCACTTCATCGCCGACCGAAAGGCCGTGCGGCTGGCCGGGCGAGGCGAATTCGCGCAGGGCAACGCGGCCCTCGCTCTTCAGGCCTACGTCGATGACGGCCTTGTCGTTTTCGATGGCAGTGATGGTGCCCTTGACGACGCGGCCTTCAAAGCCACCGTTGGCGGCTCCGCCAAGCGATTCGTCAAGCAGCGCGGCGAAATCGTCGCGCGACGGGTTGGTAGCCATTATATCCAAGCTTCCTGTAACAAATATACCGGCCAGGCGGTTGTTTCCGCCGGTCTTTCCTCCACGCCCCGCACCATGCGAACCGTGGGCCAAAAAGGGCCGAACCGCCCCCGAAGCCGAATGCTGACGGGGGCATCCGGGCGAGCGTGAGCCTGCGCGGATGGGCGGCGCTTAGGCGCAAAGGGTGGGAAAAGCAAGGAAAATGGGGTCGATTAGCATCTTTTAGGCGCGCTCCTGTTTTGAGACTCGATTTCGAAGGCACTTTAAAATTATACTGGGCGAATGAGAACATCGCTCCGACCTACATTCAATTCGTGCCTTGTTTTGGCGGGCCTTTTGTTATTTGTGCCACCGCCCATTTTTGTACGAGCAAGCGCTGCTCAGCTTGCTAAAACTGGCGTCGGAGAAAGTGCTAAAGCAGCAGGCAGTGTACGCGAAGAAATAGGGCAAAGAGAGTGGTATAACCAAGGATGGTGGCCAATAATTGGGGGAATTTCTGCGCTCATAGTCACAAACGCAGTTTCCGTCACTATTGTCTATGTCCAATCCTCAAAATCTTTTAATATGATTGTTCGTCAACGAAAAATTGAATTTTTATCTGAATCTTTACAAGAGTTCTACAGCCCATTGCTGGCACTCATAGATATTAATGGTGAGATATTTTCGGAAACCGGCCCTAAGACATTTCCGCTTGAGGAGCCTAGCCGTAGTGCTGCAGCACTTGTGTGGCATGAAACAAAAAAGAAAATTTTACAAAACAACATTGAAATCGAAAATATCCTTCGAACAAAATCGCATTATCTTGATGAGTCAGATAGTTTGACACATTATCACTCTCTACTTTTGCATGTGTCGATGTATGAAACGTTTCAGTCGGTTGAGACCGAAATTTACAAAAAATTTCTCTTTCCTCACCATGTGCGAGAGCATATTTTTAATACGCGAACACAGGTTTTGGAAAAGCTCTATATTGCGACAGGAGAAACTATATGAGTACCTATTGGTTGAGGAGGAAGATTGAAGATGAAACGAATGCAAAAACAGATCGTAAAGATCCAGTTATAACGATAAATTATTCTGGCGGTTCCCTTAGTGTTTATTGTCCAAATCCTAGCGAATATGCTGTTGATTCGGATGTAGTTAAAAAGGCTGCTGATCTAGGGGCTGAAATAATTGCGTACGCATCTACGTGGTGCAAGGCGACTTATGAGGCGAAGCAATATGGGAAATCGATCGGAGTTGATGTCATGCCTTATGCAGGGTTATTTGCCCTACTAAAAAGGAGGGGTGTCTTATTTATAGAATAGAGGAATGGTTGACAAACTATCTAGTGCCCTTTCGAGATAGACTCGATGGAGCGTACCTTTTTGGTTCATATATTCTCAACGTGGACAGCCCCAATGACATTGACCTCGTTCTTGTGACACTAGATAAAGCAGGGAGTTTAGATTGGCTGAAAATACGTATGCTACGGACTTCGTTAAGTGCGCCATTCTACCGGGAATTTGGCATACCACTTTCTGCTATGGTTCTTACTTCACTCGAGTGGCGTGAACTGAAAGAAATTATGTTTCGCCACCGAAAGGCGCTTTGGTAAAGTCCGAACATATGCTTTCGGTTTAACGTTCAATTTCAACCAATTCCCAGCCGCTCTTTTGTCCAAAAATTTCCGGAGTCGAGTGATGTGTACCGCTACCATCTAGCCACTTCAGAATGATGTGCCGTTCAGTGATCTCAATGATTTCTGCATTCCTAAAGTGACCAAACCCGTATCTGGGATGGATTCCACGCCAAACTTGGCCAATTTCTGGTGACACATTGTTGGGCATAATGGCAGCTTTCCTCGGATAAATTCAAATTTGACAAATTTCTTTTGGAACTTGCAAAGGCTTATAGTTAGCGACGACTGGATCGTGTTTGACGGTAAAAGGTCAAAAAATCAATCTGTAATACCAACCTGCTTCTCCACCAGCGCAATCGCCGTCGCCACCGCCATCTCCCGCGTCAAATTCGACGTATCCAGCAACGCCGCGCCCTCGGCCTGCCGCAACGGAGCCTCCGCCCGGTTCCGGTCGCGCTCATCGCGCTCCGCCAGGTCAGCCTCGATCTCCTCGCGCGCCACATCCTTGCCCAGCCCGCGCATCTCCGCCCAACGCCGCATCGCGCGCGCGCTGACGCTGGCGGTGACGAACAGCTTGGCGTCGGCATGGGGGGCGATCACGGTGGCGATGTCGCGGCCGTCCAGCACGGCGCCGCCTGCTTGGTTCGCAAAGGCCTGTTGCCGCGCCAGCAGCGCCGCGCGCACGGCGGGATGCACCGAAACGCGGCTGGCATAGCCGCCGCTTTCCTCACTGCGCAGTTCGGGATCGTCCAGCAGGCTTTCGGGAAAGCCGCACGCCGCCAGCGCTGCGGGCGCATCATCGGGATTGCCGCCGCTCAGGAACACCTGTCGCCCCACCGCACGATAGAGCAGTCCGGTGTCTAGATGCGGCAGGCCGAAATGCGCGGCGAGCGCCTTGGCGATGGTGCCTTTGCCCGAAGCGGTCGGGCCATCCACGGCGATGATCATGCGGCCGCACCTTCAGGTCGGACACTGGCCAGCAGGCTTTCGAACACCGGAAAGCTGGTGGCGATGGGCCGCGTGTCGTCCACTTCCACGCCGCGCTTGCTGGCGATTCCGGCAATCGCCATCGCCATCGCAATGCGGTGGTCCAGATGCGTCACCACGCTTGCGCCGTCCGCCGTGCCGGGCAGCGGATCGCCGCCGGTGCCGTCGATGATCAACCCGTCCTCGGTCTCAGTCACGGTCGCACCTGCCAGCTCCAGCGCGGCGCGCATCGCGCTGATCCGGTCGCTTTCCTTCACGCGCAGTTCTTCCAGCCCGGTGGTCACGGTGCGGCCCTTGGCGAGCGCGGCGGCCACGAACAGCACCGGGAATTCGTCCACCATGCTCGGCACCACGGCGGGGTCCACGTCGATGCCGGTCAGCAGCGAATGGCGCACGCGCAGGTCTGCCACCGGCTCACCGCCCACATCGCGCCGGTCCAGTTCCTCGATGCTCCCGCCCATCAGCCGCAGCACATCGAACAGCGCGGCGCGCGTGGGGTTCAGCCCCACGTTCTCCACCACAAGGTCAGACCCTTCGACCAGCAGCGCCGCCACCACAAAGAACGCGGCAGACGACGGATCGCCCGGCACCACGATATCCTGTGGCTTCAATTCCGCCTCGCCACGCACGCGGATGATCCGCGCACCGTCATCGGCCAGATCGACGGTCAGTTCCGCGCCAAACCCGCGCAGCATCCGTTCCGAATGATCCCGCGTAGGGATCGGTTCGATCACCGTGGTGATACCCGGCGTGTTCAGCCCCGCCAGCAGGATCGCGCTCTTCACTTGCGCCGAAGCCACCGGCAGCCGGTATTCGATCGGCACGGCAGGCGAAATGCCGCGCAGCGTCAGGGGGAGCCGCCCGCCGGGGCTGGCGCTAAACTCAGCGCCCATCGTGGAAAGCGGATCGATCACGCGCCCCATCGGCCGCTTGGACAGCGAACCATCGCCCACGAACGTCGCGGTGATCGGATGCGTGGCGACCAGCCCCATCAGCAGCCGCGTCGACGTGCCGGAATTGCCCATGTCGAGCGCCGCTTGCGGTTGCAGCAACCCGCCCACACCCACGCCGTGAACATGCCACATGCCGTCCGCATCACGCTCGATGGTTGCGCCCATCGCGCGCATGGCGGCGGCGGTGGAGAGCACGTCCTCGCCTTCCAGCAGCCCCGTCACCCGCGTCTCACCCACCGCCAGCGCGCCCAGCATGATCGAGCGGTGGCTGATGGACTTGTCGCCCGGCACGCGAATCCGCCCGGTCAGCGGGCCGGAAGCGGTGAAGCGGCGGGGGCGCATCTGCGCAGGGTCGTGTGAAGACACAGGACAACTCTTTCAGGTCGGGGAGGCGGATAAAGCGCGCGGCTTTTGACAGCAGCGCGCCGCTATGGCAAGGCGCGCGCTCTCTTGATTCCGCGGATGCGCGGACCCATCAAGTGTGCAGTTTCTCCGCCCGGGCAAAATCCTTTCGCGCCGGGCCAGTCTTGAGGAAGTTTCATGGTCAAGCCGGAATGGGGCGCCAAGCACGGTTGTCCGAAGTGTGGCACCCGCTTCTACGATCTGGGCAAAACCGACCCGATCACCTGCGTCGAGTGCAAGTACACCTGGACCGCCGAGCCGGTGCTCAAGTCGAAGCAGCCGATCCCTTATGAAGAAGTTCAGAAGGAGAAGGTCGATGTCGCCCCTGACGTCGATCTGGCCGACGAAGACATCGACATCGACGAAGACGGCGATTCGCCCGACAATGACGTTGATCTCGGCGGCGACGACGACCTTGGCGTGCCCGGCACGAGCGGGGACGACGACGAAGTTTGATGCTGACTTGGGGCCGACCTTTCGGGTCGGCTCCGAAAAATTTCTGCAGGCGGTTTTTTCGTCTTGCCAGTCCGGGCACTCTCCCTTAGAGGCGCGGCTCCCGGCGAGATAGACCCGCCGGAACAGGCTGCTTCCCACAGGCGCTTGTTGGAAATATGGGGCCTTAGCTCAGCTGGGAGAGCGCCTGCATGGCATGCAGGAGGTCAGCGGTTCGATCCCGCTAGGCTCCACCATTTCTTCTGAAAGGCCGCCTTCGGGCGGCTTTTTTGCGTTTGGGCACAGGCGTTTGCGCGGTGTTTCCGAAGTGCACCTAGATGCACCTAACTGCACCTAGCCAACACCAAAGCGCCCCCGCGAAGGCGGGGGCCTCAGGCTGCGTGGCGCTAGTTTGAGGTTTCGTAAACGGCCAGCGGCCCCCGCCTGCGCGGGGGCGCGTTGGTCAGTTTTCTCGGGTCATTTTTTCAGGCCAATTTCGCGCAGGCGTTCCTGCAGGTAATCGTCCGCAGTGATCGACACGGGATAGCGGTCCGGATTTTCGTCGGTGATGCACTGCGTCAGCGTCTCAAACCGGAAATCGCTGCGCAGGTGCAGGAAGAACGGCATCGAATAGCGGCTGTGCTTGGCCCGCTCTCCGTCCGGGTTGCGCACGCGGTGCGTGGTGGAGGGCAGGACGTGATTCGTCAGCCGCTGCAGCATGTCCCCGATGTTCACCGCCAGCGCGCCTTGCGGCGGTGAAACGCTGATCCAATCGCCTGATTTCGAAAGCAATTCCAGACCAGCCTCTTCGGCGCCCAGCAGCAGCGTGATCAGATTGATGTCCTCATGCGCCCCTGCCCGAATCGCGCCCGGCTCTGCATCGGCGGGCAGGGGAGGATAATGGAGCAGGCGCATCACCGAATTGCCGTCCTCGATTGCCGGATCGAACCAATGCTCGTCCAGCCCCAGCCACTGCGCAATCCGCGCCAGAATCCGCGCGCCTACGCGGTCGAATTCGGCGTAGAGTTCCTCGAACGTTTCGCGGAAACCTTCGGGCTGTGTGGGCCAGATGTTGGGGAACATTGACATGCTGGCAAGCGGGTGATCGGCTGGAAGATCGCGGCCAACGTGCCAGAACTCCTTGAGATCATGGCGTTTTGCCCCCTTCGCGATTTCCGTGCCGAACGGCGTATAGCCGCGCGCGCCGCCAAGGCCGTCGATGTAATAGCTCCGCTTCTCCGCTTCGGGCAGCGCAAAGAATTCGGCGGTGAGTTTCCACGCGCGGGCGATCAGGTCTGCGTCGATGCCGTGGTCTTTCACCATAGCGAAGCCAAATGTCTGAAAGCTTTCGCCCAGTTCGCGGGAAAGGGCATCAGGCTCGGTCGTCAGCGAGATCACCGGCAAGGTTTCGAGAGGCATGGTGTTCCAGTTCGCAAATTTGTCGCTATGGAAACCGCCTTAACGGGATTCTCGCGGGGTTTCATGACCAAAATCAACATCGCAGACACGACTGGCCGCAACCTCTGGCTGATGAAGTCCGAACCCGACGTCTATGGCTGGGACGATCTGGTGGCTGAGGGCGAGGGAACGTGGGATGGGGTGCGCAATCATCTTGCTGCGCGCAACCTTCGCACGATGCAGCCGGGCGATCTGGCGTTCTTCTATCATTCGAACATCGGCATCGAAATTGTGGGGGTGGCGGTGATCAGTGAAGGGGGATTGACCGACCCGACCGACCCCGAAGGCAAATGGGCGGCGGTAAAGGTGAAGCCGGTGGAAAAGCTGCCGCAGTCAGTGACGCTTAAACAGGTGAAGGCGACGCCGGAGTTGCAGGAGATGGACCTGATCCGCTTGTCGCGCCTGTCGGTCGGATCGGTGCGGCCCGATGAATGGGCGCTCGTTCTGAAGATGGCTGGCGCTGTTTGACGGGAACCGGATTGGCCTGTTGCGCGTATTTGTCTCCGAGAGGGCGAACGGTTTCGCCCGACAAATCAAGGAGATTCCCTGTGGGTGAAATGACCGACAAGGCCAAGGGCCTCGCCAACGAAGCTGCTGGCAACATCAAGCAGGCCGTAGGCAAGGCAACCAGCAACGAAAAGCTGCAGGCTGAAGGCATTGCGCAAGAGCGCAAGGGCGAAGCCCAGCAGGTTGAAGGCAAGGTCAAGGGCGCGCTGGGCGACAAGGTCTGAGCACGAACTGAGACGTTTTTGACTGGCGCTCAGTCTTCCTCGCCAGTTGAAGAGAGGGCCGTCCCGCTTGAGGCGGCCCTTCTCGTTTGCGGAGCTTTCGACTTGTGTCCCGCCTTGGAACGATCCCGATAATGGCGGAAAACCGGGATACCGAAAGGTGAATAATTCGTTAAGCAGGCGTCATGAACAGGTCGCTCGCAACTGCCGCCGCTTCGGGTGCTGCCTATGGCACAGCCCGCCATTCCTTCCGCGCCTCGCTACCGCGCCATGTGCTGCGGGAACTGCCCAAGCTGGAGCCGGAAGTGGTTGCCGCCATGCGTCGGGCCGAGGAGCGCCTGCGCGAGATGGATGTGCGGTCCGAGCCGGTCGACCTCAAGCGCATCACCATGCAGGACGTCCGTGATTTCATGATTGCCTATTGTGCGTGCTTCATGGCGGTGATGGTGTTTATCGCCTGATGGCTTAGCTTCAGGTATTTTTCGGGCAGCGTGTCACGTATCCCGAATTTGAGCGTCATCCTGAACTTGTTTCAGGGTCCATTGGGCCAATCAGGCGTCAGCTTGTGGGGAAAGATGGACCCTGAAACAAGTTCAGGGTGACGAATATTGGTGAGCCGTGGGCTGTGCTCCAAGGCCAATTACGCTGCCTTTGCGGGTTTCTCAGCCTTGTAGAGGAGCCAGCCCAGCCACGCCGACACCACGCACATTGCCGCGCCGAGCAGAAGCTGGTCAACCAGTGCCACGCCCAACCCGCTAAGGCCGCCTGCGACCAGCGCGCCGACCACCATCGCGCCTGAATTGACGATGTTGTTCGCCGCAATCGTCCGTGCGGTTTCAGACTTGTGGACCACGGTGGTGAGGAAGGCATAGAGCGGCACGACGAACATGCCGCCAGCCACCGCGATGCCCAGCAGGCACAGCAGCAGCGGAACGGCGAGCGGCTGGACGATGAACGTAGCCACATCCATCAACTGCTGTCCGGGCATTTCGGGCCACATCTTGCACACCACGTGAAAGGCCACGACGAACACGCCCATCACCATTACTGATGCGGGCGAATAGCGCGCCGAGACGGTGCCTTTCAGCAGCGCGTTGATCGACATGGAGCCGATGGCGATGCCGACGGAAAACATCACGAGAAACAGGCTGGCGACTTCCTTGCTGGCATAGAGCACGTTCTTGGCCAGCGGCGGAAACTGGATGAACAGCACCGTGCCGACCGTCCAGAAAAAGCTGATGGCGATGATGGCCATGAACACCTGACGGTGTCGTGTGGTGTTGCGGATCAGCCGCCATGACGAGGTGAAGACGTTGAAATCGATCTTCTGCGCTTCGTGGATTGGTGGGGCAGGGGGCACCTGCCGCCCGGAGAAATAGCCGACCAGCGCGGTCAGTACGACGCCACCGGCGGCGACTTCGACCGGAATCCAGCCTGCCAGAATCGTGCCTGCAAGGATGGCGATATAGGTGCCCGCCTCTACCAGACCGGTGCCGGCAAGAACTTCATTATCGTGCAGATGCTGCGGCAGGATGGCGTATTTGATCGGACCGAAAAATGTGGAGTGGACGCCCATTGCCAGCAGCGCGGCGAGCATCAGCGGGATGGCGATGGCTTCGACTTCCATGCCCAGCCACGCCATGACCAATCCTGCGCCGCCGACCACCATGATCGCGATTTCGCAGGCCTTTACCACGCGGATGATCTTGGCTTTGTCGCGCATGTCGGCCAGTTGCCCGGCGAGCGCGGAGAGCAGGAAGAACGGCAGGATGAACAGGCCCGAGGCGATGGCCGAAAAGCGCGCCTCTTCCGCTTCGGAACTGTAGACGCTGTACACCACGTACAGGACCATCGCGTTCTTGTAGAGATTGTCGTTGAAGGCCCCCAGAAGCTGGGTGACGAACAGCGGAAGGAAGCGGCGCGTGCGCACCAGATGCGTCGATGTTGTCATTTAATCCGTTGCCAGCATCTTCTCGTCCCGCGCACCCTTAGCCGCGAGCGAGCCTCGGGCAAGCAGTTTTGAACTCGAACGCGGTAGGGCGTGAATGTTGCGATTCCGTTTGACGCAATTGCGCGCTATGCCCGATTCCGATGCTGACGCTGCCCAACCTGCTCACCCTGTCGCGGATCGTGACTGTCCCCTTGCTCGCATTGCTGCTGTGGTGGCCGGAATGGCGGCTGGGCTATGGCCTTGCTTTCGGCGTTTACTGCCTGATGGGCATAACCGATTATTTTGACGGCTACCTTGCCCGGGCGCAGGGCGCGGTGAGTAAGCTGGGCATTTTCCTCGATCCGATTGCCGACAAAATCATGGTTGTGGCGGTGATTCTGGTGCTGACTGCGCAAGGCATTCTGCGTGGGCCATACGTCGGTGATATGCACGTGATTGCCGGGCTGGTGATCCTGCTGCGCGAAATTGCGGTTTCGGGCTTGCGGGAATTTCTGGGCAGTTTGCGCGTTTCAGTGCCGGTCAGCCGGTTGGCAAAGTGGAAGACGACCTTCCAGATGATCTCGCTGGGCGCGCTGATTCTGGGGCAGGCGTTGCCCGGATGGCAGATGCCGGTGGGCGGGATTACCGTGAATGTGCCGCATACCGTGGGCCTGACGACGCTGTGGGCGGCGGCGGTGCTGACGGTGATTACGGGGTGGGATTACCTGCGGGTAGGTTTGAAGCACATGGATTGAGGGGGGTCAGAACCCTGCAATCAGCATGTCGAGTGCCAGTGAGACGCGGTCTTGTTCGGCAAGGAGCGAGCAAACCCTATCGCCAATTTCGCGCACTGGCACTGTGCCCGCGAACTGCGTAACCATCACGTAGCGGTCACCTTCGATGCCAAAGATCGGATTGAGCCGGGCAGCAGGCTTTGGCGCATCCCTCTCTGGGCATAGCGGCACTACGAAGCGGGTTTGCAGGTGTTCAAGCAAATCAGCCTGACAATCCAGCAGCAGTGTTCCTTCATGCGTTCTGAAAACGTCAAACTTTGCCATCTTCTGACTGAATCAGAACTGGCGGTAGCGTGCGAGAGGCAGGCCGTTGCGTTCAACCCATTCGTTGGAACTGGCGATAGCTTCGGCGTTTTCAATCTGCCACTGGCGCGCGTGCGCCTTCGCGATTTCCGCCGAAAGGCCGGTTTCGCAGGCACGTGATACATTGATACCAAGCCGCTTTGCTTCTTCTACCATGCCGGCCTGAAGCGAGACGTTGGTCGCTTTGCGCTGCGCTTCTGCGAAATCGTGGTTGTGGCGGGTCATATGCGCATATTTCTGCGCATGCGGTGGTATTGTCAACCCGCCCGCAGCTCGCCCGCCAGCATCCTGAATTCCTCGGCGCGCGGGCTGTTGCGGCGCCAGACCAGCGCGATGTCGCGCCAGGCGTGGTCGGCGGTCAGGGGGCGGACGACGATGTTGGTATCGTGCAGGATGCCCGCATCAATGGCCATTTGCGGGAGCATCGTGAGGCCGAGGCCATTGTCTACCATCTGCACCAGCGTGTGCAAGGACGTGCCGATCATCGTGGCGCTGGCGCGCATTTCGGGGCGGTTGCAGGCGGCCAGCGCGTGCTCTTTGAGGCAGTGACCATCTTCGAGCAGGAGCAGGCGTGTTTCATCGATCATGCTGGCGGTGATCGTGGATGGCGGATCGCGCGGATCGTCTTTCGGGAAAGCGACGAGCAGTTCGTCCTTGAACAGGATCTCGGCCTCGACCTCGCCCGTGGCATAGGGAAGGGCGAGCAGCACGCAATCGGCGCGACCGTGGTGCAGCGATTCGATGGCGGCAGCGCTCGGTTCCTCGCGCAGGAACAGCTTCAGTTGCGGGCGCTCCTTGCGCAGGCGCGGCAGGATGCGCGGGAGGAGGAATGGGGCGATGGTGGGGATCACGCTCATACGCAATTCGCCCGCCAGCGGTGCGCCGTGGCTTTGCACGAGTTCCGAAAGCTCCTCGGCCTCGCGCAGCAAACGGTGCGCCTTGGCCACGACCTGATTGCCGAGCGGGGTGAAGCGGACGACGCGGCGGGTACGTTCCACCAGCACCACGCCGAGCAGCGATTCAAGTTCGCGCAGGCCTGCTGAGAGGGTGGACTGCGAAACGAAGCAGGATTCGGCGGCGCGGCCGAAATGCCCGTGTTCGTGCAGCGCGACGAGATATTGCAACTGCTTGAGCGTGGGCAGGTAGGTGCTCATTGCGCCGTCATTCGTCCACGTGGACTACGACTTCGACGACTTCGTCCCCCGCAACGTCCTTGTCGGCGATGTTGTCGATATGCGCCATTTTCAGCTTGCCGTTGACCACGGCGAAGGCAAGCTTGCCCTCGACCAGTTCGAGCGCGTCGCGGCCAAACTGTTCGAACCGCCAGCCTTCAAGGATGGCGAGATTCTTGCGCTGTCCGGCGGCGAGGAGTTCCAGATCGTCGGTCCGGGCGAGCAGGCGGGCGGCAATGTCGATCTCGCGGCTGCGGATCTTGAGCAACAGCTTGAGCAGATCGGCGACCAGCGCGCCTTCCTTGCCCAGCGGGGCGCCGCGCGGCGTCTTCGGCGGCATTTCCGCGTCGGTCATGGGCTTGGCATCGTCGAGCGTCTGCATCAGGCGGCGGCCGATGTCGTTTTCCTTCCATCCGGCAGAGAGGCCGCGCACTTTGGCAAGGTCTGCCTGATCGCGCGGGGGGTGGCTGGCGATGTCGGCCAGCGTTTCATCGCGCATGATGCGACCGCGCGGGATGTTCTTGTCCATCGCCTCACGCTCGCGCCATGCGGCCAGCGCCTTGAGGCGGCCGAGGACGGCGGTGTTGCGGCTGGGGGCGCGGATGCGCTGCCATGCGGTTTCCAGATCGACGCGATAGTGTTCCGGATCGGCCAGCTTCTCCATTTCGATGTCCAGCCATGCGCCGCGCCCGGTTTTGATCAGGCGCTTGAGCAGCTTGGGGAATATCTTGGAGAGGTGGGTGACGTCGCCGATGGCATATTCGATCTGGCGTTCGGTCAGGGGGCGGCGCGACCAGTCGGTAAAGCGTGCGCCCTTGTCGATCGTCAGGCCGAGCCATGATTCGACGAGGTTGGAATAGCCGATTTGTTCGGACTGGCTGACTGCCATCATCGCAATCTGTGTGTCGAAGATCGGGTGCGGGGTCTTGCCGGTGAGGTTGTAGATGATTTCCACGTCCTGCCCGCCCGCGTGGAAGACTTTCAGCACGTCTTCATTATCGCACATCAGATCGAGCAGCGGCTTCAGGTCGATGCCCGGAGCCAGCGGATCGATCGCGGCGGCTTCCTTGTCATCGGCGATCTGGACGAGGCATAGTTCCGGCCAGAACGTGTTCTCGCGCATGAATTCGGTATCGACGGTGATGAAATCGGCTTTGGCCAGACGCTCGCACAGTTCGGTGAGAGCTTCTGTCGTGGTGATGAGGGGATGTATCTTCATCGGTCTTTTCTATATGGCGCGCGTATCAAGGCGGCCCGGTGGTGCCCCCTGCCGGGGGCGTCGCCTTGGCCCATATAAGGGCCGTGGCTTGACAAATCCGCGGCCATCGCCTGTTAGCCGCGCTAGTTTTCCCCTGCCCGATTGCAGACCGATTGGAAAGAGTTTCGATGCACCTTTATCGTTCCCATACCTGTGGCGCTCTGACGCGCGACGATGTCGGGCAGACCGTCCGCCTTTCGGGCTGGGTACATCGCAAGCGCGATCACGGCGGTGTGCTGTTCGTCGATCTGCGCGATCACTATGGCATGACGCAGATCGTGGCTGATGTTGACAGCCCGGCGCTGGCGATCCTTGAAGCCTTGCGCGTGGAATCGGTGGTTACCATCGATGGCACCGTAAAGGCGCGGTCCGAAGGGACGGTCAACGCCAACCTGCCCACGGGCGCTATTGAAGTCTATGCGCGGGGCGCAACGGTGCTTTCGGCGGCGGAAGAGCTGCCGATGCCGGTGGCGGGTGAGCAGGAATATCCTGAGGATATCCGCCTGCGCTATCGCTTCCTCGATCTGCGGCGCGAGACGCTGCACGCGAACATCGTGACGCGCACCAAGGTCATTTCCGACATGCGCCGCCGCATGGAAGGGGCTGGCTTTACGGAGTATTCGACGCCGATCCTCACGGCATCTTCGCCCGAAGGCGCGCGCGACTTTCTGGTGCCGAGCCGCATTCATCCGGGCAAGTTCTATGCGCTGCCGCAGGCACCGCAGCAGTACAAGCAGCTGCTGATGGTGGCGGGCTTCGACCGCTATTTCCAGATTGCGCCGTGCTTCCGCGACGAAGACCCGCGCGCCGACCGTCTGCCGGGCGAGTTCTACCAGCTCGATCTGGAAATGAGCTTCGTCACGCAGGAAGAAGTGTGGGAGACGATGGAGCCGGTGATCGGCGGGGTGTTCGAAGCCTTTGCCAATGGTCGCAAGGTTACACCGACGGGCAGCTTCCCGCGCATTCCCTATGCGGAATCGATGCTGAAGTACGGGTCGGACAAGCCCGATCTGCGCAACCCGATCATCATTTCCGATGTTTCGGAGGAGTTCACGCAATCGGGCTTTGGCCTGTTCGAAAAGATCGTCGGCACCGGCGGCGTCGTTCGCCTGATCCCGGCACCGGGCACGGCGGAAAAGAGCCGCAAGTTCTTCGACGAGATGAACGACTGGGCGCGCGCCGAGGGCCATGCAGGGCTTGGCTATGTGACGCGCAAGGGCGGCGAGTTTGGCGGGCCGATTGCCAAGAACCACGGGGCCGACAAGATGGCCGTGTTGTTCGACAAGCTGGGCCTTGGGCCGGACGATGGCTGCTTCTTTGCGGCGGGCAAGGCGGAGCAGGCTGCGAAGCTGGCAGGGGCAGCCCGCACCCGCGTGGCCGATCAGCTTGGCTTGATCGACAAAGACAGCTTCGAACTGTGCTGGATCGTCGATTTCCCGTTCTACGAGTGGGACGAGGAAAACAAGAAGGTCGAATTCAGCCACAACCCGTTCTCGATGCCGCAGGGCGGGATGGACGCGCTGTGCAATCAGGACCCGCTGACGATCAATGCCTTCCAGTACGATCTGGTGTGCAACGGCTTTGAAATTGCGAGCGGATCGATCCGCAACCAGTCGCCCGAGACGATGGTCAAGGCGTTCGAGATTGTGGGTCTTTCAAAGGAAGACGTGGAAGAGCGCTTCGGCGGCCTTTACCGCGCATTCCAGTATGGCGCGCCGCCGCATGGCGGCATGGCAGCAGGCGTTGACCGCGTGGTCATGTTGATCTGCGGCGCACAGAACCTGCGCGAGATCACGCTGTTCCCGATGAACCAGCGCGCCGAAGATCTGCTGATGGGCGCACCTTCACCGGCGGCTTTGAAGCAGTTGCGTGAACTGAACGTCCGGGTGGTTGAACAGACCAAGAGTTGAGCTGGAACGGGCGCGTGTTGGGGTGATCCACAGTCCACCCCTTGCCAGCGCCCCTTGCGTTCATTAGGGCGAAATCCGAAACCAGAATTCCAACGCTTTCCTTCGAAGGGGCATTCCATGAGCGATACCGCCGAGCGCGTTAAGAAGATTGTTGTCGAGCACCTCGGCGTCGAGGCCGACAAGGTCACCGAAGAGGCGAGCTTCATCGATGATCTGGGTGCTGACTCACTCGACATCGTCGAACTGGTGATGGCGTTTGAAGAAGAATTCGGCGTCGAGATCCCTGACGATGCGGCCGAGAAGATCTCGACCGTGCAGGACGCGATCAAGTACATCGACGAAAACAAGGGCTGATCGCCCAAATTCCCCCCTTGCCCTGAGCTTGCAGAGTCTGACCGGGGCGGCTGGCTTGCCAGCCATCCGGTTGGGGCTGCCATCCGCTCAGGACGGCAGGGTGGACTTAGGCAGGCTCAGCCCTCTTCGAGGGGCTGGGCCTGTTTGCTTATTTCCCGGAGAATTCAATGCGTCGTGTCGTCGTAACCGGACTTGGCCTCGTCACCCCACTGGGCGCGGACGTGGAAACCGTTTGGAAGAACCTGCTCGCTGGAAAAAGCGGCGCGGGACCAATCACCAGGTTCGATACCAGCGACCACAAGTGCAAGATCGCCTGCGAGGTGAAGCCGGCCGATCATGAATTCGGCTTCGACCCGGGCAAGCGGGTGGATCACAAGATTCAGCGCCAGGTCGATCCGTTCATCGTGTTCGGGATTGATGCTGCAGGTCAGGCCATCGAAGACGCCGGGCTTGTCGATATGGACGACGATCTGAAGACGCGTACCGGCTGCTCGATTGGCTCAGGTATCGGCGGGTTGCCGGGGATCGAAAGCGAATCGATTGTTCTGAAGGAAAAGGGGCCAAGCCGCGTTTCCCCGCACTTCGTCCATGGCCGCCTGATCAACCTGATCTCCGGGCAGGTATCGATCAAATACGGGCTGATGGGGCCGAACCACGCAGTCGTCACCGCATGCTCCACCGGCGCGCACTCGATCGGCGATGCCGCGCGTATGATCAAGGACGGCGATGCCGACGTGATGCTGGCGGGCGGCGCGGAAAGCACGATCAACCCGCTGGGCGTTGCAGGCTTTGCACAGGCCCGCGCCCTGAACTGCAGCTATAACGACCGTCCGACCGAAGCGAGCCGGCCTTACGATAAGGATCGTGACGGCTTTGTGATGGGCGAAGGCGCGGGCGTGGTGGTGCTTGAGGAATACGAGCATGCCAAGGCACGCGGCGCGAAAATCTATGCCGAGGTGGTCGGCTATGGCCTGTCGGGCGACGCCTATCACGTGACCGCGCCGCACCCCGAAGGCAAGGGCGCGGAACTGGCCATGCGCATGGCGCTGAAGAAGGCCGGGATGACCGCAGGCGACATCGACTATGTCAACGCCCACGGCACTTCCACGATGGCCGATACGATTGAACTGGCAGCGGTGAAGCGTGTGCTGGGCGATGATCTTTCGGGCGCATCGATGAGCAGCACCAAATCAGCCATCGGTCACTTGCTGGGTGGCGCAGGCGCAGTGGAAGCAATCTTCTGCATCTTGGCCATTCGTGACCAGATCGTGCCGCCAACGCTGAACCTGCATAATCCCGATGAAGGCACCGAGGGAGTGGACCTCGTGCCGCACGTCGCCAAGCGCCGTAAGGTGCGCGCGGCGCTGAACAACTCTTTCGGGTTTGGTGGAACCAATGCCAGCGTCATTGTAAAAGCGCTGGAAGACTAAGGACGAAATCAATGGCTCGCCGTCGTCGTTCGAAGCTGCCGCTGGTTGCGGTGGTTCTATTGGTGGTGGGCGCATTGGGCTGGCTGGCGGGCGGCTGGGTTTCTACCGGGCCGCTTGAGAGCCAGATCGAATTTGACGTTGGCGCAGGCGCTGGTCTGAGTGTGCTTTCCGACGATCTTGAGACGCAAGGCGCGATCCGGTCAGCCACGCTGTTCAAATTGCGCGCGTCGTTGCTGGGTGGGGGGACCGAAGTCCGCAAGGGTTCTTTCCTGATCCCCAAGGGCGCAAGCGAAGCGACGATCCTTGAAATCCTCAAGGGCGACAAGGTGATCCGCCGCCTGATCACCATTCCCGAAGGCATGCCATCGATCATGGTGGCCGAACGGTTGATGGCCAACAAGGATCTTACCGGGCCGGTGTCTACGCCCGGCGAAGGCACCGTTCTGCCCGACAGCTATGATTGGCAGAAGGGCGAGCCGCGCGCTGCCGTGCTAAAGAGGATGCAGGCGGCGATGGACAAGACGCTGGCGGAATTGTGGGCCAAGCGCTCCCCCCGCACGGTGGCCAAGACCCCGCAAGAAGCGCTGATTCTTGCGTCCATCGTGGAAAAGGAAACCGGCAAGCCCGAGGAGCGCCGCATGGTGGCTGGCCTGTACTCCAACCGGGTGCGTCAGGGCATGCTGTTGCAAGCCGATCCGACGATCATTTATCCGATCACCAAGGGCAAACCACTGGGGCGGCGCATCCGTCAGTCTGAAATTCAGGCGGTGAACGGATACAACACCTATACAATGGTAGGCCTGCCCAACGGGCCGATTACCAACCCGGGCCGCGCTTCAATCGCAGCCGTGCTTGATCCTGCCGAAACGGAAGCACTTTTCATGGTGGCGGACGGCACGGGAGGGCATGTTTTTGCCGACACCTTGGAACAGCATAATGCCAATGTTGCTAAGTGGTTCGCCCTGCGCAAGGCGCGTGGCGAGTTGTGAGCAAGTGCGGAAATCATGTCCGGAATGGTTAGGAAGTTCTTCCATTCTTAATGGTTCTTGCCTAAGGTTTTTTACGGAGGCACTAGGATAGAGCTTGCTCTTCCCAGAATCCGGGGAACATTGCGGCTGTACCGATCCGCCTATGCAAATAGGCATTTTCGGTTTTGCCGAATGTTCCCACCTCCTCCCTTTCGGGCAACCCCTTTGGAACTGCCCATTTGCGTCTGACAGTCCTGCAAAATTATGCCAAGCAACGGCATGTTTTCCGCTGAAGATCGCGCACCCCTGATCGTGACGGCGACGCTGCCCGGTGACGTGCAGACGTGGGCAAACCATCTGCGCGAGTCGCACTTCCCGCCCGAACGCAATTACCTTTCCGCGCATGTCACGCTGTTCCACGCGCTGCCATCAAGCGTTCTGGCGGAGGCAAAGGCGCTGCTTGCCAGGCTTGCGGGCGAGACCGCTCCCGTCCCGGCGCGGATTGATGCGGTGATGGACTTGGGGCGTGGCACGGCCTTCCGTATCCATTGCCCTGCCATGCTTGACCTCCGTGCAGAGATTGCAGAGCACTTCCACGGCATGCTGACCGCGCAGGACCAAGGCAAGCCACGGCTCCATGTAACCGTGCAGAACAAGGTGCTGAGGGCTGCGTCCATTGCGCTGCAACAACAGCTGGCGGCAGAATTCACGCCCCGCGATTTCGCTTTTGCAGGCTTTGCGCTGTATCATTATCGTGGCGGGCCGTGGGAGGATGCAGGCCGCTGGGCGTTCCGGGGCAAGCGAAAGGCTTGATCGCGGGCGCAAGGCAGGACAGGGCAGGGGGATGAACAAGCTTCCCGATTGGTACACGTCCGGGCGCAACCACGTCTGGCTGCCCTATACCCAGATGAAGACGGTGCGGCCGCCGCTGCCGGTGGTCGCGGCGCAAGGAACGCGCCTTACGCTGGCTGACGGGCGTGAACTGGTCGACGGGATTTCCAGCTGGTGGGCCTGCGTCCACGGTTATCGCCATCCCCATATCGAGGCCGCCGTGCAGCGGCAGTTGCAGACGTTGCCGCATGTCATGCTGGGTGGTCTGGCGCACGAACAGGCCTATGTTCTGGCGAAGCGGCTGGCGGCGTTGCTGCCGGGCGATCTGAACCACGTGTTCTTCAGCGATTCGGGCTCCGTCGCGGTTGAAGTGGCAATGAAGATGGCGGCGCAGTTCTGGCTGAACCAAGGGCAGCGCCGCGTGAAGTTCCTGTGCTTTCGCGGCGGCTACCACGGCGACACCTTCGCCACGATGAGCGTGTGCGACCCGGATGAGGGCATGCACAGCCTGTTCAAGGGCGCGTTGCTGGAACAGGTCGTGGTCGATCTGCCGCGCGATGCAGCCGGCGAAGCGGCACTGGGCGAGGTGATCGCGCGGCATCGCGGTGAACTGGCGGGCATCGTGGTTGAACCGCTGGTGCAGGGCGCAGGTGGCATGGTGTTCCATGACAGCTTCACATTGCAGGCGCTGCGGCGACTGGCTGATGAGCACGATCTGCTGCTGATCTTCGACGAGATATTCGTAGGGCTTGGGCGGCTGGGCGACGCCATGTTCGCCTGTCAGATTGCCGGCGTGCAGCCGGATATCGTCACGCTGTCCAAGGCATTGACCGGGGGCACATTGCCGCTGGCGGCCACCATTGCGAGCACGCGTATACACGATGGGTTTTTGTCGGATGACCCCATGCACGCGCTGATGCACGGGCCGACCTACATGGGCAACGCCTTGGGCTGCGCAGCCGCCAATGCCTCGCTTGACCTGTTCGAGCAGGAGCCAAGGCTGGAGCAGGCGCGCGGCATCGGGGCGCAACTGGAGCATATGCTGGCACCGTTGCGTGGGCTGGCAGGCGTGAAGGACGTGCGCGTGCGCGGCGCGATTGGCGTGGTGCAGCTTGACCGGCCAGCCCCTGCAGACCAGCTCTCTGCTGCCTGCATAGAGCGCGGCGTATGGCTGCGCCCGTTTCGCGACATCCTCTACACCACCCCGCCCCTGACCATTGGCGAGGATGATTTGGCACAAGTCGGCGCGGCCATGATTTCAGCGATCCGCAACTGGAGCGAGAGCGTTGCATGATGACTGTGCAATTCAACGCGGAAAACCCTTGCCTAGCCCGCAACCGATGGCTAAACGCCGCCCCTGCCCACAGGGCATGCCGCTTTAGCTCAGTCGGTAGAGCACATCATTCGTAATGATGGGGTCAGGTGTTCGAATCACCTAAGCGGCACCATTTTCCCCTTATGTTTACAAAGATCGCACGCGGGCGACCCGGGGTGTTTGGCAATCTTCCGAGCCATTTGCGCTGGCGTTGTCAGCGTCGGTTGCATGAAGTGCAATGGCATCCGCGCCGTTCGCACTTGCAGCACTTTTGATTGAGGTGGATAGAGAACGCGCCTTTCAGGCATCCTCTCCCAAACTTTTCAAAGGGTCGGCGCAAGCTGGCCCTTTTTTTTGGCCGGGTGTCGGGGTGGTCTTGATCAGCTGGATCGACGGGGCGTTTGCTTGGGACGAAGAGGCGGGCTAGAGAGCCATCCATATGCAAATCGCAACGGGAAACGCGCCGATGATCCGGGCAAGAGTGCTTGCACTGCTGGTGCTCACGACGTCTGCAATCGCCGGATGCGCCGGTCCGATCGAGACGCACGCGGGCATGGACGGCCTTGGGCTTTCCGGCCAATCGACGCTTGCGGTGGTGCCCGCGTCGGGGGCAGGCAGCGCTGCCGATGACGCAATCTCTGCGGTGATCAAGGCGCTGGAACGGCGCGGCATGACCGTGGCAGACGCTTCTGCGGCGCGGCTTACGGTTGCCATTGCGGAGCGGCCCGCTGCTCTGGGGATTCTGACCGAGGACGGAAAGGTGCTGTCCGGTTCAAAACGTCAGCGTCTGCTGCAGAGCTGTGAAGACCGGACTCACAGGATGCTGCTGGTGCTGGAGACTGTCGGAGCGCCGCCGGTGCGTGCGTGGGCAGAAGAGGACCATTGCAAGGGCGAACTTTCCGCAAGCGTGATGCCTCTGGCCGAGCGTGCCGTGGCCGCGCTTGCCGATCGGCGCATGGGGTTGACCTTGCGTTCAGGCCGCGATTGATCGCATTTCAATTCGGTTCAGGCTCGTCTTCCAGCAGCGCAAGCGGCAATTCCACGCAGAATTGCGCGCCGTAGCCTTCGTGGTGTCTGTAGGTGACGCGGCCACCGTGACGCAGGGCGATGGTCTGGACGAAGGCGAGGCCGAGGCCGAGGCTGCCGGTTTCATCGGCGGCGCGGCCTTGCGCATATAGGGCGAAGGGGTTGGCGATGCGGCCCGGCGGCATTTCCGGACCTGGTCCCGCCACCGTCAGGATCGCGCGACTGCCTGCAGCCTCTACCCCAAAGCACACAGTCGCTGCATCCGGGGCAAACTTTACCGCATTTTCAAGCAGGTTCAGCGCGGCGCGCAAGATCATGCTGCGATCACCCATGACCCAGATTTCGCCGTCCAGACACTCGTCGCGCACAACGACCTGCCTCGGGCGGGCCCGCGGCCAGACCATGTCAGCCGCTTCGCGCGCCACGTCGCACAAGTCGACAGGTTCGGGTTCCATCGGTCGCCGCCTCGCGCGGGACAATTGCACGAAATCGTCCGCCAGCTTCAAGGCATGGCGCGCGTGACGGCGGATCGCCTCAAGTGTGGCGGCGGGCGGCGCGCCGGTCTTTCCACCAAGCTGCTCCGTCTCAAGCAAAGTTACGATTGCGGCATTGGGTGAGCGAATATCGTGCGAAAGGAATTGCAGAATATCGTCCCGCTCTTCGGCAATGCGCTGCAGATCTGTCACATCAGCATAGCTGAAAATTTTGTAATCGCCCGAAAAATCGGCGGTTTCCGGCAGGAAGAAGCGACCTTGCACATCGCGCAGGAGGCTGTGGTCATTCTCTCGCACTGGTAAAAGGCCCGCGGCTACATCGGCGATCGGCCGCCCCGTCAGGCCATCGCCAAAAAGCGTTACGGCAGCCCGGTTGCCAAGGACGATCCGACCTTCGCGGTCGACCACGCAGATTGCCGCAGGCAGCCATTCAACCGCTTCGCTGACAAAGCTGCGCAAGCGACGCAACTGTTCGATCAAGTCGGCAAGCCGGTTGGCATCGCGCGAAACGATGTCGCCACCACGCCGGGACGCAGGCGTTGCCAAGGCCAGTCCTGGCTCCTTCTCCAGCGCTGCGGTGCGGACAACAACAAACCGCGCGATGACGTTGAGGCGTCGCCACCCCCACAGGATGTGCGCAGCCATCAGTCCTGCGACGGCACCGGCTGGCGGCAACCAGATGGCGGAAAACAGCAGCAGGCCCAAGCTGATTGCCACTACGCCGACGGCCAGCCCCACGGCCAGCCAGAAGCTGGATGAGGGGGAGAGCCGCAGAAACGCGGCCATCAACACAATCAGCGGGAGCAGCGCCAATGCCGCGCGCTGTTGTCGCGGCAGCGCGCGGATGGCGGCCCCCTGCAGTTGGGTATTCAGCAGGTTGGCTTCGATTTCCACGCCCGAAAGCAGGCCTCCTGCCATGCGCGGAACGGGTTGCTGGTTGGCAAGGCCGGGTGCGGTTGCACCGACCAGCAGCAGCTTGCCGCGCACCAGTGCAGGCGGCACTTCTCCGGCAGCGAGGCTGGCGAAGGAAATGCGGCGGAAGGCACCGCGCGGGGCGTAGTTGATCAGCGTATCCGCGCTTTGGTGGGGCTGGGGCGAAGGTGCGAGCAGGGAATAGAGCGGTGGCAGAGCATCATTGCCGCTGGCAGGGAGAGGTGGGACTTTGCGGATGACGCCGTCATCATCCGGTAGCAGTTCGACCGACCCAAACCCTGCAGCGGTCGCTTCCAGCACTGGTGGCGGTAGCTGCTGTGCAATCGTCCGGCCCATCCCATCCTGTTCGATCAGGGCGGGCAGGTAGACTGGCGCGGCCCGGGTCATCGCCTCGGACAATTCCGAATCCTGCGGGGATTCGTCTAAAAACAGGACGCTGTAAGCAATCGCTTCTGGCCGGTATTGCGAGACCGCATCCAGCATCCGGGCGTGTTCGCTGCGCGGCCAAGGCCAACGTCCCAACGCTTGCAGGCTCGGCTCGTCAATTTCGACAATCAGAATGCGATCATCAACCGGCGGTGCGACCAGTCGCAATGCCTGATCGTAGATCGGGTTGTCCACCATCGACAGCCGCTGGTTGGCGGTGGCCAGCCAAGCCAGCGCGCCAGCAAGAAGCGCGACGAGCAGCCACTCGCCATAGAGCCGCCGTAGCAACACCTGTCAGTCCGGTGCTGCTACGGTGAGCTTTTCGAACGGCAGCCAGTTTTCTACAACCTCGTCGCCATTCTCCTGACGTACGCCTACACGCCAACGGTAGATGCCCGGCGGAAGAGCGCGCAGACGGATGCCACCGGTTTGCAGGCCCGCTTCGTTGACAAGCCACGGTGCGGAATTGCCTGTGGAATCTGGCACTGTGCCCAGTTGGAAGCTGTACGTGCGCCGGCCTTCGCCTTCACCACCCCACGAGAAGCGCATGGAATCGGCATCGCTTTGCGCCGTTGCCGTGACCCCTGCGAGCACCCGGCGCATTGCGAAGGTCTGCGGCATGCCTTCAAGGCCGGACGGGGCGAGCGCGCTTACGCGAACGAAATGGCTGCCGTTGGGGATGCCGGCAAAAGCGAAGGTCGGGTTGTCGTTCTGCTGCTCTGCCAGCACTTTGATGAACCCTGCATCTTCGGCGATTTGCAGCCGATAGCCGCGCGCGCCAGAGAGTGGCGCGATGGCCAGTTGCACCGTCGGATCGGTCTGCACGCGGCCCGGCTGGACCAGATCGGGAGCGGAGAGCAAGTGCTCTGTCGCCAGATCGCCGGTGGGAGAGACCACTGCGCCAATCCCTTCGGTAAGGCTGGTTTCCGCACCGACTGCAGCGCTGCTTGCCGCTACGGTGCCTTCAAGCACTTCGGCCAGCGAGGTGTCGTCGTCATAGCCGACACGGAAGCGGGTGCCGCGCACCGCAGCCAACGCGCGCGGGGTGCGTATGCGGAAGCGGTTGTTGCGATCGGTGCCAAGTGGGCTTGCGGACGTTTCCACTTTGCCGCCATCGACCGCCAGATCATAGTCGATGCTACCGGTCAGCGTAATGCGGTGTAGCCTTGCGATCCGCAGCCGCGTGCGCGTGGGCATTGAGGTGCGCGATCCGTTGGGCAGTTCCATCGTGACGAAGCCGTCCGCGCCGGTCTCTATTGATGCTCCCGGTGCCAGTTCGCTGCCAACGCGCGGGACACTCCGCTGCCCGCCCTGCTGCACCGCCACATCGCCGCGCACCGCCACGATCCGCGCAGCAAGCGGTTCGGCGCGCAACAGATCAACCGGGATGCGCAGGACCGTGCCGACCGGAATCCGTCGCGGATCGGAGATGCGGTTCATTCGCTGCACCACCCGGTAGCTCTCGGGCCGGGCCAGCGAACGCTGTGCGAGGGTAAACAGGCTTTCGCCCTTGCGCAGGCCATATTCGATCACGTTCAGGGGGAGGGGGTTGACGATGGTCTTGACCCGCGCGGATTTGGCAAGCGCCTGATCCAGGCTGCACAGCAAGAGGCCCAGCGGAAGGATTTGGCTGATCGCCGACCGTGCAATTGCAGAACGGTTCATCAACAGGACTCCAGACGATAGCCATAGTTGAACACTGTTTGCAGCCGGAAGCCGTTGTCCGAACGCAGTTGCAGCTTTGTGCGGATTCGCGAGACATGCATGTCCAGCGTGCGCGTGGTCAGGTCTGCCACCGATTTCCACACTGCCTCCATCAGGTATCCGCGTGAAAGCGGTTTGTGCTGGTTTGCGAAGAACAGATAAGCCAATGCAAACTCCTTGCCGGTAAGTACGACCGGCGTGCCATCCAGAGTGACTGTTTCGCCCACGCGATCAAACTCGTATGCGCCGAACCGCTCAAACCGCTCCGCCATCACCCGTGGTTGCACGCGCCGCAGTACGGCGTGGACCCGCGCGGTGATGACGATGGCGGACTCCGGCTTCACGATATAGTCGTCCGCGCCGGCATGGAGTGCGGCTGCAACGTCGTCCTTGTCCGACCGGCTGGTCAGCATGATGACCTGAGGGCAAGGTTCGATCCTTGCCTGCACCCAGTTGAGAATTTCCATGCCGGACATATCAGGCATGTTCCAGTCCAGAATGAGCAGGTCGAACGTTTCACGCGCAAGGGCGGTGATCAGATCCCGGCCGCGCCTGAACGATACGCTGCGGAAGCCTTCCGTGTCGAACAATCGCGACACGAACTGGAGCATAGTGTCGTCATCATCAACGATTCCGATTTTCATGCTCTGCCCTGATCAGAATTCCAGATGCCGCCATACCCGCAGCGACCCCGCTGGTAACGGCAAAGTCACGCAGTTTACATCTCTTTACAAACAAACTGCCGGTTTGTCGGTTACGTATCCGGCAACGGGGCCGGTGGAGCAGGCGATTGAGACAGATAGCTGGCAGTCATTTCGCATGGTCGGCGTGTTTGGCCCGTTCATGTTTGCAGGGTTCATCTTTGCAGCTTGCAGGCGCGTCATCGTGCTGAGGCTGCTGGCGGCTCCCGGCTTGTCGCTTTTGCTCTGGGTTCTGATCAGCGCGACCGTGCTGGTCCTGACCTGACGCTTGAATACCGATTAAGGATACGAGGTGTCGCGCATGGCCGCCAGCACTTTGGATATCCGACAAGCCGCTGCCATCCGGGGTAGAGCAGCGGTTTTCGAAAAGCCCTCGGGTCGCACCGTGTTCGGACCGCATGTGCTGGGCACATGCGGTCCGGCTTTTCGTTGCTCCATCAACTTGCAGGGTTCGTTCAGATGCCAAGTGTTCATGTTCTGCAGCCACGCTGTGAGGAGCGCGATTCCGCGATGAACCTCTACAAGATCGCAAAGGGTTACCGCCGTCACTTGCAGGAGTGCGAGGATATCGTCCCCGGATTGCAACCAGCGGGCGCAGGCTGGATCATGCTGGCCGAACTCTACATCGCCTCGCTCGAAAGCCGCGAGATGTCGGTCTCTGGCGTGTGTGTCTCGGCGGGCGTCCCTTCAACCACGGGCCTGCGCTATCTCGACATGCTGACCGGCGTTGGCATGGTGGTGCGCATGCCTGATGAGAATGATCGTCGCCGCTCATGGATTCGGCTGACCGATGCCGGAGTGAGGGCTGTCGAACTGGTTCTGACCGGCTTCGCAAAGGCCATCGACGATACGCGGGCTAACCTGCGATAGAAAATCCGCCAGGCAGGTGTCCGCCCGCATCTGGCTCTAGGTAAAGTCACGGATCGGCGGCATTCTTCATCTTGAGGAAGAAGCGTTATTCCCGTCAACGGTCCCCCCACCTGTTGACCGGAGTATATCGTCAGCATGCCGATAAATGATACATGACGCGCGTAACGGGCGTTTGTGTGCAGACGGCCCTGCTTTGCAGCGTTCTGCTGTCAGCGATCTTCTGGCCTCGCACCGGGGAGCCGGTCTTGCTGGTGCCGCTCGGCGGCGCAGGCCTATCTTCTCTCGGTGTGCTTGCTGACGAAGGTCTTGCCGTTGTTGGCACGGGCCGTTCGCCGCGCAGCCTCATCGTCTACCACGCGAAGCCTTTCCCCATCCTCGCAGTCCTGCAGAACGGCTTCCTGCCCCTTGCCGCACCGCCAGGGTTGTGTGGAGACACCGGCGCGCGCGGCTGACACTCGTTCTGGACGGAACAATTTCAATGGAAGACCTCATCAAGTTCAGGCAGCAAGGTCTGTCGCTCGTCCTGGCAGTGGCATGGGCATGCACTGCTGTGATCGCTCTTGGCACGATCCTGTCCCACGGGAGTTTGACGCCGCTGGTGCTGGCGCTGGCAATCACCGTCTATCCGACGCTGGCTTTCATGCGCAAGGCATCGGATGATGCATCGCGTATTGTCATTGGTGCCACCATGCCATTGTACTGCGCGATATTCCTGCTGCAGTGGTCTGGCCACGCCTGGCAGATCGATCTTCACATGACGTTCTTTGCCATGATCGCCATTCTCGCAATCCTTGCTGACTGGAGACCTGTTCTTGCCGGGTCTGCCGTGACGGCGGTTCACCACCTCGTCCTGAATTACGCTGCCCCCGCGCTTGTCTTCACAGGTGAGCCTGATCTGGGCAGGGTCATCCTTCACGCCGTGATCGTAGTGGCCGAAACCGCAGTGCTGGTGACGCTGACGATCCGGCTGGAGGTTCTCATCGTGGCGCAAGCCCAAGCGGAAAGAGCGAGAATCGACCTTGAAGCCACGGCACTGGCTGAACGCACCGCGCGTGAGCGTGAGCAGAAGGGCGTGGTCGACAAAGTGGAAGCCGGGCTGAAGGCCTTGGCGTCTGGTGACCTCGATTGCCCGATACACCACCCGTTCCCGCCCGTGTTTGAACCCCTGCGGACCGATTTCAACACGACCGTGGCAACCTTGCGCGGGCTTGTGTCCAGTGTGGCGCAGTCTTCACACCAGATCGAATCCAGCGTGGGCGAGATCCATTACGCGGCCGATGATCTGGCCCGCCGCACCGAGATTGACGCCGCCACGATCGAGCAAGCTGCCCACACCATTACCCGGATGACCGCATCGGCGACCAGCGCCGCTACTCGCGCGTCCGAAGTGCAAAGCGCGCTGGATGAATCCCAGCAACGCGCGGTGCGGGGCCGTGAAATCGTGAACCGTGCAATGACCAGCGTGCAGAAGATCGAACAATCCGCCAACGAGATCGGCCATATCGTCACGCTGATCGATGGCATCGCCTTTCAGACCAACCTGCTGGCTCTGAACGCCGGGGTGGAGGCCGCTCGTGCCGGGGAGGCGGGCAAGGGCTTTGCCGTTGTGGCAACCGAAGTGCGCGCGCTGGCGCAGCGCACAACAGACGCCGCACGCAGCATCAAGTCGCTTATCGATACCTCGAACGTGCAAGTCACCGAGGGTGTGGAATACGTGACGCAGGCTGGCACCGTGCTGCAGGATGTCATGGCCGAAGTGAGCGAGATCGGGGCACTGGTCTCGGAAATTGCCGAGGCGACGCGGTCTACTGCGCAAGTCCTGTCGGGCGTGCAGGGCACGTTCGTTGCCATCGACAAATCGACGCAACAGAACGCGGCGATGGTTGAGGAAAGCAACGCCGCGCTGCGCTCACTGGCACAGGAAGCCACGGCGCTGATGGGCACGCTGAGCCAGTTCTCGCTAAGGGACGACAGGCCACCGCTACGCGCGGTGGCCTGATCGCCGGAATTCAGGGCTTTGCAGAAGCGGCCAGCAGGCTCTTCATCGGCCAGAATGACAATGTGTGAACGTCATGCGCGCTGGTCCACACACCCTTTGGCGTATAGCGCAGCGCGCCGCTGCCCGCCGCCTTGCCATAGCGGCCCGTGACAGTCATCGAAAGCGGATCGATTTCGGCAAAAGTCTGATCGTCGGTGGTGCGCAACCACACTTTGCCGCCGCCGGTATCGATATCCCCCCATTTCAGGTTCGCGCCCACTTTCACGCGGCCCAATACCTGCCCGGTGGCGGGGTCGGCGCGGACCAGCGTGCCATCGCCCTGTTCCTGCACCCAAACGCCGCCTTCGCCTGCTGCAAGGAATCCCGGCATCGTGCCGAGCGGCGCGCGGGCGACAACGGTGTTGGTCTTGGGATCGATCTTCTGCAGTGTCTGCTTCGTCGCGCTCACCGCCCACACCGCGTCATAGCCGTAGGTGACGTACCAGGTGTCCTCATCAACCGGGATGTTGGCCACGACGCTGTTGGTCTTGGGATCAACGCGTGCCACCATCCCTTCGGGCTTGCTCGCGATCCAGACCGAGCCTGCGCCCGTCGCCACGATCAACTCGCCCTGCTTCTGGTTGGCGATGCCGGTGGGGATCGTGGCGATGATCTTCGCGTCTTCCAGATCGATCCGCACCAGCGTGCGTTCGGCGCAATCGGCCATCCACAACGATCCGAACTCGATGGCCATTGCTCCGCAAGGCTTCGCCACCGCCACTTCGGCGACTTTGCCCGTGCGTGACCACTTCTCCACCTTGCCGCGATTGGTGGCCCAAACGGAATCGCCATCCACGGCAAGGAAATCGGCGAAACCTGGCACGGTTTGCGCCTGCTCTACCTGCGCGTTGGCAGCAGAGGCGGTTAGCGCAGCAGCGAGAGCAAACGTCTTGCGGAGCATGGGAAGGCCTTTCGCTTGGGAATCAGGACTTGGCAGCAATATAGGCGCGCCAACCGCCCAGATGGGTGATGTCTTCCGCGCCAGTCAGCGCGCGCGGCTCTGACACGAAGCCCTTGACGCTGCTGCCATCGGCCAGCGTTACGGTGCCGATGGCAAGCGGCGGCGGCACATCTACCACAAAGCTGCCGAATTCGGCGACGCCCAGTTCATAGACCTCCAGCTTGATGCTTGCGCCATCTTCGCTGAACACCAGCGCAGGCTTTGGCGGCACGCTGTCGGCAATGGCGTAAAGGCGATAGCTGGGAGCGGTTTCAAATGCGCCGACGAACGTCGCATTGCGCGATGTCAGCTGCCAGTGCAGCGGCATTCCTTCAAGATGCGCGCCGACAACGGCGATTTTCACGGTCTGCATTTTGCCCTCCAGATCGAGCGGGGGTGGGGATGGTAAATCGGCGGTGGCCGCCCAGGCATCGGCAGCGGTCAGCAGTGCGCGGTCTGAATCTGCTGGGCCGATGAAGGTGAGGCCAAAGCCTGTGCCATTGGCGCGTTGCCCCGCTGGGGCGGCAACGGCTGCCATGTCCAGTAGGTTCACGAAGTTGGTGTAAGCACCAAGATTGCTGTTGAGTGCCACCGGCGCGGCGAGCAATTCGTTCACGCGATACGTCGTGCCAGTGGTGGGAAAGACCAGCATGTCGACCTGTTCCAGCAGCCCATCGGCATGGCGCTTCAGCTCGGCCATGCGGTAGATGCCGTTCCACAGCTCAACCGCGCTCTTGTCCCACCCGGCTTCCACCACGGTGCGTACCGTTGGATCGACCGCGTCGGGGTTGTCCCTTAGCAGCGTCGCCATCGCAGCGGTGCGTTCAGCCACCCACGGCCCGTTATACAGCAGCAGTGCGGCTTCCTGCAGCGGAGCCATGTCGATTTCGACCACGGTCGCCAGTTCGGCCAGCTTTTCCAGCGCCTTGTCATAGAGATATTCGGATTCCAGATCGCCGAACCACAGCCGCTGCTCGCGCCGGGGCACGCCGATGACCTTGGCGGCAAGGTTACGGTCGGCCAGCGGCTTTGACCACGGATCGGCGGGATCGAACCCGGCCAGCACCTGATCGACAAGACGCGCATCGGTTGTGTCATCGGCAAACACGGTGATGCAATCGATGCTGCGGCAAGCGGGGACGAGGCCTGCGGCGGACCAGCGGCCCTTGGTGGGTTTGAACCCGATCAGGTGGTTGAATGCGGCGGGCACGCGGCCCGATCCTGCGGTATCGGTGCCCAGCGCAATCGGCACCAGTCCGGCGGCTACTGCCACGGCAGAACCGGAACTCGATCCGCCGCTGACATAGGCAAGGTTCGAAGCATTGCGCGGAATGCCATAGGGGCTGCGCGTGCCGACGAGGCCGGTGGCGAACTGATCGAGGTTGGTCTTGCCAACGCAAATCGCACCGGCGGCCGTCAGCCGTTCGATCACCGTGGCATTGGCTTCGGGCGCGTAAGCGAAGGCAGGGCAGGCCGCTGTCGTTTCGAAGCCTGCAACGTCGATGTTGTCCTTGGCAGCAAAGGGCACGCCTGCCAGCGGCAGATGCTCACCCGCCGCCACACGTGCATCGACTGTGCGGGCTTGTGAAAGCAGATCATCGGCAGAAGCCCGGCTGATCCACACTTGCGGCTGGACCGCATCATAGGCGGCGATGCGCGCCAAGGTCGCTTCCATCACTGCAACCGCGCTGGTCGCGCCGGCACTCACGGCCTCGGCAATTGAGGCAGCGCTCTGTCGGAACGATGCGCTCATGCTGCTTTCTCCAGCGCGCACATCGGCGCTCCGGGTTGCAGGGACTGCTTTTCGGTTACGTAGAGCGCGACAACCTTGCCCGAATTGGGGCTGAGGACAGGGCATTCCATCTTCATCGATTCCAGCACGGCAATGGTATCGCCCGCCTGCACCTGATCCCCGGTTGCCACGAGCAGCTTCCACACGCTGCCCCCGAACGGCGCTTCGACCACGTCCGCACCATCAGGCACGGTGATCGCGGCTTCCTGCGGCACATCGGCATCGGCGAGGGCAGACACGCGGTCAAACTCTCCGCGTGCCTGCCAGTCGGCACGCTCGGCATCGAAAGCGGCCTTGCGGCTGGCTTCGAAGGCGCTGATGGCCTCGGCATTATCGGCAAGGTATTTGCGATAGTCGGACAGACGGAATTCGGACGGCTCGATTTCAATGGAGCGCCGCCCACTGGGGAAATCGCGCCGCCATTCGGCCAGTTCCTCAGCGCTCACCGGATAGAACCGGATCTGGTCGAAGAAGCGCAGCAGCCACGGCTTGCCCTCCGTAAAGGCCTGCGTCTGGCGATAGGTGTTCCACACCTGAATGGTCCGGCCGAACAACTGATACCCGCCGGGGCCTTCCATGCCGTAAATGCACATATAGGCCCCGCCGATGCCGACCACATTGGGCGGCGTCCATGTGCGCGCCGGGTTGTATTTCGTCGTCACCAGACGGTGCCGGGGATCGACGGGCGTGGCCACCGGTGCGCCAAGGTAGACATCGCCCAGCCCCATCACGAGGTAGCTGGCTTCGAAGATCAGGTTCTCCACGGCAGCCACATCGGGCAAGCCGTTGATGCGGCGGATGAACTCGATGTTGTCCGGGCACCACGGCGCATCATCGCGCACCGCGCCCATGTACTTCTCGATAGTCTCCAACGTCGCCGGATCGCGCCAGCTGAGCGGTAGGTGGACGATGCGTGATGGGATCGCAAAGTCCTCCAGATCGCCCAGACGTTCCTCCGCTGCAATTAGCGCAGCCAGCGCGGCAGCTTGGTCCAAAGCCTCGCCATCGAAGTGCAGTTGCAGCGAACGGATGCCCGGCACAATGTCGATCACGCCGGGCAGCGCCATGCGTTCCAACTCGGTCATCAGTGCGTGGACGCGGATCCGCATTTCGATATCGAGCACGATTGGGCCGTATTCGACGAGGATGTTGCGATCGCCCTGCTGGCGATAAACCGTGCGCGGACGTGTCGGCCCTTCGGGCAGGTCTGCAAGCACCGGAGTCTGCGTTGCTACCGCACAGGTGCGGCTAGGTGGCGTCTTGGTGCCGTTCAGAAGCAGCGCCTTTTGCGCGGCTGTCGCTGCTGTCGCTTCGGCCATTGTCACAGGCACAAAGCGCAGTTTGTCACCTGCAGAAAGCTGGCCGACCTTCCACAAATCCGCAGCGATCACCACGAAGGGGCACACGAACCCACCGAGCGAAGGACCATCCGGGCCGAGGATGATCGGCATGTCGCCGGTAAAATCCACCGCGCCGATGGCATAGGGATTGTCGTGGATGTTGGACGGGTGCAGCCCCGCCTCACCCCCATCGCGCCGCGCCCATTCGGGCTTTGGACCGACAAGGCGAACGCCGGTACGATTGGAATTGTAGTGCACTTGCCAGTCGGCGGCGACGATCATGTCGATATCGTCATCGGTGAAGAAATCGGGTGATCCGTGCGGGCCGTAGAGCACGCGCAAGGACCAATCAGTGGGCAGAGCGGGCAGAGGGATTGCGGGCGTTTCGTTGCTCGTCGCTGCGCCCGAAAGGTGCAGGACATCGCCCGCCACCAATCGCCGTGCGGCATGGCCACCGAACTGGCCGAGTTCAAAGGTGCTGCAACTGCCGAGGTAGGGCGCGAGATCGAGCCCGCCTGCGATCAGCAGATAGCCGCGCATGCCGCCACCGCCTGCGCGGCCCATGCTCAGCGTCTGGCCTTTCGCGATTTCAAACGGCTGGCCCAGCGGCACTGCCACCCCGTCCAGCGTCGCGCCGAAGTCCGCGCCCGTCAGGCACACCCGCGCCGGGGCGGAGAAGGCGAGGGTGGGACCAGTTACGGTCATTTCCAGCCCGGCCATGCCTTCTGGATTGCCGAGCAGACGGTTGCCGATGCGGAAGGACTGGTCATCCATCGGACCTGAGGGCGGCACGCCGACGGCCCAGAGCTTTTGGCGCCCCGGCCAATCCTGCACGGTGGTGGCGGTGCCGCCGCTGATCACGCGGATGCTTTGCGGCGCGTAAGTCACGCCTTCCAGTGCGCGGGTGGACACTTCGCCGGTGGTGAACGCGGCTGATGCCACAACGTCGCGCAGCCAGCGCAAGTTGGTCTCGATCCCGTCGATCCGGCTGTCCGCCAGCGCTGCCTGCATGGCGGCCACGGCGGCTTCGCGGGTATCTGCATGGACGATCAGCTTGGCCAGCATCGGATCGTAGAAGGCGCTGACTTCACTACCCGCCATGATCCACGTTTCGGCCCGCACGCTCTCCGGGAACTGCACGCAGGTCAGCGTGCCCGACGTGGGACGGTAATCGAGTGCCGGGTCTTCGGCATAGAGCCGCACTTGCACCGAGTGGCCTTTCGGTGTGGTCGGTGCGGTATCGAGGAAGCTGTAATCGCCGGCCGCGCCCCGGATCATCCATTCCACCAGATCCACGCCAAAGACCATTTCGGTCACGCCGTGTTCCACCTGCAACCGAGTGTTCATTTCGAGGAAGAAGAACTCCTCCCGGTCGGCATCGTAGAGGAACTCCACAGTGCCTGCGCTGCGATACTGTGCCGCCTCGCCAAGCCGGATTGCGGCGGAATAGAGGTTCTGGCGCACGGCTTCGGGAAGCAACGGGGCAGGGGCCTCTTCCACCACCTTCTGGTTACGCCGCTGAAGCGAGCAGTCACGCTCGCCCAGTGCCACCACGCGGCCTGCGCCATCGCCGAATATCTGCACTTCCACGTGCCGCGCGCGCCGCACGAAACGTTCGAGGAAAACGCCTGCATCGCCGAAGTTGCTTTGGCCAAGCCGCGCCACGGCGGCAAAGCCATCGCGTACATCGCCTTCGGTTTCGCACACGCGCATGCCGATGCCGCCGCCGCCTGCGGTGGCTTTCAGCATGATCGGGAAGCCGATGGCCTGCACTGCCGCAATGGCTTCTGCCTCATCGGTCAATAGGTCGCTGCCGGGGGCGAGGGGGAGACCGTGCGCTGCCGCCAGCTCCCGCGCGCTGTGCTTCAGGCCGAAAGTGCGGATGTTGTCTGCCGTCGGGCCGATGAACACGATCCCCGCTTCGGCACAGGCCGCTGCAAATTCGGTGTTTTCCGAAAGGAAGCCGTAGCCCGGATGGATCGCGCCTGCGCCCGTCTGCTTTGCCGCACCGATGATCTTGGCAATATCAAGATAGCTCTCACTTGGCCGCGCGCTGCCGATGCAAACCGCCTCGTCTGCTTCGGCAACGTGGAGCGAGCCTTCATCCGCCTCGGAATAGACCGCCACCGAGCGCAGCCCCATGCGGCGTAAGGTGCGGATGATCCGGGTGGCAATCGCGCCCCGGTTGGCGATCAGAACAGTGTCGAAAGGCTTTGGGGCGGGGGTCATGCGGCCACGATCATGCGAACGGGAGTGGGATTGAACGCGTTGCAAGGGTTGTTGATCTGCGGACAGTTGGAGACGACGACGATCACGTCCATGTCGGCGTAGAGGTCTACCGTCAGCCCCGGCGCGGAAATGCCGTCAACGATGCCCAGCGCGCCGTCGGCCTCGACTGGAACGTTCATGAAGAAATTGATGTTCGGCACAATATCGCGCTTGCCGCGCCCTTCGAGCAGGTTGGCCTCGAGGAAGTTTTCGACGCAGGCATGTTGCGACTTTGTATGATGACCATAGCGCAAGGTATTGGATTCACACGAACAAGCGCCACCGATAGTGTCATGATATTCCACTGCCGAGGCCGCGATTGTCATCATCGGGCGGCCTTCATTGGACATCAATTTGGTCCCCGTGCGCAGGAACAGGTTGCCCTGTGCCGCAACGGTATCCTGCGCGCTGTAGCGTTCGGCATCGTCGGCTGCGCTGTAGAGCAGGAAGTCGACCGCCTGATTGCCTTCAAGGTCGACGATGCGCAGGGTCTGCCCCTTGGCAACGTGATAGAGCCACGGGGCGCGCGCTGGCACGATTTCGTCGTGGACGATGGTGGCGGAAAGGCCGGAGAGGTGGGGATCGCTCATCTGATAGTTCCTCGCGTCAGCGGCGGTAGTAATCTTCGACGTTCAGGAAGGCGCGCAGGCCCTCTGGCGTCGCGTTACGGATGGGGTCGGCCTCTGTCGTCACTGCGCCGCGCCAAGCGGTCGCCCGGAGCAGTGTCACGGAATATTCGGGCCTAGGGTCAAGCACATGCGGGCAGTTGGCGATCACCACGATCACGTCCATCTCCGCCCGCAGGACGACACTGCGCCCCGGTGCAAAAGGGCCGACCTGCGGCGTGATTGCGCCGTCCAGTTCAATCTTCGTGCCCTTGAACAGGTTCACGCAAGGATGCACGTCGCGCCGCCCGAGACCATGCTTCGCCGCGCCCAGCAGAAAGCGGTCCCGCCCGTTGGGATAGGCACCGCTGTTGCGGCCCTCGCCATACTTCGCAAGGTTGGTGGCTGCGTTTGACGTGCCGCTGAAGCAATCGTGCGTCTCGGCATCGTCAGCCTCAATGCTCATCAGCACGCGGCCCATGTCGGACAGCAGCAGCTTCCCGGCGGCCAGATAGGCGTTCCACTGAACCTTGACCGTATCGGCCACGTTCAGCCGCTCGGTCGGCATTTCGGCGTTGAACACTTGGAGGCCAGCGCAGGCATCTCCCTTTAAGTCGATCAGCCGCAAGCGGCTCCCGCGCGCCAGACGCCGCGTGGCATAGCCGCCCGCCGCAATCGTCTCTTCCCACACCACGTCATCGGCAGAAACGCTATCGGGCAAGTCCGCAGCCACGGGAGGCAGCACTGGCATGGCTTCCACCACGGTGCCGCCCATGCTGCGCGCATGATCGCGCGCGGCCATAGGATTTGCGAGAGTTTCGGTCATTTCACCGCTCCATCGGGTTCGCCTTCGCTTCCGTCCTGCTCATAAAGCGGCGGGAGAAGGGCGGTTGTTGTAACGAGTTCAAGCTGATGCACCCCGCGCACGCGGCGCAGCGCATCGGAAAGGTCTTTCAGCCGCACGGCAGCGCCTTGAACCAGCAGCACTTCGAGCGACTGGTCATCCTGCAGGAACACGTGCTGCGAGGAGATCACTTCCTTGAGGTATTGCGCCTGCGTCTGCGCCAACTGGTGCCGCACCCGGCCCCGGTCACCGCGATAGATCACGGTTATAGTGCCTGCGAGTGTCTCTTCCGGCCGGGTATAGGCCTCGTGTGCGGCCAGCGCATGGCGGATCAGTTCGGCGATCAGTTGCGAACGCGAAGGCAGGCGGCGTTCATCGACCATCATGTCCAGTTTGCGGAACAGGCTGGCTGGCAGGCTCATGCTCAGGCGGGCGAGGGGTTCGGGCGCAGGAGTCATGCCACTGCCTCGGTAGCTTCTTCTTCCGCAGGTGCAGGCTTGACCAGCGGCAGATCATAGACCGCCGTCGCGCCAAAGCGGTGCGGCGCGTGGGGATCGTGGCGGCGCTTGTCGAGCGCCAGAACGCGCGTGCCAAGCGTGAAGGCCTCGCGGATGTCGTGCGTAACCATGATGACGGTGAGGTCATACTGCCGCCACAGCTTGGTGATCAGCGCATGCATATCAGCGCGGATGCCGGGATCGAGCGCGCCGAAGGGTTCATCCAGCAGCAGGATGCGCGGGCGCTTGATCAGGGCCTGCGCAATGGCAAGGCGCTGCTGCATCCCGCCGGACATTTGCGCGGGGTAAAGGTGCATGCTGTCTGCCAATCCCACCGCCGCCAGCATTTCTGCCGCCTCGGCCACAGCCGCCTTGCGCTTTGCGCCGAACAGCCGGGCCAGGAACGGTGCTGCAGTGCATTCCAGCCCGAACACCACGTTGGCCAGCACGGTCAGGTGCGGGAACACCGAATACTTCTGGAACACCACGCCCCGGTCCGGTCCGCATTCGGGCGGCAGCGGCGCGCCATCCAGCGTGATCGTCCCGCGCGTCGCCTGTTCTTGCCCAAGGATTACGCGCAGGAACGTGCTCTTGCCCGCGCCCGATGGTCCGACGACCGAGACGAAGGAGCCTGCCGCAACATCGAGATCGACCTTTTCGAGGACGATGCGGTCGCCATATTCGACCCACACGTCGCGCAGGGAAAGCAGCGCGCTCAATGTGCTGCTCCGTGCGCCCAGGGGAAGGCCTTGGTGCTGAGCTTGGAAAGCGCAACGTCCATCACGATGGCCAGCAGCGCGATCCACGCAACGTAAGGAATGATCACGTCCATCGAGAGATAGCGGCGGACGAGGAAGATGCGGTAGCCAAGGCCAACGTCAGACGCGATGGCCTCTGCCGAGATCAGGAACACCCATGCCGGGCCAAGCGCCAGTTTGAGCGCGACGATCAGGCGGGGCAAGGCTTGGGGAAGGGCCACACGCAGCAGGATTTGCCAGCTTCCAGCGCCCAAAGTCTGCGCCTTGACGATTTGCTCTCTCGGAAGCGCACCCACGTGGCCCGCCACATCGCGCACCATCACCGGGGCAATGCCTATGACGATAAGCGCGACCTTTGCGGTTTCACCAAGGCCCAGCGCGATGAACAGGATCGGAAGCAGCGCAATCGGCGGGATCACCGCGATGCCGGTCACCAGCGGGCCAAACATCGCGCGCACCGGCGGCAACACGCCCAGCACCAGACCCACCAGCAGCGCCATCGTTGTGGCAATGCCAAGGCCGAGGCCAAGGCGCTGGAGGCTGGCCAGCGTATCGGCCCAGAATACCAGATTGCCGCTGAGCACATCAGGTTCACGCATCATGCGCCACATCGCCGAAGCCATAGCGGTGGGCAGCGGCAGGATCTTGTCGGACGGGTTGATCGCGTGGCGCTGTGCCGATGCCACCAGATAGGCGATGGCCAGCAGTGCAATCGGGATGGCGGCCAGCCCGAAGGCCTGTCTGCGGCCGATCTGTCGGTTTACCCAGCGCATTGGCGCGCCTCCTTGCGGGACGTGATGGAACTGGCGCGGATCACAGCTTGCCGTCGGCGGCCAGCTTCATGAAGCTTTCGTCAAAGCGCAGGGTGACGCGCGCCGGATCGCCCAGCGTGACGCCACCGGGGAACGACATACCCACCGCATCGGCCGATGTTGCGCCCTGGAACAGCCCCTTCGAGAAGCTGAAATCGCGGACCTTCGTCATGGTTGTGATCAGGTTGGGCGAGGCGGTGGCAGCGACGGCTTCCTTGGCATCAACATAGAGGCGCGTGGTCTTGAGCTGCGCGTCGAATACGTCGGGCGTCGTTCCGGCCAGCTTGGCCATTGCCGCACGCGCTTCCTTGCCCTGTGCGTCTTGGCGGATCATCAGGCTGACGGTCTCATACCAGATGCCCGCCAGCGCCTTGCCCAGATCGGGGTTGGCCTTGAGCGTGGCGGTATCGACCACCAGCAGATCGAGGATTTCGCCGGGAATGTTGGCAGAACTGAAGACCTGCGTTGCACCGGCCTGACCGCTCATGACCGAAAGCTGCGGGTTCCAAGCAACGGCGGCCTTGGCATCGGGGCTGGCAAAAGCGGCAACGATGTCGGCATCAGCCGTGTTGATCGTCTTCACATCGGTCAGCGACATGCCTGACGAATTAAGCGCGCGCGCCAGCAGATAGTGCGAGACCGAAAGCTCGACGAGGTAGACCGACTGACCTTTGAGCGCGGCAACGGTGTCGCCGCCTTTCATCAGCACGCCATCGTTGCCGTTGGAAAAATCGCCCACGATGATCGCGCTGGTGTCTTTGCCACCGGCGGCAGGGATCGTCAGCGCGTCCATGTTGGCCACGGTCACGCCGTCAAATTTGCCGGCGGTGTACTGGTTCACGGACTCAACGTAGTCGTTCACCTGCACGACGTTGATCTTGATGCCGTACTTGTCGGCCCACTTCTTCACGATCCCGGCCTGCTGCGCATAGGGCCAGGGCATCCATCCGGCATAGATCGACCAGCCAATGCTGAACTCCGTGCGCTTGGGCGCGGGGCCTTCGGCTGAAGGCGAGCAGGACGCCGCCAGCAGCGTTGCCGCGATCAAGAGTGTCTTTCCGGTCCTGCCGATCAGCCTGAGCACTGGTGATTCCCCTTTTGCACTGCAACATGGCCTTGATGGGGGAATTTACGGGGGCTGCGTATTACGCTTTTTGCGTATGGTAATAATGACGTTGTGCCATGATACCGCCCTGCCAAGGAGTGTGGCCCGCGCCGTGCGCCCCGTCAACGCGGGGTTTTCGGGTTGGCTTACGTCATACGACGTATGCTATGAGTAATGGCGCACCGATTAGGCTCGTCCGAACTATCAGAGGGCAAGTTCCAGATGAAAGCCGACTTGAAGAAGCTCGCGGTTGATTTGCTGCCACCGTTGATGGTGGCGCTGGTCGTTGCCTTCTGGGCTTTCGCTCCGGCTGACTGGGTGAAGAGCACCTGGGTTGTGATCGGCGTGAGTTCTGCAATTACGCTGATCGTCCTCCTGCTGGAAGTGCCGTTGGAAAGGCATGCAGGATGGCGGCTTAACCGGCGTGAATTCTTCACCGACCTTTTCTATGTAGTATTGAGCGCGACAGTTATTTCCAAGGCGACCAATTTCCTTGCCGAACGCCCGCTGGATTCGCTGAAGCAATCGCTGGGCATTGCAACGCCGTGGGCCGAACAGATGCCGTGGTTGCTGCAGGTGGCGCTGGTCGTGTTCCTTGTGGAATTCGGGCAGTACTGGATGCACAGGCTGATGCACAATTCCACGCCGTTCTGGCTGACGCACGCGCCGCACCATCACATCACGCAGTTGAACGCGATGAAGGGGGCGGTCGGCAATCCGATCGAACTTTGGCTGATCAGCCTGAGCGTGGTGGCGCTGTTTGATCTCAACCAGTCAGCAGCCCTTGCAGGGTATAGCGTGATGGGCGTGGTCTCTACTTTTGCCCATGCCAATGTGCGGTCAAACCCGCCGCTGTTCTATTCGTTCTTTTTCACCACGATCCGCCATCACAGCCTGCACCATTCGGTCCCCTATGAGGACACACGCTGCAACTATGGCAATTCGCTGATCGTGCTGGACCGCATCTTTGGCACCTACAAGGAAGGTGAAGCTTCGCTGGTCGGACAGGATGACCGGCGGCGGCTTTCCATCAGGGAACAGTGGCTGTTTCCCTTCATGCCGCTGGTTGAAAAGTTCAGGGCGCGCAAAGGTGACCGGCCCACGGCTGCCAGTTGAAGGTGACCTCTCGGAACAGCCCTCAAAAACACTTCAAAGTGTGATAGGTTCCATTAATCCCGACGCCCAAAATACCGTGTTGCGCATGCGGTTTCAGCATGTTTAACTCTCTGGCCGTCCTTGCAGGATGCGCACAATCTCGGATTGAGGGTGGATGAAAATGAGCAAATCATTTCAACATATTGCGCTGATAACAGCTACCTTGCTGCTCGCTTCGTGCGGCGGTGGAGGCAGTGCAGACAAGGCCGCTGAAGGTTCGACGGCAACGACCGAAGAAACCACGACGGCAGCCGCCGCCCCGGCTCCTGCAGCAGCGACGAGCGCGGCTGCACCAACGGCTGATTCAACCGACACGCTGGATGGCACAACGCTGGCATCGCTGACTCCGGATGTTGCGCATGGCAAGACCATTTTTGCCCAGTGCAAGGCTTGCCACGCGGTTGAGGCTGGCAAGAACATGGTCGGCCCGTCGCTGGCAGGCATTGTTGGCCGTGCGGCAGGTTCGGTGGCAGGGTTCAGCTATTCGAATGCCAACAAGAACAGCGGCATTACCTGGACGCCTGAAAAGATGTTCCAGTACCTGGAAAAGCCTGCCCGCGTGGTTCCCGGCACCAAGATGGCGTTTGCCGGTCTTTCAAAGGCGCAGGATCGCGCTGACGTGATTGCCTATCTCAAGGCACCGAACTGACGCCAACGAACCTGCACACGAAAAAAGGCGCGAACCGAGCGGTTCGCGCCTTTTCTGTTATGCCTTGGTAATCAGGCGGCAGCGGAGCGCCGCGCCAGTTCGCACTGCGACCAGATGTCGCTCAACGCCTCGATCAGCTTGTCCACATCAGCATCGCTGTGGACCGGCGAAGGCGTGATGCGCAGGCGTTCCGTCCCACGCGGTACGGTGGGATAATTGATCGGCTGCACATAGATGCCGTGGTTGTCCATCAACCAGTCGCTGATGCGTTTGCACTTGTGCGGATCGCCCACCATCACCGGGATGATGTGGCTGGGGTTGTGGAGGTGGGGAATGCCCATTGCGTCAAGACGGCGGCGCACGGTGGCCACGCGCTCCTTGTGGCGGGCGCGTTCCATTTCGCTCGCCTTCAAGTGCTTGATGCTGGCAGTTGCACCAGCAGCCAGCGCTGGCGGAAGCGCGGTGGTGAAGATGAACCCGCTGGCAAACGTGCGGATGAAATCACACAGTGCCGCCGAAGCAGCGATGTATCCGCCCATCACGCCAAAGGCCTTGCCGAGCGTACCTTCGATCACGGTGATCCGGTCCATCAGGCCTTCACGCTCGGCCACACCGCCGCCGCGCGGACCATAGAGGCCGACCGCGTGGACTTCGTCGATGTAGCTCATCGCGCCGTGCTTTTCACAAACGTCGAGGATTTCGGCGATGGGGCCGATATCGCCGTCCATCGAATAGACGCTTTCGAACGCCACCAGCTTGGGAACATCGGGACCGTATTCCGAAAGGAGTTGGTCGAGGTGCTCGACATCGTTATGACGCCACACGCGACAAGTGGCGCGCGAGTGGCGGATGCCTTCGATCATCGACGCATGGTTCAGCGCGTCTGAAAACACCACGCAGTCAGGGATCTTGGCGCACAAAGTCCCAAGGCCCGCCCAGTTTGACACGTAACCGCTGGTGAACAGCAGCGCGGATTCCTTGCCGTGAAGGTCGGCCAGTTCCTGTTCGAGCAGGACGTGGTGGTGGTTGGTGCCAGAAATGTTGCGCGTGCCGCCTGCGCCAGCGCCGCATTCGTCGAGCGTCTTGTGCATAGCATCAAGCACGGTCGGATGCTGGCCCATGCCGAGGTAATCGTTCGAGCACCACACGGTGACCTGCTCGGTCCGGTCATCGACATAGCGCGTGGCGTGCGGGAACTTGCCGCAGCGCCGCTCGATCTCGGTAAAGATCCGATAGCGTCCTTCGTCCCGGACCGCGTCCAGTTCCCCCTGGAAGTATGCTTCGTAATCCATGTCGTCGGTCCTCTTCGTATGTTCTCGTTGGAGTACGTTATGCGAATTCAATTTGCTGGACGTCGCGAAGGCAAGGCCCAGCCCCACAGTGCCCCGTCGCGAATCGGCAGGGCAAGAAACAGGTGTTCGAGTGCCCCCAGTGCGGCGAGCGCGAAGAGCAGGCTGGCACCTGCTGCACTGGCGCTGCCCTCTGGCGCATTGAGCGCGATCAAACCGAGCCACAATGCGAGGCCTGAAGTGGCTGCAATCGCAAGAAAAAGTTCGATGCCCATGCGGCGTGGGCCGAAATAGGTCTTCAGGTAGGCAAGATGCGGCGGGAAAATCTCGGTGTTCATGTTGGGCACGCCGAAGAAGATCACAATTTTGGTGGAGAGCCGCATGACCAGCAGCAGCGTAAACGTCATCGCGCCGAGCTGGTTTGGTGCATCCCAGCTTAGCGATATCAGGCCCAGTGCGCTGAGTGCCAGAGCGATCTCGTGCCAGGCAATGGCGCTTACAGCGTGGAAGAAGCGTTCAAGGCCACGTGCGTTAGGCGGGCAGGGTTCGCGGCGGGGGCCGGTGATTGCGCCGGTGAGGAACGTGATCTCATGCCAAGACCAGATCAGGATGGCCCCGGCGAAAGAGGCATAGACGCTCCACAGGGTGGCCGATTTCATTGTAAGTGCGACCATGACCAGTCCACCAACGCCTGCCAATCCGGCCAGCATCAGGCTGAGCGGGAAAGTGCGCCGTTCGCGGTTGTCCGCCCAAGCGATCAGGCCGGTTGCCAGGAACCAGACCGCGATCGTGGCGACGACCGGCAGGACATGGCCGGTCCAGCTTACCATGCGGGCTGCATCCGCACCGTGGCAGGCAGTTCGTTGGCACGTGGACGCAGCAGATACATCCGCGCGAAGTTGAAAGCCGCTCCCACCGTGCCCGAAGCGCGCCGTAGAGCGCCGGAAAGGCCACCCTGCTGCTTGCCAGCCTCAATCTTCTGGCTGGCCACCAGCAGGCGGTCCATCGCGCGGCGGAAGCGTGGATCATCGGTATCCAGTTCCACCGGGAAGACCTGACGGCTGATCGCGGTGCAGATCGAGAAGACGTTGTAATCATAGGTCTTGGGATCAAGCCCCAGTGCCTTGTGAAATACCGGGCGCGCATGATCGCGCACATACATGGTGGAATAGACCGCGAGCAGGAAGAAGCGGACCCACAGCTTGTTGATGCCGGAAAGCAGCTTGGGATCGGCGCGCAGCAGCAGGGCGAAGGCCTCGCCGTGGCGGAACTCATCGTTGCACCACGATTCAAACCAGTTGAAGATCGGGTGGAAGCGCAGTTCGGGATGGGCGGCAAGCTGGCGATAGATCGCGATGTAGCGCGCGTATCCGATCTTTTCCGAAAGATAGACCGAGTAGAAAATGAACTTCGGTTTGAAGTAGTGGTACTTCTTGGCCTTGGTCAGGAAGCCGAGATCGATGCCGATGCCGGCGTCCTTCAGCGCTTCGTTGATGAAGCCGGCATGGCGGCTTTCATCGCGGGCGAGCAGCTTGAACAGCTGCTTCATGTCCGGGTTCTTCGTCCGCTTCGCCATTTCTGCATAGAGGATGCAGCCCGAAAATTCGGACGTCAGCGAACTGACGAGGAAATCGGTGAATTCAGCACGCAGTTCGGGTTCAAGGCCTTCAATGATCCCGGCAAAGCTGCCTTCGCGCTTGAAATGCAGTTTGTTGGGATCGCTGACCATTTCAGCGATCAAGGCGTCCCATTCCTTGCGGACGAGCGAGACGTCGATCGAATCCAGCGCAGCGAAATCGGTGGTGTAGAAGCGCGGGCTGAGCACGGTTTCGTGGCTGACCATCGCGTGAACATCAGGCTTCACCGGAGCAGGGGCGGCATAATCGGACGGCGGGGCGATAACGACATGCGCGTTCATTTCAGGCTCCCAGGATTGAAGCTGACTTCATAGAGTTCGGTCAGACCGAGATAGGCCACCAGCCGCGTCCAGCCTCGCAGCAGCGGGCCTGCGCGGACTATGGTAGCCATACGCTCGATCACGGCGCTTTCACCAAACGCAACGCGGATGGGATCGCCGTGGACGCGCACCCGATCACCAGGGTGGATCACCACTTCGCCTGCCAGTTCGACATGCGCGTGGAAATGCGCCTCGCTCTGCTCCACCGCAATGCGGCAGGGGATATCGAAGGCGCGCGCGGCCATCATTCGGCATTTCCCGCAGGTTTGAACTTCAGGAACTTGGCAAAGGCGGCGCGGTTGTCCGGGCCGAACGAGCCGATTTCCACCGAACGACCCGTTGCCGTATCAACCAGCGAGAGCGAACCGTTGCGCCACAGCGCGAGTTCGAACGGAGCTTCGTGCCCGATGCCGTTCATTCTGCGCTCACGGGCCAGCCCGCGCATGACACCACGCACGAAACCACCGCCATCGTTTTCGCCCAGCAGCACGGCAAGTGTTTCGGCGCTGTCTGCGTCCTTGACGACGACAGCGCCGTCGGCGCGATCTTCAAACGACAGGTGACGAACCTCAACAGCTTCGACGCCTGCCTTTGCACGTTCGATCGACGGGACCGCCTCGCGGTTTAGCACGCCAACCTGAACCAGCGCGGTGAGCGCAAGCGTGGTGGCAACGAGCGCGCCTGCCAGCACCAGTGCGGGGCGCGGAACGGTGTTCTCGTGATCGTGGGCAATACTCATGCTGCGGCTCCCTGCAGGCCGTGGCTGCGCACGGGGACAGGCTTTGCCGCGCGCTGCGGCACGACAGCCTCGTTCGGGACGACCGCCGCGCAGGCGCTGGCAAGAATGGCGGCAACGACTGCGGCATCGGGCAGGGCGCGCATCATCGGCTGCGGCTTTGACAGGTGCCAAGGCCGGGCATGCGGCCAGATCGTGGCGACACCGAGGCGGTGAGACCCGCTCAGGACCAGCGCGATTTCACCGTGGCCCGCCTGAAGCTGGCGCAATTCTGCCGACCCGATCAGCGCAAGCGGAAGGTTGATGCACTTGTTAAGGGCAATGCCGATGCGCAGCACGACGCGGCGGTTGGTGATGGTATAAACCGTGGTCCGCGCCACCAGCACTGCGAAGAGCGTCAGCAGCCCCAGCGTGATTGCCCCGCCAACAACGGCTGCGCCTGCGGCAAACATCATGTCGCTCGCCAAGCCGAGCAGCGCCAGTGCGGCAAAGTAGGCGATGACCCAACGGTTGTGCAGCGCGCTGCGGGCGAAGGTCTGCCATTCGGGCGAACCCTGCCACAGGATGTGTTCCCCTGCAGGAAGATCGCCCGGAAGGCCGCGGATTGGTTCGTGGTCGTATTCGGTCACACCAGTGGCTCCAGACGATCAGCGTTGGCATAGAGATAGCCAGTGCCGAAGTAGGCGACGGTCCGCTCTTCTTCATAGCGAGTGATCTCACCGGGATTGGCCGGGAACGGCGCACCTGCGAAATCGGCGGCGTTGATCGCGCTGATGATCACCGCGTTCTTGCGCACCACGGCCATTGCCATCGGGGCGAGTACGGTTTTGCCGCCGGTATCGACCGCGAGATAGCGGACCATGTGCTCGGCCCGATCGACCCACAAATCGGTGACAACGCCGGCCTTCAGATTATCGGCACCATAGACTGGAAGCCCACGCGGATCGGTGCTGGCCGTGGCGACGGTGATTTCCGGCACGAGGCCCATTGGCACGATGCGAGGATTGCCGTGCGCATCGATATCTGCCCACTTGGCGCGATCTGCGTAAGAGCCTGGGCCAACGCCTGCAGCGAATACGTCACCTTCGGGTGTAAAGGGAGCACCGCCAAAGTTTTCGCGACGCTTGGCATTGATCTCGAAGGGATCGCGGTTGGTGTTGGGGACGGTGACTTTGCCCTTGCCGAAAGGCAGGATAAAGGTCTTGGGCGCGGCGGCGGAAAGCGGACCGCCTTCGGGGCTGAGGCGCCCGGTCATCGCATCTTCCAGCGGGTAGCCCTCGCGGCGGTCTTCGCGGCGCAGCCAGAAGACGAGCGCAATGAAGAAGCCGATGAAGGTGATCATTGCGATCTGTGCAGCATCAATTGTGCCGACGATATTGCCACTGTTCATGTGCGTATCCTTCCCGCGAATTTGTAGCCCGGTTTCATGTGGGAAACTCCGTCAGGCCGAAGCGATTGCCGCCAATGTTACTGCCGGTGTCCCGGGCGGCGGCCGGGGTCTGGCCCACCAACGGGCCAAGCACGATGAGCGTGGCGAGCAGGAGGCAGATTTCGATGATATAGATGGTCGCATAGCCGGTGCTGCGATGGGCGAGCGTGTGGCCCAACCCGTCTGCAACGGCGAGCGATGAGACGACATCGCGCAACACACCGCCAATTGCGATGGCCAAGCCAGCAAACGTCGTCTGCACCGCGCCCCATGCGCCAAGTGCAAGGCCTGCGGTCTGGCTGTTAGAGAGCGCCATTGCGGTGGTCAGGGTGCCGACGAGGAAAAGGCCCGCGCCTGCGCCGATCAACATGGCGCCAATGCCGAGCGCCACCGGGCTGCCAAGCGGGGCGGCGAAGATTACCAGCATGAAAGCTGCTATGCCAACAACCACGCCGTACCCCGCGATGCGCAGACTGTCTGTCCCGCGCCCGAGCCAGCGTGCGGACAAGGTGAACGCCGCCAGTGCGCCCAGCGCCCATGCGCCAGTAAGGCCAGTCGTGGCGCCGACCGAAAGGCCGAGAATCTCGCCGCCATAGGGTTCGAGCAGCGCGTCCTGCATGGCGAAAGCCGTTGCGCCGAGGCCCACAGCCGCAAGCAGGCGCATAGTGACGGGTTGCGCGGCAAAGGACTGCCAAACCTCGGAAAAAGCGGGGCGGAACGTATCAGCCGAAGCGGTTGCGGCGCTGCGTGCTTCCTGCTTCCACAACGCGAAAAGGTTCAGCACGAATGTGAGCACCGCTGCGCCTTGAATGACCTGCACAAGCCGGGTGGGTGTGAAATTGACCAGCAGCCCGCCGATCACCAGCGAGGACAGCATCATCCCGGTCAGCAGCGCCAGATAGAGTAGTGAAACCGCGCGCGGGCGATGCTCTTCGTCGGTCAGATCCCCGGCCAACGCCAAGCCTGCGGTTTGCGTGGTGTGCATGCCGAAACCTGCGAGCAGGAAAGCCAGAGCGCTGGCGGTGACGCCGATGCCGAACAGAGCCGGGTCTGACATCAGCAGGAGCGCGAAGGGCATGATGGCAAGGCCACCGAACTGCATCAGTGTGCCGAACCAGATGAACGGCACACGCCGCCAGCCCAGCACCGAACGGTGCGTATCTGAGCGGTGGCCGATCAGCGCGCGGAACGGTGCGGCCAGCAGCGGAATGGCGATCATCAGCGCAACCAGCCACGCCGGAATGCCAAGCTCGACGATCATCACGCGGTTAAGAGTGCCGTTCAGCAGCACCATCATCATCCCGACGCTGACCTGAAACAGCGAAAGGCGCAGCAGGCGCGACAGCGGAACTTGCGCGCTGGCCGCATCGGCAAAGGGCAACCAGGTGATCGCCACCCGGCTCCATTTTGCAGAGAAGGCCTGCCGTTGCTGCATCAGCGCTTCACCAGTTCCATGCCATGCGATTTGTAGAAGCCGCTGGAAATGCGGCCACTGCGGCGGACTTCCCAGCCATCGAACCCGGAAAGCGCGGCGCGCAGTTCGCTCTCGGCAATCGGCACGATGGCGGGCGAACGGTCAGAACGGGGGAAGAGTTTGCCGACGTTGTTCATCGCGCCGAGCAGCGGTGTGTAAGGCGCGAAGGTGAACAGGATCGAGCCGGTGCAGCGGCCGGTCAGCGCCGAGAGCGCCCAGACCATATCGGGCAGGGTGTAATGGATCAGCGAATCCATCGCGACGACGTGATCGAAGCTGCCGAGCGCCGGATCGAGCATATCGCCCACGCGCCAATCGATGCGGCCATGTCCAAGATAGGACGGTGCGCGTTCGCGGGCGATGTCGACCAATCCTTGCGCCACATCGATGGCGGTAACGACCGCGCCACGGCAGGCAGCCTCGACGCTGAGACTGCCGGTGCCGCAACCCGCATCAAGCAGATCGCGGCGGCGCAGGTCTTCGGGTAGCCAGCCAAGCAATTGCGCGCGCATCGCATCACGACCGGCACGGACCGTGGCGCGGATGCCGCTGACCTTCGTGGTAGAGGTAAGGTCGATCCACGCCTTGCGCGCGGTGCCGTCGAAGTACTGGGCGAGCTTTTCGCGCTGATCGTCGTAGCGGTTGGGAGTGGGCAGCGTAGCCATCATTCGAACCCCAGGAAGTCGAAGATATCGCGGTCCTTCATGGGCTTGGCTTCGACCGGATCGACGCCGTCCCACAAGAGTTGCGCAAGGCGGAGGTATTCAAGCTGCGCGCCGATCACCTCGGGCGTCGGCTCCATTTCGAACAGCGTGCATTTTTTCAGGCGGCTGCGGCGGATCGCATCGAGATCCTGGAAGTGGGCGAGGCGCTTCATGCCGATGGCGGCGCTGAAGCGGTCGATCTCGTCAGTGGCCTTTGAGCGATTGGCGATCACGCCGGCGAGGCGCACGTTGTAGTTCTTGGCCTTGGCGCCGATGGCGGCGACGATGCGGTTCATTGCGAAGATGGAATCGAAGTCATTCGCTGCTACGACCACGGCGCGCTCGGCATGTTGCAGGGGCGCAGCAAAGCCGCCGCACACCACATCGCCCAGCACGTCGAAGATCACTACATCGGTGTCTTCCAGCAGGTGATTCTGCTTGAGCAGTTTGACCGTCTGCCCGACGACATAACCGCCGCAGCCGGTGCCTGCTGGTGGGCCGCCTGCTTCAACGCACATCACGCCGTTGTAGCCTTCGAACATGTAATCCTCAGGCCGCAGTTCCTCGGCGTGGAATTCCACGCCTTCAAGGACGTCAATCACGGTGGGGATCAGCTTCTTGGTGAGGGTGAAGGTCGAATCGTGCTTGGGATCGCAGCCGATCTGCAGCACGCGGTGGCCCAACTTGGAGAAGGCTGCAGACAGGTTCGACGAAGTGGTCGATTTGCCGATGCCGCCCTTGCCGTAGACCGCGAACACTTTCGCGCCCTTGATCTCGTCGCGGGGGTCAAGCTCGACTTGCACCGATCCATCGTCATCCGGCTTGCTGAAGCGCGCCCTTGGGTCGAGCAGGTTCATGGTATTCTCCTATTCCGCCGCAATGGCGGTAGTGATGTTGGATGCGCTGCCGCCGAAGAAGACGCCTTCGAGGCGGTCTTCCAGTTCGTCGCTGGCCATACGCAGGGCTTCGAGCGTTTCGTCGTCCGGTTCCCACAGCCGACGTTCGCAGGCTTCGAGCAGACGACCGGCAACGCGGGCCGAACTGGTGGGGTTGAGCTGCGAGAGACGCTCGCGCATCGCAGGATCGAGCACAAAGGTTTCGCTGATCTGCTGGTAGACCCACGGCGCCACCTGCCCGGTGGTGGCCGACCAGCCCACGGTGTTGGTTACGTGCTGTTCAATGTTGCGCACGCCTTCGAAGCCGTGCTTGAGCATGCCTTCAAACCACTTTGGATTGAGCGTGCGTGTGCGCGTTTCCAGATTGATCTGTTCTGCCAGCGTGCGCACTTTTGCTGTGCCCTGCGTTGCATCGACGATGTAGACAGGTGCTTCTGTGCCCTTTGCGCGGGTGATCGCGCGGCTGACACCGCCAAGGCTGTCGACGTACTGATCGAGGTCGGTAATGCCCGTCTCGACGCTTTCGAGGTTCTGGTAGACGAGGTCCACGCTGCGCAGTGCGCTGCGCAGCAAATCGCGCTGCGCCACGGGCACACCGCGCACGCCATAAGCATAGCCTTTGCGCGTTTCGAAGGCATTGGCGAGTTCATCTGGATCGGCCCAGACACCGCCGTCGATCAGCTGGTTGACGTTCGCGCCATAGGCTCCTTCAGCGTTGGAGAACACGCGCAGCGCGGCTGTTTCCATGTCGCAATTGTGTTCTGCCTGATGGGCGAGGCTGTGCTTGCGCACGAAGTTCATCTCAAGCGGCTCGTCCGCCGTGGCGGCCAGCAGCGCGGCTTCGGCCAGCATGCGCGTTTGCAGCGGGAGCAGATCGCGGAAGATGCCAGAGAGCGTGACCACCACGTCGATGCGCGGGCGGCCAAGTTCAGCCAGCGGGATCAGTTCCGCTCCGGCAAGACGGCCATAGCTGTCCATGCGGGGCCTCGCGCCCAGCAGGGTCAGAACCTGAGCGATTTGCGAGCCTTCGCTTTTCATGTTGTCGGTGCCCCAAAGCACCATCGCCAGGCTTTCAGGGCAGGGCTGTCCGGCTTCGGCATGCCGGGCCAGCAGGCGTTCAGCCTGATCGCGTCCCTGCTCGCAGGCAAAGCGGCTGGGCAGGCGGAAGGGATCGAAACCGTGGATGTTGCGGCCGGTGGGCAGGACTTGCGGATTGGCGATGACATCACCACCCGGCGCTGGCGCGATGTAGCAGCCATCCAGCGCGCGGATCACTGCGCCAAGTTCGTCGCAGCTATCGAGTGCTGCTTCGAGCGCATCGGTGCCTGCGGCAGGGTCGGCGGTTGCCAGTGCCTCGATCATGTCGGCCCGCTCCGCACCTTCGAGCCGTGCGCCAAGGACGTGCAGTCCGTGCGGGATAAGTGTGCGTTCAAGCTCGTAGAGATCCGCGCCGAGGCTGGCGATGTCGCGCACTTCGATGTCGAGCGCGGCGCATTCATCGCGGATCAGCACTTCAAGCTGCGCCTGCTCAGCTTCGTCGGTGGACGACCGCCAGCGTTCCACGCTGGTCTTGAGATCGGCAAAGCCGCGATACAGCCCGGCGCGTGAGAGCGGCGGGGTGAGGTAGCTGAGCATCGTGGCGCCCGAACGGCGCTTGGCAAGGATGCCTTCGGAAGGGTTGTTCGATGCGAACAGGTAGAAGTTGGGCAGATCGCCCAGCAGACGTTCTGGCCAGCATTTGCCGGTGAGGCCAACCTGTTTGCCCGGCATGTATTCCAGCGCGCCGTGCGTGCCGAAATGCAGCACCGCGTGTGCGCCAAAATCTTCGCGCACCCAGCGGTAGTAAGCAGCAAAGGCATGGGTGGGGGCAAAATCGCCGTCGAACAACAGGCGCATCGGATCGCCTTCATACCCGAACGCAGGCTGGACGCCGATGAACACGTTGCCGAATGTCGCGCCAAGCACCTGAATGTGCGAGCCATCGCTCTGGATCTTGCCGGGCGCTGGACCCCATTGCGCTTCGATCTCAGCCAGATGCGGCTCGCGGCGGACGTGCTCGTCGCAACCGATGCGCGCGGCGACATTGGCATCTGCCCCGAAACGCTCGGCGTTGCCTTTGAGGATCGTTTCACGCAGAGCATCGACGCTCGTCGGCACATCGACGCTGTACCCTTCGCCAGCAAGGCGCACGAGCGTTGCGTGAAGTGATTCAAACACTGCAAGGAACGCAGCGGACCCGGTGGCTCCGGCATTGGGCGGGAAGTTGAAGATAGTGATGGCCAGCTTGCGGCTTGCGCGCTCTGCCCGGCGCATGACGATCAGCTTGACCACCTTTGCCGTCAGCGCTTCGGCCCGTTCCGGGCAGGCGCGCATGGCGTTTACCGCGCCTTCGCGTTCAAACACACAGGCCCGCGCGCAGCCGGTGCAGGCCACGCCCAGCCCGTCAGACCGTCCGCCGAACACCGTGGGCAGGATCGATCCGTCGAGTTCGGGGATCGACACCATGATCGTGGATTCGATCGGCAGCAGCCCCTGACGCCCTGCGCCCCACTGCTCAAGCGTCTGGAATTCCAGCGGATGGGCCGCGATATAGGGCACGTCGAGCTTTGTTAGAATTTCCTCCGCGGCCTTGGCATCGTTGTACGCCGGGCCGCCGACGAGCGAGAAACCGGTCAGCGAAATTACCGCATCAACCGTGGGCTTTCCGTCCTTGAGGAAGAATTTTTCGATCACCGGGCGCGAATCGAGACCATTGGCAAAGCCGGGGATCACGCGCAGTCCTGCCGCTTCCAGCGCCGCGATCATGCCATCGTAGTGGCCCGCATCCTTGCTGATGAGGTATGAGCGCAGCAGCAGCAGGCCCACTGTGCCGTTAGCGCCCACTTTCGTCGGCAGCAGCTTCAGGCTTTCCGAAAGCTTCTGATCGGTGCGCGGATGATACACCCCGACTTCCGGATATTCGCGCGGCGATGCTGCGCTGGTCATGCCCCGGCGCGTCAAGCGGTCGCCCGCAGCATAACGGTCGATCAGCGAGCGGACCATCGCGACGACATTGTCGTCAGAGCCGGAAAGCCAGTATTGCAGCGTGAGAAAATAGGCGCGCACGTCCTGCGCGGTGCCGGGAATGAAGCGCAGGATCTTGGGAAGCCGACGCAACATGCGCATCTGCCCTGCACCGGTACTTGCGCCCGGTTTGCCAGATCCACGCAGCTTTTTCAGCATCGCCAGCGGACCTTTGGCCGGGGCGTCCATGCGATATCCGCCCATGCGCGTAAGCTTCACCACTTCGCCTGCCGACATCAGGCAGACCATTGCGTCACAGCTTTCACGGCGCGCTTCGAGCGTGGGCAGCATCATGCGGATATGGTCATCAAGAAACAGCATCGAGACGATCACGATGTTCGCTTCGGCAATTGCGGCCTTGGCATGTTCGAGTGATCCACCGGCACGGTCCCAGTCAGTTGCCGCGTGCAGTGTGAGCGCGATGTTCGCTTCTGCCAGTTGCGCGTTCGCTCGCTCCACCGCGCCCTTGAGGTGATTGTCCAGCGTCACGATCGCGACGCGAACTTTGGGGGGATGACTACCGGGCATAATGCGCCTTTGCGTCGTAGAGGGTGACGAGATCGATCACGTTGCGGCCTTGCGCGGTCGCGTAAGCTTCAGTGTTTCGGCGGGCCTTGCCGCGCACGAAGAACGGAATTTTCTTCAGCTCCCGCTCCGCCTCGGCAGTCCAGCTGCCGGCTTCGGCAACGGGCAGTTCAGCCAACGTCACATCGGATTGAAGATCTGCATGAAGCGCGGGCTGTCGTGCAGCTTCCGGCGCGGCGGGGTGCGATTTGCCGTGGAGATGCGATGGGCCAGCGGTGTCCGAGAATTCGAAGTCATCGCGGAACATCGTCAGCAGATGCTCCTCCAGACCCATCACCAGTGGATGAATCCAAGTGTCGAAGATCACGTTCGCGCCTTCAAAGCCCATTTGCGGACTGTGACGCGCCGGGAAATCCTGCACATGAACCGGCGAGGAAATGACGGCGCAGGGAATGCCGAAACGCTTGGCAATGTGACGTTCCATCTGTGTGCCCAGCACCAGTTCGGGTGCGGCATTAAGGATGGCGTCTTCAACCAGCAGGTGATCGTCGGTGATCAACGGCTCGACATTGTAGAGTTTGGCCGCATCGCGCATTTCGCGCGCGAATTCACGGTTATAGCAACCCAGGCCGCAGATCTCGAAGCCGAGCTCCTCATGCGCAATGCGCGCAGCGGCAATGGCGTGGGTGGCATCGCCGAAGATGAAAACGCGCTTGCCGGTCAGGTAGGTGGAGTCGACCGAACGGCTCCACCACGGCATGCGCGACGCTTCATCGGCGAGGGCGGTTGTCGGATCGACACCAGCGAGCGCGGACACTTCCTCGATGAATTCTGCAGTCGCGCTTACACCGATTGGCACGGTGCGGATGGCAGGCTGGCCAAGTGCCTGCTGAAGCCAGCGCGCAGCTTCACCGCCTATTTCGGGGTAGAGCACGATGTTGAAATCGGCACGGCCCAGCGTGCGGATATCGTCCGGGGCAGCACCAAGTGGGGCAACGCAATTGACGTCGATGCCCAGCGTGCCGAGCAGTTTGCGCACTTCGGCCACATCGTCGCGGTGACGAAACCCTAGGGCGCAAGGGCCAAGCAGGTTGACCAGCGGGCGGCGGCCTTCACGAGCGGCAGGGCGCACGTCCTTGTCGATCAGCTGGCGCACCACGCGATAGAAGGTTTCGGCTGCACCCCAGTTTTCCTTGCGCTGATAGCTGGGCAGTTCGAGCGGGATAACGGGGCAGGGCAGGTTCAGCGCTTCAGCAAGGCCGGCAGGATCGTCCTGGATCAATTCGGCGGTGCAGGAGGCTCCGACCAGGAGAGCCTGAGGCTGGAACCTTTCATAGGCATCGCGCGCGGCATTCTGAAAAATGCTGGCGGTATCCTTGCCCAGATCGCGTGCCTGAAACGTGGTGTAGGTTACCGGCGGGCGTTTCCCGCGCCGTTCAATCATGGTGAACAGCAGGTCTGCATAAGTATCGCCCTGCGGCGCGTGAAGCACATAGTGCAGCCCGTTCATCGCCGTTGCCACGCGCATCGCGCCGACATGGGGCGGACCTTCGTATGTCCAGACCGCCAGCTGCATCGTCCTATACCCTCAACACGTCGCGCCGACGGAGCGGGCGAGCAAAAAGTTCGGCGAGATCACCCGCCTGTTCGAAACCGTGGATGGGCGAGAACACCAGTTCGATCGCCCATTTGGTGGAAAGCCCTTCGGCCTCCAGTGGATTGGCAAGGCCAAGGCCGCATACAGTCAGGTCGGGCCGGTCAAACCGGACGCGATCAAGCTGGAGATCAACGTCCTGCCCTTCGCTAAGCCGTGTGCCCTGTGGCAGAAGCGCCAGTTCGCGCGCGTTGAGTTCGCGGTTGAGATAGGGCGTGCCCACTTCGACCGGGATCATGCCAAGTTCGGTGGCAAGGAAGCGCGCGAGCGGCAGTTCCAGCTGCGAATCCGGCAGGAAGGTGATGCGCTTGCCTTCAAGCCGTTCGCGGCGATGGGCGATGGCGCGCTTTGCCCGCTCGCGGCCCGGGGCAACGACGCGGTTGAAGTGCATGGGGTCCACGCCGAACGCATCGGCTGCCGCGCGCAGCCAGTCAGTCGTGCCTTCTGCGCCGAACGGGAACAGCGCGTCGAGCCGCGTGGCCCCTCGCCGTTGCAGCGCGCCGGTCGTCTCGGTCAGGAACGGCTGGGCCAGCAGGAAGCGGGTGTTCGGGCCGACGGGCGGCAGATCGGCCATGCGGCGGGTTGGCAGATAGCCTACATTGGAAATGCCGATTTCTGCAAACAACCGACCGAACTGGTCTTCGACGATATCGGGAAGCGCGCCAACCACCAGCAGGTTTGCAGCATCGCTGGCACTGGCAGCGGGCATTTCGGGGACGATGGCGGTAAGGCAGGCGTCCTCGCCCTCGGTAAAGGTCGTCTCGATCCCGCTGCCTGAATAGTTGAGGATACGGGTGGAGGGCGAGAACTTCACGTCTAGGCGCTGGGCGGCCTTGCCAAGGTCCAGCTTGATCACTTCTGACGGGCAGGAGCCGACGAGGAAGAGTGTGCGGATTTCTGGGCGGCGCGTGAGCAGACGGTCAACGATGCGGTCAAGTTCGTCCTGGCAATCGGCCATCCCGGCAAGGTCACGCTCTTCGATGATCGCAGTGGCAAAGCGCGGTTCCGCAAAGATCATCACGCCTGCCGCTGACTGCAGCAGATGTGCGCAGGTGCGCGAACCGACTACGAGGAAGAAGGCGTCCTGCATCTTGCGGTGCAGCCATATGATGCCGGTCAGGCCGCAGAACACCTCACGCTGGCCGCGCTCTCTGATGACACCGGCCCGCAGCACTTCGGGCTGGCGGGAAGGGGCGCATCCGGCTTCGGGAGCGGTCAGAGTGATCTCGCCGATCATGCGCCCGCTCCTTCGCGTTCGGCCTGAAGGCGGGCGGCGCGAAGCTTCAGCAAGAACTGCGTGGCGTTGACAACGTAGGCAAGATAGCCGGCAAGCGCGATCTGCATGCGCTGTTCAAAGCTGCCGAAGTTGCCGAACAGCATCACGAGATAGGCAGTGTGCAGCGCCAGGACGAGCATCGAGAAGACGTCTTCCCAGAAGAACGCCCGGGCGAAGAGCCACTTACCGAAAACGACCTTCTCCCAGATCGAGCCGGTGACCATGATCGCATAGAGCGTGATAGTCTTGATTACGACCGAGACATCGGCAGCAAAGCCGCCGTCCCCGGTGCTCAGGCTGCGCAGCACAAGCGCGAGGCTGACAAGAAAGACGAGGAACTGAAAGGGGGCGAGCAGGCCCTGGACCAATGTCCAGCGCGTCGAGTCGCGGCGTAACCGCTCGTCCGGCGTGTAGAGCGCTGCGGACGCTGTATGCCTGCCGATCGCTTGATCGGTGGCTTCAAAATGGATTGCGTCCCCTCGCATAATTCGGCCGATCACCTTTGCCGTTGAAGCTTGAAGACTACGCCTCACTTTGCAGGAGTGTCAATCTATCTTGACGACAAATAAAAATGACAGATGGGGGTTTGTCAGCAACAATTTACAGGAGTAGGGTTATGTTCCCGAACAGAGTCGCAAGGTAAAACGCGACGGTGCGGAAGGGTGTATTTTCGCCCCAACAGGCCGGAGGGGTCTGAGATGGCTACTGTTTACGGAGCAGGTTCGTCCCGAAGGCCGGTTCGCGGCGCACGCCCACAACGTGGCGCTGTTCGGCCCGCTGCTTCTGCCCGAGAAGGGCCACGAGCTGGACCGAATTCTGTAAACAGCCTGATCCAAGACCAGATTATCCCACGCCTTCTGCTGGCACATTCCCATTCGCTGCCGCGCGGTCGCGCTTTGGGCGTTCTGTCGGTTGACCCCGCTGATGCGGCAAAATTTGCATCGCTGCCTTTGGAGCTGGAAGCCGATGAACTGCTCGATGTAGTCGAAGCATTCATTGATCGCGGCGTTTCGGTGGAGTCGGTCTTCGTTGACCTGCTCGCCGCATCGGCAAGGCGGCTTGGGCAGCATTGGGAAGAGGATGAGTGCGATTTCCTCGACGTGACAATGGGTTTGTGGCGTCTGCAAGAGGTGATGCGCCAAGTAGCGCTGCGACATCCTCCGCTTCTACAAGGTGGTGAGGGCGGTCGATCCGCGCTGTTTTCGCCGCTGCCCGGGGATGAGCATGTGCTCGGCACTCTGATGATCGAAGAAGTGTTTGCGCGTGCAGGTTGGCAAACGGAAGCGCTGATTAGTCCTAAGCGTAAGGAATTGCTGCAAATTATAGCAGAAAAGCACTACAATCTGATAGGCTTGACCATAAGTTGTGATTGTCCTAACGCGATTTTGGCTGACCTAATTTCTGCCATTCGCAGCGTTTCTCGCGCGCCCAAGGTTCAGGTATTGATCGGTGGATACATGGTGAATGCCAATCCCGGAATTGTTGAAGCGGTTGGTGCCGATGGCACTGCTGTCGACGCGTGTTCCGTTTTGGCGCTAGCAGAGAAGCTGGTCATGGAGTCTGGCCGTCTCCACCTGCCTCTTTTGTAGCCGGATCAGGTAATGTCAGGCCGCAAGAACAGTATCGAGGGGAAGATCCCCTTCGGCAGCCCGGAGCGTCATTTTGAAGCTCTGGGCACTAACGCTGCGGCCAAGCTGGCAATGGTCGCCGGTGATATTGCGCTGATCATAGACGACGCTGGCAAGATCATCGATTTGACGGCAAATCCTCAGGAATTTCCTGAGGCAAGCCTGTGGATCGGCCGTGACTGGCTTGATACCGTCACAATCGAAAGCAAGCCCAAAATCATGGAAATGCTGGCGAGTGCCCGCAAGGGCGTGACCCAGCATTGGCGTCAGGTAAATCAGATCACTGCCGATGGCGAAGTGCCGGTGCGCTTCGTTGTGGTCAGCATCGGCCCGGGCGCAGGCAGTATCGCTTTTGGGCGCGACATGCGCGATGCGGCGGCGCTTCAGCAGCGTGTCCTTCAGGCGCAGCAATCGCTCGAACGCGATTATCTGCGCCTGCGTCAGCTTGAAGCGCGTTATCGCATGCTGTTCGAACAGACGGACGAACCTGTTCTAATCATAGACGCAGACACGTTCCGCATCCGCGAGGCCAATCACGCCGCGCACGTACTGTTCCGCGTGCGCGTAGGCACTCTGCAGGGCGGCAAGCTTACCGGACTGTTTTCCAAACCGACCCGCGAAAGCCTCATTGCCTATCTCGGTTCGGCGCTTGTCAGCAACTCGCTGCAGCCGGTTGCGGCGGAGCCGGGTGATGGGTGCGGCCCTGTAATGCTGTCGGCCAGCGGCTTCCGCGAACGTGGCGGGCAATACCTGCTCATCCGCATTTCCAGCATGACCGGCGGTTCAGAGCAGTCTTCAGGTGCGACTCTGCGGGTTATCGAAGCCATGCCTGATGCTTTTGTCCTGACCGACGAACGCATGCAGATCCAGACCGCGAACGCCGCGTTTGTCGAACTGGTTTCGGCTGCCAGTGTCGACCAGTTGCGAGACCGGCCGCTGGGCGATTTTCTCGGGCGCCCCGGCATCGATCTCGATTTGATCGACGGTCAGCTGACCAAGCACGATATCGCTCGCAACGTTGCCACCGTTGTTGGTGCAACTGACGGTTTCGAAGGGGAGCCGGTGGAACTTTCTGCCGTGCGCACGTCGGGAGAACATCCGTTCTACGGTTTCGTGATCCGCCCGATCGGCCGCCGCTTGCGCGATCTTCCAGTCTCGACTGATGCACCACGATCGGTTGAGCAGCTAACCGAACTGGTCGGCCGCATGTCTCTGCGCGATATAGTGCGCGAGTCGACTGACCTGATCGAGCGGCTGTGCATCGAGGCTGCTCTCGAATATACCTCGAACAATCGCGCCTCAGCTGCGGAAATCCTCGGCCTCAGCCGCCAGAGCCTTTACTCCAAGCTTCACCGCTATGGACTCGGCAATATGGCTGACAGTGTTGACACATAAACTGTCAATTTGATTTGACGCTTGTGCTTGGTCGGCATAGTCTCTGGGCATGGCGCGATCAGCAGTATCGACGGGTAATAGACCGCTTCCGGCACCTCGTGATGTCCTGGAACTTCTGAAGCCAATCACGTGGTTCCCGCCGATGTGGGCGCTGCTCTGCGGTGTCGTATCATCGGGTGTTGCGCCGTTATCCCGATGGACGTTTCTGCTTGCCGGAATTGCGCTGACTGGGCCGCTGGTCTGCGGCACAAGCCAAGCAGTGAATGACTGGTTTGATCGGCATGTCGATGCGATCAACGAGCCGAACCGCCCTATTCCTTCAGGCAGGATCGCTGGCCGTTGGGGCCTCTACATTGCCATTGGCTGGACAATCCTCTCGGTCGGCATCGCCGCGTTGACGGGTAAGTGGGTGTTGTTTGCAACCCTGTTCGGCCTTGTCTGTGCATGGGCCTATAGCGCGCCGCCGTTCCGCCTGAAGACGAGCGGCTGGGTCGGCCCTGCGGTAGTTGCGCTGACGTATGAGGGGTTGAGCTGGTTCACCGGCGCAGCGGTTATGGCAGGCGCACTGCCTTCGCTGCATATTCTCATCATTCTGCTGCTCTACAGCGTTGGTGCGCATGGCATCATGACGCTGAACGATTTCAAGGCAGTCGAAGGTGATCGCGCCACTGGCCTGCGCTCGCTTCCCGTGGTGCTGGGCGAGCGGCCCGCCGCACTGCTGGCCAGCATCGTAATGGCGGTGCCTCAGATTGTCGTGATTTTGCTGATGGTGGTGTGGGGGCACACGGTTTCGGCGATTGCCGTCGGCGTTGTGCTGGCCGTGCAACTTGCCCTGATGCCCCGGTTGGTCTCGGCACCGGCGAAGAACGCCCCTTGGTACAATGCCACCGGCGTCTCGCTCTATGTGCTCGGCATGATGGCGGCTGCGCTCGGACTTGGAGGATATGTGTGATGCAAGGCAGTTTCGGATGGTGGTCGATCGTCCGGCTCGGCGCAGTGCAGGCTTCGATTGGCGCGATGGTCATGCTTGCCACCTCGCTGCTCAACCGGGTGATGGTGCTCGAATACGGCCTCGCTGCCGGAATCCCGGCAGGTCTCGTGGCGTGGCACTATGCGGTGCAACTCTCGCGTCCGGTTTGGGGGCATGGTTCGGACATGGGCCGCCGCCGCACGCCGTGGGTGCTGGTTGGCATGGCGATGCTCGGGCTTGGTGCCCTCACAGCGGTTCATTCCACGACCATGCTGGATGAAGCGCGCGGCACCGGCATAGCGCTTTCCATTGTGGCTTTCACGCTGATCGGCGCGGGCGTGGGGGCTGCGGGAACCTCGATGCTGGCGATCCTCGCATCGGGTGTTGCACCAGAACGGCGCGCTGCTGCCGCTGCAACAACGTGGATCATGATGGTGTGCGGCATCGTCATTTCCGCCGGAACCGCAGGCGCACTGCTTGATCCGTTCAGTGAGGAGCGCCTGTTCAATGTCGCCAGCGGCGTGGTGGCGGTTGCCGTGCTGGTAACTTGCGCTGCCATGTTCCGGTTGGAAGACAAGGTCGGCGTGATCGCGCGTGATGCCGGCGGCGACGCGCCAGCGGGCTTTGCCGATGCGCTGCGCGAAATCTATCACGAACCCGAAGCGCGCCGCTTCACCCTGTTCATCTTCGTTTCCATGCTTGCCTATTCCATGCAGGATTTGATCCTTGAACCGTTTGCCGGGCTGGTTTTCGGCATGACGCCGGGGCAGTCGACCAGTCTCTCTGGCTTGCAGCATGGCGGCGTTTTGATCGGCATGATCGTGACCGGGATTGGCGGCAGCGCTTTTGCTGGGCGCATGCCGGTGGAATTGCGGGTGTGGACCATGCTCGGGTGCCTCGGCTCTGCCGCTGCGCTCATCGGATTGGCGATGGCTGCGGCGTTCGGCGCTGGCTGGCCGATTGCAGCGAACGTCGCGGCACTTGGCTTCTTCAACGGTGCATTTGCCGTTTCTGCCATCGGTTCCATGATGGGGCTGGCAGGCGCAGGTAAGCGGACGCGCGAAGGCGTGCGGATGGGCGTCTGGGGCACTGCGCAGGCTATCGCTTTTGGGCTTGGTGGACTTGCAGGCGCTCTTGGCGTTGATGCCGTGCGCGGGCTGACCGGGCAGGTGGGCACCGCGTTCCAACTGATTTTCGCAGTCGAGGCGGGGCTGTTCCTGCTCTCGGCCATGCTGGCGATGCGCGTGGCGACACGCAGGGCACCGGCCATCGCTTTGGGAGTGGCAGGGATATGAGCGCGATCAGCCAGTTCGATGTCGTTGTTGTCGGTGGCGGCCCTTGCGGGGCGACCACGGCGTGGGATCTTGCCCGCAGCGGCCATAGCGTGCTGCTGCTGGACCGGGCAGGGCGGATAAAGCCCTGCGGAGGCGCTGTCCCGCCGCGCCTGCTTGAGGAATTCGACGTGCCACAATCGTTGCTGGTGGCGCGTGCGCGCTCTGCCCGCATGGTCGCGCCATCGAACCGCGCGGTGGACATGCCGGTGGGGGAAATCGGCTTTGTCGGCATGGTTGATCGCGAAGTCTTTGACGAATGGCTGCGCGCCCGTGCCGAAGCAGCTGGGGCTGTGCGCCGCACCGGCACTTATGAAAGCATCGAGCGTGATGGCGGTGACGGCGCAATCGTCTGCTACAGCCAGAGCCGGGGCGGTGAAATCGGCAAAGTCCGCGCGCGGCTGGTGATCGGCGCGGATGGCGCACGCTCTGGCATCGCGCGTGAGAACATTCCGGGGGCCGAACGCAACCCTTGCGTTTTCGCCTATCACGAAGTCGTCCGCTCGCCCCAATCAACGCCTCAGGGGTTCGATGGGGCGCGTTGTGACGTGCTGTATCAGGGCCGCCTCTCGCCCGATTTCTATGCGTGGGTTTTCCCCCACGGCGATACTTCCAGCATCGGTGTGGGGAGCGCGAACAAGGGCTTTTCACTGCGCGGATCGGTGAAGACCCTGCGCGAGGATCTGGGGCTGCAAGGCTGTGAGACAATCCGCCGTGAAGGCGCGCCAATCCCGCTCAAGCCGTTGAAACGCTGGGATAATGGGCGTGACGTGCTGGTTGCCGGCGATGCGGCAGGCGTGGTCGCCCCGGCATCGGGTGAAGGTATCTACTATGCGATGGCCTGCGGACGCGTTGCGGCGCAGACTGCTCAGGCTTTTCTTGCATCAGGCAATCCTGCTGTGCTGAAGCGCGCGCGCAAGGACTTCCTCAAGGCGCATGGCCGCGTCTTCTGGATACTCGGCGTGATGCAGTACTTCTGGTATTCCAGCGACAAGCGGCGCGAACGCTTTGTAGAGATGTGCGCAGACCGTGATGTGCAGCAACTGACCTGGCAAGCCTATATGAACAAGAAGCTGGTCCGCGCCAATCCGATGGCGCACGTGCGCATCTTCCTGAAGGATTGCGCGCATCTGCTGGGCCTGCGGCCTGTCGTGCAATGACCCGCGCGGCATTTGTTCCGATTGGCATTGCCTCGCTGGCAGCTTTCGGGGTGGCGATGCTGGGGGGGACGATTACCGATCTCGGGCCGTGGTATGAATCGCTGGCAAAGCCCGATTTTACTCCGCCGCGCCCAGTATTCCCTATCGCATGGACGACGATCTTTGCGCTCGCGGCCATTGCTGGCGTTTCAGCGTGGCGCGCGGCGAAAGACTCGCGCACATCGGACACGTTGATCGGCCTCTTTGCGCTCAACGGCTTTCTCAATCTGCTGTGGAGCCTGCTGTTCTTCCGCATGCAGCGGCCCGACTGGGCGTTCTACGAACTGATCCTGCTCTGGCTCTCGATCGCGGCGCTGATCATCTACTGCGGTCGCGTCTCACGCACGGCATCCCTGCTGCTCGTGCCTTACCTTGTATGGGTTACCGCTGCTGGTGCGCTCAACTGGGAAGTCGTCCGCCTAAACGCGCCGTTTGGTTGAACGGACCGGTGATGGAATCGCTTTTTGCCAGCGGGCATGCGGCCGACATCGTCCTTGCAGCTTTGCTGATTGAAGGCATTTGGCTGGCGTTGCGCGGGTGGCCGTTGCGCACATTGATGACCATGCTGCTCCCCGCTGCACTCATCGTGCTTGGCTTGCGTGCAGCGCTAGTTGGCGCGGCATGGCCGTGGATCTCGCTGCCGATTGCACTGTCGTTCCCCGTCCATCTGGCCGACGTCATTGCGCGTGCCCGCAAACGCTGAGCGCTGAACCTGCACAAAAAAGGGGTCCGTCGGGCCAAGCCAGACGAACCCCTTGAGGAACCCACATATTTGCGGGGGATCAGTGTGTCGCGGTGCTTACTGCCGCAGCGGCCGGAACTGCTGGTGCTGCTGGCACTGCCGCCGGGATAGAAGTTGGCGCGCCCCACAGTGCGGGATAGTCCTTGGCCATCTTGTACCCGCCCATCGGCTTTGCCTTACCCTGATGGCAGGTGGCGCAGCTGACTTTGAACGGATCGCCCATCGGTCCCTTGCGGTGCGCGGGGAAGGCATCCTTCAGCGGGCTGATATACTGGCCGTTCACATCGCGGACCATGCGCAACCCGTACCACGCCGTCGCGCGCTGTGGCGTGCTGATGTTCCACGGTTTGAACGCCTGCGCGTTGTGGCAGTAGGTGCAATTGACGCCCAATGACTGCGAAAGGTGCATCATCAGCGCATATTGCGGCTCGGTTTCCATCGTCGTCAGCTTGTTGGCTGCCGTGGGATGCATGCCATCGGAAACCACGCGGATGCTCTTGTCGCTTTTCGCATCGCCGCTCAGGTAAATTGCCAGCGAAGCGTTGGGCAGGGACGAATAGGCCGTTGCCGCAATCGGCGCGTTTTGCCCGTGCAGATTGCCGATGATCCCCTTCTTGCCGGGCTCCGGCAAAGCCCAGTAATTGGCGGGGATGGCATTGCCACGGTGGCAGGTCCAGCAAGTGACGCCGGTGGTGCCGACGTGCTTGTCCCAGTTGGTGTTTATGTTGCGCGTCATCTGCAACATCTTGCGCGCCACAACCTTGGTATAGACCTCGTCCGAGGCCATGTTTTCAGGGTTGTGGCAGTAGTTGCAGCCCTGTTCAGGCGCGACCCACGCGGTGATCGCGGCCATCGTGTAGGTGAACTGCTCTTCCGAGACGTCCCCCAGCACCTGCACGTTCTGATAGGCTGCACCTGCGCGCGGACCTTCGGTCGATGGCGGGTCATAGGGCGGGGCGGGAACCTCGTCCTTGGCCAGGGCCACCTTTTTCAAGGTGACCGTGTCCATCCCCGTCCCGCGATGCCCGTTCTGAACCGATTGCTTTGGCCCCAGCTCGCACCCTGTCAGGGTGAGAGCAGCGGTCGCCAATGCGGCGATTGCGATTGTCCTTTTCATTGGGCCGAACTCCCCAGCGTGGCGGGATCGATGACCCCTGTATCGGGATAGAGCGCGGCATAACCATGCTGCTGCGCCCACAGATACCAGTTGTCGACCACGGTGCCCGTCAGCAGGATGCCTATGCCGCCCGTAAGCGTCGTCAGCACCGCGAACCACCACGCCCAGCGATGGATCGATTCCATCGTGGCGTTAAAGCCCATCGTCCAGCGCCAGAACAGTGCTGCGCGTTCAGACGCCGTGCCGCGATCAGTGATCTGTTCGATCTCGCGCTCACCACCGTAACGGCCCACCGCCAGAATGGTCGCCCCGTGCATCGCAAAGAGCAGGGTTGAGCCATAGAGGAAGGCAATCGAGAACGCGTGGAACGGGTTGTAGAACAGGTTCCCGTAACGGATCGAGAAGGCTGCCGTCCAATCGAGGTGCGGGAAGATGCCGAAGGGCACCGCCTCTGACCACGAACCCATGAACAGCGGACGGATGAAGCCGAGTGTGAGGTAGAGCCAGATCGCCGAGGCAAAGGCCCAAGCCACGTGCGTTCCCATCCCCAGCGCGCGGGCGCGGGTGTAGGTGCGCACCCACCACAGCAGGATCGAGGTCGTTAGGCAGAACCCGGCCATGATCCACCAGCCACCCTCGGCTAGCGGGACGAAGGGGGTGAAGCCATACTTGGGCGCAGGCGGCTCAAGCGAAAGCCAAGGCAGCATCCGCACGAACTGGATCGGGTCCCAATTGACCGAGGCGAGCATGTTCAGCCCGATGATCTCGATTGCAAAGAACCCGAAGATCAGCGCGAACACGCCGGTCCAGCCCAGATAGATCGGACCGAGCTGCGCATTGCCGATCAGGCCGATGAGGTAGCTGAAGGAACCCTTCCCAATGCGCGGCTCGCTGCCGGGGGGAAGGGCGATCCCTGCCTCGGGCTCGCCCCGAAGCTGGACCTGGGTGAAAATGTTCTGATAGGTCGCCATCGCTCAGTGCTCCTTCACGACCAGATCGGCAGGTTAAGCCACCAGGTCCACCATTCGGGCCAGCCCTTGGTCCACAGCGGCCCGCTGATCACGATGCACACCGCGCTCCAGAACCCTGCGTTCATTGCCAGCAGCAGACCCACGCGGTGGATACCGAGCGTGCCGACCGAATAGCCGATCAGGTCGCGGAAGAAGGTGTCCTCGTATTCCGGTGACTTCACTTCGCCGCCTTCGGGCGGGTTCACCGCCGAAAGCACCAGCGCGCCATGCAATGCCAGCGCCAGCGCGGTCGTAAAGAAGAACGAGACCGCCAGCATGTGCGCCGGATTGTAGTGGAAGTGCAGGTACTGATACCCTGTATTGGAAACCCAGTCGAGGTGGCTGAATATCCCGTAGGGGAACCCGAAGTGCCATCCGCCCAGCAGAACGGGGCGGATCACCACCAGTGTGAAATACGCGAAGATCGCCATGCCGAAGGCTGCCGGCACATGGTATCCCATGCCCAGCTTGCGGCATATTTCCACTTCGCGCATCGCCCAGCTGGTGAATGATATGAGCGCGCAGACTGTGATGACCTGCCAGAACCCGCCCTGGGCAAGCGGCGCAAAGCCGAGGCCGTATTTCAGGTCAGGCGGTTCAATCGATATCAGCCACGGGTTCCATGTCGGTCCCTGTGAGGCTGCGTAGAAGATGAGTGCAGTGCCTAGCGATGCAAAGATCGCGGTCACCACACCAAAGAAACCGACGTAGAACGGACCCACCCAGAAATCGAACAGGTCGCCGCCGATCAACGTGCCACCGCGAACGCGGTATTTTCGTTCGAAACTAAGGAGTGCCATGATTCTACCCCTCCCCGTCGCGGCGCGACGGGATCTGTTTGTTTATTTTTCGAAGCCACCGGAGGCGGCGACGGGGACGCCGCCGCCTCTCGCACAGGCGTTTTTCAGGGTGCCGCTGGCGCCGCTGCTGCCTGTTTCATGCCCTGCGCCGAGTTCGGACCGTCGAGCCAGTTGAAGGTATCGGTGCTGAGCAGGATGAAGTGAATCACCAGCGCAAGCACGAAAAGGAACGCGAACAGCGCGACAAGCGCCCTGCGCGGATCGAAAATAAGCCAGACTCTCCACATGGTGTATATCCTTGTGCAAGTTGAAAAAATCCCGCCTCAGGCAAGCCTGCCAGCGGAACGGAATGTCAGAGCCAGGGCTTCCACATCCAGACGAGAACGTGAGCGACCACCGCAACGGCGGTGAAGCCGACGAAGCTGCTCATGAACAGTTTGTGGAATTCCTTAGCTTCCTCAGGGGTGAGGTAGGTCCTCAGCCCGAAGCGATCGTCATGATCACTCATAGCCCAATCTCCAGTCGTTGTTGGTGTGCGAGAGGCGGAAGACCTCTTTCGGTATCCACGCGGGAACGCCCCGCAAGGATGGCTTGGCGCGGTGCCGCAGATGCAGCCCCCGTGCGATCAGTGTGAGCGCATCCGGGTCTTGCGCTGAGGAATAGGGGGAGGCGGATCATGCGACCTGCACCTCCAGAAGGGCATCGGCCAGCCTGTCAGCCGATACGCGCGTTTCGCCGGAGCGGCGTGCCGCACGTTCCGCTGCATCGCGCAGACGCTTGGCGGCAGAGATGCGCACCAGTACCGGTTGTGCTTCGACTACTTCGTCGAGCCGGGCCTTGGCGTCTTCGTCCCATGCCAATTCGCGGTGATCGCGCGCGGGGGTTGCCTCCACCGCGTCAAGCTGGGTCGACAAGGGTATGATGTTGAACAGCGCATCGAACAGCGCGTTGCACACTTCCTGCACCAGATAGGTCGCGCCGGAATACCCCATGAAGGGCGTGCCGATGTGCCGCCGGATTGCAGCGCCGGGGAAACTGGCTGGAATGTAGATCGACCGCCCGCCGCGCTCGGCACTGTACATCCGCTCATTGTAGCTGCCGAACAGCACCAGCGGCGGATTGGCGTGGATCGCCGCGCGCACGTCCTCGTTCTTCGGCTTCACCCCGGCACTGCGTGAGAACGCGAAGTTGCAGGGCAGGCCCATGTCATCTTCAAGGAACTTGCGGATACCCCGCGCATAAGTTTCGTTCGCCACGATGCCAAAGCTGGCCGTGGCAAAGAAATCCTGCGTCACCGAACGCCACAGATCCCACAATGGCTTGATCGTGGTGTGCTTTTCGCGCGTGATGAACGGTTCCGGGTCCAGCCCGAGTTCAGCGGCCAGAACGCGCAGGAACCGCGTGGTGCTGTCCAGCCCGATGGGAGCCTGAAAATAGGGTCGCTCCATCAACTCGCAAAGATTGCGGCCGAATTCGCGGTACATGCACACGTTCGCCTGGGCATCGGCCAGCTTGCGCACATCAGCCAGATGGCTGCCCAGCGGGAACACCATGTTCACTTCGGCACCGATGCCTTCGATCAGCCGCCGGATCTCATGGACGTCACTCGCCATGTTGAACATGCCGTAGCTGGGGCCAAGGATATTGACCTTGGGCTTCTCGCCCTCCTTCACCGGCTTGACCGCAGGCACGGTCTTCGGCCCGAATTCGGACCACAGCCAGCTCATCGCGCGGTCTGCCGATTGCCACTGATCTTCGTCGATGGTGCGCGGCAGGAAGCGCTTGATGTTGGTGCCCATCGGCGTCACCCCGCCGCCGATCATTTCGGAGATGGAGCCGGTCACGACTACTGCCGGAAGTTCTGGATCAAGCGTCTTCCATGCCCGCTTCATCGCCGCTTCGGTGCCAGTCTTGCCCAGCTCTTCTTCGCCCAGACCGGTAACGACGATAGGCAGTTCGTGCGGCGGTAATCCGTCGGTATAGTGCAGCACCGATGTCACCGGCAGGTTTTCGCACCCCACCGGACCATCAATGATCACCTGCAACCCCTTGATTGCAGTGAACACATAGACCGCGCCCCAATAGCCGCCAGCCCTGTCGTGATCGAGAACGAGCGTCATGATCCCACCGCCTCGGCGGCCTTGCGGGCTGCCTCGTTGAGCGCTGCATACTTCTTCTTGAACTGCGGCCGGTCCTGCGGCGTATCGGTCCAGATGCCGGCATTCGGCCCCGTGCCCACGTCTTCGAAGAACGCCGTCATCTTGTCGAAGCGCGCCTTGTTGGCCATCGCCGCGTTGACGACTTGCGCCAGGCTGCCAGCCCCTGCCACACCCATCAGCGGACGGGCAGAGATCAGGTTGGTGAAGTAGAGCGAAGGGATTGCCTTCTGCTTAGCGTGCTGCACCACCGGCGTCGTGCCGATGGCCAAATCGGGGCGGAATTCCTCGACCGCCGCAATGTCCTGCTCAAGACTGGCGCGGAAATTGACGCGGACGCCGCGTGCTTCCAACCATTCGCGGTCCGGGTCTGACCACTTTGTGCGCGGGCAGGCAGAGCCGACATAGGGCACATCAGCGCCGCTTTCGATCAGCAGGCGGGCCACCAGCAGTTCCGAGCCTTCATAGCCTGACACGGTGATCCGGCCTTTGATCGGATTTGCGGCCAGGGCCGCCTCGATCGCGGGCAGGAATTTGTCCTTGGCCGCATCAATCTTTGCGGGATCGACATTGCAGGCCGCTCCAATGGCGTCGAGCCACGCCGCTGTGCCATCGACTCCGACGGGAGCTGAACCCACCACTGTGCGGCCCGAATGTTCGAATTCGCGCACACTTGCGGTGTAGAAAGGATGAATCGCGGCGACGACCGCGCAATCGAGCGCGGCATAAAGCTCGCGCCATTCGCGTGTCGGGACGACCGGTCCGGCGGCAAGACCTAGCGGTTCCAGCATCATGCCGATACCTACAGGGTCAGCTGGGAACATTTCGCCCAGCAGCGTGACAGTCGGCTTGTCGGACCGGGTGGCAGGCGCGGCAACCGGGCCTTGCGCCACTTCTTCGCGGGCGTAGGCCAGCATGGCGCCAGCCAGCACGTCCTTGGCCTCGGCATGGGTCGGTATGCCAAATCCCGGCACATCGATGCCGATGATCCGCACACCATTGATCTGCTTTTTCAGCAGCCGCAGTGGAACGCCGCTCGCCGTGGGCACGCACAGGTTGGTGACAACGATCGCGTCATAATTCGCAGGGTCAGCCAGCCCTTCGACGGCTTCCTTGATGTCTTCGAACAGCTTGCCTGTAACCAGCGTTTCCGAACTGAATGGCACGTAACCCACCGTCCGCCGCGCGCCATAGAAGTGCGAAGTAAAGGTCAGCCCATAAACGCAGCAGGCCGAACCTGACAGCACCGTTGCCGTGCGCCGCATGCGCAAGCCAACTCGCAGCGAGCCAAACGCCGGGCACATGCTTTGCGGCTGGTCATGCGGGCCAACCGGATAGTCGGCGGAATAACGGTCCAGCAGTTCAGAGCCTTGCGCCTTGTTGGTGGCTTCGCGCAGCACATCTGCCCCGGCATGGCATCCGCCACCTTCGACCGGAGGATCGAGCGCTATCCTGTCGGGCTGGCGGACGAATTCCGCAATGTCAGGGGCAAGATCGCTCATGCAGCGCTGCTCCCGATCCGGGGTTCAGGCTTCATCATAAACCACCTCCAGCGATGGTTTCGTCTCAAAAGTTCCGCCGCGCATGTCAGCCTGGGTCGCCGGGACGAGTTTTACGTCGCCACCGGTGTCTTCGGGGGAGAAGAGGCCAAGCAGTCCATCCTGGTCGAGGGGCTTGGGCTGCCGCGGCGGTGCCGACGCGACATTGGAAGCCAGCTCTTCGAAAAGGCTGCTCCACTGCCCGCCGGGCTTTCCGATAATCTGGTAATTGGCCGATTTGCGGCGAATATCTTCGTCCGCCGGGATCGCGCAAAGCACAGGAATATCAACCGCATCTGCAAAGGCGCGCGCCTCTCCGGTGCCATCATCCTTGTTGATGATCATGCCGGCCACGCCAACATTGCCGCCCATCTTGCGGAAGTATTCCACCGCCTTGCAGACGTTGTTGGCAACGTAGAGCGATTGCAGGTCGTTTGACCCCACGACGATGACCTTCTGGCACATGTCGCGCGCAATCGGCAGGCCGAAGCCGCCGCAAACCACATCGCCCAGAAAGTCGAGCAGGACGTAGTCAAAGCCCCAGTCGTGGAAGCCCAGCTTCTCAAGCAGCTCGAAACCGTGGATGATCCCGCGTCCGCCGCATCCGCGACCGACTTCGGGGCCGCCCAATTCCATCGCGAACACGCCGTCACGCTGGAAGCACACATCCTCGATGCGCACTTCCTCGCCCGCCAGCTTCTTGGCCGATGATGTCTCGATGATTGTCGGGGTGGCCTTGCCGGAAAACAGCAGGCTGGTGGTATCGGACTTGGGGTCGCAGCCGATCAGCAACACGCGCTTGCCCTGTTGGGCCATCATGTAGCTGAGGTTGGCCAGCGCGAAGCTCTTGCCCGAACCACCCTTGCCATAGATGGCGATGATCTGTGTTTCCTTGCGCACTTCCCCTGTGTGGGGCGCATCGGGTTCGATCATCGCTTCATCGCGAAGAGCCTGATCCAGTTGCGCAAGTTCGTGTTCCAGCATCGTCATGCGCATTCGCTCCAGTCGAGGACCATCTTCAGACAGTCAGCATCGAGAAAGGCTTCGGGATAGGCTTCGGGTGCATCGGCGGCAGAGCGCTGATGGGTGACAAGGCCCGACAGATCGAGCGCGCCGCATTCCGTCAGCGCGCGCGTTGTGGCCAGATCGTCAGGCCCCCACTCGGCAGCCACGCGGAAGCGTGCTTCGGCGCGGAAAGCTGGGGCAAAGGCAAAGCTGGGCCTGTTGGCATAGAAGCCCGCCAGCACGATTTCGCCGCGATGGCACAGGCGCGGGACCAGCATGTCCAGGCAATCGGCATCGCCGCTCGCGTCATAGATGTTGGCGTAATCCCGGCGGTCGTCATCCTTGGGGGCAATGACGCTGTACCCCTGCGCGCCTGTGCGGCGGGCGGGCTTCATTTCCCAAACGACCGGCGGCGGGGCACCTGCCGCAATGGTCATCCGTGCCAGGAGACGGCCCAGTGTGCCGTGACCGACGATAAGGTCGGGCGGATCGCCGCCGTTCATGGCGTGCAGCGCGGTTGCGGCCAGCGCATAGAGCACACTGTCCCGGCCAAGCGATTCGTCGACCGTATGCGCGCGCGCCGATGGCACAATCACGCGTTGTGCGGTTCCGCCAAACAAGCCGCGTGCATCGCGGTAGCAAGTGGCTCCCGGCACGAAGACCCAGTCACCGATGCGTTCTCCGGCGTCAGCCCCGGCATCAACTACGCGGCCAACAGATTCGTAACCCGGAACCAGCGGATAACCCATGCCGGGGAAATTGGGCATTTCGCCGCTCCACAGCAGCTTTTCGGTGCCAGCGCTCACGCCGCTCCACTGAATATCGACGAGCACGTCCGATGGGCCGAGGAGTCCTTCTCCTGCATCCGGCGCGGTGCTTCCGGTCAGGACAAGCCTGCGAAGCGCGATCCGCCTCGGTGCTTCCAGTATGACCGCCAGCGATTCCATGCCGGTCTTCCCCTCTGGGGCCTTGCGCCCTGTCTCAGTATCCGGGTGGGACCTGTCAGACGCTGTTCACCATACGCCTGTCGAGAAAAGTGTCAAACAGATTGGACGGTATTTATTGTCAATCAAACAAGACGGCCATGCTCGCAATAACTGGCATTGCCGTCCGCCGCCGCTGAAACCCCGAAAATCCAGCAGCCAACCCCATCTCCCGGTATTCTTCCGGCGTTCGCGGGCGGCCGGCGTTCATCGCCCAAAGATACATGCCGAAGTATGCGTCCCCCATCGCCTTGGCTCCGCGAATGCCGGCCATCGGTTCGGCGATCACCAATTTTCCGCCGGGGGGGAGGGCGAGTCGTGCCGCCTGGAGGATTTTCAGCGCGGCGGAGTCGTCGTGATCGTGGAGGATGCGGACGAGGGTTATGCAGTCGTAGCCTTCGGGGAGGGGGGTGGCGAAGAAATCGCCGTGATGGCGGGCGATTCGCGGGTTGAGGTTTGCTCCGGCAAGGACGGGGGGGAGGTCGAAGACTCCGAGTTCCAGCGCGGGGCAGGCTTCGGCTACTGCGCTCACGAATGCGCCGTGGCCGCCGCCCATGTCGAGCAGGCGGCGGTGGCGGGCGAAGGGGTAGGCGGCAAGTGCCTCGCGCGCGACCATCGCCTGGGAACTGGCCATGAGTTGGGAATAGGCGGTGGCAGTTTTTCCATCTGTTTCAGTATTGTAGTGCCAGAATTTCGAGAGCGCCGTAGGTTCGCGGCGATCCTGCTGCAGCAACGCTAACGGGTCTGCCAGATCGGCGTAGAGCAGGGGGTGGTGCTGCACCATCGCCAGCGCGCCGGGGTTCGAAAGCAATGCTGCGCCTTGCTGGCCGAGCATCCAGCAGCCGGGCGAGACTTCTTCGGCAAGGTCCAGCGCGGCAGCGGCCCGGGCGAGTCGCGTGGCGGCATTGATGCTCAGCCCGGTCGATTCCGCTATGCCTTCAGCGCCAATCGGACCGCGATCGAGCAGTTCCAATAGCCCGGTCTGAACAGCACCTAGAAGCACCTGCGAGTAACAGAACCCTGCGACAAGATCGAATGCACGGCCCGCACGTGCGCGTGAAACACCCGCAAAAATGGGCAGTCGAGCTGCCCAATGCTGGAACTTTACACTGCCCAAAATCCGGTTGCGGAGCATGATCCACCGCCTCCGCCATTCAGGGGGATCCTGCGCCGGGAGCGCCGCTTTTGAGGGTGTGACGTCAAGCATGTGTCCAAAGTGTTGGACATTTACTATGTAAAGGTCAAATGTATTCCCTTGGGGGCATTTCCTCCGGGAGAGAAAGCCTTGGCATCGCGCGTGGCGATCATCGGCGCAGGAATAGGCGGGCTGGCATCGGCGGCGCTGCTGGCGGCGCGCGGGTGCGATGTGACCGTGATCGAAAAGGCCGCGCATCCCGGCGGCAAGGCACGACAACTGATCGTCGACGGCACCTCAGTAGATGCCGGACCCACCGTGTTCACTTTGCGCGACGTGTTCGAGGCGATCTTCGCCGAATGCGGCGCGGACCTTTCGGATTTTGTCAGCGTCCACCGCGCCGGGGTGATTGCCCGGCACGCTTGGGATGCCGACAAGCAACTCGATCTCCACGCCGATCCGCAGGCAAGCGAGGACGCCATCGGCCAGTTTGCGGGGGCTGCGGCCGCCGCCGGTTTCCGCGCCTTCCGCGCCGAGGCCGCACGCATTCACGGCATTCTGGACCAGTCGATGATGCGCGGGAGCAAGGTTTCGTGGCCCCTGCCGCTGATGTGGCGGATCGGGCTGTGGCGCATGGGTGATCTGCTGGCGATCCGGCCCTATGAATCGATGTGGAAGGTGCTGGGCGAGCATTTTGCCGACCAGCGTTTGCGCCAGCTATTCGCGCGCTATTCCACCTATTGCGGATCGTCCCCGTTCGAAACGCCCGCCACGCTGATGCTGGTTGCGCATGTCGAATCGCAGGGCGTGTGGCTGATCGACGGCGGGATGAGCGCATTGGCGGGCGCATTGATGCGGCTGGCGCAGATGCACGGTGCGAAGTTCCGCTTCGGTACGGGTGCGGCGCTGATCGAGGCTGCGCAAGGCCGGGCGTCGGGCGTGATCCTGAGCACGGGTGAGCGGATTGCCGCCGATGCGGTGGTGGCCAACGCCGATCCCGAAGCGCTGGCGGCAGGCCGCTTTGGCCCGCTGGGCGCGATGGCCGTTCCGTCACACGGGCCGCGCAAGCGCTCGCTTTCGGCGATGGTGTGGTTGGCACACACGCGCACGTCCGGATTCCCCTTGCAGCGCCATAACGTGCTGTTCTCGCCCGATTATGCCCGAGAGTTCACGGATATCCGTGGCGGCACGCCGCCTGCCGATCCCAGCGTCTATGTCTGTGCGCAGGACCGTGAGGGCGGGGCAGGTGTGCCTGAAGGGCAGCGTGAGCGGCTCCAGATCATCGTCAACGCCCCCGCCAATGGCGACATTCACACTTATACCGATGAGGAGAAGGCGCAATGCACTCTGGCCATGAAGCGCAGCTTGCACAGGTGCGGACTGGAACTGGAAGCGGACTTCCCGCACACGCTGCTGACACCGAACGCCTTCGAGAGCTTTTTGCCTTCGACGGGCGGGGCGATCTATGGTCGGGCCTCGCACGGCTGGGCGGCGTCCTTCCTCCGGCAGGGAACCCGGACACGGATCCCTGGGCTTTACTGCGCGGGTGGAAGCACCCATCCGGGGGCCGGTGTCCCGATGGCCGCCTTGTCCGGGCGGCTGGCGACGCAGGCCGTGCTGCAAGACCTCGCTTCGATGCGCAAATTCCACCCGGTGGCTATGGCTGGTGGTATGTCGATGCGATCAGCGACTGCGGACGCCACGGGCTGACCATTATTGCCTTCATCGGCAGCGTATTTTCGCCCTATTACAAGAAGAGCGGCAGGCCCGACCCGCTTAATCACTGTGCGCTGAATGTCGCGCTTTATGGTCCCGGCGCGCGCTGGACGATGACCGAGCGGGGGCGCGGGCATGTGGCGCGCGATGCCGACAATCTGCAGATCGGGCCAAGCGAGGTGCGCTGGACCGGCGATGCGCTGGAAATCGACATCGAGGAAATGGACAAGCGCGTGGGCGTGCCGTGGCAGCGCCGCGTGGCGGGCAAAGTGCGCGTCTATCCCGAAGCGATGAACGACCGCGCCTTTGCGCTGGACCCGGAAGGGAAGCACCGCTGGCACTGCCTTGCCCCGCGCGCGCGGATCGAGGTGGCGATGGAGAAGCCCGGCGTGACATGGAAAGGCAGCGCCTATCTCGATTCCAACTTTGGTTCGGAGTCTTTGGAAGAAGGCTTCCGCGTGTGGCACTGGTCCCGCGCACACGGGCGCAGGGATTCAGTGGTCTGCTATGAAGGCATTCGCCGCAACGGTGACGCTTTCGCCAGCGCCTTGCGCTTTGGCCCTGATGGCGTCCCGCACGAAGAAGAGGCGCTGCCCCCGGTCGCGCCTTTGCCCAACACCTTATGGCAAATGGAGCGCAAGACCCGGGCCGATCGCGGCCATGCCAGCGTGATCCGCACATGGGAAGACGCGCCATTCTATGCCCGCTCCACGCTGGCTTCGCGCCTGTTTGGCGAACCGGTGGTTGCGGTGCAGGAAAGCCTGGATCTGGATCGGTTTGCCTCGCCGGTGGTGCAGTTCATGCTGCCTTATCGGATACCGAGGGTGGGGTGACCTTTATCAACTGTTGATAAAGTGGTATCTCCGTGGCGATAGGAGATCTGAGCATGATCAGCGCCGACCTTGGAAAAACGCTTGAAACGTTCGTGTCCAGCCTCGTCGAGGCTGGCCGCTACAATTCCAAGAGCGAAGTCCTGCGCGAAGGGGTGCGGTTGATACAGGACAGGGAAACCCGTCTGGCTGCGCTGGATGCGTCAATCGCGCGCGGTTTGGCCGATGCGGATGCCGGGCGCACAGTGCCGGTTGACGCGACATTCGACCGGCTTGAAGCCAAATATCGCGCCATGAGTGCCGCTGACGAATGATCGTCCACCTTTCGGTCGAGGCCGAACGTGATCTTGAGGCGATTGGCGATCATATTGCGCGCGACAATCCGCTGCGGGCGCTGACTTTCCTTCAGGAATTGCGTCTGAAATGTCTGGGTCTTGCCCAGATGCCCGACCGCTTTCCGCTCGTGCCACGTTATGAGGTGGCAGGCGTTCGACGCCGCGTCCACGGGGACTATCTGATCTTCTACCGGGTTGAGACGGACAAGGTGGTTGTCCTGCACATTCTGCACGGAGCGCAGCACTACAGTGCGATCCTGTTTCCGTCGTGAATTAGTCCTCGCCCCGCTTCCGCTCTTCTGCCGCCGCCTTGTCTTTCGCAATCTCGCGGTTGATCGAGCGGAGTTGCCAGAGGCCGAAGCCCAGTGCCACGGCGGCGAAGACGACAATTTCGATCCAGCCGAAGTTCTCACTGACAGCGCTCATGCTGGCTCTCCCGTCATTTGGCTCACTTTTTCTGCGGCGAACATGCGGATCAGGTTAGCGGCGCGATCGGGGCGTTCCTCGTGCGCGAGGTGGCCGAGGGTGGGCAGGACTTCCAACCGGCAATCGGGGATGAGTTTGGCCGCGCGCTCTACCGAGTTCAGGGGAACGGCGGTGTCTCCGCTGGAATGGACCAGCAGGACCGGGCTGGCAACTTGCGGCAGAAGGCGGCTCAGCGCTTCGAGATCCCAGCTGGCCATCATTTCCATCGCGCCGCCGCAGTGGCGGTGGTTGCTCATCAGGGCCTCGTAAGCCGCAATGCCCTTGGCGTCGATTTGCGAGCCTGTGGCGCGGGCGAGAAAGCGCCCGGTCTCGCCGGGGATGCGGGCAATTTTGGCGAGCATTCTTGGCACGAAGGGGTTCACGAACAGCATTTTTGCCAGTGATGGGAACAGCTTTGCAGCCAGACCGGGGAAGGGCATCAGCGCGGGGTTGAAGCCGACGACAGGTGTCGCAAGGCTTTGCGCATGGACCATCTGCAGCGCGATGGCCGCGCCGGCCGAATGTCCGGCGATCAGCGTTGGTTGGCTGTTCAGCGCGCGCAGCAGATCGGTGAGGGCGCTCGCCATCCCGTTCAGCGTGAGGCCCTGTTTCGGGCGGCCTTGGGTAAAGCCGTGGCCGGGCATATCGGGCGCGATCACGGTAAAGCCCTTTGACAGCAGCGGCAGGACATCGCGCCAACTGTGCGTGGCAGCGCCGGTGCCGTGGAGCAGGAGCACGACCGGGCCTTCGCCCGCGATCTGCACGTGCCATTTCAACCCCGGCGTTTCGATGAAACGGCTGGCGCTTCGATTGGGCCAGTTCCGGCCTTCCACGTCCCAGCGCGGGCCGCTCATGCGCGCTTCCTTTCTGGCTGCGTGGCAAGGGCGACTGCGGCATTCAGCGCCTTTGCATCGGCGAAGGGCAGGGGGAGGTAGCGCGCGCGCATGGCCTCGGCCACACGGGCAGCTTCGGGGCGCGGGCGCGGCGAAATGTCTATGACCACCGCATCGAGCCGTCCGGCGGCAATCGTGCGCGCAGCGGTGAGTGCATCAGCATTGGCCTGCGCGCGGCCGGGGGAGCCATCGGCGGCGATGTTTGCGCTGCCGTCTGTCAGGAATACCAGCATTGGCGTGCGCCCGCGTGCGGCGATGGCGTCAGCCAGTTGGCGGGCCAGCGCAATGCCGCTGGCGAGCGGAGTGCCGCCGCCGCCTGGCAGTTCTGACAACGCGCGCTTGGCGCGGGTGAGCGAGCGGGTGGGGGGCAGCAGCAGTTCTGCGCCAGTGCCGCGAAAGGCAAGCAGCGCAACCTCGGCACGCTTTACATAGGCTTGCGCCAGGATCAGTTCGACCGCACCTTTGGCTTCGGCAAGGCGCGACATTGCAGCGGAGCCTGAAGCATCCACGCAGAACAGCGTGACGGTGGTGGCACGCTCTTCAAAGCGGCGGACACGCAGATCGTCGCGGCGGAAGCGGATGGGGCCTGCGCCTTCGGGGGCAGGATCAAGGCGGCGCAAGGGCTGCCACGGGATGGCGGCGCGCAAGGTATCGACCAAGGCCATGCGCACGCCGCCGCCGGGCATGCCGGGGCGCGCGCCCAACGGTTTGCCGCGCATGGCAGAGCCGGTGCGGCGGCCTTGCCCTCCGCCGCGTGCGGAGCGCTGGGCGCGGCCCTTGGCGATCAGGTCCAGCACATCGGGCGGGATCATCGCGCGGGCTGCTTCGATCAGCAGGTCTTCGGGGATGTCGGGCGGGGTATCGTCCTCGTCGCTTTCGTTCTGCTCCTGCTCACGCTCAGGCTGTTCCGGTGCGGGCGGCGGAGGAGGCGGGGCTTCCGCCTCGGCAGGCAGTTGCGTGGCGCGCGGGGCGAGAATGAGGCGGGTGGCGGCTTCGAGATCAGCCATTTCGGCCAAGGCGCGTCCTGCCAGCGCGGCGTGGGTGCGTGCGGCGGCGGCGGCATGGAGCAATGGGCGCAGCGAGGTGACGCCAAGGGCTGTTGCGGTGGCAGCGAGGGCGGACATGTCTTCGCTGTCGAGCGTGGCGGGGGTGGCGGTTTCGGGCACAGGCAGGGGCGTTGCGAGATCGGCGGGGCGGACGGCGTTCAGGCTGAGGTCGAACGCCACGCGCTCCATCAGGGCAGGCGGGGGGCGGTCGTCTCCCTCCGCGCCATCGTCAAGCAGGATCAGCAGGAAAGCGCGTTCGTTGTCCATTGCTTGCGACACGCGGCCTGCAATGTCGATGCGCAGCCGTTCTGCCATCGGTATGATCAGCACGCCGCCTGAAACCTCGGCAAGCAGCCCGCGCTGCAATACCAACGTGCCACTGGCGAGGCTGGCGGCGATGTCGGTGCCGCCAGACAGGCGATCATCGTCGATATGGCCGGGGAGGCGGCGAAATGGCGTTTCGGAAGGAAGCAGGGCGCGCAAGGCTTCGATCACCATGTCGCGCGCCGGGCCTCCGCCGCGCAGGCACATGCCGCCAAGCGAAGGGTCTTGTGCCAGCAGGCGCGCTGCCAGCAGCGCATCTGCCAACTGGCCGGTCATACAAAATGTTCGGCGATGGTGCGTTCGATGCGGGCGGTCGATCCGCTTTCATCCAGCACGTCGCGGCGCAGACGGTGGCGCAGGGCCAGCGGCGCAATGTGTAGCAGGTGTTCGCGGCGCACCAGCTTTGCCCCTTTCAGCGCGGCATAGGCGCGGGCGGCGCGCATCAGCGTGAGTTCGCCGCGCAGGCCATCGACACCGATGGCGCTGCACAGGCGTGCAGCATCGACCAGCACATCGTCGGGCACGTCCATTTTGGCGAGCCGCTTCTGGCCGCGTGCGATTTGGTGAAGAACCTTGTCATCCTCTTCGGCCCAGTTGGCAGCAAACACGTTGGAATCGGCATCGTGGGCGGCGCAGCGGCGCATGATTTCAACGCGATCATCTATGGCGCGTGGCGTCCGAACCTCTACCGACAGGCCGAACCGGTCGAGCAATTGCGGGCGCAGTTCGCCCTCTTCAGGATTGCCGCTGCCGATCAGCACGAAACGCGCCTTGTGCCGCACGGAAAGGCCTTCGCGCTCCACCACATTCTCGCCAGATGCGGCAACATCAAGCAGCAGGTCGACCAGATGGTCCTCCAGCAGATTGATTTCGTCAATGTAGAGAAAACCCCGATGGGC
>NZ_JAUYRV010000053.1 GCF_030696665.1 Novosphingobium sp.
TCTCGCCGTTGGGTTGGGATCGCATCAATCTCACCGGCGATTATGTCTGGTCCGATCACCTCGATCTCGACGCCAACGGCCTCATGCCGCTGCTCATCAAACCGCTACCGTGAATCCGTGTCCTGATAATGCACAGGGGCCAGTTCCGGACCGGTCGCCACCTGTTCCCACGCTGCGCCGCGCTGGGCCGAAGCCAGCGATTCATCGAGCTGCCATGACAGGTTCTGCACCGGCCCCGACCAGTGGGTCGGCTCGGCCGCAATCTCGTCATCGCGGCGCAGATCGACGATGGTGCGGATGCCGAGCGGGGCAAGGGCGGCGTGGTCGGCATCGGTCAGATAGGTTAGCACGCCCGAGCGGTAGATCAGCCCGCGTTGCACGGTTTTGCCGTCAGCAGTGGCATAGCCGCCAAGGTCACGGAAATTGCAGCCGCCGACGAGGTCAAGGCTGTGTGGTTGGGTCTGTGCCATCGTTCAATACGTCAGCACGATTTTGCCGCGCACGTTGCCGCCTTCGACATCCGCCATTGCCGCCACTGCCTGTTCCACCGGGTAGGTGCGCTGGATCGTCGGTTTGAGCCGCCCTGCATCGGCAAGGGCAGCACCACGGACTAAGGCTGCGGCATCGGGCTGAGCGATGGCCATGGTGGCGCGCACGCCGTGGCGGGCGGCCTCATCCTGATCGGGCGGGGCGACGAGCGAAATCAGGATGCCGCCGGGTTTGAGCAGGCCCCACGAACGGGCCTGTGCTGCAGGGCCGAACGCATCAAGCACGATGTCGAAATCGCCGATGGCCTGTTCGTAATCCGTGGTCCGGTCGATCGCGTGGTCGGCACCCAACCCGCGGACGAAGTCCATCGTTGCAGGCGAGGTCAGCGCGGTGACTTCTGCGCCTAGCGCCTTGGCAAGCTGTATTGCGATACTGCCCACGCCACCTGCTGCGGCATGGACCAACAGGCGTGTCCCCGGGCCGACCGGTTCGGCATCGAATGCTGCTTGTGCAGTGACGATGCCAACCGGCAGTGCAGCGGATTCGATCAGTGACAGGCTGGTGGGCGCTTTGGCAACCGCATTGGCAGGTACCGCCAATTCATCGGCGAACACGCCGATCGGGCCGACCGAACCATAGACCACATCGCCTACGGCAAAGCCGCTGACGCCATCGCCCAGTTCGGTCACTGTTCCGGCAAATTCGTTGCCAAGAGTGAACGGGAACGGGACATCAAGACCGGCCATGTGTCCCTCGCGGATCTTCCAGTCGACCGGGTTGACCCCGGTTGCAGCCACGCAAACGCGCAATTGTCCTGCGCCAAGTTCGGGCTTTGAAACATCATTGATCGCAACAACTTCGGGGCCGCCATATGCGGTGATCTGGACGGCTCTCATCTTGTTCTCCGTGGCTGCTTGATGCCCTTAAAGGACGTTGGCGGCGATCTTTTCCAGCGCGATCCGCGCGTCTTCGACGCTGGCGATATGGGGCAGGCTGAAGGCCAGACGGTCTGCGCCTGCGTCTTCATAAACATTGCGCAAGTCCAGCGCGTCGTCACCGGGCGCAAGGATCACGCCGATTTCGAAGTGCGCGATGTCGCGACCGGCTTCCTGCGCGTGGGCCATGATCTTGGCGCGGCCCTGACGGACGTGGTCCGGCCCGGTCATGTCGGTTTCGGTCAGCGAAAGCAGCCGGGTGCCGGCGTATGCGGGCAGCCAGCCCTGACAGTGCTTGCCCACGCGTTCCAGTACAGCATCGCTGTACCCGCCAAGCAGGATCGGCGTGTGTGGCTTGCGCGCAGAACGCGGATACATCTGCACCTCGGGAAACTGGAAGAATTCGCCGTCAAAGGCGAATGCATCCTGTGTCCACAGGCCTTTCATCACCGCGATGCTTTCCATCGTATAGGCCCAGCGCCGCTCGAAACTGCCGCCGCTCGCCTCAATCTCGATGCGGCTTGCGCCGCCTGTGCCAAGACCCAGCATGAAGCGGCCGTTGCTGTAGGCATCGATGCAGGCCACCTGCTTGGCCACATCGACCGGGTGCTTCATCGGCATGATCAGCACGCCGGTTGAAACTTCCAGTCGGGTGGTCATGGCCGTGGCGCGCGCCGCACCGATCAGCGGGTCTTGGTAGAACGGCACGCCGTGGGTGTGCGGACCCTTGATCTCTTCGCGCAGCGGACGGACAGTGTGATGGCCCGATGTCAGCCAATCGAAGCCGATCTTTTCGGCCATGCGCCCGATCTCACCCATGTCGACGTCATTGATCGGCGCGCCCGGATCGGCGAACGGCCTGCTGATGCCAATTTTCATCGATGCTCTCTCCACACGTTATGATCGGCTCATCCGTAGAAAAATTTGAGCAACTCGCTCTTGGTGACAACGCGCTCGCGGCGGGCGGCGTTGGACGTCACCGGATCATCGGGTGAGACTTCATCGGGATTGTAGATCGGGCCAGAGCCGAGCGCCGCAAGCGTGCCGCGCGCCAGCATCGCAGTGTCCGATGCGCCGGTCGCTTCCACCGGAATGCCCCGTCTTGCCAGCGTTTCGCGCAGCATCGGGGTGTCGGCGATTTTGAACAGCAGCGTAATCACGTCCACCCCGCGCGGGGTAAGTTCGGCCCACAGCGCTTCGCACAGGTTCAGCGCAAAGCCTTTGGTTGCGGTGTAGATGCCCGATAGCGCCGCGCCGCCGAAAGCCGCTTCCGAGCCGACGACGATCAGCCCGCCTCCACCGCCTTGCACCAGACGCTCGCCGAAATGATGCAATGCTTCGGTCAGAAAAAGGACGTTGCGCTGGATCGTGGCGGCCCAGGCCGCATAGGGCAGATCGACGAACTGCGTGCCCGATGCTTCCGCGCCGGCGTTGAACACCGCGAGCGTGAGCGGCAGGTCGGCGGTGGCCGCTTCGATCTGCGCGACAGCATCAGGAGCGCCCAGATCAAGCGAGAGCGTGCGCGCTTCGACGCCCAGCGCGCGCACGGCGGCAGCGGCGGCGGCCAGCTTATCCTCCTGCCGCGCGATCAGCAGGCAGTTCATGCCATGCCCCGCAAGCTCCGTTGCAAAAGCAAGGCCGAGGCCGTCCGACCCACCGGTTACGAATGCCCATTTGCCCGGCGCGATGGCCGCTGCCAGCGTCATGGCGCTACGGCGTCCGGGTTCCCGGCCGGGTTGTTTTCGCCGGTCACACCCATTTTGCGGTTCAGATCGTCCATGTCGAGATACTCGCGCCATTTGACGATCAGTCCGTCATCATCGAATTCATAGATCGCGACCATCTGGTGCGGGCAAGGGCGGCCCATGATGATGGCGGTGTCTGATCGTTCCTGCATCACCATGCGGTCGTTCGATACGATGTTGACTTCGTTGCATTTGTTGTTGGTGGCAAAGGTCATTTGGTTCAGGATTTCGGCGCGCAGCGCGTCTTTGCCCCTGATCACCGGGCCGCCCGGCACCCACAATTGCCATTCTGCATCTTCGGCAAAGAACGACAGGATTTTCTCGACATCGGGCCGCACCTCGTCGCTGCCGTCGCCCCAGGCGTCGTGCATCGTGCGGACCTTGTTTTCCAGTGCGATACCCATGATATTTTCCTTGGAGATCAGTTGCCTGCAGAAAGCGCGCGGGTTACGCTGATGAACGGCACAGTGCAGCTTTGCCCGCCATCCACCGGATAGAGCATGCCATTGACGTAGCGCGATTCGTCCGACGCCAGGAACAGTGCCATTGCCGCAATGTCTTCCGGCTCGCCGATGAAGGGAGTATTCAGCACGTCGAGGAACAGGCGGTCCATTTCGGGCGTGGTCCACTGGATCTTGGCTGGGGTCTGCGTCGGGCCGGGCAGGATCGCGTTGCTGCGGATGCCGTGTTTGCCATAGGTCGCGGCAATCGCCTGAACGAACCAGTTGAGCGCGGCCTTGGACGAGCCATAACTGTAGGCGGTGATGTCTCCGCCCATCGAACTGCCTGATGAAGTTGCGATGATCGAACCGCGCCCGCGTTCGAGCATGTGCGGGATTGCCAGTTTGCTGGCGATCACGGCGCCAAGCACGTTGACGCGCAAGTTGGCGAAGAAGATTTCAGGGTCGAACGCGAGGAAATCCATATCGCGCATGGCGTGTTCGGTATTGGTATACAGCGCGTTGTTGAACAGCACGTCGATCTGCCCGAAATCGGCGATGGTCGTGTCGATCATCCGGGCCAGATCGGCCTCGCTGCCAACGTCTACCGTGATGGCGCGGGCCTTGCCGCCTGCATCGACAACAGCTTGGGCCACCGCCTCGGCGGGTTCTGCGCGAATGTCTGCAACGATCACGGTTGCGCCTTCGCGGGCAAACATCTGCGCGCTGGCGCGACCGATTCCGCTACCGCTGCCGGTGATGATGCAGACCTTGTCCGCCAGCCTAGCCATGTTTCAGTGCTCCTCTTCGCCTTGCTGGCGCTTGCCGGGCACAGAGGCGCGATTTTGGCGCTGAGGTTACCTGCCGAAAGGTTGGCGGCGTTGCGACTTTGTGTTGGTGCCAATGCGCTCGGTCGTGGATGAATTTCCCCATGCCGGTGCCTGCGTCGGCTTTCCCACCCTTCCCGGCGGCAGGTTATCTGAAACCGTCCTGACCACACCGAACGGCGCAATTGAAACGGCAAAGGACGAAAACGTCCGATTCACCTGGGAGGTAAACCGATGATTTCGAATGTCCGCACGAAGAGCCTTGTCGCACTGCTGCTGGTCAGCACGGCCACTCCGGCGCTTGCCCAGCAGACCGCTGCGCAGTCCACCGCCGACACGGCGACCGGCACCGATCAGGACGCAGGCCAAAGCGATGGCGATATCATCGTCACAGCCCGCCGCACGGCAGAGAACATCCAGTCCACCCCGGTTTCGGTGACCGCGTTCGGCACGGAATCGCTGCGCCAGGCGCAAGTCCGCGATACGCAGGATCTGCTGTTCAAGACGCCGGGCGTGTTCCTGGCGGGCAGTGGCGGACGTGAAAATTCCAACTTCTCGATCCGTGGGCAGTCAAAGGCGCTTGCCGGGAACAGCGCGCCGGGCGTGATCAGCTATTTCGCCGATGTGCCTGCGCCAACGCTCGGGTCCAGCATTCCCACCTATGATCTTGGATCGGTGCAGGTGCTGAAAGGCCCGCAGGGAACCTTGTTCGGCCGCAACACCACCGGCGGCGCGATTCTCTATTACCCCACCGCCCCCAACTATGAGCTCGGTGGTTATGTGCAGGCTTCCTATGGCAGCTATGACGCCAAGATCGCTGAAGCGGCGATCAACCTGCCGCTGGTGGACCAGAAGGTCGCGCTGCGCATTTCGGGCCAGTACCAGAAGCGCGATGGGTGGACGAAGAACATCGGCATTGGCAACGATGCAGACGATCTCAATTCGCGCGCGATCCGGGGTTCGCTGCTGATCGAGCCGGTCGATGGCCTGAAGAACACCACAATCGTCGATTATTACCGCAATCGGTCAACCGGCGGGGCGTCGGTGCTGGTCAATGTCTTCGCAGGGCCGAACGCGCTGACCGCCACCGGAACGCTTGCCGCCGCGCAGGCGCAGCTTGCACTGCAGCGCGCACGCGGCGTGCGCGTGATCAATTCGGATATCGATGCGTTCGAACATGCTGAGCGTTTCGGCGTGACCAACCGCACCGAAGCCACACTTTCCGACGCGATCCAGTTGGTCAACATTTTCGGCTATCGCCATACGAAGGTTGACTATTTTTCCAGCGTTGATGGCTTGCCCACTTTGATTTCCGACGGCACCGGCGCGATCCCCCGGGGATTGCCGGTCATGGTCGTGGGTGGGCGCCAGACGTCCGACGTTGAACAGTTCACCGAGGAGTTGCAGTTTCGCGGCAATGCGGCCGATGGAAAACTGGAATGGCTGGTCGGCGGCTTTTACCTGAAGAGCAAGCCCAAGGGTCCGACCGGAACCTATATTCCGATCTTCATTCTGCCCGGCTTCACCAACGCACCGTTCAATTATGGCTTCTTTACCGAAACCAGCAAGGCGCTGTTCGGTAACGTCACTTACAAGCTCGATGGCATTGCCGACGGTTTGCGCTTCAGCGCAGGTTTCCGCCATACTTGGGACGAAATCACCGCCTGCGTCGGCGGTGGAACTTCGCCTGATCCGGTGCTTTCGCCTGCCGATTGCAACAACGCCGTGCCCGCGATCAGGAACAGCAGCATCAACAAGACCTCGTCCAAGGCACCGACGTGGACGGTGGGGCTTGATTGGCAGGCATCGGACGAGGTGTTCCTCTATGCCGTCACCCGCCACGGCTATCGCGCAGGCGGCATCAACAGCCCGACGCTGAGCGGGCGGCTTGCCAAATTCCAGTCGTTCCGGCCTGAAAAGGTCGACGATATCGAAGTGGGTATCCGTTCAGACTTGCGTGCGGGCGACGTGGCCATCCGTTTCAATGCATCGCCTTTTGTGGGCTGGTACAGCAATGTGCAGGTGCCGGTTTCGGGCCTGAACACGCAGGCCACGTGCAGCACGGTGACCCCCGGTGGCACCGACGCACCGAGATCACCCGATGGCGATTGCAATGCCAACAATGATCCAAGCGGCGGCACGCTGCTCGTCAACGCCGGTTCAACCCGCGTTGCCGGGATCGATCTTTCCGCCCGGATCGCGCCCACATCGACATTGGCGTTCGAGGCAGGCGCTACTTTCCTTGATCTCAAGACGCGCTCGCTGACGGTGCCGGGTGACCTCCAGTCCTACCTTCGCGTGTTGGAAGTGCCGTTCAACCTTGTTGCCAAGCAGACGATCACCGCAGGCGTTCGCTGGACGCTGCCAGTGCCGGAAAGCATCGGCAAGACCGTGTTCAGCGGCGACTTCTACCATTCCAGCAGCGTGCAGTCGTCTGACGCGATCCTGCCGGCCTACAGCATCGTCAACGCTCGCCTCGATATTGGCGAAATCGGTGGATCGAATGTCGATGCCAGTGTGTTTGTGCGCAACGTGTTCAACAAGGAATACCTTGCGTCCAGCAACGTCGGATCAAACCTGCTGGGCGTGCAGAGCGGCTTCATCGGTGCGCCTCGCACTGTGGGCGTCGAACTGCGTTACCGTTTCGGCAACTGAGCCGATAACCGTCTGAACAGAAAACCGGCACGGTCGGTGGAGGGGCAGCAAGAATGGTCTCGCAAGCAGTACAGCCTCCCACCGACCCCACCGATGCCAAGGTCCATGACTGGTTGATCGCCAACATCGGCCCGGTCACCGCGTTCGAGCGGCAGCCGCGCTGGCGGCCGGGCTGGAACGTGGTCGCGGGTGGCGCACCGCTCTATGTGCGCGGGCCGCGCGGCGATACCTATGCCTCGCCGGTCGATATGTACCAGGAGGCGGAAATCCATCACGTGTTCGAACGCCACGGAATTCCCGCGCCGCGCGTTTTCGGGATGATCCCCGATCCGCTGTGCATCGTCATGGAAATGCTGCCCGGTCGGATCAACAGCGGGGCCATCGCCGATCCTGATGTTCAGGCAAAAGTGCGCAAGCAATTCATCGGGATCGTGGCCGACGTCCACCGATTGCCGGTTGAGGCGTTCGCCGCCGCAAAATTGCCGGTGCCGCAAACCCCCGCGGAAATCGCGCTCAATCTCTACACGCCCTCGCACGCGATTTTCCGCGACCGCATTGCGGGCCGACCTTGGCCGCTGATGGAATTCGCGTGGGGCTGGCTCAACCGCAACGTGCCGCAGGACCGAACCCGCGCCACGTTCGTGAATTACGACGGCGGGCAGTTCCTGTTTGACGATGACGGCGCGGTTACCGGGCTGATCGATTTCGAGGTGTCGTCCCTCGGCGATCCGGCGGCAGAGCTTTCGGGCATGCGGCTGCGCGATTCCTCCGAACCGCTGGGTAACCTTACCGCGCTGGTCGCGCGCTATGAGGAACTGACCGGCGACCGCATTTCGCGCCAGCTGATCGAATTTCACACCGCGGGGTTCTGCGCGGTAAACGGCTTCCTGATGTGGCCGCTGATGTTCGATAGCGCGCCCGAACAGGACTTCATCGCCTACCTCAACTATTGCGTGGGCACGAGCCGCTGGATGATCCGCGCCATCGCCGATCACATGGGCCTCGCGCTGGTCGATCCGCCGGAACCCGTTGTTCGGCCACTGGGCTTCGAACAGGCATCCCGCCATCTGGTGCGCCATATCGAGGCGTTCGCCGATGGCACCGCTGCGGAGAACTATGCCCGCGATTCCGCCGCTCATCAGGCGTTCTACATGGGGCGGCTGAACACGTATGGTCTATCGGTGCAGGCGGCCGATCTGGCCGATGTCGCGGCGCTGACCGGGGTTCAGCATGACACGTGGGAACAGGCGCAGGCGGCGCTTTCGGCGTGGGTTGCCAATGCCGGGCCAGAAACGGACGCGGCGTTGGTGCAGCATTTCCATCGCTGGTTGCAGCGTCAGTCTTTCATGCTGCGCGGCTGCGGCCCTGCGGCGTTCATTTCGGGCGTGGATCTGCAGCCAATCCTTGACCGCTAGGCCGGGTTGCGGACCGCAGCGAGCACGAATGCAATACTGTTCGCCCGCCATGCGGCGCTGTCCATGTCGGCACCGGCACGGGTCCGGGCGACTAGGGTGACCATCGGCGAAGTTGCAAACCATGTGGTGACAAAGCTGTAGATTGCCCAGAACAACTGGTCTGCATCGCAATCGGGCCGAAACACACCCTCGGCGATGCCGCGCTCCACGATCGGACGCAGCACTTCGTCGATCAGCGTTCGCAACACTGCCGCCAGCGGGCTTGCCTTGCCAACGTGAACGAAGGCATGCTGCGCCTCATCAATGGTCATCCGCGCGATCTGCGGGCGTTCGACAAATTCGCGGAACATATTCTGCATGAATTGTGTCAGCGCGTCTTCGGGGGCAAGCGCGGCATACTCGTCGCGTCCGATGAATACGGCGGTATTTTCGGCGGCCTCTCTCAGGATGATCGTGTAGAGATCGGACTTGCTGCCGAAGTAGTAATACAACAGCTGCTTGGACACTTTGGCGCGGCGGCAGATCGAATCCACGGTCGAGCCGTCGAAGCCGTGGGCGGCAAACTCTTCCTTTGCTGCGTCCACGATGTCGGCAATCGTGGTGGCGTTCGACGTGCGCCGACCTCGCACCGAAGGCGCTTCAGCAGAGTGGCACTGGCCGCTGGTTGGCATTTCTCACCCTCTCCCGACCGGGCATCCACGCCCTGACCAAGCGTTGAATTATTGCCTTATGCGATAACGCCAGCGCGACCTAAACACAACGCCTGCGCCGCAGCGCTCCGGCTTCTGCGCCGCGCCGATCTTCCGACATAACGATAAAAAACCTTGAGAGGATGCAGATGTTGTTTGGAAATCTGAACGAACGCGTGGCGATCGTCACCGGATCGGGCGCCAACATCGGTGAGGCTTGTGCCAAGGCGCTGGCCGGGGCCGGCGCACATGTTGTCGTCGCCGACATTAACCTTGGCGCGGCAGAAACCGTTGCCGCCGCGATCGTGGCATCAGGCGGCAGCGCAATGGCGCACTACCTTGATCTGGCCGAAGAACAGAGCATCATCGATCTGGTATCCGCCACCGTCGCCAAATACGGCCGCATCGATATTCTGCACAACAACGCCGCCGATACGCGGCCCGATTTCATGGCGCAGGACAAGTCGATTCCCGAAATGACAACCGAAGTCTGGGACCGGACTTTTGCGATCAACACGCGCGGACCAATGTTGATGATCAAGCATGTTGCCCCGCACATGATCACAGGCGGCGGGGGTTCGATCATCAACACCGGGTCCGGCTCAGCCATTCTGGGCGATGTGTTCCACCCCGCCTATTCAACCTCGAAGGGCGCGCTGCACACACTTACGCGCAACGTTGCGGCGCAGCTGGGCCGTCATAATATCCGCTGCAACGCGGTGCTGCCGGGATTGGTCCTGAGCAAGGGCGCACGCGAGATCATGACGGCGGGAGAGATCGATTTCATCCAGCGCCACGTACTGCTGCCCCGCCAGAGCACGCCCGAGGATATTGCAGGCCCGGTGCTGTTCCTTGCGTCCGACGCGGGAAGCTTTGTCACAGCGCAGGTATTCAGTGCCGATGGCGGGATCGTCCACCATTCGCCCTACTACGCCGACGTGATGGCGATGAACGAAACCGCGTGATCTGAGGGGTTGAACCGATGGCATCGTATGTGATGAGCATGATGAACAAGCACGACCTCGCCAAATATGGCGAATATTCGGCACAAGGGTTCGTTTCGCTTCAGGGCTTACCGTTCGAGGTGATCGTGGGTGAAAATCTCGACGTTCTGGAGGGCGACGCGCCCGGCACCAGCGTCGTCGTGATGAAGTTCCCCACCAATGAAGCGGCAATGGCCTGGTACCAATCCGAAGCCTATCAAAAGGCGATCCCGCTGCGTCACGCCGCTGCCGAAACGATCTTTGCGGTGCACTTCACCGACAATCAATGACGCGTAGCTCGCGCAAAGCGGGCACGCTGGAGGGGATTTCCATGACCAAGTATCCAACAATGTTCAGCCCGATCAAGCTCGGTCGGCTGGAAATCAAGAACCGCGTTTTCATGTCGCCGCACGGCATGGTCGGACTCGGCATCGGCACTGACCGGCAGGTCGGCTATTTCGAAGCACGCGCCAAGGGCGGCGCGGGCATGATGGTCATTGCCAGCTGCCAGGTAGTGCCTGCACCTCTGGTCCCGCCGGGCTGGTTCATCGAGGCCTACAACCCCGAACACATCCCCGCGATCCGCCGGATCGTCGATGCCGCGCACAAGCATGGCGCGAAGATCGCGGTGCAGGGCGTGTGGATGATGGCCGATCCCGCCACCGCCCAGCCTTCGGGCATCGCGCCGCATACCGTGCTGTCCGATACGCAGCCTCGCACGATGACGACGGCTGAGGTCGAACAACTGATCGAGGCTCATGCCGTTGCCGCCTTCCACGCTCAGGAAGCTGGCGCCGATGGCTTCGAATTTCCGATCAGCGGCGGTGCCGGCCTTGGTTCCTTCACTTCCGAATTGTACAACCAGCGCACTGACAAATATGGCGGCAGTCTGGCAAACCGGATGCGCGCTATCGTTGAAATCGTCGAGGCGATCCGCCGCCGCGTGCGGCCCGATTTTGCCATCGGCATCGCGGTCAACGCCGATGAGTCCACGCTGGGTGCGGCCGGGATCGATGACGGAATTGCCCAGTGCAAGATCCTTGAAGACACCGGCATGGTTGATTGGCTGCGCATCACCGCGCGCGGGCAGAAGCCGCAGATGACGCAGTATCACTACCCGTCGTCGTATATGGGCCAAGAGGGCACGCACCTTGACGCTGCCGAAGCGGTAAAGAAGGCGGTCAAGCTGCCCGTGGTCAGCGGCGGGCGCATCCTCACGCCAGCTTTCGCCGATCAAGCCATTGTCGATGGCCGCTGCGACATGGTTTTCGTGGCGCGGTCGGTGATTGCCGACCCCGAATGGCCCAACAAGTGCCGCGATGACCAGACCGCCGAAATCCGCGCCTGCATCGGCGATCTGGAGGGCTGCTTCCTGCGCTCCTGCTTCGGGCAGGCCGTCGGCTGCACGGTCAATCCCGACATCGGTTTTGAGCATGAAGGGCCGGTGCCACGTGCCGAAACCGCAAAGAACGTGGTCATCGTCGGCGCGGGGCCTGCTGGAATGCAGGCGGCGCTGACCGCATCGCAGCGCGGCCACAAGGTCACGCTGCTTGAAAAGTCAGACCGGATCGGCGGCCATGTGACCATGCAGGCGATGCTGCCAGGCCTTGAAGACCGGGCGGAACTGATCCGCTGGCTCAAGCTGCAACTGGACAAGGCCGGGGTGACGATCCAGACCGGAACTGAAGCCACGGCAGCGTCAATCAAGGCGCTGTCCGCCGATGCGGTGATCATCGCCACCGGCGCGCGCTATTCCACAACCGGGGCAAGCAAGGCGCAATTGACCGGTGTGCCCGGCGCACATCTGCCCCATGTGCTGACGCCTGAGGACGTGCTGCTCGACCATGCGCGGCTGGGCCAGCGCATCGTGGTTTATGATAACACCTCCTACGAAGTCGGCCCCGGCGTGGCCGAACACCTCGCGGATCTGGGCAAGGACGTGTTTCTTGTCACCATCGATTCCGCGATGGCAATGTCGGTCACAGAACTCGGCCTGAACAAGGTGATCGCGCGCCGTCTCTTGCCCAAGGTCACGTTCCTGCCCACCACTGCAATCACGCGAATCGATGAATCCGACGTCCATCTGCGCGGCTCCCTGTCGGGGGAAACCACGGTTCTCAAAGGCATCGACAACACCATTCTGGTCACTTCGAAACCCCCGGAGGAGAGCCTCTACCACGCGCTGATCGCCGACCTGCCCGGTGTGCACATTATCGGCGATGCGCGCGAGGCCCGCTGGAGCGTGTTTGCCACTGACGAGGCGATCAAGGACGGAAGACGGATCGGCCTCGCGGTCTGATCCGGTGCAGCATCGTGATCATGAGGGGTCACGATGCTGCACGCAATTTTCGCCTTCCCGGCGGCCTTTCGTAAGATAGGTGTGAAGCGGTCGGCTCCCGCACAGTTGCACCCTCTACATCATTTGGTCTCATCCATTTTTGCAGGGCAGTATTCATGGAAGCCTACATCTACGATCATGTTCGTACCCCGCGCGGCAAGGGCCGCCCCGATGGTGCGTTGCATGAGGTAACCTCGGTCGAAATGGCCACCCAGCTGCTGCAGGCGCTGCGCGACCGCAACGATCTTGATACCTCGCTGCTTGATGATGTGATCCTGGGCATGGCGCAGCCGGTTGGCGAACAGGGCGGCGTGCTCGCCCGTGCCGCCGTGCTGCAGGCAGGTTATGCGCAGACCGTGGCAGGCCAGCAGGTCCACCGCTTCTGCGCATCGGGCCTTGATGCCGTCAGCCTGATCGCAGCGCAGGTCCATTCGGGCATGATTCAGGCCGGGATCGGCGGCGGCGTTGAATCGATGAGCCGCACGGTGATGGGCTATGACTCGGGCGCATGGACATCCGATCCGGCGGTCGCTTTCCACAACTACTACGCGCCGCAAGGCATCGGTGCAGACATCATCGCAACGCTTGATGGCTTCAGCCGCGAAGACGTCGATGGCTTTGCGGTCGAAAGCCAGCGCAAGGCTGCGCACGCGTGGGAAAACGGTTACTTCAAGAACTCGGTCGTTCCGGTGAAGGACATCCTTGGCGAAGTCCTGCTCGACCATGACGAGCATATGCGCCCCGGCACGACTGTTGAAAGCCTCGCCAAGCTCAAGCCTGCGTTCGCAGGCTACGGCAAGGGCGGGTTCGAAGCCGTTGCCAAGGCCAAGTATCCCCAGATCGAGGAACTCAGCTACGTCCACCACGGCGGCAACAGCTCGGGAATCGTCGATGGCGCAGGCATCGTGCTGGTCGGGTCGAAGGAATTCGGCGAACGCGCTGGTCTCAAACCGCGTGGCCGCATCCGGGCCTATGCCAACATCGGTTCCGAACCCACGATCATGCTGACCGCGCCAGGCGCGTGTTCGGACAAGGCGCTGAAGAATGCGGGCATGAGCCGCAGCGACATCGACCTGTGGGAACTGAACGAGGCCTTTGCCAGCGTCGTCATGCGCTATCAGCGCGAAATGGGCATCCCCGATGACAAGATCAACGTAAACGGCGGCGCGATTGCGATGGGCCATCCGCTGGGAGCCACTGGCGCGATGATCCTTGGCACCGTGCTCGATGAATTGGAACGGCGCGATTTGCAGACCGGGCTTATCACGCTGTGCGCCGCCAACGGGCTGGGCACGGCATCGATCATCGAACGCGTCTGACGCGCACTCAACGTCTTTTTAAGCGGAAAACCCATGCAGAACCTCAAACTCGAAACGAACGCCGACGGCTTCGCGATCCTGACGCTGGATGCCGCCGGGCAGACCATGAACGTCGTCAACGACGCCTTCCTTGCCGATATGGAAGCGGCCATCGCCCAGATCGCTGCCGATGACAGCATCAAGGGTGTGATCCTGACCTCGGGCAAGCCCGCGTTCATGGCCGGGGCCGACCTCACGCAATTGGTGCAAGGCTTCGGCACGCTGACCAAACAGGACGCCTTCGCCTTCTCGCAGCGCGCCACGCGCATGCACCGCGCGATCGAGCAATCGGGCAAGCCGTGGGTGGCCGCGCTCAATGGACTGGCGCTTGGCGGCGGCTTCGAACTTGCGCTGGCGTGCCATCGCCGCGTGCTGGTGGATAATCCCAAGGCGCTGGTCGGGCTGCCCGAAGTCAACGTCGGGCTGCTGCCGGGTTCAGGCGGCACGGTGCGTCTGGCGCTGCTGGTTGGCTACAAAAAGGCACTGGACCTGCTGCTGTCGGGCCGCAACGTTGGCCCTGCCGAAGCTTTGAAGCTAGGGATTGTCGATGAAGTCGTGCCCGCAGACAAGCTGATCGATACAGCGCGCGCATGGCTTGCCACCGGACCCGATCCAGTGCGTCCGTGGGACGTCAAGGGTTGGGTGCCGCCGCAGAAAAAGGGCCTGACGGTTCCAGAAGATTCCGTTGGCTATATGATGGCCGCAGGCGCGATTGCGCAGAAGGGTTACAACACGCCCGCACCGCAGGCGATCCTGTCGGCGGTGTTCGAAGGGCAGCAACTGCCGTTCGACAAGGCGCTGGCAGTGGAAGGCAAGTATTTCGCCAAGCTGCTGACCGATCCTGTCGCGCGCAACATCATCCGCACCACCTTCATTTCGAAGCTGGCCGCCGAAAAGGGCGCGCGCCGTCCGGCAGGCGTGCCCAAGTCCGAAGTGAAAAAGCTGGGCGTGTTGGGCGCGGGCATGATGGGCGCCGGCATCGCCTTCGTCTCGGCCACCGCCGGGATCGAAGTTGTGCTGCTGGACCGCGACGTGCCGTCGGCTGAAAAGGGCAAGGCCTATACCGCCAAGGCACAGGCCAAGCTGATCGAGAAGGGCAAGCTTAGCCAAGACAAGGCCGACGCAGTGCTGGCGCGGATCACGCCGACCGACGATTATGCGCTGCTCGAAGGTTGCGACATGATCGTCGAAGCCGTGTTCGAGGACACCGCGATCAAGGCCGAAACCACGCGCAAGGCCGAAGCGGTGATCCCGACGACTGCCGTGTTCGCATCCAACACCTCGTCGCTGCCGATCTCGGCGCTGGCCACGGCTTCGTCGCGGCCCGACCAGTTCATCGGCATCCACTTCTTTTCGCCGGTTGACCGCATGGGTCTGGTCGAAGTGATCGTGGGCAAGCAGACATCGAAGGAAACCCTGGCCAAGTCGCTCGATTTCATCGCACAACTGCGCAAGACGCCGATCGTGGTCAACGATTCACGCGGGTTCTACACCAGCCGCGTGTTCCGCATGTTCATCTTCGAAGGCGTGGCGATGCTGGAGGATGGCGTCGAACCCGCCCGTATCGAAAATGCCGCCAAGGCCGCAGGCTTCCCGATCGGGCCGCTCGCGCTGCTTGATGAAGTGACAATGGAATTGCCGGTCAAGATCGTGGACGAAGCCGCGCGCGATTCCGCCGACACCGAGAACAAGTACACCATCGAACGCGGCATGAAGGTGCTCGGCCGGATGATCGAACTGGGCCGGGGCAGCCGCAAGGCAGGCGGCGGTTTCTACGAATATCCCGCAACCGGCGGCAAGCATCTGTGGGCAGGGCTGGCACAGGAATTCCCCGTGTCCGAAACCCAGCCGGATCAGGAAGAACTCAAGAAGCGCTTCCTCTATTCGCAGGCCAACGAAACCGCGCAGACCTTCGAAGAAGGCGTGCTCGAAACGCCCGAGGACGCCGATCTTGGCGCGATCTATGGCTGGGGCTTCCCGGCCTGGACCGGCGGCACGCTGAGCTACATCGACACGGTCGGTATTGCCGCATTCGTGGCAGAGTCGGACCGGCTCGCACAACTGTATGGCCCGCGCTTTGCCCCATCTGCATGGTTGCGCGCCAAGGCGGCAAAGGGTGAAGGTTTCTATCCCGCCGCCAACCAGCCCGCTGCCAAGGAGTTGACCTCAGCATGAAGCGCGTGATCTTCGAATCGGAACACGAACAGTTCCGCGACAGCGTGATCAAGTTCATGCAGGCCGAAGTTGGCCCTCACGCCGAAAAGTGGCGCGAGGAAGGCATGGTCCCGCGCGAACTGTACCGCAAGGCGGGCGAACAGGGCCTGCTGTGCACATGGGCCGATGAGAAATACGGCGGGGCGGGCATCGACGATTTTCGCTTCGAACAAATCATCATCGAAGAGAACATGCGCCACGGCGACATCGGCTTCTACATCAACCTGCACAACGATCTGGTCGCGCCCTATATCGCCAAGCTGGGCAATGACGAGCAGAAGGATCGCTGGATGCCGGGCATCGTCTCGGGCGAGAAGATCCTTGCGGTGGCGATGACCGAACCTTCAACCGGGTCCGACCTTGCGGGCATGAAGACCCGCGCCGAGGACAAGGGCGATCACTGGCTGCTGAACGGCGCAAAGACCTACATCTCGAACGGCATCCTGTCCGATCTGATCGTGGTTGCCGCGCGCACCGATCCGGAAAGCCGCCATGGCCTCAGCCTGCTGGTGGTCGAACGCGGGATGGAAGGCTTTGAACGCGGGCGCAAGCTGGCCAAGATGGGCCTTCACGCGCAGGACACCGCCGAACTGTTCTTCAACGACGTCAAAGTGCCCAAGGCCAACATGCTCGGCGATCCGGGGCAGGGCTTCCGCTATCTTGCGCGGTTTCTGGCGCAGGAACGTCTGGTCGCGGCCATCGGCTTCATGGCGACCGCGCAGACCGCGTTCGACATCACACTCGACTATGTGAAAGAGCGCAAGGCTTTCGGCAAACCCATCGGCGCGTTCCAGAACACCCGGTTCAAGATGGCATCGATGCGCACCGAGCTCGATGCCGCGCAGACCTATATCGACCAGCTGGTACTGCTGCTCAACGCGGGCGAACTTACCGCAGAGGATGCCTCCGGCGCAAAGCTGCTGTCGTCGGAACTTGAAGGCCGGGTGATGGACGAATGCGTCCAGTTCCACGGTGGCGCAGGCTACATGGAGGAATACCGCATCAGCCGCATGTATACCGACGCGCGCATCAGCCGAATTTTTGCGGGAACATCGGAAATCATGCGCGAGATCATCGGCCGGGGGCTGGGCCTCGACGAACGCAAAATGTCCTGACCGCCATGAGCACGCGCCATCTGGTCGATCCGGCACTGCTGCCGCTTATCGATGCCATGCCGCCGATGGTTTTGTCGGATGCCAGCCTGCCAATGATCCGTGCAGCGCTGCCTGCTATGGTCAAGGCAGTTCCGTTGCCAGACCTGCCGGTTACCATCGGGGATGTGATGGTGCCTTCGGGCGAAGCTGACCGCATGGTGCGCTGCATGATGCTGCGCCCCGATGCGATGGCAGACAACGCACCGGCCATTCTGCATATGCATGGCGGCGGGCATGTGCTGGGCATGCCCGAAATGAACGCCGGAACGCTGATGCACTGGGCCGATGCACTTGGCTGCCTGATCCTGTCGGTGGACTACCGCCTCTCGCCCGAGACGCGCTTCCCCGGCGCTATCGAGGATTGTTACGCGGCGCTGCAGTGGTTGCACGAAGAAGCCGGGGCGCTTGGCATAGACCGCACCCATATCGCCGTCAGCGGTGAAAGCGCAGGCGGCGCGCTTGCTGCCGGGCTGGCCCTGCTGGCGCGCGATCGGGGCGAATATGCGATTGCCTTCCAGCATCTTGAGCAACCTCGGCTGGATGACCGAACAGCGACATCGCCCACGCCCAATCCCCATACCGGCGAATTCGTGTGGACGCGCGCAAGCAGCCATTTCTGCTGGATTGCGCAGCTTGGCAAAGAGCCGGGCGGCGATGATACCTCACCTTATGCGGCCCCGGCGCGGGCGACTGACCTTTCCGGCCTGCCCCGCACATTCATCGCGGTGGGCGCGCTTGACCTGTTCGTTGACGAATGCCTGGAATATGCCCACCGGCTGATCCGCGCCGGAGTGCCGACCGAACTGCACGTCTATCCCGGCTGCATGCACGGCTTCGGCATGGCGCGCGACAGCGCGCCAGCACAGCGCGCGCAGGCCGATAATATCGCAGCACTGCGCAACGCGTTTTCGCTATAGCGTTTCCGAAAGCGGAGAGAAAATCCATGACCACCCGGCACCTTGTCGATCCTGCAGTGCTGCCCGCGCTTGAGGCATTTCCTTCATTGCGCGCGACGCGTGAAACCTTGCCAGCGATGCGCGCGGCGATGGATCCCTTGCTGAAGGGCGCGCCGGTGCCGGATCTGCCGGTAGAGACAAGCGAAATTCATATCCCATCCCCCGAAGGCCATCAGGTGCGTGCCATACTGCTGCGTCCCGAAGGGCTGGACGGCGCGGTTCCAGCGCTGCTGCACATTCATGGCGGTGCCTACATTATCGGCGTACCAGAAATGAGCGTGCCCGAACTGACCGCCACCGCGCACCAGCTTGGTATCGTGATCCTGTCGGTCGACTACCGCCTTGCGCCCGAGCATCCCTTCCCTGCCGGGATCGAGGACTGCTACACGGCGCTGGCGTACTTGCACGATAGCGCCGCCACACTGGGCGTAGACGCATCGCGGATCGCCGTGATGGGCGAAAGCGCGGGCGGCGGGTTGGCGGCATCATTGGCGTTGCTGGCACGTGATCGTGGCGATTATCCGCTTGCGTTTCAGCTGCTTGATGCGCCGATGATCGACGATCGCACTTGCGCGCGCCCGCGCAATCCGGTGACCGGCGAATTCATCTTCGCGCCTGCGGACAATCATTTCGGCTGGAGCTGCCTGCTCGATGCCGAACCCGGCGGGCCGGATGTCTCGCCCTATGCCGCAGCGGCACGTGCCACACAGCTGGAAGGCCTGCCGCCAACGCTGATCGCCACCGGCGCACTCGACCTGTTTCTGGATGAAAACGTGGATTATGCAATGCGATTGATTTCTGCAGGAGTGGCGGTGGAACTGCACATCTATCCGGGGTGCCCGCACGGTTATGTGATTGCCGCCGATGCGCCGGTTTCACAGCGTGCGCTGGCCGACAAGCGGGCGGCACTGCGCCGGGCACTGGCCCTCTGATGCCGGTCCTCGATGCCGAGCGCCTGCTGCGCTACAAGGTTCCCGGGGCGCATGACGTCTATGATCCGCGCGACACGATCCTCTATGCCCTGGGCACCGGCGCTGGCCTTGCGCCGCACGTCGATGAACTCAACCTCGTGTTCGAGCGTGACCTGAAGGCTCTGCCAACCATCGCTTTCGTGCTTGGAACGCCGGGCTTCTGGGCGATGGATCCTGCTGTGGGTCTCGACTGGCCGCGCATCCTGCATGGCGAACAGTCGCTTGTGCTCTATCGCCCGCTTCAGGCGCAGGGCGAGATCATCGGCAGCACGCGGGTTGGCGAACTGGCCGACAAGGGACCGGGAAAACCGGCACTGCTGCGCATTTATCGCACGCTGACCGACGAATCCGGCGCGAAAGTGGCGGATATTACCGAAGTTTGGGTGTTGCGCGAAGCTGGCGGTTTTGGCGGAGAACGAGCGCTGGCTGGCCCCCCGCCGGTGATCGTTCCCGAAACACCGCCAACGCACAGTGTCGATCTGCCAACCAGTCTGCAACAAGCGCTGATCTATCGGCTGTCAGGAGACCGCAACCCTTTGCATGTGGAGGCCGAAACAGCGCGGGTCGGCGGCTTCGATCAACCCATCCTGCACGGGCTTTCTTCGCTTGGTCTTGCCGCGCGTGCCTTGGTCCACATGCATTGCGGTGGTGATCCGATGCGGCTGTCATCGATTGCCGCCAGATTTACCGCGCCGGTCGTGCCTGGGGACACGATCCGAACGCAAAGCTGGCAGGATGCAGACCGCATCGTTTTCCAGTCGATTGCCATAGAGCGCGGCGTTGTGGTGATCGATGGCGGGACGGCCACGGTAGACCGTTTTGCCAATCCGCCCGCCACCCCTTCCGGGTGACAGGTTCGCCCGGTATCGCAACGCCGTTCAACGCATGTCGGTCGCCATGAAGGTGGCCAGAACAGGCACTTGATCGGGGGTCTTAACGGCATGGCTGCGGAACCTATCCAGACGGGCGACACGCGCTTCGGCATCTGCAAGGTCTGCTGGGCGGGCTGCCCTGTCGAAGTGACGGTGGAAAACGGCCGTGCCACCAAGGTCGTCGGTGATCGGCAATCGCCCATCTATGGCGGCTATACCTGCCCAAAGGGCCGCGCCATGCCCGATGCGCACTATTCGCCGACGCGCGTGCTCCATCCTCGCAAACGGATGCCCGATGGCAGCTACACCGAAATCCCGATGGCGCAGGCGGTGGAAGAAATCGCCCAGCGCATCGAAGCCATCGTGGCCGAACACGGGCCTGAAGCCGTCGCGGTCTATCCCGGCAATGGCAACCTGACCAACCCGATCAATCCCGTGATCGGGGCCATGTTCATCATGGCGATGGGCACGTTTCCCGATCGCTTCTTTTCCGTCCAGACCATCGATCAGGCCGGCAAGGTGATTGCGCAGGCGCTGCACGGGCGCTGGATTCCCGGTCCGCAGCCGTTCAGCACCGCAAAGACATGGATCATGGTCGGGACCAATCCGGTCATTTCCAAGCAGGGTGTGATGGTCAATCCGGGCCAGACCGTGAAGCAGGCGGTGAAAGACGGCATGAAGCTGATCGTGATTGATCCGCGCGCCACAGAGTCCGCCACTCACGCTTTCCTGCACATTGCGCCGCAACCGGGGCAGGATGCCAGCATTCTGGCGGGCATCCTTCGCGTGATCCTGTCGGAACGGCTTTATGACGCCAATTTCGTGGCCGCCAATGCCATTGGCATCGCTGCGTTAAAGGCCGCGGTCGAACCGTTCACGCCTGAACACGTCGCGTCCGTTGCCGGTATTTCCGCCGATGACGTAGTGCTGGCGGCGCGCACATTTGCCGCAGCGGAAAGCGGCTGTGTCGTCACCGCCACGGGCGCGCACTTCCCGCTGCACGGCACGTTGTGCGAATATCTCGCGCTGTGTCTCAACACGGTCTGCGCGCGATGGGTGCGTGAAGGCGAGGTGCACGCCCAACCGCATGTGCTCCTTCCCGAAGTGGCGATCCGCGCCCAACCCCACGCGCCCTATCAGCCGTGGGACTATACAAAGCCGAGCCGGATCAACGCCCTGCCACAAACCGTGGTGGGCGCGCCAACCGGCACCTTGCCCGACGAGATCCTGACACCCGGTCCCGGTCAAGTGCGGGCGCTGATCTGTTCGGGCAGCAATCCTGCGGTGTCATTGCCCGATCAGAACCGGGCCGGCCGCGCGCTTGGCTCGCTGGATCTGCTGGTTTCCATTGATGTCGAAATGTCGAATACGGCGCGCATGGCCGACTACGTGATTCCGGACAGGATGGCGCTGGAAACGCCCGCCTGCTCGCAGTTTTCGGAATCCATGAAGTACTACGGCATCTGGACCGGCGGATACGAAGTTCCCTATGCCCAATATGCAGCGGCAGTGGTCGAACCGCCCGCAGGGTCTGAAACCATCGAAAGCTGGGAGTTTTTCTACGAACTGGCCAAGCGTCTGGGCAAGCAGATTACCTATTTCGGCAACGCTGCAGGCACGGGACAGCACTGGGACAAGCCACCTGTGCCCTTTGTCCTGCCGCTTGATAGGCGGCCCACAACCGAGGAAATGTTCGATGCGATGTGCGCCGGTTCACGCGTGCCGCTGGCCGAGGTAAAGGATCACGTCCACGGCAAGGTCTTTTCCGAACTGGACCTGACAGTGCTGCCGCGCGCCGAGGATTGTTCGGCGATGCTGCAACTGGGCGATCCGACGATGATGGCCGAACTGGCAGAAGTGTTCGCGCGGCGGGGCGATACTACCGCTCCCAGTGCTGAATTTCCGCTCCTTCTGATCCCCCGCCGCGCCAACGACATGATGAATTCGATTGGCCGGAACAATCCGAAGCTTACTGCAAGGCGCACGCACAACCCTGCGTATATCAGCCCTGCCGACCTTGAACGCATGGGCATTGCCACCGGCGACGTCATCAGCATCCGTTCGGCCCACGGCCAGATCACGGGTGTGGCCGAGCCTGACCCACGTCTGCGTTCCGGCACTGTGTCGATGTCACATTGCTTTGGCACCAATCCCGATGAGGCGGATGATCCGCTGGGGCAAGGTGGGTGCACATCACGCCTGATCGATGCGAACGCGGCTTTCGACCCGGTGTTCGGCCAGCCCCGGATGGGGGCCATTCCGGTCTGCGTAAAGCCAGTCCCGGTGCTGGCGATTTGATACCCCACCCTATCGATGGATAGGAGAACAGCCTTGCATTGCGGCTGACTATGATGGACGAAGGCCTGCGAAAGCGACCAGTAGAGTCGCTTCCTTGGAGAGAGCAACATCATGGGTCTTGTCCCGACGACAATCATCCCGCCGCGCACGTCGTCCGTCATCGTGCCGCGCAAGGCACTGCTGAACCTCGTTGACGCCATCTGCCGGGCACGGTTGGTCACGTTCTGCGCCCCTGCCGGTAGCGGAAAGACCACGGCTGCGCTCTATTGCCTCAACCAGATGAAGCAGCAGGGCCGTCCGGCCCTGTGGCTATCGGTCCGGGCCGGCATTCGCGATTTTCCATCGTTTTTCGGCGCTCTTAAAGCGGCAGGTGTCGCAGCAGGGCTGGATTGGGACTATCTGGACCGCGACAGTCCGGAAGAGCTTTGGCTTGCGGCACTCGCACAAGTGCATGAAAAACCGCCGGTTCTGGTTATTGACGATGCGCAGTTGCTAACTTCGGGCGTGCTTGATTTCGTCAGTCAGGCGATTTCCAGCGTGCGCGATGCGATGACCATTATCCTGATCTCACGCGGGGCGCTGACCGTGCCGGTGGCCCGCGCGCGGTCGCTTGGTTTCCTAGTGGAAGTGGGCGTATCCGAACTTGCGTTCGACGATGACGAGGCAACAGAGCTTATCACGCGCGCTGCCGGTGTCCCTGTTGATGCCGGGGTCATGCAGCAGATCCTCCGCGATGCGCACGGTTGGGCTGCCGGTCTGGTTATCGGCGGAGAATTGTACCGGCGCGAGCAGGCGCGCGGAAAGGTCTGGCAACCGCTGGCCGATTATCTGCGGCGCGAATTCACCAGCTACTTTTCGGAAGAGGTGCTCGCTCTCCAGACCCCGGAAGTGCGTGATTTCCTGATCAACACCTGCATTCTCGATGAACTGACCGGGCCTTCGTGCGCGGCCGTCACGGGGGACGACAACGCCCGTGCCATGCTTGATGACGCCTATCGCGCAGGCCTGTTCATCGACGCGATCGACGAAGAACGCAGCTGTTATGCGTACCACCCGCTGTTCCGCGCAATGGCGCTGGGCCGGCTTTACGAACGGGCATTTGCCCGCGCTGCCGAACTGCACCGCCGCGCCAGCCGGTTCTTCGCCGCGCAGGGAGAGCTGCTCAAAGCGCTCGAACACGCATCGGCAAGCGGCGATCAGGAATTTCTGGCAGACCAGCTGGACCTGCTGGCCAATGACCTGACAACCACCGGGCATCTCAATCGGCTTGACCAGATTGCATCCGAATTGCCGCTGTCCGTCAGCGCCAAACGGCCCATGCTTGTCCTGGCAATGGCGTGGCGCCGTATTCGCAGGCTGTCCTATTCGTCGGCAGGCCGGTTGATCGACACCGCCTGCGCCTTGCGCGATACGCTTGTTGCCGAAGGCAAGCTCGACACGTATGCCGCAACGTTTCTCGATCATCATATCCGGCACCGCCAGATCATGCTGGCTGCCGCGCAGGACGATATGGTCCGGGTGGAACGGGATGCCGAGCTGCTGATCGCGGAAATCGGCGACGATGACGCCTACCTCAGTTGCACGCTGCTGGCGCAGGTCATCGCGGCCCGGCGCGAATTCTATCACTTCCATGACACGCTCAAGCTCGAAGCCGAGGTTCGCCGCGCGCTGGACCGGCCCGGGTCGGAATTTGCGTCAATCGCTTTGAAGTGTTCCATCGTGCCCACGCTGATGACACAGGGAAAGACCGCCATTTCGCGGCGCTTCAGCGAAGAGGCGCTGGCTTCAGCCGAAGCGCGCGAGGAAGAGATCCCCGGTCTGGCAGCATTGCCCGCGTTGCCTTACGCCGAACTGCTGTATGAAATGGGCGAACTTGATCGGGCCAACGATCTGGTCGAACGCTATCTGCCGGGCATCCGGCACTGGGGCTTGGTCGATCAACTCGCCTCGGGCTATCTCGTTCGCGCACGCCTTGCCTTTGCCAAGGGTGATAGCGTCGCAGCTCTGGCGGGGCTGGATGAGGCGCATCTGGTGGCGATCGAATGCGGACTGGACCGGTTGCGCGCCCACCTTGCAGCCGAACAGGTCCGTATTCTGGTCAAATCCGGGCGGATCGATGAAGCCGAAGACGCCCTGCGCGCGGTCAGCAAGCAGATCGACGAAGAACCCGTGCCGACGCTGAACCCATCGCGCCGCCGCGAAAGCCTCGCAATCGCGTGGATCAGGATTGAGATGCATCGCCATCGGCTGGTGCGCGCCTGCAAGGTTGCAACGCGCTGGCTGGAATTCGTCCGGCGCAGCGGCGACATCCGCTCCGCCGTGGCGTTCGAACTGCTGCTGGCCGAAATCTTCGTCCTGCAGGGCAACCGGTCCAAGGCGCGCCGCGCGGTGCGGTCTGCGGTGGAACTGGCCGAACCTGCTGGCTGGACGCGGGTGTTCCTTGATGAAGGCGAGGTCATTTCGGCACTGTTGAGCGAGGCCTATGCCAATGGCCCGACACTTGATACCCGCGCCGACAAATTCGCAGCGATGCTGGTTTCGCTGGTCGACAACGGCCCGCAAATGGACATTGACGAAAGCGAGAAAGCCTTCGGACTGACCGGGCGTCTTGCCAGCCGGGAAATCGACATTCTGGTCATGGTCAGCGGCGGTTTGCGCAACCGCGAGATTGGCGAACGGCTTGGCCTGACGGAAGGCACCGTCAAATGGTACATGCAGCAGATCTACGACAAGCTGGGCGTGCGCCGCCGTCCGCAAGCCGTGCTGCGCGCACGCCAGTTTGGCATCCTGACGTAAGATAGGCGCGCGCGGGGCATTCACCGCGTTTGTCGGGCGGCGAAGATGCGGGGCATCGCCCCTCCGGCAATTACACGAGGATAACATGGCAAAAGGCAAGGTCATCATCAGTTGCGCCATCACGGGCGCAATCCATACCCCCTCGATGTCCGAATTCCTGCCGGTTACGGCAGACGAAATCGCGGAATCGGCAGTTGGCGCTGCCGAAGCTGGCGCAGCGATCATCCATCTGCACGCGCGCAACCCGGTTGATGGTCGGCCCGACCAGAACCCCGATCTGTTCGAGCCTTTTCTCAAGGTGATCAAGCAGCGCTCAGATGCGGTGCTGAACCTGACGACCGGCGGGCACCCGTCGATGACGGTGGATGAACGCATCCGCCCGGCGAGCAAGTTCGCGCCCGAAGTCGCCTCGCTCAACATGGGCACGATGGGCTTTGGCCTGTTCCCGATGCTCGACCGGTTCAAGACGTTCAAGCATGAATGGGAACCCGCCGCGCTTGAGGCTTCGCGCGATCTGGTGTTCAAGAATACTTATGCCGATATCGAAAAGCTGTTGGGCATCCTCACCCCGCTGGGCACGCGGTTCGAATTCGAATGCTATGACACCAGCCACCTCTACAACCTGAAATATTTCCTTGATCGCGGGCTGGTGAAGGCCCCGCTGTTCATCCAGACCTGCTTTGGCATTCTGGGCGGCATCGGCAGCCATCCGGACGATGTGATGCACATGAAGCGCACCGCCGACCGCCTGTTTGGCGATCAGTACGAATGGTCAGTGCTGGGCGCTGGCGCACGGCAGATGAGCATTGTGGCGATGGCAGCGTCGATGGGCGGCAACGTGCGCGTAGGCCTCGAAGATTCGCTGTGGGCGGGCAAAGGCAGGCTGGCGCAGACCAATGCCGAACAGGTGACCATCGCCCGCCAGATCATCGAGGGCATGGGCCTTGAAGTGGCCACGCCGGATGAAGCGCGCGCGATCCTCGATCTCAAGGGCGCGGACCGGACCAACATCTGATGGCTGGCAACACAGGGCCGCTCACCGGCATCCGCATTATCGAGATCGACGCTATCGGCCCGGTGCCGCTGGCGGCCATGCTGCTGGCAGACATGGGTGCCGACATCGTGCGTGTTGCGCGCCCTCCCAGTGCCGGTGCGGGCGCGTGGGACGATGTCGGGGGCGACATCCTTCATCGCAGCCGCGCGGTGACCTACCTCAACCTCAAGGACGAAGGTGACCGCGAACAGTTGCTCGCGTTGATCGGCAAAGCTGACGCGCTGATCGAGGGCTATCGCCCGGGCGTGATGGAACGGCTTGGCCTTGGGCCTGACGCCTGCCTTGCGCGCAATCCGGCGCTGGTTTTTGGCCGAATGACCGGTTGGGGCCAAACCGGGCCGCTGGCACTGCGGGCCGGGCATGACATCAACTACCTGTCGATCACCGGCGCGCTTCACGCGATGGGTGACGGTTCCGGGCCGCCGCCGGTGCCGCTCAATCTGGTTGGTGATTATGGCGGCGGCGCCATGTTCCTGATCGCCGGGCTGTTGGCAGCGATCCTTTCGGCCAAGACCACCGGCAAGGGACAGGTCGTGGATGCCTGCATCACCGATGGCGTGCCCTCGTTGATGAGCTTGTTCTACGCGTGGGAACCCAAGGGGCTTTGGGCCGACGCGCCTGCATCGAACCTGCTTGATGGCGGCGCGCCGTTCTATCGCTGCTATCGCTGCGCCGATGGGCGCGATGTGGCGGTAGGGTGCCTTGAACCGCAGTTCTTTGCCCAGATGATCAAGGGGCTAGGACTGGAAGATCGCGGTTACAACCAGAACGATCGGGCGGACTGGCCACGCATGGAAGCCGATTTCCGCGCCTGTTTTGCCGCCCGCCCGCGCGACGAATGGGCAGCGCTGTTCGCGCAGACGGACGCCTGCGTAACGCCAGTCCTGTCGATGGCCGAAGCCCCGCTCCATCCGCACAATGTGACGCGGGGCAGCTTTGTTGGGCACGCCGGCATCAGCCAGCCCGCACCGGCACCGCGTTTTTCCGCAACGCCGGGCGAAATCGGCGCGCCTGAAACGCTGGCCATCGAAACTGCCTTGGGCCGCTGGACCTGATAGACCGGGGCAGGACGCAACCACGCGGTCTGCCCCGGTTGTTCAGCCGTTGGCGACCATCGTTTCGCCAAAGCGCGCGAGCATCGCAGCGTCAACGCCGGCCGCAGCGAAATAGCCATCGAGACTGCCGTACTCCGCCGCAATCACCGCGAACGCAGCTTCGAGAAATGCCACATCGACACCGATCATCGCGTCGATCAGCCCTTGTGTGGGGACAAACCCGAACGCCTCCATGAACTGCTCCTCGATCCCGCCGCGCAGGCGCAGGTTCTTGGCGAACACGTCCGAGCGCTTGTAATCAGCGATCACCACATCATCCGGCACGCCAACAGCGCGCAGCAGCAGCGCGACCATCACACCAGTGCGATCCTTGCCCGCGGTGCAGTGAACCAGCATCGGCGTTTCACCGCCGACGATTGATTCCACCAGATGCGCCAGATGCGGGAGCAGCGCGCCCGGGATCGACGCATAATTGTCGGTCAGCGCGCGGCGCACGGTCTCGGGTGACTGGTCTTCGCGCAGGGCTTCCCAACCATTGTTGGTCTTGACCCGCAAATCGGCGGTCACATCCAGGTTGAGCAGGCGTGCGGCAGCGGCCCAGTCGTTGGGATCCTTGTCGCGTTCCCCTTCGGATCGCAAATCGCAGACCAGCTTGATGTTCAGCGCGCCCAATTCCTCGCGGTGGATCGGCTCGAAGCTGGCTGGACCTTCCGAACGGTAGATGATTCCGGGGCGCACAATGCCGCCACCGGATGTGGGCAAGCCACCAATATCGCGAAAATTGAGCTTCGAAAGAGCTTCGGTCATGGTGTCCTCGTGACGCTTGGAATCTGGGGGGCGTTGTGTGAACGAAGCCGGGCAATGGCCGCGCGCTCACCTGCCGTGCGGCGGGGTGCATTTGGGCAACCGATGGTTAGTGTTGCTGAAATCCACACGGAGAGCGGCATGAGCACACGGATCAGGGGCTATCTAACGGACGGCCTGATGTTGCCAGAAGGCCCGATCGCGATGCCCGATGGCAGTCTGGTCGTGGTCGAAGTGCTGGGTGGCAGGCTGACGCGCATTGCCCCGGATGGCACGAAATCCACGATTGCTGAACTGGGCGGTGGGCCGAACGGCGCGGCGATCGGCCCGGACGGGCGGTGTTACGTGTGCAACAATGGCGGCTTTTCGCATATGACCCTGCCCGATGGCGGATTGCTGCCAATCGAAGCGCCGCTCGATACGCCGCCGGGGTCGATTCAGGTGGTTGATCTGAAGACCGGTGCGTTCGAAACGCTGTATGCGCACTGCGAAGCAACGCCGTTCTGGGGGCCGAACGACATTGTTTTCGATAGTGCGGGCGGGTTCTGGTTTACCGACTTCGGGCGCGACCGGGGCCGCGTGCGAATGCGCGGCGGGCTGTACTATGCAAAGGCCGATGGGTCGGAGATCCGTGAGGTGGTGACCGCGCTTGATGGTCCCAATGGCGTCGGCCTCTCGCCCGATGGCACCACCTTGTATGTCGCCTTGACGTTTGAGGGGCACCTGATCAGCTTTCGCCTTGGTGCGCCGGGAGTGATCGATACCGCAGCGTCGCCCATGCCCAACGGCAGCACCATCGTGGGGCGTGCAGGGCCGGGAATGTATCTCGACAGCCTTGCCGTGGACAGCACAGGGCGGATCTGCTGCGCTTCGCCCGGGACCGGCGCGGTGCTGGTGTTCCCGCCCACGGGCGGCGCGCCTGAAGCGATGGCGATTCCCGATTTTCTGACGACGAACATTGCATTCGGCGGACCCGACCGACGCACCGCCTATGTGACAATGGGCAGCACCGGCCGGGTTGCATTGCTCGATTGGGACGTTGCGGGCCTTGAACTGGCATTTAGCTAAAGCCGTGTTGGAATGTTTCCCCGGGGAAACATTCCAGATCGGTTATCGCGACTGCCTTTGTGGCAGGGCATAGGCGATGATCTCGTCGCTTTCGCCAGAAAGCATTCCCCCATGACCGCCCGCCGCGATCACCACGAACTGCCGCCCGCTTTTGGCTGACCAGTAGGTAGATGGCGATGCGTTGCCGCCAGCGGGCAGGCGCGCGCGCCACAATTCGCGGCCCGAGGTGGCATCATAGGCGCGGAAGGCGTGTTCCTGCGTTGCACCGATGAACACCAGCCCGCTGCGCGTGGTGACGGAACCGCCGATGTTGGGCACACCCATCGGGATGGGCAGGAATGTCGGCAGGGTCAGCGGCCCGCTGTCGCGCGACGTTCCGAAGAGGCGGGTCCACACCATCTTGCCGGTGCGCAGATCGACCGCGTTGATGCGGCCATAGGGCGGCTGCTGACAGGGGATTGCCAGCGGGGACAGGAACGGGGTGATGTGCGCGGCATAGGGCACGCCCTTTTGCGCCACCGGCCCGCCCACGTCCGTCATATGCGCGGCGGTCATCGGCTTTACGCCCTGCCGGTCCGCTTCGGCGCGCGGGATCAGGCGGTTGTAGTTGGCGACCTGATTGTTGTTGACGATCATCAGTTGACGCACCGGATCGACCGAAACGCCGCCCCAATCCACCCCGCCGAGATAGCCGGGCCATGTCAGCGTCGGCTGCTTGGTTGAAAGCGGAGTCATGTCACCGGCGAACCGCGCCTGCCGAAAGCGCACGCGGCACATCGCCTGATCGATCGGCGTCAGGCCCCACATACCCTTTTCAGTCGGGCGCGGGCCTCCGAATGCAGGGATGTTCACCGAATATGGTTGGGTGGGGGAAACACGCTCCCCCGGCACGCCATCTGTCGGCACCGGTTTTTCCTGCACCGGCAGGATCGGCTTGCCGGTGGCGCGATCAAGGAAGAATATCTGGCCGCGCTTGGTAGGCTGCAGCAGGCCCTTGATCCCGCCGGGCAGATCAACCAGCGTCGGCTGCGCGGGCACGTCATAGTCCCACAGATCGTGGTGCGTGGTCTGGAATGACCAGCGCACCGCACCGGTTTCTGCATCGAGCGCGACGACCGAACTGGAGAACCTGTCGTCGTTCGCGGTACGGTGGCCGCCGAAGTAATCGGGCGTGGCGTTGCCGGTAGGAACATAGACCATGCCCAGCGCATCGTCCGAACTCATCGGTGCCCAGCTGTTGGGCGTGCCGCGCGTGAAGCTTTGGCCTGCGGGTGGCATGCCGTGGAAATCGGGCTTGCCTGCATCGAACGCCCAAGCGAATTTTCCAGTGACGGCATCGAACGCGCGGACCACGCCCGAAGGCTCGCCGGTGTGCTGGCCATCGGTTACCCAGCCCCCGAGCACCAGCTTGCCGCGTGCAATGGCAGGCGGCGAGGTGACGAAATAGTAGCCCTTTTCAACCGGAGTCATGCCTTCCAGCAGGCTGACCGCGCCGCCTTGTCCGAACCCGGCACAACTGCGCCCGTCCCCGGCGTCCATCGCCAGCAGGCGTGCGTCGATTGTGGCGGTGTAGATGCGCTGCGCACAATGGCCGGTGGCGCCGGGCACCTGGTAATACGTCACGCCGCGACAGGTAAGACCATAAACGCCGTGCGGATCGGTACGGGTGCGGTTGCGCCAGACCTGCTTGCCCGATTCAGCATCAAGCGCGATCACATCGTTGGCACCTGTGCAGATATAGACCTTGTCGCCGATTTTCAGCGGGTTGGCCTGAAACGAAGATTTGCTGCCCGCAGGTGCCGGGCCAGTGTGGAAGCTCCACACGCGTTCAAGATTGCCGACGTTGGCGGGCGTGATTTGCGCCAGCGGAGAGAAGCGCGAACCGCCGCGATCGTTGCCATAGGCCGTCCATTCGCCTTCCTGAACCGAGGTGGGCGCGGGGCCATAGGCGTCGGCGGTGGCAGATGGTGTGGCGTCGATCCAGAACAACGCAGCGACCGAACCGATGGCGCCAAGGCCAAGCCCGCGCCACAACACGCGCGCGGCGGGGAGGGCTGCGGTGATCCCAACGTGATTGCGGTAGGAGCGCGACAGCATCCACAGCCCCAGGCACAGCGGCATGGCAAGGCGCGGTGCCAACGCCCAGCCATCCAGCCCTGATTCCCACAGCGCCCAAACGAGGTTGGCGGCAAGGAATGCCCAGAAGAGGCGGATCGACAGCGCGTTGCGACGGAAGCCGAGAACGGCAGTGACCAGCATGACCAAGCCGCTCACCACATACCACGGCGAACCGCCAAGCATGGCGAGCTGTGCGCCCAGTGCAGTCAGCGCCGCACCTGTTGCCAGCATGATGATGAGAAACAGGGTGTTAAGGAGGCGCTGCATCGGTTTTCCGGTCTGGCTTTGAATCAGGACGAAAGGGTGGCCGGGTCAGCCCATCTGGTCTTTCAGCCATTCCGGCACGCCGATCAGGTAGCTTTTCTCTTCATAGAGTTTGGCAATCCGCCAGCCATCGGGGGTGCGCACCAGATCGTGGATGTACCACAAGCCGCAGATCATCGTATCAGTGTCCGCGCCGTTGGTGACGGTCATCGGATTGTAGCATACGGTCTTGGTCTTTGCGCTCTGCCGGTCTGCAGCAAATTCGTACCGCGTGGTGGAAACAACATGCTGTGCGGCCAGAACCTGCTGGAAGCTGGCTGTCAGGAACGCCTTGGTTTCGGCCAGCGTGCCTTTGAACAGCGCCATTTCGGAATAATCGATAAAGGCATCGGCGGTGAAATAGTCGTCCAGCTTGTCGAAATCGCGCGCATCCACTGCATAGCAATAGCCGACCAGCAGATCCTGAATTTCGAACCTGTCGGACATCTCCTGGACACTCAATGCCATCCCGCTCTCCCTCGATCTGCATTTTTTTGCATTTTGAGGGTGGCATGCGCGCGGACGTATAACCGCCTCTCCAAAGGTAGGTTGAAGGGCGCGGTACGCTCGCCAAAGAAAGGGTCGCCTGCCGGGATGTTGTTCCGGCCATGCCCGAACACACCCCCGCTGCGCGCGGATTACCTTAGGAGAATGACATGGGCCTTGCCCCTTTTACCGAAGCCGATTTCGTCCTGTCGCAGGACAAGCGTGACGAAATCACCGAGGGCCTGACCCCACGCCAGAAGTTCATGACCGAACATTGGATGAACCTCCACGAAGTTATCAATCGCGGCGATTGGGACGGCATGGATGAATACTTCAACACCGATACCATGACGTATGACAACCCCAACCGTCCTGATCTGGGCACGTACTTCGTGTGGAAGACATCGCCGCAGGGCCTTTACAAGACTTTCCCGCCCAGCATCTATCGCACGCTGAAGGCCTGGGGTCGCGGCGAAGACGAGATCTGCGTGCTTTGCCATCACCACGGCAAGCATACCGGCGGACCCTACATGGGCGTCCAGCCAACCGGCAACGACCTGAACGTGCTGTGGTTCTCGTGGCTGCGCTTCCGTGGCGACAAGATCGACCACATCTATTCGATCTCGGACGTGCTGACGATGCTCAAGGATCTTGAAGTCATCGAAGTGCCGCAGCCGGTCGATCCTTACAAGTAGGGCTTTTGCTGCAGCGATTGCTGCGCAGCAAGAAGGGCGCGTTCCGGGGGGAGCGCGCCCTTTTTGGTGTGCGGCAGGTAGCTTGGGCGGCGTAAAAGCCCCACCCCAACCCCTCCCGCAAGCGGGACGGGAGCGAGACTTACGTCTCCGACGGAGGCGTTAGTCGCAGTGGGGCGGGCATGGCGCCCGTTCGATCATTCGCCTAACAGGATCTTCCACGTATTGAGGTCTTCACCTGCGGCAAAGAAGCGCTCGTTCATTGGCAGGCCGTTCTGGCCCCAATAATCCATGTTGGCCACCCACGCCTGAATGCCATACATGACCCAGCGCGGGATCTGTTCGGTCCAGATCGTTTCAAGGTCGATCACGTCGGTTGCGCCTTCCTTGATCAGGCAATCGCGATAGTGCGCAACCAGATCCTTGTGGTGGTGGCGGCGTTCGTCGACCGTGAGCGACCCAACGGTGAAATACGTCAGATCGCGCCACGGGCGACCACGGCGGCCAAGCTGCCAATCGAGCCACATCCGTTCACCCGAAGGCATGATGTAGGTGTTGCCCTGGTGGCAATCGCCCAGAATCACGCAATAGGGAGCATCGAACGCGCGTTCGTATTCGGTGAGCTTGTCGTAAGCCCGCATCACCCGCTCGGGATCATCGAGATAATGCTGCGGGGCGATAGCGCGGAAATTGGGGTCTTTCAGGTTTTCCCCGATCCAGTGCCACATGATGCGGACCTGATCGTAGTCGACCGGAACCTGCATGGACGTAGGCAGCCACGGCGCGGCTTCGGGCGTGATCAGGGGGCTGTTCCACAACCCACCGTGAAGTTTGGCAAGATCGGCAAGATTGCTGGCGATCACATCGATGCCGCTGTGCTGCGTGCTGTGGCCGAATTTCCCACCCCGGTCGATCAGGTCTTCCAACACGACCACGCCGCGCCCCGAACCATCATCGTCCCAATCGGCATAGTAGCATGTGGCTGTCTGGCAGGTGAGCTTGTCGGTGAGGAAGTAATAGAACCGTGCTTCGAGGGCGTGGATATCGACATCGTCGAACATGCCCGACCAGTTGGATTTGATGCACAAGTTGCGCGGCAGGCCTGCAGCAATACCAGCGGCGTTCCAGTCAACCACGACTCGCAGCTTGGTGGTGTGGCTGTCGAACAACTGCACCACTTCCAGCTTTTCCGCGACGACGCCGGGGTACTTGTAGGACATGATCGTGCCAAGCCACTGCGCATCGGGCGTGAAGCGACCGGTCGGGAGCAGTTCGGTGCGGGCAGGGTAGGGGCGGGGGACGGGATTCTGGTCCACTATCCGCCGCTCTTTTACAGATTCTTGCGTCATATATCGGGTTCCTCTCTCAAAGGTCGCAAAAACTCAGGAATGGTGGGGGGCGGGCCGGCATTTCTGATGAACGCCTGAAGCCCTGCCTGTCTGCAGTGACTTCTGAACGCGCCGCTGCAATTGCACCCTGCCAATAGGAAGGTGTGGAGTGCCGCCCGCGCTGGGCAAATCCGTTCATCGGCGAGCAGACCGGTTGATGGATGGAGTGAGCGATGTCGAACAGCAAGGAAACGGCGGTGAAGGAATTTCTCAAGCTGTTTCACACAGCCAAACTTGACCTGCCGAGCATCCGCGCTGCGCTGGCGCCGGACGCCCGCTGGCAGGCCGTCGTGCCGCTGGCGAACGTAGTCTATGGCGCTGATGCCATCTGTGCAGAAGCAGAGCGCCAGTACCGCATCTACAAGGATTGCGACTGTGAACTGCTGAACATCGCCAGTGCGGGGGACACCGTTTTTACCGAACGGGTTGATCGCGTCCGCCTGATCGAAGGCGACCGGGATGTCATCACGAATGTGGCAGGCATATTCACGGTCAATGATGACGACAAGATCGTGTTCTGGCGGGAGTACTGGGATATGCTGGATATTGCCGGCCAGATCGGCATTTCCGGCGAAGATATGCGCCAGTTGATGGATACGCAGATTGCGGCCTGATCCAGCCGACCTTGCAGGAGAAACCAGCTTGAGCACCAATCAGGACGCCTGGAAGCAGGGCTGTGAAACGGTCGATGCCGTGTATGGCCCGGGCTATTCCGACATGATGCAGCCGTACAAGGAGCATCGCTTCAATCAGGAGATCGTGAACAACCAGTTCGGCAACCTGTGGGCCGACCCGGCGCTGACCATCCGCGAAAAGCGGTTGATGGTGCTGGGGCTTACCACCATGCTGGGGCGGCCAGACCTGATCGAAACGCAGATCACAGGCGGGCTGCTGAACGACGAGTTCACCGACGAGCAGCTCGAATTCATCCCGCATTTCCTGCTGTTCTATGCAGGCGCAGGCAATGCCTCGGCGCTGTTTCGGGGGATTGAAGCGGCAAAAGCCAAGGTTCAGGCGGCCAAATCGGCTGATGGCGGATAATGATGCAGCATTTGGCATTGTCGGAATCCAACGCCAAACTGATCCGGCCGGAAAGCGACTGGTCGCTGCAGAACCGTGAGTTCGTGCATGATTTTGAAATCGTCGCCCGGTTTGCATCACATGATCTGACGATGGATATTCGGCAGTACGAATGGGTCAGGCCGTCTGCCGGGCATTTGATGCCACAGAAGCACTACCTCGACATTTCGCTGGACGGCAGTTTGCGCCGCAGCCTGCTACAATCAGAACGCTGGACGGAGCCGCAGTATTCGGGCGGTGTGCTCTACCTGCCGCCCAACGTGCGATATTGGGGCCAGCCTGCACTGGAAAAGCGCAACCTGCTGTGCCTGTCGTTCGGCGATGCGTTCCTGGCCAATGTCTTCGATGGCGAGAATCCGCTGACTGCGGCCATCCCCCATGCTGACATTCAGAACGTGGCGTTGCGCCGCTATCTGCTGGCAATGGCGAGTGAACTGTCTGCGCCGGGCTTTGCTGCGGGCACCTTGCTGGAATCGCTGGCGGTTGGCGCCACGGTCGAACTGGCGCGCTGGTCTCAACTGGTGTCCGATCCGGGTGGCGGCTTTGTCCTGCCACATCAGGCCAAACGGATTGAAGAATTTATCCGGGGCAACCTGTCCAGCGCGTTGAGCATTTCGGACATAGGCCGCGCCTGCGGGATGAGCACGCGCAACGTGGCGCGCGTGTTCAAGCAGGCGACCGGCGGCAGCATCGGCGATTTCATCGCACGGTGCCGGATCGATCTGGCCAAGGAACTGCTGGAATCGGACAACTTCCGCATCAAGGAAATAAGCTGGCGGTGTGGTTTCCGCAGCTCTTCAGCGTTTTCGGCGGCGTTCCGCGCTGCGACCGGCATGACCCCGCGCGATTACAAGCTGCGCCCGGGGATGTTGCAGTAGGCAACGCACCCCGAACCCATTTTTGGTATCAGGAACAAGATGATATGAGCAGGCTTGAAGGTAAAGTGGCAATTGTCACCGGCGGCGGTGGCGGCATCGGTTCAGCCGTTGCGCGGCGGCTGGTGTCCGAAGGCGCACGCGTTGCCGTTGCCGATATTTTTGCAGAATCGGCCGAGCGCGTCGCGCATTCTCTGGGCGATGCGGCGATTGCGGTGGCATTTGACGCTGCCAGTGCGGATTCGGTCAAGGCGCTGGTGGAACAGACGGTCAGCCATTTCGGCAAGCTGGATATCCTGCACAACAATGCCGCGATGACCGATCCGGTCAAATCGGCGCAGGACACCACCGCCATCGATATCCCTATGGAAATCTGGCAGGAAATCCTTGACGTCAACCTGACCGGCTATCTGCTGGGGTGCCGTTATGCGATCCCGCACATGATTGCCAACGGCGGCGGGTCGATCGTCAATACCGCGTCCAATTCGGGCACGGCGGGCGATCTGGCGCGCATCGCCTATGGATCGACCAAGGGCGCGATCATTACGCTGACCAAGTATGTTGCCACGCAACATGGCACGCAGAATATCCGCTGCAACAGCATTGCGCCGGGCGTGGTGCTGACTGAAGCGCTGGACAAGACGGTGCCCGGCCTGAAGGACATCATCAAGCGCCACATCCTGACGCCGGAATTTGGCACGCCGGATGATATTGCAGCGCTGGTGGCGTTTCTGGCGTCGGATGAATCGCGCTACATCACGGGTGAGAACATCTCGATTTCGGGTGGCGGGCTGATCCATCAGCCACACTATGCCGATCTCAAGGCGTTCATGGAGGCCGCTGGCTAGACCAGTTGAACGATGCGCTTGCCCCGGTTCTCTCCCCGGTAAAGTCCGGCCAGAGCATCGGGGCAGGCCTCGATCCCCGAAAGCACATCTTCCTGATAGGTCAGGCGACCTTCGGCGATCCAGCTGCGCAGGGTGGCCACGGTCTCGTCCAGCCGGTCCATGTGATCGAACAGGACGAAGCCTTCCATCCGTGCGCGCTTGACCAGCAGGTGCCGTTCCACGCGCGGCCCTTCGGGCCACGGCTCCCAGCGATCATACGATGCGGTGCCGCAGACAACGACGCGCGCCTTTTGCGCCAGATGGGGCATCACGGCGTCGGAGATGGCGCCTGCGGTGTTGTCGAAATAGATGTCGATGCCTGCAGGGCATAGCGCGGCAAGGCGCGCGCCGACATCCTCTGCGCGGTAATCGATGGCGGCATCATAGCCGAACAGTTCCACGCAATCGCGCACTTTGGCGGGTCCGCCCGTAATCCCGATGGTGCGGCAGCCGTGGATGCGCGCAATCTGGCCAACCGCCGAGCCGACTGCACCTGCGGCGGTCGAGACGACTACCGTCTGGCCGGGTTTGGGTTCGCCAATGGTGGTCAGCGCCAGCAGCGCGGTCATGCCATTCAGGCCGAGGATGCCGAGCGCCATTTTCGCTTCGGCCGGCGATGTGCGCTGGACGATGCGGTCAGCGCCAACGGCGGCGTAGTCCTGCCAGCCGAACCAGCCTGTGACATATTCGCCGACCGCGTAATCGGGGTTGCGTGAGGCGACGATTTTACCCGAGCACAGGCTGCGCATGACATCGCCGATGGCGACGGGCGCGGCATAGTTGCCCACATCGGCGATCCAGCCACGCATGGCGGGGTCGACCGACAGGTAGTGGTTGCGCACCAGTATCTCACCCGGCGCAGGGTCCGGGACCGGTGCATCGACGATTGCAAAGTCGCTTGCTTGCGCGACCCCCGCTGGCCGGTTGACCAGCAGGACACGGGCGTTGATCGCCTGCGTGTTCATCGGGCGTCAGCTGGCAAGGCTGCGCGCCGCGATATAGCCCAGCGTCATCGCCGGGCCGACATTGCAGCCATGCGCAGGAGCGTGGCCGCGCCAGAGCGAGTTGGCGTCCAAACCCGCCGCGTGCAGGCCGGGAATGACTTTGCCCGCGGCATCGAGAACGCGTGCCTGCCCATCGATGCGCAGGCCAACCGTGGTGGAGCCATCTCCGGGGAAAATCTTCACCGCATAGAACGGCGCTGTCTCGATCGGGCCGAGGCAGGCGTTGGGCATGTGGCGCGGATCGCCCAGATCCCGGTCGAGGGCGGAGGCGCCCTTCTGGAATTCAGGGTCCACGCCGGTCTTGCCATATGTGTTCATGGCCGATGCCGTCTTTACGAGAGCTGAGGCATCGACGCCGATCTTTCCGGCGAGTTCGGCCAGTGTTGCACCTTCGACAAGATAGCCCGCCGCCACCAGCTTCTTGATCCCGCCGCCGCCGGGAAGCGACAGGCCCAGGCCGTACTTCTTGACGAAGGAGGCATCGGCGACAAGCCATGCAGGCACCGCGCCTGCCTTGTGCATGTATTCGACAAAAGTGTTCGACGCCTCGTTGCCGAAGCGCTTGCCCGATTTGTCGACCGCGATGCAGCCGGGCTTGGCCATATCGATCAGGTGGGCGTAGATCGCCTTGGTGCCATCGGGCTTGATCATGGTGGAAACGACCGACCACACTCCGTTGGCGACGTTTTCACCATCAATGGTGCCGCCTGCTTCAAGGCCCATGTTCATGCCGTCGCCAGTATTGCACCCTGCCATGATCGAGATGTGCTGATCGGGAAAGGGCATGTACGCGCGGCGCAGCTGTTCGTTGGCCGAAAAGCCGCCTGTGGCCAGAATGACGCCCTTTTTCGCGCTGAGGTTCAGCGCCTTTCCATCGCGTTCCACCCGAATTCCGGTGATACCGTCGGGTCCGCCGATCAGACCGGTTACGCCAGTATTGCGCCACAGCGTGACACCGGCATCATGCGCCGAGCGCAGCAGACGGGCGGCCAGCGCATTGCCCATCGTGATGCGTGATCCCCGCTTGCGCCCCATCATCTTGTCCAGCGCGTACTGGCCGACAATCTTCATCATGTAGAACATCGATTTGGGCGAAGACTTCATCGCGTCAAGGTGCGGCAGATCGGGCAGATCGACCATGAACCCGACTGGCGCATTGAATTCGCTGCGCGGCAGGCGCAACTGATCGGCATAGCCATTCAGCTTCTGCGTGCGGTATTCAAGCGGGCGCAGCAGGCGACCGTCCTTGCTGGCGCCTTCGATTTCGGGGTGCCAATCGGGCGAATGATCGGCGAGCGCAAAGACGACTTCGGTCTGATCTTCCAGAAAGCGCACCATTTCAGGGCCGGCCTGCAGATAAGCGTCGAGTGCCGGGGCGTTCAGCTTTTCGCCAACCAGCGTGCCGATGTATTTGCGCGCGGCACCTGCCGGTTCGGGGATGCCTGCCGCGATCTGGTGGTGGTTGCCCGGAATCCATATGCCTCCGCCCGAAATTGCAGTGGTGCCGCCGAACACGTCTGTCTTTTCCACGACCAGAACCCTCAGGCCCTTGCGCGCAGCGGTGACTGCTGCGGTAAGGCCGGCTGCGCCAGATCCTATGACGATCGCGTCCCACTCGTTGCTCATACATTCCCTCCCGGCAGGCCACTGGCCTTGCAGGCAGGCCGTGGCAGGCCTGCTCAATCGCCCTGCACGCTATCGGCGGATTATCAGCTATGACCTACCGCAAGGAAGGCGGCGGCGATTGCAGGGTGGTGATGATCCGTTTTGAACTGCACAAAAACGGAGAGCGACGATGGGCACGATCACCGGCGACGACCGGATCGCGATAGCCGAACTGTTTGCACGTTACTGCCACAGCGTCGATCATGATGACAGGCAGGGCTGGCTTGACCTGTTCACACCCGGCGGCACGTTCGAAGTGGCCGGTGTGATGCGGCTTGAAGGGCATGAGCAGGTCGGCGCGATGCCGGGTGTGGTGGCAGAGCATGGCGGCGGCAAATGGCGGCACCAGATCACCAATATCGTTGTCGATGCAGGCGGCGATGCCGACACCGCAATGGTGGCCGCCTATGGACTGGTCACGGACTGGGGCAACGAGGGAAAGCCGATGACGTTTTCCGACTATGCGATCACCCTGAACCGAGTGGACGGGGCTTGGCGCATCGCCTCGTTGCTGGCCACGGCACCTTGATATGTCTTGAAGGGCAGGGGGATATGCCTTGAAGGGCAGGGACTGGCAAACCCTGTCTGGCGGTAGGGGGTTTTGCACCAGCCATCCTGCACGGCAGCATGAATTCAATAAGGTAGAGACAATGACGCAGATCGAACCCGGCGCACAGGCACTTTTTGACAAGTTCGGCACCTATATCCTTCCGGGCCGGGTCAGCGATCCGCGCCGGGGGATTGAAGAGGCCATTGAGGCCGAGCGTATCGGCCTTGGTTGCGTGTGGATTTCCGAACGCTTTGCGTTGAAGGAACCGGCGGTGCTGGCAGGCGCGGTATCGCAGGCCACATCGAAGATCCGCATTACCGGCACCTTTTATGCCACGATGCGCCACCCCATCGTCACCGCGAGCACCGCGAACCTGATGCAGGCGATGTCGGGCGACCGTTTCCGCGTGATGTTTGCCCGCGCCGTGCCTGCCTACATGAAGATGATGGGCGCAGCGCCGATCACAATGGACCGGCTGGCCGATACCATCGCGATCATGAAAAGCCTGTGGGCCGGTGAGACGGTGAAATATGACGGGATCATGGGCAACTTTCCCAATTTGAAGCTGACCGACAAGTACGACGGTCCGCTGCCCCCGATCATCTTTACGGCTATCGGGCCGAAGTCGCTCGAATTTGCAGGATCACATTGCGACGGCGTGCTGCTGCACCCGTTCGTATCGCCGCAGGGCGTGCGCAACAGCGTGAAGATTGTGCGGGATTCTGCCGAAAAGGCCGGGCGCGATCCGATGTCCGTGCGCATCTATCACAACATCATCGTTGCCCCCGATCTGCCCAAGGACGAGGAAGACGCGGTTGTGCGTGGCCGCGCGATCACATATTTCGAATTGCCCGGCTTTGGCGACCTGATCGTCGAGATCAATGAATGGGACAAGTCGGTGCTCGACCAGATCCGCGCCCATCCCAAAATCGCCTGCCTGAACGGCAAGCCCGCCGATCAGGCCTATACCCGGCAGGAACTGGTCGATGTGGGCGAACTGCTGCCGCAGCAGTGGATCGATGAAGGCGCGGCCGTGGGCACGGCAGCGCAGTGCGCCGACCAGTTGATGGCCTACCTTGATGCAGGCGCGGACGAAATCCTGCTGCACGGTGCCGGGCCAAAGGACATGGGGCCGCTGACCACCGAACTGAAGCGCGCGCTGGCCGCCAAGGGCTTCTGACCCCACCCTTTCCCCCGGCAGGTTGCGGTGCGGCCTGTCGGGACCAGCTTTGATAGGCACACGGTCCCGACAGCGGACCGGTGCCCGGGATAGGGAATGACGCATGGCGCTGGCCGAAGCATCCGAAGCAATCGCCCCGTTGGACGCAGACGCGCTGATTGCCGATGCACAGGCACAGACGGGCTACACCGATTTCGGACCCGACCTCAGCTTCATGACCGGCTTTCGCGAACTGGTGAAAGCAGTCGAGGCAATGGACCCGCCGCCGCAATTGCGCGCCACGGCCAAAGCCAACATCACCAAGATCCTGTCGATGCGCCTTCGCATGGCCGAAGATGACCGCAACCATCCCGAAATTGCCGCGCAGGACGTGGGATCGCCGCTGATCGTGTGCGGATTGCCGCGCACCGGCACGACAATCACGTATGACCTGCTGTGTCTTGATCCAGCGGCCCGCGCGCCGACCGAATGGGAATGGTATATCCCGTGGCCCGCGCCGGAAAAGGCTACGTTCGATACAGACCCGCGCATCGGGCAGGTGCAGGCGATCTATGAAAACTGGCTGGCGCATGCGCCGCAGCTTGCCGATATTCAGCGGATGGACTGCACGCAGCCGGGCGAATGCAACCACGGCATGATGATGCATTTTGCCAGCACCAACTTCCCCGCCGAACTGGGCGTGCCCGATTTTGCCAAGTGGTTGCTTAGCACGGTGGCCGAGGGGCAATATGCCACGCACAAGCGCCTGCTCCAGCAGTTTCAGTGGAAGGGACCGCAAGGGCGCTGGACGCTGAAATCGCCGCAGCACCTGTTCGATCTGCCGGGATTGGTCGAGGCCTATCCCGACGCGATGCTGGTATGGACGCACCGCGATCCGGTGCTGACGTTCTCGTCGCTGTCGAGCATGATCGCTGCGTTCCTTGCCGCTGTGGGCGCGGACAAGGATATGAAGGCCGTGGGCCGCAGCGTGTTCGAAACGTGGAGCGAAGGGCTGGAGCGCGGCCTCAAGGCGCGCGATGCACGCCCCGACATTGCCGAACGCATCATCGACCTTGGGCATAGCGAAGTGGTGGCCGACCCGATGGGATCGATCCGCCGCATCTATGACCGCTTCGGCCTGCCGTTCACGCCCGAGCACGAAACGCGCATTACGCAGTTTCTGACGGAGAATTCGGCGGCCAAGCGGCTTGGGAAGCACAAGCATAGCGCGCAGCAGTTCGGCATCGATCCGGATGAAGTGCGCGAACGGCTTGCCCCTTACTACGCGCGGTTCGGGCACCTGTTGGCACCGCTTCCCAAGAACGCAGGGTAATTACCGATGAGCGTACTCGACCGTTTCCGGCTTGATGGCCGCACCGCAATCCTGACCGGCGTTGGGCCCGGCGTGGGCGAACACGTGGCCAAGGCTTATGCCGAACTTGGCGCAAACGTGGTGATTTCCGCGCGCAGCCAGGACCGGCTTGATCGTATTGCCAGTGAAATCAACGCACTTGGCGGCGGCAGGGCGCGTGCGGTGGCCGTGGACGCGGCGAACAAGGCAGACCTGCAAAAGCTGGTTGATACGGCGCACGATGCGTTCGGACCGATCCATATTGTATTCAACAACGCCGCCGCCGGCGTGGTCTATGCCGCCCAGGGCGGGCTGTGGGCAAACACCGACGAAGTGTGGCAGACCGCGATGGACGTGAACGTCATGGCGACATGGCGATTGGTGGAAATGACCGAGGCCGATATGAAGGCCCACTGCAAGGGCAGCGTCATTTCGGTGCAGAGTTGCGGCGGATTTACCCCGATCCCGCCTGCCGTTGCCTATGGCGTGAGCAAGGCCGCACTGCTGTTTCTGGTGCGCGAACTGGCCAAGACGCAGGCCCCGCATACGCGCATCAATTGCCTGTGCGTGGGATCGATGAGTCCCGATGGGCAGGAGGCGGAAATCCATCGCGGGCTTGCGCTGGCCGAACGCAACGCGATCAAGCGCTTTGGCGCGGCTGACGAGGCAGTGGGCGCGGCAATACTGCTGGCAAGCGATGCATCGAGCTACACCACTGGCAGCACGATCTTTACCGAAGGCGGGCGCGTGGGGACGATCTCGTGAGCGCGAACCCCCTGTGGACACAGGATCAGGCCGAGGCCGAGCGCCTTTCGCTGCGGCTGATTGAACGGGCCGATGTGCGCGCCGCGCGTGAAGCGCAGCGCATTGCGATGCGCGCGCACCCGCTGGCCGCGACGGTCGACGGGATTGCCGGGCTGGACCGGGCGCTCGACCAATGGGTGCTGGGCCTTGCCATGCGCGAGGCCAATGGCGATCCGGCAGACCCCAAAGTGGTATGGAACATCAGCAACGCACCGCGAGACTGGTTCGGCCATGTCTATCAGGGTGCCGCGGTCGCGATTGACAATCCCGACAACTTCAACCGCGAAATCCCGATCCACGGCGACGGCAACTACGAAATCACCATACGGTTTTCGGAAGACCCGCCGCAGTTGAGCATCGTGCTGGAAGTGGAACCGGAACATCACGCGGGGCTTGGCCGCAATCTGGGCGCGTTCACGTTGCAGGACTTGCGTGATCCGGCAGCGCCGACCGCTCCGGTGGTGGTGACAGTGGGGCCGGGCGAGGGTGGCCGCCATCATTTGCGGACCGAACCGGGCAAGATGCATCAGGTCTACACCCGCGATAGCCAGCGCGACTGGAACCAGTTGCCCGCAGAAGTGACCGTGCGCCGGATCGATCCGCCCGCCGGGCATCGCCCGCGCACAGAAGATGAAATTGCCGCCAAAGTTATCGTCGACATGCCTGCGTGGGTCCATTTCTGGAGCCATTTCAAGGATGATTTCCTTGGGTTACCCGAGCCGCACACGCTGGTCGGTCCCAATGGGCGGGACGGTGGTTGGGGCTATCTGGCGGGCGGGCGCTTCCGCCTTGGCGAAGGCCGGGCGCTGCTGGTGACGATCGATCCAGCGGGCAGTTATTACTCCGGCTTTCAGATCGCCGATCCTTGGACGATCTCGCCCGATCCGATGGTGCGTCTGGTCAGCCTCAACAGCACGCAGGTTACCCCCAGCCCTGACGGCACGCAAAGCTATGTGCTGAGCGCGGTTGATCCCGGCATTGCCAACTGGATTGATACCACCAATCTGGCCGAGGGCTGGGTCATGATCCGCTGGCAGGGCGTTCCGCCGACGGCGGACCCGGCGACGTTCATCCGCACGGTGCAGGAGTTCGATCTTGCCGATGTGGACGCGGTGGTACCCGCTGCTGTGCCGCGCATCGATATTGCCGGGCGACGCGCGCAGCTGATCAAGCGCGCACGCGATCACGGCACCCGCACGCGCGCGCCTGACTGGTTGCCGTGAGAAGGATCTAAACCGATGCAACCTACAGGCTCCGTTCTCGAACTCTGTCAGGTGGTGGCCGATCTGGAACCCGCGCTTGTGCACTGGACCGGGACCATTGGTGCGGGGCCGTTTTTCGTGTTCGATGTGCCGGTGCTGCCCGGTCAGGTCTATCGCGGCGCGCCCACCGAAGTGTCGATGAAAGTGGCGTTCGGGTTTTCGGGCGGGCTGTTGATCGAACTTTTGCAGCAAACCAACGCTGGCGCTTCGGTGTTCCGGGAAATGCTGGAGACAGGGGGTCAAGGCTATCATCACGTGATGCTGCGCGGGCCTTACGATGCCAATTTCGCCCGGCTTTCAGCCAAAGGCCATGCCGTGGCGTTCAGCGGGCAAATGCCATCGGGCGAGCGGTTCTGCCTGTTCGATACGCAAAGCTCCGATGGCGCATTTATCGAACTGATGGAAATATCCCCCGCGATGGAGGAATCGCTTTCGCGCATGCACCGCGCGCATCTGGCGTGGGACGGCGTGACCGACCCGGTGCGCGAGCTGGACCGGCTGGCGGAATTTGCCTGAGCGACCTGTCCGCACCGGACCCTGACGTTCGATAGGGGCCGTGCGCGGCACGGTGCCGCAATCCACGATTCAAAGGGCTGTAGTGGCTGCGTGAGAGGATCGATGATGAAGGTTGCATGGATTGGGCTGGGCCAGATGGGCCTGCCGACGGCGAAGGCGGTTGCGGCTGGCGGCCATCAGGTTCGCGCATTCGATGTGCAGGCTCCCGCTGCCGAGAACGCGCAGGGCCTCACGCTGGTCGGCTCCCCGCGTGAAGCTGCGCAAGATGCCGATGTGGTGTGCCTTGCCGTGTTTTCCGACGATCAGGTGGCCGATGTTCTGACCGGTCCCGAAGGCGTGATCGATCTGTTGAAGCCCGGCGCGATTGTGGCTGTGTTCACCACCGGCAGCATCGAATCGATCCAGGGTATCGCTGCCAGCGTGCCCGCAGGCATTGCCATTCTCGACACCTGCTTCAGCCGCAAGCAGTCGGAAATGGCGTCCGGCAAGCTGACCTTGCTGGTTGGCGGTGATGCCGACGCGATCGAACGCGGGCGACCGGTGTTCGATACATTTGCACGCGCGATCTTCCACGTTGGCGAAAGTGGTGCTGGCCGCGCGATCAAGCTGGTCAACAACATCCTGTTTGCAGGCCATCTGCAGCTGGCTTCCGATGCGATGAAACTGGCTGAAAGCTTGGGGCTTGAGCGCGCGTCCACCGCGACCGCATTGATTCAGTGCAGCGGCGCAAGCGATGTGCTGCCCTGGTTCGCAGGCGACGACTGGAGCGCGATGCTTGAGACCACGCGCCGCTACATGGTCAAGGATGTGGCCGCAGCGATCGATGCGGGCCAAACGGCGGGTGCTGATATTCCCGCGCTGTCCGCAGCAACCGCGACGTATCTCACCAAGTAAGCAGGAGAGACTGCCGTGAGCACCACCGCCGAAACTTTTGACGCACAGGCTCTTGCTGATCGCAACCGTGCGCTTGTCGTCCGCCTGATGGGTGCGCTCGACAAGTGCGATCTCGACGCTATCCGGTCGATCATGGCACCCGATGTGGACTGGTATGTGTCCGGTGTCGGCACGCTCGATCTGGAAACGCTGCTTGCGCAAATGCAGGCGATGCTGGGCGTGGCGAAAGTGGCGCAAACCACAATCCTTGCAACCACAGCCGAAGGCGAGCGGGTGGCGGTGGAATCGCGCGGCAACTTTGAATTTGAAGATGGTCGCACTTATCGCAACCACTACCACCACCTGTTCACCGTGCGCGATGACCGCGTAGTGGGTGTGCGCGAATACCTCGACCTGCACGAGACCGAGCGCGCGTTCGGACCGATGGGTGCCAGCGCTTGAGCAGTGTAGCGCCTGTTGCCACCGCTGCGATGCAAGGCGGCGGGTTCTACAACCGCAATTCGGGCTTGCAGGCGGCCAATCTTGGCTCGGCGCTGCCGTTGCTGGCGGCGGCAGCGGCTGACATCGCGGTGGATGCAGCGACGATTGGCATTGCGGATTATGGCGCGTCGCAGGGGCGCAATTCGATGGTGCCGATGGCCGCTGCGATTGATGCTTTGCGGCCACGGATCGGGCCTGATCGCCCGATCGTGGTCAGTCATATCGATCTGCCGTCCAACGATTTTGCATCGCTGTTCACGCTGCTTGACGAAGACCAGTCCAGCTATCTTGCCGGGCGGGCCGAAGTCTATCCCGTGGCCATTGGCCGGTCGCATTACGGGCAGGTGCTGCCGCGCGGCAGTGTAGATCTGGGGTGGAGTTCCAATGCGCTGCATTGGATGAGCCGCAATCCTTGCGCCGTGCCTGATCATGGCTGGGGCGTGTTCAGCGCCGATGCCGCCGTCCGCGATGCTGTCGACACTCAGCTTGACACAGACTGGGCGAACTTTCTGATTGCGCGGTCGCACGAAATGCGGCCCGGTGGACGGCTGATCTGCCAGTTCATGGGGCGCGGCGAGGAAAGCCACGGCTTTGAATGGATGGCCGGCGCGTTCTGGCAAAGCTGGGTCGATGTGGCCAATGCTGGCCTTGTAACCCACGCCGAACTCGCGCGGATCAGCGCGCCATCGGCGGGGCGTTCTGTCAAGCAGATCGAAGCTCCGTTCCGCGACGGCCGGGTGGCCGGGCTGAAACTGGTCGACGTGGCCGTAGTGCCGACGCCCGACCCCTATTGGGAGGCATACCTGCAAAACGGCGACGCGGCGCAACTGGGGCAGATGTGGGCGAACATGATGCGCGCGGCAAATGGCCCGAGCTTTGCTGCCGCGCTGGATGCCGGGCGGGACCACAGCTTGGTGCTGGACGCGGTGACCGCATGCCTGGCGGCGCGCATTGCTGCCGATCCGCAGCAGAACCGGTCTTATAACGTCATCGTATCCATTGCAGCAACAAAGTGAAGTTCGCTTCACACCATATTGAAATCGCGCAGAAAAGCTTCTGCACCTTTGGCGCAAATTGGGAGAATTCGAGATGGCATTTGCGTTTCCGGAGGCGGTAATCCCCGATCACGTTCCTGCCGATCTTGTGCGTCCGTTTCCGTTCGTGTTCGGCATGACCACGGACCAGGACCCGTTCAACGTGCTGGCGGCATCGGTGCATGAAGGGCCTTAACTGATCTATGCGCCCCATGCCTATCCCGGCGGCTCGCCTGCGTGGATTCCGCGCCGCATGGAGGACATGCGCGCGATCTATCTGGATACCGACCACTTCACCACGCACGATTTTTCGCCGTTTTCAAAGCTTACGGGCGGCACGTGGATCAATTCGCCGGTCGAGCTTGATCCCCCGGCGCACGGTCCGTTCCGCCAGATGGTCAACCCCGCGTTCACGCCCAAGGCGATGGCCGCGCTGGAAGGCAAGATCCGCGAATATGCGGTGGGCTATATCGACGGTTTCGCTGCGCGCGGATCGTGTGAATTCATGGGCGACTTCGCGTTTGAATTCCCGATCAAGGTGTTCATGGAACTTATGGGCCTGCCGCACGATCGCGTGGCCGAATTCATGGAGTGGGAAATGAACCTGCTCCACAACCACGATCTGTCCAAGATCGCGGATGCCACGCGCAAGGTGGTGGACTATCTCAGCGCGGAGATTGAAGACCGCCGTGCCAATCCCCGCAATGACCTGATCAGCTTTGGCGTGGCTGGGCAGATCGAGGGCCGCCCGCTGACGCAGGACGAACTGGTCGGGTTCATGTTCAACCTGTTCATCGGGGGGCTGGATACGGTTTCGACGAACATGGGCCTGCAATTCTGGCATCTGGCGACGCACCCTGAAGATCAGGCGGCGCTTCGCGCCAACCCTGCGGAAATCCCTCACGCCATCGATGAATTGATGCGTGCCTATGGTGCGGTCACCACGTTCCGCACCTGCAAGAAGGAAACCACGATCCGCGGCGTGACGATCAAGCCCGGCGACAAGGTGGCAATGTCCACCACGCTGGCGGGCCGCGATCCTGCCGAGTTCGACAATCCCGGCACGGTCGATTTCAGCCGACGCCCGCGCCACGTCGGCTTCGGTTTCGGAATTCATACATGTGTCGGCATGCACCTTGCGCGGCGCGAACTGCGGATCGCGATGGAGGAGTTCCTTGCGCGGGTTCCGGCTTTCACGCTTGAGCCGGGCCATACTGTCACCTGCCACATGGGCATGATCCAACCGGTGGCTTTGCCGCTGGTGTGGACGCCTGCCGGCTGAGGCGTTGGAGAAGGGTGCACCCTGTCCTGAAGGGCGTCCTGAAGGGATTCCTCGCCCTGCCATACGATAGGTTGCACCCTACCTGCCGGGCGTACAGCGAAGACCAAGCAGGAGTAGAAGCAGGGCTATGGATTTTTCCCTTTCCGAAGAGCAGCAGGCGTTCAAAGACATCGTGCATCGTTGGGTCGAGGCTGAGTGCCCGAAAGACTGGATGCGCAAGCTTGAGGCAGACGAGGAAAACTATCCTTATGCCTTGTGGGACAAGCTGAAGGAGCAGGGCTTTTTCGGCATCGGCATTCCCGAGGAATGGGGCGGCCTTGGTGGCGATGTGGTCATGCAGATGATCTTCGCGCGCGAATTTGCCCGCACCGCTGGCGGCTTGCTGTGGACCTGGGGGCTGACCTCGTTTGGCGGCGCAAAGACGATCAGCGCGGTCGGCACCGATGAACAGAAGCAGCGCTGGTTGCCCAAGATGGCGGCAGGCGATTTGCGTGTTTCGCTGTCCATGACCGAACCTGACGGCGGCACCGACGTCTTGGGCGCGATGAAGACGCGCGCTGAAAAGGTCGACGGCGGGTGGAAGCTGAACGGCGCAAAGATGTGGACCACTGCCGCCAAAGCAGCAGATCGTCTGCTGGTGCTGGCGCGGACCGACGCCAACGTGGAAAAGAAGCACCACGGCCTGACCATGTTCTTCGTCGATGCCAAGACGCCCGGCATCACCTCTTCGCTGCTGCCCAAACTTGGCATGCGCGCAATGGGATCGTGCGAAGTCCATTACGAAGACGTGTTCGTGCCCGATGAGGATGTGCTCGGCACGCCGGGGCAGGCCTGGTATGCGATGCTGCCCACGCTAAACAACGAACGCATCATGGTTGGCGCGCAGTGTCTTGGCGCGATTGACGGCGTGCTGGAAGATGCGCTGGTCTACATGAAGCAGCGCACGGCATTTGGCGGGATCATCGGACGCTTCCAGATCCTGCAGCACTACATCGCCGACATTGCCACATGGCAGAAGACCACAGAACTGCTGCTGTATTATGTTGCGCAGCTTCAGTCAGAGGGCAAGCCCTGCGGCATCGAGGCCAACATGCTCAAGATGGTCGCCACCGAAAACGCGGTGAAAGCGGCTGACCTTGGCATCCAGATCCTTGGCGGCATGGGCTATTCGGCAGAAACCGACATGCAGCGCTACTGGCGCGATCACCGCATCCTGCGCATGACGCCGATCTCCAATGAGATGGTGCGCAACTCCATCGCCGAAAGCTTCGGCCTGCCGAGGTCGTACTGATGAGTGACGAAGCCGAATTTCCACCCGCGCCGCAAGTCGCCGGAACGTCGCTCGACGGGACCAGGATCTTCACCGTTTCGGCCGAGGAAAACGCGCGCCTGTGCCGCTCGGTCGGCGTTGCGCCCGCTGCCGATGGCACAGCCCATCCGGTGTGGTATTATGTCGCCACGCAGGTGGCGATGGGCAAAACCGTGGCGGGCGTGTGCGAAACCTGCGAATTCGACGTCGAGGACGGCCCGATGATGGGATCATCCGGCGTGCGCTTTTCCGGGCCGATCATGGTCGGTCAGCCCTACAAGGTTGGCGGCGAAATCCTCAGCCTTGTGCGCAAGAAAAGCCGCAAGCTTGGCGTGATGGACGTGCTGACCTATCGTTTGCGCCTGCATCCGGCTGACGGCGGCGATGCCATTCTGGAAACCGACAACGTCTGGGTTTTGCCGCGAAAGGAACTGGCATGAGCTACGCCGTTGGCGATGTGATCGCGCCGTTCACGATCAACGCCGTGAGTGAGGATGCGATGAAGGATTGGGCCGTGTTCCTGGCCGATCCCAACCCGATTCACCTCGATGTAGAAGTGGTGAAAGCCAAAGGGCTGGGCGACCGGGTGATCAATCAGGGCCCAATCAACGTGGCCTATATGATGAACATGCTGATGGCAGCGTTCCCGGACGGCACGATCGAGGCGATGGATTCCCGCTTTCTCGATAACGTTTATGGCGGTGACAAGGCCGTTGCCAGCGGCAAGATCACGGCGGTTGATGGCAACCGCGTGGAATGTGAATTCAGCCTGGATATCGAAGGTCGCGGCACCGTGAATGCCGGGACTGCGACGATCAGACTCAACGCTTAACAGGAGAGAAGACAATGCCCAGCGGACCTTTTGCCCATGTTTGCATGGTCGTGCGCGATCTGGACAAGGCCATCGTGGACTGGACCAAGATCCTGCGCGTGCTTGACCCGGCGCAGCTTGACCAGCGCATCGTCAAGTATGACGAATTTTCGAGCGGTGACGATGCCGGCATGAAGTGGGCGACGTTCGTCAACGATCACGGCACTGAAATCCAGTTCATCCAGCCTGCACCCGGCACGCCGATGGGCCGCCGCCTCGACAAGGTGGGCGAGCATGTCCACCACTTGTGCTTTGCCACCGATGACGTTCCCGGCGCGATGGAAAAGCTGCGCGCCGAAGGGCTTGATCTGCCCGGTGAAGGTGTGACCTACAACGACCCCGACATGACCTGGCAGAAGTGGAGCTGGGTCGGCGCGAAGAGCACGCATGGCTGCCTGATCGAAGTTGCCAGCCCCTACGAAAGCCGCAACGACGGCAAGTGGCACCATGCCCCGCAGAAGTTCGCATACAACGGTGCGGGTGAACATCCGATCTTCAACGAGATCGCCCCGCCGCTTGCCACCGCTGCCGAATAAGCACGCGACACTTGCGATGAACGCACCGGCGCAGGCCGCAGTCGAACTTCCCGGCGACGGCCTGACGCTGCGGGCGGACGCATATGGTCCGCCCGATGGACCGCCGGTGCTGTTCTTTCATGGCGGCGGGCAAAGCCGCCGGGCATGGAGCGGCGCTGCGCGCAACATCGCTGCGGCGGGCTACCGTGCCTATTCTGTTGATCTTCGCGGGCACGGCGCAAGCGATTGGGCAGCAGACGGCGATTACCTGCTTGATGCGTTCGGGCGTGATGTCGAGGCGCTGCTCGATTCCTTTGACCGGCCGGTCGCGCTGGTCGGCGCATCGCGCGGCGGCCAATCAGCGCTGGTTGGGGCATCACGCCGCCCGGGCAAGGCCGCGCTGGTGATGCTTGCCGATGTCGCTCCGCTGCTGCGTGATGCCGGCGTAGATGACTTTCGCGATTTCTTCGCCGCAAGCAGCGCAGGTTTTGCCACGATAGACGAAGCGGCCGATGTCCTTGCAGCCCACCTTGGATTGCCCCGCAGAAGTGACGTTTCGGGCCTTGCAAAGACCATGCGGCACGGTGATGATGGGCGCCTGTACTGGCAATGGGATCCGCTGACCGTGTCGCCCGAATTCCTCAATCCACCATCCGAAGGCCTCGCTTTGGAGCGGGCTGCCGCCCGGATCACGGACCCGGTGGTGCTGGTGCGTGCCGAACATTCGACAATCGTGACCGACGAGGGCGAGGCATTGTTCCGCAAATTGACACCGCAGTTGGACGTAGTCCTTGCCAAAGGGGTGGGCCATATGGTGACGGGGGACCGCAACGATGCGTTTGCGGAAACCCTGCTCGATTGCCTCGCGCATTGCAGTCCTGTGGCATGAGCGGCCCGGCGTCATCGCGCACCGCGCTGGTGGTTGGCGGTTCGGGCGGACTTGGCGCTGCCATCTGCCGCGCTCTGGCGCCCGAATGGGGCCGCGTCGCGGTTGGCTATCGCTCCGGGCTGGACGCGGCACAAAGCCTCGCGGCCGAGTTGGGTGGCCAAAGCATCGCAGTTCACTGTGATCTGAGCGATGCGGCCAGCGTCACTTCGGCCATTGAAGCTGCGAATGCGGTGGATCTGCCTCTGGGCTCGGTTGTGTTTGCAGGCGGCGTGGCGATTGAGCAGCCGTTCGTCAGCAAGATTGCCGAGGCACAGTGGCGGCAGGTGATCGACGTCGAACTGATCGGCTTCACCCGCGTTGTTTCCGCAGCAATCCCTGTGCTGCGCGCCAATGGCGGAGGTTCGTTCACGGCGATCTCGTCGGTAGCCAATTACAGCTATCCACCGGGCGATGCACTGTCATCAGTGCCGAAGGCGGCGATTGAATCGCTGTGCCGCGCGGTGGCCAAGGAAGAGGGCCGGTCCGGGATCCGCGCAAATGCGGTGGCACCGGGCATCATCGATGCAGGGCTGGGCGCGCAGTTTCTGGCCGACCTCTATTCGCCGGAGGTATGGAATGTGCAGCGCCAGCGGATTGCGCTGCGCCGCTTCGGATCGGCAGACGAAATTGCCGATGCTGCCGCGTTTCTGGCTTCAGACCGGGCGCGGTATATCACCGGGCAGACGCTGATCGTGGACGGCGGCTTCAGCCTGTAGGTTCAGGCCGCGATATCAGCCACCGGTCCGCGATCATAACGCGCTTCGAATTCGGCCAGGTAGGCACGATAGCCCCTTGGTTCGCGGCGGTTGAGCGGATTGTAGAATGGCGAACAAATCTTCAGGAAATTGCTGATGAAGTGACGCCCCATGATTTTACGGGCGATTTTGTCGCGTGCGAGCGATTGCTGCACTTCTGCTGCCGTCATTGCAGCGCGATCATGTTCGAGCAGTTTGCGCGAAACCATCAACTGGAAACGCCCCAAATGGGCAATTGCGTAGAAATAGCCATAAAGCCGATAGAAATAGGCGAAAACCGGATTTAGACCGCTCAGCTCGTGATAGACGTCAGAGCAGACCGTGCGATGCTCGAATTCTTCGGCGAGATGCCAGCGCCACATGTTGGTCGGCTCCGGGTCAGCCTGTTCGAGCAGTTCGTTGTAGTCTTCGAAATAAAGCACGCAGGCCGTGGCACTCAGCGATTCGAACCCTTCGCTGTAGGCAAGGTTGAAGCGCAGTGATTTCTTTGCGAGGAACCGGGCAAATGTCGCCTCGAACTCCTGCTCGATAGGTTTGAGCAGTTCATAGCCCAGATCGTGCATTCGCCGGTTGAATGCGATGTGCTGGCGGCAATGCTGCATTTCCTGCTTGATGAAAATGTCGAGATCGCGATGCAGTTCGGTCTTCGCAGGGTCGATCTGCTTTTTGGCCTGCATCATCACTTTGAGCAGGTAGGGTTCGATATAGGCCGGGATCAGCGAGGCCGCGTTGGCGCGCTGGGCGAATTCCAGATTGGGTGCCCAATGCGCGCGCAGGTTCGAAAAATCGAACTTGGGGAACCGTGCCTTCATCCTGCGTCCTTGTATGACGGGTGATATCGCGTCCCGCCTGTGCCCGCTTCGTCTGCCTGAAGTACAAGCTACTCGGATCATGCATGGAATTCAACTACACTTGACGGTGCGTCAGGCAATCCCGCTGCGGAACCGCAATTTCGGCGCTTTTGGGTGAACCGCTCCCTTGCGGTAGCCGCACGATGATGGACGCATCGTCCAACTATCACTGATTCAGACCATATTGTGCATGATAATGTGATCGTGCATGATACTCAGGATTGGTGCAGGTCAGTGACTCTGCCGGAAAAGCATGATCGAGGAGCGGAAGCATGAAAGTGTCCTACCTTTGCATGACGGGTTACGACGGCCCTGCTCCGGGCATCGAGATCTGGCCGGCATCGCCCGAATTCTGCAAGCCTGCGGTGGCGACAGGATCCTATGCCAGATACCTTGAAATGGCTGAAACCGCCGAAGCGCTGGGCTTTGACTGGGTGAGCGTTTCGGAACATCACTATGCACCCTATCAAATGACGCCGAACCCGATGATCATGGCATCGGCCATCATCCAGCGTACCAGCAAGGTGCGGGTGGCGCTTCTCGGGCCGCTGGTGCCGCTCAACAATCCGGTCCGGCTGGCGGAAGAAGTGGCCATGCTGGACGCGCTGAGTGGCGGCAGGCTGGAAGTGCTGTTTCTTCGCGGCACACCGAACGAGCACAAGACCTATGACACCCAGGCCGACCAGACCAAGCAGATGACGCAGGAAGGCATCGACCTGATCCTCAAGGCCTGGACCAGCGAAAAGCCGTTTGCGTGGGAAGGCGAACAGTATCAGTTCAACACTATTTCGATCTGGCCGCACATCACGCAATTGCCGCACCCGCCGGTGTTCGGATCGGGCAATAGCGCGGATTCGGTGGTGTTTGCCGCCAAGCGCAGAATCGGCATCGCATTTTCGTTTGCCGCACCCGAAACGGTCAAGGGGTGGATCGAACTCTATCGCGCCGAATGTGCAAAGGAAGGCTGGGAGCCGACGCCAGCCCATGTGATCTACCGGGGCATCGCCTATTGCGCCCCCACCGATGAGCAGGCGACAAGCGATATGTTCGCCTATTTCGGCCAGCAGGCTGAGGAATCAAGCAAGTTGCAATCGGCCACACTGGGCGGTCCGCCGGTGCTGGATCTGGTGGCAAAGCCTTATTTCGTCGGCAGCCCGCAAACCCTGATTGAAAAGTTTGCGGTGCTGCGTGATATTGGTGTTGGCGTCTGCGATCTGCCCTTTGTCGTGGGGTCACCCGATCAACAGCGTGCCTCGCTTGACCTGTTCGGCAAAAAGGTGCTGCCGGTGGTTCAATCATGGGACATGGCGCGGTTCCCGGAACCCGTCGAGGCCGAAGCGGCGGAATAGCAGCGCGCAATCAGTGCAGCCAAACCGCACGACCGCAATGACAACGCGGGGCTGTCCAACGAACCGGTGCAGCCGGTCTACTAATGGGAGCATGAAGGATGGCCGACCCGCAGTCATTGCCCGAAGGTTTTGAAGGCCTTGCGCCGTTTGCAGCCGTATGGGGCCAGTTGCACACGCAGGAAGAACGCTATCTTCAGCGTCAGCAAAGCACGATGACCCAGATCAGGGACTTCTATGACGCGACTGCACCGCGTCTCGATGAAATCTTCTGCCACCTCGAACAGTTTCCGATGGATGCTTTGCCCGATGCCGAGGCTTTGCTCTATCGGACGGCGCTGGGACTGACGGAAGCGGCGATGGCAGTGGAGGTATTCGGCCAACCTTGCGTGCCTTACGCACCGTTCCCTCACAAAATGGCGATCCAGTGGTCTGAACACTGCTGACAAGACCCAATGCACAAGGCAGGACATCTATGCGATGAACCACGTTCAGCTTCCTCCGCAATTTGCGTTTCTTGAGCCGTTTGTGGACGATTGGGGGAGTCTGGCGACGCAGGACGAACGCTATCGCAAGCGACAGGATCTTTCGCAGGCCAAACTCGAAGCGTTCCATGCCGCGCTGGCACCGCGACTGGAAGAGGTGTTCACTTATCTGGACACTTTCGATCCCGCAGCCCTGCCCGCGGCCGAAGCCTTGCTTTTCAGGGTGGTGCTGGGGTTGACCGAGGCCAGCCAGGCGGTTGAAATTCTGGGGCAGCCGCGCATTCCGCATGCGCCATATCCGCATACCGTCAACATGGAATGGGTCGGCTATCAGCCACACTGAACCCGTCCGCAAATGGGAGCCGGACCTTGCCAACAACGGGGCCGGACATGACATGGCTGACATCAGCAAACACATGACCAAGGCCTGCGACATGAGCCTTGGCAATGCCTTCGTTCCTGTTGAATACTACACTTCGCCAGACTATTTCCGCCGCGAACAGGACATGATCTTCCGTCGGGCGTGGCTGATGGTCGGGCGCATGGATGAAGTGCCTGAACCGGGCGACTATATCGTCCGCGAGGTGCCGACCCTGAAGGCGAACGTGGTGATCGCGCGGGGCAAGGATGGGCAGGTGCGTGCCTTCCACAATGCCTGTTCTCACCGTGGCGTTGCGCTTGTGTGCCAGCCACGCGGCAACACCATGACGTTTCGCTGCCCCTACCATGCCTGGCTATACCGTATCGACGGGTCGCTGAGTGCCATCCCGGGAGAGCAGGACTTTCCGCACGTCGACAAGGCGGCGAACGGATTGGCCGGGATACATCTCGACACCTGGGGCGGCTTCATTTTCCTGAACTTTGCGCAGGAACCCGAAGTTTCGCTGTCGCAGTTCCTTGCCGGACTGGACGTGATGTTGGACGGTGCACCTTTCGAACAGTTTCCGTTCTGCATCCGCGTGACCGATGAAATCGACTGCAACTGGAAGAACCTCGTCAACGCCTTCAACGAGGGGTATCATGTGGCGGTTCTTCACAACAAGACCCTGCGCCCGGCGGTGGTTCCCAAGGACAACCCCCACCTCCACTACCTTGATGTCAAACAGTTCGGCCCGCACAGCACGGGCACGGTGCAGCGCAATTTCGACTATAACCCGGATGCGCCGGCATTGACCTGGGTCTACGCCCAGATGCTGCCAACCTCTGCGCCGGATCTCGATGCGATCAAGCAGGGTCGCGCTGGGTTTCACGATCACCCGGGTATCAACCGGCTCAAGATCGAAAACTTCGGGACAGAGACGATAACGGTTTTTCCGAATATCTCGATCCAGCCTCTGGCGAATGGATACCTGTTCTATCAGTTCTGGCCGATTTCCGAGCGCAGAATGCGTACAGAGGTGCGGATCTACAGCCGCCACGCTCCTCGCACCCTTCGTGAAGAATATGCTATGGCCAGCACACTGGCGGCCACCCGCGATGTGGTGGTCGAAGACATGGCCATGTCGCGGCTTCAGCAGATCGGCATGGAATCAGGAGGAAAGACCCACCAGCAATTCGGGCAAAACGAACCGCTGCTGCGCATGTTCACCCGCGATTACGAAGCCTATCTGGCCGGGGCCGCAATGTAATACCAACCCGCAGGCTCCTGCTATAAACCCGATTGCCGCCGATCATTCAAACACCCTGTCTTGAGATATGTTCGCGCTGAACGCCATTTGGGCAGGTTCCTCCCGATATTCGTAACGGGGAATGGATGATGAAGCAGGGTGCATTAAGAATCGGCGTGTTTACCGGGCCGCTCATGGGCACGTTGTTCTTCATCGCGCTGTGGCCGCTTATGCATATTTTCCCGCCATACAGCCCAACGCTTGGTGCTGATGCGGTTGCCGAACATGTCCGCGCCAACCAAACCGGTTTTCTTGTCGGCGGCATTCTGCTGATGACGGCATCGGCCATTGTCTGGCCGTTCATCACCGTCATCCTGCTGTTCCTCAAGAAGATTGAGGGTGAAGTGCCGATGTGGACAACGGTCACGGCACTTGTCTTCACCTACGGACAGGTCACCGTCTTCCTGTGCGGCCTCGCGTTCACGATGGCAGCTTTCCGGCCTGATGCATCGGTCGAAATGGTCCGCGCGTGGAGCGACCTCGGGATGTTCCTGCTGGTCATTCCGGCAATCCCGGGCACCACACAATATCTCGCCACCGGTGTTGTCGTGCTGCAGGACCGCCGCGCCCGCCCGATCCTGCCCCGCTGGTACGGCTACCTCAACATCTGGGTCGGCATCCTCAGCGCGCCGGGCGCTGTGGTTGGCCTGTTCAAGATCGGGCCTTTCGCCTGGAACGGGATCGCCGCGTTCTGGATTCCCGCAGCTGTCTTTGGTGTCTGGATAACGGCAACACAGATCGTCCTGCTTGGCGCGATCAAGCGCAATGCGCTGGCGGACCAGCAGTAATGAACGAAGCAGAAGAAGCTGCAACGCCGCATCATGGGCACATTCCCGGAGAGCCGGGCCTGTGGGTGCTGATTTTCGGCGATCTCCTTGTCTTCGGCGTTCTGTTTGTGACGTATGCCCACAGCTTTGTCGCCGAAGCCGATGCGATGCGTTTGTCGCAGGAAAAGCTGGGACGGGGATTGGGGCTGGCCAATACGATCCTTCTGCTGACCAGTTCGTGGGCCATCGCGCATGCCGTGAACGCTGCCAGGCACGGGTCGACAAAGGCCCGGCAACTGATCCTTGGTGCAATCGCGCTTGGCGTGGCTTTCGTTGGCGTCAAGATTGTCGAATGGGGAGGGCACATCAGCCACGGCGACACGCTGAACAGCAGCAGCTTTTTCACCTTCTATTTCATGTACACCGGCATTCACCTGCTTCACGTTCTGATCGGCCTTGGCGTGCTGACGTGGCTTGCCAGTCAATGCGACCGTAGCGGAGCTTGGACTGGCTCGTTTGCGGTTCTGGAAGGCAGTGCCGTGTTCTGGCACCTAGTGGATCTCCTGTGGGTGATGCTGTTCGCACTGCTGTATCTCCTGCGGCACGGAGCATCGACGTGACCTGGTTTTCCAAACGGCTTTCGCTTTTCTGGCTCCTGCTCGTCGGGATCAGCGTGCTGTCGTTCGAGTCATCGCTGGCTGGGTCGAACGCGGCCGGAGCGATCGTAATTGGCATCGGACTGCTTAAAGGCTGGGTTGTGGGTTGGGAGTACATGGACATCCGCCGCGCAGCGATGTCGTTGAAGATACTGTTCAACATTTGGATTGTGGCCGTAGGGGCCGCGCTTTTGTTCGTCCTCTATCGCACTTTGCTTTAGCGCATAATGGTCCAGGCACCGACCAGCATCCTGTACACGGTAAAGGGCCATTCGTGACACTTTACCCTCGGGCAAAGTGTCACAGAGGACAAATGTTGGATTTCAGGTGATCAGGGGCACGCAAGGGATTCACAGGAATCCCGATATGTGCTTTGTTGAATCACGAAATGTTCCAACAGACGATCCTCTCAGGTTCATCCTCCCTCATCGGGATTTCACCCAGCCCGGTGTCGTCGTTGCTGGATTGCCTTGCGCATGTAAGCACCCGCCCGCGCTATGCCTTCATGGTGCTAAGCCTCATCGCCGAAGTGGCCGATGAGCGCGGCGAGGCAGGGCCGTTTGTCCGCCGCGCCGGGCGAGAGGCTACTCTGCGCGATTTCCTGTGCGACAGCCTTGCTCCTATGGGTGGGCGCGATCCCAGGCGCGCGGCGCTGGCAAAGCGGGTGAAGTCTGACCTTATTCTTGAAGATCGCATGCCGACCGATCCTGCCGCCGCCGCCGCGTTGGTAGAGGAAGAAGTGCGGGATCGGGTGCGCGCTTCGGGCAAGACCAATCTTAGCCGCGCGGTATCCGAACTGGTCGGGGCAGGGCTTTTGAAACGCTATTACAAGGGCTTTGCGGTGGATCATGAAAACCGGGGCGGGCAGCGCCACGCGGTTTACGTGCTTCAGGGCATGGCACGCTGCCTGCTGTCACACCGGATAGCCACGCCGCCCCCGCCGCGCAAACAGCCCCGACAGGGCGAACTGCTTTTTGGTTGAGCGGAACCTGAACGCCGGTTAATCATTGTTCCGGCAATGAAAAACGTATTTCAATGACAACACCGCAATGGCTCTCGCTGGCCACGCTTGGCGGGATGATGGTCCTGTTTCTATGGGGACGCTTTCGGTATGATGTGACGGCAGTAATCGCCCTGCTGGCGGCGATTGCACTGGGCGTGGTGTCACCAAAGGCCGCTTTTTCAGGCTTTTCCGATGACATTGTGGTCATTGTCGGTTCCGCGCTGGTGCTGTCGGCAGGGGTCCAGCGTTCTGGCGTGATCGAAGGCCTGCTCCAGTCGCTGGCGCAGCGGATAAAGCGTCCGCAAACGCAGATGCTGGTCATGTCAGCAGCGGTCGGCCTTGCGTCGGGCTTTATCAAGAACGTTGGCGCGCTGGCCATGCTGATGCCGGGTGCGGTGCAGATGGCGCGCAAGAACAAGGCATCGCCGTCGCTTTATCTGATGCCAATGGCCTTTGCCTCGCTGCTTGGCGGCCTGACAACACTGATCGGCACATCGCCCAACATCATCGTATCGCGCGTGCGTGAGGAAATGACGGGCGAGCCGTTCCGCATGTTTGACTACCTCCCTACCGGCATTGCGCTGCTGGCGGTGGGTCTCGTGTTTCTAAGCGTGGGCTGGCGGTTGCTGCCCACCGATCGCAATGCCGCGCAAGGCATGGAAGAGGCGATCAACATTTCGTCTTATGTGATCGAAGCCAAAGTGAGTGCAGGTTCACCCATCGCCGGGCTGACGGTGGCGGAATTTCGTGAGCGCCATGACAGCGAGATCGAGGTAACCGGTTTGGTGCGCGGTGACATGCGCGGCGCGGTTGATCCTGCACTCCACATCGAAGAAGGCGACGTGCTGATCGTCAGCGGTGAGCCGAATACACTTGAACGCGTCGTCGGCGCGGATCGTCTTGTGCTGGCAGGCGGCGACAGTGATGACAGCGGCAAGGCTGACGGTTTTGGCGTGATCGAAGCGGTGATCCATTCTGATTCCGCGCTGATCGGCCGCACCGCGCGGCGGTTGAAGATGCGCGACCGTCTGGGCATCAACCTCATCGCCATTTCGCGCGAGGGGGCTACGATTGCCAGCAAGCCGGGGAATACCGTGCTGCAGGCAGGCGATGTGATCGTGCTGCAAGGCCCGCTGGAAACGATGCCGGCACGCCTTTCTGAAATGGGCGCGTTGCCGCTGGCGCAGCGCAAGATCGGGCTTGGTTCACGCAAGTCGCGCTGGTTGCCTCTGCTGATCCTTGCTGCCGCAATGGTGGCTGCAGGCAGTGGTTTCGTACCTGCCGCGCTGGCGTTCTTTGCCGCTGCCAGCCTTACCGTAATCACCGGTGCGCTGCCGCCTGATGAGGCATACAAGGCCATTGAATGGCCCATCCTGATCATGCTGGCGGCGCTGATCCCGGTCAGCGAATCCCTGCAAACCACCGGCGCGTCAGACCTGATCGCCGTGGTGCTTGCAGATTTTGCCGTGCAGCTTCCGGCATGGGGAGCGGTGGCGCTGATTCTTGTGGCGGCGATGGCCGTCACGCCGTTCCTGAACAATGCGGCCACGGTGCTGGTCATGGCCCCCATCGCAGCAGTCTTTGCCGAACAGTTGCACTACCGCCCCGAAGCATTCCTGATCGCCACCGCCATCGGCGCTGGCTGCGATTTCCTCACCCCCATCGGCCACCAGTGCAACACGCTGGTCCTGGGTCCGGGCGGCTATCGCTTTGGCGATTATGCAAGGCTGGGCGCGCCGTTATCGGTGCTGGTGGTGGTGATCGGCACACCGTTGATCCTGTGGGCGTGGCCGCTTTAAGGCGGCGCTGAAATGTGTTACACAGCACTTCGTATGTAGCACAGGAGCCGCGCGATGGGCGATGCAACTTTCACGTTCAGGATCGACGGCGATCTGAAAGCCGCCTTTGCCCAAGCCGCCAAAGCGCATGACCGCACCGGCGCGCAACTGCTGCGCGATTTCATGCGCGAATATGTGCAGGAACAGCGCGAGGCGGCGGAATACGACGCATGGTTCCGGCGTGAGGCGCAGATCGGGATCGATCAGGCCAATGCGGGAATGCTGATTCCGGGGGAAGAGGTTGAGGCCCATTTCGCAGCAAGGCGAGCTGAACTCCGCGAGCGACTGGCCGCCGGAGAGTGAGGCGTATCCTCTGGACCACGGAGGCGATGAAAGACCGTGACGGCATTTTCGACCGGATAGAGCGTGAAGCGCCACATGCTGCAGAAAAACTCGATGCGACGTTTGAAGAAAAGTGCCTGCCGCTTGCCCGGCATCCCTTCATGGGGCGGTCCGGTCGCCTTGATGGCACCCGTGAATTGGTCGTCCACAACAACTACCGCCTGCTATACGACGTAACCGATGAAGCAGTGCGCATCCTGCGTTTGCTCCACGCAAGGCGGCAGTGGCCGGACGAGGGATAGCGGCTTGGCCCGGTGGCGAATGGCGTATTGCCCTGCACCTGCTGACATCCTTAGCTGACCATCGGTTGCGATGGAGCGCATTTCATGGGTTTGAAGATCACAGGCGCTGGGCTGGCTTTGGCGGCGCTGGCGCTGCAAGCGGGACCAGCATTTGGGCAGTCGGCGGAAACTGCAGCGGCAAAATCAGCCCCCTTGCTGGTGCCAGCGGACTTCGCTGTGCCCACGCTGGCAGAAGGGCCGGGGTTCAAGCTTGTGCCGCTCGGCCCTGATTTGGTGAAGATCGATTTTGATGCCTACATGGCCTCGATCGAGCATCTGCAGAAGACCTTCACCCGCAGCACCGATTGGCCGCACGCCGGGCTGAACGCTGACGATGCGATGAAGGACATGGAGGGCGAAGCGGCCCGCTTTCAGGCGCGCAAGTCTTTCGCCTATGGCGTGCTGACACCCGATGGCACGCGCGAACGCGGCAGCGTCTATGTTTCGCCCAGTCCGGTGCCGGGATACGATGCGGTGGTGCGGCTGTGGGTGACCAAGGCGGAATACGACGCAGGCTTTGATGCCGCGCTGTATGCTTGGGTGCAGGCGTGGGTGGCCAAAGAATGGCCCTTTGCCAAAGTGGCCTTTCCCGGTCGCGCGATTGAGTGGGCGGAGTGGGAAGCGAAGGTTGCCGCGGCGGAAGCTGTCTCGCTTGCTATGTAGGCCGCCGCCCCTTCAGGGGAGAGGATTGAGAGATCGGGCGTGCGCTAATGCCCCTCTCAACTTCAGCTCGCTCCCAGGCCATCCCGCCACCGCGCCAGCCTTTCCACCGCGTCCATCAGCATCGTCTCGGGCTTGCAGTGGCACAGGCGGACGATGTTGGTGGGAGCGCCAGCGCCTTCCCACAGCGCCGAGAGCGGGATCGAGGCGACGCCTGCCTGATGGACCGCGCGCAGGGCAAAGGTGCGGTCGTCCAGCGTGATGCCCGAGGCGGGGAGGTCTATGCAACTGAACCATGTGGCGGCGTTGGGCAGGGTGGCAAAACCTTCGCGGGTCAGCGCTTCGATCAGAGCTGCGCGGGTTTCGGCCCAGCGGGCAGTGCAGCTTCGCGCGATGTCCGGCCGGTCCAGACCTTCGGCCACGGCCCATTGCAGCATCGGCGGCGTGGTGAAAGTGAGGAACTGGTGCGCGCGGCCGACCACGGCGGCAATATCTGGCGCAGCGACGATCCAGCCGACTTTCCAGCCGGTTGCGCCAAAAATCTTGCCCGCCGAGCCAATCTTCAGCGCACGGCGTTCCATGCCGGGCTGGGCGAGTAGCGAGTCGTGGCGCTGGCCATCAAAGCGGACGTTTTCCCACACCTCGTCACAGATGGCGAAGAGGTCGTGGCTCACGCACAGTTCTGCCAGCATTGCCAAATCTGAAGGCGAAGCGGCGGTGCCGGTGGGGTTCAGCGGATCGTTGAGCACCAGCGCGCGGGTGCGCGGGGTGATGGCGGCTTCGATCGCGGCGCGGTCATAGCGCCACGCTGGCGGTTGCAGCGCGATGAACACCGGCACCCCGCCCGCGCGGCGGACCAACGGGGCATAGGCATCGTAGGCGGGCGAAAACAGCAGCACTTCATCGCCGGGCTGCACCACGGCGAGGATGGCAGAGGCCACTGCCTCGGTCGCGCCGGAGGTGACGATCACGCTTTCGGGAGGCAGGTCCAGCCCTTGTGTGCGGGCATAGAATGCGGCAACGGCGCGGCGCAGTTCGGGCAGGCCTGCCATCGGCGGATATTGGTGCGATTGTTCCGCCGATGCGCGGGCCAAGGCTTCCAGCAATGCAGGCGGAGGGGGACCGTCGGGAAAGCCCTGGCCCAGATTGATCGCGCCGGTCTGGCGGGCAAGGCCGGACATTTCTTCGAAGATCGTCACCGGCATATCGGCGTAGATCGGGTGGAGGCGGGGTGCTGTCATCACCGCCTAGCCTAGCCGGGGGGCGGGGCCGGAAGCAATCCATCTGGCGATTTTCGCGATGGGCGCTAAAGGAGCGCCATGCAGACCAATCAGCCGATCACCGTTGCCGCGCTCTATCGCTTTGCCGTGATTGCCGATCCGGCGGCCTTGCGCGATGCGCTCGATGCAACCTGCCGGGCGCAGGGAATCAAGGGCACGCTGCTGGTGGCGCGTGAGGGGATCAACGGGACGATTGCCGGCACCGCCGATGGCATCGCCCGCGTGGTCGATTTCATCCGTGCGCAGCCTGATTGCGCCACGGTGGACGTCAAGTATTCCGGGGCGGCGGAAATGCCGTTCTACCGGATGAAAGTGCGCGTGAAGCAAGAGATCGTGACGATGGGTGAGCCGGACATCGATCCGCGCGCCAGCGTTGGCACCTACGTTGCGCCGCAGGACTGGAACGCCCTGATTGCCGATCCTGCGACTATCGTGATCGACACGCGCAACGATTATGAGGTGGATGTCGGCACGTTCGAACGCGCCATCGATCCGCGCACGCGGACGTTCCGCGATTTCCCCGAATGGTTCAGGCGAGAGCGCGAGCGACTGCTGGGCGAGGGCAAAGCACCGAAGGTCGCCATGTTCTGCACCGGTGGCATCCGCTGCGAAAAGTCCACTGCGTTCCTGAAGGCGGAAGGGGTGGACGAGGTCTATCACCTCAAGGGCGGCATCCTGAAATATCTGGAAGAAGTGCCGCCAGCCGACAGCCTGTGGCACGGCGAATGCTTCGTGTTTGATGAGCGCGTGGCAGTGGGGCACGGCCTTTCTCCCGGCAGCCACGTGCTGTGCCGCGCCTGCCGCCGCCCGGTAAGCGAAGAGGGACGCGCTTCGGACCTCTACGAAGACGGCGTATCTTGCGCCGCCTGTTACCACGAACGCACCGATGAACAGCGCGCCTCTGCACGCGAGCGTGATCGGCAGGAGAAGCTGGCGCGGGCGCGGGGCGTGGCGCACATCGGCGCGGTGCAGGGCGCGCCCTAACTGTAAAACTCGTCCTCGATCCGGGCGAGCGTTTCAAAGCCATCACCGATGTGGCGGCGCATCGCACGCTCTGCGCCATCGGCATCGCCCGCCACGATCAGTGCGAGCATGGCGCGGTGATCCGCGTTGGCAGTGTTCAGGCGGTCATCGTCGTAAAAGCTTTCGAACAGCAGGCGATGGATGGGCACGTTAAGGCGCTGCAGGTGCTCGGCGATGACGTTGTTACCCGATCCTTCGACGATCAGCCGGTGCCATTCATTGTTGAGGCGGCCAAAGCGATCAGGCGCGCGGTCTTTCACGCAGGCGTCCAGCTGGTCCTGAAGGTCTTGCAGGCGGGCGATCATCGCGGGGTCAGCCTTGGCGGTGAAATCGTGCATCGCCATGCCTTCCAGCGCCATACGCGCGCGGTAGATCTGGCGCACTTCATCCAGCGTGGATGAGCGCACGGAGGCACCCCGAAACTCCTCGATCTCCACCAGTCCTTCGCCTTCGAGCCGCTGCAAAGCCTCGCGCACCTTGGACCGGCTCGCCCCGGTCTGGCGGATGATGTCCACCTCGACCAGACGCTGGCCCGGCACGAAACGCCCGGTGCGGATACGCTGGCGTACCCAGTCGGCAATTTCTAGCCCGGTCGGTGGACGTGGGGGTGGTTCGGTCGATTGCGGCATGGCGCACCTTATCAGATCACATCAACAACATTGTCAACAATGTCGTCAGCCATTTTTCGGTTGTAAGCGCTTGCGACATCAGGGATCAGAGCATCAGCAACACGGCGGACCCCGAGTCAAATCAGGGATCCGCGCGGGAGAGTCGATGTGAACGGATACCCCATCCTTACTGGTGCAGTGGTGGCGTGCGTCACAGCCATGCCGGTTGCGCTGCAGGCCGAGTCCGGCCTTGCGCCGGCCTATCCCGATGTCGTGCGCACATCATCCTATGTGCCGGTCCGCGATGGCACGCGTCTTGCGGTCAACGTCTATCGCCCCGCGCGTGATGGCGTGGCTGAAACCGCACCGCTGCCGGTGATCTTTTCGTTCACGCCCTACCGTGCACGGTTTACGGACAAGGACGGCAAGGTTGAGGACATGGCGCTAAGCGACAGGCTCGCCCTGCGCAGTCTGATCCGCGCGGGGTATGTGGTGGCCACCGCCGACATTCGCGGCAAGGGCGCATCGTTCGGCCACCGCCGGGGCTTTCAGGACCGGACCGAGGCGCAGGACGGCCATGATCTGGTCGAGTGGCTGGCCAAACAGCCGTTTGCCACTGGGAAGGTCGGCATGCTCGGCTGCTCCTACCTTGGCGGCACCACCTTTCAAACCGCCACCACCGCACCGCCATCGTTGAAGGCGGTGTTCATCGGCGCGTCGGACCTTGATAAATACGCCTTCGTGCGCCGTGGCGGCATTTCGGCGCAGTTCAACACGCGGCCGGATGAGCCGCCAGAGGTTGATCTGGCCAGCGTGCCGGTGGATGCAGACGCTGATGGCAACATGTTGAAGGCCGCCGTGGCTGAGCACGCTGCCAACACCCCGATGGCCGCGCTGTGGTATGGCATGCCTTATCGTGACAGCGTTTCCGAATTTACCGGCAACCAGTTCTGGGAAGAAGTCGGCACCTACAACTATCTCGATGCGATCCGCCGCGCCGGGATTGCCACTTATTTCTGGAGCAACTGGCAGGACGAGCCGACCGCGCAATCGCTGCTGAGCGCGGCGAACTTTCCGAACGCGCGGTTTCTGGCCGGGCCGGGCAGCCATTGCGTGCCGCCGCCGGGGTTCGATTTCACCGGCGAGATCACCCGCTATTTCAACCAGCATCTGAAAGATGCGGCACCCGGCAAAACGCCGCGCGCGACATATTGGGTCGAGGGGCTGAACGGGAAGGGCGGCTATGTCACGTCCGACAAATTGCCGGGTGAGGGCAGCACGGCGCAGGGCTGGTATCTGGGCGCAGGCAAGACCGGCACCGCACGTTCGGCGAATGATGGCGCACTGGCGCTGCGGGCAGGGGCTGCGGGGGCGGACAGCTTTACCGTGCAATATGATCTGCCAGACCCTGAATACTTCGCGTTCTGGGCCAAGCCGATGGACGACAAGGGGCTGAGCTATACCACGGCCCCGCTGACCAAACCTGCCCGGATCGTGGGTTTCCCCGTGGCCCATCTGGCGGTTTCGGCAGACAAGCCCGATGCGCAAGTGTTCGTCTATCTCGATCAGGTGGATGCAGCTGGCAAGGCGGAAGTCGTTGCTTTCGGGCGGCTTGCGCTGTCGCACCGGGTTGAAGGCCGCGCGCCCTATGCCGCGATGGGGCTTCCGTTCCATCCGGGGCGCAAGGGCGATGTCATGCCGGTGACGCCGGGGCAGGTGGTGCGCCTGAACATCGATATGACGCCGATTGCGCGGATAGTTCCGGCAGGGGCGCGGCTGCGGTTGACCGTGGCCGGGGCCGATCCGCGCCAGCGCAATCTGAAGGATATTCGGCAGAATCCGGCACCGGTCATCACGGTGCATCGCGGCGGCGCTGATGCCTCGCGGCTCGATCTGCCAGTCGCTGAATAAAGTGTGTTGTTGGGGAAATAGAAGCCGCGTTTGACGGCTCAGGGAAGGAGAATGCAACATGAAGGGCAATCTTGATCGGTCCGCCCGGGCCATTCTGAACATGGGATGCAGCGTGCTGGCATTGGCCCTGCCAATCGCTGTGCAGGCGCAGGACATGCCGCAAGAGGCCGCCGAAGAGGCACCCGCCGATTCCGCTATCATCGTCACCGGCAGCCGCGTGCGTGGCACCGCTCCGGTTGGAGCGACCGTCACGGCGCTGGGCCGCAAGGAAATCGAAACCTCCACCGCCGTGACGGTGGACCGCATGATCCGCGAAGTGCCGCAGGTGTTTGATCTTGGCGTGTCGGAAAACTCGCGCGGTCAGTCGGGCGGCAGCGGCAACATTACTTATGGCAACTCGGTCAACCTGCGCGGCATCGGGCCTTATGCCACGCTGATTCTGGTCGATGGCCACCGCGTGACGAACAACAGCCGCTCCATTGATCCGTCGACCATCCCTTCGCTGGGCGTGGAGCGCATCGAGATCATCGCCGATGGCGCATCAGCCATCTATGGGTCTGACGCGGTGGCAGGCGTGGTCAACATCATCCCGCGCCGCTCGCTTGATGGGGGCGAAGTGTTTGCGCGTGCCGGTATCAGCAGCCGGGGCGATTTCCACGAAACCACGCTGGGTGCAGCGTTGGGCAAAGTGTTCGACCGCGGCCAGATCATGGTTGCCTACGAACACGTCGAACGGTCAAACCTTTCCGGCGACGACCGCGATTTCTTCACCAGCGATCAGCGCGCTTTCGGCGGCGCAGACTATCGCATCGCCCGTTGCAGCCCCGGCAATATCAACGCCAATGGCACGACATATGCGATACCCACCCGGGGCGTGACGCAGGCAACCGCGTTGCAACTCAATGCGGGCACGCTGAACACCTGTGACGAGCTGACCAATCAGGATCTGATCCCGCGCCAGAAGTATGATTCGGTAAACAGCACAGGCCGCTTCGCACTGACCGACTGGCTGGATGTGTTCTACGATGGCTTCTATTCAAAGCGCTCGTTCTACCGCACGTCCGCCTTCTCCAACGCACGGCTGACCGTGCCGCAGACCAACGCGTTCTTCGTGCGTCCGGCAGGGTTCACCGGCACCAGCTATACGCTCGACTACAATTTCGAGAACGATCTGCCGACCAACGATTCCGAAGGTTTCGCCCGTTCGTGGCAAGTCACGCCGGGCATCAAGGTCAAGCTCCCCGCCAATTGGGAAGCCGAGGCGCTGTTCGGTTATGGCAAGACCAACGACTTTTCGGGATCATACTTCGGCGTGAACAACGCGGCGCTGAATGCGGCACTCGCCAGCAGCAACCCCGCCACCGCGTTCGATCCCTACAACCTTGGCCGCACCAGCCAGGCCGTGCTCGGTACGATTGCCAACCAGATCTTCCTTGCCCCCACCAATGGCCGGTTGCGCACGTATGAAGGCCGTATCAACGGCACGCTGCTGGCGCTGCCCGGCGGTGAAGTGAAACTGGCCGCAGGCTATGAACGGCAGGATTTCAAGGTCGCGCTCGGCTCTGCACGCGGCGCGCCGACCAACCCGATCGTGTTCCGCAATTTCGGGCGCAAAGTGGACTCGTTCTACGCCGAAGTGTTCGTACCGGTGTTCGGGCCGGAAAACGCAATGGGCGGTTTCCAGCGTCTGGAATTCAACGCCGCCGTCCGCCACGACAAGTACAGCGACGTGGGCGGCACCACCAATCCCAAGTTCGGCGTGAACTGGACCCCGGTCGATGGCGTAAAGCTGCGCGGCAGCTATGGCACATCGTTCCGCGCGCCAACGATCCCCGAAATCTATGGCAATTCGAACAACATCTTTGGCCAGTCCTATCAGAACCCGGCAGGCGGTGCGCCGCTGCAGGGCTATGCGCTGTCCGGCCCGAACCTCGATCTCAAGCCCGAAACGGCAACGTCATGGTCGGTCGGCATCGATATCGACCCCACGCCAAGCCTGCACTTCGGCCTCACCTACTGGGACGTGAACTACAAGAATCAGGTGCTGGCCAACCTTTCGAACCTGTCGATCCTTGGCACCGAGGCGCAGTATGCCGGCACCGGCATCGTGTTGCGCGGCGCGGCTGCGGCCACCCGCGTGCAAGAACTGCTGGCGCAGGGCGTGACGCTGGCAGGCGGTTCGTTCCCCGGTGGCAGTGCGGCCAATGTCACGCTGTTTGTCGATGGACGCAGCCAGAACCTTGGCGTTTCGATCACGCGCGGCATCGATTTCGTGGGCAGCTGGCGGACCGATCTGGGTGCGGAAGATGCGCTCTCGTTCAATCTTTCAGGCACATACTTGACCAAGTATGACGTGGCGCTGACGCCAAGCGCGCCACTGATCGACCGCCGCAACTTCATCTTCAACCCGCTGAAATTCCGTGCGCGCGCCAGCGTGACATGGGATCATGGCCCGATGAGCGCGCGCGTGATGGCAACCCATGTCGGCAGCTATTTCAACAACCTGACCAAGGACGGTCAGAACGTCGGCAGCTATACCCCGGTCGAACTGGGCATTACCTACCGCATCGGCGACCGGCAGGGCACGGGCTTCTTTGACAAGGGCATGACGCTCGGCCTCGAAGTGCGCAATGTGTTCGACGTCGATCCGCCTTACGTGAACCTTGCCCCCAGCGGCAACGGCAGCGGCGGTTATGATGCCAGCGCGAGCGACCCCATCGGGCGCTTCTTCGCTGTCAGCGTCCGCAAGTCGTTCTGATCGAAGGCAATCGTAATGCGTGAAGGAGCGATCTCGATTGTGCTGGCAGGCGATCTCGTGCTCGATGAGCCGGATGCGCCCTACTGGCTGGCCGGGATCGCTCCGGCGCTGCAGGCGGCAGACCTTGCGGTAGGCCATCTTGAAGTGCCGCATTCGGCGCGCGGGGTTGAGCTGAAAGGCGATGTCCCCGCACCCGCTGCGCCACCTGAAAACGTGGCAGCGATTGCGGCTGCGGGGTTTCACCTGCTCAGCCTTGCCGGAAACCACATTGCCGATTGCGGAGCGGACGGCATCGCCGATACGCTGATCCTGATGGCAGCGGCCGGGCTGAACGGCACCGGCGCAGGGCTGACTTTGGCGCAGGCGCGCACGCCCGTTGTCGTGGAACGCGGTGGCCTGAACATCGGCCTGCTCAGCTACAACTGCGTGGGGCCGGAGATTTCGTGGGCGACTGAAACCAGTGCCGGTTGCGCTTACTTGCGGATCGAAACGGCGGATGCTTCGCCCATCGCCCCCGCCGCCAATCTTGAGTGTGTGACCGACAAAGCGCTCGCCACCGTGAAAGGCGACATTGCCGCGCTGAAAGCCAAGGCCGATTTCGTGATGGTCGCGCTGCACAAAGGCATCGTCCACACCCCCGCGCGGCTCGCCCCCTATGAGCGCGCAATCAGCCACGCCGCCATCGATGCGGGCGCAGATGTGGTGATTGGCCACCACGCTCACATCGTGCGCGGCATCGAATTTCATCGCGGCAAGCCCATCTTCCACGGCCTTGGCAACGGCTGCGTCGTCACCGGCGCGCTCAGCCCCGCGCAGGATCACCCCGCCCGCCGCGAATGGGCAGAGCGGCGCAAGACCCTGTTCGGGTTCGAACCGGACCCGGCCTACACACTGGCCCCGTTCCACCCAGAGGCCGTCAATGCCATGTTGGGCCGGTTGACGCTGCACCCAGACGGCAGCGTCGATGTGAGCATCGTGCCGGTCGATGTGCTGGCACCGGGTCGCCCTGTGCTGGCCGAAGGAGAGAGAAAAGAGGCCGTGGCCCGCTATATCGAACAGATCACCGTGGCCGCCGGGCTTCCCCCCATCACCATCGCCGCAGACGGGACGGTGATGGCATGAGCGCCCTGCGCACGGCGGTAACGCTCACTGGCGGCATCGCGCTGCTGGCAGCAACCGGCATCGATGCGATCTCGGTCATCGGGAGGAATGTGGGCCTGCCATTTCGCGGGTCGATAGAACTGGTCCAAGTGGCCGTGCTTGTCGCCGGAACGCTGGCCCTGCTGGTGGCCACGGTGGACCGGTCCCACGCCAAAGTTCATCTGCTGGTAGACCGCATGAGCGAGACTGCGCGGCGCTTGCTTGACCGCGTGTCCGCCCTGCTGGGCGCGGTGTTCTTTGCCGCGCTACTGGCAGGCTCGGTCTGGCTGATGGCCGATCTGTGGGACGGGCATGAGCAGAGCGAAGTCGTCGGCGTATCTTGGCGCGCCATGCGCCTTTTCGCCAACGTGGTGCTCGCGGCCATCGTCCTTGCGCTGCTGGGACAAGCTTTCCGGAGGCGGAAGCCATGATGCTGGCGACGCCCGAAACCGGCCTGATCGGTGTGCTGATTCTGTTCGCGCTGCTGCTGGCGGGCCTGCCCATCGGCGTGGCGCTCGGCCTTGTGGGCCTTGGCGGCCTGTTCCTCGTGCTGGGGATAGAGCCGGGGCTGATCAAGGGCGGCGTGGTGCTGGTCGACACGCTCACCCGCTACGAACTCGGCACCCTGCCGCTGTTCATGTTCATGGCGCACCTGTTTTTCTCGTCCAACGCCAGCCGCGATCTGTTCGATGCGGCAGCCAAAATGGTCGGCCACCGGCGCGGCGGCCTTGCCTATGCGTCGGTCGGCGGCTGTGCGGGGTTTGGCGCGATCAACGGGTCGAGCCTTGCGACTGCCGCCACCATCGGCCTTGTTGCCCTGCCGGAAATGCGCAAGCGCGGCTATTCCGATGCCCTGGCCACCGGCACCGTCGCCGCAGGCGGCACGCTGGGGCAGATGATCCCGCCATCGGGCGCGCTGATCGTGTTCGGGATCATTGCCGAACAGTCAATCGGCAAGCTGTTCACCGCCGCCATCGTCCCCGGCATCACGCAGGCGCTGCTCTATTGCGCGGTGATCTGGGTGGTAGTGCGCCTGCGCCCCCACGCCGCCCCCGCCAGCGAACGCGCCACCTGGGCAGATCGGCGCGCTGCGCTGGGCCGGATTGCGGACATGGTACTGCTGATCGCGCTGGTCATCGGCGGCATTGCACTGGGTTGGTTCAGCCCTTCGGAAGCGGCCTCCATCGGCGCGGCGGGCGCGCTGGCGATTGCCGCATGGCGACGCCGCCTGAACCGTGAAATGCTGATGAAGGCCTTTGAAGAAACGCTGCGCACCAGCGGCTTGATCCTCATGGTCATCATCGGTGCGCTGGTGTTCTCGGTGTTCATCTCCATCACCGGCGTCACCGATGCAGTGGGCGCTTGGGTCACCGGCCTTGCGCTTGGCACCGTGCCCACGTTGCTGCTGGTTGCGCTGATCCTGCTCCTGCTCGGCTCGGTGCTCGATGGGCTGGCGCTGATGCTGCTGACCACGCCGATCCTGCTGCCGGTGGTGGAGGGCGTAGGCATGTCGGCCATCTGGTTCGGCATTTTCCTGTGCCGCGCGATGGAGATCGGCTTTGTCCACCCGCCGCTCGGCATGAACCTCTATGTCATTCAGGGCGTGGCCAAGGACGTGAGTATCAACCGCATCTTCAAGGGCGTGATGCCGTTCCTCGCCAGCGATCTGTTCCACCTGCTCATCATCATCCTGTTCCCCGCGCTGGCGCTGGGACTGCCCGAATTGCTTGGAAATTGAAGATGCTGTCATACGCCGGACCCAACCTGCCGCACGATCTGTTCGATGCCACGGGCCGCAACGCCGGGCCGCTCACCTGGAACATAGACCGCGCCATGCCCGCCGCCGACCGCTGGCTGGAAAGCAAGTTTGCGCCCTGGACCCGCTCGGTGGTGCAGGACTGGGCCGATGGCGCGCTCGATCATCTGGAGGCGGTGGTTTTCACCCGCGCGGATGACAGCGCGCAGCGGCTCTATTACTACCTTTGCGAACTGCGCCGCGCCGGGTCTATCAAAGGCCCCGAACCGCTGATGCTCGACATCGCCAAGATCGCCCGCGCCAGCAGCGTGGCCCGCACCGAAGCGGCATTGCGCCAGCTGGGCGAAAGGCTGGACGTCGATGCAGCGGCGCTGTCGGCGGCAATTGCGCAGGGGAATGCGACGCGGCGCGCAACGACTTCTGCCGAAGCCGGCACAAAACCAGTCGTCCTGATCGCAGGCAGCCCTTTGCCCGATGCACGCCTGCACCGCGTGGCCGAAGCGGAGGGATGGAGCGCCATTGGCCGCACGTTGGCAGACGAATGGGCAGATCGTGGGCCGGATGTTGACGCGGCGGGTGACCCCTTCGCCGCACTCGCCCGCCAGCTTAACACCCGCCATCTCGACACGCGCGGGTTCACCAACCGCGCTGAAGCCTTGGCACAGCAGGCGCGCGATGTAGGCGCAAAGGCCGCGCTGCTCTGGCTGATCGAGGAGGACGATACCACCGTCTGGCACTTACCCGCCCTGCGCGCCGCGCTGGAGGACATGGGCCTGCCGGTGCTGGTCGCCACCCGGCGCGATTGGTCGTGCCGGGATGGGATCGACCTTGAAATTGCGGCATTTCTGCAGGGAGTTGCCGCATGAAGCCGCTTTCCGGCCATCGCGTTGCCGTGCTGGGCAACATGGCAGACCGCGCGCTCGCCCGCTTCCTCGCGTCATTGGGCGCGGAACTTGGCGGGCCGGTGGAGGGGGCGTCGTTCGTGATCGACGATCTCGGCCTTGAAGCGCTGGAGGGCGTGACGATCCCCGCACGCGCCGTCCACGTTTCGGTCACCGCCTTCGGTTCGGGCGGCCCGCGCTCGGCATGGCAGGGCGGCGAACTGGTCGCCTCGGCAATGGGCGGGGCGTTGCGCGTGACGGGCGAACCGGGCCTGCCACCGGTCAAGGAAGCCGGGGACGCCTGCACATTCCACGCCGATATGGTCGCCGCTTCCGGCGCGCTGGCGGCGCACTATGCGCGCGGCACGCACGGTAAAGGCCAGCATGTTGACGTGTCGATCCAGCAGGTCGCTTTCAGCCGCAATTTCAACGGCGTACTGGTGTGGCAGTTCGATCAGCGCAAGCTTGTCCGCGTCGGCGGGGCGCTCGCTTACGGCAAGGCCACGGTACGCGCGATCTGGCGGCTTGCCGATGGCTGGTGCTTCCATTCACTGATGACGGGACGCCTCGGCGCGCCTGCCAATCAGGCGCTGTCTGACTGGATGGATGAGGCCGGTGTGCCCAACCCGCTGGCAGGCACAGACTGGCTTTCCTACAACCGCTCCACCCTCCCGGCGGAAACCCGCGCCGTGTGGGAAGCGGCCATCGCGGCGTTCTTCCTGTCCCGCACCAAGCACGAAATCGCCACCGAAGGCCTGCGGCGCGGTATCAACGCCTGCGTGGCGAACGAACCGGCAGACGTGCTGGCCGACCCGCATTTGGCGGCACGTGGTTTCTTCGATACGGCAGACGGTCTGCCCGAACGCTTCGCCAGCTTCCGCGAGGGAACGGCGCAAGTCGCCGCACCGGCGATCCACACCGGCACCCGCCCCGGCCCGCTTTCGGGCGTCAAGGTGCTCGATTTCGCATGGGCGCTGGTGGGGTCCATCACCACCAAGACGCTGGGCGATCTGGGCGCAGAGATCGTCAAGATCGAAACCCGCACCCGGCCAGACCTTGCCCGGCTCGATGTGCAGGTGTCCGCATCAAAGCCCGGCAACTGGGACGACAAGCCATGGTTTGCGCACCTCAACACGTCCAAGCGCAGTGTCTCGCTCAACATGAAAAAGCCCGAAGCGCGCGAACTGATCGATCCGCTGATCGATTGGGCCGATGTGGTGGTGGAGAATTTCTCCCCCGGCACGATGGCCAAGCTGGGCTTGGACTACGACAGCCTTGCCGCGCGCAATCCCGGCATCGTCATGGTTTCGGGCAGCGTGTTCGGCCAGACCGGGCCGATGGCGCAGGAATGGGGCGTCGATGGCACTGGCGGCGCACTATCGGGCCGCACGTTCCTCACCGGTTGGGCAGATCGTGACCCGGTAATCCCCGGCGCAGTGCCGTTCGGTGATGTGATCGTGCCCTATGTCATGGCAGCAGGCGTCGCCGGGGCCTTGCAACATCGCCGCGAAACCGGGCGCGGGTGCCATATCGATGCGTCGATGTACGAAATCTGCGTGCAGCAGATGCGCGACTACCTGGCGCAAGCCAAGCGTGGCGAACGCCCGCAGCGCATGGGCAATGCCGATGCGCGCGTGTTCTGGCAGGACGTGCTGCCCGCCGCTGGCGAAGACCGCTGGGTGGCTATTTCGTGCCCTACCGAGGCAGACCACGCAAAGCTGCTGGCGCTGACTGGCTTGGACGTTGCGGCGTGGACTTCGGCGCGAGAGGATCAGACCATCGCCGCGCAGCTCCAATCCCACGGTATCGCCTGCGGCGTGGTGCAGGACTGCGAGGACATGATCGAGCGCGATGCCCAGCTGATCGGGCGCGGCGCGCTGGCCATGCTGGATCATCCGCTGCTCGGCCCCTTCGGCCACATCGCCACGCCGATCCAGTTCTCGCGCGATGCCTTCGCGCCCTTCCGCGCGCCGGGTATGGGTGAGCATGTCACTGAAATCGCGCGTGATCTGTGCGGCCTGACCGAGGCCCGGATTGCAGAACTAGACCAGGCAGGAGTTTTCCAGTGAGCGCCGCTACCACCAACCAGTCGGGCCAGCGCAGCCGCAAGGATCTTGCCTGCACCGCCGCCGCCAACGCCTATCAAAAGCAGTTCGGCGCGGACCTGAAGCGCCGCGTAGTGGACGACGGCGAACCCTTTGCCATCGTGCAGGCCGATACTCCGCACGAAATTTTCCACGTGATGGGTATTCCCATCATCACCAACCAGTGGTGGTCGGCCTATATCTCGGCCAAGCAGCTTTCGAACCACTACTTCGAGGTAATGGCGCAGGCCGGATACCCCAAAAACAGCTGCAAATACTGTTCGCTGGGCCTTGCCTGCACGCTGGCGAATGACCCGAAAACCGCGCCGTGGGGCGGCTTGCCCAAGCCGACCGTGCTGGTGGCGCGCATGACCTGCGATTGCATCCAGCACGTGTTCGGCCAGTGGGCGGATGCGCTGGGCAGTGAATTCTTCCCGATGGAAGCGCCTGCATGGGAACATAAGGATCCGCGCTGGTTTGCGCACTCCAAGGACCAGTGGGAACAGGTCTACGACGCAGACCGCATCGCGCTGGCGGTGTCGGAAATGCGCGATCTGATTGCGCTTCTGGAAAACCGGACGGGGCGGAAGTTCGATGAGGCCAAGCTCCATTACCTGATGGAGCGGATCAACGAACAGGAAGGCTATATCTGGGAAGCGGCGCAAGCCATTGGAACGGCTCGGCCTTGCCCGGTTTCCATTGCAGAACAGATGCCCAACACGATGATCCCGCAGTGGCACCGTGGATCGGACTGGGCGGTGAACCACGCCAAACGTTTCCGCGATGAAGTGATGGAACGGGTCGCTTCCGGCGCGGGTTGTGCCACGCAGGAGAAGATCCGCCTGATGTGGATTGGCGCTGGCGTGTGGCACGATCCCGGCTTTTATCAAGCACTTGAAGAGCGGATGGGCGCAGTGTTCGTCTGGTCGATGTACATGCCGTTCGCCGGGCCGCAATATATCCGCGAAGTGCAGGGCCGCCCGATGGAAGCGCTTGCCAGCCGCGTCTGTTCGATGAACGAGGTGCTGCATCTGCCGCCTTGGATGAACGGGTGGATGACGAGCGAGGCCGAGCGGTGCGGGGTCGATGCCTGCGTCGTGCTGCTGCCACCGGAGAACCGGCTGTCGCAATCGGGCACCAAGATCACCGCCGAGGCGTTGGAGAAAGCGGGTGTGCCGGTGCTGATGATCGATGCCGACATGGTCGATGCGGGCAACTGGGATCATGACCGCATGGTGGGTCTTGTAGCGGACTTTCTGGTGCAGCGGGGGCTGGCTTGAGGCGGCTAGGTGTCATCTATGTGCTTCTAGGTGCACTTCAGACTTTGGTCGTTTCCGGCTGCGCGCGCCCGGTGGAAAAGGGCGTGACAGAGCTGGTCTACGCCTCGCCCTACAGTCCCAACCACCCCTTTTCGAAGGCGGATCAGGAGTGGATGGCGTTTGTGGAAAAGCGGTCTGAAGGGCGGTTGAAAGTCAGGCCGGTATGGTCCGGCGCGCTGCTTTCGTCCGATATGTCGATGGAGGAACTGCGCCACGGCGTGGCCGATATCGGGCTGATTACGCCCATCTACGTGCGCGGCGGCACGCACCTTATCCGCATCCAAGCGGGCTTCTATCAGGGCGCTGACAGCGTGGAATCGCAGGTTGCGCTCTATCGCTGCATCGCCGCTGAAAACCCACAGGTGGGGCGTGAACTGGCAGGGTTGAAAGTGCTTGCCGTTCAGGGCGGAACGCTGCCCGGCCTCATCACCGTCAACCGCCCGGTAAAGAGCCTTGCCGACATCAAGGGCCTGCGCATCCGCGCGCCGACCGAGCTGTTGAGCGTGCTGGATTCGCTGGGTGCGGACCCGGTGAACATGCCGATGGGCGAGGTCTATTCCGCGATGGCCAAGGGCGTGATCGACGGCGTGATTGCGCCGGAGGACACGTTCAAATCGCAGCATTTTGGCGAAATATCAAAGCACTTCTATCAGATTACCGTGCCGCGCGGGGCGTACCCGGCACGCGCGATGAGCGCGAAGCGGTGGAACACTTTGGCGGCAGAAGACCGCGCGGTGCTGGAAGAAGGCATCGGCGTTTGGGAAGCGGCGCTTGCGCGGCAAGTGCGCGCGGCGGTGGACAAGGGCGTGCAAGAGGCGGCGACCTATAAGGTCACATTCACCCCCGCCACTGCGGCGGACCAGCAACGGTTCAACGCGATTTATCTGCGCGATTCAGAGGCCAATGCGCGGGGCCTGCAGGCTTTCGGCATCGATGGCGAAGCGGCGTTCCGATCAGCCCGCGAGGCAGTGCAGGGTCGGGACCGGATTTCCTGTGGGAGTGGAACATGAAACACGTGACGGCGCTTGTCCTGTCGTTGGCGCTGAGCGCCGTGCCGCTGGCTGCCAGTGCGCAAGTGATTGGCGAACCTGCCGGAACCGGCGGATCTCCCGCCGTGGCCGAGGCGCGCGCCGATGTGCCGGGATACACCGTCTATCGCCCTGCACAGTGGCCCGAAGCGCGGCTGCCGCTGGTGCTTTGGGGGAATGGCGGCTGCCGGAACAATGGCCTGTCCGCCAGCCACTTTCTGCGCGAGATTGCCAGCCACGGCTATCTGGTGATCGCCAATGGCGCGCCGCAGGAGGAGCGCCCGGTGCAACCCGTTCTGCCGCCCGCCAACGGCCCGCGCCCTGCTGGCGCGCCGCCCCCGCGCGTAACGGCGGATGAAACGCAAGTCCGCCAATTGCTTGGCGCGATTGACTGGGTGGCGGGGAGCGACCTTGGCCCCCGCGTGGACACTTCGCGCATCGCGGTGATGGGCCATTCCTGCGGCGGATTGCAGGCGCTGGCCGCCGGGGCCGATCCGCGCGTCGATGCAGTGGTAGCGTTCAACAGCGGCGTCTATGTGCGCGCCGGATCGGGGCTGAGCGGCGTGGGCATCGCCAAGGACGATCTGAAGAAGCTGCACACGCCGGTTGCCTATATCCTCGGTGGGCCGGATGACATTGCCTATCCCAACGGGTCTGACGATGTAGCGCGGATTGCGCATGTGCCTGTATTCTATGCCAATTCCCCGGTAGGCCACGGTGGCACCTTCGGCCTTGCCAATGGCGGGGATTACGGGCGCATCGGCGCGGCCTGGCTCGATTGGCAATTGAAAGGCAGCAAGGCGGCAGGCGCGATGTTTGCCGGGACCGATTGCGGCCTGTGCAATGACAAGACGTGGACGATTGTCCGCAAGCAGTTCCCGGAGAACCCATGAATCAGCCACTTTCTGGCATCCGTATTGCCGATTTCAGCCACGTGATGGCGGGGCCATATGCCTCGCACCTGCTGCGGCTGATGGGCGCGGAAGTTATCAAGATCGAGCCGAAGGGCGGCGACGGGTTCCGCAATTATGGCGCGGATCGGCGCTATGATGGCATGTCACCAGCGTTCATCGCGGCCAATGCGGGCAAGAAGTCCATCGCGCTGGACCTGAAAGACGGGGGCGACTTGCAGATCGCGCGGGACATCATCGCGCGCAGTGACGTGGTGCTGGAAAACTTCCGCCCCGGCGTGATGGCACGGCTTGGGCTGGGGTTTGAGGCGGTATGCGCGTTGCGGGCCGACATCATCTATTGTTCGGTATCGGGCTATGGTCAGGAAGGGCCGTACCGCGATTGGCCCGCCATCGACAACATCGTGCAGGCTACCAGCGGCATGATGATGCTGAGCGGCGAGGAAGGCGATCCGCCGGTGCGGGTGGGCTTTCCGATTGTCGACACGCTGACCGGGCAGACGGCGGCGATGGCCATTCTGGGCGCACTGATGCAGCGTGAGCGCGATGGCACCGGCAGCAAGCTGGACGTATCGATGTTCGATGCCAGCCTTGCCTTCATGACATCGGCGCTGACGCCGTTCATGGTCACCGGCAAGCCGATGAACCGCATGGGCAATACCGGTTACAGCGGGTTGCCCACCGCGTCGCTGTTCACCGCGCGCGATGGGCGGCAGCTGTCGCTTGGCGTGGTGCAGCCGCCGCAGTTTGCGGCATTGGCGCGTGCGATGGGGCGTGAGGACTGGCTGACCGATCCGCACTTTGCCACGCCCGATGCGCGCCGTGCCAATTTCCACGCAATGCATGATGAGCTGTCGGCCGAGTTCGTGAAGGACAGCGCCGCGTCATGGGAAAAGCGGCTGAGCGATGCGGGTATTCCGTGTGGCATGGTGCGCCGGGTGGACGAGGCAGCAGACCTTGCGGGGGCAACCGCGCTGATCGACATTTCCATTCCGGGGCTGCCGGAAGCGAACGTGCGGATTCCCGGCGCGGGCTATCGCGTGGAGGGGCAGGCGCCTGTCACGCTGGATGCGCCGCCGCGTCTTGATGCGGACCGCGACGAGATTCTAGCATGGCTGGCAGGGGAGTGGGCGGCATGAAGCGGGCTTTGGCGATTTGTGCGGCTTTGCTGGCATCACCGGGTGTGGCCCAGGATGCATCGCCCGCGCGCACGGTTGAAGGCGAACTGCCCGGTGGCGCGCGTTGGCAGGCCATAGTTCCTCAGAACTTCAACGGTTCGTTGCTGCTTTACAGCCACGGCTATTCGCCCCGCAAGGATGCGCCCGAACCGGCTCCGAAGGAATATCGCCAGCTGCTTTTGCGCAAGGGCTATGCGCTGATCGCTTCGGACTTCGGCGCGGCGGGCTGGTCATTGGAACAGGCGGTTCCGGCACAGCGGGCAGCGGTTGAGGCGTTTGCCGCAAAGGAAGGCCGTCCGCGCAGGGTGATGGCGTGGGGATCATCGATGGGCGGTCTGATTTCCACGGCTCTGGCCGAACAGGACGCGCCGGTGATCGACGGCGCGCTGGCGATGTGTCCTTCCATCGGCGGAGCGGTGGGCATGATGAACATGGGGTTGGACGGGGCTTTTGCCATCGCCACCCTGATCGCGCCAAATTCTGGCCTCTCGTTGGTGAATGTCGGGGATGACATGACCAATGGGCGCAAGGCGATGATGGCGGTGGCAGCGGCGGCGCAGACCCGCGAAGGGCGCGCGCGGATTGCGCTGGCGGGCGTGCTCGGCGGCATTCCGGGCTGGACGCGGGCCGACCGTGCGCAACCGGCGGCGGGGGATTTCGAAGGACAAGCCAGCGAGATGGCCGCGACGCTGGTCATGGGCACGCTGATGCCGCGCAACGATCAGGAGCGGCGCGCGGGCGGGGCGTTTTCGTGGAATACCGGCGTGAATTATGCACAGTTGCTGGATCAGACGGGCCGCCGCCCGCTGGTGGAAGCGATGTATCGCAAGGCGGGATTGAGCCTTTCGCGCGATCTGGCGGCGCTGGCCAAAGCTCCGCGCATTGCGGCAAAGCCTGCGGCGGTGCGATACATGATGGAGAATTACACCCCCACCGCGAAGCCTACGGTTCCGGTGGTGTCGTTGCAGGCGGTGGGTGATGGGATGACATCGCCATCGTTGCAGCGCGCCTATACCGATGCCGCGCCGCCCGCGATGGCCAGCGGGTTGTGGTACAACGGCGCGGGGCATTGCCGCCTTCCGGCAGAGCAGGTTCTGGCGGCGCTGGGGCATCTTGAGGCGCGGCTTGATGGCGGGGCATGGGCACCCCGGCCATCGGCGTTCATCGATCACACGCCGCCGCCAATGGTGCGCGCGTGCATCCGCCGGACCGGAAAAACCGGCCCGGCGTGCAAGTGATCCAGCGTGTCAGTCGATCCCCTTCCTTTCGATTGTCCAGGTGGGGACGACGCACAGGCGGCAGTTTGCGCCCTTGAAGCTGCGCGCGGCAGATTTGTCTGCCCGCAATTGCCATTCCAGCCAATCGACCGAAAGCGCGGCGACCGCGCCGCCATTGGCGGTGAAGAACGTGCCGCCGTGGCCGACCGGAAGCTGCACGAGTGCGGCAGGCACGTGAGCGATCCGTTTGAAATCATCGGTGCCGTTGGGGAAGGCCACGTCGCTTGGCCCGCCCAACACGTAAAGCACCGGGGTGTGCAGTTTGAGCAGCAAATCCTTGGTCACCGTCATGCCCCGGATCGGATTGGTGCCATCGGCAAAGACGCCGCTGTTGTGGACGATCACTGCCTTGATACGCGGATCAGTGGCGACCTGCAGAGCTTGCAGCCCGCCGCAGCTGTGCCCGGCCACGGCCACCAGTGCGGGATCGATGCGGCCCTTAAGGGCGCTTCCGGCGCGCTGATTTTCGGCCAGTGCCCAGTCCACCCCGGCCAGCACATCGGCGCTGGTCGTGGCCACGGGGGGAAGCTGGCCTGCGGCATCGGGCCTGCGTTCGGCGCGTTGCGCGGGCGCGCCGGGACCGCTCATCACCGCGCCCGGTGCGATTACGACATAGCCGTGGCTCGCGATTTCAAGCAGATGCAGGCGGGCGCTGGCACCATCGGCCATACATCCGCCGTTGCCCCAGACAAGCACGCCCAGCGGTGGCCCGGCGGCAATGCTGGCGGGGCGATAGATCACGTGGCCCGGAAGCGTGGCGTCTGTCGTCATCACCGCCGGAAAGGCACCGGTGCCCGGGCCGTTCGGCATGGCGTTATAGGCAGCGCGCGCGGCTACGTAGGCGGCATCAGGTCCGGTAGCGGCGGGAGCGCCCTGTTGCGCGGCGAGCGGCAAGGCCGCGCTGGCCAGAAACGCAGTTACGGCGAGCCGGGCAAAGTGTCTGGCAATTGGGACCAAGGCATCCTCCATCGTGAATCCGGTTGTTCCGGTGTGGCCAGACTGGCTGCGGATTTTTGTCTGCGCAAGGGCTTGCAGAGTGATTCTCGGTTTCGGGCGCGCAATTTGCGGACACCACCCCCTGTGGTTCAGCCAAATACCATAGGATTATCGGCAATTTCGTGGCTAAAGTCATTCAAAATTGTCATATGCAAGCGCTTGCTAAATGCGGCAATGCCCGGTAGTCTCCTTCGAAACACTGCAACAATTGATCTGGGGAGGGTGTCATGAGCCACACCGTGTTGGCTACGGGCGATCTTGCCTTGGATCGTGACGATTACGACGCGAGTTTTGCCGGGACCGCCGATGTGCTCGGTGCCGCAGATATTGTGTTCGGGCAGCTTGAAACCAGCTTTGCTGAAAAGGGCGTGCGCCTGCCGCAGGCGCGCCATGCGGTTTTGGCGCGGCCAGAAGGTGCCGCCGCGCTGGGACGGGCCGGGTTCGATGTGATCTCGATGGCGGGCAATCACGTGATGGACTGGGGGCATGAGGCGTTTTTCGAAACGCGCGCGCATCTTGAAGCGGCGGGGATGAACGTGGTGGGTGCAGGGGCGAACATTGCCGAGGCGCGCCGCCCGGTGATCCGCACGCTGGGCGATGGCACGCGCGTGGCGTTCCTGGCCTATTCCAGCATCCTGCCGCATTCCTATTGGGCGGATGAACGCAGACCCGGTTGTGTGCCGATGCGCGCATTCACGGTTTACGAACAGGTTGAGCATGACCAGCCCGGCACGCCCGCGCGGGTGCATACATACCCGCACCGCGAAGACCTTGCCGCGATGGAGGCCGATATTCGTGCGGCGAAGGCTGAAGCTGATGTGGTGCTGGTTTCACACCACTGGGGCATCCATTTTGTGCGCGCGGTGATTGCCGATTATCAGCGCGATGTGGCGCGCGCCGCGATTGCTGCCGGGGCCGACGCGATCTTTGGCGGGCACGCGCATATCCTGAAAGGGTGCGAACTGATCGACGGCAAGCCGGTGTTCTATTCGCTGTGCAACTTCGCCACCGATCTTGCGATGGATGAGGCACATGCCGCCTCCAAGAGCTTTAACGAAATCCGCGTGCTGGCCGAAGAGTGGGAGCCGGACTTTGGCAGCCTGTATAATTTCCCCAAGGCGGCGCGGCTTTCGATGATTGCCAGGCTGGAGATTGCGGGCGGAAAGGTGCTGCGCGCGGGATTGCTGCCGCTGGTGATTGGGCGCGATGCCGTGCCGCGTCTGGCGCAGCCGGGCAGCGAGGATCATGCGGCGGTGGTCGATTATCTGAGTGCGGTTACGGCAGAGGCGGGGCTGAACGCGCGCTATCGCAACGATGCCGATATGGTCGTGCTGGAAGCGGCGGCATGAGGGTGCTTGGGCGCGCCTTTCCGCTTGAGGGGTTCGTTTTCCTCTATCTGCTGGCCTATCTGCCCAATGTGATCGTGACCAAGCTGGTGACGTCCATGCCGCACGCCGGGCTGGGCCGTCCGCTCACCGGGCTGGAGACACTGCCTGCATCGCTGATCATCAACATGGTGCTGACTTGGGGCTTTATCTGGCTTTCGGGCTGGCACAAGGACGCGAACAAGGTTGCGCTGGGACCGGTGCGGGTGCCGTTCCCCACGCGCTATACGTTCCTGTCGGGCCTTGGCACGGCGATGGTGCTGTTCACCGTGCCACTCAGCTTCACCATTCCCGATGTAAGCATTCCGTTCATCCAGTTGCTGATGCGCGGGGACATTCTGATCATCGCGCCGCTGGTGGATATGATGTTCGGCCGACGGGTGCGCTGGTGGAGCTGGACGGCGCTGGCGATGGTGCTGTTTGCGCTGGTTATCGCGCTGTCGGACCGGGGCGGGCTGAAGCTGCCGCCCATCGCGATCCTGACAGTGGTGCTTTATACCATCGGCTATTTCCTGCGTCTGTTCGTGATGACCAAGATTTCGAAGAGCGGCGATCCGGCTTCGGTGCGGCGTTACTTCGTTGAGGAAAAGATGATTGCGCTGCCGATGTCGGTGGTGATCCTGGGCGTGATTTCCGCCAGCGGGATTGGTGGGCAATCGGGCGAATTGGCCTGGGGCTTCATCGGCGTGTGGGGCGATCCGGTGCTGGCAGACCTGTTCTGGATCGGCGCGACGCTGACGGTGATCTCGGTGCTGGCCATCATCATCCTGCTCGACCCGCGCGAGAACGCATACTGCGTACCGCTGGAACGCGCGGCGAGCCTTGTGGCCGGGATCGGCGGATCGGTGCTGCTGGCGTGGTTCTGGGGCCTGCGGATGCCGCGCGATGCGGAGCTGATTGGCGCTGGCGTGCTGGTGGGGGCGATTGTGCTGCTGTCGCTCGCCCCGCGTTTTGCAGCGAAGCGAGAGCTGGCTGGCCGCACACAGGCGATCAGCGAAACACCATAAGATCAAGGAGTTCCCGGTCGGGGTAAGGCCGGTTTTCGATAATGAGGGAGAGTAGATATGGGGAACGTCAACACTATCAGGTTCAGCCTGCTGGCCACCGGAGCGCTCGCCGCGCTGTTGCCAGTCAGCGTGCAGGCGCAGGAAGCGCAGGCAGATGCGGCGGCGGAAGAGCAGGCGATTATCGTCACCGGCAGCCGCATTCGCGGGATCGAAGCGGTTGGCTCAAGCGTCATCGCGATCAGCGCCGATGACATTGCGCAAGAGCCGGTCACTTCGACCGCTGACCTGCTGCGCCGCGTGCCGCAAGTCGTCTCGCTGGGTGCAAACCGCAATGGTGGCTCGGCGCAGAATGGCGCGGCCAACGCCACGCGCGGGGCTGGCATCAACTTGCGCGGCATTTCCACCAACGCCACGCTGCTGCTGTACGATGGCCGCCGCTTCCCGCCGCAGGGCACGCAAGGGCAGTTCACCGATCCATCGGTGCTTCCTGCGATTGCGCTCGAGCGGGTCGAGGTTGTGGCCGATGGCGCTTCGGCCGTTTACGGCTCGGACGCGATTGCGGGCGTGGTGAACTTCATCCTGCGCCGCAATTTTGATGGCGTGGAAGTGCGCGCGCGGGCCGGGATGGCAGAGGGCGGCTATACCGAAAAGCAGATCTCCGCACTGCTGGGCCGCAAGTGGGACACCGGTTCGGCGATGATCGCCGCCGAATACACCACCAATTCGCACCTGCGCGGCTATGACCTCGACTTTTATCAGGACGATAATCGCTATCGTGGCGGGCGCGATCTGCGCGTGCAGAACTGCAACCCCGGCACGATCAGCGTGGGCGGCAACACTTATGCCATCCCGCAAGGTGGCGTGACGGCGGCCAATGTCGGCGCTTTGCGGGCAGGCACCAACAACCGCTGCTTCTACAACGCGCAGGACACGGTGATCCCTGAACAGAAGCGCTACAACGTGACCGCCGCCATCTCGCAGGATATTGGCGAGAGCGTGCGCGTGTTTGCAGACGGGTTCTATTCCTATCGCAATGGCACGATTTCGGGGATCAACAACATCAGCGCCACGGTGCGGAACACCAATCCGTTCTTCGTTTCACCCGTGGCAGGTGCAACGCAGCAGACGGTGCTGTGGTCTATGGTCCCGGAACTGGGACCGGACTTCAATCCCTATCACGGGGAATCGTGGAACGTGGTGGCCGGGATCGAGGCCAATCTGATCGGTGATTTCAAGGCCACCGCCTATTACGCGCATGGTGAGTCTGAAGATGTGGCTGATCGCCGCCTTGGCGTGAACACTGCCGCGCTCAACGCCGCGCTGGCCGATACCAACCGCGCCACCGCGCTGAACGTGTTTGGCGGGCCGAACAATCCGGCGACGCTGGCCAAGATCCGCGACAACCTGTTCGTCATCACCGGGCGCACCAAGCTGGACGTGGCCAACGTGCAACTGGACGGATCGCTGTTCGATCTGCCGGGCGGCGCGGTGCGCGTGGCTTTGGGCGGGGAATACCGCGAGGAATACACTTATACCGACCTGCTCACCGGGCAGGCCCTTACCCCGCGCAGCGTGGCCGATTCCGGCACGCGCAATGTGAAGGCGGTGTTTGGTGAACTGTTCGTGCCGATCGTGGGCAGCGGCAATGCCATGCCGTTTATCGAACAACTCTCGCTTTCCATTGCGGGCCGCTATGAAAAGTATAGCGATTTCGGCAGCACCACCAATCCCAAGATCGGGCTGACGTGGAAGCCGATGGACACGCTCACCCTGCGCGGCAGCTATGGCACATCGTTCCGCGCGCCAACCTTTACCGAGGTTTCGACCATCGCGGGCGGGGCCGGGCTGTATTACGATACGCTGCCGGGCGCTTCGGGCAATCTGGTGGGCATCGGCATTGCCGGCGGCAATCCGGGGTTGAAGCCCGAGACGGCGACGACATGGTCAGTGGGCGGTGAGTTCAGGCCGATCAGCGCGCTGCGCCTGACGCTGACGTACTTCGACATCGACTACAAGGACCAGATTCAGGCCCTGCGCGGCACGCCGGGCATCCTGACAAACCCGATCTATGCCTCTTTCGTGCGGTTCAACCCGAGCGCGGCAGACGTGACCGCGCTGATCAATTCGGGCCTGCCGATCAACAATGCGATCAATGCCAATCAGGTGCAGTTCATTGTTGATGGACGCCGCCAGAACCTGGGCCGGTCGCAAGTGCGCGGGATCGACTTTGGAGCCTATGCCAACTGGACGCTGGGCGGCGTGAAGTTTGATGCAGGCGTGCAGGGCACATACTTCACCAAGTATCTGTTCCAGGCATTGCCGGGGGCGGCGGTTACCAACGTGGCGGGGCTGATCAACTTCCCGCAGAAGTTCCGCTCGCAGGCCGATATCGGCGCGCAAGTGGGCATCTTCTCGGGCCGTCTGACGTGGAACCATCTTGCGTCCTACACCAACACCACGATCACGCCCTTCCAGAAGGTTTCGAACTACGACACCTTTGATCTGGGCGTGAATGTGGAAGTGAACGAGCGGCTGCGCATCGGCTTTGACGTGCGCAACCTGCTGAACGAAGATCCTCCGTTCGTGGATACCACGCGCGGCTATGATGCGCAGTCGGCCAATCCGATCCCGCGCATGTTTGCGATGACCGCCGGGGTGAAGTTCTGATGGCGGCGCTGCTTTCGCTGCTGGCTGCGGCAAGCGTTGCCACCGCCAGTCCTGCCGATTGCAGCGCGCTTATCGGTGCAAGGGGGGACGTGGTGGTGGATAAGGCCACTGCGGTCCCCGCCAATGCGGCGTTCAAGCCGGACGACAGCCGAACGTTCTATAAATCGGTTCCGGTATCGGCAGGGTTCTGCCGTGTGGAAGGGCGGATTGAGGGGACCATCGGCTTTGAACTGTGGCTGCCGCTGGCGTGGAACGGACGGCTCCTTGGCGCTGGCGTTGGCGGCGATGCAGGGGTTTTCAACTACATCGACATGAGCCTGCGCGTGGGACAAGGCTTTGCCACGGTCACCACCGACGCCGGGCACAAGGCCAGCGATGCGCATTGGATGCGCAACGCCAAAGCGCGCACGGATTACGAACACCGTGCCGTTCACCTCACCGCGCAAGGTGCGAAGGCGATTGCGGCTCGGTTCTATGCGCGGCCCGTGGACCGCAGCTATTTCACCGGATGTTCGGGCGGCGGGCGGCAGGCCTTGAAGGAAATGCAGGTCCATCCGCAGGACTATGACGGGGTGATTGCGGGCGCGCCCGGACCCAACATGCCCCTGCAATCGGTGCGGATGATGTGGTTCGCACTGGAGGCGCAGCGCAAACCGCAAGCCGCCCTGAGCGATGCTGATTGGTTGCTTTACGAAAGCCGCGTGACCGCTGCGTGCGATGGCATGGACGGCAAAGTGGACGGGATCATCACCGATCCGCTGCAGTGCCAGTTCCGCACCGCGACGCTGCTGTGCAAGCCGGGGCAAGGCGAGGGGTGCCTGACCGCGCCGAAGCTGACCATGCTGAACAGCATCATCGCGCCGCTGCGGGATGAGCGCGGAAGGGCGATGGACCGGGGCCTGCTCTCCGCCGTCCGCACGCGCCCCGGTCCGCCGTCGCCACTGTTGCGCGCGATGTGGGCCGATGCCGCGCATGACGATCCTGCATGGGATGAACTGACCTTCAGCCGCACCGGTGACCTTGCGCTGATCAACAAGGTGATGCCGCAATTGCGCGGGGATTCCACGTCCATCGCGCCGTTCGTTGCCGATGGCCGCCGGGCGATCCTCTATCAGGGGTGGCAAGACCCATCGACCAATGCCGGGCCGACGCTGGAATACTATGGCGCGCTGGCGCGTGACAACGGTGGCCTTGGGCGTTTGGCGCAGAACGTGCGGCTGTTCATGGTGCCGGGCATGTATCATTGCCGGGGCGGTCCGGGCGTGGACAGCTTTGGCGCATCGGGCCATGCGCCGGTGAGCGAGGACGCCTCGAAGGACATGCTTTGGGCGCTGATCCGCTGGGTAGAGCAGGGCATTGCGCCCGAGCGGATCGAGGCGAGCAAGGTGGCTGACACGGGCAGTTTTACTCGCCCGATCTGTGCGTTCCCCAAGTCGGCACGGCTACGCGGCGGTGAATGGGCCTGCGAACATGACGCCGCGCTGCTGCGCTGGCCTTCTGCCAAGTTGACGAAATGATCAGCGATATTCTTTCCGCCCATATCGCATCGACGCGGTGGGCTGGTTTGCCCGAAGCGGCGCGGGAAGGTGCGCGGCGGGTGCTGCTGGACGCGGTGGGGGTTACTTATGCCGCCAGCGGGCTTGCGCCCGAAGCTGCGCCGTTCATTGCTCTGGCCCGCGCCAATGGGGCTGGGCCTTGTGCGATCCTCGGTACGGCGCACCGGGTGCAGCCTTTGGGCGCAGCGCTGGCCAATGGCGCGCTGGCCCATGCGGTGGATTATGAGGATGCATTTGATCGCGCGCCTGCGCATCCCAATGCATCACTGGTGCCGGTGCTGCTGGCTTTGGCGCAATCTGAGGGTGCGGTAGTTGGTCGTCGGTTCCTGACGGCGTTGGCGGTGGGCGGCGATCTGGCTTGTCGGATTGCGCTGTCCCTTCGCCAGCCGATGGAGCAGGGCGGGTGGTATCCGCCGCCGATAGTCGCCGCATTTGGTGCGGTGGCAGGCGCGGCGAACCTGCTGGGGCTGACGGCGGCGCAGACCAAGGACGCGCTTTCGCTGACGCTATGCCAGGTGACAATGCCCGGTGAAATCAAGCACAGCCGCCGCACCGTGCTGCGCGCCGTGCGTGAGGCTTTTCCGGCGCAAGCTGCGTTGACGGCTGCATTGCTGGCGCGTGAGGGCGTGGCCGGGTTTGAGACGCCGCTTGAGGGCAAGTCGGGCTTCTATGCGCTTTATGCGGGCGGGCATTTCGCGCCTGATGATCTGACTGAAGGGTTGGGCCAGCACTACTGGGGCGCGGAATTGACGTTCAAGCCTTGGCCCAGTTGCCGGGGGACGCATCCGTTTATTGAAATGGCGCTGGATCTAATGGCGCAGCACGGGTTTGCCGCTGATGATATTGCGTCGGTCGAAGTTTCGGTGGACGATGTGCAGGCGATGCTGGTGGAGCCGCTTGAGCGCAAGCAAGCGCCGGACGTGGCAATTGACGCCAAGTTTTCGATCCCGTTCACCACCGCGCTGGCACTGGTGCGCGGCGGGGTGAGGCTGGATTCCTTCGGGCCAGAAAGCCTTGGCGATCCGCTGGTCCTTGGCATGGCGGCGAAGGTGCTGCCCGCGGTGGTGGCATCGCCCACATGGCAGCGCGGCGTGGGTGGCGCGATGCGTGTTACGCTGAACGATGGCGCAGTGCATGAGGCATTTGTGGCCAATGCGCTGGGGTGCCCCGACCGGCCTTTGACCGAAGGCGCGCAGTTGGCGAAGTTCATCGACTGCCTGTCGCGCGCGGCGGTGCCGGTCGGGCGGGAGCGGGCTGAGGCGTTGGCTGAGCGCATCTTGGCGCTCGAAAGCTGCGATGCTGTGGGCGCGCTGTTCTAGAAAACTGCCCGCATTTCCGCGCGGCGCTGGCTTTGCCACGGCAGGCCATCGGCGTCGGGTTCGTCAGTTGGCTTGGCCGCCACTTCCCACTTCGTCTCGATCTTCAGGCCTGGCACCAGCCTGCGCATGGTCTCGGCAATAGTTTCAGCGCGTTCCTGCGCAGCTTCGGGGCGTTCGGCCAGTTCAAGGCCGCTGACCTTCTCAGGCACAGTTGCCGCAAAGCCGGTGACGACGAGCTTTTTGGGCTTGGCCGCCCTGATCCACGTGACGGCATTGTCGATCAGCCAGTCGTCATACTGGTAAACAAGGAAGTCCTTGTCGAACTCGAAATAGACCGGGAACACGCGTTCGGCATAAGGGCCGGGGGGCACCGGGCGCGCCACAGATAGCGGCGCGATGTTGCGGCGGGGCAGGGTGTAACGGCGGCCGGGGAAGCCCTCTGCCGGGATCATGTGCCGGGTGCAGGGGATGTCGAGCCGCGATGTGCGCACCGGATCGAGCGCCGGTGCGCCGCACGGTTGCGCAGTGTTGGCAGAGGGGCGTCCTTCTACCAGCACAGCGAAGTTCCAATCGGGCTTGTAAGGGCTTTCGGTCACGTCCCAGCGCTTGCCCGTTTCGCGGTCATCGGCCAGCCAGCAGCCCGATTTGCGGCCGGCGTCCGTATCGCGATAGACCGGGCAGGCGACGTAGCGGACAAGCCCGGCGGTGTCTTGCGCGGCCTGCGCGGTGGTTGCGGTGCAGAGTGCGACAAGGAGGGCGAGGCGCTTCACAGCACACCCATCAGGTTGATCAGGTCCTGCTTCTCCTGCTCGGTATAGCCGATGGAATAGCGCCGTTCGTAATAGTCCACCACGCCGCGCAAATCCTTTGCCAGCCCGTTCGAAAAGTATGGCGCACGGGCCGAAAGGCCGCGCAGCGATTGCAGCGTAATCTTGCCCACATCGGCGCACTTGCCCGATGTCAGCGCGAAGCCGGGATCATAGGTGTAGATGACCTTGCCATAGTGCGGATGGGGGCGTCCGGTGCAGGTCACCCTGAACAGCGGCAGATCATCCCACGGATCGGCAAAGGGCAGGGTGGTGGTGCCAAGATCGACCTGGCCGGGGGCCACGTCGTTGCCCATCTGGCTCATATTGTGACAGAAAACGCAGGAGTTGCGCACTGGATTGCCAAAGCCGACGCGCGAGTTGATTCCGGCGGAATCGGTGATGAGGAACATCTTTTCGCGGAACACGCGCGCCCCGCGCGCAATGGACTGGCGCATGGCCAGTTGTTCAGGCGTCAGCTTGGCGGCCTCATCAGCAGGGATTTTCTCCCAGCCCTTGAACTCGCTCCAGACGGGTTCACCAATGGAGCCGAGCGCGCCGGGTTCGCTGTCGCGCAGGCGGGCAGGGCCTGCCACGGCCCCGCCGCTGTCCACCGCGCCGCCGGTCTTGCTCACTTGCATCGCGGTGTAGACGCGCAGTTCGAAGTCCTGCAATTGCTTGCGCTCTGCCGGAGAAAGCGCCTTGAGCATCTGCAGGTGCGTGGTGGCCGCATCCTCCATTTGGATGCGCAGGCTGCCCGCGCGGTTATCGGCCATCAGATTGCCCGATTGCGGTTTGCCGTCTTCGGGATCGAGCGGCAAAGCGTAGCCCTGCTTGGGATCGAACGGGAAGCCGACCGCCAGCAAATACTTCATGTTCGCCACCGGGCGCGGGCGGCGATAGACGGAGATTTTGCCGGCCTCCGGGCCATAAGTCGGCCCGGAATTGCAACCGTTGGGATCGCGCACCACTTCGATGGTGAAATCGGGTTTGACAGGATTGCCGTTGAAGCTTTTGGCAGGCCACGGGCGTTCAATGCGGATCAGTCCGCGATCCAGCAGCAACGAATGGCTCTCCCGCTTGTCCTGCGGCAGGGTGGGGCAGTTCGATCCGTCATAGGCGGCGAACAGCGGGTCTTTCCCGTTGGTGCGGTCCCACTGGCGGCGCACGCTGTCCACCGAAAGGCTCATCGCATCGGATGGCTGGTGGCAGGTGACGCAGGCGCGCCCATCCTTGCCCAACGGTTCGAAAAACGGGTGGCCCGCCGTTTTTAGCGGCCCTCCCACGGCCAGCATGCGCAGCGTGCCGTTGGCGTTATCGTAGTCCAGAACCGCTGGCAGCACCCGGCCTTCACCGGGTGCCCACCAGCGGTCAGGCACATCCCCGCCGCGCGCGCCGACCGAGAGGGCCAGAACGAGCGCAGCGAGCGGCAGGGCAAACGACTTTTGCGGGAGGAGGTGCATCAGCCGCTTGCCCTTTCTCATTGGCTCAATTGCCGATTTCAACGCGCAGTCGCAGGCCATATGTGCGCGGCGCACCATAGATGATGCCGCCATCCGCGCTGGAACTGTTCTGGATCTGCGATGCGATGTAGGTCTTGTCGGTCAGATTGTTGACGAAAGCTTCGAGCTTGTATTTGCGGCCCATATCCAACGTCAGCCGCGCGTCGAACACGTTGCGGCCCGGCACCCGCGTGTTCACGCTGGGGAACGGCGTGGCGTACTGTTCCGAAATGTAGGACCACTGCACGCGCGGTGTCACTTCAACCGAGCCAAGCGGGATGGCGTACTGCACGCCTGCGTTCACAGTCCAATCGGGTGAGAACGGCAGAACGCGGTCCTTGGGCACAAAACGCAAGTTGGTGGGGCAGCCGGGATCGGTGCCTGCGGCATTGGTGTCGGAAATGCAGGCCGAATTGGCGAACTTTGAATTGAGGTAACCCATGCCCGCATTGGCGGCGAACCCGCCAAACTGCGCGGTCACTTCCAGTTCTGCGCCCCACGATTTGCCCGCCAGCGCATTCTGCGTGACCGGCAGCCCGCCGACGAGGCTGGAAAGCTGGATGTCCTTGTAATCCGAATAGAACACATCGCCATTCACGCGCAGGTGGCGGTCGAACAGTTCGGTCTTCAAGCCAGCTTCATAGACGAAATTGCGTTCCGGCTTGAAGTCCGGCGTATTTGGCGTGAGGTTCACCCCGCCTGCTTTGTAGCCCTTCGATGCGGTCACATAGAGCATGTTGTTCGCGCCGAAGTGATAGTTTACGCCCAGCTTTCCGGTCAGCTGCTGTGATGTGACCTGGCTGGTGAAAGGCAGGGTGATCGGCGGCCCCGGCACGGCAAAGCGGGTGTAAACCTGCTTGTCCCACGAATAGCGGGCACCGGCCAGCACTTCGAGAGCATCGGTGACGTAGTAGTTCACCTGCCCGAACATAGACTGCGAGGTGTTCTTCGCCTCGGTGATGATGCTGCTGTTCGATTGCACCACGTCCAACGTGTTGCGGTTGTCACGCAGCAGGGTGACAGGGACGCTTTCGTCCATCACGAACCCGCCGAGAACCCACTGCAGCGGACCTTTGCCGGTGGAAAGCAGGTTGAATTCGCCGATCAGCGTCTTGAACTGCGTATCGCCATTGCTGACGCGGCCGGGGAAGCGGGCTGTGTTGGCACCGCTGGTCGGCAGGTTGGCGGGCACGGCCAGCGCGGTGGCGGTGCGATCACCGTCGGTCTGATCGTGGGTATAGCCATCCTGCCACGAAACCAGTGCGCGGGCCTGCACGCTGTCGCTCACGTCATAGCGCGCTTCGGCGGACAGGCGGTATCCGGCTTGATCTTGAAACGAAAGCCCGTCTTCCTGGATCTCGAACGGGTTGGTGCTGACCGTGTCGCCACGGCGCTTGACCGCGTTGTTATCGCTGCGGACGTCGAAATACTCACCGCGCACGTTGACGTTCAGCCGACCATCCATGCCGCGCAAGCGCAGGTTGGCGCGGATGGCATCCATGTTCAGATTGCCGGGCTGGCTTTGCGCGTTGGCTGCGATGTTGCGGGTGAAGCTGTCACGCTCTTCATGCACGCCCGCGATGCGCAGCGCCACGTTTTCACCGCCCACATTCACGGCGGCAACCACTCGGTAGCGGTCATAGTTGGCGACGGTCACATCGCCGATCGCAAAGTTGCTGTCGAATTCCGGTTCAGGCGTGCGGACGTAAAGCGCGCCGCCGGTGGAGTTCTGACCGGTAAGCGTGCCCTGCGGCCCGCGCAGCACTTCCATCGTGCCGATATCGAAGAACGTATGGCCGATGAACTGTTCATGCGGGATCAGCTGGCCATCGATGTAATAGGCAACGCCGGGGTTCGATGTTGGCGCCGATTGCGCGATGCCAACCCCGCGGATGTTGATGAAGGTCGACCGGTTGAAGGTGTTGATCGCAATGGACGGTGCGATCTGCTGAATGTCGTTGAGGTTGACGACGCCCTTGCGCTCAAGCTCAGCGCCGGAAAAGACCGAGGCGGAGATCGGCACGTCCTGCAGGCTTTGTTCACGGCGTTCGGCGGTCACGATGATGGCGGTAAGGCCGCCGTTGTCGCCTTGATCTGCTTGGGCTGCGTCCTGCGCAATGGCAGGTGCGATGGTGGCGGTGCTGGCGAGAAGCGCGCCAAGCATGACTGCTTTGCGGGTGTTGATGGCAGGCATGGGAAATCCCCTCACTTATTTTTGCTCTGACTGATAACAGTGCCAATAACGTCAATGTAAGGGCTTGCAAAGCCCTAATTCAAACGCTTTGCCGCGATTGCTCCGACAGCGCAGGCCAAAGCAATGCCGGTCGAGGCCATCAGGGCACAGGCAACCCGCAGCGGATCGAGCGGGGCCAGCAGGCCCAGCAGCGTCATGGCTGAGCCGCTTGCCACCATCTGCAACGCCCCTGCAAGGCTGGTTGCCGTGGCGGCAAGGCCCGGTTCGGCAAAGGCGACAGCGTTGAACGCCACCGGCCCTGCCAACCCTGCGCCAAATCCCAGCAGGGTGATCGGCGCGATCAGCGGCACGACGCCTTCAACGCCAGCAAGCGCCAGCAAAAGCGCGATTAAACCGCCGGTTGCCGAGCTTGCCGTGCCGAGGATCAAGGCACTAAAGCGGCGCTCCACCGGAACGACCAACCGCGTGCCCGCAATGCTGGCGGCAGCAATCACCAGCAGCGCAAGCCCCGCTTCGCCCGAAGACAGGCCATAGCGATGGACCAGCAGGAACGGCGCTGCGCCCAGAAACATATAAAGGCCGCTGCTTGCCGCCGACAGCGTGATGGTGGTGAGCACGAAAGCGCGATTGCGTGCCAGTTGGGCGTAATCGCCGAGCAGGCTGCGCGCCTCTTTGCCGCGACGTTTACCCGCGCCAGTCTCCGGCAAGCGCTGCCATGCGGCGATCAGCGCAACCATTCCGGCAATCGTGAGCAGGCCGAACACCGCGCGCCAGCCCGCCAGATCGGCGATGGTGCCGCCGATTACCGGCGCGATGGCAGGGGAAATCAGCACTATCGTCATCAACGTGGCCTGCACCCCGGCAGCGCGGGCGGGGCCGAAGACATCGCCCACCATGACCCGCGCGGTGACGACGCCGCAGGCTCCGCCCGCTGCCTGCAGCAGCCGCGCCAGCAACAGCCATTCGGGCAGAGCCGCTAATGCAGAAGCCGCCGCGCCGAGGATATAGAGGGCAAGGCCGGCCAACATCACCGGCCTGCGACCGAGACGGTCCACCAGTGGCCCCGCTACAAGCTGCCCTCCGGCAAGCCCCGCCAGATAGGCGCTGACCACTTGCTGCGCCCGTGCCTCGCCAATCGCAAAATCGGCGGCGATCAGGGGCAGGGCGGGCACCAGCATGTGAATCGCCATCGATCCCATCGCCGCGATTGCCGCCAGCGTCAGGATTGTGGTGCGATGGCCCTTGGGTGACGTGGTGGGGTTCATCTGTCGCCGCGCGCCGCCACCTGCCGCGCGGTGACGGTCAGCGCAGCGCAAATCACCGCAATTCCCACCAGCAGCAGCGTAGGCGGGGTGAACGATCCAGTTGTCTGCCGCAGGTAACCCATCAGCGGCGGCACGGTCGCTCCGGCAAGGCTGCCGGTCATGTTGATCACCACAATGCCCATCGCCATGCTGCCCGGGCGCAGCAACCGCGAGGGAATGGCCCAGAATGCGGCCACGGTGCAGCCGGTGCAGGCTCCGCCGATCACCAGCGCGATCAGGCCCGGCAGCCCAGCGCCGAACAGGTTTGCCGCCAGCAATCCAGCGCCACCCAGCAAAGCGGGGATGGCCACGTGCAAGTATCGCTCACCCGTTCTGTCAGAATGGCGCGCGTTGAGGATCAGGCCGACGCCGCTGGCTGCCCAGGGCAGCGCCACGATCAGCCCGGTCTGCGCCGATGTAAGCCCCGACATGCTTTTGACCACCTGCGGCAGCCAGAACATGATGCCATAGTTCGATGCAAGGATGCAGAACCAGATCGCGGCGCACAGCCAGCCCACCGGACTGCGCAGCACGGCCCAACGTTCACCGGGTTGGTCGGTTGCGGCGGCCTTGCGCGCGCCTTGCACGTTACGGCCGATCCAGTCGCGCTCTGCCGGATCGAGCCAGCGTGCGGCCTTGGGCGTATCGGGAAACCACACCCATGCGAATACCGCCAGCGCCAGCGCGGGCAGTGCTTCAACCAAGAACATGAAGCGCCAGCTTTCCATGCCAAAAGGCTGGTCCAGATCGATCAGCAGACCCGAAATCGGCGCGCCAATCACTTGCGCGACCGAGATCGAGACGATGGGAATGGCAAGGATGGACGCGCGGTAGCGTTCTGGCGCCCACTGGCTGAGATAGAGCATCAGGCCCGACGACAGGCCCCCTTCGGAAAAGCCGATGGCCACGCGCAAACCATAGAGCTGCCATTCGTTGGTCACCGCCGCCATCAGGCACGAACAGATGCCCCACGCGGCGGTAATTGTCGCCAGCCAGCGGCGCAGGCCCACCGCTTCGTAGAACAGCACGCTGGGATACTTGGCGATCATGTACCCCACGAACAGCACGCCCGCGCCAAAGCCGTATTGCGTGGCCGAAAGGCCAAGGGCGCGGTTCATGTCGATGGCCGCAAAGCCCACGTTGGTGCGGTCAATCGCGCCGATCAGGATGTAGAGCGCTGCCGGGATCACCAGCCGCCGGATCACTTTTCCGCCCACGCTGCGTTCAAGTGCCTCTTCGCTCAATGCCTGCTCGGCCACCGGCATCTCCCATTCGTCCATATCGTTATGATAGCGCTTGCATGGCGCAGCGCTGGTGCTTATGCAACCGTTCATGACTGAACTCGCCCAAGATTTCGACCCAGAAGTTCCCGAAGACTTCGATAGTCCGCATATCGAATACGCGCGTTTGCGCCGCGAATGCCCGGTTGCTCACACCGATGGGCTTGGCGGGTTCTGGGCGCTGACCCGTTATGAAGATGTGAAACGCGCAGCTTCGGATTCATCGACATTCATCACGTCGGTGCAGAACGTGGTGCCCAAGGTTGCCTATACCGGACGGCGGCCGCCGCTGCATCTCGATCCGCCCGAACATACGCCCTATCGCAAGGCGCTCAACCCGCTGCTTTCGGCTGAACGTGCCGAGATGTTTGCAGGCCGGGCGCGGGAATTGACGCGACACTTGCTAAATCCGATGGTTGCCAAGGGCGGGGGCGATATATGCGTCGAACTGTCCAGCTATCTGCCGGTCCACGTCTTTGGCGAATGGATGCGGATGCCCGAAGAGTGGCTCGATACGCTGCACGATGCCGGGCGTGCGTTCATCCTTGCGGTGCATTCCAATGTGCCCGAGGTGATGAAGGAAACCTCGCTCAAGCTCTATGACATGGCCCGCGCGCTGATTGCGCTGCGCCATGAACACCCGCAGGATCCCGCGCTCGATCCCACCACTGCACTGATTGAGGCGCGGCACGAAGGGCAGCCGCTGCCCGATGAACTGCTGGTCGGCACGGTGCGGCAAGTGCTGGTTGTAGGTATCGTTGCGCCGATGGTGATGATCGGCAACATCTGCGTCCACCTTTCGCGCGACAAGGCGTTGCAGCAAAAACTGCGCGCCGATCCTTCGCTGATCCCGGCCGCGCTTGAGGAATTTCTGCGCCTCTACACCCCCTATCGCGGCTTTGCGCGGACGGCGGTGTGCCCGGTGGAGATGGGCGGCCGCACGATCAATCCGGGCGAGGCGATTGCGCTGATCTATGCCTCGGCCAACCGGGATGAGGACGTGTTTCCCGATCCTGACGAATTCATCCTTGATCGGCCTAACATAGCCCAGCACCTGGCTTTTGGGCGCGGGCCGCACAATTGCCCCGGCGTCCATCTGGGGCGAATGCAGTTGCGCGTGGCGATTGAGGAAATTCTGGCCGCCACCACTGAGTTCGAACTCGACGGCACGGTCACGGTCAGCCGCTGGCCAGAGATTGGCGCATTGTCTGTTCCGTTGAAGTTCACCTGATCGGCGCAAGACAGCGATTGCACATCATGGCGTGAAGGCGCTAGCGTCTGCACCATGACGGGCACCACGGTTGATCCATTCGATACCCTTGTGGGCAAGGCGGCAACGCTGGACGATGTTGCTGCCCGCGCGGGCGTTTCCACCGCCACGGTCAGCCGCTTTGTCAACAACCCGCAAGTCGTGGCCAAAGCCACCGCAGAACGCATCCGCGCAGCGATTGCCGAAACGGGCTATATCCCCAATCTGCTGGCGGGCGGCCTTGCGTCCAGCAAATCGAAAATGGTCGCGGTGCTGATCCCGTACCTCACCGATTCGATCTTCAACGATACGATGCAAACGATGGCAGAGGAGCTTTCCGCCGCCGGAACCACCGTGATGCTGGGCCTCACGGGTGTTTCCGAAGCGCGCACTGAAGACCTGATCCGCGCCGCCATCAGCCGCCGGGTGGACGCGATTATCTTTACCGGTCCGGTCACGCCGAATGTCGAGCAGATGGTCCGGCGCAGCCCGGCGCTGTTCATTCAGGTATGGGATTTGCCGGAACACCCCATCGGCATCGCGGTCGGCTTTTCGCACCACGCCGCCGGGCGTGATATTGCCCGCTTTCTGATGTCGCGCGGCTATCGGCGGCCGCATGTGGTCACGGCGCAGGGCGCGCGCGCCAATATGCGCCGCGATGGCTTTGTGGCGGAATGGCTGGCGGGTGAGAATGCCGCGCCGACCGAGGCGAGTGTCGAAGTGCCATCACGCTTTGGCCACGCCCGCCGTATTTTCGCAGAGATACGCCGTCTGGACGAAATGCCCGATGTGGTGGTCTGTGGATCGGACTATCTGGCGCAGGGCGTGATTGTCGAAGCGCTGGCGGCAGGGTTGCGCGTGCCCGAAGATATTGCCGTAGTCGGTTTCGGCAACAGTTCCATCGCGGGCGAAATGCGCCCGACCATCACCTCGGTTGAGGTTGATGGCGCACGTATCGCGCGCGAAGCCATCGCCGCGATCCGCAACCGCAGCGGCGCCGGACTGCCGCAGGAACGCTGGATCGACGTGGGCTTCAGGCTCGTGGCGCGCGAAAGTGCGTGAGTGCCAGAACCGTTAAGGCCCGGATGATAGTGCAGTCGGATGAATGAGCGAATGACGATTCTTTTGACAGGCGGCGCGGGCTACATCGGCAGCCACGCGGCGGTCGCGCTGATTGAGGCAGGGCACGCTGTCGTGTGCTTTGACAACCACTGCAACAGCAAGCCTGATGTGGCCGTGCAGGTGGAGCAGATCACCGGAAACGCGCCCATCATGGTCACAGGCGACATCCGCAACCGGGCTGCGCTGGATCAGGTGTTCGCCGATCATGCCATCGACGCGGTGATCCACTTCGCCGGGCTGAAAGCGGTGGGTGAATCCGTTGCTTTGCCGCTGGAGTATTATGAGAACAACGTCTGGGGCACAGCCTGCCTGTTGCAGGCGATGAAAGCTGCAGGCGTGCGCAAGCTGGTATTCTCGTCAAGCGCCACGGTTTATGGTGCGCCGCAATATCTGCCGCTGGATGAAACGCACCCGCGTTCGGCCACCAATCCTTATGGCCGCACCAAGCTGATTGTTGAGCATATGCTTGAGGATCTGGCCGCGTCCGATCCCGATTGGCGCATCGCGGTGCTGCGCTATTTCAATCCGGTGGGCGCGCATGCCAGCGGGCTGATTGGCGAAGATCCCAACGGCATTCCCAACAACCTGATGCCCTATGTCACCCGCGTCGCTTCGGGCAGGCTCGATCAGCTTTCGGTGTTCGGCAACGATTACGATACGCCCGATGGCACCGGTGTGCGCGATTATATCCACGTGGTCGATCTGGCAGCAGGCCACCTTGCCGCGCTTGACCGGATCGGGCGTGAAAGCCGCGCCCTGTCGGTGTGGAACCTCGGCACCGGAAATGGCCATTCTGTGCTCGACCTTGTCCGCACGTTCGAGGCTGTGAACGGCCTTGCCGTGCCCTATCGCTTTGCACCGCGCCGCGCAGGCGATGTCGCTGCGTGCTATGCAAGCCCTGATCTTGCGCGTGAAGAACTGGGCTGGGAAGCGCAGCGCGATCTGGCACAGATGGTCGGCTCAGCCTGGAGCTTTGAAAAGCTGGCGACGACGCGCAACCGCTGACGCGGCTGACCTTGCATTGCATGCCGTGACGTTCTATACCTGACAGTATGGAAAAGACCGCCGTTCGTGGCCGCCCTCGGGAATTCTGTCTGGATGAAGCACTCGGCGCAGCCTTGCGGGTGTTCTGGGCCAAGGGTTATGAAGGTGCATCGCTGACGGACCTGACCGAAAGCATGGGCATCACGCGGCCGAGTCTCTATGCCGCGTTCGGCAACAAGGAAACGCTGTTCCGCCAGACGCTTGACCGTTACGAGCATGACAAGCTCGCCTATATTGGCGAAGCCATGAAAGAGCCTTCGGCCCGCGCGGTGGCAGCATATCTTCTGCATGGCGCAGTCGATACGGCCACTGGCAACGAAAGCCGGGGCTGCATGGTGGTGATCTCGTCGGTCGCCTGCCAGAGCGTGGAGCCATCAATCCGCGATGACGTGAACCGCCGGGCGGAATCTGCCAAGCAACTCATCGTGGACCGGATGCAGCAAGCGATTAACGCGGGTGAATTTGTCGTGCCCACCAAGGCCGATGCGATCACGCGCTACCTTATGGCTGTGATGCAGGGAATTTCGGTTCAGGCGCAGTCGGGCGCGACGCGGGCCGAGCTACTTGATGTGGCGGAAGCGGCCCTTTCCGCATGGCCTTCAAAATAGGCGTTTTGCTGCGTTGCGAAAAAAATATCGCTCGGTATATAAATAGTCCTTGACCTGAACGTCAGATTACGTACTTATCGGTACATATAGCGGTGAAGCGGCGGAAGTCGCTTGTGCATGGCGGACGTTTGGCGTCCTTCCTTCAAAACCGTGACCAATAGCACCGAAAGCGCACGCTTTCGGGACCGATGACGCTTGCCTGCAAAAGGGCCGGGGATAGATATGCTCGACACTCCTTTCGACCGTTACGACCATTTCCCCGCAGATGACGGGGCTGTTGAAACGATCCAGCGCGACGCCGCTAAGGCCGCGATCCCGTTTACCCATGCTAAGAAGGCCGCAGTGCGAACTGCGCGTCGCCGTCCTTTGTTGATCGCCGCCGCATTTGCAGCAGCAATCGCAGGTTCGTGGTGGTTTGTGCAGGGCGGTAGCCCGGCACCCGCCGCCGTTCCCATCCCGGTTGTAACCGCCGCCGCACCGCTGCAAAAACAGGTGACCGAATGGGACGAATTCGTTGGCCGCTTCAGGGCAAGCAAAAGCGTTGAAGTACGGCCGCAGGTCTCCGGTCAGATCACCGCCATTCATTTCAAGGACGGGCAGTTTGTAAACGCCGGTGCGCCACTGTTTACGATAGATTCGCGCCCATACCGTGCGGTGCTGGCACAAGCGCAGGCAGAAGTTGCGCGCAGTTCCAGCATGCTGGCGCTGTCGCAAGCCAATCTTGCGCGGGCGCAGCGCCTCGTCGCCGAAGATGCTGTCGCCGCAACAGAAATTGACCGGCTGCGCGCCGAAGTGCGCAACAATCAGGCCGCGCTCGCCGCAGCGCGCGCCGCTGTGAACGCACGCGCGATTGATGTGGGCTTCACCGTCATCAAAGCGCCGATCTCGGGCAGAATCTCGGACCGGCGCATCGATGCGGGCAATCTTGTTTCGGGGGGAGGTGGCACCGCTGCCACGCTGCTGACCACGATCAACGCTGTCGATCCGGTGTATTTCGAATTTACCGGATCAGAAGCGCTCTATCTCAAGGCGCGCCGCGAGGGGCTGGAAAACGGCAGCGCAGTGGATATTCGCCTTGCCGACGAGGCGGACTACCGCTGGCACGGCAAGCTGGACTTCACGGACAACAACCTTGATCCATCATCCGGCACGATCCGCGCTCGTGCGGTCATCAGCAACAACACGGGCCTGCTCACGCCCGGTCTGTTTGGCCGGATGCGTCTGGCAACGGGTGGCACGCGCGATGCGCTGCTGGTGCCCGATGCCGCGATCACCACCGATCAGGCGAACAAGCAGGTTCTCGTCGTTGGCGCAGATGGCTTGGTATCGGCGCGCACGGTGCAAATCGGCCCGCAAGTGGGCGGTCTGCGCGTGATTGAGAAGGGCCTAGCGCCAAACGATAATGTTGTCATCAAAGGGGTGCAGATGGCCGTTCCCGGCCAGAAGGTCCGCGCGCAGGCTGGGCAAATCGTTCCAGCCCCAAGCGGCCCATCGGCTGCCGGTGGCGATGCCGGAACTGCCCCGCGCTCAGCATCGGCCTTGATCGTAAACTGATCCCATTTTTTGCGGCGCGTTTTTGAACGACGCCCGGAGTCTGCCCGATGAGCATGTCCCGCTTTTTCATCGACCGCCCGATCTTTGCCGGCGTAATCACCGTTCTGATTACGCTGGCCGGGGCCATCGCCTATTTCTTTCTGCCGGTCAGCCAGTACCCGGATATCGTGCCGCCCACCGTCACCGTAAGCGCCACTTATCCCGGCGCATCGGCAGAAACGGTTGCCGATACGGTCGCCAATCCGATCGAGCAGGAAATCAACGGCGTTGACGGGATGCTTTACCAGTCGAGTGAATCGACCGGTGACGGGCGGATGACCATTACCGTCACGTTCAAACCGGGCACCGACCTCGATCAGGCGCAAGTGCTGGTGCAGAACCGCGTTGCCATCGCCGAAGCGCGCCTGCCCGAAGAAGTGCAGCGCCTTGGCATCGTCACGCGCAAGACCACCCCGGAATTTCTGATGGTGGTGAACCTCGTATCCCCCGATGGTTCGCGCGACCGCGCCTATATGTCCAACTATGCCCAGACGCGGATCAAGGATCGGCTTGCCCGGCTTGATGGCGTGGGCGATGTCCAGATGTTCGGCCAGCGCGAACTGGCGATGCGGGTGTGGATCGATCCCGGCCGCGCGGCGGCGCTCGGGCTGACCGGCAGCGATGTGGTGCGCGCGCTGCGTGCCCAGAACGTGCAGGTGGCAGCAGGCACGCTTGGCCAGCAACCCAGCCCTGAAGCCGCGTTCCAGCTCAACGTTGAAACGCAGGGGCGTTTCACCGATCCGGCACAATTCGGACAGGTCGTTATCCGCACTGACGATCAAGGCCGGCAGATTCGGGTGAACGATGTGGCGCGTGTGGAAATCGGCGCGGCTGATTACGCCACGTCCGCCTATCTCAGCGATATGGATTCGGTGATCCTGCCGGTGTTCCAGAAGCCCGGTTCCAACGCGCTTGCCGCTGCTGAAGGCGTGAAGGCGACGATGGACGAACTGTCGAAGTCCTTCCCGCAGGGTCTCGAATACCAGGTCGTCTACAACCCAACCGAATTCATCTCTGAAAGCATCGACGCGGTGCTCAAGACCCTGATCGAGGCCATTATTCTGGTGGTGCTGGTGATCGTGGTCTTCCTGCAAAAAGTGCGCGCATCGATCATCCCGGTGCTGGCCATCCCGATTTCGCTGGTCGGCACATTCGCCGTGCTGGCAATGGCGGGCTATTCGCTCAACAACCTGTCGCTGTTCGGGCTGGTGCTGGCCATCGGCATCGTCGTGGATGACGCGATCGTCGTGGTCGAGAACGTCGAGCGCAACCTTGAGGCTGGCTTCTCCCCGCTGGAGGCTGCGCGCCGCTCTATGGACGAAGTTGGCGAGGCCCTTATCGCGATTGTGCTGGTGCTCTGCGCGGTGTTCGTGCCCACGCTGTTCATGGGCGGAATTACGGGCGAATTCTACAAGCAGTTCGCGGTGACCATCTCTGCCGCCACGGTCATCTCGCTGATCGTTTCGCTCACCCTTTCGCCTGCGCTTTCGGCAATGCTGCTGAACAAGCATGAACCTGTTCCGGCTGAGGCACCGCGCTGGCGGCAGGTCGTTGATCGCGCCGGTGCCAAATTCAACGCGATGTTTGAACGGTTCAGCGACGGCTATGCCGGGCTGACGGCGCGCCTGGTCGCCATGCCGCGCCGCATGATGATGGCCTATGCCGTGCTCATCGGGCTGACCGGGCTGACTCTTTCGGCCACGCCCACCGGCTTTGTCCCGCAGCAGGATCAGGGATACTTCCTCAGCGTGATCCAGTTGCCGCCGGGCAGCGCCACCACCCGCACCGATGCGGTGATGAAGCAGGTGGCAGATCGCGTGCTCAAGCTTGACGGGATCAAAGGCGCGGTCATGTTTTCCGGCTTTGATGGCACCACGCAAACGCAGTCAGCCAGTTCGGCAGCGGCCTATTGGGTGCTGGATGATTTCAAGGCGCGGCAGGCCAAAGGGCTTGATATCGATACGCTGATTGCCAATGCGCAAAAGGCGACTGTCGATATCAATGAAGCCCGGCTGATGATTGTAAAACCGCCGGTAATTCAGGGCATCGGTTCGGCAGGCGGCTTCCGCATGATGCTGCAGGACAATTCGGGCAAGGGCTATCGCGCGCTGCAAGATGTGGCCAACCAAGTCATCGCCAAGGCCAACGGTCAGCCCGGACTTGCCGGGGTCTACACCTTCTTCGATACAGGCACACCGCGCGTGAAGACCGAGATTGACCGGGAAAAGGCGCAGCTGCTCGGCGTTGCACCGTCAGACATCTTTGATACGCTGTCGGTCTATCTGGGCAGTGCCTTCGTCAACGATTTCAACCTGCTGGGCCGCACCTATCGCGTCACCGCACAGGCAGATGCGCCCTATCGCGCCGATGTCAGCGATATTGCGGGCCTCCATGCCCGGTCGGCAAGCGGTGCGATGGTGCCGCTGGGTTCCGTGGCCACGTTTACCGACACCACCGGCCCGTACCGCGTCTCGCGCTACAATCTGGCTCCGGCCGTCGCCATCGATGGCGATACCGCCCCCGGCGATTCCACCGGGGCATCGCTGATGACGATGGAAAAAGTCGCCGCAGAAACCCTGCCTCAGGGCTATGCCACCGAATGGACCGGCATCGCCTTTCAGCAGGCCAGCACCGGCAACACCGCGATCTTCGTGTTCGGGCTTGCCGTGCTGCTGGTGTGTCTGGTGCTGGCCGCGCAGTATGAAAGCCTGATTGCGCCGCTGGCGATCATCCTGATCGTGCCGATGTGCCTGCTGGCCGCGATGGTCGGCGTGAACCTGCGAGGGATGGACAACAACGTCCTGACACAGATCGGGCTGGTCGTGCTGATTGCCCTGTCGGCAAAGAACGCCATCCTGATCGTGGAATTCGCACGGCAGGGTGAACGGCTCTACGGTCTTTCCGCCGCTGCCGCCGCAATTGAGGCCGCACGCACCCGCCTTCGGCCCATCCTGATGACCAGCTTTGCCTTCATTCTGGGATCGGTGCCGCTGGTCATCGCCACGGGTGCAGGATCGGAATTGCGCCAGGCGCTGGGCACAGCGGTGTGCTTCGGGATGCTGGGCGTCACCGGCTTCGGGCTGATCTTCACGCCCGCGTTCTACGTCGTCACCCGCGCGCTGGGGGACCGGATTGCCGCGCTGCGCAACCGCAATGCGAGCGATGGCCCGGATCACGCTTCGGTTGAACCTGCGGAATAATGGAGCAAGGCATGTCAATTCGTACAACCATTCTCGCCGCCATCTCCGCGCTAACCATGTCGGCCTGCGCGGCGGCTCCGGCAGACTTCACGGCAAAGGCCGCGCCGGTTGCCGCTTCCGGCCCGTTCCTTTCGGCTGACATAAGCGCGGTCAGCCCCACCGCGCTGCCCGATCAATGGTGGCGGCTTTATGACGATCCGGTGCTTGATGGCCTGATCGATGAAGCAGCCAGCGCCAACACCGATGTGCGGCAGGCCGTGGCGCGGATCGAACGGGCGCGCGCAGCCTTGCGCGGCGCACGGTCTGACCGGATGCCACAGGCTGGCCTCAGCGCCTCGGGCGGATACGGGCAAACGTCGGCGGCCCAAACCTTGCCCGGAGCGAACCGCACGGGCGGCCTGTTCAGCATCGGCGCGGACGTTTCCTACGAACTGGATCTGTTTGGCCGCGTATCGGGCGGCATTGCGGCGGCGCGCGGTGATCTGGCCGCCGCCCAGGCCGATGCCGATGCAGTGCGCGTCATGGTCATCGGCGATACCACGCAGGCCTATGCCACAGCGGCAAATGCCGCTGCGCGCATCACCACCGCCCGCTCAATCGTCGCCCTGCTGGATGAAACCTTACGGCTGACGCGCAAGCGCCACGACGCGGGCCTTGCAGATGGCTTGGCCCTTGCGCGGATCGAAGCGCTGCGTGAACAGCGTGCGGCCACCATCCCGGCGATCGCGGCGCAGCGCAGCGCCGCCCTGTTTGCGCTCGCCACGTTGACAGGCCGCGCACCATCGCAGCTTCCGCCCATCGCGGGGGAACGGTCCGTGCCGCTTGAGATCACCATGCCGATTCCGGTCGGAGACGGTGCAGCGCTGCTGGCACGGCGTCCCGATATTCGCGCGGCAGAACAACGGCTTCTGGCCAATACCGCGCGGATTGGCATGGCGCGCGCAGACCTTTACCCGCGCATCACGCTTGGCGGCTCGATTGGCTCCACCGCATCCAGTGTGGGCAACCTGTTCTCGGGCGGCCCGTTGAGTTTCCTGCTTGGGCCGCTGATCGATTGGGCGTTTCCCAACCGTGAGCCGACCTTCGCCCGCATCGACGCCGCCAACGCCGACGCTTCGGGCGCGCTCGCCGCGTTTGATGGCACCGTGCTGTCCGCGCTGCAGGAAGCCGAAACGGCACTGTCCGATTATGCCCGCGTGCTTGAACAACGCCACGCTTTGACAGCGGCACAATCTGCGGCGCAGCGGGCGGCGGCAATCACGCGGGCGCAAAACCGCGAAGGCGTGGTGGATTCACTGCAGACGCTGGACGCCGAGCGCACCTATGCAGAGGCGCAAGGCGCGCTGGCCGATCAGGATGCCTTGGTTTCGCAGCGCCAGATCGCGGTGTTCCGGGCGCTTGGCGGCGGTTGGTCGCCGACCAGCCAAGGCGCTGCACGATGAACGCGCGTTGGTGGGAGGAACATCGGGACGCGTTCACGGCGGGGGCGACAGGCTTTACGGTCACAGCCTCGGCGTTGTTAATGCTGTTCTTTGCCTAGCGGTTGCGCGTCTTGCAATCGTAAACCCGCGTTTCGCACTTGCAGCAATGTGGGCGTACAGCCATATCGGACAGGCCTTTCAGGCATCCTCTCCCAAACTTTCCAAGGGCCGGCGCAAGCTGGCCCTTTTTTTGCGCTGATGAAGCGCCATGAAGTATGCTTAGAGACGTATGGCATTTTATTTAACATAAGACTTATTATCGTTCATATGCATATTTTACCGGCGGTGTTTGTCGCAGTCGCTTTACGCTGCGGTTCTGTTGACCTTGACCCGCCGGTCGTCGGCCCCGGCACCGCAAGCCCGATCCCCGTCAGTTGACGTGAACCGCTATCCTCGCCACTGATGGGCAAATGCGGCCTTCGGCATAGACTTGGCCGCCAACCGGCTGTAATTCCTAAAGCTCAGGCGACGAGGCAGATGCTCAGTAGAAATCCGACTGTCCAGCCTGAGATCAATTCGATCAAGGCCGAGGTCGACGAAATCAAACGTCGGCGGATTCTCGAAGAAGCCATCGGGCAGTTCTTCGATAAGGGCTATGAGGCGACCTCGCTGGAATCCATCGCGGAGGGCCTTGGGGTAACCAAGCAGTTCATCTATTCGCGGTTTCGCAGCAAAGCTGAATTGCTGGTTGCCATCTGCCATGCAGGGGCCGCGGCTGCGGACCAGACAGTAGCATTCAGCGCCACGCTGAGCGGAGATCCCGCGCAACGTCTGGCGCAGATCATCCGGTATTTCGTGCGCCTCCAGATTGAGCACCGCCGCGAGGTAGCGCTCTATTTCCGTGAAGCGAAAAGCCTTCCCGCCGACGAAGGTCTGGCGATCGATTCCTCAAAACAGCGCTTTCACCGCATGTTGCGCGGTCTGCTGAATGAAGGAAAGGCCAGCGGCAAGTTTGATATTGCCGACGCATCGCTGGCCGCATCGGCGCTGGGCGGCATGGCATCGTGGGCGTTCACATGGTTTCAGCCCGAAGGCCGCTGGGTTGCCGAATCCGTGGCGACGGAGCTTGCCGCGCTGGCCCTCAGGACGGTCGGCGTGCCCGATCCGCTCTCTTACCTCGCCGACGAACCTAGATAAAAGCCGGTGTTTGCTGCCCGGGTCGGCGCACGTAAACTTCTGATTTTTTTATATTTGCCAGCATCGTTTCGAGATTTTCGGATGTGCGTTGCGATGTTGTGCCCGCGTCGCAGACTGGACAGATATTCTCCTAAACCCATTTAAAACCTTGACAGGATATATATATTCTCGTGAGTATATATGCGACGCGGCGGCATGAGCTGGCTGCCGGACTCCAGAGGTGTCTTTTATGGTTGTTGGCGAACACAAGCCCGATTTCGATGCTGTGGTGATTGGTGCCGGAGTGACCGGCATCTACCAGACGCACTTGCTCGAACAGAACGGCATGTCGGTGTGCGGGATCGAGGCGGGCGCTGATGTCGGCGGCACTTGGTTCTGGAACCGCTATCCCGGTTGCAGGCTCGATACCGAAAGCTATGCTTACGGCTATTTCGCACTCAAGGGCATCATCCCTGAGTGGGACTGGAACGAGCGCTTCGCCTCGCAACCTGAAATGCTGCGCTATGCCAATAGCGCAGCCGATGCGATGGATGTACGCAAGCTATACCGGTTCAACACGAAGGTTGCCGCCGCCCACTATCAGGAAGCGGGCAATGTCTGGGAAGTTACGCTGGGCAATGGCGAAACCCTGACTTGTCGCTACCTCATTTCGTGCACCGGCCCGCTTTCCGCCACACGAATGCCCGACATCAAGGGGATCACCACGTTCAAAGGCGAAGCCTTCCATTCCTCGCGCTGGCCGGTTGATGAAAACGGCCTCCCCCGCGAGATCGATTTCTCCGGCAAGCGCGTCGGCATTATCGGAACGGGTGCCACGGGCGTCCAGATCATCCCTATCGTCGCAGAAAAAGCGGGCCAGTTGCAGGTATTCCAGCGTTCGCCAAACTGGTGCACGCCTCTGGGCAACACGCCGATCAGCAAGGACGAGATGGAGGTCATCCGCAAACGCTATCCGAACATTCTGGAATATGTGAAGATCACCGACACCGCATTCCCCTATCACCGCGATCAGCGCAAGGCGATCGACGTGCCTGCGGAGGAACGCGAAGCCTTCTTCGAGAACCTGTACAACCAGCCCGGCTATGGCATCTGGCTCAGCGGGTTCCGCGACCTGCTGGTCAACAAGGAATCCAACAAATTCCTTGCCGATTTCGTCGCAGACAAAATCCGCTCGCGGGTGAAGGATCCCCGTCTGGCCGAAAAGCTGATTCCCAAGGATCACCCTTTTGGCGGCAAGCGCGTCCCGATGGAAACGAACTACTACGAGGCCTACAACAAGGACAACGTGCACCTCATCGACATTCATGAGGCACCGATTGTCGAAATCACCGAAAGCGGCATTCGCACGGCTGACGCCTTCTACGAACTCGACGTGATCATTTTCGCAACGGGCTTTGATGCGGTGACCGGATCGCTCGACCGGATCGACATTCGCGGCAAAGGCGGCGCCCGTCTGAAGGAAGTGTGGGCAGACGGACCGACGACATTCCTTGGCCTGCAGGCGCGCGGCTTCCCCAATTTCTACACGCTTGTCGGACCGCACAATGGCTCGGCATTCTGCAATGTCGGGGTTTGCGGCGGGCTTCAGGCAGAGTGGGTGACCCAGATGCTGGTCTATATGGCCGCCAAGGGCCTGAGTTTTGCCGAAGCATCGCAGGCAGCAGAGGACGAATGGACAGAATCTGTCTACCGCGACTTCGCCCGCACCTTGCTGGCCGAAGCCAATGCATGGTGGGTCAAAACCACCACGAAGCCGGACGGCACAATTGTGCGTAGGACGCTGGTCCATGTTGGCGGCGGCCCGGAGTACCGCAAGCGCTGCGAGCAAGTCGCTTACATGGACTACGCAGGGTTCGAAATGGCCTGAACCGGCATACGCGCCGCACGTCTATCAACATATGCGTTGACAGACGTGCGAGATCGCATCATTTCTAAAAACAACAAAACATTGGTGCGGGGGAGTATCGCCTTGACGTTCACGGAGTGGTCCGAGGTTTGCCCGCTGGCAGACTTGCTGGTGCGCAGCGCCACGCGGTATCCTGACCGCAACGCACTGGTCATGCCCAACTTTGCCCTGACCTATGCCGAACTGCGCGATGCCTCGGTCGAGATCGCGCGCGGCATCATCGGCATGGGTCTTCGCCCCCGTTCCCACGTCGGCATTCTGGCCAATAACAGCCGCGAAATGGTGACCGCGCTGTTCGGTGCGGCGCTGGCCAACTGCGTGGCGGTCCCGCTCAATGCCCGGCACAAGAGCCGCGAACTCGGCTACATCATCGAGAACGCGGACCTTGCGCTGATCCTGACGACGGCTGCCGATACGCGCTTCGTCGATTTCCGCGAGGTGCTCTCCACTGCCCTGCCAACGCTGGGCGCAAGCCCGCACGGCGAGCCGCTATCGCTCGCCGAAGCGCCGCAACTGCGCGGCATCGTGGTGCTTGAAGGCGACGCGCCTGCCGGATTCCTTTCGCGCACGGCGTTTGCGCAAGCCGCCCAATCCGTACCTGCCAGCGCCGTAGATATGGCACGCCGTGCAACCCGCCTGCGTGACACGGCACTGATCATCTACACGTCGGGCACAACTGCCAATCCCAAGGGCTGCCTGCTAAGCCACGAAGCCGTTACCCGAGGGCCGGTAGAGCGGGCCAGCAGCCGCTTCCGCGCGTCTGACCATGACGTGACATGGGGTGGCGGGCCACTGTTCCATATCGGCTCGTTCGCGCCGTTTATTGGCACGATCGGGACCGGCGGCACCTATGTCACCGATGTGTTCTTCGATGCGGGCCGCGCGCTCGACCTGATGGAGCGTGAGCAGGTAACCGTGGCCTGGCCGTGGTTTCCCGCCATCCTGCAGCCGCTGCTCGATCATCCTGCGTTCGATGCGAACCGTCTGGCAACCTTGCGCAAGGTCTTGCTGATCGCCCCGCCCGCGCTGGTGGACCGCGCCCAACGCACCTTCCCCGACGCCGAATTCATGCAAGCATGCGGGATGACCGAAACCGCCGGGATCTTTGCCCTGTGCGCGCCCGACGAAACGCCGGAGCAGCGAACCATCAGCCAGGGCAAACCCGTGCCCGGGATCGAGGTGAAGATCATCGCACTGGATAGCGGCGAGGAAGCGGCGCCTGATGCCGTGGGCGAAATTCTGGTACGCGGTTATTGCGTGATGGACGGCTACCATCGCTCGCCCGAAAAGACCGCAGAAGCGCTGGACGGCGAAGGCTGGCTGCACACCGGCGATTTATATGCGCGCGGCGCGGACGGCCAATTGACCTTCCACGGCCGTGCCAAGGACATGCTGAAAGTGGGCGGCGAAAATGTCGCCGCGATCGAGGTCGAAGCCTATATCTGCAGCCATCCGGCGGTGAAGCTGGCCGAAGTGGTCGGCCGGCCCGATCTACGGCTGGATGAAGTGCCGGTTGCGTTTGTCGAACTTCGCCCGGGCCACACCGCCACGGAGCAGGAGCTGATCGACTTCTGCCAGGGTCGCATTGCCAGCTACAAGGTGCCCCGCGCAGTGTTCTTCATGAACGACGGCGAATGGCCAATGTCGGCAACCAAGGTCGACAAACGAGCCTTGCGCACGCGGCTGTGACGTCGCGTTAGCGTTTCTGCATTCCGCTGAAGAATATTTCGCAAAACGAATCCGAAATTTCCTGTGCGGAATGCGCGCCGCCCGGCTGATACCAGCGGTGCGTCCAGTTCAGCATCCCGAACACGGCGTTGGCGGCCACCGAAACGGCGATGTCGGACCGCATTTCGCCTTTGGCGATCAGTTCGCTGATCAGGCTGAGCACGATGCGTTCAAACGTGCGCGTCTTGGCCACGATACGCTGTGCCCACGCGCTTTTCTCGCCGGTAACCCGGCTCATCTCTTCCTGGATGTAGACGTACATATGCGGATAGTACTGATCGTAAGCCGACATCAACTGGGTGATGACGCCGCGCAGTTTCCCCGCTGATTCAAGTGCTTCGTCTGCAAAGATCGCTTCGCACGCCGCGATATTGGCCTCAACGCCAACGCGCAGGCATTCGCGGAACAGTTCTTCCTTGCTACCGAAGTAGTAATAGACAGTCGCACGATCCAGCCCCGCCTTGTGCCCTATTTCGGCCAGCGTCGTCGCCTTGAAACCGTGGGCCTTGAACTGCCGCCCCGCAATCTCGACCAGTTCGGCGCGCTTTGCCAGATAGTCGGTGCTGCCTTCTTCGAGCGCGGACTTCCGGCGCTTCGAAATGTTGCTCGTCGTTACCATAACTTGACGCGTATCGATCTCAGGCTCCGATGACCAGAGGTTTTGAGCGGCAACCGGCCCAGCCCCGCCGACCGGTTCGGCCAGGACATCAGCTTTCGACAATGGCCCGGCGATCCACAATTTCGAGGCCAAATCCTTCGAGCGCAGCCATTTTGCGACTGCTCGATGTCAGAAGCGCCATGCGCTCGACGCCAAGATCTTTCAGGATCTGCGCGCCGATACCGTAGTCGCGGTCGCTCGACAATCGTGCATATTCGCCGCGCCCGCCCATGACCCGGCGCGAGATCGAAGCGCGGTCGGGATCCTGCACGAACACCGCGACAGCCGGGCCGTCGTGTCCGGCCATCTGCCGCAGGGCCGATGGGACATAGTCGGGATGAGCGTTGCGATAGCCGAGCAGATCGGCGGTGAGATCGAACTGATGCACCCGTACCAGCGTGTCCACGCCCGGCCGGATATTGCCTTGCACCAGCGCCACATGTTCGCAATTGTCCACCAGATCGCGATAGACGTGGATCGTGAAACTGTCGCCATAGTGGCTGTCGAACGGTCCGCTGGCAACGCGTTCAACCAAGGTCTCGGTCTTGCGCCGCCACGCGATCAGGTCTGCAATCGTGCCGATCTTCATGCCGTGTTCTGCGGCGAAGGGCACGAGATCCGGCAAACGCGCCATCGTCCCATCGGCGTTCATCACCTCGCAAATCACGCCCGCGGGGATCAGCCCTGCCAACCGTGAAATGTCGACGGCAGCCTCAGTATGCCCGGGACGCACCAGCACGCCGCCATCGCGCGCAACCAGCGGAAACACATGCCCCGGTGACACAAGATCACGCGGCCCACTTTGTGCGTTGACCGCCACCGAGATTGTCCGGGCACGGTCGAATGCTGAAATCCCGGTGGTCACGCCCTCGCGCGCCTCGATCGAGACGGTGAACGCAGTGCCGTGGCCGGAGCGGTTGTCGCTCGACATCGGCGACAGTTCCAGTTCGCGTGCCCGCCCTGCTGTAATCGCAAGGCAGATCAGCCCGCGCGCGTGAATCGCCATCTGGTTAATCCGGTCAGGCGTGGCAAACTGGGCCGGCACAATGATGTCACCTTCATTCTCGCGATCGTCTGCATCGACCAGAATGAAGGGGCGGCCATTGCGCGCCTCGTCGATGATTTCATCGATGGTAGCAATCGCGGTCATCTCAAGCTCCTCTTTTTATGTTTTCTTGTGGGGCTTTGTAAGCGGGCGGAAAGCCGCCGCTCATATCGCGAACGTAGCCGGTATTGTCATACGCCGTCGCGAAGGCCGCGCCACTGAAACTGTAGCACGCGCCCTGCCGCGCAGGCTCTTCCGAAACGCGGCGCGGCTGCGGTCCATCCACGATATACGCCCGGCCACGCGCAACGAAAACCGCCATCTGGGCGATACGCCACACGTCGGCCTGCGCAGGCGGAAAGTTTTGCTGAACCCAGCGGGTGAAACCGCCGAACAGGGTCTGTCCGCAGTGTTCGCGCGGCTCTACGATGACCTCGTCGTGCAGCACCCATTCCAGTACCAGCGCGCCATCCACTTCCACCGCAAGCCGCTGACGGCGCGCCACATCGCGGTCGGTCAGCGAAACTTCCACCCTCTGCGCCCGGTCGCCACGGGCCATCCACGACAGGCCCAACCGGGCAAGATCAACAAGGTGCGTGCATTGCCCGCCCCGCTCGTCGCTGGTCAATGATGGCGGCGCGCCGTCGGCAGGCCTTCCGCGCAGCATTCCCAGTGCTGCCGTCGCGCCCGGGCAGCTGGTCTTGGGAAACCGGTCCATCCGCGCGATCACGTCGGCAATCAAACCGTCATCGACCACCAGCGCCACGCTCATATCGTGGAAATCATCGAGAACCGACACCTGAATGCCGTTGCCCCACGATGAGAAGCTGATCCGCCGTCTGAAGATGCCACTCCCATACGCCGGATTGGGCGGATAATGGCCAAGGTTTGCAGACATGCGCCTGTCAGCCTGCAGCGTCGAAGCGCCCGTAAGCACCCTTGAAAAACAGCAAGGGGCCAACCGCCCGCTCAACCGCCAGCGACTGTACCCGGCCCAGCACGATGGTGTGATCGCCCGCGTCGATCTCATCCTCGATGGTGCATTCGATATGTGCCACAACGCCATCGAGCAGCGGCATCCCCCGTTCTGACATACGGTGCGACACGCCCTCAAACTTGTCACCCCCGCGCGACGCGAACTGGCGGCACAGCTCAACCTGATCCTCGGCCAGCACGTTGACGCAGAAGTGTCCGCACGCACGAACTTGCGGCCAGCTGCTGGATTTGCGGTCAGGGAAAAACGCGACCAGCGGCGGGTCCAGCGACACCGAAGTGAAGCTGCCCACAACCAGCCCCGCAGCCACGCCATCCTGACTGCAACCGGTGATCACACAGACGCCGGTGGGATATGTGCCCAGCACCGAGCGGAAGTGGCCCGGATCGATCTCGACCCGGATGTCGGTTTCGCCCGGCGTTGGCGCACCCTCGCCGCTCATCTCAGCGGCCCGTCCACACTGGCTTGCGGCGTTCGGCTCCCGCCAGCTCGCCTTCGCGCTTGTCGTTGCTTTCTGCGTACTGCTCGATCTCCTCGAAGCGCGACATCAGCGCGACTTCAAGTGGATGACCCAGACGCCCCAGAGCAGCCACCTTGGCCGCCTGATTGGCAAGCGGCGATGCGGCATTGATCTTGTCCGCCCATTTTTGCGCGGTGGCAGCCAGATCAGCGAACGGCACGACTTCATTCACCAGTCCGAAGCGTTCGGCGACGTCGGCCTTGATACGTTCACCGGTCAATATCATCGCCATCGCGATGTGGTGCGGCAACTGGCGCATCGCCCGGTGCACAACGCCGCATTCTCCAATGATCCCAACTTTCGTCTCGGGCAGCCCGAACTGTGCGGTTTCAGCAGCGACGATGATGTCGGCACACATCGCCAGTTCGAAACCGCCGCCGACGCAGAACCCCTGGACCGCCGCGATCAACGGCTTCTTGAGTGTAACCAGCGGGCCGCCAATACCCGTGAGGCCACCGCCCAGCGCCATGCGCGTCTTGCGCTCGGCTCCGCCCGAAACATCCGCACCGATGCAGAAGCCCTTTTCGCCCTCAGCCGAAAGGATCGCGCACCAGATCTCGGGATCGGCATTGATCGTGTTCCACGCATCCAGCAGCAGGTCATCCATCTCCTGCGTGATCGCGTTTAGGCCCTGTGGGCGGTTCAGACGGACATGCGCAACATGACCATCGATGGTGAATTCTACGTCTGCCATGATTACTCCTTCGGCGCGACGAGCGGACTCGTCGGCGCAACCTTGAATTGCTGGATGACGGCCTTGAGGCCCTGTTCCTTCATGCGTTGTCGCACTTCGAGCACCGCCGGTGCCATGTGCAACAATGCGTCGATTTCGGCGATGCCGGATAGCGCCTGCCGGAAACCTGCGGCCTCGGTGGCACGATTGATAGACAGCTTCTTGAGCCGCAGCACGTCGGGGGGCGTCATCGCGATGCGCTGTGCCAGCGAGCGGACCGCCGGGATCAGATCGGCGGCCGGCACACAGTGGTTGGCCCAGCCCCATGTGACCGCCGTCGGCCCGTCGATCCAGTTGCCCGGCACGAAGGCAAATTCCTTGGCGCGTTTGGGGCCGACCAGACTGACCCAGGTCGGCGCGATGAAGCCGCCACCGATGGGGATAGTCGGCTCCCCGATGCGCACATCGTCGGCCACGATGGTAATATCGGTGAAGACGCACATCTGCGCCGCAGCAGCAAGGCAGAAGCCATGTACTGCGGCGATCACCGGCTTGGGATGATCCCACATCAGCAGCCACCGATCAACATTGGCGCGCAGCCGGGCGTGGTCACCCATCGGATCGGCAGGGCCGCTGTCGCCTGCGCCATAGCTGCCCAGATCCATGCCTGCGCAAAAGCCCTTGCCTTGCCCACGAATGGCGATGACCGGGCCGCCTTCATGCTTCAACCGTTCAAGCGCGTGGGCGAACTCGTCGAGCAGTTGCGGCGACAACGCGTTCGCCGCCTCTGGCCGATCGAGCACGATCCAGCTGAGCGCCTCTTCATGCTCTATGCGGATCGTGGCATATTCGCCCGCCATCGCGATTACTCCACGCGGCCAATAGGGTTGGATGCCCGGACGTGATAATCGGTGGTCATAACGGTCTTGAGAATACGCTTCTTGAACTTCCACTGACCGCCCTGTTTGACCACCACATCGTGGTACTGGCCATACAGAATGCCGTCGGGGCGCTCTTTGGTGTAGCGATGGATGGCCAACACGGCGGCGCGCAGCGTCGCTTCATTATCGCTGACCCAGTCAATCACGATGTTCGACACGTGATGCGATGTTGCACGGAAAAAGGTGCCGATGCCGTCAAGCGTCTTGGCGTAATCCTCAATGCCGGTTGCGCCGAAATTGGGCGCATAGCTGACTTCGCAATCATCGACGAACAGCTCGATCATCTTCTCGGGCATGTTCATGTCAAGGTAGTAAGCATAGTCGAACACGATCCGCTCAATCGCGCGTTCCTCGACTATCCGGTCCAAAGAGTCCACGATGATTCTCCTTTGTAAGTGGTAGCCTTCCCCAGATTCCAGCGCTGGAAGGCGCAGGCGTCTGGGGAAGTATTGTTTGATCAGAAGTCGTATTTCAGCTCGATCCCGTACATGCGCGGCAGACCGGGCAGGACGGAGTTGATCGCATTGACCGCACCGAGCGCGAAGCCGCCGACATTGTATTCCTTGTCGGTCACGTTCTTGACGTAGGCTGCGATCGTAGCGCCCGATCCGAAGGCGTTACCGAGTTCGGCACGAAGATCGAACAGCGAGTACCCTTCGATCTGGGTACCGGGCAGGATCGTCGCAGCCGCATTCGAGTAGTAGAAGGACGACTGGCTGTACATGTCGCCGCGCAGCGACACCGTGCCGCCCGACGGAAGCTCATGCTCTACCTTGGCAAATGCCGAGCCAGTCCACTCTGGCACGTCACCGTAAGGACCGAACTGGACGACCGTGTTGCCGACAATCGCAGTGTTCTTGGGGTAACGCGCATTGGTGTAAGCCAGTGTCCCGCCCAGCTGGAACCACGGCGCAACACGAAGTGAAGCGTCTGCTTCGAAGCCTGAAACCCGCGCCTTCTCGACATTGCCGCTGACGGCAGCAACGCCCAGATAAACTGCACGAATGACATTGCTGATATGCTGGTCATAGGCCGCGATGTTAAAGGTCGCTGGCATCGTCCCGATTTCACCGTTGAACTTGGCGCCGATTTCAAAATCGTACGTCGTTTCAGGCAGGAACCGGTTCGCAACAACCTTGCCAGCAGCATTGACCGAAGTTGCCGTGCCATTGAAACCACCAGTACGCCATGATCCACGATGCGTGGCGTAAACCAGCAGGCTGTCGGTTGCCTTGTAGTCGAGCGAAACCGTCCAGCTTGGCTTGCTTGCCTTCAGTTCTTCAGGTCCGACGCCCTGCCCGACGTTGAAGTCGTCAAGGAATGGGTCGAAGCCTGCTGTGCGGCGTGCTGGGGCATAGTTGGTCGTCTCCCAGGTATAGCGTGCGCCACCGGTCAGATTCAGCCGATCGGCAATCTCGTACGACGCTTGGGCATAGACCGCCTTGGACTTGGTCTCGACCTGGTATTCACGCAGGAAGGCACCCAGATTATCGCCCAAGGCGGCAACGTAATCCGGAGCAAACACGAGCGGAAGGCGCTGGGCATCCCTGCCTTCGAAATAATATACGCCCGCAATGTACGTCAGACGGTCGGCCTTGCCGGAAATCTGCAGTTCGTCTGACAACTGTCGCTGAACGTAGGTGTACCCTTCTGCGCCCGGACCGCCAATTGCCGGATTGCCGAAGTTGGCAGCCGACGTCCCGCCACTGAACCCGATATTCAGGGGTTCGAATGGTGATCCGTCAACATCCGTACGGTCGCGCGAGATAGAGCGGTTGAAGCCGAAGACGTTCTTGATCTGAACGTCGTCAGACAGTTCGTACGTCGTGGTGTTGGTCACCAGATGCTGGCGACCCTCATGAGCCCCGGTCTGGTTGTTGAAGATATCGTAGAAGCCATAATTCTTCTGCGCATTGATGAAGCTTGGCAGGCCGCTGAAGCCGAAGGCTGCAAACTTTGCGCCGTATTCCAGCAACGGTGCGATGCCGTCTGGATAAAGCGTTGCGGAAGGCAAGCCGAAGCCGAGCTGACCGGCAAAGGGCTGGCCATTGACGAAGTTGTTGTTCGGATCGGTGGTTGCGCCTGAACTTCCGTTGATACCGTAGTAGTTGGTCGCACGCAGGCCCGCACTAACACCGCCAGTGAACGCATATTGATACACCGTGGTGTTGGTGAAATCACCGGATTTGATCTGGATGGTCGGGCGCACGCTGAAATTGTCGATCGACGCGTTCTTGGTTCCAAGCAACAGATTGGTCTGGTAGCCATCGCGCTTCTGATATTGAGCCGCAACGCGCCCCGAAATCGTCTCGCCGGGAACGTTGATCGCGCCTTCGGCAATCACATTGTTGTAATTGCCATAGCTCAAGCGGGCATAACCACCGAAGTCTTCGTCGGGCTTGCGCGTTTCATAAAGCACCGCGCCGCCGGTTGCGTTACGACCGAACAGCGTGCCCTGTGGACCCTTGAGCACCTGGATCGACTGCAAGTCATAGAACGCACTGGCCGACGTCGACTGTGCGTTGAATTCATTGACATAGTTCAGCACTGCTGGCGATGCGAACGAGAACGCATCGAGCGACTGCCCACGCAGCGAGAAGCTGATCTGGTTCGATGAATTGGTTTGACGAACCGTCAGACCGGGCGTTGCCGACTGAAGATCGGATTCCGAAAGAATGCGACGTTCTGCCAGTTCGGTCGCGCCCAATGCGGCGACCGATACCGGAACGTCGGACAGGTTTTCGGCCTTGCGTCGCGCGGTCACTACGATCGCATCGGACATAGGCTGTTCGTTCGCCTGCCGCTCTTCGTTCCCAGTGCTGGTTTGAGCGAACGCCGGTTGCGAAGCCAGGATCGCAGCAAGCGAGGCTCCTGCAAACAGCAATGCAGGCTGGACACCAATCGTCTTCTTCATTTCACTTCTCCCCATATTGACGCTCAATGGCGCCTATTATTTCAACGCAAACGTTGACGATTCACTCAAAAAAATGTCACCCGGCCTGCATTCGCGGAAAATCCGAGGTCAACGGATCGGCACCCGGCCACTGCACATTCAGCGCGGTCGTCAACGAACGGTCGACTTCGGACCAAGGCGCGATGTGAACGACCTTCATCGCCCGCACTGCAATCCGCCATTGGCCGTCTTCGCGCACGTATTGATCAATGTAACGCACTGCGCCGAAATACGTGGCTTCACCCAATCCGAGTTCAAGGTGCGCGCAAACCTCGCCGTCAGCGGAATCTGCGCCGGTAAAGCTGATGTGGACATAGTTGGGCGTATGCACGGTCTGCCCCATGCCCGCTCGCGCCGCCTTGATAAGTGCGACAATGCCATCACGCCCTGCAGCATCTTCAAATCCCGAAGCTTCGAACCGGGCATTACGGGAAAAGCATTGCGCCATGACGGCGTAGTCATCATCGTCGGACGCACGAAAATACACCGCAACCAGATCCTGAATGGCGGCCCTGTCTTCGAGTTTTGCGATGCGTTCTTCCAGCGTCGACATGTTTCTACTCCCTCTCTCACAATCCATATGATCAACGCCCACGATCCAGTCAACACATAAGTTGACAGGTGCGCACGCCATTGCCAAAGTCGTTGGATGACCACTATATCCATCGCAGCATTGCGCGCAGAAGCCGAAGACCTGACCAGCGGAATTGCAGATGGCGAACCGCTTGATAAACTGGCTGCAGCGCTGATAACCTTGGCCGTCAGCGCCTCGGTTACCGCACTTGACCGCGCACGATTGGACGCAGCAATTGTGCAATGCTTCGAAGCAGGCGCGACAGTTGGGCAGGTGCAGGAAATTCTAGCCCTTACCTCCGGCCTCGGCGTTCACACCCTTATGGTTTCGGCGTCTGCGGTGCTTGACGCAGCAAGTGCGCGCGGATTGATCGATGCCGACGCCCCGTTCGATGCAGACCGTCAGGCGCTGTGGGATGACCGCGTCGGCAATGACCCCTTCTGGACAGGGTTTTCCGCCGAACTGCCGGGCTTCCTCGAAGCAATGCTGCGGCTTTCGCCCGATATCTTCACCGGCTTCTTCGAATATTGCGCCATTCCGTGGCGCAGCGGCACGGTGCGCGCGCGGATCAAGGAACTGGCTGCACTTGCCTGCGATGCCGCGCCCAGCCACCGCTTCCGCCCCGGCTTCCGCGTCCACCTGAAGAACGCCATCGCCCTGGGCATCGGCCGCAAGGCAATCCTGCAGGCGCTGGACATCGCCGCCGCGGCACCGGAGCACCGCGGCACCGATTGATTACCCCGCGTTAAGGCCGCGCCAGGCCAGCGCGCCACCATCGATCAGGTAGGACGCGCCGGTGATGAACGAACTGTCACTGCAAGCCAGGAACACCGCCAGCTTGGCGACTTCCTCAGGCTCGCCAAGGCGCGGCAGCAAGTGCGCGCCGCGGAGGACCTTCTCCAGCCCAGCGGGATCGTCTGAAGCCTGGAGATACTTCTCCAACATGGGCGTGCGGATCGCAGCCGGGCAATAGCAATTCACCCGGATACCGAACTTGGCAAGGTCCGTGGCGCTCGCCTTCGTCAGCATTTCGACGCCGCCTTTGGTCGCACAATAGGCAGCCGCCATCGGGTAAGCCACCGTCGCTCCGGTCGACGCCACGTTGACGATCGACGCTGCATCGGACGTCTTGAGATAAGGCACCGCGTGTTTGGTACAAAGCCACACTGCCTTGAGATTGATGTCGTTGACAACATCCCAGACGTCTTCCGACAGCTCCTCAATCGAGGTGTTCGGCGTCAGGTCAGTTTCGTGGACTGCAGCATTCGCATGCAGCACGTCGATCCCGCCATAGAGCGCGGCGGTTGTATCCATCAGGTTGCGGATGGAAACGCTGCTCCGCAAGTCAACCTTGATGAAGGTGGCCGTACCGCCTTCCGCCACGATCAAGTCAGCAGCTTCCTGCCCGGCTTGTTCGTTTATGTCTGCGATGACGACCTTGCCGCCCTCACGCGCCATCTCTCGGGCACTGGCACGCCCCATCCCTTGGCCTGCGCCGGTAACGACGCAAACCCTGCCCTCAAGCCGTCCTGCCATGTGATGGTCCTCGTTCTATAGATGTCAGGATTTGGCCCACACTAGCGGCACGTTTTCGACGGCTGCGACGATGCCCGAATGATAAACCGGGTTCGCGCCGGGAGCGAGAGAGAACTCCGGAATGCGCCGGATCCACTCTTGCAGCGTCACGGTCGCTTCCAGCCTTGCCAGATGCAGCCCGGCGCAGCGATGCGGCCCGCCGCCAAAGGTGCTGTGCTGCGGTGCCTTGCGCTCCCAGTCCAGATCCCAAGGGTTCTCGTTCGCTCCCTCATCAAGTCCGTGCAGTGCAGTAGGCAGCAGAATCATATCGCCACGCTTCAGCTCCACGCCGCGATAGGTTTGGTCGACAGCGACCATCCGCGCTTCCGAGACAACCGGAAAACGGCGAAACAGTTCTTCCACGCCGCGGCGCAACTTCAACTCGTCTTCGCGGATCTCCGTGACCTTCTCCGGGTGCCGGGCAAGGTAGATCATCGAGAAGCTGAGGAAGTTGACGACCGTATCGAGCCCGCCGAGCAACAACAGCGAGATCAGCCCCACAGCCTTGTCATGCGGCATCGGCTCGCCATTGATCGTGCCGTTCACCATGACGGAAATCAGGTCAGTGCCGCTGCCACCCCGCCGCGAGCGGATGATCGGATCGACATAGGCGTCGAACCCTTTGTTCGCTGCATCAAGCGATTCCGCCATTTCTTCAGGCGAGTTGCCTGCAGGCCGGGTCATGTCCCTGGCAAATTCGGAAAGCTTGGGCACGTCCGACATCGGCAGGCCCGCCATCGCCATGAACACCTTCACCGGGAACACGTTGGCGTATTCAGCCGCAAAATCGCATTGTCCTTTGGCAACAAGCGGCTCGATCAGATCGATTGCCGCCTGCCGGACCTGCTCTTCGACCTTGCGGATCTGTGAAGGATTGAGCCCAGTATCGATCAACTTGCGATAGGGCGTATGTTCGGGCGGATCCATCCGCGTCGGCACCATGCCGTACTTCTCGCCCGCCTCCTTGGGCAGGAAGATGACCTCGCTCGAAAACCGGGTCGGATCACTGTAGATGTCCTTGACCAGCTCGCCACGCGTGGCGATCCAGTGACCGCCCGTCAACGGCGTCCACACAAGTTCGGGCATATCCGGCTGCTGCAGCGCCTTCCATGCTTCGTGATAACCCTGCTCGATCCCGTCGAGCGCATACATGTCGATGTCCCTGACCAATGTTTCGGGAACGTGCGCCGGACGGTCGGCACGAACGCGATGATCCGCGACGGTTGCCTCAACCATAATTCGTCCTTTCGTTTGTCAGTTGATTTCGGGGTCGATGATCGCCTTGATCACCGCACCTGCCGCCGTAGCTTCCAGCGCTTCGAGCGCCTGGCTTACGCCAAAGCGATGGCTGACGATTTCGGCCAACGGATACTGCCCGTTCAGCCGCGCCGCCAGATGCAGCGCCTGATGGTAGTGCTTGGGCTTGGGAAACGTTGCGCCGGCAATCGTCAGGTTCTTGAGCGTCAGGTCACGCGGGGAGATCGGCTGCGTGCCGATCGCGCCCCAAAGGCCCAGGATGATGTAGCGTCCGTGATTGCCGGCGATGTCCACGCCTTCGGGGAAGGCCGGCAGCACGCCAGCTGCTTCGACGACAATATCCGGACCGTTGACCGAGACACGATCATAGATCTGCCTGCGTCGCTCCTCCGCTGTGTCTTTTAGCGATACTGTTGCCGTAGCGCCCAGCGACCGCGCAATGGCAAGGCGATTGTCGTGCATGTCCACCGCGATAATCTCGCGCGCACCAGACAGTTTGGCCACGAGAATTGCGGAAAGACCGACCGGCCCTGCCCCCTGCACCACCACCGTATCACCCATGCGCACCGGGCCGCAGCGATCAAACCCGCGCAGCACCGTGGGCAAGGCGCAACCCAGCGCGATCACCGCATCGACCGACGCGCCATCCGGCAGGCGGAAGAACGCAAGGCCATTGGGCAGGCAGGCAAAATCGGCATAGCTGCCCCAGTTCGGCTTTTCGGCATGTTCGAAGAACTGCGAATTGTCGCACGGGGTTTCATCAATCACAGTGCAACTGTGGCAGCGGTGGCACAGCGCTATCGGTGCCCAATAGACAAGGTCACCCGGCTTTACCGCCACGCCCGCATAATCGGTGGTAACGCCCGGACCCAGTTTCTCAATCCGGCCCACGCCTTCATGGCCCAGAATGATCGGAAACGGCATGATGCCCGCTTCACCCGACATGATGTGAACATCGCTGCCGCAAACCCCGCCCGCAACGATGCGAACCAGCGCGCCGCCCGGCTCAGGATCGAACACGGGAACATCCCACGTCTCGACCCGATTGGGTTCAACCAGCACACACGCTCTTGCTTTGGTCATATCTCAGTCCTCTCCACGGTCCGGCGATGGCCCCTTTGGCGCTCTTTGCGGCACCATCAGTGGCCATCGCTGGCAGGGATTCAGGTTGGCATTCGCACCTTGGGGCAAACTTCGGTCGCCAGACGGCGCAGCGATTCTTCCCACGGCTTGGGATCGTCAATGCTGTCGTGTTGGTTGGCCACGATCTGTCCCCAGCCACCAACCGCATCGGCCAGCTTTTCCAGCTTCTCGATCACCGTATCAGGCGATCCGCACAGGATTACGTGGTCGACCAGAAAGTCCTCGTCGATGGTGTCCGGCGTGATGTCCACGCCGCTGTCATGGATAATGCCATCGAACAGCCCGAACTTGACGTAGATTTCTTTCAAGTACTTGTGCCACGTCTGCATCAGCCCGGTCTTGCGGACCAGTCGCTTGGCCTCGGCATCAGTATCTGCGATGAAGATGTCACGGCACACGCGATACCGCTTGCGGTCGGGCGTATGCCCTTTCGAGATCATCGCGTCAGACCAGGTATCCCAGTGCGCCTTCATCTGCGGCGTGCCACCGAAGAACGAGATCGGCGAATAATCGCGTTCGCCCGCAAACTTCATCGAAGACGATTTTTGCGACAGGCCGGTGACTGCCAGTTCAAGCGCCGCGCGTCCGCCATATGGACTGTTATCTGCGATCTCGACGTTGTATTCGGGCATCGTGTCAGGGCCGGGGAACCCAGCTTGGAAATACTTACCCTTTTCGACAAACGGCTTGCGCTCCCACACCCGCTCCATAAGCGCGAGCGCTTCCAGTTGCATCGGTGGCAACGGCCCAATGCTCTCGAACCCGTGCAGGATGGCGTCGGTATGGTGTCCACCCGGAGCGACGCCGAGAAAATACCGTCCCTCCATCACCTGACTGAGCCAGCCAATGCGGATCGCGAGTGTCGCCGGATCGTGATAGGGCAACAGGTGCGCCATTGGCGCAAAGCGGATCGTCTTGGTGGTCTGCGCGCACGCCGCAATGATCGCTTCGGGCATGGGGATATTTTCCCAGCCGAGCGTGTAGTGTTCCCCGATCATGTAATCGGCAAACCCTGCTTCGTCAGCAATGCGCGCGATGTCGACAGCCCAGTCGAACACCTGACGTGGTGTACGGCTTGGCGGGTTGTAGGGCGTCATGAAAATTCCGCACTGCATGGACATTGCATTTCTCCCAAATTTTAAAGTCTTTTAGGTTACTTCGTCGGGATCAGACGAACACACCTTCTGCGTTCTTGGTCGAGAAGCGTGGTGCAACCTTGCTGATGAATTGATCCAGTTCTTCCTTGTTTTCCTCAGGCTCAAGGTGGCCTTGCCCGAACATCAGGAACAGTTCGTCAAAACCAAGACGGTCTTGCGCCCGGGCGATCTGGTCGGAAATCTCGTCGGCCGATCCGATCAACACGTTTGGCGGGCGCTGGCCCATCGGGATGAACCATTCATCCCAGAACCACATATGCTCTTCCATCAGCTTGGCCGCGCGATCCTTGTCATCGGTCAGCATCAGGAAGCCACCCCAGGCCGAGGCCTGGGTGTTGGTCACCTCGCGCTCCACCTTGGCGGCAGATGCGATGTAGCGATTGTTCAGCGATTCACAGAAATCCAGATTGTCCGACAGCACAATCAGCTTGCCACCTTCTTCGGCCCAGAAATCGATCGTCCGGCCCGACGCTGCAAAGCCGCCGTAGATGGGCGGGTGGGGATCCTGAAAACACTTGGGCGCAATGCCGATCTGGCGCACGATGCCATCAGCATCCTGCCCTTTGCCATACTTGGCATAAGCCGGATGCCCTGCAGATCCGCCGTTCGGCGGGAACTCCCAATTTTCACCCTTGTGGCTGAACACGTCGCTGGTCCACGCCTTCTTGACAACGCGAACCCCTTCTTCAAACATCGAGCGATTGCGCGCGTCCTGCACGTCGCGCGCTTTCACGTTGTCTGGCGTCGTGGCGCTGACGCCTTCTTTGGCGGCGTAGCTATCCACCCAGCGGGCGTGATAGCCGCGCGTAAATCCGCAATACATCCGCCCCTGCAGCATGTGATCGAGCGTTGCGATTTCCTCGGCCACGCGCACCGGATTGTGCGTGGTCATGGTGTAGCCCATCAGTCCTGCCTTCAACCGCTTGCTGTTCTGGCCGACGAAAAGGCTGAACATGCCGGGGTGATTGTTCACCTCGAAACCTTCGATCTGGAGATGATGTTCAGGCTGGCAATAGCCATAAAACCCAAGATCGTCGGCCAGCTTCACATAGCCACGCACTTCTTCGAGAAACCGCTGATACAAGTCATTGCGCTGCCCGGCCATGCCGGCCTCGATCTCATGACGGCGCCCGACGACACCGGTCTGCATCAGGTGAAATTTCATCGCCTCGATCCCCAATCATTCTTATCAACACTAACGTTGATACGTGGTCATGGCTTCGCTTGTCAATGGCGATCAGGGCAGCCTCGAAACTTAATCAACCTTGGCGTTGACAATGCGCAATTGGGCTTGCCTCGCCGCATCAGGCGTCGCAGTTCAAGCTGTATGGAAATCTCGGGAATCGATCATGTCGTTGTCAGGGTGGCTGACCTTGACCGCTCCATTCAGTTCTATTGCCAGATTCTGGGATGCAAGCTGGAGTGGCGCCGCGATGAACTGTCGCTTGCGCATCTGCGAGTCGGCTCCGCATTCGTCGATCTGCTGGCAGGGCAACCCTTGCCAACCGGTCCCGGCCGCAACATGGATCACCTGTGCCTGACGGTGGCTGGTTTCGATCTTGAACCGGTGCGCGAGCACCTTGTGCGTCACGGCGTTGACGTGGGCACGGCAGGCGAACGCTTTGGAGCGTCCGGTTGGGGGCAATCGCTCTACATCACAGACCCCGATGGCAACGGCCTGGAGCTACGCGGCTGAGCTGGACACAAAAAATGCCATCAGCGCCGAAACTGCCGCAGGGCAATTCCGGCACCGATGGCATCCTCAATGATCAGAACTTGACCGAAAGCTCCGCACCGAAGGTACGTGGTTCACCGGGATAAGCGGTGTTCACGCCATTTGAAGCGCCCAGCGCATAGCCGGAAATGTAGTAGGTGTTCTTCGTCAGGTTGCGCACGAACAGCGCTGCTGAAACCTGGCTTTGCATGATCTCTTTCCAGTTCAGGCGCATAGCCAGAGTGGAATAGCCATCAAGCTTGGTCCCAGGCGTCGATGTACCGTTGGTGTTCGAGAAGAAGAAGCTCGATTGGCGGTAGTAATCAGCGCGAAGGCTGACCCCGCCGATGTCCTCAGGAATTGGAAACTTCAGTTCGGCAAAGCCCGAACCGGCCCACTTGGGCGCATCGGGATAGGAGTCGACAGCGATATTCCCTACGAACGGGATAGGAACATTGCGCTTCGTGTACTCTGCGTCAGTGTATGCCAGATTGAAGCCGAGATCGAGCCATGACGTCAGCCCGACGAACGCATCGACTTCGATGCCCTTGGTAACCGCCTCGGGCACGTTGACGGTGAAGCCCGCCGGAGCGCCGCCAACCACGGCATAAAGCGCGCGTTGTGCATCCTTCACGACGATTTTGTAGGCCGCAACATTGAACTGGACCGGAGCATTCGCGATCCGCCCGTTGAACTTGTAGCCGAACTCGAAATCATGGACCTTTTCGTTCTTGAACAGGTTTGCTGGCTTGCCAGTCAAAGGATCGATGAACGGAGCAACGGTGCCGTTCAGGTTGCCCGACCGGAAGCTTCCCCGCTGGTTGAAATAGACCATGTTGTTGGGGTCGATCTGGTACTGGACGCTGGCAGTCCATGCCGGTGCCGACAGCTTCGTGCTCTGGTCTGCTGCCGGTGAATTGGGATCCACGCCAAAGACATTGCCCGCAGCCTGGCGGATGCCCACATTTTCCCACGTATAGCGGCCGCCGAGCGTGGCAGTGAGCTTGTCTGTTACCTGATAGCTGGCTTGTGCAAACACCGCCTTGGACGTCTGCCGGTTGCGGTAGGCGTAGGAAATGTCGGCAATGCCGCCAGGCACGACATCGGCACCAATGTTGATCGGGATGATCTCGAACCGCTTGAGATTCGAATAGAACACGCCGGCGGTGTAGTTCAGCTTGCCGTCTGCCGCCGTGCCCTGCAGCTGCAGTTCGTTGCTGAAGGTTTCGGACTTGAAGGTTTGTCCGCCCGGCGCGCCGGTTGCGTTGATTCCGGCCAGCTTGAACAGCCACAGCGAGCCGAACGGGCCGCCACCAAGATTGCCCGGCGTGCGCGAATTGCCCTTCATGTAGCTGAAGATGTTCTTGATCGTCGCGTCGCTGCCAACTTCGATTTCGGTCGTGTTGGAAACGAACGTGTTTTCTGCACGGTGCGGCAAATCGTACTGCAAAAAGATCTTGTAAGGGTTGGCGCGCGAGAACTTGGTATAGCCCTCGACACCGCCGGGGAAGAAGCCGGGTGCCGCCGGTCCATCGTTGTTGCCGTAGATCGCGGCAAGCGTGTTATCCAGAAGGATGCCGGTGGTGTTCGGAGTTTTGGTGGTGCCATCGCTGATGAACTGGGTTGTGGAATCGCCCGGCGTTGTGGGCACGGAGTGGTAATTGAAGATGCCGCCAACGCCCTCGCTGCCCCGAACCCGGTCATGCTGGAACACGGTAACGTTCCTGACCGTTTCGGTCGGCGTAAACAGGATCGTTGCACGGCCAGAACGGCTGTTCTTGTCGCCCAAGGTGTTGCCGGTGTTGATGTTGGTCATATAACCGTTGCCGCGCGTAGCGTCGAACGCCAGGCGGATCGCCAGCTTGTCCTTGATCAACGGCAGATCGACAGCCGCCTGCATCTGGCCAAATTCGCGCGAGGCACCGCGCAGGATCGCGTAGCCGCCAAATTCGTCGCCGGGCATGGGCGTTGTATAAAGCACCGCGCCGCCGGTGGCATTGCGTCCGAACAGTGTACCCTGCGGGCCTTTCAGCACCTGGATCGAACCCAGATCGAAAAACGCGGTTGCGGTGTTGCCGGGGTTATAGGGCGCTTCGTTCAGATAGGGCAGCACTGCCGGACTGGTGCCCGAAAAGGGATCGAGCGACTGTCCGCGCATGGAATAGCTGAGCTGGTTGGAATTCTGGCCGTTCTTAACCTGAAGCCCCGGAACCAGTGTGCCGATGTCCTGCTCGCTGGCGATGTTGCGGGTCTGGAGCGCTTCTGCTCCGTAGGCAACCACCGATACCGGCACCTTGGACAGCTTTTCCTCGCGACGTTGTGCAGTAACGACAATGTCTTGCGTGCCCACGCCCTCAGGCGCTTGTTCCTGCGCTGCCTGCGCCAGAACCGGCGTGGCAAGTGCAGCAACAATCAAAGCCACCGCACTGGTGCTGCCGCGCAACAAGGTGCTCGGCCGTGCGCCAAACGCGCGCGCACCATCTGAAAAATGAACCATATCCCTTCTCCCATTTTTTATTATTGAGACTATTCGGCGTCTTGTATGTCTGCCGCGCGTATTTTCACCGCAGACACACAATATCTTCAATTCAACGTCATTAACCGCAATTAGGCATCGACCAGATTTGCACCGGGTACTTTTACGCGCGGCGCCACTTCCTTCGAAATCAGTTCAAGCGACTTGAACCATGCTGAAGGATCATCGTAATAGTCATGGGCTTCGACCTGAAGCGTTCCCCAGCCGCCAGTCTGTTCGAACAGATGATTCAGCTTGTCGACAACCGTGTCGGGCGATCCGACAACGAACACTTTGTCGACCAGGAATTCGAGGTCGATATCAAGCGAGTCGACGCCGTTGTCCTTGGCAAAGCCATCCATCATGCCAAACCGGCGCCAGATCGGGATGAGGTAGCGATCGAAGCAGTATCCGATCGGACCTTCCATCACGAGCCGCTTCGCCTCTGCGTCAGTATCCGCGCAGAACACGGTCTGCGACACGGCATGGCGCTGGCGAACGGGTGTAAACCCGGCCTTGATATTGGCTTCCGAATAGATTTCCCAGTGTCGCTTCAGTGCATCGAGGCCCGAATAGATCGACACAGGCTTGAAGTTGCGTTCGCCAGCCAGTTTCATCGACGGCGAATTGGCGCTGAAGCCAGTAACCGCAAATTCCGGAAAAGCGCCGCCATAGGGCGAATAGTCTGCGAGCAAGTGCTGCTCGTCCTCTTCCGTCACCGCCGGTTCTTCTTCCGGGAAGCCCGCGCTCCAGAACTTGCCTTCATAGAAGAAAGGCTCGCGCTTCCAGATTTTTTCCATGATGATCAGCGATTCACGCACCATCTCATTGAGGAAGGTGGTGTCGGTGTTCTTGATACCGTGGATGTACGACGCCAGCGGATAAGCGCCTGCGCCGATGCCCATGAAGTAGCGACCTTCAAGGATCTGCGAAAGCCAGCCCACCGTCATGGCCAGCTTGGCCGGATGCTGGTGCGGAAGGATGTGTGCCATCGGGGCAAACTTGATCGTGTCAGTGTGCAGTGCTGCGGCAGCGATGATCAGTTCGGGATTGGGAATGTTTTCCCAGATCTGTGAAGCATGCTCCGAAATCATCATCGATGTGAAGCCGATCTTGTCGCACTGTATCGCGCTGTCCACGCCCCACTGGAACGTCTGCCGCGCAGTGCGGCCAGGACGCATGTAGGGGTGAAAAATGAGGCCGGTTTCCATCGTCATTTCAACTCTCCCAAGGCTTTTGAATTAAGCCATGTGGCTTAGATGCCTCTGGTGGGCAATTTCGTCAAGCCCATTCAACACACCTGTTGACGAAGATCAACACCATCGTTGACGAGATTTGCAAAAACGTTGCCCCCGCTCGGGCTTGACGCTTGCGCCGCACTATCCCAATTGCCCTGAATGACGTCGAAAACTGCGAGGGCGCTTGCCCCGAATGCCAATCCATCGCCCGATGCGCCAAAAGTTGCGCTCATTCTTGCAGCCGAAGTGCTGTTCGCGCGCGACGGTATCGAAGGTGCATCTCTGCGTGAAATCGCGGCCCAGGCCGGCCAGCGTAACCATCACGCAGTCCAATACCACTTCGGTTCGCGCGACTCGCTGGTGCAGGCAATTTTCGATTACCGGATGAACCAGATGGAAGTTGCGCGTGGCAGCATGCTCGCCGCTGTCGAAGCAACTGGAAAGCTGGAAGACCTGCGCGCGATCACGGAGATCATTTTCCGGCCGCAGATCGAACTGATCGACGAATTTGGCGATCATTCTTACGCCGGTTTTCTGACCGCTTATCTGCTGCGTTATCAGGCGCGGCGGTTTGGCCAGTTTGGTGAGCGCGTGGCACCAAATCTTGCCCGCACGCTGGTACTGTTGCGAGCGTGCCTTGGCCCCATGCCCGAGATGGTGGCGCAGCGGCGACTGGTCACAGCCTGTTTCATGTTCCTCAACATCCTTGTCATCCACACGCGCGATAGTGCTGACGAAGGCGAGTGCTTTGAAGATGCGGTCAAGGACACGCTGGGCCAGATTGTGGCGGCACTGGCCGCGCCCCTACCGCCCGCCCCAGAGGCCTGAATTCCAAAACATGAAGCCTGAAGGCTACGCTCAGAAAAACGTGTCCTTGGCGTGCTGTGTATCCATGTATTCCCGTACTTCGAACACTTTGCCATCACGCACAGTCACGAGAAAATGATACTGCGGCAGATAGGTCCGGCCATCGGTCAGTTCGGCAAACCCGGTAGCCTCCACCGCTACCTTATCGGCTTCGGCGATCATGGAAACCGGGGTGATCGTCAGACTCCCGGATTTGTAGATGGCTTTTGCACCTTCGACCAGCGGGCCAAAGCTCGCTTTGTCATATCGGCCCGACATCCCTTCAAGCCTGCCCGAAACCCACCAGCTGCTGCCTTCAGCCATCGCATCAAGCAGCGCGGAGACATCTCCGCTGGAAAACACTTCGAAAAACCGTGCAACAATTGCCTTGTTCTCTTCGCGCACCAATTGAGTCATCGGTCTGCCTCCCTGGTCCTGCCTCCTTGACGGGGGCACGTCCGGCCAGATGTTGCCCGAACCTCTCCAAACCATCGCACACTCTCTCGCTAACCCAGAGCTGGCCGTTTTGTAAACGATAGTGTTGACTGGCAACCGCTTTTTCAACATTAACGTTGACAGTAACGCAAGGACCGATGGCCGGACAGGCTTCACGGGTCGTAAAACCGGAGAGACTGACATGGGCAAACTGAACGGCCGCACCGCGATTGTCACCGGCGCCTCACGGGGGATGGGTTCATCGCACGCCCGGCGCTTCATCGCCGAAGGGGCAAAGGTGGTGCTCACCGATCTACGGTCTGACACCGGCGATGCGCTGGCGCGCGAGCTTGGTCCCAATGCAAAGTTCATCGAACACGACGTGACCAGCGCAGCAGACTGGACGCGCGTCGTTGCGGCTGCCGAAGAATTCTTCGGCCCGATCAACGTTTTGGTGAACAACGCTGGCATTCTGGGTGTGATGGCCAAGACAGCCGACGTTACCGAGGCCGATTATCACAAGGTCTGCGAAGTGAACCAGCACTCGGTCTACCTCGGCATGCATGCGGTGATTCCGTCCATGCTCAAGGGCGGGCGCGGCTCGATCGTCAACATCTCGTCGATCGCCGGCCTCGTGGCCAACTATGGCTTCCCCAGCCTCGCCTATGTCGCCAGCAAGTTCGCCGTGCGCGGCATGACCAAGGCGGCGGCCGTGGAGTATGGTCCGGATAACATCCGCGTGAATTCGGTCCATCCCGGCTTCATCATGACCCCCATGATGATCGAGGCAACCGACGAAGACGGCGGTGACGCGCTGTTGCAGATCCCGTTGCGCCGCATTGCCGAGCCTGAGGAAGTGTCTAATCTTGTCTTGTTCCTTGCCTGCGATGAATCAAGCTACATCACCGGCGCTGAGCACGTGATCGACGCAGGCATGACCGCGCAATAGGAGTTCCGCCGATGTTTGGCGGGACTACGCGATGGGAATGAAGCAGTAACAGCGTCGGCTGTTTGACCACCGCGGGATGTCGGCCTTTGGGCAACGGCTGACACCCGCCGGTTCATATCGCTAATCTTGCAGCCGCCGCTGTGCTACTTGTTCTGCCATGACCTGCATCAAGACCACGAACGCCCTGCCTGTTGCCGTGACGATGGGCGATCCTTCCGGCATCGGTCCGGAAATCATCGCAAAGATGTTCCTGCGCCGCCCCGATCAGCGTTTCTGGGCGGTCGTGGGCGATCCATTGGTCATGGAGCACGCGTTTGGCAGGCTTGGGGCCAAAGTGGCAGTGCGGCCAGTTTCTTCAATCGATCAAGCGGCTTTCGACGGCGCGAGCCTTGATGTGCTGGCGTCATCGAACCTTGCCGCCCTGCCCCCTGTGGGCGAAATATCGCCGGTTAGCGGGCAGGTCGCCTTCGATGCCATCGTCACAGCCATAAAGCTTGCGCGCGCGGGCAAGGTGCAGGCCATCGTCACCGCACCGATCCACAAGGAGGCGCTTGGCGCAGCCGGTCACGCCTATCCCGGTCACACCGAGATCCTTGCAGACCTTGGCGGCGGCGGGCGCGTCGCCATGATGCTTGCCAACGATGAGATCCGGACCGTGCTTGTCACCATCCACTGTTCACTGGCCGACGCCATCCGCCGGGCAGACTTTCCTGCGCAGATGGCCGCCATCCGGCTTGCCCACACCGGCGCGCGCGCGCTGGGCATCGAAAATCCGCGCGTGGCCGTCGCCGGGTTGAACCCCCATGCCGGAGAAGGCGGGCTGTTCGGCGATGAAGAAATACGCATCATCCGCCCCGCCATCGAAGCCGCGCGTGCGGAGGGGATTGACGCTTCCGGTCCGTGGCCCGGCGATACGGTGTTCATGCAGGCGCGCCGGGGACGGTTCGATGTGGTGGTAGCGCAGTACCATGATCAGGGCCTGATACCGGTGAAGTACATGGGCGTTGAAAACGGTGTGAATGTCACGCTGGGCCTGCCCTTCGTCAGAACCAGCCCCGATCACGGGACGGCATTCGACATTGCCGGGACTGGCACCGCCGACCCATCAAGCCTTGAATATGCTTTCGATTACGCGCTCAAGCTACGTGTCTGACCACTAAACAAGCCAGTGCTTTGCCAGCGCGACATGGAGCCGGATGCCGGTTTCCATCACGGTGTCGTTGAAATCATACTGCGGGTTGTGCAGCGGTGCCGCGTGGTCCTGCGTCCCCTGCCCCAGCCAGATATAGGCACCCGGGCGCTGCTGAAGCATGAAGGAAAAGTCTTCCGACGTTGGCGCAGGTTCCGGTGCCAGTTCGGCGCGGGCGACAGTCGCGGCAACTTCCAGCGCATCGGCAGCAGCCTGCGGATCGTTGATCGTGGCGGGGTAATAGCGATCATAGACCAGCAAGCATTGCACTTCGAAGCTGGCCTCGATGCCTTTCAGCATCGCGCGCATCCGCTCCTCAATCCGGTCCTGCACGACAGGGTCAAACGTGCGGACCGTGCCCCCGACTGTGACCTCTGCCGGGATCACATTGTGCGCGTGACCGCCATGAATTTCCGTAACCGAAAGGACAGCGGCCGCGTATGGCGGCACGGCGCGGGCCACGATGGTATTTAGCTGCTGCACAAGCGATGCCGCGGCAAGGATCGCGTCAGGGCTGTCCTGCGGGATCGCGGCGTGGCCGCCCTTGCCCGTCAGCGTGATCCTGAACTTGTCTGCCGCGCCCATGATCGCGCCGGGGCGAGTGCTGATCGTGCCTGCGGGCAGGCCCGGCCAGTTGTGCAGCGCATAAACGCGGTCACAGGGAAAGCGGTCAAACAGCCCTTCCTCAATCATGACCAGCGCGCCGCCCTGCCCTTCTTCGGCAGGCTGGAAGATGAAGTTTACCGTTCCGGCAAAGTCAGGGTCTGCCGCCAGCACGCGCGCTGCGCCGAGCAGCATGGCAACATGGCCATCGTGGCCGCAACCGTGGAAGGTGCCAGGCGTTTTGCTCGCCCACGGCAGGTTGGTCGCCTCATGGATCGGCAGCGCGTCCATGTCGGCACGCAGGCCGAGGGTTCGCGCGCCTTCGCGCTTGCCCTTGAGCACACCGACAAGGCCCGTGGTGCCGATAGCTTCGTGGACTTCGATGCCGCAGTCGCGCAGTTCCGCTGCGATGCGCGCAGCCGTGCGGTGTTCGCAAAAGCCGAGTTCGGGGTGGGCGTGAATATCGCGTCGCAGCGCGACAAGATCGGGCAAGAGATCGGCGATGTTCGTCATGTTCTACCCTTGGGTCTCAACCATGAGTTTGGCCAAACAGGTTCTGGATCGGGAACTTGTGTTTAATGAAGGGTGATTTGATGACGATGTAACTGAAGTACTTCTCGATCCCGTAATCGCTTTCCAGCATCCCTTCGACGATGGACTGATAGTGCGAGACACCGCGCGCCACGAATTTGAGCAGGTAGTCATAGCCACCCGAAACAAGGTGGCATTCGACGATCTCGTCCAGCTTGGCGATGCGGCTTTCGAACCGGCTGAAATCGCCCTGCCGGTGTTCGCTCAGCGTAACTTCGGTGAACACCGTCAGGAATTCGCCCAGCTTGTTGAAGTTCACATGGGCGCCATAACCGCTGATATAGCCCGCCTTCTCCAGTCGCTTCACGCGCGTGAGGCAGGGGCTGGGAGAAAGGCCGACCGCATCGGCCAATTCCACATTGGTGATCCGCCCCTCCTGCTGGAGCTTGGCGAGGATCTTCAAATCAATCCTGTCGAGCTTGGGTCCGGGCAGCATGGTTGGGCCTCCCCTGTTCAGACCGTGCCGACCGAAACGGCGGCGCGGATGTCGGGCTGTTCGAGCAACTGGTCCAGCGAGCGTTCAACCCGTTCAAAAATCATGTCCATTTCTTCCAGCGTGCAACACAGCGCAGGCGCAAAGCCCAGCACGGCGTTGGCAAAACAGCGCACGATCACGCCATTGCCATAGGTCAGCTTAGAGAGGCGGCCCCCGATGTCGAGCGACGGATCGAACTGGGCTTTGGTGGCCTTGTCCGTCGTCAGTTCAATCGCGCCCAGCAACCCGCGCCAGCGCACATCGCCCACCAGCGGGTGCGCGCGGATGCGCTCCATGTGTTCGGCAAAGCGCACGCCGGTCTTGCGGCCGTTCTCCATCAGCCCACCTTCACGGTAGAGGCGCAGGACTTCGAGACCAACGGCAGCGGCAACCGGGTGGCCGGAGTACGTCTGGCCGTGGCCGATGGGCAGCGCAGCAGGCGCGGCATCGGCGATGGTCTGGTACACGTGATCGGCCATGAACATCGCGCCCATCGGGATGTACCCGGCGGTCAGGCCCTTGGCCGTCGTCATGAAATCGGGCGAAACGTCTTCATCAAGGCAGGCGAACAGCGGGCCGGTGCGGCCAAAGCCGGTGATGACTTCGTCCACCAGCATCAGGATGCCCAGCCGGGTGCAAGCCTCGCGCAGCGCTTTCAGCCAGCCACGCGGCGGCACGATCACGCCGCCGGAACCCTGGATCGGCTCACAGCAGAAGGCGGCAACATTGTCTGCCCCCAGTTCTGCCACCTTGGCTTCCAGCGCGGCCACGGTTGAAGCAATCACCGCCGCGTCATCATGGCCTTCGGGGTGGCGATAGGGATAGGGCGAGGCGATGTGGTGCTGCCACGGGCGCGGCAGATCGAAATTGCGGTGGAAGTTGCCCAGCGCGGTCAGCCCTGCGCCAAGGCTGCTTGATCCGTGATAGCCCCATTCCAGCGCAATGAAGTGCTTCTTTTCGGGCAATCCGCGCGCATTCCAGTAATGCACGATATAACGGATGGCGCTGTCCACCGCATCGGATCCGCCTTGGGTGAAGAACACGTGGTCAAGGCCATCGGGCGCGGCTGCGGTCAATTCACCGGCAAGACGGATGACCGGCTCGCTGGCAAAATGGAAGTAGCCGGTGGCGTAGGGAAGCTTGCGCATCTGCTCCGCTGCTGCCTCGACAATCGACTCCTGCCCATAGCCGACATTGACGCACCACAGCCCGGCAAAGGCATCGAGCACGCGGTTGCCATCCGCATCCGTCAGCCACATGCCCTTGCCCGATTCCAGCACGATAGCGCCGTGCTGTTCGTGCCCGCGAAAGGACGTGACCGAGTGGATCAGGTGATCGCGGTCAACATCGATCAGCGAGCGGTTGGTCCCCGACCGGTCGTTCAGGGCAGAAGCAGGAGCGTTCATTACAGGCTCTTCCATAAGTGCATCTTTGATATCAGCCTAGCCTCGCGGTGAAAGAGGGTTCGTCCGAATTGCAGGCCCGCAAAAATGTTCGAACAGTTTGAGCAGGCCCCGCGCAGCATAATCTGCCGCGTGCCGGACCGGGCCGGTGAGTCCGCCCGATCCGCATTTCACTTTACCATGAACGTGATGAAGGTTTTTGCGCCGCTGCCGTTACCGGTCAGCGCAACAACCACTTTTGCGCCTGCCGGGATAACCAGCCCGGGGGCGGTCATCCTGTTGCCGGTTTGCCCCACCAGCGCGGCGTCCGATTTTGCGCCATCGGCGGTGATTGTCAGCTTTCCGGTGAAGGCGGATGCCGCCAGCGGCGCGTCCTCTTCCGTAATGTAGATGTCCACGCGGCCGGACGCACGCACGAGTTCGACCATTGTCTCGCCCGATATTGCCACGATGCCGCCGTGGCTGGGCTTCATCGAGCCATGCGCACTGGCGGCAACCGGCATGGCGATGAGCGAAAGGCCGGCCACTGCGGCGATGATGCTTTGGACTTTCATTTCATCCCTCCCCTGAAGACCGCTTATTCCGGCAGGTGCGGCAGCACGAACGAGAGCGACGCGCGGTGCTCCATCTGCTTGTACCTGGCAGGATCGTCGGTCGGCCCGACAAGGATCGCGACAACCACATTCAGCCCCTGATTGCGGACCGGCAGCGTGACATAGCCTTGAGCATCGGTCTTCATCGGCGTCTGGTCCGGGTCGTTCACATAATCATGCATGATGGCGACATCGGCAGCAGGCTTCCCATCGAACATGGCCCGCAACCTGATCGGCTGCCCCATGACCGGCGGGATCGCGTTGTCGGCGGGGACCAATTGCAGCTTGTGACCCGGAATCAAAGGCATGGGCTTGGAAGGCAGCTGGTTGATGTGGACCGCATACTTGTAGTTATGCTCGCTGACCGTCGCGCCCTTGATTTCGTCATGGCCCTTGTTGTGCCACGTTCCTTCGGTGTCCCGTGACCAAATGCCATAATCCATGACGGCGGCAACCACGGCCAGCGGCTCGTCGCTGTCAACCACAGGGATCGGGCCAGCCGCGCGAAGCGCTGCGGTGGCAGGCAGGCCATCGGCATCGAGACCAGATACGGACGTTATCATCGGCATCCGCTTTACCGCGTCAAGATCGTCCGCACCCACGCCATAGACCATTGCCAGTTGCTTGCCGCGTTGCGCAAACCAGATCGCGTGGGCCTGTACGGTGGAGGATGCCACTGCAGTGGCAACGGTCAACGCCGCAACGGCGGCTGAGATATAGGGGGAAATCCTGCGCATGGTGGCGGCCTCTGGATTGATCGACCGGGCTGTTCCGGCATGACAAGACTATGACTCATCACCGGCATGTTTGCTTGAATATGCGGTCATGCCGACATGATCCCCCGCACACCAATCAGCCGACGGCAGAACCGCTTGCGGCGCGGGATTCAGCCCAGCGCCTCGGCAATGGCCTTGCCGCAGGCTTGCGTGCTGGCCGCGCCCTTCAGATCGCGCGTGCGGGCAGATGGCGTGGCAAGCACCTGTTCCACCGCGCGCATGATGGCCGCTGCCGCGTCCGCTTCGCCCAGATGTTCCAGCATCATCGCGGCAGACCAGATCTGTCCAACCGGGTTGGCAATGTTCTGCCCGGCAATATCCGGCGCAGAACCGTGAACCGGTTCGAACAATGACGGGTGCAGGCCTTCGGGGTTGATGTTCGCCGATGGGGCCACGCCAATCGTGCCGGTGCAGGCAGGGCCAAGGTCCGAGAGAATATCGCCGAACAGATTCGACCCGACGACCACGTCAAACCGGTCTGGGTTCAGCACGAACTGTGCGGTCAGAATGTCGATATGGTACTTGTCATGCCGCACATCGGGATATTGCGCGCCCATCGCTTCAACACGCTGGTCCCAATAGGGCATGGTGATGGCAATGCCGTTGGACTTGGTGGCACTGGTCAGATGCTTGCGCGGGCGCGATTGCGCCAGATCGAAGGCAAAGCGCAATATGCGGTCAACGCCGACGCGGGTCATCACCGTTTCCTGAATGACGATTTCCCGGTCCGTGCCGGGGAACATGATCCCACCTACGGACGAATACTCACCCTCGGTATTCTCGCGCACGACCCAGAAATCGATGTCCCCCGGCTCGCGCCCCGCCAGCGGGCACGGCACGCCCGGCATCAGGCGCACCGGGCGCAGGTTTACATACTGATCGTATTCCCGGCGGAATTGCAGCAGCGAACCCCACAGTGACACATGATCTGGCACGGTATCAGGCCAGCCCACCGCGCCGAAAAAGATCGCATCGGGGCGGCCAATTTCCTCTTTCCAGTTATCGGGCATCATCTTGCCGTGGCGCGTGTAATAATCGCAGCAGGCGAAATCGTGCCACTTCTGCTCTATCTCGAAGCCATAGAGCGACGCGGCCTTTTCCAGCACGCGCATACCTTCGGGCATGACTTCCTTGCCGATACCGTCACCAGGGATGACCGCGATGGTGTGCTTGCGGGTGTTGCTTGGCATTATGTCCCCCAACATCAGATCTTCAGGCCGCCGATGTGGAAAGCCTTGGTTTCAAGGTATTCCTCAATGCCCAGTGTGCCACCTTCACGCCCAAGGCCCGATTGCTTGATCCCGCCGAACGGGGCCATTTCCATCGCAATGCTGCCGGTATTGAGCGCGACCATCCCCGCCTCAAGCGCTTCGGCCACCCGGAACGCGCGGTCGAGGCCAGATGTGTAGAAATAGCTGGCAAGGCCGTACTCGGTATCGTTGGCCAGCGCGATGGCCTCGTCCTCGGTCTCGAACCGGAACAGCGGGGCGACAGGGCCAAACGTCTCTTCGGCGGCAAGGCGCATGTCCGCATTGGCATCACCGATAATCAGCGGCCGGGCAAAGTTGCCACCTTCTGCACCTTTGCCCGAAAACAGCACTTTGCCGCCCTTGTCCAATGCATCGGCCACGTGAGCCGCAACCTTGTCCACCGCAGCGCGGTTGATCAGCGGACCAGTGGTTGCCTCGGCGTCCATGCCGTTGCCGACATGCAGCGCCGAGACAGCCGCACCGAGACGGGAGGCGAATTCGTCGTAGATCGGCGCGTGAACAAGGATGCGGTTGGCGCAGACACAGGTTTGCCCTGCATTGCGGAATTTGCTCGCCATCGCGGCCTTCACCGCCAGATCAAGGTCGGCATCCTCAAACACGATCAGCGGCGCATTGCCGCCCAGTTCAAGGCTGAGCCGCTTGATCGTGTCCGCACTCTGCCGCATCAGCAGCGCGCCCACGCGGGTGGAGCCGGTGAACGAAAGCTTGCGCACCACCGGGCTGGCGGTGATCGCTGCGCCAATCGCTTGCGGCATCCCGGTCAGCAGATTGATTGTGCCGTTGGGAAAGCCAGCCCTCGCCGCCAGTTCGATCAGCGCTAGCGCGGTGAACGGCGTCAGGTCAGACGGCTTGATCACCACCGGGCATCCGGCGGCAAGCGCGGGCGCGCACTTGCGGGTGATCATTGCAGCGGGGAAATTCCACGGCGTGATCGCAGCGGAAACGCCCACCGGCTCGGTCATCACGATGATCCGCCGGTCCCGCTCTGGCGAAGGCACATTGCGCCCGCCCACACGGCGCCCTTCTTCGGCAAACCATTTGATGAACGTGGCGGCATAGCGGATTTCGCCTTGCGCCTCGGCCAGCGGCTTGCCCTGCTCGGCGGTCATGATCCGGGCAAGGTCGTCCACATTAGCAAGGACCAGCGCGTGCCATGCTTCCAGAAGCGCCGCCCGTTCTCCCGCCGTGCGGCGGCGCCAATCGGGCCACGATGCTTGCGCCGCTGCAATCGCCGCCTCGGTCTCCGCCGTGCCACATTCGGGCACGGTGCCGATCACCTCGCCCGTTGCGGGGTTGGTCACATCGAGCGTTGGCAGGCCGCTGGCAATCCATTGGCCATCGATGAAAGCGGCCTGCCGCAGCAGCGTGGGATCATTCAGAGTGAGCATGTTTCAACCTAACGCCTGAGCGGCAATGGCAAAGACCGTCGCGGCATCACCGGGGACCGGTGCCGGGCCGAGTGCCATGCACGTGACACGGCCCACTTCGGGCAGCCCGATTTCGGTAAGCCATTCGCCAAGTTCGCTGTTTTCGGCAATATCGATGCGGCAGAAGCTGCCGGTCTGCATCCCCAGCCAATGCGCCAACAGCGCCTTTGCGCCCACCACATCCGGCGCAACCACCGGCGCAATCGCCCAGCCTTTGCCAAACCGCCGCAGCATGGCAAATCCGGTCTGTTCATGTTCGCGACACAGCACCACGGTGCTGCCTTCGGCCTGAAAGGTATTAAGGATCAGCTTGCGATCCATGCCCGAAGCATTGGTATAGAGCCGCTCAAGCGCATCGCCATCCGCCGCACCCATTGGCCGCACGCGCTCCCCATTGCGCAGCGGCACCAGCGGTTGAGCCGGGGAAATCGCCTGATGCTGGCAGATCGTGCCGCATTCGACAAACCCCAGCTTGCGATAGAGCGGCAGGCCCTCAGCCGTGGCGTTAAGCATCACGGTGCGCCCTTCAAAACGCTTGAGCATGGCCTCCATCAACTGGCGGCCAACGCCTTTGCCTTGAACCGCATTGGTGACGATCACCAGGCCGATCGAAGCAAATCGGTCCCCGAACCGCCAACCGATGATTGAACCCACAATTTTGCCGTCAAGTTCGGCAACCACGCCCTCGCCGATGGACAGAAACATCGCCCAGTCCTCTTCGCGGTGCGGCCAGACCTGTTCGAACGAGAGTTCTGCAGCGGCATGAACATCATCGCTGGTCATGTCACGCAGCACGATCTGCGCGGCCTCGTGAACTGTCATGGGAAACTCCGGGGCATGAGATAACTGGGAATTGCGCGATTGTTCAGGAAATACCCGACCGAAATCGGAATGTGGTGCCGGTTTTGCAGTCCATTCAGAACATTATCGCGCGGTGCTGGCTAAAACTCAGAAACGTCAATTTCCGCACCCCCATCAAAGCGCGAAAGGCGGTAGGGGCGCGGATCGACAATCGGTGCTTGTCCGGTCGCAATATCGGCCACCAGATGCGCCGCGCCCGGCCCGATGCCGAACCCATGCCCGCTGAAACCTGCGGCAAGGATCATGCCGGGCACCGCCGGTATTTCGCCGATCACAGGCACTCCATCGGGCGTGCTGTCCACAAACCCGGCCCAACTGCCCACGATTGGCGCGGTGGCCACCGCCGGGATCAGCCGCGAAACGCGCTCCACCGTCAGGCTGATGGTCTTCGCGTCAGGCACAGGATCAAGGATGCGGCGCGCCTCCATCGGCGTTGGCCGGTCAAGCGCCCAGCGTGACAGCGTTTCATGCCCCGCGCGCAGGCCCTGCAGCCCGCCGGGCGAGACCTTTTTCCAGCGCTGCTTGAACATCGGCAGAAACTGCTTCTGAAAACGCAGGAACTGCATGGTCGGATCAACTTTGGCCCGTCCGCTATAGGCCAGCGCATGGCTGCCATCACCGCGCCGTGTGATCGACATGGAATCGCCGTAAAACGCATCAGGCAGGCTCATATGCCCGGTGCCCACCGCGAGGATCGACTGGCGCACCGTGGCCTGCGGAAAGCGCACGCCAAGCTGCCGCATGAACGATGATGCCCATGCCCCGCCGGCGTGGATCACCAGCTTGGTGCGGATGGTGCCGCGCTCTGTCACCACGCCGCTCACCGCGCCGCCACTCGTCTCGATCCCGCGTGCAGCGCAGGCCTGATGCACCGTGCCGCCCAGCGCCATCACCGCGCGCGCCACGGCGGGAACCGCCAGCCCCGGATCGGCGATGCCATCCATCTGCGAATGGACGCCGCCCTTCCATACCTTGCCGGTGAACTTCCCCTGCTCGGTAGCTTGCTGGCTGTTCAGCATGCGCGTCTTCACGCCTATGGAGCGGGCATATTCGCCCCACTTTGCCCAGGTCGCGATCTCGGCCTCGTCATCGCTGACGTAGAACAGCCCGCAGCGGCGAAAGCCCGTTTCCTCTCCGCTTTCAATTCCGAACTGCTCCCACAGGTCGAGCGCCTTGGTCGCCAGCGGCAGTTCACGCTCATCGCGGTTCTGCTGGCGGCACCAGCCCCAGTTGCGGCTCGATTGTTCGCCGCCCACCACACCTTTTTCAAGCAGCGCCACCTTCAGCCCGCGCTGCGCCAGATAGTATGACGTGAAGCTGCCGATGATCCCGCCGCCAATCACCACGACATCGGCCTCTGCCGGCAAATCGGGCGTGGAATTGATGAACTTGAGAGGCGCGGGCATTTCAGACTTCTCCAGAGAACGCGAATGTCATGCGAAACCCAGCACGGCTTTGATTTCAAGGTACTCCTCAAAACCAAATGCCCCATACTCGCGCCCATTGCCGGACCGCCGGTAGCCACCGAACGGTGCGTGGGCATCCCATGCCGGGTGGTTGATGTGCACCTGTCCGGTGCGGATGCGCAGGGCCACGCTGCGCGCCTGCGCCAGATCGGTGCCCTGCACATGCCCGCCAAGGCCGAACACGGTGTCGTTGGCAATCGCCACCGCTTCGTCGATGTCATCGTAGGGGATGATGACCAGCACCGGCCCGAAGATTTCCTCCTGCGCGATGCGCATGGCGCTCGACACTTCGGAAAACACTGTTGGGTGCGCGTAGAGGCCGTCTGTGTGCTGTTCAGGGCACCGCAAACCGCCGCAAACCAGCTTTGCGCCCTCTTCAATCCCCACCGCAATCATCGTTTGAACACGCTGGAATTGCGCCTGATTGGCAATCGGGCCGAGCGTTGTGGATTCCTGCGTCGGATCACCAACAACGATGGATTCCACCGTTTCCCGCGCCAAAGCCTCAACCTGCGCCAAGCGCGCACGCGGCACGATCATCCGCGTGGGCGCGCTGCACGATTGGCCCACATTGCGGAACGCCGCCATCACGCCCAGCGGCACGACGCGCGCAAAATCGGCATCGGGCAGCAGCACGTTCGGCGATTTTCCGCCAAGTTCCTGCGTCACCCGCTTTACCGTGGGCGCAGCGCCCTGCGCCACCAGAACACCGGCCCGGTTGGACCCGGTAATCGAGATCATGTCGATATCGGGATGCGCCGCCATGCACGCACCAACCTCGCTCCCGGTCCCGTTGACCAGATTGAACACGCCTGCAGGCGCGCCAGCATCATGCACGAGCTGCGCAAACATCAGCGCGCTGAGCGGCGATAGTTCGCTAGGCTTGAGCACCACCGTGCAGCCCGCTGCCAGCGCTGGCGCAACCTTGGCGGTGATCTGGTAGAGCGGCCAGTTCCACGGCGTGATCAGGCCAGCCACGCCGATGGGTTCACGGACAATGGCGGTCGTGCCGCGCATTGTCAGGAATGCATAATCGCGCAGCACTTCGATCGCAGCCTGCACGTGCGCTGCGGCAAAGGGCACGTGTGCCGCACGGGCGTGCGTGATTGCCGCGCCCATTTCCAGCGTCAGCACTTGCGCCAGCGGCTCTGCACGTTCGAGGATCAGCGCGTGAATGCGCTCCAGCAGCGCAAGCCGCTCGGCCACGGGAGAGGCGGCAAACGCCGGAAATGCGGCTCGCGCAGCGGCCACGGCACGGTCAAGGTCGCCGCTCGTCCCCGCCACGATCTCGGCCACCAACGCCCCGTTTGCGGGATTAATAACTGGCAACCGTTCCGCGCCAGAAGCGGGCACCCAAGCGCCGCCGATATAGGCATCGCCAGAGCGTGCAATGGCCTGTGCAATCAGGCCGGTCATCCCACCATCTCCTATGATGATTGTCCAGCGGGTCTGAGATTTTCTCTGCGCTGGAACTGGGTGAAGTCGTCGAAGACCCATCCATTGCGGAGGGTATCGTAGATGATGGAGAGCAGCTTTCGGGCGGTGGCGATTATGGCCTTTCCGGT
>NZ_JAUYRV010000048.1 GCF_030696665.1 Novosphingobium sp.
GCTCCGGCATCCAACGCAACCGCGCGAATGCTGCGCGAGGTGAGGAGATAATGGCCTCAAGCAGCCAATCCGTTGCCATCAATTATGGCAGAGCGGGCCTGAACTTGGCGTCAGGAATGATCGAAACTTTGGCAGCCGACAAATGGCGTCTTGGTTGCTGCGACAGGACCGATATAGATAAATTGAAAATCTGCGGTTACGTCTGCAAATTGGTCATTTCGCTGTTGGTCGACGTGCATCCAGCGCGACACGCTAAGTGAACATCCGGCCATGGCTCGAGAGTCTTCGATACTAATCGGATTTTTGATCCTAATTGGATCTATCGTGCTGGCAGAATCTACTGCAGGCTGACGTTACGATTCTATGGGGTGTGTGTCAGAATTTTCCTGCATATACTGCTTTCTTAATTTCCCAATCAGATTGAAGGTGCCCCGTTGAGGAAACTCAACTTCAATGTAAGTCCGTAATATATTATCACGATCGCGCAAACCGCCCGTTGCGACTATTATGCTGACAACGAATTTCTGCGCGTCAGCGGGATGTACGCCTCGTTGCCTTTAAAGGCCTATGGCTCGACGGATCAGGATGGCGGTCTGGTCCGCAAGTTCTTCGGGACTCACGGGGCCTTCCGAATCAAACCACCATCCAGCGCGGTCGGCCATTTCGTGGACGGCATATGCGCGCGTATAACGTTCAACTTCGGAATCCGGCCCGGCCACTTCATCAAGAAGTTCGCGAATAATCGCGATGTACTCGGCGATTGCAGAAGTGAAACGCGCTTGCTCGTCCGGCTCCATGACACGCTGCATAAAGGCCGGGTTGACCAGCGCATCGAACGCCTTGGCCATGGGCTGGCGCGATGCGGCCCAGATTGTGTGCCGGCGAAGGATGCCGAACAGGATTTCTTCAGCGTTAGCACCCGTCAGTCCATTGATCAGATAATAGAAAAAATCGCTGAGGATATGGTCGACGGCCGCGACTAGAATTTCGCGCTTGGAACTATAGTGGTTGTAAATCGCCGGGGGGCCAAGTCCGACTTCCTTGGCCAGATCGCGAACAGAACAGGCATCATAGCCTTTTTCGCCAAACAGCTTCACCGCCTCGCTCAGCAAGCGGCCGCGCGTGCCGACATCGAGCTCCACTAGATCGCGATTGCGCAAACCCGCAAGTTCGAACCGTTCAAGATAATGGTCCGCTTTGCCCACAGGCTGCGATGGGCTTGCTTCTTGAGCTTCGGTTTTTCGTTTTGACGCTCTTTTGGCAACGGCTACCATTTTTCGATCCTATCGTAAGGGCTCGCAAATGCCCGACTGCGACCTCCCAGGGCGCTGGGATGTCGAGCACAAGGATTGCTTGCGTCCCGCCGCATGCCCGCATGACAGCGTGGCCGTCAAGTGCCACATACAAGCGTACGTTAACAAGATGCCGAAAAATACCGGAGAATCACGCCTGCAAAGTTGCGTTGAGGCTCCCGTCTCACCGCGTCAAAATGACCTAATTCAGGCGTCGAAGAGCCGCTTGACGCATAGCGAAGCGCTTGTTATCACCAATATGAACGATCGGTCGTTCGTATCGAGGATGAGGAGCTTTCCATGTCGATTAGCGGAAAAGCCGGGCGCCTGGATGGCAAGGTCGCGATTGTCACTGGTGCTGCGACCGGTATTGGTCGCGCAACGGCCATCGCCTTTGCCAGCGAAGGCGCCAAGGTTGTTATTTCCACCAGCCGCAACATGGATGCCCTGCTCGAAACCCAGGCGATGGCGGGTGGCGAGGACAACGTGGCCGTGCTGCTGGCCGATTCCTCGAAGGCGGCCGATGCCAAGGCGCTCGTGGATCTTGCCGTGTCGCGCTTCGGCAAGTTGGACGTACTGTGCAACAATGCCGGGATCGTCACCGATGCCTTGATCATCGACATGACCGAAGAGGAATGGGATCGCGTCATCGACGTCAATCTCAAGGGCACATTCCTCACCACAAAGTATGCTCTGCCTGAAATGCTGCGCGCGGGTAGCGGGTCGATCGTCAACATCGGTTCGATCAACAGCTTCATCGGCGAGCCGCTTCATGCGCATTACTGCGCATCGAAGGGTGGAGTCCTGATGTTCACCAAGACCATCGCGCTTGAGCACGCCAAGGACAAGATCCGCGCAAACGTGGTGTGCCCCGGTTGGATCGATACGCCGATGAACCACGAATACATCGAAGCCCTTGGTGGGCCTGAGGAGGTGGAGAAGATCGTCACGGCCGCCCAGCCGTTGGGCATGGGGCGTCCCGAACAGGTTGCTGCTGCCGTGGTATTTCTGGCTTCCGACGAATCCAGCCTCGTCACCGGCACGGACCTGCTCGTCGATGGTGGGTTCACCGCGCAATAATCGTCTGGGGTGCGTTCGCCGCTCCGCCGGCGGGGGTGCACACCACAGCCTTCATACGGAAAAATTCGAAAGGTGAGTTATATGAGCTACCGCATCGCGGTCGACACGGGGGGCACTTTCACTGATGTGGTCGTTGCCGATCCCCAGCACAATTTGACGGTCAACAAGGCGCTTACCGACCATTCGCGCGTCTTCAACGGCATCAGGGAGGCGCTGGGCGTCACCGCCGCCGGGCTGGGTGTCTCGCTTGACGAACTGCTGAGCCAGACCTCGATCTTCATCTATGCCACCACGCGCGCGACGAACGCGATCATCGAAGGCAAGACGGCGAAGACCGCTTTCCTCACGACGCGCGGCTTCAAGGATACGCTCGTCCTTCGCGAAGGCGGGCGGCCCAATGCGTACGATTTTTCGGTTGCGTACCCCGCGCCCTATGTGCCGCGCCGGTTGAGCTTCGAAATCGACGAGCGCGTGGATGCCGAGGGCAACATCATCACTCCGCTTAATGAGGCGCAGGTGCGCGACGTCCTGCGCGAACTGAAGGCGCTGGATATCGAGGCCATCGGCGTATCGTTGCTATGGTCGATCACGAACAGTGCGCACGAACGCCGCATCGGCGAACTGATTGCCGAAGAACTGCCGGGCGTGCCGTTCACGTTGTCGCATTCCGTCAATCCGATCATCCGCGAATATCGCCGCGCATCGTCCGCCGTGATCGATGCATCGCTCAAGCCGCTGATGCAGACGCACCTCAAAAACCTTGCTGTCGATCTTAAGGCAGCCGGGTTCACCGGTGAATTGCTGGCCGCGACGTCGTTCGGCGGCGTTATGAGCGTCGAGGCGTTGGGCGAACGCCCGATCTATTCCACGCGCAGCGGTCCATCGATGGCACCCATCGCGGGCAAGGTCTACGGACAGGCCGAGCTCGGCGCGCGCGATGTGATCATCTGCGACACTGGCGGCACCAGCTTCGATGTCAGCATGGTCCGCGATGGCGATGTGGTGTTCACGCGCGAAACCTGGCTGGGCGAACGCTTTCTGGGACATCTCACGGGGCTGTCCTCGGTCGATGCACGCAGCATCGGTGCCGGTGGCGGCTCGATTGCGTGGGTCGATCCGGGCGGGCTTCTGCGCGTAGGGCCGCAAAGCGCGGGCAGCCAGCCGGGGCCGGCCGCATATGGCAATGGCGGCGAATTGCCAACTGTGACCGATGCGGCGACGGTGCTGGGCTATCTCAATCCCGATAATTTCCTCGGCGGCCGACTCAAGCTCGATGTCCCGGCATCGCGGCGAGCCATTGCCACTGTTGCCGATCCGCTGGGCCTTTCGGTGGAAGATGCAGCTACAGGCGTCATGAAGATCGCCAGCGAGGCGATGGTGCAGGCGGTGCAGGAAATCACTGTCAACGAAGGCGTCGATCCACGAGAGTGCCTGATGGTGGCCGGCGGCGGCGCGGCGGGCCTGAACATCGCTGCGGTCGTAAAGGAACTCGGCGCCAAGCACGTCTTGGTGCCGCGCACCGCTGGCGGGCTCAGCGCATGCGGCGCGCAGTTTTCCGACATCATCTCGGAATATTCCGCCACGCTGCTGCTCGATACCCGCAATTTCGCCTTCGACCGCGCCAACGATGTACTGGCGGACCTCGATCGGCAGATGGACGCCGTTGCCAAGGATCTCGAAACGCGCGGCGTTCTGGGTATCGAGCGCCGGTATTTCGTCGAGGCGCGCTATGAAGGACAGGCTTGGGAACTCGAAGTGCCGCTGCGTGGCAACCGCTTCGACAATCAGGCTGACGTCGACCAACTGGTCGGGGATTTTCACGCGATCCACGAGCGCATTTTTGCCGTCACGGATCCCGGCTCGCTGGTCGAAGTTCTGTTCTGGAAGGCCCGCCTGACGGCCGTCGTCGCCAAGCCGTCCTTGGTTGCTGGCGGGCAGGGCGGTTCCGATACACCGCATGCCAGCCGCATCGCCCACTTCGAGGAAACCGGCAGCGTCCGGATCAATTCCTACGATGGCCCCGCTCTCAGCGTCGGTAGCCGCATCCCCGGCCCGGCGGTGATCGAGGAGCCGACCACCACGATCGTCGTCTACCCCGGCATGACCGCCATCGTCACGTCGCACAGAAACTATCTGATCGAGACGGGAGTTTGACCATGACTAACTCAAACAACGTGCGCTCCACGCTCGATCCCACCGTGCTGGCCGTCATTGCCAACCGCGTGAACGCCATCCTGCGCGAAATGACCAACACGCTGCTGCGCAGCGGCCGCTCCGCCATCCTGACTACCGCGCGCGATTTTTCGTGCTCGATCGTCACCGGAGACAACCGGCTACTGGCAACGGCTGAAGGCCTGCCTGTCCACATTTTCGGTTCGCACCTACAGACCGAAACGATGACCCGGTTGCACACCGATATCCGGCCCGGCGACGCCTTCCTCCACAACGATCCCTACAGCGGCAACACCCACGCGGCCGATCACACCATCCTCGTGCCGGTGTTCGTCGGCGGGAAGCATATGTTCACCGCCGTGGCCAAGGCGCACCAAGCCGATATCGGCAACAGCCAGCCTTCGACCTACATGCCGAGCGCCAAGGACGTGTACGAAGAAGGCGCGCTGATTTTCCCCGCCACGCAAATTCAGCGCGATTATACCGACATCGGCGACATCATCCGCCTGTGCCGCATGCGCATCCGTGTGCCGGACCAGTGGTATGGCGATTACCTCGCAGCGCTGGGATCGGCGCGCATCGGCGAGCGGCGACTGATCGAACTAGTCGAAAAATACGGGCCGGAAACGATCGAGGCCTTTGTCGAAGAATGGTTCGATTATTCCGAACGGCGTATCGCACACGCGCTAAAGGGATTCAAAAGCGGCACTTATTCGGCGTCGACCGCGCATGATCCGCTGCCGGGCATCGTCGAGGAAAGCATCCCGGTAAACGTGACGGCGACGATCGATGCCGAAGCGGGCCGGATCGAAATCGACCTGCGCGACAATATCGATTGCCTCGAAGCCGGGCTCAATCTGTCGCGCGCCACGTCGGTGAACAGCACGGTTACGGGCATCTTCAACGTGCTCGATGCCGATATCCCGCACAACCACGGCACAATCCGCCGCATCAACGTGATGCTGCGCGAAAACTGCATCGTCGGCTATCCGATCCATCCCACGTCATGCTCGATGGCAACCAGCAACGTGGCCGATCGCCTGATCAACGTCACGCAATCTGCCCTGTCGCAGGCGACCGAATTCGGCGTGGCCGAAGGCGGCGCATCGCTGGGCGCGGGCACCGGCGTGATTGCCGGCAAGGATCAGCGGCGCGGCAATGCGCCGTTCGTGAACCAGCTGGTCATCACCGCCATGGGCGGCGCGGCATCGGCAATGGCTGATGGCTGGCTGACGATGGGCGTGCCCGTTACCGGCGGCTTGCTGATGCGCGATTCGGTCGAGATAGACGAGCTGAAATACCCGATCATCATCGACAAGGTGGTTGCGGTTCCCGATTCCGGCGGGGCGGGCAAGCATCGCGGCGGGGCGAGCACCCGCGTCGAATATGGCCCGCGCTTTGCCAACATGTCGGTCGCGGTGATGGCGGACTCGAAGATCAACCCGGCGCGCGGCGCGCAAGGCGGGCTGGCCGGGCGGCCGCACTACATCGCGCTGCGCGATATCGATACGGACGTGGAAACCGAGATCGCGTCGTTCGGTGTGTTCGACGTCGGGGTTCGCCAGCGGATCGTCGGTATTGATGCGGGCGGTGGCGGCTTTGGCCAGCCGTGGCTGCGCGATCCCGCGCGTGTGCTTGACGACGTGCTGGAAGGCTGGGTCACGGCCGCAAGCGCCGCGCAAATTTATGGCGTCGCATTTTCTGGAAGCGATCAGGCGCTGGCAGTCGACGCGTCGGCAACCGCTGAACTGCGGGCCAGCCTGGCAAAGGCCTGAGCGCGCAAGGCGGTCCGCTCGCAATCGGTCGGACCGCCTCATGATATTATGAGAGTGGCGGGGTGAGCCTTGCATTGACAAGCCGTGTTGCCTCGCTAAAAATGAACGAGCGTTTGTACGTTTATGCGTATCAGCAGAAACGGGGACATTGATCGATGTGGTTGGCCGACATTCTGTTTGAATCCGCTGCCCGCCACTCGGGCAAGGTGGCGCTGGTGTGCGAGGATCGGCGGCTGACCTACGGTGCATTGCGCGCAGAGATCGAAAAGGTTGCCGCCAATATGCAGGCTTTGGGCATCGGCCCGTCTCGGCGGGTCGCGCTCATGCTGGAAAACGGCACCGATTTCGTCATCGCCTATTATGCTGTCCTGGCCACGGGCGCATCGGTCATCTCGGTCAGCGCGCTGCTGACGCAGGACGAGGCTGGCTACATCCTGCGCGATAGCGCGGCCGACTTGCTTCTCTCCGGCGGTCGCGTTCTTGAAACTGCACGCAATGCGGCGCGCGGCATCGGTCTCAACGCGCTGCAACTCGCCGATCTCGATCACGACTTGCTCTATGCCGCTCCCTCGCCGCCAGACGGTCGTTCGGAAGCCGTGGTAATGTACACCAGCGGAACCACGGGCAAGCCCAAGGGTGCCGTCCTCACCCATGATAATCTCGTGATGAATGCCCTCGTTTCGGCGGGCCACGGCATGTTCAATCTGACGCCCGATGACGTGTTGTTGTGCTGCATCCCGCTGTTTCATGCGTCAGGGCAAAGCTGCCTGCTCAACACCGGCTTGCTTGCCGGGGCAACGGTCGTCATCATGCGCCAGTTTGTCGCCGAAGCTGTGCTTGGGATCATGGCTAGCGAGCAGGTGACGTTCTTCCTTGGCGTGCCTACGATGTACGTCGGCCTGCTTGGTTTGGTGCGTCCCAACAGTGCGCAGCTTCCGCATTTGCGCATGGCCGTGTCGGGCGGAGCCCCCATTCCGGTGGCTGTGCTGCGCGAGTTCGAAACGCTGTTCGAAGTCGATATCTACGAAGGCTACGGCCTCACCGAAACCTCGCCTACGTCGTGCTTCAATCAACCGGACTTTGAGCGTCGACCCGGCACGATCGGCAAGCCGATCTGGGGCGTCGATGTCGAGATTGCGAAGATCGACGTCGAAGACCGCATCGAATTGATGTCGCCGGGCGAGGTCGGCGAACTAATCGTGCGTGGGCACAACGTCTTTGCAGGCTACCTCAACCAGCCAGAGGCTACCCGCGCCTGCATGGTGGATGGCTGGTTCCGCACGGGCGACATCGCGACCAAGTGCGGTGATGGCTATGTCACCATTGTCGACCGCAAGAAGGACATGATCATTCGCGGTGGCTTCAACGTCTATTCGCGTGAGGTCGAGGAGGTCCTGAACACCCATCCCGCCATCGCCCTGGCTGCCGTCGTCGGCCGGCCCGACGACCTGTTCGGCGAAGAGATCGTGGCCTTCGTGCAACTTCGCGCCGACGCGACCGTCGTATCGTCCGCAGACCTTCTCGAATGGTCGAAAATCAAAATGGCCAAATACAAATATCCCCGCGAGTTCCACTTCGTGGAATCGATGCCACTGGGATCAGGCGGAAAGATGTTGAAGCGTAATCTGGCCGAGATGGCTTTGAAGAAGCCGGAAAAGTCTCCGTAAGATCAAGTCCCGGTCGGCCTGCTCCCCGATGGAGCGAAGGTAGCCGTCGCGGTGCTGAGATCAGCCCCGTCTCGCGGCTTCCCATTGAAAATATTGGAAAGGCATATCATGCCCGATGTATCGGAATTCTCGAAATACAGCTTCTCTCAGCCCTATGGTCCCGGCCAGCTTTATGGGCCGCCTCCTTATCCCTATCGCGATGCGCGCAGCATTACGGCGGTATTTACAGCCGAAGGCACCGGCATCGAGGCATTCCTGCCGCCGGGCGTGAAAGTTGCCGATCCTGAGCCGCTGGCGCTTGTCACGGCGAGCCATTATCCGCAAAGCTCCTTCGGCTGCTACACCGAATTCTGGCTCTACGTTCGGGTCGAATTCAATGGCGAGCGGTTCATGTACTGTGTCGCGATGTACACCGACAGTGAAAAGGCCACCGCTTCGGGTCGTGAACTGTGGGGCTTCCCCAAGAAAATGGCGAAGATGTCGCTGCGGCAAGAGGGCGGGCAATGGATCTTCCAGGCTGAACGCCCTGCCGGGCATAGCATTTTGACCCTCTCGTTCATCGAAGAGGACGATCAGGAATCGGAAATGCTGGCGGAAGTCAGCCTGCCCACGCTCAGTTTGCGCCTGATTCCCCATTTCACCGGCAAGGGCGAGCCCGACGTTGCCCAGTTGCTGGCCACCGACAACAAGAAGCGCCTGCGCCAAAGCTCGCTCGGCACAGACGAACGCCGCCGCGGACGCGCCCATGTCAGCTGGAATTCCACCATCGCCGACCCCTTCGAGCCGTTCGTGCCCAAGAAGATGCTGGGCGCATGGTTCTTCAATTACGACACCGACGTCCCCGGCGCTTACGCCATGGTACACGATTACAAGCACAAGACCTGAAACGGCGGCCCCTAGCGGCGCCCTTGGTTACACATTGAATCAGGACACCACCATGAAGAGCACAGCAGCCATTGTCGGTACCGGAGAGGTGCCGACCGGCAATTACCCCAACCGGACCGAGGCCGAGGCGGCGGTTACCGCATGCCGTCAAGCCATTCTGGACGCCGGCCTCAGCCCGCGCGATATCGAGGCGGTCATGCCGGTCGGCGTGGTCATGGGATCGCGGCATTTCAACACAGACCTGATTTTCTCGCGCCTGTGCGAGGAACTGGGGATGCTGCGCTCGGTCAAGCTGAACGCGCAGGTCATGGCGGGTGGCGCCAGCGGCTCGGCAACGCTGAAGGTCGCCTACGCTCTCGTCGCTTCGGGTGCGGTGCGCAATGTGCTGGTGGTCCATTCCGACAAGTTCGGATCGACCACGATGCAACAAGGCATCGACCTGTTCGCCACGCTCGGCATCTCTGAGGAATGGGAAGCGCCCTATGGCCACAATGCCAACACGGCGGTGGCGCTCATTACCCAGCGTTACATGCATGAAACCGGCACGACTGAGGAAGAACTCGCCGCCGTCGCCGTGTCCATGCGGCAATGGGGCGCGCTCAATCCCAACGCGATGTTCCGCAAACCGATCACGGTGGAAGAGGTCATGCGTGGGGATCATGTGTGCACGCCCTTGCGTCCCAAGACGATGAGCTTGTGGGCCGACGGAGCCAGCGCCTATATCGTGGCGCGCGCTGAAGATGCGCGCCATATCACGCCGACCCCGGTCTATGTGCGCGGCATGGCGTCGCTGGTCACGCACTACTCGGTATCGCAGGAAGCAAACCTTGCCTTCCTTGCGTTTCCGGAAGTGGCAAAGGAAGCATATGCGCAGGCTGGCCTTGGACCCAAGGACATCCATGTCGCCGAATTTTATGACGCCTATTCGGTGATGCCGCTGCTAGCGATGGATGCCATGAACCTTTGCGATGGCGATCGGGCAGGCCGCTTCATCGCGGCAGGCCATACTTTGCCTGGCGGAAAACTGCCAATGACGACGACCGGCGGCGCCATTGCGCAGGGTCATACCGGCGCGGGCGTCGGCGTTTCACTAGTAGTCGAAACGGCGCGACAGTTGATGGACAAGGCGGGCGACCGTCAGGTCAAGGATGCGGTGAACGCTGCAGAATCCGGTTCTGGCGGCACCTGGATGGATTCCCATATCTCCATTCTTTCGAGGGAAGCACGATGAGCGATCAGCCGATGAGCCGACCTGTTCCCAAGCCGACCGCGTGGAGCCAACCTTATTGGGATGCCGCGCGCGAAGAGCGGCTGGTGATCCAGCACTGCAACCAGTGCGCGACCAAGATCATGAATCCCAAGCAGTATTGCCCCAGTTGCCTGTCCGATGACCTCGGCTGGTCGGAATCAGACGGGCAGGGCACCGTCTACAGTTTCTCGATCCAGAAGCGGTCGCCCGCCTCGCCCTTCGTCGGAAAGGGGCCGTATGTGGTTGCGGTCATCCGGTTGAACAGCGGCGTGCAACTGCTCAGCAACATTGTCGGAGAACGTGCGTTCGATGTGCAGTGCGGTGACGCGGTGCGGGTGGCGTTCGAACCCATTCCCGGCACCGACATCACGCTCCCCGTCTTCACGCTGGTGGGTTGACTCATGGCGATCCAGTTCGGCAGGTTCATGTTCGAAGCGGACGTGGCGCCGGACTGGCTCGACGAACTGGACCACGTCAACTTCCTCCAGCATCAGCGCGTGGCCGATCAGGCGACCGAGATGTTGTGGGGCTTGGTGGGTGGCCCGCCCTTTGCTGCGGCCGCGCCGGTGTCACTGGTCATGATCGACGTCCACGCCCGTTATTTCCGCGAAATACGGCTCGGCGACCGCGTGCAAGTTTGTACGGCCATCACAAACCATGATCATCGCCGCTTGTGGATACGCCACACGTTGGTCTGCAAGGAAGCGGAGGCTTCGACCGTCGACCTCATCGCGTTGTGCTTCGATGCAGGCAAACGGCGCGCGGGGCTGTGGCCCGATGCCATGTGCGCGGCCTTCGCAAGCTGGGGCGATGCCCCGCGGCACCTTTAGGAGCAACCGATGGCGCGGGTTTCGGGCAAGATTGCTTTTGTCACGGGTGCCGCTGCCGGACTGGGCGAGGCCTGCGCGCTGGCCTTGGCGCGCGAAGGTGCGCAGATCATCGTGGCGGACCTCAATGCCGCAGGCGCGCGCCGGGTGGCCGATTGCATTGGCCCCGCTGCCACATCCTGGGCGATGGACGTCGCCTCTGAACAGGACTGGATTGCAACTGCAGCCATGATGGGCCTGCGGTTCGGTCGGCTCGACATCCTCGTCAACAACGCCGGGATCGTTGTGAACGAAGATCTGGAAACGGCCAGCCTGGCCTCGTTCCGCCGCGTTAATCAGATCATGTCCGAAGGCGTGTTTCTTGGCTGCAAGCACATGCTGGACCTGCTGCGAGAGAGTGCCTCCGCCTCGATCGTCAATATGGCCTCCACCGCAAGCCATCTCGGCTATCACAAATATCTGGCCTATTGTGCGGCCAAGGGCGCTGTTCGTTCGATGACCAAGGCCATCGCGGTGGAATGCCACGCCAAGGGCTATCCCATCCGCTGCAACTCGGTTCACCCGGCGGGCATAGAGACGGCCTTGGAGCGCCAGTCACAGGGCCGGGCCGATGCCCGCGCCATTTCCGAAACCGGCGTCTTGCCGTTCGGCAGCAACGGCCTTCTGCACGACGTCGCCAACCTCGTGTTGTTCCTTGCTTCCGACGAGGCACGGTTCATTACCGGCGCCGAACATCTGATCGACAACGGAGCAACCATCTGGCCCGCGATCGCCTGACCGTCCCTAGACGATCTGCCGTCCGATATTCCGGTAAATGCCGGGCTTCAACGTGCGCAGTATCGCGGCATAACCCGCGCCAGCGGCAAATACGCAAAACGTCAGCGCAACCAGCGCATTGGCTTCGCCTTGCGATCCACCGATCAACAACGGGAAGTTGGCGATGGCCAGATAAACCACGGCGGCCAGCCCCAGCGTGGCAATGGCAGGCGCCAGCAACGTCCGCGCTGCGCCTGCGGCGTGCGAAACATCGCTGCGCTGGAAGAACGCGATGATTGCGCCACTGGTCACAAGCATCAACACAAGGATCGCAAAGCCGCCGACGCCGGCCACCCGCGCATAGAGCAGGTCCGGCGGCGTCCGCAGCATCACGAAGATCAACCCCAGCGCCAGCCATGTCAGGCTGACGGTTGCCGATGCGACATAGGGCGACTGATGCTTGGGATGAACTCGGCCCAGGACGCGCGGAAACACGCCATCGATGCCAAGGCTCATGCCATACCGCGCCAGGATATTCTGCGCCGAAAGCACGGCGGCAAACTGCGATGTTGCCAGCAAGATATGCAACGCGTCGCTCGCGATGCGTCCCACGTACATTTCCATTCCGTGTGGAAAGAGCCCGGCGGGATTGGCGGTTGCCATCGCCTTCACTTGCGACATGCCAAAGGCCGAAACCGTCATCCAGGCCGAGAAAGCATAGAACAGCCCAATCAGCAGCACCGCGAGGTAGGTGGCGCGGGGCACCGTGCGTTCGGGATCGCGCACTTCCTCCCGGAAAATGGCGGTCGCTTCAAAACCCAAAAAGCATGTGACCGCGAACAGGATCGACACACCCACCGAGCCTGCCGCCATTGTGGTCAGGCCCAACGGGGCGAGCGATATTCCTTCGGGGCCGCCATTGCGCAGCACTGCGGTGTCGAAGATCACCACTACCAGCGTTTCGAGCGCCATCGCTACGGTCAGAACCTTGGCAGAAAGGTCGATGCGGAAGAAGCACAGGATGCCGCTGCCCGCTCCGCACGCTGCGGCATAAAAGAACCATGGGATGGGCGGCCCGCCCATCGTGCCGCGCACCAGCGCATCGACATTCACCGCGAAGAACGGAAGAGTGCAGAAGCCGAGTAACAGATAGCCCATGATCGCCAGCATGGCTGCGCCCAGTCCGGCCACCCGGCCCAGCCCCGCCGTGACATAGGCATAGAACCCACCAGGCCGGGGCAAATACTGCGTCATGGTGGTGAAGCCCACCGCGAATATCAGCAGCAGCAGCATCGCGCACAGAAATATCGCCGGTGCGCCGGGGCCGTCGAACAGGATCACGAAGGGAATGAAACCCGAAACGACCGCGACCGGCGCCGAAAAGGCCAGCACCGTCGCCAGCAGTTCCCACATGCTCATGTGGCCGCTCAGATGCGCGGCTTCGCCTGCCTGCGATCCGCGCTGGGCGTTTGTGCCGGGGGTGCTCCGTTCTTCTGTCAAGATTACGCACTTTTTAGCATGAGGTGTGAACGAATGTTCATGGATGCTATGCTGCCTCCGCGCGGACCGTCAACCTCTTTCCGGCGAAAAACCCTTTTTGGAATCATATTTGACGAATGAACGATCATTCACTACGAATCGGCGCGTGCCCATCCGTAAGGTTCGGTGGCTATGCAATCATGGGGTTTTCGATGGTCAGCAACAAAGCGGGTTTCAAGCTTTTGGGGTGCGTGGCAACCAGCGCGCTGATGTGTTCTGTGAATGCCAATGCGCAGTCCGCTGGCGATGTGTCGGGACGCGCCCAGTCATCGGTTGCCGACACGAGCGCCGATGAAGGCGTCATCGTCGTCAACGCGCAAAAGCGTGCGCAGAATGTCCAGGATGTTGGCATCACGATCAACGCCTTTTCCGCCGCGACGCTGGAGAACGCCGGAATCAAGGATGCGACCCAGCTGACCCAGCTGACCCCTGCGCTCAATCTCTCCGGCAGCTATGGCGGGCAAGTGCTGTCGTTCGCCATTCGCGGTGTGACGCAGCAGGACTTCTCGGCTCAGGCAGAGGGACCGGTGGCCGTCTACCTCGACGACGGATACATGGCGCTCAACAACAGCGCCGGCGTGGGATTGTTCGATCTCGACCATGTCGAAGTGCTGAAGGGGCCTCAGGGCACGCTGTTCGGCCGCAATGCGACCGGCGGTCTGGTCAACATCGTGACTCGCAAGCCGAGCGATGTGGCGGATGGCTACGCAACCATCAGTTACGGCTCGTACAACGAAGCCCGCGCCGAAGCGGCTGTGGGCGGTCCGATCGCTGATGGTATTGCCTTTCGGCTGGCGGGCGCCGTGTCGACCAATGGTGCCTACATCAAAAACCTCTCGCCGACCGGCGGGGATCTGGGAGGCGGGCATGGTTACGCGCTGCGCGGCCACCTGAATTTCAAGATGAGCCCGGATGCGACGCTGCTTTTGTCGGGCTATGCCAGCAAGTCCTACAGCTCGTGGGCGCCCTATTATGTGTTTGCCTCGACGTCGGTTGCCGATGCTAACGGGATCGAGCAAAATACCGTAGAAGTTCCCGGCCCCACCGGTGCCGGTAGCCCTGTAACTGCCGGCGGGAGCAGGCAGGTTATTTCGAACTATGCGCAGGATAGCGGCGGGTCTAATTCGCTTAAGGGCGGCACGGCCAAGCTGACGCTGAACATCGGCCCCGAACTGACGCTTTTGACCGACTACAAGGATGCGGAAACCCGCTTCCTGATCGACGCAGAAGGCGCGTCGTCGTTCTTTAACGGCGACACGCGCTCGCGCGTTCGCAATTTCTCGCAAGAGGCGCGCCTGTTCGGGCGAAACGACGGGTGGCGCTGGTATGCGGGGGCCTATTACCTGCATATCAACGCGCAGGTCGATCCCAACCGCAGCCCGTTCCCGGCCTTCGGCTCCATCGTCGACGATTACAACAAGCTCATCACCGACAGCTATTCTGCGTTCGGCCAGATCGAAATCGATCTCGCACCGCAGGTCACGCTGGTTGCCGGTGCGCGGGTTACGCGCGAAATCAAGGATTTCGATTATCGGGCCGAGGTGTTTTCGTCCGATCTGACGGCGGTGCCGATCGCCGATCTGGGCCCTGCCCGCACGCCCTATTCCGGGCATCGGGCGGATTGGCTCTACAATGGGAAGGCGCAGCTTGAGTACCGTCCGGCGCAAGGGCTGCTGTTCTATGCAGGCTGGTCGCGTGGTTCGAAGGCAGGCAACTTCACGTCGCCTTATGCCGGGTCCACCACGTTCCCGGACAGCGCGCTGTCCTACAAGCCGGAAACCCTGAACGCATATGAAGTGGGTACAAAGGCCGATCTGCTCGGTCGTGTAATACAGCTCGATGCTTCGGGATTTTACTACGACTACAAGAATTATCAGTCGTTCCAGTTCGTCGGCCTGTCGAGCCTAGTGGTCAATCGTCCGGCACAAACATACGGCGGCGAACTGATGCTCAATGTGCGCCCTGCCGAAGGACTGACCATGTCCGGCGGTGCCAGTTTCACGCATAACAACATCAAGGATGTTCCAGTCGGCGGTGTGGTGAAGGATCGAATCGCTCCGTTCACCTCAAAGTGGCAGGCGCTGGCTTCGGTTGCCTATACATGGAATGCGCTTGGCGGGAAGGTGACGGCCAATGCCAATGGCCACTACACCGGCCCATTTTACTTTTCAGTCAGCAACTTCAGCACCACGCATGTGGCCGGTTACACCACACTGGATCTCCGTCTGAGCTGGGCCGATGTGGGCGACATGTGGAAGCTTTCGGTCTTCGGTACAAATGTTACCCAAGAGAAGTACCGGACTGTAGGCTTTGATCTTACCGGGCTGTGTGGCTGTACGCAGGTTGGTTACGGTCGTCCGAGATGGCTTGGCGCGTCTGTCACCCGGAACTTTTAACCCGGATGGCGCCGCTTGATGGCAAGCGGCGCCACTATCTGCCGCATACTGCCAATCAGCAAACGATCAAAAATCTAGCCTTTGAGGATGACACCAATGACCAAGACCCTCGCCAATCTGTTCGACCTGACAGGCCGAGTTGCCCTTGTAACCGGCGGCTCACGCGGGTTGGGGTTCCAGATTGCCTGCGCGCTTGGCGAATATGGCGCATCGGTGGTGCTCGTGGCGCGCAAACAGGCGGAGCTTGACGAGGCGGTGGCTGCTCTTGCTGCGCGCAAAGTGCGCGCCTTTGCCATTGCGGCAGACCTCGCCGTGCAAGATGCGGCAGCAGGCATCGTGGGCAAGGTGCTCGAAGAATTCGGCCAGATCGACATTCTCGTGAACAATGCCGGGGCCACATGGGGCGCTCCGGCAGAAGACTTTCCGCTGGCGGGCTGGAACAAGATCATCGATCTCAACGTCAGCGGTCTGTTCCTGCTCACGCAGGCGGTGGCGAAGCATGCGTTCCTGCCGACAGGCAAGGGCGTTATTGTTAATCTCGCCTCGACTGAGGGGCTGATGGGCCACCATCCCTCGCGTATGGGCACCATTGCCTACAACACGGCCAAGGGCGCGGTAATCAACATGACCCGGGCGCTCGCCGCCGAATGGGGCCCGCACAACATCCGCGTCAATGCGCTCGCACCGGGATTTTTCCCGTCGAAGATGACCGCATCGACCGTGGACGAACATGGCGTGGAGATGATTGCGCAAACCCCGCTCGGGAAATTGGGCGGCGATACTGACCTGATGGGTGCCGCCCTGCTGCTCGCGTCCGACGCTGGCGGCCACATCACCGGGCAGGCCATCGTCATCGATGGCGGCGCCACGATTATCTGATCCGCCCACGGCGCCTGTTCAAGAATTTCGGGAGAAAAATGATGTCCATCAACCTTGCCGGTCGTGTCGCCATCGTTACCGGTGCTGGCGCCGGATTGGGCCGTGCCCATGCGCTCGCGCTCGCGGATCGCGGGGCCTGCGTCGTCGTGAACGATCTAGACGAAGCCGCCGCCAACGCCGTGTGCACCGAAATTGCTGCCGCTGGCGGCAAGGCCGCGTGGAGCGGCGCGAATATCACGCAAGTCTCGCAGGTTCAGGCGATGGTGGATGATGCGGTGGCGCTGTGGGGCAAGGTCGACATCCTCGTCAACAACGCCGGCATCCTGCGGGATCGTTCGTTCGCCAAGATGGACCTCGATGATTTCCGGTTGGTGCTAGACGTTCATGTCATGGGCTCGGTCAATTGCACCAAGCTCGTGTGGGACGGCATGCGTGAGCGCCAGTACGGCAGGATCGTGTTCACGACCTCCTCGTCTGGCCTTTACGGCAATTTCGGGCAGAGCAACTACAGCGCGGCCAAGATGGCGCTGGTCGGATTGATGCAGACGCTGGCCATCGAGGGCGCGCGGTCTAACATCCGCGTCAATTGCCTCGCGCCTAGCGCAGCCACCGGCATGACCATTGACCTCTATTCGCCACAGGCACTGGCCGGTCTCGGTGCCGGGATGGTCAGCCCGGCCGTGGTCGCGCTGGCATCAGATGATGCCCCCACCCGCCGCATCGTGCTGGCCGGCGCGGGCAGCTTCGAACAGGCAAACATCACCATGACGCGCGGAGTCTATCTCGGGGCGAGCGACGACGCCGCCGACCGATTGCTGTCGTCTATGGATATTCTTGCCGATCGCTCCGGCGAAATGCTGCCCCAATCCGGTGGCGAACAATATCAGTTCGAAGTCGATCGTGCCGCCGTAGCGCGGCTTGCCAAGGCCGAGGCTTGAGGCCGCTGGCCTCACTTTGTGGCTTGACAATCCGACTGGCCAGGCCATGAATGATCGTTCGTACATGAAGACGAGTCTGGTCAGCGCCCTATCCGAAATTTCGAGAGGATTGAAGGAACTTCCATGTCGAACGCAGACAAGAACCGCCAACTCATTCTGGACTATTTCGCCGCCTGGTCGGCGGGTGACGTCGAAAAGGGCGAAAGCTACTATTCTGATGATTTCGTCAGCTATCAGGCGGGTCACAGCCACATGGCGGGGGTCTTCCACGGCAAGCAGGAACTGCATGATCGCTGGATCGCCCCGCTGATCAAAATGACCGACGGTCGCTGGCATGTCTCCGCCGCGCCCGACATCCTCCTCGCGGGCGACGACGGTATAGTCGTGATTGTCCACGAAACGATGGAACGCGAAGGCAAGGGCAAGATCACCACCGACAAGCTGGTGGTCTACACCATACGTGACGACAAGATCACCACCTGCCGCATGTACGATGGCGATCAGGGTGCCATCGACGATTTTTGGTCGTGAACTGCTGACCGCGCAGGATTGATCTCCTTGGCCCAGCAGCCACACCATGAAGCCGCAGGCGAACGACGCGACGATGCCGCAAGGCTTCTCCGTCAACTCGAAGTTTGCGCGGATCATGGCGACATCACCGCTGCGGTCTACGATCGGTTCTTTGCCATTCACCCCGAAGCGGCAGCCATGTTCGAAGCCGCGCCAGGGGCTGGGCCGATCACGCAGGGGCGCATGCTGGCCTATGTTCTCGATCTGCTGGTCGATCAGGCATCGGGCCAGTCCTATGTGCCCGAATTGCTCCGCTCGGTGCGGCAGGATCATGTCGGTTACGGTGCGATCGACCTCGGCTTTTACGCCGATTTCCTCGCCGCCCTTGCCGATGTCGTTCACGGCGTGCTGGGGTCCGCGTGGCAGCCGGCAGACACGATGGCATGGGATCGCATGCGCGTACAATTGCTCGCCGGCCTCGCGGCATGAAGTTTTGCTCGAACCTTTCGCCTGATGCGATTGGGAAAGGACACTGAGAAATGACGACTGTCGAACAGAGGGCCGGACTGTGCCCTGTCACGCATTTTGACTACTCGCCGATCCGCCCCGTTGGCGCTTATCGGGCCAAGGCGCAGGAACTGCGCGACGATGGGGCACCGCTTTGGGTCAACACCCAATCGCAGGGCTTCTGGATGGTGTCCGATCCTGAACTCGTCAAGGAAGTCTACATGAACTACGAGTTGTTCAGGGTGGACTCTGTCACTGCGGTGGACCCGGAACTCGATCCCAGTCAGTTCCTCGTCCCGCTCAACATCAATCCGCCCGATCACCAGAAATTCCGCTCGCTGCTGAACCCGTGGTTCAGCCCGCCTTCGGTGGCAAAGCGCGAGGCGGTGATGCGGGAGAACCTGCGCAACCTCGTCAGCGGCTTTGCCGGGCTGGGCCGGGTCGAAGCCGCCCGTGAATATGCGGCCAAGGTTCCGGTGCTCAACCTGCTCAGCTTCGCCAACATGCCGATCAATCTGGCCGAGCGGCTGATCGACCTCGTTGATGCCTTCATGGCCGGGTTTTCGGGCGCCGAATGCCCCGTTGGCGAAGATGGCATCCGCCCGGGCATGACCTCCGCGACCGACGAAATCAACGCGCTGATGGGCAGCGTGATCGAAGACCGGCGCCAAAATCCGCTCAATCCCGACATGGACCTGTTCACCAATCTTGTGCAGGCCGAAGTCGATGGGCGGCCTTTGACCAACGAGGAACTGACGGGCATCGGCCTCATCTATGTCGTCGGCGGCATGGAAACGACGCGGGCACAGCTTGGCTGGCTGATGTATCACATGGCTAGATTCCCTGAAGATCGCCGCCGCGTGCTGGCCGATCCCACCTTGTTAACATCGGCCATCGAAGAGTGCATCCGCTATTACACGGTGATCTGGGGCGTAGGCCGCAAGGTCGGGTTCGACACCCCATGGCACGGCGCAGACTTGCGCAAGGGTGACATGGTCTATGCCCTCAACTCGGTCTTCAACTGCGATACGCGCCGCTTTGCCAATGCGGACAGCTTCATCCTTGATCGCAAGCCCGGGCCCAATCTCTCGTTCGGTCGCGGCCCGCACAGCTGCATCGGCATGCACCTCGCGCGCACGCAATTGCGCCTCGCGTTCGAGGAATGGCACCGCCAGATCCCTGAATACAATATCGAGGACGGGGCCGAACTGTTCGAGCGCGGCTCGGAGATAACGATCCAATCTTTGCCGCTGGTATGGCAACCGGCCTGAGGCGGGTTCGCTGCATTTGAAAGTGGGGTTTATGTCTGGCACATCTTCTGCGGAGGTCGAACTGGACGTCATCATCACCGCGCGTCGTCCTGTGGCCGATGGTGTCATCCAGCTCGATCTCGCGCCGTCTTCGGGCGGTGATCTGCCGCCGTGGGAGCCGGGCGCGCATATCGATGTGATACTGGCCAATGGCGATGTCCGCCAATATTCGCTGTGTGGCGATCCCGCTTGCCGTACGCAATGGTCGATCGGCGTTTTGCGCGAAACCGAGGGGCGTGGCGGAAGCCGGTTCATCCACGATACCTTTCATGCAGGCGACCGGGTCGCCGTGCGTGGGCCGCGCAACCACTTCGCCCTAGCCCCGGCCAGCCGCTATATTTTCATCGCCGGCGGCATCGGCATCACGCCGATCCTGCCGATGATCCGCGCGGCCGATGCGGCGGGGGCAGATTGGCGCCTTGCGTACGGCGGGCGCACCCGCGCCTCTATGGCGTTCCGCGAAGACCTTGCGGAACATGGTGTGCGCGTTTCGTTTCAGCCGTTCGACGATTGCGGCCATATCGATCTGGCAAGCCTGCTCGATAGCCCAGCCCCGGATACCCTGATCTACGCCTGCGGGCCTGAGCCGTTGCTTGCTGCGATTGAGCAAAAATCGGTCAATTGGCCAGCAGGTGCACTTCACGTTGAGCGCTTTGCGGCAAAGCCGCTAGATGATGCAGAAAGCGCCGCGGATTTTGAAGTTGAACTCGCAAAGTCCGGGCACGTGTTCACCATTCCGGCTGATCGGTCGATCATGGAGGTGATCGAGGGGGAGGGAATGGACGTGCTCTATTCCTGCCGCATGGGCGTGTGCGGCAGCTGTGAGACGCGCGTTCTTTCCGGGGAAATCGACCACCGGGATTCGGTGCTGGACGATATGGACAAGGCAGGGAACGACCGGATGATCATCTGCGTCTCGCGCGGAGTGGCAGGCAAGCGAATCGTTCTGGATTTGTGAGCGATCGGTCGTGCGGTGGTATCGCAGGGTCGGTAGTATATCGCACGATGAAACCAGAGGGCATCGCATCCCGCAGCGGCCAGCCTTGACCGAGGCTATGGTTAAAAAAACCGACTTTTCCTTACTTTCACGCGCAAACCAACCTTCTTTCAGCTCGCTTGATATTTTGCGTTGACTTGCGAAGCAAGACTCATAAAAATGAACGAGCGTTCATTGATTTGAACCAGCCGGTTGCGCGCATCTGATGTGTGCGGTTCGATCGAAATGAGGGCGGTCGCCGTGTGAAGCAGCAGGTTCGATTTTGGAAAAAGGGAGCAGAATCATGCGAACGACGACTATCCTGAAAAGTGGAGCGGCAATTCTTCCGCTGATGTTCGGCGTCGCTTCGGCGGCCCACGCGCAAACTGCCCCGCAGGCTGATTCGGCCGCAGAGGCGCCGCAGGATGTTGCGGCTGGTGACATCGTCGTTACGGCGCAGCGCCGCGTGCGCGGCGACAACTACGATGGCCGGTTGAGCGGCGACTATGATGGCCGGTAGGATCGGTTGTCTGGTCTGATCGTAGGGAGGGGCGCAGCCCCGACCGGAGAGCGGACCAGACAACCGATGGCGATCTTTTTCCCCT
>NZ_JAUYRV010000005.1 GCF_030696665.1 Novosphingobium sp.
GGCAGCTGCACTTCCGCAGCGGCAGCGCTTACCCTCCAGAACCATCCCAAAGCCGCTTTACCCATAGACCAGCGCGTGGGGCCCGCGGGTTCCTGCACTGGAGGCTTTCGTACGCAAGCGCCCGAAACCCTTCGCAACTTACGCCGTTGAGAAGATCCGATGTAAACGTCTGTTCGTGCCGAAACCAGCCAATCGCAGACGTGACCCCCAACCTTCATCCGGTAGCGATTAGAGTCTCGGCGTCGTTGTTGCGCACGAGCGCGGGGTAAGCAATTGCCTGCGCAGCGGAGCCCGCAGGGCGTAGCGAATGCGCTTGGCCGTCTCAATGGAGCCGCGCTTTTCGATCTTGCGCAGCAGGTCCAGCACGTGATGCACCCCGATGCAGCCAATCGGCACCTTGCCCAGCGAAGGGAACGCATCGCGCTCAAGCGAGCGTAGCACGTCGGACTGGTGATGTTCGGTCCACCGGCCTTTGTTCAGATCGTGCCATTCGCGCGCGAGGAGTAACAAGCCCTTCTCATCGGACAGCTTGTAATCGCGCTCAGCCTTCGCGGTCTTCTTGATCTTGGTGTCGGAGAGCATGCCAACCTCCTGCGCCGGGGCTAATGCATTTACCCGTTACACCGAGTGTTACCCCCGAAAGGTCGGTCCATTTGTGGCACGGCATGGCACTCGACGCACGTCTCAATAGGACAAACCCCCAGCGTTTCCTAGGGATGTTGGTGTGCTATGGCATAGGATGGCAAGGTGAACTGGCGGAGCGGGTGGGATTCGAACCCACGATGAGCTTTTGACCCATACACACTTTCCAGGCGTGCGCCTTCGACCACTCGGCCACCGCTCCGCATGAGCCTGATAGTCTTGTGCGAAGCACTAAACGTGAATCAGGGGATCAACCAAACGCTCTGGAAGTGGCCCCCTAGCCGCACAAGATTGCTTTCGCAAGGCGTCGGTTCCTGCAATGATGAACTTATGTCGCTGCTCGCCTTGCTCGCCGCTCTTGCGGCCTCGCCCGAACCTGCCACGCCGCCCGCCAAGGCGCTTGCTCCGACTGAGATCGTGGCGGCTGCGCCTGCGGCGGATTGGATGGCGATTGCGCCTTCGGAACTGCTGGTGATGGACCTTGCGCCCGATGCCGCGCCCGATGCTGCAGGGCGCCCGCGCCGAGTGGTGATCCAGCTGCTGCCCGCGCCGATTTCCCAAGGGTGGGTCGGAAATATCCGCAAGTTGGCCACCGCGCACTGGTGGGACGGCACCTCGATCAATCGCGCGCAGGACAACTACGTGGTGCAGTGGGGCGATCCCGATGGTGAGGACAAGGGGAAAGCAAAGGCGTTGCCGGAGGGTTTGGCTTTAGTTCCTCAAACTGAATACACGATTTCAGGCGACAAGGGATTGCCTCGTTTTTTTGCGCCGCAAAGCCGCGATTCATACAGTCCCCTTGTCGGATTTGTCGGAGGTTTCCCTGTCGGCATGAATCCGCCAGTCATGCACCTTAGCGGCGGCGATTGGTGGCCCGTCCACTGCTACGCCTCCGTCGGCGTGGGCCGCAACGAACCGCCCGACACCGGCACCGGCGCGGAACTCTATGCCGTCATCGGCCACGCCCCCCGCCAGCTTGATCGCAACATCGCGGTCGTCGGCCGGGTGATCGAGGGCATGGAGCATCTCTCCACCCTGCCGCGCGGCACCGGCGATCTGGGTTTTTACAAGACCGCGCCCGAACGCACACCGATCCGCTCCATCCGCAACGGCACCGATGTGCCCGATCTGCCCGCGTTCGAATATCTCGGCACCGAGAGCGCCAGCTTTACCCGCTATGCCGATGCCCGCGCCAATCGCCGCGATGCGTTCTACATCCAGCCCGCAGGTGGCGTGGACATCTGCAACGTGCCGGTTCCAATCCGCCGCCGCAAATGAGCGGCACCGCTTATGATCTGACAGCCACGCTCTGGCGTTGGTCCGGTGGTCCCAACGCTACCGATTGGTTCTTCGTCACCATCGATGGCGAAGCAGGCGAAGCGCTGTCTGCCACCGCGCTGATGCACCGTCTGGAAACCGGCCGCCGCTCTGGCTGGGGTTCGGTGAAACTGGGCGTGCAAGTTGGCGAAACCGCATGGCGCACCTCGGCGTTTCCAAGCAAGGAACAGGGCTGGATCGTCCCCATCAAGGCCGCTGTGCGCAAGGCGGAGGGGCTGATCGAGGGCGAAGCGTTTGCTCTTCAACTGACTTTCTGATCCGCTTGCCCACCCCCAACCCCTCCCGCCTGCGGGAGGGGAGAAGTTCAAGGCAGCCTTTGCCCTCCCGCAGGCGGGAGGGCCGCGAGACTTACTGAACGCAGTGAAGTTAGTCGCAGCGGGGTGGGCATTCCCCGCTCACCGAAGTAAACCCAGCCCTCCGCGAAACCCCAAGGATACCAAGTGCCCCACGACGTCGCTCTCATCGGCTATGGCTATGCCGGAAAGACCTTCCACGCCCCGCTGATCCAGGCCGAACCCGGCTTGCGCCTTGCCGCGGTCGTCTCCAGCAATGCAGCCAAAGTCCACGCAGACCTGCCCGACATGCGTGTCGAAGCAGACATCGCCGCTGTCCTCGCCGACCCCTCGATAGACCTCGTCGTCATCGCCACGCCCAACGACGGCCACGCCCCCCTCGCCCACGCCGCAATTGACGCGGGCAAGGCGCTGGTAGTGGACAAGCCCCTCGCCCTCACCTTGGCCGAAGCACGCCAGATCGCCGTCCACGCAGGCGAGCGCGGCACACTGCTCAGCGTGTTTCACAATCGCCGCTGGGACGGCGATTTCATGACCATCGCCAGCGCCATTGAGCAGGGCCTGATCGGCAAGGTCGCCCACTTCGAAAGCCACTTCGACCGCTTCCGCCCCACGGTCCGCGATCGCTGGCGTGAGAACCCCGGCCCCGGCAGCGGCGTATGGGCCGATCTGGGGCCGCACCTCGCCGATCAGGCGCTGTGCCTGTTCGGCCTGCCAGAGCGCGTGATGGCCAGCTTCGGCACCTTGCGCGATGGCGCGCAGACTGATGACTGGGCGCATGTCGTGCTCGAATACCCTACTCTGCGCTGCGTGCTCCACGCCGGGATGCTGGTGGCGGGCGGCTCCCCGCGCTTCGTCGTCCACGGCAGCGAAGGCAGCCTGATCAAGCACGGCCTCGATCCGCAGGAAGGCCAATTGTTGAATGGCCAGCGTCCCGGCGCGCCCGATTGGGGGCGCGAGGCGAATCCCCTCACCCGCCACGATGCGGAAGGCACTGGCCATCCGCTAAAACTAATGCCCGGCGACTACCCCCGCTTCTACGCCGGGATCACCGCCGCGCTCGATGGCGCGCCGTTGCACGTCGCGCCAGAGCAATCGCTCGCCGTGATGGCCGTGGTGGAAGCGGCGGCGGAGGCGGCGCGCAGTGGCGTGGCGCAGCCGGTTCCGCCATTTCGGTTGTAAATCGGCTGTCCTACACGGCGCGTTCGACGGCAGGCTCCGCACCGCTCCTTGAACCGTCAATCGCCCGTCGGAACGTAGCGTTGTGCAGCTACCCACCCCCAACCCCTCCCGCATGCGGGAGGGGGGAAAGACAGAGTTGGTTTGCCCTCCCACAGGCGGGAGGGCCGCGAGACTTACGGAACGCAGTGAAGTTAGTCGCAGCTGGGTGGGTCTCCCAACATCAGGGAAAACGCGCCCGAAAGCCCCATGAGTTTGTTTCTCAGGACTGTGTAAACCCCGTAAACCCCCTTCAGGAAACCGCCCCGTTTCCTGAACGAAATCACCGCCCGCGCAGCACCATCTCCACCGCTTCGCAGATCTGCTGGACAGAGAACGGCTTGGCCAGAAAGTGCATGTTCGGAATGTCGATCTCGCGCCGAAGCTGCTCTTCTGCATAGCCCGACATGAACAGGAACGGCAGGTCAGGCTTCAGGGCGCGAATCTCCCGGGCCATCGCCGGGCCGTCCATCGTCGGCATGACCACATCGGAAACGACCACGTCGAATTCGCCCCGCCCGATCGCTTCAAGACCTTCTTCGCCATCGGACGCCGTGGTCACTTCAAAGCCCTGCCGCACCAGCGCACGTTCAGCCACGGCGCGCACCGTGTCCTCGTCCTCCACCAGCAGCACTTTGCCCCCGCCCGACCATTCGCGCTTGGGTTCAGCCGCAGCAGGCTTGGCCGCCTGTGCCATCTCGGCGGCATCGGGATGGTGGACCGGAAGGTAGATGCTGAAGCGCGTGAACTTGCCCACTTCGCTTTCGGCAAAGATGAACCCGCCCGATTGCTTGACGATGCCGTAGACGGTGGATAGCCCCAGACCAGTGCCCTTGCCCTTCTCCTTTGTGGTGAAGAAGGGTTCGAAGATTTTGCCGATCTGGTTCAGCTTGATCCCGTGGCCGTTGTCCTCCACCATCAGCGCGGTGTAATCACCGATGGGCAGGATCTCGCTCTTCATCGCGCGGACATCGGCCGCCGTCACGCGCCGGGTCATCAGCTTGACGACGCCCGGCGGGGCTTTGCCGCCCGCTGCCGTCAGCCGGTCATTGATGGCATCGCGCGCGTTGACGGCCAGGTTCAGCAGCACCTGTTCCAGCTGCGTCGGGTCCGCCCGGACAAAGCCCAGATCGCGGTCGTGCGTCACGTCCAGCGTGATCCGCTCACCGATCAACCGCTTGAGCAGTGCGGAAACCTCGGCCACCACATCGGGCAGTTGCAACACTTGCGGGCGCAGCGTCTGCTGGCGCGAGAAGGCCAGCAACTGCCGGGTCAGCGATGCCGCGCGGTTCGAATTGGCCTTGATCTGCTGAATGTCGTCATAGTCGCTGTCGCCCGGCGTGTGGCGCATCAGCATGAGGTCGCAATAGCCGATGATCGCGGTCAGCACGTTGTTGAAATCGTGCGCCACGCCGCCCGCAAGCTGGCCGACCGCCTGCATCTTGGTCGCCTGCGCGATCTCGCGCTTCAGCCGGGTCTCTTCCGAGGAATCTTTCAGGCTCAGCAGCACCGCGCCATCGCCCAGCCCGCGCACCCCGGCAAGGCTCAGCGAGACCGGCTCCTCCGGCGAAGCGCGCAGCCGCACCGCCACGTCTCCTGCCGTCGCCTGCCCCTGCGCATATCGGCGCACCGCATCGACCAGCGCGCCCTTGTCTTCCTTGATGACAAGGTCCGCAGGGTACGGCGGCGGGATCGTGTCCTCATGCCCCGCAGCGCGCAGGAACGCGGCGTTGGCAAAGAGGAAGCGCCCGTCGCGGTCGGTCATGGCAAGACCCAGCGGCAGGCGCGAAAGCAGCGCCTCGATCTGCGGCAGGCCTGCGCGGATGTCGCCCACGCTGTGCTGGTTGTCGATCAGCAGGAACAGTGATGAAGTGCGCGCCGGATCGGTATTGGCGATGCCGTCAGGGTCGGCCACCGGCAGATGGACCAGCCGCACCGGCGTACCCTTGCCGCCTTCGCGGGCATAGAACACCCGCTCAGAATCGTCGCTGGCAAGGTAGGAGACGAAGTCTGTGCCCACCATCTCAGCGCCCGCATTGCCCGTCGCGCGCTGAGCGAAGGCAGAGTTGGCGGCCAGCACGGTGCCTTCGGGGTTTACCACCGCCGCCTGCAAGCCCTCACGCGCCAGGGCGCGGCCCAGCTTTCCACCAACGTGCGCGGCCATATCCGCCACCAGATTTTGCGTGACCACCGGCATGAAGCGCCAGATCAGAAAGTCCTCACCCCGCCCGGCGCGGCTGAGTTCGGCGCGCCATGTGCCTTTGGCCGAGGTCAGCGCATCGGCGCTGGCGCTGCCATCGCGCCAAGCGGCACGCAGGGCATCTTCCAGCGTGTCGACCGACTCCTTGCTGAGCGACAAGCGTGGTGGCGCGGCGCCTACTCCGAACCATTCGCCCATCAGCGCGTTGGCGCAGGCCAGCCTTCCGGCGCGGTCGGTGATGGCGATGGCGGTGTCGGCGCTTTCGATGGCCGCGTTGGTGACGGACCAGTCGGGCGCGGCAAACTCGGCCGCCACGGCAGCGCGCGCCGGACGATAGGCCAGCCGCAGCGCGGCACCGATCACGCCCACGCCGCCAAGGAACCCGCCGACAACCAGTGGCTCACCCGAAACGGTCCACAGCGCGCCAGCACTGGCGATCACCGCGCCGCCAAGCAGGAGCCAGTCGCGCAAGGGCGCGGCCTGCACCCCGGTCGTGTCAGCCTCGCCCCCCAGTGCCGCCATCAGTCAGGGAAGTCCCGCGCCTGATAGCGCAGATGGCGCGCCTTGCGCTTGTGCGCGGTCCACCAGCGCCATGCGAAGGCCGAGATCATGTAGCCCAGCACAGCGGCCACGACCGAGATCAGGAACAGGCCGATCACCAGCGAGGGCGCAGCGTCAGAACCTAGCCAGATGAGCCAGTCATTTACGCTCGCCCCATCCGTTACCATCTTGCTGACCGTCGCGAAATCGGCGTGGAAGCCGAAGCTGTTGCCCACGGCGATGGCACCGGGGAGGAACACGAACAGCGTGGTTGGCGGGATCGAGATGAAGGTCATCAGCACGGCGAGCGGGATGTTGCCCCGGCACGGCACGCACATCAAGGCCGCACCGACGATCTGCACGCCCGGGATCAGCGCGAAGATGCCGATGAACAGACCGGCGGCTACACCGCGCGGCACCGAACGCCTTGTAAACCGCCACAATTCATGGCGCGCAGCCAGCGGGCGAGCGAAGCGGTTGTGCTCCATCTGCTCGCGCGTTGGCATGTTGGCCCGCGCCCATTTGACGATCCGTTTGAACATGGTGCGCTTGCTTCTACCCGTTTACCGACTGCCCCGCCACGGGCCTTGGGATCGCATCTAGACTACCGCCGCTTTCCGAGAGGTGAAGCGCCGCACTTTTGAATGCCTTATCCGTGATCCTTCATGATCCGGGCCTTGTCGCGCTTCCAATCGCGGTCCTTCATCGTGGCGCGTTTGTCGGCGTTGTTCTTGCCCTTGGCCAGCGCGAGTTCGACTTTGGCGCGGCCACGGCTGTTGAAGTAGATCGAGAGCGGGACCAGCGTCATGCCCTTGCGCTCAACCGCGCCGTGGAACTTGGCGATCTGCCGTTCCTTCAGCAGCAGCTTGCGCGGGCGCTTGGGCACGTGATTGTTGCGGTTGCCGTGGCTGAATTCGGGCACGTTGGAATTGACCAGCCAGACCTCGCCGTTCTTCACCTCGGCATAGGCCTCGGCGATGGAACCTTCGCCAAAGCGCAGGGACTTCACCTCGGTGCCGGTCAGGCAGATGCCTGCCTCGTACTTCTCTTCAATGAAGTATTCGAAGCGCGCGCGGCGATTCTCGGCGACGACTTTGGTCTTGTCGAATTCTGGATGTACGGGACGGGCCATGATCCCGCCCATGTAGGCGCTACCCCGGCAAAGCGAAAGTGGGACTTCACACTTTGTCGGGGCACGGCTTCATTCAGAGCAGACCGGCATGCACCAGCGCAGCGTCCACCTTGGCGCGGGCTTCGGCGCTGGCGGGGACGAGCGGCAGGCGCAGTTCGTCGTTGATGCCTTCGAACACGCGGCTGAGCGCATACTTCAGCGGCGCGGGCGAGGCGTCTGAGAACATCGCGTAGTGCAGCGGATAGAGCTTGTCGTTCAGCTCCCGCGCCTTTTCGAAATCGTTGGCGGCGCAGGCGGCCTGAAAATCGGCGCACAAGCGCGGCGCGACATTGGCCGTTACCGAAATGCAGCCGACTGCGCCCGCTGCGTTGGCGGGCAGCGCCAGTTCATCATCGCCCGAAAGCTGGCAGAAATTCTTGCCGATCCCCATGCGGTGATCGGTCACGCGGGAAAGATCGCCGCTGGCGTCCTTGATCGCCACGATCTTGTCCGGGTAACGCTTGGCGAGTTCGCACACGGTTTCGGGCAGAATGTCGGTCACCGTGCGGCCGGGCACATTGTAGAGCACGATCGGCAGATCGTTGTGCTCGGCCAAGTAGCTGAAGTGGGCGATGATGCCCGCCTGGCTGGGCCGGTTGTAATAGGGCGCAACGCAAAGCGCAGCCTGCGCGCCGGACTTCCGGGCAAAGTTCATGTGGAGCAGCGCGTTCATCGTATCGTTGCTGCCGCAGCCAGCAATCACCGGCACGCGACCCGCCACCTGCTCGACGCAGACTTCGATTACGCGGTGATGTTCGGCGTTGGACAGCGTCGATGCCTCGCCCGTTGTGCCGCAGGGCACCAGCGCTGAGGAGCCGTTATCAATCTGCCAGTCAACCAGACGCCGGAATGCTTTCTCGTCGAACGCTCCATCGCGAAAAGGGGTGACAAGGGCCGGAATGGAGCCGGAAAACATGGACAGTATCCCTCAATTTGCCCCATAAAGCAGTTCGGCTTGCAGCAAGTCGAACCCTTCGGGGTCTGTTCAGCGCCTGATAAGGAGCCGCTCCATAGTATGTCCCGCATGGACGTGAAAGCCTTGATGTTACGCTGGGGTGTTGCCGGGCTGCTGATGCAGACGCTGGCTGCTTCAAGCGCGGTTCACGCGAGTGGCGGGAACAGCACCGATGGTGCCGATTGGGACCGTGCGCGCGCGAATCTGACGGCGAGCCAGGGCGGGCCGATGATGGCGGCGGTGGAGCGGTGGAAGCTGCTGACCAGTTCGAACCGTTTTGGGTTTTCCGACTATTCCAGCTTCGTGGTGACCTATTCCGGCTTTCCGGATGAGGAAAAGCTGCGCCGCTATGCCGAACTCTCGCTTGAGCGTGAGGCGGTGGACGCAGGCCGGCTGGTCAATTTCTTCAGCCAGAAGCCGCCGCTGACCAACCTTGGCCGCGCGCAATATGCGCTGGCGCTGACGCAGATGGGCCGCCCTGAAGCGCGTGAGGCGGCGCGGGCCGCATGGCGCGGCGGGGCGATGACCGATGCGGCGGAAAGCGCGCTGCTTTCCAACTGGGGCACAAGCTTTACGGCGGACGACCATGATGCGCGGATGGATGCGCTGTTGTGGGCGGGTGCAAGCGCGCAGGCAGCGCGGCAGATCGTGTGGGTCAGCCCTTCGCGCAAGAGCATTGATGCCGCGCGGCTGGCGGCGATGCAGGGTGGCGATCCCTATGCTGCCGTTTCCGGCGTTTCGACGCAACTGCTGAACAGCGATCCCGGCTTTGTTTTCCAGCGCGTGCGGCAATTGCGCAAGAGCGGACAAGGCGCAGGCGCGCGGGCCTTTCTGGCCAACCGGCCGCTGCTGGCGCGGCAACCGCTGGACCGGACCAAGTGGGTCGAGGAACTGCTGATCAACGCGCGCGGCGCGGCGACATCGGGCGATGCCCGTGCGGCTATGCGGATCGCGGCGGGGATCGACGATGCCTTTGGCAATGCCGAGGATGTAAGCCAACTCGAATTCGAGCTGCGCGACGATTACACTTCGCTGATGTGGCTGGGCGGCACGCAGGGCTATTTCAACATCGGCGACTATGCGGGCGCGGCACCGCTGTTCTGGCGCTATGGCGCGGCGGCGCGGACGCCGGGCACGCGGTCAAAGGGCTTTTACTGGGCCGGAAAGGCCGCAGCGCGGGGCGGCCAGCAGGCCGAGGCGCGGCGCTATTTCGAGATGGCCGCGCAATATGGCGACCAGTTCTATGGCCTGTTGGCGCTGGAACGGTTGGGCCGTCCGGTGCCGCAGTTTGCCAATGATTCCAATGCGCAGGCCTCGTTTGACGAACGCAGCCGGTTCTACAATCAGCCGCTGACGCTGGCCGTGCGCGAAGTGGCGCGCAATGGCGATTGGCGCACGACGATCCGCTTCTTCAAGGAAGTGGCCGAACAGCAGCGCACCGAAGGCCAGCACATGATGGTGGCGCAATTGGCGCGCGATCTGGGCCGGCGCGATCTGGGCGTGATCGTGGGGCAAGCCGCGGCGGCGCGCGGATACCTTGATTTTCAGCACATCGCCTTTCCGCTGATCCCGGTGCCGCCGGGCTTTGAAAGCAAGTGGACCGGCATTCACGCGATCAGCCGCCAGGAAAGCCAGTTCGCTATGAACGCGGTGAGCCATGCAGGCGCGCGCGGGTTGATGCAGCTGATGCCGGGCACGGCGAATGAACAGGCGGGCAAGCTCGGCCTGTCCTACCGCCCCGGCGCTCTGACCGAGGATGCGGGCTACAACATCCAGCTCGGCGCGGGCTATTTCGGGCGGATGCTGGACTATTACAACGGATCATGGCCACTGGCCGTGGCAGCCTATAACGCTGGCCCCGGCAACGTGAACAAGTTCCTGCGTGCCAATGGCGACCCGCGCAATGGCGGCGTGGACTGGGTGGAGTGGATCGAGAAAATCCCGCTGTCCGAAACGCGCAACTATGTGCAGCGCGTGCTGGAAAACGCGGTGGTTTATGAGGCGATGAACCCGCAGTTTGCGACCTATCGCGGGGCGAACCCGATGAGTTACTTTATTGGGAAGCGGGAGCCGGGGTAGCAGACTACAATCCTCCCTGTTTTTGCGGAGCACAAACGGGGAGGTGTCGTCGGCGTAGCCGATGACGGAGGGGGCTTGTTACCCCTCCACCACCCGCTGCGCGGGCGGTCCCCCTCCCCATTTGTCCTGCGGAAAAACGGGGAGGATTTGTTGTCAGCGAGTCCGTCCTCGCCCACAAGCGGCGCATGAAGCCTGACGGTCACCCAATCACCCCCGCCGGATTTGCTGCCTTGCGCGCGCGGTACGATCATCTGCTGGGCACCGAACGCCCCGCGATTGTCGAGATCGTCAGTTGGGCGGCGGGCAATGGCGACCGGTCGGAGAACGGCGATTATCTCTATGGGCGCAAGCGGATGCGGGAGATTGATCGGGAGCTGGCTTTCCTTGCGCGGCGGATGAAGGCGACGCGGGTGGTCGATCCGGCACGTATGGAAGATCGCAGCCGGGTGCTGTTTGGCGCGACAGTGGAGATTGCCGACGAGGATGATGCCCGGCGCGTGCTGACCATCGTGGGGGATGACGAGCAGGATGCCACCAACAACCGCATCGGCTGGAGCGCGCCGATTGCCAAGGCCTTGCGCGGGGCGCGGGTGGGGGATTTGCGGATCGTGCGGCTGCCTTCGGGGGAGAAGGAGTGGGAGATCATGAGCATTTCCTATCCTGACGCCGCAGGCTAAAGCCCTTCCCCATGAAACAGGGTCGCTTCTTCATCATGCGCCACGGCGAGACGGTCTATAATGCGACGCGTCGGCTGCAGGCGAACCACATTCACACGCCTTTAACACGGCAGGGCTTTGAACAGGCCGTGGCGATGGGCTGTGCGCTGCGCGGCGAACTGGGCGAGCGGCCGGAGGTGACGCTGCACATCTCGGACACCGGGCGCGCGTTGCAGACGGCGGCGCTGATTGCCGAGGAACTGGGCCTGGACTGGTTTGCCGCACGCCGCACGATGGATCTGAAAGAGATCGACATGGGGTCGTGGTGCGGCAGGTCTTATGGCGAGGTGGAGGAAGAAGTTGGCCCCATCGTGATCGAGGACCACCTGCTCCGCCCTGCCCCGGATGGTGAGGACTATCCGATGATTGCCGAGCGGCTGAACCGGTGGATTGACGGGCTGGATGATGACGGCGGCGATCACATAGTGGTGATGCACGGCATTTCGAGCCGGGTGTTGCGCGGGATCATGGCGGGTTATCTGGTCCATCCGGTCCACGGCGCACCGATTGCACCTTCGCTGGTGCAAGGCTCCATAGCGCTGGTGGAGGATGGGGCGGAAACCGTGCTGTTTGGCTCTGAACGCGGGATCGAGCACGCCTGATGGGTGAGGTCGTGAACCTGCGGGCGGTGCGCAAGGCGAAGGCACGCGATGCGCACGCGGTTGAGGCGCAGGCCAATCGGGCGAAGTTCGGCCGGACAAAGGGCGAGAAATTGCGTGAGGCGCAGGAGGCCGAGCGTGCAGCGCGGCTGCTTGATGGCGCGAAACGGGACGAAACGTGAGGAAGCTGCTGGTTCTGGCGGCGCTCGCCCTTGCAGGAACCGCGGTTGCGCGCGACAGCCTGGGCGTGTTCGGCACGTGGGGCGCGTTTCGCGATCCGGCGGTGCCGCGCTGCTATGCCATTGCGATGGCGGAGAAAGTGCGTGGGCGGGAGCAGGCATTTCAGCCCTATCTGACCGTGGGATACTGGCCCCAGCGCAAGATTCGCGGGGCCGTGCATGTGCGGCTGGCGCGGAGGGTGGCTTCGGGGTCCAGCGTCAACGTCTCGTTCCCCGAGGCGAACTTCACCTTGCAGACCGGGCAGGCCGATGCTTGGCCTGCGGATCAGCGGACCAATGCCGGGATCGTGGCGCAGATGCGCAGTGCGCCACGCGTTGTGGTGATTGGCCAAGGTGCGGACGGACGCAAGTTCCGCGATACTTATGTGCTGTCAGGTGCCGCCTCGGCGATGGATGCGGCGGCGCTGGGGTGTGCGCGGTAGGGATAACACGCCCTCCCCCAGCCCCTCCCGCCAGCGGGAGGGGAAAAAGATGTGAAAAGGGCGGGCCTTGCGACCCGCCCTTCCCTTGCTTCAGTGCGTGACGCTTAGAAGCGAACGCCGACGCCTGCCATCACCTGGTGACGATCGGTGTCGATGTTGAAGCGGCTCGTATCCGGCGTGTTGCCGTTGAAATCGAACTCGCCTTCGCTGTAGTTGTTGTAGCCGTATTCCAGCTTGACGTAGCTGTTTGGCCCAAGCTTTTGCTCAACACCGGCACCAACGCGGTAGCCATCGGTGTCGAGGCGCTGGCGCAGGCTGGTGGTGCCATCGGTGCCCTGCAGGTTATAGCGCTGGTTGCTGTAGCCACCCTTCACGTAAACCATCGTGGCCGGTGACATGGCATAACCCACGCGACCGCCAAAGTAGTACTGGCGACCGGCATCAACACGGCCAAGGTTGAACACGTTGGGTTCGTTGTTGTTGTTGTCCCAGCCAGCGCTGCTCTCGGTGATTTCGGCTTCGGCACCGACGACGAGGTTGCTGCCGACGGCCATGTCATAACCAACGGCACCGCCGTAGGTCACGCCGTCGATTGACTGCTTGAGATCGCGATCGGTATCAACGTCTTCGCTGCTGCCCGAGCGGTGGTGGTCGTAGCCTACCAGCGCTTCAACGCGGAGACCGCTGAACGCCTCGGCAGGCGTCGCGTCCTGCGCGAAAACCGGGGTGGCGGCGAGCGCCGTGCCGGCGGCGAGGATTGCGCAGATCTTCTTCATGTTTCACTCCATTCGAACGTTCATCTGCCGGTTTTCGTTTTTTGTGCGACCCGACAGTGGTGGTGGAATGAGCGGAATTGCATCCGGTTTCCTGAACCTCACACAACAAGAAACCGTGATATTTCAGCAACATAATTTGCGACGTTCGGAGTGTTTAACGCGACGGGCGACCGGAACTTTCTGCGGCTTCGGGTGTTCGCGCGGCGTTGATTTCACCCCGTTTGCTTGGTGAGGAGAGAATCACTATATGCGCGCGATGCAGCATTCCCCCGACGATAGCCCTTCGCTCCCCACCAACATGCCGATTGCCGGACATATCGATCCTGTGCCCGTGCCACGTCCCGGTCTGGTCAACGGCGTAACCCCGCGCGAGGATGGGCGGGTGGATCTGATCGGCCTGCCCAAAAAGCAGATTGCCGCATTGTTTGAGACTGCGGGGCTGGACGTTAAGGCAGCCAAACTGCGCGCCAAACAGGTCTACCACTGGATCTATCATCGCGGCGTGACCGATTTTGAAGGCATGACCGACATTGCCAAGACCATGCGCCCGTGGCTGGCGCAGCGCTTCGTGATCGGGCGGCCCGAGATTGTCGAAGCGCAGGTTTCGACCGATGGCACGCGCAAGTGGCTGCTGCGCACGGCGGACAACCATGACTTCGAAATGGTGTTCATTCCTGACGCTGACCGGGGCACGCTGTGCGTATCGAGCCAGGTCGGCTGCACGCTCAACTGCCGGTTCTGCCACACCGGCACGATGCGACTGGTGCGCAACCTGACACCGGGCGAAATCGTGGGACAGGTGATGCTGGCGCGTGACGCATTGGGCGAATGGCCGAATGCAGCGCAAAATCCGCGCGATGGCGGCGGCCTCCATCAGCCGAGCGTTTTACAGCCTGAGGCCCCCGCCTTCGCGGGGGCGCATGTCGATGACGAGGACGACGACGAGGGCGCGTATACCGCCGATGGTCGCCTGCTCACCAACATCGTGATGATGGGCATGGGCGAACCGCTCTATAATTTCGACAATGTGCGCGATGCGCTCAAACTGGTGATGGACGGCGATGGACTGGCGCTTTCAAAGCGGCGCATCACGCTATCGACCAGCGGCGTAGTGCCAATGATGGCGCGGGCGGGCGAGGAAATCGGCGTGAACCTTGCCGTCTCGCTCCACGCGGTGACCAAGCCTGTGCGTGACGAGATCGTGCCGATCAACCGCAAGTACGGCATCGAGGAACTGCTGCAGGCCTGTGCCGACTATCCGGGCGCGTCCAACGCGCGGCGCATCACGTTTGAATATGTGATGCTGAAGGACAAGAACGACAGCGACGACGATGCGCGCGAACTGGTGCGCCTGATCAAGCAGTACAAGCTGCCCGCCAAGGTTAACCTGATCCCGTTCAACCCGTGGGAAGGCGCGCCTTACGAATGCTCCACGCCCGAGCGGATCAAGACCTTTGCCAAGATCGTTTTCGCTGCCGGGATCAGCGCCCCCGTGCGCACGCCGCGCGGGCGCGACATTGATGCGGCCTGCGGGCAGTTGAAGACGGCGGCGGAGAAGAAAAGCCGCGCTGAGCTGGATCGGCTGGCGGAGGAAAAGATGGCCGCGCTGGGCTGAGGCCCCGGGTCAGCCGACCTTGCGCTGTGTCGTAGCTTCGGCATCGACGCTTGCCGGAGGACGCCCGGCCACCGCAGCGATGCGGCCGCCTTCGTCAAGCCGCAGCGGCAGCGAGAATTCGACGCCAAGCCGATCTTCGTTCGACCAGCGGCAGGTTGCGGTAACGACGTGATTGTCGGCAAGGACCACACGGAAGATGGTGCCCGGCGGCACATTCCACAGGCCCTCGATCAGCGCTCCGGTCTGGCTGATGTTGCGGATCATCGCGTTGTAGCGGTGGCCACCATGATCGAGCACGACCTTGCGCAGCATTGATTGGCGCGCGGCGCGGGCAGAGCGCGGACCTTGGGCGATGGCCATGAGGCCGGTCGAAAGCCGCGCCGCCGCGTTCATCGAGCTTAGCGGGCGTTCGTAGATATAGCCCTGCACGTGGCTGCAACCGAGCATGCGCACGAGATCGAGTTCGTCGAGCGTTTCCACGCCCTCGGCAGTGGTTTCCATGCCAAGTGCTTCGGCAAGGCTGACAATTGAAGCGATGATCGCGCCATTGCGGCTGCCGGGCTGGGTTGCCCCGCGCACGAAGGACTGATCAATCTTGATCTTGTCAAACGGCGCTGTCTTCAAATACCCAAGCGAGGAATAGCCGGTGCCAAAATCGTCGAGAGCGAGGCGCACGCCAATCGCTTTCAGCGATTTGAACATCTGGTCGGTGCCCTCATCATCGTTGAGGAACACGCTTTCGGTGATTTCCAGTTCGAGCCGTTCAGGCGCAACTTGCGCGTTGGCCAGTGCATTCGTGACGATCAACGGCAGCGAAGGATTGGCAAACTGCAACGGCGAAACGTTCACCGCGACGCGCACATTCTCGGGCCAGCGTGAAAGATCCTGGCAGGCGGTGCGCAAAGCCCATTCCCCGATCGGTGCGATCAGGCCAGTGTCCTCGGCCACGGGAATGAAGCGCGACGGGCTGATCCAGCCCTGTTTTGGATGGTTCCAGCGCAGCAGCGCTTCAAAGCCGGTGATCTTCTCGGTCGCCGTCTGGACCACTGGCTGGTAGTAGAGTTCCAGACCGCCGTTGGACACCGCATCGCGCAGGTCTTCTTCCATCTGACGACGCTCTTCGGCATCGCTGTGCAGATCGGGGGCATAGAAGTGGTGGCGTCCGCGTCCACCATCCTTGGCGGCATACAGCGCAAGGTCGGCGTTGCGGATCAGCGCTTCGCTGGTCACGCCATCATCGGGCGCGATGGCAATTCCCACCGAAGCACCGATCATCACGCGGCTGCCTTCGATAGAATATGGCTGCGAAACGCTTTCGATGATGCGCGCGGCGAGATGGCCAAGCTGTTCGCGCTCAATCTTGCCGGGCAGGATGACCTGAAACTCGTCACCGCCGAGGCGTCCGACGCGGCCCATCTTGCCCACCACGCGCTCAAGCCGCTGCGCCACCTGTTTGAGCAGAGCATCGCCTGCGGGATGGCCGAGCGTATCGTTGACCTGCTTGAACCGGTCGAGATCCAGCAGGAAGACAGAACAGGCGCGGTGGTGAACCTGCGGCGCAAGCAGGATCTTTTCCAGCGTCTGCGACATGCGAAAGCGGTTGGACAGGCCGGTTAGCGAATCGAAATGCGCCAGGCGCGAAGCGTGTTCCTGCGAACGGCGCTTTTCTGTGAGATCGGTGCCAGACCCGCGAAAGCCGGTGAAGTTGTTGAAGGTATCGTAAGACGGCCGACCGGTGATCGACCACCAGCGCTCTTCCTCATGCGTGGCGGCACGCACTGCCAGTTCGCTGAAGCTGGAACGTGCCGAAAGGTGGAACGCCAGCGTCCGTTCACCCTCGCCGGATTGTTCGGCAAGGTTGAACAGTTCTGCAAATGGGCGACCGATCAGTTCGGATACCTTGCGCCCGATGTTTTCGGCAACCGGCGCGGACAGGTAGGTCAAGTGGCCACGCCGGTCCGTTTCCCAGAACCAGCCTTGGCCGGTCTCTTCGTAGTCAGCGAGGATTTCCTGTGCGCGGGTCTGCACCCGGGCATCGTTCTCGGCCTTTTCTCGCAGCAGAATATCGATCTTGCGCTGGCGCATGTAGGCAACCACGGCGATGCCCACGCCCACCACCAGCGAGAAGTAGCCGGCGATAGTGGAAGCGACACACGTAATGCCTGACCACACCGAAACTTGCGCGGCGAGAACGCCAACGAGGCGACCAGACTGGACGACCGTGGCAAGCAGCGAGAGCGTGGCCACGGCAGCCAGACAATAGAACCAGTCGATCTGGTCCGATGCGCCCCATACACCCATTGCCGAGCCGAACAGGAACATCGGCAGCGCAATGGCCGCACCAACCATCGCCATGCGCTGACCAGTCTCCAGCGCGCGTTCGCTCTCAAACCGCACGATGATGTGGGAAAACCAGCAAAACGCAGCGGCCAGCACCAGCAAAAGGCTGGTGAGCAGACCGGGAAGCGTCAGATTGAAAGCGGCGATTCCGACAGGCAGAAGAACAATTGGCAGCGCCAGCCGGGGCCATTCAGGCGCAACCAGCCGGTTCGTGGAATCGCTGCCGAACAGAAAGCTGGCCCCTGCTTCACGCGGAGCGACAGGTTGGACACGCTCACGACGTCGCGTGCGCGCAAAATCGCGCGTGTTGCCGGTTGGAACGGCTGCTTCGACGGAGGTTTCTGCAGACATGCCATCGCAAATGCCTCACCTCCATTTTAGAAAGCGTTAAAGTTGCCACCAATGAGGTGCTTTTGCTGCGAGTGCGAAGCTGCTAGGCACCGCGCCGGAGCATTGGTAAAAATGGCAGATACGGCAGAAAAATCGCTGATTGGCGTGGCAGGGCGCAGATTGCACGTTGCCCGCTGGCACGTGGGCGAGGCGGAGCATCGGCCGTTGCTGATGCTTAACGGCATCGGCATGAATCTCGAACTTCTCGCCCCGCTCGCACGCGCCCTGCCCGAGCGTGAGGTGATCTGCTTTGACATGCCCGGAATTGGCAGTTCGCCAGATCCGATCATTCCCTACACAATTCCGAACATGGCGCTGACGATGGCAGCGTTGCTTGACCGGCTGGACATTGCCGAAGTCGACATTCTGGGCATCAGCTGGGGCGGCGCGCTGGCCCAGCAGTTCGCGTTCCAACACCGCGCACGCACGGGCAGCGTAGTCCTCGCTGCGACGGCGGCGGGGGCAACGATGGTGCCGGGCAACCCGTCGATGCTGGCGCACATGGCCGACCCCCTCGAATATACAGTAGAGCGGACACTCAAGCGCAACCTGGCCTCGATCTACAACGGCGGCGGCAGTGCGCGGGTATCGCTCAACGCGGCCAAGGCACCGTCCCCACTCGGCTTTTCCTATCAGATGGCCTCGTTCGCGACGTGGACCAGCGTGCCATTCCTGCCACTGCTGCGCGTTCCGGTGATGGTCATGGCGGACGAGGAGGACCAACTGGTGCCGCCTTCAAACGCGCATTTCCTGCACAACGCAATTCCGCACAGCCGGATCGAAATGTTCAACGGTGGCGGGCACTTGTTCATGCTGTCGCAGCGTGAAAAGTTCGTGGCCAGTATGCGCGCATTTCTTGATGATGAAGCTGCCGCTGCCTGATTGATCAGACAGGGTCGGCGCGTTCTTCCGCTTTCCTTTTGCCGATCATGCACTAGCATCCAAAGCGAGACCCGCCGGTAGCCCAGACAGGCTGCCATTGTGGCAGGGTCTTTCGCCTGAGGAGAGGCCATGCGGCACATCGCGATCATCGGTTCAGGACCGGCCGGATACTACACCGCCGAAGCAGCGCAAAAGCAGTGGGGAGACGACGTCTCCATCGATATTTTCGACATGCTACCAGTGCCTTATGGACTAATCCGGTTTGGCGTTGCGCCCGATCACCAGTCAATCAAGGGCGTTACCCGCCGCTATGAACAGACCGCGCTGGCCGACAATGTCCGCTTCGTCGGCAATGTGAAAGTGGGTCAGGACGTTTCCATTCCTGAATTGCAGGGGCTGTACGATGCCGTGGTGCTGGCCACCGGCGCACCGCGCGATCGCGAAATTGGCGTACCCGGCGATCACCTCAGGAATGTTTTTGGCAGCGCTGGTTTCGTCGGCTGGTACAATGGTCATCCTGAGTTCGCAGCGCTTGACCCGGACCTTTCGGGGCACACCGCCGTCGTCATCGGCATGGGCAACGTTGCGCTTGATGTGACGCGTATCCTTGCCAAGACGCGCGACGAATTTGCCGGGAGCGACATCGTTGGCCATGCGCTGGATTCGCTGATGACCTCGAACATCAGACGGATCGTTGTGCTCGGGCGGCGCGGGCCGCACCAGATCATGATGACACCGAAGGAACTGGGCGAACTGGGCCACCTCTCCCGCACCGCGCCAAGGGTCGATCCGGACGATCTGCCCGAACTGGCCGATGATGCACTTTTGGAGCCGGGCATACGCAAGGCCGTGGGGCATCTGCGCACGTTTGCCGCGCCCCCGGAAAGCGATCGGGCAGACTTGCCGCTGCAAGTGGAGTTCGATTTCTTCGCCGCGCCGCGCGGCCTGATCGGCGATGGCAAAGTGCGCGCGATGTCGGTCGAGCGTACCCGGATCGAAGATGGGCGGGCAGTGGGCACGGGCGACTTCTACGAGATTCGGGCCGATCTTGTGGTCTCATGCATCGGCTACCAGACCTCGCCCATCGCTGGCGTGCCATTTGACGAACGCGCCGGCCGCTTTGCCAACGACGAAGGGCGGATTTTGCCGGGCCTTTATTGCGTGGGCTGGGCGCGGCGCGGTCCGTCGGGCACGATTGGCACCAACCGGCCCGACGGGTTCGGCGTGGTGGAACTGATCGCGCAGGACTTTCCTGCCGGTGGTGCCAAGGCTGGACGCGAAGGCTTCGATGCATTGGCAGCGGAGCGGGGGCTGGATGTCGTCAGCTTCAGCGACTGGAAAAAGATCGAAGAGGCCGAACAGGCGCGCGCCCGCGACGATGCCCCGCGCGAAAAGTTCGTCGACGTGGACGACATGATTCGCGCCACCAGCCTTGCCGATTGACCTGACGGTCAACCTCTGACTTAATCGGGCGATTAACACGATAGGCTGCCGCTACGAGTCGGCCTGCGTGGGGAGAAGGAGTTGTCCGATGCCTGCCTATGACCTCATCATCAGGAACGGGACCATCGTCGATGGCACCGGCGCGCCGCGCTATACCGCCGATATTGCGGTAAAGGATGGACTAATTGCCGCTGTCGGCACTGTGCGCGGCGATGCGGCGCAGGAAATCGACGCGAGCGGCCGGATCGTCGCGCCGGGCTGGGTTGATGTGCACACGCACTACGACGGTCAGGCGACGTGGGATGCCGAGATGGCTCCGAGTTCGTGGCATGGCGTGACCACGGTGATCATGGGCAACTGCGGCGTGGGCTTTGCGCCAGCTGCGCCAAACCGGCATGAATGGCTGATCGGCCTGATGGAAGGCGTGGAGGACATTCCCGGCACGGCGCTGGCCGAGGGTATGAAGTGGAACTGGGAAACGTTCCCTGAATACCTCGACGCGCTTGAGCAGATGCCGCGCACGGTGGATGTTGGCACGCACGTTCCGCACGGTGCCGTGCGCGCCTATGTGCTGGGCGATCGGGAAAAGCCCGGCGCCATCCCCACGACGGACGACATTCGCAAGATGGCCGACATCGTCGAAGAAGGCGTGCGCGCGGGCGCGCTGGGCTTTTCCACCAGCCGCACGGTGATTCACAAATCGGTGGACGGTGAAGTGGTGCCGGGGACAACCGCAACAGCCGAAGAACTCATCGAGATTGGCCGCGCGATGGGCCGGGTCGGCTACGGCGTGTTCGAGATGGCTTCCGACATGAAGCGCGAGTGGGACGAATTCGGCTGGATGGGCGCATTGAGCCGCGAGACCGGCTTGCCCGTGACTTACGCCGCGCTGCAATCCATCGCCAAGGAAATGCCGCTCGACGAACAAATCGCCGAAATGCGCCGCCACAATGCGCAAGGGGCAAACATCATCGCGCAAATCGCCTTGCGCGGGAACGGCATCGTGATGGCGTGGCAGGGCACCGTCCACCCCTTCCGCTTTCGCCCGAGCTATGTTGCGATTGCGGATCTGCCGTGGGCCGCGCAACTGGCGAAATTAAAAGACCCGGCGTTCCGCGCGCAGGTTCTGGCTGAGGAAAGCGTCTATCCCCAAAGCGATATCATCGGACTGCTGATGATGATTTCGAAAGGCTGGCACAACCAGTTCGTGATGGATGATGGCTTTGATTACGAGCCGCAGGAAGAGGCCAGCATCCTCGCGCGCGCCAAGACAGCTGGCGTTTCGCCCGATGCCTATGCCTATGACAAGCTGATGGAAAATGACGGTACGGGCTTCGTTTACCTGCCGATCCTCAACTATGCCGATGGGAACCTGGATTTCCTTGAAAGCCTTCAGGCGTCCGACGACACGGTCAATTCCCTGTCCGATGGCGGCGCGCACTGCGGCACGATCTGTGATGCCGCCAGCCCCACCTTCATGCTCGAACACTGGGTGCGTGATCGCAAGCGTGGCCGGGACCGTGAAGGGGGCCGGATCAGCCTTGAACACGCCATCAAGCGCCAGTGCCATGACACAGCGCGGCTCTATGGCCTGGATGATCGGGGCATTTTGGCGCCCGGCTATCTGGCCGACATCAACGTGATCGATTTCGAAAACCTGCGCCTGCTCAAGCCGTGGCTGGCATTCGATCTACCAGCCGGTGGCAAGCGCCTGCTGCAAAAGGCGGAAGGCTATGACTACACGATCAAGGGCGGCAAAGTTACGTTTCACAAGGGCGAATGGACCGGCGAAACGCCCGGCGGCCTGATCCGTGGGCCGCAGCGCGCCGACCTGCTCGAAGCGGCAGAGTAACCGATAGCCTTGGTGATCCTGCCACAGCGCGCCGTTTGAGAGAGCGACTGGGACTGCGGCAGGATCGCAAGGGGCGGCATGACAAATCAGGCCGCGTGGCGCATGTGATTGCCCGCGCGGCTTGCGCCACCTTCCAGACGGAAGCGTGAAACAAGTGTCGCAAGCCGGTCAGCTTCACCGGCAAGACTGCGTGCCGCCGCTGTTGCTTCTTCGACCATTGCGGCGTTCTGCTGGGTCATCGTGTCCATTTCGCGCACGGTTTCGCGCACTTGGCCGATGCTGCCCGCCTGCTCATTCGCCATGCGTGCGATGCTGCTGGCCAGTTCGGCAACATGGCCAACCTGTTCGACGATCACCGCAAAAGTATCGCCGGTCTGGCCGACAAGATTGACGCCGCGTTCAACCTGCGTCGAACTGTCGCTGATCAGGGTCTTGATGTCGCGCGCAGCATCCGCCGTGCGCTGCGCCAGCGCACGCACTTCAGTGGCGACGACGGCAAATCCGCGTCCGGCATCACCGGCGCGTGCAGCCTCGACACCGGCGTTCAACGCAAGCAGATTGGTCTGGAAGGCAATGCCATCGATCACGGAAATGATCTTGCCGATTTCCTGCGCCGAATGATGGATGTCATTCATCGCCGAAACCGCCTCACCGACCACTTCACCGCCCTTCATTGCCTCACCGTGCGCCTGCTGCACCGAACCATGCATGTGCGCGGCGTCATCGGCAGCAGTGCGAACGTTTGATGCAAGCGTTGTCATCGCCGCAGAGGCCTCTTCAAGGCTTGCTGCCTGCTGTTCTGTGCGACGTGCCAGATCATCAGAGGCCTGGCGGATCTGCTTGGCACCCACATCGACCGATCCGGATGTTTCGGCAACATTGGTCAACACGCCTGAAACCTGCACCCGCATGCCATCGAGATGTTTCTGGAGTTCGGCAAAGGCCGCAGGAAGGTCTGGGGCCTTCGTCGCAAAATCGCCTTCGGCCATCGCGCGCAATGCGGCGCTAACCTCGTCGATCACAGCGACGCGCGCGGATTCTTCAGCTTTGAAATAGGTCGAAAGCGCCACTTCCATGTCCAGCAGCGCCATCTTGATCATCGACCCTACCGAACTGGCCACCTTGCGGCGCTGGAAAAACGCCAGCGGTCTTGCGAACATGGCGTTGATGATGTTTTCCAGCACGGCGGCATAGGCACCGATGTACCAGCCCGGCTCCAACCCAATCCGAGCATGGACGTTGCCGATCTTCTCTGCGCTATCAAAATAGGCCTTGTCCACGCTACCGCTGAACATGCCGGCCCAGTGATCGACCTGCTTTTCCCGTGCATGTCGCATGGTATCACGCGATGAGAAGAACTTCGCTGTCTCAGGCGTGGCCGCTATCTTGTCGTAAAGCGCGTCCAATGCCGGTGGGGCATGCTGGCGCAACGCAGAGGCAATCCGCGGGAACCGCGCAACGTCGTCAGCGGCGATATTGAAGAACGCCAGCTTCTTGGCAACGGCCTGCGGATCGTAACCACTCTGCATATTTCCGACTCCTATCTAGAGTGGAAATTCGCATTTTGAGGTTCAGATAGTCGGCCGTGAAGAACGCGATTTGTGATCTGGGCTGGGATGAGTTGGACCGGTGAGCTGCCCTTGGGTCATCAGGCTTGGACGATTTCACGGTGCGCAGCCGGAAGGCATGCCGTGAGCAGGACGCGCAAAAGCG
>NZ_JAUYRV010000042.1 GCF_030696665.1 Novosphingobium sp.
GGCAGCTGCACTTCCGCAGCGGCAGCGCTTACCCTCCAGAACCATCCCAAAGCCGCTTTACCCATAGACCAGCGCGTGGGGCCCGCGGGTTCCTGCACTGGAGGCTTTCGTACGCAAGCGCCCGAAACCCTTCGCAACTTAGGCCGTTAGGCCTCAATCCTTTGAGCGTCCGTTCATGCCGAAACCTGCCGTTGGCACTTGCCTGAGCATATGTGCGGACGGCACCTTAAACCCGGTCGTTGTTATTCACCATACCTCCGCTTCAGAAACCGATCGTCAGGGTCGCACGCGCTCCGTGGTCCTTGTTGTTGCGTCCGATCAGGCCTCTGTAACCGGCGCCAAGTGTGACCTTGTTTGTGAGGGAAATCCGCGCCTGCATGTCCAGCGCCAGCGCATCCTTGTCGAGCGCAGCGGCGGCTATGCTCGCAGTGGAGCTTGCGCCGGATAAGCCCAGATCGGTCGAACCTGTGCGGGAGCCGCCGCTTCGTTGCCAGCCGGCATAGCCAGACAGCGTCGCCGCCTTCACGCTGTAGGAACCGCGCAACCCCATCGTGGCCTGCGTCAGTTGCGCCGATTGCTTCCTTGCTGAAAGCGCTGCCGGCCCTCCGGTTTCGTTGAGGCTGCCAGAAGCGAGCTTGGTGTGAGCGAGCCGTGCGAAGGGTTCCAGCCGCAGGTTGTCGGCCCTGGCCAGATCGAAGGCCGCCTCGCCGAACAGTTGATACGTGGTGCCGCCCACCCTGCTGGTCAGCGTCTGGCCAAGTCCGGGCGCGCTCACCGTACGGGTGGAGCGTGTCGAATTGCCCGCAATGCTGCCGCCCACGCCGATGGCCGGGCCATTGTCCTGCCGCCACCCGGCATAGACCGCGCCGCCCGTGCTGAAAAGCTTGGCATTGCCAAGCGCAGCAAGGTTCAGATCGCTCTGGCTGTGGTGGAACATCGCGCCGACCCGGAACCCGACCATCGCCAGATCGAGGCCGGTCATCACGGCAGTCTGATCCGTGGTGAAGCGGCTGCCGTTGCCATCGGCCGAGGCCGTGCTCCATGCGCCCGACAAACGGTGCCAAGCTGTGACGACTTTCTCGCCGTTGTCGCTTGTGACCGCTTCGTTGCCGAACACCGAGATCCCGGCGTTCAGGCGATCGAGCACTGCTTCGCGCACCACGCGCGTATCCTGCAACAGCACGCGTCGCCCGGCACTATGGAGTTCGCCCGAAAGCTGGCCCAGCGCGGCTGACAGGTTCTGCCCTTGATTGAACAGAGCGAACAGACCTTGCGGATTGTAGCCTGCGCTCACCGACTGATCGAGCGCGGTTGCCACGTCCAGCGCATTCCCGCCAAGGCTGCTGTCCAACTGCGCGCTGAGCGAAGCAGGCGCGAGGCGCAGGCTCAACGTGGTGCCGTCACCCACCAGCTTGGGCGCAAAGGCCGCGCCAAAACGGTCCAGCCCGATCACGTTGGCAAAGCTGCCGGTCTGCGATGTGGCCGAGATCAGCGCCAGTTCGGTGTTGAACGTGGTGAAGGTGTCCAGCGGAATCAGTTCAAGATCGCCTGCGATGTTCGCTGCGCCGTTCACCTCGATCAAATCATGGCCTGCGGAGGAAAGTTCGGCTTTGTAGACCGCGCCGGCCAGAAGGTCGAAGTCGCCTTCGACGGTCAGCGTTCCGGGTGACAGGCCCGGAGCCACCCGCCCGCCGTTCTCAACAATCAAACCGCCAACCCGGCCATTGCCGCCAAGAGTTGCCCCGGCCTTGACGGTCACGGTCGACTGAGTGAGGACTCCGTCGACGACAAGGGTGCCCTCGAGGACTGTCGTCGGACCGGTGAAGCTTCTCGCTCCCAAGGTCAGCGCCGCACTTCCCGACTTGATGAGCGAGCCAGTGCCTGAAAGCGGTGCCCTGAATGTGCCGTCGGTCTGCTGGTCAATCACCAGAACACCCGGGCTTTCAACCTCAATAGCTAAGCCACGAAAGCGGTCAGCTGACCCGATCACCGTGCCCTCCAGGATTCGTAAATCTTGGGAGATTGCGCTGGTGCCAGCGAAGGCCAAGGTGCCTGGCCCAGCTTTAACAGTGCCCCCTTGCCCATCAACCCCGCCGGTCAGGGTGAGCGTCTCGTTTGCACGCACGTCGATTGTGCCAAGAAAAGGTACGCTGATGAACTGGCTGACCGTGATGTCCGCGCCACCCGAGCGAAGCGTGGTGCCGTCACGAAGAAGGATGGTCCCCCTTGTGCGGGCGCTGTCTCCCGTCGCGGCGCTGCTACCGCCGAGCTGCAACGTACCATCGGCAACGGAGAGAAAGTTCACGCCGTTGACCCCGTTCAGCACAAGGGTGCCATCTCCGAACTTTTCCACACCACCATTTGCGGTCAGATCGCCGTTCAAGATCAGTCTTTCGCCAGCCCTGACTACAATCCGGCCAACGTTGGTGAGCATGTTACCTGCGACAGCGGGCGGACCCGAAATGATAAAATCAATGTCGTTTGCCAGCGTAACCTCGGCCCTGCCGGATTGCAGCGAACCGCCATCACCTCTCAGTGTGATGCGGCCAAGACCCGCAGCGTTGTCGACCCCTACCTGTAGCGTGCCACCAGCGGCAACACTTACCGGCGCACTGAAGGAGCCTGGCGTGTCTGGACCGCCATTCAACACCAGCGTTCCACTGCCTATCTGATCGAGGGTGGCTCGTGGACCGCTCGACTCAAGGCGACCGTTGAGAGTAAGGATGCCCCCTGCCGCGCCCGTGTCGATCCGCAAGCCCCCAACAACGATGCGGTTATTCAAGGTAATCGCGGCCCCATCCGCGATTTTAAGGTTACCACTGAGGGCAAGAAACCTGCCGGAACCCAACGCGTTATTGTTACCGACCTGAATCGTCCCGCTGTCAAAGCTTGCAACAGCGCCAATGGTGTTGCTGCCGTTCAACACGAGCGTCCCAGCACCGCGCTTTAACAATGTATCGACCCCAATCAGCGAACTGTCGATGGTCGCTACAATTCCAGCCCCACTTGTGAGCTCACCGACATTGATGATCGCCTGCTGAGCGTCCAGGCGCAGCGGATCGCCGGTTATGCGGTAGCCGTTGTCGGCAAACTGTACACTTTCGCCAGCCCCCGGTCCTCCGCCGAGGAACACCTGGCCTTGCGAATTATCGACTGTGACCGTGCCGCCTTCGCCTGCGAAGATCACCTGCTTCGTTGGATCATGGGAACCATTGCGACTGCCATCCGCGGTGGTCCAGTTTCGCGAGGTCGCGGTCCATGTGCCGGAACCACCTTCGATGCGATGATCACCCCGCCTGCCTTCGCCGTCCCAGAAACTGAAGCTGCCGACGCCGGTGTCGACCAGCAGGCTGATCTGCCCTTCAACCGCGGTCACCACGATCAGGTCGTCTGCCACTGTTCCGACAGGTGAGGCTCCGATGTCGAGGCCGTTGTCGGTCAGGCTACCGCTGTAACCCATCAGCCGATAAAGGCCCGGCGCGAACCCACCCACGTCCGTCACGTTGAGCGTGCCGTCGAGCGTTAATTCGCCCGAAGTGTTCATGCCGCCGATGTTGATGAAATCGCTGCCGTTGCCCGGATCAAGATCTGGCGCGCCGAGCTGGAAATTGAGCGCCGAATTCGTCCCCAGCACCAGCGATCCGACCGAAAGAGTACCAACACCGCCAATGGCACCTGGCGACAGGCTGCCCCCCTGCATGCTCAGCGCGCCGCCGATACGTCCGTTACCGGACAGTGCAGCATTGCCCACAAGCACATTGCCCGTCACTTCGCTACTTAGATCGAGCGTGCCTGCGCGGTGATCTACAGCCCCGTTGACGGTGCCACTTATCAGCGCGCTGCCATCATTGGTCAGCGTACCGTTGAGCGTGCCGTTGGAAGTAAAGCTTACCCCGACGCTGTTAGACACCGCACCATTGATCGTGCCGTCATTGGTGAAGCTGCCTGCCAAATTGGCAAGAGTGCCGATGGTGCCGGTGTTGGTGGCGGTCCCGGAATTGGTGACGCCTGTCAGCGTTCCCTGATTGGTCATTTCCGCATCCGCCAGCACCGCCGTTGCACCAATGATTGAACCGGTGTTGACCAGCGTGCCCGCTGCTACCGTGGTCACCCCGGTATGGATCTGGGTGCCCGACAGGGTCAGCGTTCCCGGTCCGCGCTGCTCCAGTGTGCCGGTGCCCGACACGTTTCCGGCGTATTCCACCGCGTCCGATCGGTTGAATACCAGCGCACCATTGTTGGCAATGTTGCCGCCAAGCGCACCGGTCAAACCCCCGTTGCCAATCTGGAGCGTACCCGCGTTAATTGTGGTTCCCGATGCGGGTGCGGCGTTACCGGTCAGGATCAGCGTACCCAGATCGGTCTTCTCAAGCGATGCGCCGCCGGTAAGATCGGTCGCAACAGTGGTGGTGATTGCCGCCCCCGCAGTGGTCCCATCGCCGACCCGCAACACGATCGGACCGTCGCCAAGCGACAGATCGTCTCCGTCAACAATATAGCCATCAGTCGCAAACTGCGCGCCGACGCCCAGCACGACTGCGCCTGCCGAATTGTCCACGTTGACGGTGCCAGGCGCTCCGGCGAAGATCAGCCCCGAGGCGGTGGTAAAGATCCCGTTGCTGGTTGCATCGGCACCAGTCCAATTGGTTGCGGCAACATTCCAGATGCCGGTTCCCCCATCGACCATGCTGTTGCCAAGCATGTTAGTACCGTCCCATAAAAAGAACCCGCCCGTCGCTCTGCCCACCAGCAGGTTCACCTGCCGCGCTGTTGACGTGATCACTGACAGATCTCCAGCCGCAAAGCCGGGCGGCGTTGCGCCGATGTAGAGGCCGTTGTCCGCCAGCGTGCCGTTGTAGTTGATCAGGCGGTACAGGCCCACACCGAAGCCACCCACATCGCTAACGTTGAGCGTACCATCCAGCGTTAAATTGCCCAGCACGGCAATCAGATCGCTGTCCGTCCCCTCCGCGCCACCCGGCGCGCCGAGTTCGAAGGCGAGCGTGCTGTCCGCGCTCAGCACCAGATCGCCGCCAACCGTCAGGTTGCCCGCGCTGTTCCCGGGGGCGATCGTGGCATCGGCGATGGAAACTGTGCCGCCGACCCGCCCGGATCCCCCAAGGATCGAGCCGCCCGTCGCATTGAGGCGATGCCCATCGCCGCCCCAAAGACCGTTGGCCAGCAATGTTCCGCCCGACAAAGATGTTTCGCCATCGAACACGCCAGAGGACGAGGCGCCTGATGGACCCGTGTGAATGGTAGTGCCGCTCGCATGTTCGATCCGTCCGGCACCGGAGATGATCGAGTTGATCGTCAAGCCCGGACTGGTGTGATTCAAGACGACGCTGCTGCCAGAATCGATCCGAAGAACGGGAACATCATAAGTCCCGACGCCAGCTGCCGCCTGTCCGTCAAGGCCGCCAATCGCGAAAGTGCTGCCCGTCGAAATCAGGTTGATGCTGCCTGCTGAAATGTTGGCATCGTGCAACTGCAGCAAGCTGTTGATGGATCCGAAGGGGTTTCCAATCTGGATATCGTCGCGAACATTCAGTGTCGCATTCTCGATCAGTATGGCACCGCGGCTGGTGGAGAAGCTGAGCGCGACGCTGTTGGCATTCAATGTCGCACCGCTGCGCACGACGATTGCGCCTGAATCCGGGCCAAGGTTGGTAGAACTTGCAGATGCGAGTCGATTGACACCTGCAACGGCACCGTTTTGCACGATGAAGCCTGCTTGGTCGAATGCAGCAGAACCAGTGGCGACACTAACCGCATTGCCCAGATCGGCTGTGGTGCCCACACCATCAATGATGAAGCCGCCTGCAATATCGACGGCATAGGATGCGAGGACATCCACAGATACTGCCGTTGCGCCTTCTTTGATTTCAAGTTTGGAGCCGCTATTGCGGATCGCTACCTCGCCGCCGGTTCCGAATTTGGAATTTGTGCCACGAACGGTGACCGTGTTGGGTGTGGTGCCCAGGCCGACATAACCTCCGATCAGTCCGCCCCCGCGAAGTTGCAAAGTTCCGCCGTCTTCAACGGTTATGGTCGATCCGGCCTTCGCGCCGTCGGTTACGCCATTGGTGCGCCCGCCTCTGCCGGACACTAGACTGCCTACGTTGACGATGGACCCTGTGCCAGTAATCAGCAGAATGCCGCGCGCATCACGGGCTAGATCGATCATCGAACTTGCGTTGGTAAGGGACCCACCCACGACAAGAGTTCCTGCCGTACTCAAGCTGGCGCCATTGCGCACAATGACAGTGGCAGTCGTGGTCTGCCCGATCGCCAGATCGTTGGCAGCTACAGCTTGTCCGGCCTCGATGATAGGCTGGGCCCCGTTGGCGGAGGCATCGATAACGGCGTCCTGGCTTCCGTTCGGGATGTTGTTCTGGCTCCAGTTGAAGAAGCGCTCCCAATTGGTTCCTTCCGAGCCATCCCAAGCATTTTGCGCCATTGCTGGAGCCGGCAAGGTCAGGCAACTGCCAACCAGCAGGTGAGCAACCAGTCGTTTTGCCTTGCTGCGTTTTGCGTAGCGGGCCAGTTTTGTCGATGGTTTTGCGCGCGTGATTATGGTGCCGTTCCCCTGCTACTTGCCATGCCGGAACCAGAGGTTCGCTACTCTCACTCCGCAAAATCGGGCCGCAATTGATCGGCCCGTCCAGTGTAAAGATTTCTTCAGGTGTTTAAGTCGGCCAATGGGCCTGCGCACGCATCGGCCATATGGCTAGCCAGATGGCCTAGGCCATCGATAGCCAAATGGGCGATTGACATTTTCGCCAGTGTTGTCCGTAGCAGGATAGAATTTGCACCGGAGTGCACCCGAGAACGGGCCGAAAGTCTTGTCATACCGGCCGAGCCCACTTGGTCTGGGGCAGCGTGTGAGGGAGAATACTGTGCAAGTATTGGTGCGCGACGATCATCCGATTGTTGCATCGGCCATCCCGATGATGATCGAAAGTGCTCTTAATGCCGCGGTCCATATTGTCCATGACTACCAGCACGCTACAGCAATTGCGTCCCATCACCCCGATATCGGACTGTGCCTGCTGGATATTCACATCCCGGGTGAAGACACCCGCGCCGGGATAGGGGCGCTGCAGGCGGCCTTGCCAAATGCGCGCTTCATGCTCTGTTTAGCCGACATTTGAACCGCTGATTACAAATCGCTTGAATTCGTCGAAGGGCTGCCGTTGCCGAGGTAAACTAGACCGCCGCTCTCCACCACTCGCCTCTCGGAATCCGCCATTCATCAACCGGCCCAATAGCGGTAGCAATTCATGCCCAGCGCGCAGACGGCAGAGTGGCGGGTTATGGTAAGATTGTGTTGAAAAACTGGGCGTTGAGATCGGGACTTGCGCGAGCTTAAGCGCAGCGCAATGTCTTCGCCCTGGTTTACGCGGGGACTTGGGTTGTCGGCATCGGGATCAGCTTGGCCATCTTGCGGAGGTTTTGAGCGGTTGCTGCCAGGAGGAACTCATCTCTTGCGCCGTTTGGACCTCGCAGGCGCAGACGATCCAGCCTCTATACCATTCGAACGACCGATAGGCGTCAGGTATTGGTGAGATTGTGTTGAAAAACCCGGCGCTGAGATTGGCGCTGTTGTGCTGCCCGACGCGGCCCGAAGCCTTCGTCCCCGCTTATGCGGGGGCTGGGGTGGCGGGCATCGGGATCAACTTAGCCATCTTGCGGAGGTTTTGTGCGGTTGCTGCCAGGAGGGGACCGGTGAGAGGATGTTCAAAAACGTACGCTAAGGCACATCGTTGACGTAAGACGCCCCCGGGTTTTCACCACGGCCAGTCAGGCGGCCGGCGTTTGCGGCAATGATGACGGCAATCTCGTCATAAACGACACGCACCCGCTTCGACATTTCGGCAGCGGAATGGCCCACTAGCCACAGCGGCTCTTCCATCAGCAGCGTGGAAGGCAAGCGTGAAAGGCCAGAGCTCAGGAAACAGGGCAGAATGCCGATCCCAAGGCCCGCAACAATGGCGGCACGGTGAGCTTCCAGATGATTGAAGCGAATATCCGCCGATCGTCCGGTGAGGCGATGTAGCCAGCGTGAGGCCGGGAGATCATGATCGTCAGTCCACCCCACGAGCCGCGCCGACGCGAGATCCGGAACTGGGCCGACGCCAGCGTAAAGGCCATGGCTCATCATTCCGGCCTTGCGAACCGTCAGTGCGCCATGATCGGGGGGTACGAGACGTAATGCGAGGTCGGCTTCGCCACGGGCGATACCGACCGGAGCAATGCCGGTGATGATTTCGAGTTCCAGTTCCGGGTATTGCGAGAGAATGGCTCGCAGCGCCGGCAGCAGCAGGTGGGTCGTGATCGTCTCTGGGGCCGCGAGGCGCACGACCCCACTGATTGCTTCTGCCCTCCCGTTCGCACGGGCGCGGAAGCCGGCCACCGCCTCCTCCACGCGCCCTGCTTCCGACATAAGCGCCTCGGCGTCTGGGGTCGCCGTATAGCCGCCCGAGTGTCGAACAAAGAGCGTCGACCCGATCGCCGATTCGAGGGCGTCTATTCGCCGGCCGACTGTCTGGATGCTGACCCCGAGCATCCTTGCAGCACCGGTGAGGCTACCTGCTCGGTAAGTCGCCACGAAGTAGCGTACATCGTTCCAATCCATCACTGATCCATAATTGGAAAACGGGTTTCCTTCTACCTCCATTCCTGAAAGCGGTGTGAGACGCGATATCGTCCGGTGAAGGAGAACGTTCATGGACCAATCACGATTTGAACGTGGCCAAGCTCGGTTGGCAGAGGTCGATGGGGAAGCCGGACAGATGGTTATCGCATCGCTCGCCGACATCGCTCCCGACCTTGGCCGCTACATTATCGAGTTCGGCTTCGGCGACGTATACAGCCGCCCCGGCATCGACCTCAAAACCCGCGAACTTGCGACCGTTGCGGCACTGGTCGCTCTTGGTAATGCCCGTCCGCAACTCGAAGTGCATTTGCACGGTGCGCTCAACGTCGGAGCCTCGCAGGAGGAAGTCGTGGAAGTCATAATCCAGATGGCGTTGTACGCCGGCTTCCCCGCCGCCTTGAACGGCGTGGCAGCTCTGCGGACGGTTCTGGAGGCACGTCATGGGTGAGAACATTGCTTTGATCGAACGGTACTTCGCCGCTTTCGGCGCAGGCGATATCAACACCGCTCTCGATTGCGTCCACCCCGATGCGATCTGGCACGTCGATGGCGACCCAGCTGTCGTCACTGTCGGGATCATCCAGGGGCATGATGCGGTGCGCCGCTGGCTTGAACGTTTCCCGACCGGCTTTCGGCCGTTGGCTTTCTCCGTCGATCGCCTGATCGGGGAAGGTGGCGAAGTGATCGCGCTAGGCCGGTTCCGGCACCGCGTCCAACCGACCGATGCCATCGTGGACAGCGATTACGCTATCCGCTTTACGATCCGCGACGGGCGGATCGCTCGTTACCAGATATTCGAAGATTCGCTGCTGATCGCCATGGCTCGGCATAGTGACGCAACCGCCCGGCAGGCTCGTCTCAATGGCGTGCTTTACGGTTGGGATGACAGCGGCAGCGGGCGCACGATCATTTTCCTGCACGGGCTGTTTCTGAATCGCCAATTCTGGACCCCGCTGATCGACCGATTAGGAGAAGGCAACAGGTTCGTCACCTTCGACATGCCCGGCCACGGCGTCAGCACCTGGCGTGACGGTCTCGATCTGGACGGTATCGCCGATGACCTGGCGCTTTGGATCATGGAAAACGGAACCGCGCCAGCGACAATCGTCGGCCATAGCCAGGGCGGCATGATAGCCCTGCGCCTCGCTGTTCGACATCCGGATGCCGTCGAACGTCTTGTTCTGGTGAATACCAGCGCGCGTGCCGAGTATCCCGAAAGGGTTGATACGTGGCGGACGCGTCGCGCGGCTTTGCTGGATGCCGGAGCGCGAAAACAGGTGATGAGTGACGTTCAGCGGATGACGACCGCGCCGGGGTGGATAGAGGCGCACCCCGTTGAGGCAGCAGGCGAACTCGAGGTGATGGCCTCGCATAACCCTGCATCTCTTGCATTGGCGTTTGATGCAGCGGTTCTCGATCGCGGCGATGTTCGGCCTCTACTCGCTCGGATCAAGGTTCCGGTGGTGGTGATATCCGGCGAACTGGACCATGCAACGCCTCCTGAACTAGGTCAGGAAATTGCGGTGTCCGTTGGCCATGGGCGCCACATCATAGTTGACGGTGCCGCGCATCACGTGCCGACCGAGCAGCCGGATGCCATCGCCACCCTGCTTCGGAACGGCTGATATGGTCAGACCGGTCGAGCCTTTCGCGCCAGCAGCTTTTCGCCGTCCGGCCTGATCTCACCCGTGGGTGTCACGTGCCGGTAGAGGGTTTGCCGGGTAATGCCGAGTTCGGCGCACAGCTCGGCGACCTTGGTTTCGGGCTTGCCCATCGCGGCTTGGGCGAGGCGCAACTTGGCGGTCGTCATCTTGAACGGGCGACCGCCATGCCGTCCCCGTGCGCGGGCGGAGGCAAGGCCGGCGCGGGTGCGCTCGACGATCAATTCACGCTCGAACTCGGCAAGGCCCGCGAAGATCGCGAAGATCAGCCGACCGTTGGCGGTCGTAGTATCGATCAACGCGCCTTCGCCCGCCAGCACCTTGAGGCCGATGCCGCGCTTCGTCAGGTCGCCGACCGTGTTGACGAGATGTCGCAGGTCACGCCCCAACCGGTCGAGCTTCCAAATTACGAGGGTGTCACCGCGGCGCAGCGCCTTCAGGCAGGCGTCCAGTCCCGGTCGCTTGTCGAGCCGGCCCGACGCGGCATCCTCATAGATATGCTCGGGATCAACGCCGGTCGCAACCAGCGCGTCGTACTGGAGGTCGTGGACCTGGCTGCCGTCCGCCTTGGACACCCGCGCGTAACCAATCTGCGTTGTCACATATACGTCCGTCTGCGTGACGGAGCGGCATTGCCCGTCGATCGATCGCTATGATGTCACATAACCCGTCTTGTGGTCTATGCTCCGTGAACAGGGCCGCTTGCCTGTTGCGTGACGAACAGGAAGCCGATGCCGTCCAGGACCATATTGTCACCCGCTCAGCGCAGCGCGATCTTCGATCCGGCGACCGATCGGGCAACCGTCGAACGGCTTTATACCCTCGGTCCCGATGATCTCACGCAAGCGGCACGTCGTCGGCGAGGGCCGAACCGGGTCGGCTACGCGGTGCAGCTCTGCTACCTGCGCCATCCGGGGCGTGCGCTGCTGCCGGGTGAGATGGTGCCCGCAGCCATGCTGTCGCTGCTCGCCGACCAGATCGGTTGCCGGACCGACGACTTCGCCGATTATTCCGCACGCGCGACGACGCTGCGCGAGCATCGCGCGGAGATCGAAGCGTATCTCGGTCTGCGCGCCTTCGACCCGGTAGACGTGCGATCGGTGCTGGCGCTCGGATCAGAGATCGCCACCTCGACCGATCGGGGCGATGCGATCGTTGCCGGCATGGTCGATCGCCTGCGGCTAGACCTGATCGTGCTCCCTGCGGCATCAACGCTGGAACGGATCGCTCTCATCGTGCGAGCGCAGGCACGGAAGGCCGCGCATGTCGGACTGATCTGCGATTGCTCGGCGGATCAGGAAGCCTCGCTCGAACGCCTGATCGCATCCGATGACAATGGCCGCACCCGGCTTGGTTGGATACGCGAATGGCCGGAAGCCCCATCGGCGTCGAACCTGAAAGGCATCGTCGAGCGGCTCGACACGGTGCGCTGCATCGGGATCGCGGCTGACCGGGCGCGACGCATCCATGCCGCCCGCTACGCCGTCATCGCACGGACGGCCGGCATCGTCACCGCGCAGCACCTCCGGCGTCTCGAACGCCCGCGCCGGCTCGCGATGCTGGTCGCCTCTATGATCGAGATGGAGGCGGCGCTGACCGATGCCGCCTTGGTCATGGTCGTGAAGATGGTGGGGGCGCTGTTCCGCCGCGCCGATCGCACACGCTCGGACCGACTGCTCGGACAAGCACGTATGCTGAAGGACACCGCCCGCTTCCATGCGCGGCTCGGTCGACTGCTGATCGAAGCCCGTGCGACCGGGCGCGACGCCTTCCATGCGATCGACGACCGGGTGGGCTGGGATCAGCTCGAACGCAGCATCCGCTTCGCCGAGGATCTCACCCGCTCGGCCGACGATGGTCTGGTGGAAGTGATCGAACGCTATCCAGCTGTGCGGCGGTTCGCCCCGACTTTCCTCGCCGCCTTTACCTTCCGCACCGGGAGATCGGGCGATCCGCTGCTCAGCGCGATCGAGGCGCTGCGAACGATGTACCGTGACGGCCGCTCGGTCCTCCCGAAGCGACTGCCGATCAGCTTCATCAAGCCGCGCTGGCGCAAGGTCGTGCAGCCAACCGAAGGGACGATCGACCGCCGCGCCTATGAGGTCGCAGTGATCGTCCACCTGCGCGAACGGCTCGGCTCCGGCAGCATCTGGGTAGACGGAAGTCGCGCCTATCGCACGCTGGACGATTACCTGCTGCCAACCTCTGCGTTCGACACGATGCGAGCCGATGGCAACCTGCGCCTGGCCGTACCGTCCGGTTTCGCCGAATGGTTTGAGGAGCGCCGCACTCTGCTGACCCGGCGCATGACCGAGGTGGAACGCGCAGCTGCGACGGGTGAACTGATCGATGTGACGATCGAGCGCGGGCAGTTGCTGATTTCGCCGATCCGACGAACGCCGTCCGACGATGCCGAGGCGCTGAAGGCCCGGCTTTACGCGATGCTGCCGCGTGTGCGGATCACCGACCTGCTGGTGGAGGTCGCCGCATGGTCGGGCTTCGCCGACCGCTTCGTCCATGCACGCAGCGGCGATCCGGCCTCCGACCAGTCCGCTCTGATGGGTGCTGTCCTCGCTGATGCGACCAATCTCGGGCTGGGCCGGATGGCGGAAAGCTCGCGTGGGCTGACGCTGTCCCGCCTGCGCTGGACGGCGGAATGGCATGTGCGAGACGAAACCTATCTGTCGGCGCTGGCGGCGATCGTCGACTGCCATACCGCGCAGATCGCAACGCCCGCTATGGCACTGATCCCGGCGTGCTGTTCTACACTCATGTCACCGATCGCTTCACGCCATTCCACACCAAGGTTATCGCCGCCAATGCCGGCGAGGCCGCCCATGTTCTCGACGGCCTGCTCGACCATGAAAGCGAGCTGGTAATCCGCGAACATGCGACCGATACCGCCGGGGCGGTCGATCATGTCTTCGGCCTGTGCCATTTGCTCGGCTTCCGCTTCGCACCGCGTATTCGCGACCTCAACGAACGCCGCATGTATAGCCTGTCGTCGCTCGATCCCTGGCCGACGCTGCGCCAGCTTGTCGCTGGCCCGGTCAACGTCCGCGCGATCGAAGGGGATTGGGACGAGACGCTGCGGCTCGCCGCCTCGATCCGCGCCGGCACCGTCAGTGCCTCGGTCATGCTGCGCAAGCTGGCGGGTTTCCCGCGTCAAAACCCCGTCGCCCGCGCCCTGCGTGAGATCGGGCGGATTGAGCGCACCCTGTTCATGCTCGACTGGTTCGACGATCCCGAACAGCGGCGTCGCACCGGCAGCATCCTCAACAAGGGTGAGGCCCGCAACGCACTCGCCCGCGCCATCTTCTTCAGCCGCCTCGGCGAACTGCGCGACCGCACCTTCGAGAACCAGCGCCATCGTGCCTCCGGCCTGACCCTGCTCACCGCGGCCGTCACGCTCTGGAACACCGTCTATCTCGACCGCGCCGTCCGGCATATGCGCGCCAGCGGTGTCGAGGTGCTGGACGAACTGCTTGCCCATGTTGCGCCACTGGGTTGGGAGCACATCGGCCTCACCGGCGACTATCTATGGAGCGAGATGGACAAGCCCCGCGAGCGGTTCAGGCCGCTCCGCCTCCATCAGAACAGTCGGGATGCTTAGCGTACGTTTTCGAACATCCTCTCACCGGTCCCCAGGAGGAACTCATCTCTTGCGCCGTTTGGACCTCGCAGGCGCAGACGATCCAGCCTCAGGATGCGCTTGAGGTGCGCGAACAGCATTTCGACCTTCTTTCTCTGCCGACGGGAGACGAGATAAGCGTCGGTCGTGGCGATATCGCGCGCCAGATCACGGGGGCCCTCGTGGACTGAACGAACGATCTTGCGCGCTGGCTGGATGGGACAACAGCGTGGCTTGAGAGCGCAGGCTTCACAGTCCAGCTTGCTGGCGCGGTAGCGCAGCATGCCGTACTCATCGACGAAGGGCCGCTCCTCGCGATAGATTTTCTGCCTCTGGCGGAGCCGCTTGCCGGCAGGGCAGACGTAGCTGTCATCCTCATGGTCGAAGGTGAAGTCGGAACGCTCGAAGGTGTCATCGCGGCGGGCGGACTTGTCGAACACCGGGATGTGCGGCTCAATGCCGCGCTCCTCGACCAGCCATGACAGGTTTTTCGCATCGCCATACCCGGTATCGCCCACAAGCCGCTCAGGCCACAGACCGAAGCGCTCCTAAGTTCTGTCGATCATGCGGCGCTGAGCGGTCACCTCGGCCTGGCGGATTGCGGTGGTTGCCTCAACATCGACGATCACTGCGTGCTGGAGATCAATCAGATAGTTGGTGGCATAGGCGAAGAAGGCTCGCTCGCGGCTTGCCGCTGTCCAGCGCGCGGCCGGATCGGCCACCGCCAACTGCTTGGGGGGCACCGGGGTTGCGCCGCCGAAGGCGGCATCATCGAGGACGGCCAGATACTCGCGAACGGCATGGCTGGTGGTCGCATCAGGCAGGGCGTCCGCACTGCCAACAGCACGTTGACGGCTCACATCTGCGCGGATGAGGCTGCCATCGACTGCAAAACCTTCACCGCCGACCAGCCCCTCGGCAATGCAGCGCGCCACGGTCGTCTCGAACAGCTGCCGCAACAGATCACTGTCGCGGAAGCGCCCGTGCCGGTTCTTGGCGAAGGTCGAGTGGTCGGGCACATCGCCTTCCAGCCCGAGGCGGCAAAACCAGCGATAGGCGAGGTTTACGTGCACCTCCTCGCACAGCCGCCGCTCGGACCGGATGCCCATGCAATAGCCGATGATCAGCATCCGGATCATCAGCTCGGGATCAACTGAAGGCCAGCCAGTCGAGCTGTAGAAGGGGCGCAGATGTTCGCGGACGCCCGACAGGTCGACAAACCGGTCGATCGAGCGCAGCAGATGATCAGCCGGAACATGCCGATCCAGGTTGAAGCTGTAGAACAGCGCCTGCTGCGCCACCGTTCTCTCACCCATCATCCCAACATCTCCACTTGCCTACGGAGACATAGAATCAATACTTTAGCGCCATTGCAAGGGCGCGTTTTTCAACAGAATCGGTGAAGAACCTGCCGCTGAACTCGTCGCAAGGGAACGACCGGCAAGAATGTCCCACTTCGCGTCCTTCGGAACAGCCGGCAGCACCCGACCCGAGCAAGTCGTTCACATTGACGTTGGCAAAAGTGCAGTTCAGCCGAAAGCGGTCGGCGAAGCGGGTGGTCGGCAGGTCCCCTTTCCCGGCTAATCGCAACCCAAAACCCCGTCCCCACTACAGGATCAGGCGGAACTCGACGGCCTGGGGTTGTCATCTCGGTGGTCGCGAGCGTTTACTGCATCGCCCCCAACGGATTGACGGAACAAATAGAAGTTGTTTGTCTACAAATGCAGCATTTAGCAGGCATATTTTCTGCGGCGGGGTTTACCTTGGGAAGAAACGCCTACGCATTGGGGACGATGTCGTCGATGATCGACAGCACGCTGCGTGCTTGCGCAACTACCGGTGGCTCATCCTGCCCGATGGGGAGAATGGGCCTGATGGCGGCAAGGGGCCTGATGGCGGCAAGGGGAGTGTGACTGATGGTGATTTCTCGCGTTCGCACAGCGGTACTGGCTTTGAGCGTCAGCATTGCGCTGGCTTTTCACGCACCGGGCGTTGCGGCGCAACGGCCTGCATCGCCACTGTTCATTCTGGACAAGGCGTTGTCACAGGCGATCACCAACGAAAACGCCAATCCCAATCAAGCAACTTTTGATGCCAGTCTGAAAGCGGCCGAAGCTGTTATCGCGGCCACGCAAGGCCTGCCGCCGGGGCCAGAGGTAGCGCCCTATCTGGCGCGGGCATTGGTCTCGCGGTCAAACTCGGCACGCGAGGCAGGAGATATCGACAAGACTTATGCAGATGCTGAGCGCGCGCGTGAAGTAATCTTGCCTTTTCGTGATCTTGCGGCCGATGCCTATGTCCAGTCGATTGCGCTGGCTGGCGATGTGGCCATCCGCCGTGCGCTGTTTCAGCAGGCCGCCGATCGCCTCAGCGAAGGCGCAGCCTATCTGGCACAGCGGCGCGGCAAAGTGGCAGCATCCCCGGCGCTCGACATGGCCGAATCCAACATCGGCTACACGCTGGCCATCGCGTTGATGCAGCTAGGGCAATATGACGATTCGGTGCGGGCGCAGGAATCGAGTCTCGCGGCGCGTGCTCGCGCTGTGGGCGAGTTCCATCCCGCCACGATCAGTGCGCGCTACAATCTTGCGTTGCGGCTATCGCGTGCGGGGCGGCTGGAAGAGGCCGAGGCAATGGCGCGTCTTGCCGCAGAGCAAGTCCAGCAACATGTGCCCCAGACCGATCTGGGGCATGTCCGCGCGGTCGAGACACTGGCGCTGGTGCTGGCAGGTGGCGGCAAGCGCAGCGAAGCAGTAGAAGTAGCACGCCGTGCGCTCGACATTCGTGTGGCCACGACTGGCACCAGCGATGCGAATTTTGCCGCAGGCCTTACCACATTGGGCGGATTGCTCGCAGATCTTGGTCGCTATGAAGAGGCGGTGAGTGTGTTGACCGGGGCAACCGCAACGCAGGACAAGCTCGGTGCACTTGCTGCGCCAACCGACCGTTTGCGTGCGCTGACATTCCTCGGTCATGCGCAACTTGGGTTTGGCAAGGTGATCGATGCGCGTCAGTCGCTCGATGTTGCCTATGCAATCTGGGAAAAGACCAAGGCAGCGGGCGCGGCGGAGACTTTGCTTCCATCGGTGGCGCTGGCACGGCTGGACAGCGGGGATGAGGTCGGTGCCGCTGCGGCAGCAAGCGCGCACCTTGCCATTGCCTCCGGTGACAGAGCGCCGGTGCTGGGCAAGGCGCAGGCCTGTGCGGCAGGCGCGCTGCTGGCCATCAGCTCATCGGAATGCGGCGCTCAGGCGGGCAGTTCACTTGTTCGCGCGGTCATCAATCGGCTTGATGCCAGCGCCGATGGCGAACTCGTCCTGGCAGACCGCTTGTCGCTTGAACTGGCGATGCGGCTGGCAGTGCGGGACGGCGACGCCCAACTTGCTGCCGATGCCTCACAAGTGCTGGTCGGTTCGAAAGTGGCCCGTGCAACGCGACTTGCAGCAGCAAGAGCCGGGGCTTCCGATGCAGCGCTGGCCGGGCGCATTCGCACGCTGCAGGACGCTGAAATGGCCTATCGCCGTGCCAATTCGGTCTATCTGCTGCTGCTTGGCAATGGCGGAGATGCACAATCTGCCCGTGCCTTGCGAGACACCACACTTGCCGCGCTGGACCAGCAACGCACCGATATTGAGCGTGACTATCCCGCGTGGGCTGCCTTGAGCGCACGACAAGGCATGGACCTCGCGCAGATCACGGCCTCGTTGGCCAAGGATGAAGCGGTGATGGCCGTAGTGCCGGCATTTGCTTCGACATTCGTGTTCGTAGCCTCTACTGATCGGGCCGTTGTGCAGCGGATCAAGCCCACCCGCGCCGCTTTTGCCGCCAGTGCGGCACAATTGCGCCGCGCGCTCGAGCAGCGGCGCTTCGATGCTGTAGCCTCCCATGATATCTATCGTGCGATCTTTGCCGATCTTGCGCCTGGTGATCTGCGCAAGGTGCGTTCGCTGCGGATCGTTGCGGGTGGTGATGCGGCGGCAATTCCCTTTGCGACCTTGCTCGAACGCCCGGTCGACAAGATCGATGCCAAGACCCCCTTCCTCATACGACGCTATGCGCTTTCGGCTGGTGCATCGCTGTTACGCAGCGCAGCACAGTCCCCGCAACTGCTGGCAAATTCTACGATGCTTGCGGTTGGGGCACCCACGCCTTTCGGAACTGCCCAACTGGCGCAAGCCCGCCTGCCGCAGAACGGGCCGCTCGCGGCAAGCGCGGTATTTCGTGGCGGGCGTGTCGATGTGCAATCGCTGGCGGCTCTGCCCGCGCTCCAGTCTGCCGAAGTGGCAGCAGTTTCACGCCACGCGCGCAGTGCCACGGTGCTGATGGGCGAGCAGGCAAGCGAAGATGCACTTGGCAAAATGGCGCTCGACCAGTATCGTATCTTGCTATTTGCCACCCACGCGTTGGTCACTGGTGAAATGGAAGGCATCACCGAACCTGCACTCGTGCTCGCCCGCCCAGTGGCTGGGGCGAACAGCGATGGCGTGCTGACCGCGTCGGAGATCGGCATGCTCAGGCTTGATGCCGATTGGGTGATCTTGTCTGCCTGCAACACCGCAGCTGGCGACGGGGAGGCAGCACCTGCCTATTCAGGCTTGGCGCAAGCCTTTCGTTATGCCGGTGCCCGCACGTTGATGCTTTCACATTGGCCGGTGCGCGACGATGCTGCCGCAGGCCTTGCAGGGACAGTGCTCAGCCAAGCCGCCAGCGGCAAGAGTCCCGCCCAAGCCTTGCGCACTGCCATGCTGCGAGCCATGAAGGACCATGCGCTGCCCGACGCGGCCAACCCCTACGTATGGGCTCCCTTCGTGGTGTTCGAATAAGCTGGCTTTTGTTGGACAACTGCTGCGAGATACGGTGGGACTTCAATCAGAAACAAGCGCGAGGATAGTGACATTTGCCTCAAGTCGGGAAGGTTAAACTTCGCGTCATTTTGTCGTGCTGTCAGGCAGCGGGCATGCGAATACACCAATGCCTTTCTCAAGGACTGGGAACGACTGTGGCACTCCGGGCGCTAAGACGTGAACCAGCTCAAAGAGGCGATGCTGCTGCTGATCGCCAATGATGCTCTACTGGGACCCGATCGGCGCGATCATGCGCTGAAAGGCGACTGGCAGGGCAACCGTGAATGCCACATGGTCGGCGATTTCCTGTTGATCTATGACATCGACCACTGCGTGGGAAAGCGTCGGACCATCTCCTTCGTCCGCGCCGGCACCCATAGCGAGCTGTTCAAATGCGTGCCGTCAAGATCATCCCTGCTCTATCCTTCAAGGCGGCCTGGACCGGCGTGTCAACGAATGGGAATGCTGCCGATGCAGGCGCAGGCTGAGGTCAACCCGTTCATGGCCAGACTTCTATATCCTACCAAATAGTCTTATCATTTTTCGATTCCCTGTAGAAAATTTCTGCACCTGCGAGTCTCCTGATCAGGGTGCTTTGGTGAAGGCGATCACGCCATTGGCGTTCACCAGGGTGCCCGAGCCGAAGGTGAAGGCAGCCGCTGCGTGGCTGGCCCCATCGCCAGCCAGCACCCCGTTGATGCGCAGGCTGCACACGGCGGCGGCGCAGGCCCCCCCGGTTACGCTTGCCCCCGATCCGCCTGCCGAAAAGCGCATCGTTGCTGTGTCGAGCGCCATCGATGGTGCGGCAGCACCGCCAGAGCTGGCGACGGTGTAAATGTCGGCACCGTCGATAACGCGCGCCTCCATGCCCACCTTCAGCGTATCGAAGGCCACCGCCATCTGCCCGCCATCTAGCGTGCCGAGCCGGCTGCCGAGAGATGGCGCGGTCCCGCCTGCAAAGGTGTAAGTCGCGGTGCCGGTGGTCGGCAGGTTGGTGGCTGGCTTTGCCCAGATGATGCCGCCGTTGTTCGCATCGAGCGCGCGCGCGTTCTGCGATGCAGAGCTTTGCGTGGTGCCCGATACCCAGCGGGTCCAGCCGACAATATCAGAAACCGAGCCACTATCGGTGTTGGTCGCCGTGCCCCGGTCGGTCTGGACGGTTGCGGTGCGGTATCCGTCGATGCCGCCGCTGCTATTCGGCTGAATTGTCACCTCGGTCTGCGCGCCGGGCGCAATGTTGCTGTAGCCCAGCAAGGTGTAGCCCGGCACAGCGCCTGCCAGCGGTGCGGTGGTGACAGGCGCACCGTCCTTGTAAACCGCCGCTCCGGCAAGAATGCCGGTGCCCTGCACCGTGCCGATGCCATAAACGCCGGTAAGCAGATTGCCGGTCGTACCGCCTAGCGCGAGCCCGGTCTGGAAACGGCAGACACCTCCTGCGCAGCGCGGATCAGTGCTGACAACCGGCACAAAGGCATCGAGCGCACGCACGCCGTTGCGGTTGGACAAGGCAATCGCCGGGCTGGCGAGGCCGCCCAGCGATGCGAAGTCATAGCGCCGGGCGGTGCCGTCCTCCTTGAGCGTCAGGGTGCCCTCAATCCCGAACAGCGGCGTGGAGGCAAACCCGATGGTTATGCCGCCATAGAGCGCGGCGTCGGTAACCACCCCGCCTGTGCGATAGGCAGGCGCGGTAAAGGCAAGCAGGCCGTAAGTGGCCGTGCCGCTGGTCGGGACAAACGACGGTATGCGCGTCGAGAGGGCGTAGAACAGGCCATCATTGGCGCCAAAATCGGTGGTGAACTGGGCATTGCCATATGTGCCGCTGGAAAGACGGCCAATGCGCCATTCGCTCCCCGCAGTGGTATCCGCCTGCACATCGCTGGCCGTGCCGGAGAACATGATCTGCGGCGTATCGCCAAACCCGCGCGCTACGCCCTGGGCGTCCGTTCCGATCGATTGCAACTGCCCGGCACCGATGCTGGTCGACCCGCCTTGAACCACTGCCGTTGCACCATAAGCACTCGCAATGGTGAGATCGGCTGCAGTCACCGGCGTTATCGGTGGAGGCGTAACGCCCGGCGTCGGCACCGCGCCCACGGCGGTTCCGGTGGTTGCCACGACCGCGCCGTTTAGCAGGCGGGCGAATGTTCCCGTAGCGGAGGAGCCGAGCGTATAAGTGCCCGCCAGCACGTCCGAAGCCGTGCCGCCGGTGCTCATGTTGAAGAACACCTTGCAGTCTGTGGCGCAGCGGCTGTCGGTTGTCGTCACAGTGGCGCTGCCGCTGGGAAACAGCGTGGTGCCGTTTGCAAACATGGTGAGCGATGGCGCGGCAAGGCCGCCTGCCGTCTGATATTCATACCGCTGCACGCCGGAATTGGTCAGCGTGAGGATGCCTGCCGCGCCGAATTTGGGCGTGCTGCCAAAGGCGACGGCAAAACCGCCGGTCAGCGTTGCGCCGGTCGCCGCGCTGCCATCGGCGAACGTCGGCGTCGTGAAGCCCGCGATCCCGAAGGTCGCAAGGCCGCTGGTGGGCAGGGCCGCAGGCGCGGCGGTCGCATAAGCGAAGTGGACACCGTCGTTCAGGTCATAGGTCTGCGCCGAGGTCGTGCCATTGAAGGTTTGCGACGTCGTGCCATCTGCGTAGCGGCCCAGGATCCAGCCGGACCCGGTTTGCCCGTCGATCAGGCGCACCGTGCCAAGGGCCGTTCTGCCAAACATCGTTATAGCATCTGCGCTGTCCAGCGTGACCGTGATCGGGCCAGCATCACCGAAGCCGCCGCCGGAATAGATGGCCGCCGTGGTGCCACTCGGCGGTGGTGGGGGCGGAGGTGGCGGAGGCGGAGGTGGTGGTGGAGGAGGGGGCGGGGTAGGAGCGTCGGGGAGCGTGCCGCCCAGCACCAGAGCGCCACCAAGCTGCGGGAACGATCCCGTTCTTGAGATGATCCAGGTGCCTGCAATGATGCCGCCATTGGTGCCGCCCAGAACGAAGTTGGGGTAAAGCAGGCACCCTTCCGAACCGCTGCCGCAAACGCCGCTCACGGCGGGGTCCGTCACGCCGCTCATCGCGGCGTTGACGATGATGGCATCGCCGATGGTGAGGGGTTGGCCCGCCGCAAACCGTGCGCCGACCGAAGGCGCATCCGCGCCGCCGGGCGTCGAGAAGCTGTAAGTGCGCGTTGCCCCCAGATCGGTTGCGGAAATCGCGCCTTCGAAGCCATAAAGCGGCCGAACCGAATTGAACGCCAGCGCCAGGGTCGCATCGACGCTGGAAGCCGTCACCACGCGCCCGTCGATATAGGCAGGGGTCGTGGCCGCCAGCACGGTGTAGCGCGCAGTGCCGGCCCCCGGGAGCGCCGAAAGATAGGGCTTGGTCAGCGCGAAATACGTGCCGTCGGTAGAGCGGATCGTTTGCGCATAACGACCGATCACCCAATCCGGGCCGCTCGCGCCTTCGGCGCCCACCAGCGCGCCGCGCAAGAAGCCTTCGCGCGTGCTGGTGTCGCCAAAGCCGGTCGGCGCGCCGTTTGCATTGAACACGACCGGCCCGGTTGCATAGGTGCGCGCGATGGGCGCGCCGATTTCGAGCGTATCGAGCCCGCCGACATAGTCACCGCTGGCAAGGCCGGAGCTGATCCCAGCGGTTAGCGCCGAGCCGGCAAGCGGCAGCTGCGGACCCGGTGTGCGCCCAAATGAGCCGCCCAGATCGGTGAAGGCAAACAGCGCATCCAGCCGGGCCTTCGACGCGGCATCCGTCCCCGCAGGCACGCCGATCCCGCGCAGATAGCGCATCATCGTGGCCAGTTGGTCGCCGGTGTAGCCGCCATTGCGGCTGTTCGTGCCGACTTGCAGCCCGCCGATATAGGCAGAGAGGACAGAGACCAGCGTGGGCGCATCGGTGGGGATGCCTGCCGCCACGGCCTGCCTATAGGTAGTGACAGCCCCGATCTGTTCGGGCGCAGCGCCAGAGGCAAAGCCATCGGCATCGAAATAGGCGAGCAAGGCGGCCAGATAGGCGCGGCTGGCAGCATCTGCCGAACCGTCCTGCGCTGCTGCGATAAGCGCCTGCGCGCGCACCAGAGCGGTCAACGCATTGAAATAGCCCAGCGCATCGCCGCTGCCGACCGAGGCAAGGCTGGCCGCCTTGAACGCGTCAGACACTGCAGCGAAATCAAAGCCGCCGTTACTGTCTGCCGCCGCGAATGCCTGCCGCAGCAGATCAAGTGGCGCTCCGCTGCCGACAAGCTGCAAGCTCGGGTTCTGGGTCATGTCGAAGCGGGTCTGGGCCGAGGCGCTATACAAGGCACCTGCCGCAAAGACGGGCTCAGCCGCGACCGGCTGGGCACCAACTGCAAGCGTGCGGGTCGGTGCCTGGTCGAGCGCGGCGCGAAACGCTTCACCCACACCAAAGCTGCGCGTGACACCGCCAGCGGTGACGCTGACCGTGCCGCCAAGGCCGCGGCCTGTGAGCAGCCCAGCTGGATCGACCGCGAAGCTGGCACTGGCGTTCGGTCCGTTGACGCTGACCTGCATATCGCCCGCGACGCGCACATTGGCGACGCCGTCCGGCCCGGCGACCACCGTGAAGCGTCCGCGTTGCAGCGTTACTGCGCCATTGCTCGATGTGATGCGGCTGTCGCCGACGATCGAAATGATATCACCGTCTGCTGTGCGCAGCTGGGTAATGCCGCCCGCGATCTCCGCATCGCCGACAAGCAGTTCGCCTGCGCGCAGGGTTGCTCCGCCCGCCTGCATTCCGGTTGAAAAAAGCACCGCTGGCGCATCAGAGGGTTGGCGAGCGGATTGGGCAAAAGCGGCTGCCGGCAGCAGCGCTGCAGCCCCCAGTGCGGTGGTCAGCAAGAGCCGTGCGTGGGTCGTCCTGCATGCCTGCGTTGCCATGGCTTAAAACTCCTGTCGGATGGAGAGCGAGACAGTGACGCGCCGGTAATCGTACAGCGCAAGGTTGCTGTCGTTGCGCGTGAAGGAGACACGGGGGCGCAGGATGAGCGCCTTGGCGATCATCAGGCGCAGGCTCAGCGATGCGTCGAGCTGGGTGTCGTGCCGGCTGGCCCCGAACAAGGGATCAGCGCCGCCATAGTCGCGGTATTCGGCACTAAGCCCGCCCACGACCGATAGCGCTGTGGTCAGCGGCAGCTCTGCGCCCAGTTGCGCCGTGCCCAGCGCATAGCCCAAGTGCCGCCCGGCGGCTTGCCGGGTCGCTTCCTTGCCCGCGCCAATCGCGGCGAACACCTGCCGCCCGGCGTAGCTGATCGTGCCGGTAAACCGGTCGGCATCGCGCAGCGTGTCGGTCCGGTAATCGATCCGGGCATATTGCGCGGCGAACGACAGGGCATCGCCGTTTTTCAGCCGCCGCGTGTATTGGCCGATGGCGCTGTGTGACGCGCGGAACCCCTGATGCGCGAGCCAGAACTGCTGGCTTTGCGCGGCCAGCGAAACGGTGTGGCCAGAGGGGCTGGTATGGGCAATGCCGAGCGTGCCGGTCAGAGCTGCCTGATCGAACGCCTTGTCGCCGTGCGCATCGCGCCATAGGCCAAGACCCGATGCAAAGAGCTTGGTCTGGCGCGAGAGCGGCACATCGATGCTGACCCCAGCCTGCACCTGTCCGAACGCTTCGCCTTGCCGGGTTGCGCCGCCGCCCAGCGTTGCGGGGCCGAGAAAGGCGAACACCGGCAGCGTGATCGAGGTGGCAGACGTTGCGGCGTTGACATTGCTATCATAGCCTCCCTCCACATCGACAAATCCGCTGATGCGGGTGGAGCCGCCGCGCAGCTGCGTGTGGTAGCGGTTTGAAAGGCTGTTGAGCTGCTGGCGGACCGGGTCGGGCAGCGAGGGATCGGCGATGACGGTGTCGAATTCGGTCTTTGCCGTGTCGAGGTCCCCTGCCATGGCATAGACCCGCGCGATCTCGGCGCGCGCCTGAGCATTGCCGGGCTGCACCGCCAGCACGCGCTGCAAGGCCGCGATGGCCCGGCCATGCTGCCCGCTATCGGCTGCCGCCAGACCAAGGGCATAGTCATAATCAGGTTCGCCAGCCCGGGCCTGTTCCAGCGGGGCGAGCACAGCAAAAGCTTCTGCGGCCTTTCCGGCACTGTGGAGCGCGAGGGCCTCGACAATGGCTTCATCGGTCGCGGCGGCGGCAGGTGCGATGCTGAAGGCCGCAACGCTGGCTGCCAAACCAATCTTCAAGGCGCGCAGTGCGGTGGTCGTCATAGCCGGCATTCCCCCCAACCCAGTCACCGCCAGTGCGGTCAGTGGGCTTTAGGGATGGGCCAAGGTCGCGACCCGTTATAAAGCCGGACAGAATGATGACAAAGGCCGTCAGGCTGGCACAAAGCATCGTGACCCGCTCGCAGGTGGTTCTCGATCAATGTGCTGCATCAGTTCTGGCGCAGCATCGATTTGGGATCATTGCAGTGTGAACTGTTGCTTTGCAGGCAGTTTCAGCCGGCAAGTGGCAGGACTTCTCCATTTCCCAGAATGATAGCGGGCCGGTCCAGCAGCTCCATAAGGAACTCAGCCGATGAATAGTCCGTACTGATCGCGTTTTGCGCTTCATGTATGGCCTCGCTGACGGCACGCGCCAGGGCAGCACATTCTACCAGACCTTGAACGAACGGCCGGTTCCGCAAGAGGAAGGGCAAAGCGCACAAATGCACTCGCCTGAGCGAAGGGTCGTGCTCGCTGACAGTCAGATCCGTCGCCGGGTTTATGCCATCATGCCAGTCCTGGCTTTCCTCGAGCACGCTGGCGCAAAGCTGGAGCCGCACAGTGGGAAAGGGAAAGTGGGTGAGTGCAGCGGCCTGAGGGCCGCGAGCGTCTATCAGTTCGTCGAACCGCCCTGACCATTTATGCGAATGCACCAGCCAGGCGCTATTTGCAGGCTGGATCTCGTAATCATTCCCAAGGGCAATCACATCGAGAACACCCGCTTCATGCAGGGCAAGCACACGTTCGATCGAGAGATGCGGCACGGCCGCGTAGTTGTCGGTAAACACACGCTTCAAACCACGGTGCAGACGTGACAGGTCGCGGCGCGTCAATGACGATACGGCGCTTGCGAAAATCTCGTGCGCTTTCAGGATTATGATGCGCCAGGCAGGCGTCTGGTGGTTGTGACTCCATTCCTTGACGTGCGCGAGATTTTCGCGGGCGTGTTCCCAGACATTGCCGGAACGTCGATGCGCAAAATAGCGCTCGGCAAAATCGTCAGCGGTTGCATCTCGAAGACCGATCGCGGCGGACCAATCAGGCGCTTGCTCGGCCAGCACGACGGCAAATTTTTCGAACAGCCGGTCAAGGTCCCCATCATCGCCGCGCATGCACGCTGCGGCTGTTTCGGTCGTAAAGGTCCCGAGCTCGGGAAGGGGATGGGGGAACCAGAAATCCGCCTCAGGCAAAAGGCCGTTGCGGCTCATCATCACAGCCTGCCAAGGGGTGTGTGCAACGTAGCGGAGCGAGTTTGCCTCCTCCACGAAGCTTCCTCTGGCCATTGCAATTGCGACCACTGCATCGATTCCGGACAGGGACGAACCGAGCACGCCGAAACGCGCTGTGGTGCTTGTACTGGCGACCGTTGCGGCCGACTTGCCGGTGCGGAGCTCCGAGGGGTTGTCGTCCATCCCTATGGCACCGTAGCCCGACGCAATGATCACGCGGTCGAATGTGTCTTGCGCTCTTGCGCCATCGGGGCCGCGCCAATCTAACCGGCAGCCGTCCGGTAAAGCTACCACGTCCAGGACCTCGGTCAGCGAATGGACGGTAACCGGTACCTTGCTGCTTGCACAAAGTTGACCGAACTGATCGTCAAGCCACGCGCCCAGCACAACTCGCGGGAAAAAGGCGCGATCATCGCCTGCGAGATGAGCAATACCCCAGTCATTGAGCCTTGCCCGAGGCTGGCGGACCGCCCAGGCATTCAATGTCTCGCACAGTGGTGGAACTTCGATGCCGGCAATATTGGACAGCGCATGGACGTCATTCAAATTCGATGAGTAGGCAAGCCCCGGGCCAAGCCTATCGCTGGCCTCGAACACGACCACTTCGGAGGCAACCTTTTTGGCGAGCAGGGCGTCGAGGCAATAGGTTCCCGTGGCGCCGGCGCCAATTATCGCGATACGCTCGCTCGCTCCAAGTCGTTGAGGCGTAGGGATAAGGAAAACCTTCCTGCGGATTGGCCCTGCGGATTTGCGTCGTTGTCTCGTGAAATCATCGAGATCTATGGAACGCAGGGGGTGCTGGCGGGTTCCGTGTGAACGACACAACAACCCTGGTCATCATGGCCGCATCATGAAAGGGTCTGCCGTGAAGCTATATCTCGTGGAAATTGGCGGGATGCGCGAAGGCCATTTGTTTGAAAGTCACGAAGTTCACGCAATGATTGCGGCCAACGAGGCCGAACTCGTACGAGTTTGCGCTGCACGGTTTGGCGGAACCATGAATGCCACGCACCTTGATGGCTGGATCGAGATTGAACTTGCTGACACCGACAAACCCTTGCTCGATCAGGACAAGTCGTTGTTTATTGCAGAACTTGGGCGCAATTCGTCCGACGCGATGCGCGAACAACACGACTACCATTTCCTGACAGCTGCAAACTGGAAGGAGGCTGTGCTCGCGGCCCGCCAGATCGCTCCGGGCTGGCATGTCGATGCTTGCGTCGATCTGGACGCACTGGCACGGCGCGAAGGCTATGCGCTGAAACGCGATGAGGTCGGCGAGCAACCACAACCCCGCTCGTGCTCACGCTATGTGCGCTTTCTCGATCACCGCGTATCTGCCTGAGGCACTCGTCTGAGCGTTGAGTTGATCTAGCCGATGGGCAGAGCCATCAATCCATAAGCACCCAGACACTTACGCTGCCGCCGTTGACAGGAAAATGCGCGTGTCCCCTTTCGTCGGTTGAAACCGTGTCCTGACGGTGGGCCAGCCAGTCACGATACGTTCGTGCGCCAAGGTCCGGGCCAAGCGCTACTTCCTTGCCATTGTCACTGCCGTTTGCAAGCACAACGACACAGCCGGGCTGTTCCGCCGTGCCATGGCGGACAAAACCGATGCAGCTTGAATCTTCGTCAATCAGTTCGGTCTGCGGGCCATGCGCAAACTGACGACGCGCCTCAAGCAATGCAGGAAGGCATCCGATGGCAGGCAAGTTGATGTCGTGCTCGTTCCTGTCGCCGCCCACATCGCGGTAGTCGGCTCCGTAAAGATCGGCGTGGAAGACGCACGGCAAACCCTGCTCGCGCAGCAGGACAAGCGCATAGGCCAATGGCTTGAACCAGGGCTCTACCGGCGTTTCGAGCGATTGGAGAGGCTGCGTATCGTGATTGCCGATCATCGTCACGGCGTGATCGGGCATGGCAGACACCAGCGAGCCATCGAAGATCGTGCGCAGATCAAATTCTGCCCCGGCACGTGAGGCATGGTGGAAACTGTGCTGCAGGCCGACATCGAACAGCATCAACTGGTGATCGACCTTTTCGAGATAGGCCTTCAGCGCTTCCTGGTCTGGATGCCAGTATTCTGCGATGACGAGCGCATCGGCGTTTACGGTATCGCGGATGTGGCCGACCCAATCCCGAAAAAACCAGGCAGGGATGTGTTTGGCGGCATCGAGGCGAAAGCCGGCTACGGGCAATTGCTCGGCAATCCAGCGGCCCCAGAACTTTAGTTCTTCCTGAACGGATGGGTTTCTGAACTCGACATCAGCGCCCATCAGGTAATCAAAATTTCCGAGTTCATCGTCAACCTCGGCGCTCCAAGCGCCAAGGTCATGTTCGTTTTGCAACTTGAAGATTCCCTCAGCGTCTGGGTCTTCGACGTGATCGACCCCACCAAAGCAGTGCGCATCCCAGATATATGGTGAGTATTTCCCGCCTCGTGCGGGGAAGGTGAACCGCGTCCAGGCGTGCGCCTTGAAAGACTGCTCCTCGATCTCGGTCCGATCGTCTGGGTTTGCGCGACGGACGGTGACAGGCTCGCGTTCGTCGGCTCCCATCTTGTGGTTGAACACAACGTCAACAATCGTACCGATGCCGCAATCAGCAAGAGCACTGGCAGCGGCCACCAATTCATCACGCGTGCCGTATTTGGTGGCAACCGACCCTTTCTGGTCGAATTCGCCAAGGTCAAAAAGGTCGTATGCGTCATAGCCGACCGAATGGCGACCAGATGCGCCCTTGGTAGCGGGCGGCAGCCATATGTCGGTAATGCCCATCTCGGACAGGCGCCTCGCCTCCTCGCCTGCTTGCCGCCACAGCGAGCCGTCTGCTGGTGTGTACCAATGAAAGAACTGGATAAGCGTGCGATTGGTCATGCGGGCCCCCGTCGTTGCCGTGCAGCATCGTTGAGGTTGGATACGCTTGGCCATCCCGATGGTTCTCGGGCGCGGTCGGAAGGGTGTGAATTTGCGCAAGCTGGACCGGCTGACGGCCACAACCGGCACCTGCATCCTATCAAAATTCTACGTTCACCCAGCCTTCGGCCCGCCAAATGGCTAAACTGTCAGGCATTATGGATCGTTGGCCAGCATGCTCCGGCCGGATACCTGCCGATCGCGGCACGCGCCATAACACAGCGTAAGAAGGTGTCATCGTGCCAACGTGTCATGGGCAAGGCTGATTGAATCAAGCGCTCGGCCGTTGACCGACAACTGGCCTTGCGCAGTCCGGCCGATCACGACCGCCAAACCGCGCGACGGGCGGACAACTGCCCGGCGGACTTGCGGCCTGGCTACGACATATTCGGGCTGCCCAGGGGTTAGCGGGTACAGGCCCAGCACCGACCAGATGTACCAGCCCGTCATTGCCCCTGCGTCATCGTCCATACCGTCGGCAAAGCCTTGCGGCGACAGGGCAAAGCTGCGCCCCATCCAAGGCTGTGGACGGATCCCGGAGTTGGTATAGCGATGCGCCACCGGCTGTGTGAGATATCTGGCGACAATCGCATCAGTTGCCGCCCGATCGCCTGCCCAAGTCAAAATGTAAGGTACATGCATATCGGGCTGGTTTGTCATGTTGAACAGATTTTTGGCGAAGAACGCAGACAATTCGCTATCGAACCGATCGCCCATGGTAGCCTTGAGCCACGGCAGATCGAACACGGGCGCCCAACGATATTGCGCAATAGTGCCTTGATACAACCCGCGCGCTTTGACCACGTCGGCGTCGAGACCAAGCGTGTTGAACGTTGCCAGCCACATGTCACGATAGGCCAATGACCGTTGGCGATGCTGCAGCGCCAAATCGGATTGACCAAGTTCAGTGGCCAGTTCGGCAATCGCCCAATCGTCGTATGCTGCCTCGATCTGCTCGTCAGGTGTATTGCGGGCTAGCGTTGCACTTTCTGCCGCCATGCTTTGCAATGCCGAATGCACGTCGAACCCGGTGATGCCTTTGCGATAGAAATCGAGCAGCGTGATTCCGGCGTGTTCGGTGCGAACGGTCAGAAACGGCTCGGTCTGCGTTGCCCAGCGGCGCTTTCCGGTCTGGTAAAGACGAACCAGGGATTTGGCGATCTGTTCGGCGCGGACCGGATCTATCAGCGCGATCAGCGGCATCTGCGTACGATAATTGTCCCACATTGCCCAGTTGGTATAGTGCTGTTCGTCGCGGCGAACCTGCGACACTTTGCCATCGCTGCCCCGAAAGCGCCCATCGGGGTCTGCGATCGCGACGGGGGTTTGCATCACACGAAACAGGGCCGTGTAAAACAGCGCCCGGTCATCGCGTGTGCCGGAAATGGTAACCCGCGAGAGTTCGTGATTCCAGGAATTCAGCGTCTGCCGGGCAATTTCTGCAAATGGCTGCCCACCCATTTCGATCTCGCGCACATTGGCTGCTGCTGCTGGATCAATGGAGGAAAGGCCAGTGCGCAGTTCCACCACATCGCCCGCTCGGGCCTCTATCATCGACATGGCCAGCTGCGTCCGGTCACCATCCCAACGGGCCACGACAGCGCGGCCATTTTGCAGCACGCGCGTGGCGGAATGGAGGTGATAAGTGCCGGCATCACAGACTGTTCCGGCAGAAAAGCTGGCATGCAAATCACCATCTGTCATGGCATTCCACTGTGCCGCGATGTGCTTGGAATAGGTGCGCGTAAACGCGACGGACAGTTGGAGACGACCTGCGCGCGGTACGCGGAATCGGAGCGCACCGCCGCCGCGGGTTGATGTCATTTCGGCGACTATGCCGGGGCCATAGCTTACCCGGTAATAGCCCGCGTGGGCGCGCTCGCTGCGCTTATCGAACTGTTGCGCCATCGGTTCACCGGCATAAACCAGCGTCGCACGGACATCGCCGCCTGCCCCGCCACATCCCACGCCGACGCCGCGTGTATGGGAAAAGCCGTCGAGAGTTGTGGCAGCATAGTCATAGCCTGCATGATTGGCGGGCGTTGTGTCAGGACCAAGCTGGACCATACCATAAGGCGAGACCGCTGCTGGACTGAGTTGGCCGAAATCGGCCAGCGTTCCCACAAATGGGTTGACCAGCATGCCCGGCTCGCTGCGGGCGGCAGCAGGATTGGCGAGCGTCAACGCTGCCACAGTCGCCACCCTGGCCAGCTTGTGAGGGATGCTCACGGATCGAGCGGGTCGAGCGGTTCGACATGAAACGCCACGGGATCGGGCGTGAACAGGACCGTGAACTGATCCGGGCCCGGCGCGATCTTGCCAGGCTGGACGCCCATCTCGGCAAGGCTCCGCTCGGCCAGCAAAGGGCTGGCGATATACTTGATCGTCATGTGATCCGATACGATGAGCGAGGGACGATCCGTCGGAAACCCTGCCGCCAGCAGCAACCGCGCGCAGTTGCGCAAGTTGGTGGTGGTGTGGCGCGCGTGGGGCTCGATCAGGATGCGATCCGCCGGAAGACCGTGTTGCTCAATCAGGATCCGCTTCATTTCTACCGCTTCATTGAACGGCGTGCGGTTGGGGTGAACATTGCCGCCCGACACCACAATGAACGGCGCAAGCCCGCGCCGGAACATCGATGCGGCGATATTCATGCGGATATAGCCCATAACACCGGTGCGCGATTGCGCATCTTCGGGGCCGTGGCCGAACACCAGCAGCGTGGGATAGGGGAAGTCTTTCCACGCGGTCTTCCGAACGGCAGCAACGGCCGCGGCGTTGTCCTGTCCCAGCAGCGGCCTGAACGATCCAGCCTCAACCCGCTCATTCATGCCCAGCAGGCCGGTAGCATAGCGCAAAGGCGGGTCGAAAAGGGTGTCATCCCTGCCGGCCATGCTGGCAGCAGCCACGCCGTGTGCGGCCAGAACATTGGCGTATTCGGGGTTGGCGGTATCGAAAATGGATGCGTCGATCTTGGGATAGCGCGGCGCCCGACCCTTGGCATAGACCGCGACGACCGTGTTCATGCCGCTTGCGGTCTCACGCCAGGCGGCAGCGATAAAGTCGGTGTCGGCCAGAGCAGAATGGCGCGCAAAGCGACCCGAGCGGCGCATCTGGTCGGTCACAAGTGACTGTGCAAGGCGCCGGTCACGCGCCACCGCGCGCAGGCTTGCTGCAACCGTGGCGATGTCCGCATCGGTCCAGAGCCACGGATCGGCAAGGCATTGCGGCGCAGGCTTGCAGTCGGTCGCAGGTATGCGCGCGGCGCGCTCAATGGCCAGCTTGGCCAGCGCCGGATCGGCGGCAAGGGCGGCGGGCCAGCCCGCTGCTGCACGGATCATCGCAGGCATTGGAAACAGCCGCGTCTCCAGCGTGTCGGCAAAAGGCGCGGCATAGCCTGCCGGATCCTGTGCTTTTGCCGCAATGGGCACCGAAGCCAGCAACAAGGCTGTCGTGATCGCAAAAGCGCGCTTCATTTGCCATTCTCCTTGGCCCGGCATGTGCCGATCACCGGATTGTACCGCCACCCCTGTGCAAACGGGGGCACGTGATAGTCACGGCCGTGAACATTGCGCGCAGTCAGATAGTCTGTCGAAATGATCTGCGCCCCACTGGCCAGCGCCTGATCGCGGCGGCGCGGATCGTTGCGGCGAGCATCATCGGTATCGATATCGGCGCGGGTGCGCACGAGATAGCCCTGGCGGACAAGCGCGGGAATGCGTTCGGGCTTTACCAGCGCATTGTCGACCAGCACGAACGCGGTGTGCGCCATTCCGGGCAGGCCTTGCACAAAGGCCGCGCGGCCCTGCAACGAGGGCGTGCCATCAAGATACGGAGCAAACCGCGCAAAATCGAGCCCGGGCACCAGATAGAGAAACACGAACTTGCCGCCCGCTTGTGAAAGGCGCGGCCAGGCACCCGCCTTTGCCGCCGCTTCAAGCGTGGGATGGCCCCTGCGCAACTGGTCAGGCGTGAACAGCTTGTCGGTGCCCAGCACGTTCAGGATCGCCCGGTCCACTTCGGCAAAGGCCGCAGCATCGAACGGTGGCACTTGCGCAGTCCCCGGAAAGGCGCGCGCCAGCCCGCCCTGCTTGGGTTCCAGCAGAATGAACACCGGGCTGTGCGCCGGGTTGGCGTTCGACCATTGCTTCAGGATCGTCAGGCAGTCGCGCAGCGCTGGACACTGGCTGCGAAAATCCACATCGGCCACGTGTTGCACTTTCATGCCGGGCAGGCGCAGCGCCTCGGTGTGGATGGGGGCAAGGTCGGTTTCGCCGGCCTTTCGCAGCATCTGGTAAGGGAGTGGATCGGCATAGAGCCCGCCCGCAGGGTCGGGATGCAGATCGAATTCCAGAGCGCGCGCGCCGCTGCGCAATTGCGCTTCGATCGGCATCTGCACGTAATCGAGCGTCGTTCTGAAGTCACTGATGCCCGAAGGATGCTCTTCGGCGAGCGCTGCACGCTGTTCGGGATTGAGCCGCTCGAGCATCGCGCCGGTCAGCGCGGCAATGCGCGGAGCCATCAGGGCCATGACGCGCGGATCGGCGGGGATCGCATAGCTGTTGTGCGTGCCGATTACCTGAATTTCATTCAGGCGCGGGTCGGGCGCTCCTGCATCGGCCTCGGCCTGCGCTTGGGCAGGCGCAGCTGCAGCCCCCATCGTGATGGTGGAGGCCGCAGCGATGATTGCTGCAGAAATGACCGTTTCGAGAACCGGACGGCGGGCAAGCATCTTGCGCATGAACCGCCTACCAGCTGCGGCTGATGATCAGGCGGAAGTTCCGGCCAAACAGCGGACGACCGTAGATCGCTGCGGAGGCATCTTGTCCGGCCAGCTGGTCGGTGCGCGGATTGCCTTCGGTCAGCCCCTTGGCGTTGGTCAGGTTGTCACCTACCACCTGGAAGCGCCAGTCGCCCGTGGTCAGCGCGATATTGGCGCCGAATGTCTGGTAGGCCGGGAGCGAGGTGCGGTTGAACAGATCGACGAAACGTTCGCCGACAAAGTCAAACCGGCCCTGCACTTCAAGGCGGCTGTCGCCCATGTCGAAGGTGAAAGTCGGGCGAACGTTGCCAAACAGCTTTGGCTCTCGGATGATCTGGTTGCCATTGACCGCGCTCGGATCGGCACCTGCGGTGTTTTCCAGATTGCGATACTGCGGATCAGCCACCGTGATCGACGCTGCAAGGTCAAACCAGTCGAGCGGTGCGAACTTTCCGTCTATTTCGATGCCCTTGGCAACGGCCTGTCCGACAAACGGGACCACCTGATCGTTGCGTCCGGTCGTGGGATTGAAAGCCACGAACGAGGCGTTGAACGGGTCGAAGTCGGTGTAGAACCCGGTCAGGTAGATGTAGGATCGACCAAAATCCGCCTTGACCCCAGCTTCGTACTGACGCGCCTGCGTCTTGACGATATTGGGCACAGCGTTGAGCGTCACGCCTGCGCCTGGCGGCACTTGCAGGTTCGACACGCGGCCATAAGCGCCGAAGCTGGGCGTGAAGTCGTAGCTGAGGCCAACGGTCCAGTTGGTGGCGGTGGGCTTTAGCAAGTTGGTGACTCTCTGCCCGGTGAAACCGCGCGTCGCATCATCGGCCAGCGTGCCAGGTTTGCCCAGATTGATGCCACCAGTGGTCAGTTCGGTATAGCCCGAAAGCTCGTACCATTCCTTGCGAATACCGGCATCCAGACGCAGGCCCGGCGTGATTTCCCAGGTGTCGTTGGCATAAAGCGAGATGACCTTGCCGTCGCTGTCCCCGTTGGTCAGCGTGGTGGCCGCGCGCAGCGTGCCGTTATCGGTCACATAGCCAAGGATCTGGCCTGCTGCGTTATAGGCCACAAGATCGAGCGTGCGTGGCTTGCCCGCCACTTCGATCAGCATGTCCTGATAGGCAAGGAACGCCGAGGTGCCATAGATCGAGCCGTAGACGCCAATCTTCACGTCATGGTTGCCAAATCCGGTTTCGAACGCCTTGGTGACGCTCAGGTCCGCCTGCGTGGAGTGGAACCTGGCTTCGATGGCGCGATACTGACCCGACATGACCAGACCCGATGCAGTGTTCGGATCATAAACGCTCGCGCCGTTGGTGCCGCCGATGGCATAGCCGATGCGGGTGACCGGATTGGCAGAGGTGCCAAAAGCGGTGTTGGCAGCTGCCAGATAGCTGTTGGCAAAAGGCGTTGCGGCAACCGGGTTGGTGGTCGAATAGAACGCATCGAAGCTGTTCTTGCCGGTCGTCAGGCCTAGTTTGGCCGAGACCAGATAGCCACCGAAATCGCCCTGATACTCAAGACCGACATTGCCAAAGCGCATGTGACGGCCATTGGCCAGATCGCGGCTCAAGGTTTCGGTCTGGCCATTGCCGTTGCGGTAGGAAATGTTCAGCCCGCGCAGCGAAGGCGAGTTCATTGTGCCTGTGAAGTAATCGATGAAAGGGTTGAGCGAAACCGAAGGGTTGCGCGGATCCGATACCGGAATCGGCAGATAGAACAGGTTCTTGTCGTTTACATAAGTGGCCGACAGCTTGACGAAGCCATTGTCAAGATTGTGCTTCAGGTTGGCACGGATCTGGCCACCCTTGTCGTTGGGAAAGCCGTTGTCACGATAGCCATCGTGCTGGCGCAGGAAGCCGCCGATGGCGAAATAGGTGTTTTGCGCCAGCTTGCCCGCCTGCATCAGATCAAGCCGATAGAGCCCGGTATCACCCAGCGTCACTTGGGCACGGCCGCGTGCCTGCTCGCCACCGGTCACGGTGATGTTGTTGGCGATGGCAGCCGCATTGCTGGCATAGATCGGTGCCGGACCACCGCGCACGACTTCAACCCGTTCGGTCATCAGGTCGAAACGATTCATGCCTTCGCCCGAGTTGAAGAAGAAGCCGTCGATTTCGTGATAGAGCGGCAGGCCGTCCTGCTGGAAAATCAGGTAGCCACGATCGGTCGGGATACCGCGCACGCGAGTGATGTTCTGCACTTCGCCGCCGGTGGCTTCAACGTGGATGCCCGGAACGTTGCCCAGCAATTCCGCATAGTTCTTTGGCGCAAGCTTGAGCACATCGTCCTGCGACAGCGCGTTGACCGCGTAGGACACCTCGAAGCGGCGCTGCTCGCGCGCCGAGCCGGTGACGACAATTTGCGTTTCGGGATCGGCGTCAGCATCGTCTGCAGGGGCAGCGGCCATCACGGAATCTTGCGCTGCAGGAGATACTGGTTCGGTGGCACCGGCGGTTGCCGATGCCAGGGCGCCTAACGAGCAGATTGTGCCGATGTAGATGGATTTGGTGAACGCAGAATGCATTTTGGCCCCCTTGGTGTGTGGGGCCGCACCTATGAGGGTCGTGCGTCAGTGACGTTACCCAATGAAACAATTGTGAAAAGCTTGAAATGGAAGTTGGATGTTCGCGGCATAGCTAGTGTGCGCCTGGCAGATGGAGGATGTCTGTGCGTGGGCGCGCAAACGATACCCCTTGTCACGATGGCGCAAGATTGACGTCGCGCGCAGCGCAAAGCATTCTCCAGAGGATAGCCGGTGGGGCGGATCAACCCTGGTTTTTGACGCGCCAGCTGGCATTGCGGGTTTCGACAATGTCGCAATGATAGGTGACGCGATCCAGAAGCGCGATGGTCATTCCGGGATCGCCGAACACGGTGGGCCATTTGCCAACCGCGAGGTCGGCGGTAATCAAAGCGCCGGTCTGCTCATCAAATTTGCCGGTCAGATGGAACAGCAACCGGCCTGGCAATCGTGGCAACGGCCGATCCCCCAGTTCATCGAGCGCATTGAGATCGCGACGGGACAGCTGGGCGACAAGAGCGCCGCTCATGCTCATTGCGGGTGCGGGTCACCAGATCGACTGTGTTCAAGGTGCGGCCTCGGTCACGTCATGGCACTGCAGCGAAGGAGGCCAGTTGGTCGTAGCGAGCTCTGTTCGCGATCCCCGGATGGCGCAAGGCGCTAGCCTGGGAGGTGGTGATCATTAACGGCCCCCGCGGTTCCGGGCGTCATGCAAGGATATCGAGGATTACGTCGCAGCCCACCGCCCACCGCCCAGGCTCAGCAGCCTTGCAGTTCCTGAAACGGCGCGGCAAGCAACATGACTATCGGGTGACACTGCGGCACTTTTGATGATCGACATATCTGCGGCTTTGTTCCCGCAAGGCCTGACCGTTACACAATTGTAAGTATTCAGACACAGAATTCTGCTTGAATTCCGAGGCGTTATTGGGCAGATATTCGTTGCCCCGAAGCAATGAACTTGCGACGGATGCGACCCAAAAGCGCAAAAACAGCGCCAACTGACGCCCTGTCTGCCCTCTGGGCCGGCAGGGCTTTTTTATTGGCTGGCATTGCTGCTGCAGCATAATCCTACCGGCGCATATTTACGCTGCCGCAATCGCTGCGGATGAGTTCAGGCAGCGGGCAACTGATGAGGCTTCTTGCTTGGGCAAGGGGTCAGAGTAGGGGGCTAACAGGCTAAAAGTGCATCACTCCAGAACGACGCCAACCAGCCAGTTCAAGAATGTGTGATCTTCAAGCTTTGCCTGAGTCACCTTGTAGATTTCTCGGTGGCTGTCGTTGGGGATATCCGCACAAGTCAAGGCGATCTTGCGCAAAACGTGATTTTGCCGGCTAAGGCAGATGCTGATGTAATCGTCAGGGCCTTGGTGCCCCAGAGCACGCGAGACTTTCATGTCAAGGCCACCGTCATCGAGGCGTTCGGCGACTTTCAAAAGCATCGCTGCGACCGTGCGCTCGAGAGCGCAAGTGACGGGAAAGGGCACATGTGCCGAATGGACGGGTTGGACGTAACCATCAATGACATCCACGCGTCCTGTCCAGTCTGCCTCGCAGCGAAGCAGCGCCATGTAAGGACCGCCGGTTTCGAAGTTGCCGAACAGCTTGTCGCGCAAGAGCAACGGGCGGGCCTTTTGCCAGAATACCCCCCGCGGACTGGCGTCCTGCGCGAAGATGCACAAGAAGCCGGGCGGGCAGGTTTTGGATGGACCTGGGTAACTTTCGAATTGTCTGGCGATGTTGCCTTCCCACAGATCCTGCGGGCTGGTCCAGAACCAATCTTCCAGACCGATACCGGGCGCAAGGCTGAAGCGCGCAGCAGCCTTGCGCAGGCGCTGGCCGGTTTCCTCAAGGCCCGGGTGCGCCAGATGTTGCCACGAGATATCGAGCAGGCCTGCCAGCTTGCAAAGCGCCAGGAGCTGGGCACCTTGTGCATTGGCTGCGTGACCCATCCGAACGGCCGGATTGTCGCCGACTTGCGCATCGCTGTGGCCCACAGCGATCCAGTTGAACGCCATGCGGTCGCGATCAGGGACATTGGGCATAGTCTGGAGTCTATCCCGTCAGATGGAGGCAACGATATCACCTGGCACCCCTATGTGGCAATTGCGCATCCAAAGCATTGGGCGGCGTGAATTGAGGCTTTTCAGTGCCTTGTGATGGTCAGAAGATACCATGCAATAGGTGCTCAATTTTGGTTGAAAATCGAAGGCCTGCCGGACTATTGCAATAGATCCAAAGCTGAACAAAAGACGGGATCGCAGCGTGGTAGAACAACGGGATGTCCTGCGTGAGCAGGTCGAGGTATCCATTAACACGTTACATATCAATACATTGCGTCTGATGATGGCAGCGCTCTTGCCAAAAATCGCGCAATTGAGCAATGAGCCGGTCATCTGGTTGGACGAGTTGCGTGACGTCGTGCTTGCGGCAGCCGACGAGGTCACATTTGCACCAACAGCAAGTGTTGACCCGGACATGATGAAGGCCGGAGTGATCAGCGCGCTCGAGGAGACTTTTGCAGGCGCACGATCGCTTGCAGGGGCCTGAACCATGTGCGCGGCGATGGAGCGGTGAGGATTATGGTCTGCGCAGCGCTGTCTGGGTGGGGGCATAGTATTGCCAGATGCATGTGCGGTATCGCCCCGACCCGGCATATTTCGATCATTAACTGTGACGCTGTAGACACAGGGTGTGTGTTGTTCTGGAAACTGCGGGAACCGTGATTTCCTAGAATGGTTGTGCGCAGTGGAAGTCTTTTTACACCGCCACAACGTCAGCGGGCCGAGGGAGGCTGGATTTTTGATGTTGCAAGGGTTTGGCCGCTTTGCCCAGGCGCAAGCGGAAGCTTTGCAGGTGTGCCATACGACAATGTGTGATCACCCAAGCGGGTTCGTGCGTGGCCAGGGCTATTCCGGCTGGTTTGGTGCCGTGCAAGATTGGGCTGGCGCTGCTGTGCAATTAATCACAGCGGCAAAGCGCCTGTCTGCCAAGGGGTTAGGATTGTACCAGCCTAACCGGCAGACGGTCCGCAGTCCATTGTTCGGCGTGATGTTCTTCAAGGCCCAGCATAATGTTTGAATCTTTCAAGATGCTATTCCGTGCGCGTCCACAAGAGCCCTGGCGGTCCTGGCCCGCGTTTCCCGAAGGACAGCGTGTTTATGCCATCGGGGACATTCATGGCCGCGCCGACCTGCTTGAGGCCATGCTTGACAAGATCGCCAAGGACGAGGCGATTCGCCCTGCTGCTGAGACAACGATCGTATTTCTTGGGGATTTGATTGATCGTGGGCCCGACAGCGCACGCGTGGTTGATCTCGTTATCGAGCTTGCACGGACGTGCAAAGTCCGCGCAATCTTAGGGAACCACGAGGAAATGTTGTTGGCGAGTCTGGAATCGGACCAGACCCTGCGACGGTTTCTCGAGCATGGCGGCAAAGCGACGATCCTGAGCTACTTTGCCGACCAAGAGGCTTACAATCGCCTCTCGATATCAGAATTGCGCCAAGACCTCCGCGCAATCATTCCGCAGGACCACCTGGCATTTTTCAGAGGTCTGGAAGACGTCGTGTGCATGGGTCAATATGTCTTCGTGCATGCAGGCATTCGGCCGGGCGTGAAGCTGTGCGAGCAAAATCCCCACGATCTGCGCTGGATTCGCGAGGGCTTTCTGGACTGTGATGACGACCTTGGGCTTATCGTGGTGCACGGCCACACGATAAGCCAGGACGTCGAACTCAGATCCAACAGGGCCGGCGTCGATACCGGGGCCTATCTCCACGGCAAGCTTTCTGCGCTGGCACTTGAAGGCTGCGGCCGATGGTTCCTGGAAGTGACAGGGTAGAGCAACGGCACGTCGTCATGAAGCGGTGAACGCCATGGCAGCGGCCAGCCTACAGCTGCTTAACGCAAGGGCTATGTCCCTCTGCCCGGTCACCGCGATTGTCGTCGGCAAGCGCCTGATGGCAATGGGCACATTGCCGCTCGCCGGTCCGCCCGAACGGGACTGTTGCTAGAATTCCGGGCTCTTGGGTGCCGCGACGGTATTCAGCACAATGCGTTGCACACCTGCCAGAAGATCGCCCCCGATCCGGCCAGTCTGTCGCCGACAGAGGCCGTCAGGTCATGGCCGCCGTTATGCCAGCAGTGGCTTCCACCATGATTCGTTGTCGAGATACCAGCGCAAAGTACTGCGCAAGCCGGTCTCGAAGTCGTGTTGCGGAACGTAACCGAGTTCTGCGCGAGCCTTTGCCTCGTCGATCGCGTAGCGCCGGTCATGGCCTTTGCGATCCTCGACGAACGTTTTGAGCTCACAGGTAGGTCGTCCTTGTGCAGCAGGCGCATCGGGGTAGCGCTGCGCAAGCCCTTCGACCTCGACAAAGGCGCGGTCGACCTCGGCGCAGATACGGTCGATCACCGCCATGTTCGGCAGTTCCTCGCCGCCGCCAATATTGTAAGTCTCGCCAGGTTTGCCGTGCTCAAGTGCAGCTTCAATTCCGCGGCAGTGATCCTCCACATAGAGCCAGTCTCGTACATTCATGCCATCGCCGTAAATCGGCAAGGGCCGGCCAAAGAGGGCATTTAGCATGAACAGCGGAATGAGCTTTTCTGGGTAGTGAAAAGGACCGTAGTTGTTCGAGCAGTTGGTCGTCGTCGTGTTCAGCCCGTAAGTGTGGTGGTAGGCGCGCACGAGATGGTCGGATGCTGCTTTCGAGGCTGAATAGGGCGAGTTGGGCTGATATTGGGTGGTTTCGTTAAAGGCAGGATCGCTCGGCCCCAATGAGCCATAGACCTCGTCGGTAGAAATGTGATGGAAGCGATGTGCGTGGCCGGTGCCTTCGTCGAGCCATACCGTGCGCGCGGCCTTGAGCAGGCTGTTGGTGCCAAGGATATTGGTCTCGATAAAGGCATCAGGCCCGGTGATCGAGCGGTCGACATGACTTTCGGCAGCAAAATGGACAAGCGTGCGCACGCAGTGCTCGCGCAGCAGCTTCTCGACCAGCTCGGTGTTGCGGATGTCACCGACCACGAGTTCAGCCTGTTCGACCCCGGCGATGGTTGAGCGGTTGCCTGCATATGTCAGGCAATCGAGCACGATGATGCAATCGTCAGGATGGTGTCTGGCCCAGTAGTGGACAAAATTGCCGCCGATAAAGCCGGCACCGCCGGTGACGAGCAGATTAGCCAAGGGCCTTTTCCTCTTTGAGCATGGTCTTCAGATTGGTGCGCCAATGGATGTGCTCATCCCCAAGCAAATTGCGGATCTTGGAGACATCGAGCACCGAGAATGACGGGCGTTTAGCCGGCGTGGGATAGTCGGTCGTGGCGATCGGGATAATCGCCGGGATGCGGGCCAGGAGGCCCAGCTCCAAAGCCTCATCGGCGATGGCATTGGCAAAATCGTACCAGCTGGCGACACCAGCATCGCGGTGATGGTAGATCCCCGGTTGGTCGATGGCCGCAAGACCCCACAGAGCCTGGGCAAGCCCGGTTGCCCAGGTCGGTGATCCAATCTGGTCGGCAACAACGCGCAGTTCTTCACGTTCACGCATCAGCCGCAACATGGTTCGGACGAAGTTGGCACCACCTGCTGAATAAACCCAGCTGGTGCGCACCACGATGGCATCGGAGCCTGCTGCATCTTCGCCTGCAGCCTTGCTGGCACCGTAGATGGATTGCGGGTTGCGCTGCTCGTCCGGGTGATAGGGGAGGCAGACACCATCCTTCTGTCCGTCGAACACGTAATCCGTCGAGACCTGGACAAGGCGCGCACTCGAGCCGGCAAGGGCTTTGGCAAAAGCGCCTGGCGCGCCAGCGTTAATCGCATAGGCAAGGTCCGGTTCGCTTTGCGCGCGATCTACGGCGGTATAGGCGCCTGCGTTGAGCACGAGATCGGGTTCTTCTGCGTCCACCACGCGGGCAATCGCATCCTGATCAGCCAGGTCGAGCGCTTGGCGGTCAAGAGCCACACAAGTCCAGCCATCAGGTTGCGCGGCGAGGAGCGCACGCCCCAATTGCCCGCTTATGCCGGTGACGAGTGCTTTCATAAAAACGCGTTCACGTCAGCCAAAGGCACGCCGCTCGCATCCTTGGCTGACATTTTTGGTTCAATTCCTTCCAACGGCCAGGCAATGCCGACCTGCGGATCATTCCAGGCAAGGCTTGCCTCATGTTGCGGGGTATAGGGGGCGGTGCATTTGTACAGGAAGTCGGTGTTATCCTCCAGCGTCAGAAAACCATGTGCAAAGCCCTCAGGCACCCAGAACATGCGCTTGTTTTCTGCCGAGAGGGTCACACCGGTCCATTTGCCGAAAGTAGGCGAGGCGCGGCGAAGATCGACTACAGCATCAAACACTGCACCACGCGTTACCCGGACCAGCTTGCCTTGCGGCCCAGGGTTTTGGAAATGCATACCCCGCAGCACACCTTTTTGCGACCGGCTGTGGTTGTCCTGTACGAAAATCAGGTCGAGCCCCGATGCGCTGAACGCTTGGGCATTCCAGCTTTCGAAGAAAAAGCCGCGATCGTCCCCGAACACGTCTGGTTCGATTATAACCGGTCCGGGAATGTCGCATTCGATGATTTTCACAGAGCACCTTTTTGCATCAGCAATTGCATCAGGTATTCACCATAACCGGATTTTCGCAGTGGCTGGGCGATATTCTCCAGCTGCGCATCGGTGATGAAGCCTTGCCGCCATGCGATTTCTTCGGGGCAGCAGATCTTGAGGCCTTGTCGCTCTTCGGTGATGCGCACATAAGTGGCTGCATCGAGCAGCGAGCCGTGTGTGCCGGTATCGAGCCAGGCATAGCCTCGCCCCATGATCTCGACGCAAAGCTGGCCTTCGTCCATGTAAAGCCGGTTTAGATCGGTGATCTCCAGTTCACCACGCGGCGATGGCTTGAGGTCTCGCGCACGGTCCACGACCGTTTCATCATAGAAATAAAGGCCTGTAACGGCATGGTTAGACTTAGGCTGAACCGGCTTTTCCTCAATTGAACTGGCAACGCCCTGCTCATCAAAAGCCACGACCCCGTAGGCTTCGGGATTGTTGACCCGGTAGGCAAAAACAGTGGCGCCGGTATCTCGCTGATCGGCGCTGCGCAGCAATTCCGGCAGGCCATGACCGTAGAATATGTTGTCCCCCAAAACCAGCGCACTGGGGCGCCCGCCGATGAAATCTGTGCCGATGCGGAAGGCTTGGGCAAGGCCATCGGGGTGAGGTTGGGTAGCATAGCTCAACGCGACGCCGAAGCCTGACCCATCGCCAAGCACCCGCTGAAACTGCTCGGCATCCTCAGGTGTGGTAATGACAAGGATGTCTCGGATGCCCGCCAGCAAGAGTGTGCTTAGCGGATAATAGATCATCGGCTTGTCGAAAACTGGCATCAACTGCTTGGAGACCCCGCGCGTGAGTGGGTAAAGCCTAGTTCCCGAGCCCCCCGCTAGAATAATGCCTCGACGGACAGATGCATGATGAGGCATCAATGCTCGATTCGCTCCTGATTGCATTTGATAGCTCCGTCACAGCACGAACGCGCATTTTCAATCGAAAACTGGACGCTTTGAAAACTACAGGCGCATGGCGGTGTGAAGTGATTTCCAACCTTTGCTTATAAGCGCGCGCGGTGTTGTCGCTATGGCGGCCTATTTGATTGTTCGGGGTGTTGCAAGGTGTTGAGCGCGATGCGCTTTGGCGGTTATCGGCTGTTGCGGCCCTTGAGGTTTACCCAAGTCATGCGGTGGCGGGATATGGCTGCAGTGTTTTGCAACAAGGGTGGTCGCGCGCCATCCGGGCGGCGTTGGTGCTCCAGTCTCGACCTCTACGTAACGTATTGGCTCTGAGCTGCACCAACGTGGATTTCCTCTAATGCTGCAGGCCCTTTCATGCCCCCGCGGCTGAGAAGACGCGTTCGCGGATGCTACTACGGTTCAGATGTCCCGGAAACATTGGCCTATGGCCTCGGCAATCGACACTGCATGTTTCATCAAAAAACCGATGTTCTGCCATGGGAGGCTGATCATCAATGTCACCCAGGCCGGCGCGCGTTAGCAGCGTCGTGTGGAGGCAACGACGCTGCGATCGAGGAAAGCCATGTGTGACGGAGTGCAAGTTGGCCACGCCGCGGCAGGGACATAGAATGTGCACTGCACGGCCGAATCAAGCAAAATCATGGTGCGCGAGGGTGCCTACCTCGAGCCGTCATGTCTGTAGATCGGACTCTGGAATTTCGGCTATGCGTCCGGCAATCTTGATGATTGTCTCAACCTCGTCGATTGCTGAGCTGACCAGAGCTGAGGCGGTGTAGTATCCTGCGTTGTCGAGGACTGACATCGCCGTTTCGAGAAGGTGGATGACATCTCGCCATGCCGCTGGATCTTTAGCCAAATTTACAGGCGAGGCGTTCATGTTCTCGGGTCTTGGCAAGGTTCAGGCCGCGCGCACCATTGGAGTGCGCAGGCGCTCTGCGGCGAAGCTTTGCGCAGTCAGAACTTGTTCGGTTTTCTCCACGGCCTCGCGCGTCAGGCGCAGCCAGATGCGCCGACCATCGGATGGATCTGGCTCTCGGCAAACCTGTTTGCGATCAACGAGCACGGATAACCAGCGCACGACCGTTGCAGACGGGATGCCGGTTTCGTGGGCAAGATCGGTTACGCTTATGCGGCTGCCTTGCGACCAGTTGGCATAGAGGGTCAAAAGGATTTCCCAGCACGGCTCGCTGGATAGCTCGTGGCCAAGAATCTGGCGCCGCCGCTTGCGTTGTTCCAAAGCGTTGTTGGCAGCGTGAGCGAGCATGGCACGACGCTTGGTATGGTTCAGACATGCGGCCTCTTCAGGTTCATGACCCAGCAAAAGCGTCTGCAATATCTCCAGCGCATCAATGGCGCGTCTGCGATTAACCTGTTCCAACCCCGTTCCTCACAATCTGTCGTCGCGGCTTCCCCCAAATGCCTTGACTGCCCCTTGTGACACGCGGGAAATAAAATCAACACAATAGTTCAATCGATTGCGCATTTTTTTGCGTTACAGTGATCGCTCGGACCTATAGCTGCTGTTGCTTGTCTAGGGCTGTTTTGACAGCGCAGACATATTGCGGTGCCTGCTGCAATTGAGACAGGGCGTGAAATAGTCTATACATCAACATGTTACGGCCTGTTGGGAGACTATTGCGTCGAGGCAATGCCTTGATCAGATATTCATCTGGCCGCAGATGGAGGCCAAGACATAGGGCGCATTGACCATTGCCGAGCCGGGTTAGCTGCACGTCCTGACGTCGCCGTAGCCGCTGAGGGCACGCACATTACCCTGCTGAACTTGAGCAGGTATCGAATCTGGGTTAGGTCAGCAGTCGATGCAAGACGGATCGTGTAAATCGGGTTCAGATGGGCCGCTGTCCGAGCTTCGGTTCGGCTATGGAGGCGCTGCCATCAAAGGAAGCCGGACGGCAAGGCTAACTCATTGGCTAGCCCATCTGCTTGCCCAGCGGCTTGGCTGGAAGCCGCCGGTTGACGATGGCATTATAGTTCCTTTGGCAGGCAACATCGTTTTTGTCGGCTATCTTTTTGCCAAGGATCTTTTTCCTTTCCTGCAACCGTAATCTACGCCGCTACAATTGCTGGGCTGCCTTGGCAGGGCCTAGCCCTCACAAATGTGGTCGGCGCAAGAGAGGCGCAAAATGGAAAACTTGCGCTGTCAGCTCAGGCGGCTTGGCGTAGACGCGAAAGCCAGCAGCGCCTTGCGATAAGCTTCGGATTGAGGGCCTGAATACGGAGCACTCGGCTGGCCAAACTGAAAGCAATTGCTGGACAGTGACGAGCCACCGATGGTTTGTACTGACACAGTTGGGCACGAACAGGCCATCGGTCGCACCGGAATTTTCAGCGTCCAAATATGCACCGGGTGGGACGGCAGAGCAGGCGTTTTGCTGACGAAATCGCGCGATGCCATGACATTCTGGCGCGTTCGAACATATCAAACGAAACTTGATCAGTGCCATGACTGCGCATGGGATTTGCGCGTATGTGGAGCCTGGTGTTGGTGGCCCGGGCCGCTAGCTATTAACTCGCGACCCGGGCGCTTTGCAACCCGAGGGCTCTTGTAAATCTGCAGCTCTTCCCCGGATCGCTGCAGCTTGTCCAAATCCTGACTGGAGGATGCAGGCTTTGGGAAACGGGCCTATGTGCCAGCGCTCTTAAAAACGACCGCCTGACAATCAGATTTCTGGTTGTCGTGGGTTATAGCGCTTTATACTCGATGACGCCCCCTATGACATAGCAGAACCGGATAAGGCAACCTGACTTTGCAGCCGGGAGCCTGGGGATTTGGTCTCTGCCATGGCCTGGAGGCTCCGGTATGGAGGGGGCCAAAAGCGGGTCGGCCAAGCTACGAGGGGCACATTGCGGCCGTATTTTTGCGCATTGTGCCGTTTGCAAGTTTTTGTGTAATCGTCTTGCCGCATTCGCAGTATCTATGGGGCGCACGATTCCAGGATGATGTGGAACGGTATTTTCCAGAGGCGCAAACACTCGGTGCGCGGGTGTGCCAGATGACCATGATTGTTGTGCATGTGCATTTTGCTGGGTGTCGATGCGATCCAGAAGGTCGGCGAGAGGCCAAGCGTCATGTGCTGGAAGATATTGAGCGGCGAAAAAATGAAGACATTGCAACGTCGCTTAATGAGTATACGGGCATTTCTTAATTTTGCATAAAATGCATAAATAAGCGGTTGACTTGTTATTGGGAGATGGAACAGTCTAATCCTGACGCGAAGGGGGTAGCCGTGTTCAAGATCTTCTGTTTTCTTGGTTTTCACAAACCGAGTCGGCGCAGGATGCGCTGGGATCAGGAAAAATGTGTAACCCGCTGCAGTCGGTGCAGTACGCAACTGGAAAAGATTTCAGGGGAACGCTGGCACAAGGGCACGCCGGTGTAGTCATGCCAGCGTGTCACGCGCCGATATTTTGTTTGGAGCCGACACTACGCAAACTGCCCATACCATGCAAACTGCCCATACCATGCAAATTGCCCATCCGGCTCGGTTCAGGCCGAGGCATTGGTCGCGGACAAGGCTGCCATGCAACCTTGATCCAGCCTGTTCTTGGCAATAGGGTTAAATGCTCTAGAACGGTATGGATGTTGTCATGAAAAAAAGTCAGCGCGGACGGGTTGAAGCGGCAATAAGTCTACTGACGACTGTTCTGGATGGCGATAGCCAAGACGTGCCATCGCCTTTTGATGCAACGAGCCTTGCCCGCGCGCTTTGCAGCAAAAGCAAGCGCCATCATCAGTCTCTTCCCGGATTTCCTGATATAAATCAGCCTTGGCGGGTGCTGCTGCAACTTTATGTGGCCGAGGCGGATGGCGTAAAGCTTGCGGTCACCGATTTGGCACCGCTGTGTGAGAGCGCGCCGACAACCAACTTGCGAACCCAGTCTTTTCTTTTGGATTTGGAGTTGATTCACAAGGTTGCAGATCCGAAAGACAGGCGCAGGACCTGGCTGGCGCTTACGGATCTCGGAAAGGCACAGGTGGTCGAGGTTCTGAACGAATTTTCCAAACGTCTCGTCGCACTACCGCCCATGCCGGTCTTTGTCAGGTAACATGCAGACATGCAGCGGTGGTACTGCCGTGACCTTCAGCTCCAAACGTCGCGTCCGATGCTGTGGTGCTCAAGCAATGTCTTGGCAAATGTGGCGGATCGACCAGCCACCAACCCTTGTCAAATGGCCTGAACGGAAACCCAGCAAATGACGATTCTTCTGACCGGCGGCGCGGGCTACATCGGCAGCCACGCGGCGGTCGCGCTGATGGAGGCAGGGCACGCTGTCGTGTGCTTTGACAATCACTGCAACAGCAAGCCTGATGTGGCCGTGCAGGTGGAGCAGATTACCGGAAACGCGCCCATCATGGTCACAGGCGACATCCGCAACCGGGCTGCGCTGGATCAGGTGTTTGCCGATCATGCCATCGACGCGGTGATCCACTTCGCCGGGCTGAAAGCGGTGGGTGAATCCGTTGCTTTGCCGCTGGAGTATTATGAGAACAACGTCTGG
>NZ_JAUYRV010000015.1 GCF_030696665.1 Novosphingobium sp.
GCCTTTGATCGAAAGGCGCGATGGCGCTTGCGGTGATTGCGTGGTGGTGCCGCGAAGGTCGTCACGCGTCGGCGGGCTGACCGCCTGACCAGAAGGCACACCTTGAGCGGAGACCGCCGCGGGAATGGCGGCAATCGCAAACGCTGCGAAACCGCGCGCGAACGCACTGTGGCAAGGCCGCAAGCCTGCCTGCACGTTTCTCCCCGAAAATCCAAACTTCATTGCGCGCGCGCCCCCTCAAGGCTTTGAACTGGCGCGACCCTTTGTCTTCTTGTTCTTATGCTGTCAGTCTAGCAACAAAACCCGGTCCTGCAATGAGCGGCAGACACATATTGGCAAACTAGCGGTGGAACGATTTACCACGCGCATCAACCGCTTGCGCCGGACTGCAAATGCCGCACCGCTCCCCCGGATCACGTCGACCGGGGGTTTGCGCCTTCCGCATCCAGACCGTGAGCCTCAGGCGGCAATGCCGTGGCAGTGCTTGTACTTCTTGCCCGATCCGCAGGGGCAGGCCGCATTGCGGCTGATACCCGAACCGGCATAAGGATCATCGCCAAGCCCCTGCGCCGCAGCACCTGCCAGCAGCGTCCCGCCCGCCTGCGGCGGCAGCGCGCCAAACATCGCCGGCGCTGGCGTCGGCGCAATGGCGTCGTTCTCGCCCGTAAACGGATCGATGTGGCTGGTCAGGAAATCGGGCAGTTCGGGCAGCTCGAAATCGTCCATCGGACGCAGACGGATCTCGCTGGTCATCAGGATGCGCGTCACGTCCTCGCGGATCGCTTCAAGCATCTTCTCGAACAGGCCGAACGCTTCCTGCTTGTATTCGTTGATCGGCGTCTTCTGGGCATAGGCACGCAGGAACACGACCTGCCGCAGCGCATCAAGCGTGGCGAGGTGCTCCTTCCAGTGATTATCGAGCCGCTCAAGCAGGATCGACTTTTCCAGCCCGCGCCAGGCTGAGGCATCGACCTCGTTGACCTTCTCGTCCATCTTTGCATCGGCCAGCGTCTGGATACGCTCCTCGATCATGTCCGGCTCGATCGCCTCTTCCTGCATCCACTCGTCGATGGGCACTTCCATGCCAAGCACTTCCTCGACGCGGGCCTTGAGCGCCACGACGTTCCACTGTTCTGGATAGGAACCGGGAGGGCAGGCATCGCCGACAATGCCGTTGACGGTGTCGTGGCGCATGTCAGCCACCACATCGTCCACCGCATCGGCATCCATGATGTCGGCGCGCTGTTCGTAGATGACCTTGCGCTGATCGTTCATCACGTCATCGTATTCGACGACCTGCTTGCGGATGTCGTAGTTGCGCGCTTCAACCTTCTTCTGCGCAGTCTCGATCGCTTTCGAAAGCCACTTCGAACCAATCGCCTCGCCATCGGCCAGATTGTTGTTCATCATGCGTGAGAACAGCGTGTCCGGCCCGAAAATGCGCAGCAGGTCGTCCTCAAGGCAGAGGTAGAACTTGCTCATGCCCGGATCGCCCTGACGGCCGGAACGCCCGCGCAGCTGGTTGTCGATACGGCGGCTTTCGTGGCGCTCGGTGCCGATCACGCAAAGCCCACCGGCGGCCAGAACCTTGGCCTTTTCCTCAGCCACTTCCGCCTTGATCCGCGCAATTCCGGCATCGCGTTCCGGCCCTGCGGGCACGTCGCGCAGCTCGTCCTCGGTCAGGAATTCCACATTGCCGCCCAGCTGAATGTCGGTGCCACGCCCCGCCATATTGGTGGCGATGGTCACCGCGCCCAAACGGCCGGCCTGCGCCACGATATGCGCTTCCATCTCGTGGAAGCGGGCGTTCAGCACGTTGTGCTTGACCCCTTCTTTCTGCAGGAAGTCCGAAAGCAGCTCTGACTTTTCGATGGAAACCGTTCCCACCAGCACGGGCTGCCCGTTCTCGTACTTCTCGCGGATCAGCTTGGCGATGGCGCCAAACTTGTCCATCGTGTTCTTGTAGAACTCGTCTTCCTCGTCCACGCGCAGCACCGGCACGTTGGTCGGGATCGAAACGACATTCATCTTGTAAATGTCAAAGAATTCGGGCGCTTCGGTCGCTGCTGTGCCGGTCATGCCCGAAATCTTGGGGTACATGCGGAAGAAGTTCTGGAACGTGATCGAAGCCATCGTCTGGTTTTCAGGTTCGATGCGCACGCCTTCCTTGGCTTCCACCGCCTGGTGCAAACCGTTTGACCAGCGTCGACCGTCCATCATGCGGCCGGTGAACTCATCGATGATGACGATTTTATCGTCCTTGACGATGTAATCGATGTCACGCTTGAACATGACGTTGGCCTTGAGCGCCTGATCGAGGTGATGGACGACCATCGTGTTCTCGACGTCGTAAAGGTTCGACCCTTCCAGCAGCCCCGCCGTTTCCAGCGCGCGCTCGACCCATTCCACCCCGTCTTCAGTCAGTGTGATGTTCTTGGTCTTCTCGTCGGCGTCATAGAGCGAAGGGTCGATCGTTTTCACGATCGCATCGACCGATACATAGAGATCGCTCTTGTCGTCGGTCGGCCCGGAAATGATCAGCGGCGTGCGCGCTTCGTCAATCAGGATCGAGTCAACTTCGTCGACAATCGCGAAGTTGAACGGGCGGTGCACCATGTGATCGCGCGTGTGCTTCATGTTGTCGCGGAGATAATCGAAGCCCAACTCGTTGTTGGTGGCATACGTGATGTCGGAATTATAAGCTTCGCGCCGCTGCTCCTCACCCAGATTGGGCACGATCACGCCCACAGTCAGGCCAAGAAACTTGTAAAGCACGCCCATCGTCTCGGCGTCGCGGCGGGCGAGGTAATCGTTGACCGTCACCACGTGAACGCCCTTGCGCTCCAGCGCGTTCAGATAGACCGCCAGTGTCGCGACCAGCGTCTTGCCTTCACCCGTGCGCATTTCGGCAATCTCGCCGCGATGCAGCACGATGCCGCCGATCATCTGCACATCGAAGTGCCGCAGCCCAAGCGTCCGCACCGACGCCTCGCGCACCGTGGCAAAGGCTTCGGGCAGGATGTCATCCAGCGCTGTCCCATCGTTCAGCATCTGCCGGAACTTCGGCGTCTGGGCGGTCAGTTCTTCGTCCGAAAGCCCCTGCAGGTGGGGTTCGAAAGCCGCGATCTGGCGGACGATCTTGTCGAGCGACTTGACGTAACGGTCGTTGGATGAGCCGAAAAGGGCCTTGGCGATGGAGCCGAGCATAGACGGGATTTTCCTGTAAATTCTGATGTATAGGGGGAGTGGCGCGCAAAACGCGCCTCGGCAGGCCAAGGCCCTTGCCGGAAAAGGGATATGCGGATTCGCAGCGCTATTGGCGCGCGCGGTCGCTCAGGTAGATGCTGTTGGACCGGACTAGCGCCGGAACGGGAAGCCACACCGTCTTGCGGCGGGCGTTGGTGCGCTTTTGCGGGACAGCGCCACCACGACAGATGCAGCGCTTTTGCAGCCGCTCTGCCATTTCCACACCACCCGCCGCAACCCCAGCCTCGGCCACTTCCGCGCGCGAGACGGCCATGGCCACCTCCGGCAACGAAAGGCCCGTAATCATGGCCAGCAAAGCAAGCAGAATGCGCATCGCCGGGGGAGATAGGCACTCAGGGCGCATTCGTCCATCACGAAAACGCACCTGCTCGTCGCGCGCAAGCAGTTGAACCCCGCCCCGGCGCACGCTAGGCGCTTCCACTATGTCCGATGCTGTCTCCCCACTCGCCACACCCTTCCCCGCCGTGCCTGCCATCGCAGGCGTCACCCCGCGCGTCGCCCGCGCCGGGTACAAGGACTGGGGCCGCTGTGACCTGACCTACGTCGAACTGGCCGAAGGCACCGCCGTCGCAGGCGTCTTCACGCGCAACGTGTGCTGCTCGTCCGAAGTCGAACTAGGCCGCCAGAACATCGCCCAAGGACAGGCCCGCGCGCTGGTGGTCAACGCCGGCAATTCCAACGCCTTCACCGGCTACCGCGGCCGTGAGGCGGTGGAGCAGATCATGGAGCAGGTCGCCACGCACCTCGGCTGCGCAAAGGAGGCCGTCTTCGTCTCCTCCACCGGCGTCATCGGCGTGCCCCTGCCCAAGGACAAGGCCCGCACCGGCATCGAAGCCGCTCTGCTCGCCGCACCATGCACATGGGAAGACGCCGCCCGCACCATCGGCACCACCGACACCTTCACCAAGGGCGCGACCGCCAGCGCAATGATCGGCGATACGCGCGTCACGCTCAGCGCCATCATCAAGGGCAGCGGCATGATCGCGCCAGACATGGCCACGATGCTCGGCTACATCTTCACCGACGCCGCCGTTTCCCCTGCCTTCCTGCAGGAATGCCTGTCCGCCGCCAACCGCCACACATTCTCGTGCATCACGGTCGATAGCGACACTTCCACCAGCGACACCGTCCTCGCCTTCGCCACCGGCAAGGCAGGCAACGCCCCGTTGACCGGCCCTGACAGCCCCGGCGCAGACGCCTTCGCCGCCGCGCTTGCAGACGTGTGCCGCCAACTCGCCCACCTCGTCGTGCGCGATGGCGAAGGCGCGCAGAAGTTCATCGCGGTCAGCGTCTCGGGCGCAGTGTCAGATGAAAGCGCCCGCAAAGTCGGCCTCGCCATCGCCAACTCCCCCCTGGTCAAGACCGCCATCGCGGGCGAGGACGTCAACTGGGGCCGCGTCGTCATGGCCGTGGGCAAGGCAGGCGAACCCGCCGACCGCGACCGCCTCTCCATTGGGTTCGGCGGCACATGGGCCGCCCGCGATGGCCAGCCTCTTTCAGACTACGACGAAACTCCCGTCGCCAAACACCTGAAAGGCCGCGATATTTCCATCGAAGTCGATCTCGGCCTAGGCCTCGGCCAAGCCACCGTCTGGACGTGCGACCTCACCCACGGCTACATCTCCATCAACGCCGACTACCGCTCATGACCCGCGCTCTCGACACCGCCGTCGCCGCCCTCATGCGCGACACGGCAGAGAAAACGCTGCTCAAGCACTACCAGCGCCTCGCCAGCGATGACGTGACCAACAAGGCCGCCGACGATGTGGTCACCATCGCCGACACCGAGAGCGAAATCATGCTCGCCGAGGGCCTGGCGAAAATCCTGCCCGAAGCCGCCATCGTCGGCGAGGAAGCCGCCCACGCCGATCCCGCCATCTTCGACCGCCTGTCCAACAAGCTGTGCTGGATCATCGATCCGCTCGACGGCACCAACAACTACGCCGCCGGAAAGCCACCCTTCGGCATCCTCTTGGCGCTTGCCGAGAAAGGCGAGACGGTGGCAGGCTGGATCTACGACCCGCTGACTGGCCGCCTCTGCACCGCCCATCGTGGCCACGGCGCGTGGCTCAATGGCGAGCGCCTGACTGCGCGCACCAGCGGCGCGGACAAGCCTATCGCCGCCATCTCCGTGGTTTTCGTCGACAAGTCCAAACGTGCAGCCCTGATGGAACACATCGCCCCGCACTATGCCTTGGTAGACATCCCCCGCTGCGCCGCCGAACAATACCCCCGCATCGCGCTGGGCCAGAACGACGTCTCGCTGTTCGAACGCACTTATGCGTGGGACCACGCCGCCGGAGTCCTGTTCCTCAACGAAGCGGGCGGAAAGGCCGCACGCCCCGATGGCGCGCCCTACCGCGTCGATACCCACCTCGACCCCGGCCTGATCGGTGCCGCCAGCCCCGCCCTGTTCGATGATCTGGCTGAACGCCTTGCACGGATGTAACTCCACTCCAACCTTGCATTTCCCGGCAAACCCGCTAAGGGCCGCCGCTTCCCTGTCATGGTCATCCCTGGAGGCGTGGCGGAGGAAGTTTTGAAACAAAGCATTCTTGGAAGGTACTGACACATGAGCGAGACGCTTACGCTGTCGGCCGAGACGCGCGATCGGGTTGGCAAGGGAGCCTCCCATGCACTGCGTCGCGAAGGCCGCATCCCCGCCGTGATCTATGGCGGCAATGAAGAACCGGTTGCGATCCATCTGGAAGAAAAGGCGCTCAACAAGGCGCTGAGCACCGGCCACTTCCTCAACTCGGTTGTCGAACTCGCTGTTGGTGGCAAGACCATCCGCACCCTGCCCAAGGACGTCGCCTTCCATCCGGTGACTGACCGTCCGCTGCACGCAGATTTCCTGCGCGTATCGAAGGACTCGGTCGTTCACGTCGATGTTCCGGTCGTCTTCATCAACGAAGAAAAGTCGCCCGGCCTCAAGAAGGGCGGCATCCTCAACGTGGTTCGCCACGAGCTGGAAATGATCTGCTCGCCTGACGCGATCCCCGATGACATCGTCGTTGACGTTGCCGGTTATGAAGTGGGCGATTCCATCCACATCAGCGCTGTCACGCTTCCTGCTGGCGTAAAGCCCGCGATCACCGACCGCGATTTCACCATCGCAACGATCGTGGCTCCTTCCTCGCTCAAGAGCGAAGAAGGCGAAGCTGCAGCCGAAGGCTGATAGCCAGTCTTTGCCTGCTCCGGCAGGCACCAAAAAGCAGCCCCTTCCGCTTCAATGCGGGAGGGGTTCTTTTTTGGATCGCGCGTTTGCGCTATTGCCCACCCCCAACCCCTCCCGCCTGCGGGAGGGGAGTGTACGCCCTCCCGCAGGCGGGAGGGCCGCGAGACTTGCTGAACGTAGTGAAGTTAGTCGCAGCGGGGTGGGTCTTTCACTACCTCGGTCACTTCAGCCAAAGGGAACCTACCGCACATGCAACTCTGGGTCGGCCTCGGAAACCCCGGACCGCAATATGCGCTGCACCGCCACAACGTCGGCTTTATGGCGCTGGACACCCTCGCCGAAGTTCACAGCTTCGGCCCGGTGCAAAAGAAGTTCCAGGGCTGGCTGCAGGAAGGCCGCATCGGCACGCAAAAAGTCCTCCTGCTCAAGCCCGCCACTTTCATGAACGAAAGCGGCCGCGCCGTGGGCGAAGCAATGCGCTTCTACAAGCTCGGCATCGAAGCGCTGACCGTGTTCCATGATGAACTCGATCTCGCCCCGTTCAAGGTGAAGGTGAAGCAGGGCGGCGGCACTGCCGGGCACAACGGGTTGCGCTCCATCGATCAGCACCTCGGCGCGGATTTCCGCCGCGTGCGCCTTGGCATCGGCCATCCCGGCCACAAGGACCGTGTCACCGGCTACGTCCTCGGCAATTACGCAAAGGCCGAACAGGATGACCTTGTCGGTATGCTCGGCGCAATCGCTTCCGAAGCAGAATGGCTCGCGAAAGGTGACGATGTGCGCTTCATGAACGACATCGCGCTGCGCCAGCAGGGCTGATCTCGCTCGATGCGGTAACACTTCAGCAATGCAAAACTGTCGAACTTCCTGACACTCTGTGCCGTTTGAAACCTTTGTTAACCATCGAAACCCCTGATTTTACGAACTTGGCACGGCCTTTGCTGTGTATCGTGTCAACCAAGTCTCAGGGTGTGGAGGTTGTAATGACGAAGAAGTTTCTCACAGCGGTCGCAACGGTTGCGCTCGGCACTGCAATGGCCACTCCGGCACACGCCACGTGGTGGACGACACTGACCCACAAGCACTATTGCAACTGCGGCCACAGCGGCCAGTGCGGTGGAACCAGCACCGGTGGCACGACCACAGGCGGCACCACCACTGGCGGCACGACGACCGGCGGAACCACCACCGGTGGCACGACCACGGGCGGCACCACCACCTCGGGCGGCACCACGACCGGCGGAACGACCACCGGCGGAACCACGACCACTGGCGGCACGACGACTGGCGGCACGACGACGACCGGCGGAACCACCACGGGCGGCACCACCACCAGCACCGGCGGTACGGCTGTTCCTGAACCCGGCATGCTTGGCATGATGGCTCTGGGCCTGCTCGGCATCGGCTTTGCCCGCTCGCGCAAGGTCAAGCCGCGCGCTTGAAGGCAATCTAAACGCTAGTCCCGTTCGCCTACCGTTTCTCTAGTCCGTCACCCTGAACTTGTTTCAGGGTCCATCTGGCCACTCGCACGGCTGTTCGTGTTGGAAGATGGATGCTGAACCAAGTTCAGCATGATGAAACTGAGAACCACGTTGCAAAGCGGGACGAGCGTAATCAGCGAAGGTGGCTGCGATCAGCCTCCCTGCACTACTGAAAATCTTGCGAGGCTGCGCCGGAACGTTACGTTCTGTGGTGCGGCCTCGCTTGCTTGTTTCAGCAGGGCAATCCCGGTGGCCACATCCTTGCCGCCTGCGGCACGCACATAGCCTGCCATATAAGTTGTGTCTGGATCTTCGGGCTTGATCGCCCGCGCCCGGTCAGCAGCCTTGATCGCCTCATCGGTGCGACCCAGATGGCTCAGCGCCATCGCCAGACGCTTCATCACTTCGGCATCGTCGCCCGTCGCGGCCAATTGGCCATAAGCCGCGGCGGCGCCGTTCCAGTCCTGCGTCGCCATTGCCTTCTCGCCCTGACGGATCAGGCCTTGCGATGTCCCGGCCTTGGCCGCCGCCAATCGCGCCGAAAGCTGGGGCGCATCGGGGCTTTCCAGCGCCTTGGCTGCCATCTCCGCCAGTTCCAGTTCCTGAGGCCCCGCCAGCAGGCTGTCCGACAGTGGCTTCACCGTCGCATAGGCCGCTGCAGCATCCCCCGTCGCCATCTGCGATTGCGCCAGCATCAGCCGCGCATAGGGATTGTTCGGAGACCGCGTCAGCGCCCGTTGGAACATCGCGCGCGCCTGTTCGGGATGGTTCAGTCGCAGCATCGCCTCGGCATAAGTCAGCCCGTTGGCAGACAGCGGATCAAGCGTCGCCTCCTGACTCGCCAAGGTTGAGCGGACCTTCTCCCAATCACCCTTCATCGAGGCAAACTGCACCTGCAATGCCACCACGCGCGGATCGGCAGGCGCAAGCTCCGCCGCCTTCTCCGTCATCTTGATCGCATCGTCCAGCTTGCCTTCCATGTCGTAGACATCGGCCCGCGCAATCCACGGCTCGGGCACCGCCGGGTAACGCTCGGCCAGTTTGGTCAGCACGCCATGCGCCTCAGCCATGCGCCCGCGCCGCGCGGCAATATCCGCTTTCAGCATCGGCCCATCAAAGCCATCGGGCGCAATCCGGTCGAGCACCGCCACCTGCTGCGCCGCGCCATCCAGATCATTCGCCTCGATCAGGAACTTGGCATAATCGCGCAGCAACAACGCATCATCGCCCGCTGCTGCCCCTTGGCGGAGCGCGGCCAGCGCCCCTTCCTGATCCTTCAACGCCAGCTTTGCCGCCGCCCGAACGCGCCACGCTGCGGGCGATTTGTCCTGTGCCACCAAGGCAAGCGCATCCTCTGGCCGCCCGCGCAACACGGCAGCCTCGCCGCGCACCAGCGCAAGCTCTGGCCCCTTCATCCCGGCCCGCTCCATGCGCGCTGCAGTGGCCTCGGCCCCGTCGCCATCGCCCATGCGCAGTTGCACCGCCGCCAGCATGCGCAGAAGCGCCGGATCATCGCCCTTCTCGGCCAGTGCGGCAGACAGATCGACCTTTGCCGCCCCAAGCCGCATCTCGGCAATTTCCTGCCGCGCACGGGCAATTTTCTGGTCGGCATCCTCGCCACAGGCGCTCAGCAAGGCCACGGCGGACAGAATCAGCAGATGTTTTCTCATGCGCGCGAAAATCGCACTTCATGCTGAAATTTCCGTGAAGGTTTCCAAATGCCTCCACGCCCGCTAAAGGCCCGGCCAACCAAGGAGTTTGAGAATGGGTTTTCGTTGCGGGATCGTCGGTCTTCCCAATGTCGGCAAGTCGACACTGTTCAACGCGCTGACTGAAACGCAGGCGGCGCAGGCGGCGAACTATCCGTTCTGCACGATCGAGCCGAACGTGGGCAATGTCGGCGTGCCCGATCCCCGGCTCGACAAGCTGGCCGCGATCGCCGGCAGCCAGAAGATCATCCCTACGCAGCTCGGATTCGTCGATATCGCTGGTCTGGTGCGCGGCGCGTCGAAGGGTGAAGGTCTGGGCAACCAGTTCCTTGGCAACATCCGCGAAGTGGACGCCATCGTCCACGTACTGCGCTGCTTCGAAAATGACGACATCCAGCACGTCGACAACAAGGTCGATCCGGTATCCGATGCAGATACGGTCGAAACCGAACTTATGCTTTCAGACCTCGAAAGCCTCGAAAAGCGCGTTCCGGCCGCGATCAAGAAATCCGCGCAGGGCGACAAGGAATCGAAGATCATCGCTTCGGTGCTGGGCCAGGCGCTCGAACTGTTGCGCGAAGGCAAGCCCGCGCGCCTGACCGTGCCCAAGGACGACGACGAAGCCCGCGTGTTTGCGCAGGCGCAATTGCTCACCGCCAAACCCGTCCTCTACGTCTGCAACGTCGAGGAAGAGAGCGCCGCCAACGGCAATGCCTTCTCCGCCCGCGTGTTCGAAAAGGCGAAGGCCGAAGGCGCGAATGCCGTGATCGTGTCCGCTGCCATCGAATCCGAACTGGTCGGCATGGACCCTGAAGAGCGCACCGTTTTCCTTGAGGAAATGGGCCTCCACGAAACCGGCCTCGCCCGCGTGATCCGCTCGGGCTACGATCTGCTGCACCTCATCACCTTCTTCACCGTCGGCCCCAAGGAAGCCCGCGCGTGGACCGTGCATCAGGGCGCCAAGGCCCCCGAAGCCGCCGGAGAAATCCACTCCGACATGCAACGCGGCTTCATCCGCGCCGAAACCATCGCCTATGATGATTTCGTTTCGCTGGGTGGAGAAACCGCTGCGCGCGATGCCGGAAAGCTGCGTCAGGAAGGTAAGGAATACGTGGTGAAGGATGGCGACGTTCTGCACTTCAAGTTCAACGTCTGACGCCATTTAACCGACCGGTTGACATCACCGCGTAGCGCGTCATGCTGCGCGGATGATGTATTTTGAAGATATTGAACCCGGCGCGGTGCAGCGCTTTGGCAGCTATGCGGTTAACCGCGACGAAGTGATTGATTTCGCTTCTAAATATGATCCACAAGCCTTCCATCTCAGCGACGAGGCGGCGGCGCAGACCCATTTCGGGCGGCTTTCGGCCAGCGGCTGGCACACTTGCGCGATGACGATGGCTATGCTGGTCGAGAATCTCAAGGAGCGGAAGCAGGCGGGGCTCGGTTCGCCGGGGCTGGACGAAATCCGCTGGCTCACGCCGGTCTATCCCGGCGATACGCTGTCAGTCGAAACCGAAATCGTCGACAAGAAGCGCAGTGGTTCTCGGCCCGAGATGGGCAGTTTCCGCTCAAACGTCAGGGTTTATAATCAGGATGGCGTGGTGGTGATGACCATGAAATCCATCGGCCTGATCCGCGTTCGCGAGGCGGAAAACGCGCAATCCTGAAGTGCACCTAGATGCACCTACGCGCACCTGGACGCACATAGACTGCCGCAACCTGTTCGAAACGCTGTCTAAATCGCCTTGCACTGCACGTCACCGATTGCACTATAAACGGGCCGTTCGAACTCGTCGGTGATCACCAGCTTGCCATCGAAATGCTCGCTGGTCCCAACCGCCTCCACCGGCCCGCTCGCGGTAAGCGTCAGCGCATATTCCTTGCCGGTATAGCGCGACCAGCTTCCCTTGGGCAGCTTCGCCGCTCCGGTATCGGGCGCAAGGATCTGGATTTCTCCGTTCACTTTCAACACGCCGCGCGTGTCCTGCGCCAGCAGCACCGCGCCGATCCCGCCACCGTCTGCAACGAAGGCGCAACCGGTGCCGTGCAGCTTGTGCTTTGAAATATCGGGATAAAGTATCGCCTGCGGGGCAATCGGCTCAACCGGATGCTTACCATCCTGCGCCGCCTCAACCGCCGCCACCGCCTCGGCATCGCTCGGCTCCTGCTCCGCCGAGCATGCAGAAAGTATCAGCAAAATCAGTGGTATAAACGCTAATCTTGCCATTTTACTTTCTCCCGAACAGCTTCTCGATGTCACCATGCGCCAGCTTCACCCAAGTCGGCCGCCCGTGATTGCACTGGCCCGACCGTGGAGTAACCTCCATCTCGCGCAAAAGCGCATTCATCTCCGCCACCGAAAGCACGCGCCCGGCACGAACCGATCCGTGGCAAGCCATCGTGGCGAGGACGAGGTCGAGTTTCTCACCGAGGAGCAGCGCGTCGCCGTTCTGGGCGAGATCGTCGGCGACGTCGGCGACCAACTTCGCCGGGTCTCCCTTGGCGAGCGCGGCGGGGATGGCGCGGACGAGCATGGCGCCCGGACCGAAGCGTTCCAGTGCGAGGCCAAATTCTGCCAGTTTCCCAGAGGCTTCCTCGAGCCGGTCGCAGGCCACCTCCTCAAGCTCGACCACTTCGGGGATCAGCAGGGCCTGTGACGGTGCTGTGCCCTGCCCCGCTCCGGCAGAGCGCAGGCGTTCAAGGACCAACCGTTCGTGCGCTGCGTGTTGGTCCACGATGACCAAGCCGTCCTCCGCCTCCGCGACGATGTAAGTGTTGGACACCTGCCCGCGCGCTACGCCAAGCGGATGTTGTGCCGCATCGACCACCAGTTCTGCGGCAACTTCGGCGCGCGCCTGCGGCGGGGCCATGACGCCTTGCTCGTACCCTCGCCACGCAAGGCCCGCTTCGGAGACGCGCGGTTCGGGGCGCCATGTCTGGCCAAAAATGCTTCCCTGTGAGGGACTTGCTGCTCCTGCCGGAGAAATAGGTTCAGCCTGCCACGCCGCCATAGCACTCGCCGATGGGGCTTGCGCACTGCGCTGGTCTCCGGTGGAAAGCGCATGGCGCAGGCCGGAGACGACCATGCCGCGCACGAAGGCCGGATCGCGGAAACGGACTTCGGATTTGGCGGGATGGACGTTCACATCCACCTCGCCCGCTGGGACTTGCAGGAATAACGCGAGCACGGCGTGGCGATCGCGTGCCAGCATATCGGCATAGGCTCCGCGCACCGCGCCGATCAGCAAGCGGTCCTTCACCGGGCGGCCGTTGACGAACAGGTACTGGTGATCGGCCACACCGCGATTGTAGGTGGGCAGACCTGCAATGCCGGTCAGGTGGTAATCGCCGCGCAGCAGATCGACTTCGACCGAATTGCCCGCCAGTTCGCGTGCGACCAACTGGGCGACGCGGGCTTCGAGCGATTCCCCGCCCTGCACCTGGATCGAGCGACGACCATCGTGTTCGAGCGTGAAGCCCAAGTCCGGGCGCGCCATTGCGAGGCGGCGCACCACGTCCGAAGCAGCGGCCCATTCCGAACGCGGGCTGCGCAGGAATTTGCGGCGGGCGGGGATTTTCTCGAACAGCTGCTCGACCCGCACCCGCGTGCCGGGCGGCAGGGCGGCAGGGCCTTCTTCGACCAGAGCGCCGTTATCAACCACCCGCTTCCAGCCATCGGCAGAGCCTTGGGGGCGGCTTTCGATGGTGACGCGCGCGACCGAGGCGATGGAGGGCAGCGCCTCACCCCGGAAGCCGAGAGTTTCCACCATTTCGATGGCTTCATCGGGAAGCTTGGATGTGGCGTGACGTTCGAGCGCCAGCGCGATCTCGCCTGCGCCCATCCCGCAGCCGTCATCGGACACTTCGATCATCGCCAGACCACCTTCGGACAGGCGCACGAAAATGTGGTTTGCGCCCGCATCTATGGCGTTTTCAACCAGTTCCTTGAGCGCGCTGGCTGGGCGTTCAACCACCTCTCCGGCAGCGATGCGGTTGATCAAAGTTTCGGGAAGGCGGCGGATGACTCGCATGGTCTTTCGAGGACTAGCGCCGAACCCGATTTATTTCGAGACAAGCTGCGAAGTTATCCAACCAAACCGGCACAAACCCATGTTCTTTGCACGAATCGCCTGCTAATGAGCCGCCTTCCCGGGCGCTCACATTCGCGGGGTTTGGCACGTGCCCGCGCGCCAAACCGCAGATTTTCACGGATTTCCTGATGGCATCGATCTTTTCCCGATTCTTCAAATTTGGTTCGCAGAATATTGCGATCGACCTCGGCACAGCGAACACGCTGGTCTATGTGCAGGATCGCGGCATTGTGCTGAACGAACCTTCGGTCGTCGCCATCGAGACGATCAACGGCATCAAGCGCGTGAAGGCCGTGGGCGACGATGCCAAGATGATGATGGGCAAGACCCCGGACAACATCGAAGCCATTCGTCCACTGCGTGACGGCGTGATCGCCGACATCGAAGTGGCCGAGGAAATGATCAAGCACTTCATCCGTAAGGTGAACGGATCGAAGAGCCTGCTGCGCTACCCTGAAATCGTGATCTGCGTGCCTTCAGGTTCAACCAGCGTGGAACGCCGCGCCATTCGCGACGCGGCCAGCAACGCCGGGGCCAGCCAAGTTTACCTGATCCTTGAGCCGATGGCAGCGGCAATCGGGGCAGACATGCCCGTGACCGAGCCGGTTGGTTCGATGGTGGTGGATATTGGCGGCGGCACGACCGAAGTTGCCGTGCTTTCGCTGCGCGGTCTGGCTTATACCACCAGCGTCCGCGTGGGCGGGGACAAGATGGACGAAGCCATCGTTTCCTATGTCCGCCGCCATCACAACCTGCTGATCGGTGAAGCCACGGCAGAGCGGATCAAGAAGGATTATGGCATCGCCACTGCCCCTGCTGACGGGATTGGTGAGACCATCCACATCAAGGGCCGCGATCTGGTGAACGGCGTTCCCAAGGAAATCACGATCACGCAGGCGAACATCGCCGAAGCGCTGTCCGAGCCCATCGGCGCGATTGTCGAAGGCGTGCGCATCGCGCTGGAAAACACCGCGCCCGAACTGGCGGCCGACATCGTCGATCAGGGCATCGTGCTGACCGGTGGTGGCGCGCTGATCCGCGGGCTGGACGAGCATCTGCGCGAGGAAACCGGCCTGCCTGTGAGCGTGGCCGAAGACCCGCTTTCCTGCGTGGCGCTGGGCACTGGCCGCGCGATGGAAGATCCGATCTATCGCGGCGTGTTGATGACCGCATAAGGTCTGGTTTTTACGGGTTGCTTGACGGCGCGGCACATCGTGCCGGATTGAAAGGGTGAACGGATGGCGCGGCCGACGGACCGCCGCCCGGGCTATTCGCGCAGGGCGCAGTACGGGATATTCACCGGCTACGTTATCGCCATCCTCGGCGTCGTGGCGGGCATTGTCGTGCTTACGGTATCGCTGATCAATCCGGACGCTTTTTCCTTTGCGCGCAGTGCTGCTGCCGAAGTTGCACGGCCTATGGGCAAGGCAAGCGCAGAGAGCCGCGCCACTGGACAAGGCGTGTTTGCAGCCATCGGGGCCTATTTCAAAGCCGGACAGCAGAACGCCGAACTGCGCCGCGAAGTGGATGCCGCGCGTGCCAATGCGGTTTCCATGCAGGCGCTGGAAGACGAAAACCGGCGGTTGAAGGCTTTGCTTGGCATTGTTGACCCGGTGCGCCGTCCGGTGGCGTCAGCACATCTGATCGGATCAAGTGGGGCCAGCACACGGCGCTATGCGGTGCTGGATGTTGGCGCAAACGACGGCGTGCGCCCCGGCCAGCCTGTGCGCGCTGCCTCGGGCCTGATCGGCCGGGTGATCGAGGCCGGGCCGAGAACCGCGCGTGTGCTGCTGGTGACGGACCCAGACAACGTGGTGCCGGTGCGGCGGGCAAGCGACGGACTTTCAGCCTTTGTGCAGGGTGCATCCGATGGGCGGATCGACATTCGCCTGATCAACATGGGCACCAATCCGGTGAAAAAAGGCGACGTTTTCGTCACCTCCGGTTCGGGCGGTCTTTACCCACCCGGCATTCCTGTTGCCGTGGCGACTGCGCCGAACCGTGATGGCGCGACCGGCCATCTGGCTGCCGATCCCGCCGACCATGTTTACGTGGTGGTGGAACAGGCGTTCAGCGCACAAGCCCGTGACGATCTTCAGCGCATGATCGAGGACGGTGCAAAGACCGCTGTTGAAGAGCCGTGATCTTTGAGAAGCTGACCGCATCGCCCGAAGACCTTGTACGCAAGCGGATCAATCGTGCGCCCCTGCCCGCGCTCGCCACCGGCCTGCCGTGGGCGACGATCATGCTGGCATCAATGGCAAGCTTTTCGCCGGTGATCGCCTCGGCCCCTGTCGTGCCGCCGCTGGCCTATTTGATGCTTCTTGCGTGGCGGATGATGCGTCCGGGCATGTTGCCGGTGTGGGCAGGCCTGCCGCTGGGTTTGTTCGACGACCTTTATTCAGGGCAACCCTTCGGATCGGGTATCGTGCTGTGGTCAGTAACGATGCTGGTGCTTGAAGTGGTTGACGAGCGGTTTTTGTGGCGTGGGTTTTCGCAAGACTGGCTGGCGGCCAGCGGCTTGATCGCTGCCTATCTGGGAATATGCGCGCTGGTGGCCGGGCTGGCGACGGGGTATCCCTTGCCGCTGGTGATCGGTCCGCAAATCCTGCTGTCGCTGGTGATCTATCCCGTGGTCACACGTGTGGTGGCCCTGCTTGACCGTATCCGCCTGCTGCCGTTGAAAAGGCTCTGACACGCATGGGAAAACTGCCGGTCACGTCGGCTGTCCTGACCAACCGGTTCGAGCGGCGCACATTTGTGCTGGGCGCGTTGCAGGGCGGCGTGGGGCTGATGCTGGCGACGCGGCTGGGCTATCTGGCAGTGGCGCAGAATGAGAAGTATCAGGCGGCTTCGGAAAGCAACCGCGTCAACCTGACGCTGATCCCACCCCGGCGTGGCTGGGTGCTGGACCGGTTTGGCAAGGCGCTGGCCTCAAACCGTGCGGATTTTCGCGTGGACATCATTCCTGACCGCGTGGTTGACCGTGATCGCACGATGGAGACGCTGGCCGGCCTGCTTTCGTTGCCGCCCGACAAAGTGCGCGATATTCGTGACAAGCTGGACAAGGCACGCGGGTTTCAGCCGGTTGAAGTGGCGGCGAGCCTTGATTGGGAGCGTTATGCCTCGGTCACGGTGCGCCTGCCCGAACTGCCGGGCGTGATCCCGCAGCAGGGGTTTTCCCGGTTCTATCCAACCGGAGCGGCAGTGGGACACCTTGTCGGTTATGTCGGTGCGGCATCGGCTGAGGATTACGAAAAGGAGCGCAATCCGCTGCTCGTCACGCCGGGGTTCAAGATCGGCAAGGACGGGCTGGAGAAGCACTTCGAAACGCGGCTGCGCGGGGTGCCGGGCGCGCGGCGCGTGGAGGCGACGGCTTCGGGGCGGATCGTGCGCGATCTGGGGACGCGTGAGGATGTGCCGGGCAAGCCGATCCAGCTGACGATCAATGCCGGGCTGCAGGATTATGCCGCGCGGCGCGTCGGCCTGGAATCCGGCTCTGTAGTGGTAATGGACTGCGAGACGGGCGACATTCTGGCGATGGCATCGATGCCAAGCTTCGATCCCAACAGCTTTTCCGACGGGATTGGCCGCATCGAATGGAAGATGCTGTCCGAGGATGACCACGTGCCTTTGCGCAACAAGGTGCTGCGCGGACTGTACCCGCCGGGGTCGACGGTGAAGCCGATGATCGCCATGTCTTTCCTTGAGGCGGGGCTTGATCCTTCGGCCAGCGTCGGCTGCGGTGGCGGCTTGCGTGTGGGCAACCGGGTGTTCCATTGCTGGAACCGGCGGGGACACGGCACGGTGGACATGGCCAAGGCCATCTACCAGTCCTGCGACGTCTACTTCTATCACTTCGCACAGAAGATCGGGATGGACACCATCGCCAAGATGGCGCGGCGGCTGGGGATGGGGCAGGAGTTTCCGATGCCCTATCCGGGGCAGTCCTATGGCACGGTGCCCGATCCTGCGTGGAAGAAGAAAAAGTACGACAAAGAATGGGCGGTTTATGACACCGTCAACGCCACCATCGGCCAAGGCTACATGCTGTCAAATCCGCTGCAGCAGGCCGTGATGGCATCGCGTATCGCTTCGGGACGTGAAGTGATGCCACGCCTGTTGCTCGACCGGAATGCCCCGCAGCCGAAGTCTATGGGGTTCCGGCAGGATCATCTCGATTATATCCACGCGGCGATGAGCGAGGTGGTCAACGGGCGAGGCACGGCGGGGCGCGCCAAGTTGCCGGTGGACGTGCTGATGGCCGGCAAAACCGGGACGGCGCAAGTCGTTGGCCTGAACGTGGCCAACGGCAAGAGCGGGCAGTGGAAGTACCGCGACCACGGACATTTCATCGCATTCGCACCGTTCGACAAACCGAAGTATGCCTGCGCGGTGGTGATCGAGCATGGTGGCGGGTCGGGCGCGGCCTACCCCATTGCGCGCGATGTGATGACGTACATCTTTGATCAGGCCAAGGCGATGGAAGTGCTGGAAGGCTTTGAAGCCCAGTGGGGTGGCAACGTGCAGCAGCGCATGGCGTCGCGCTATAACGTGTTCGCCGCCAAGTACGGGGCTTCTGCGCCCAAGCCGGTGCCCGATGACGCGGAACTGGCAGAGCAGGCAGAGGAAGGGCGCAAGCCCGCTGAAGCACCAGCAACAGTGCAGACCGACGCCGCAGCACCAAGGCCTGAGCCGGAACAGGTGCCTTCGCGGGAGACAGCGCCCGGCCCTTCGCCCACGGCTTCATCGGGCGCGGCCGCACCTGCCGCAACGGGAGGGCAATGATGCCACGCGCCTATGTGCCAGCCACGATCGCGCGTCAGCCGTGGGGAGTGCTGCTGCCGCTGATGGCGCTGGTGGGGTTTGGCGCAGCGGTGCTGGATTCGGCAGCAGGCGGCAGGTTCGATGTCTGGGCCTTTTCACACGTGATGCGGTTTTGCGTGTTTCTGGTGATGGCGATGGTGATTGCGCGTTTGCCGCAGGATCTGTTCCGCAAGATGGCGCTGCCCGCCTATGGCGTGCTGTGCGCGCTGCTGGTGCTGGTGGAACTGATTGGCGGCATGGGCGGAGGGAGCCAGCGCTGGCTGAATCTGGGATTCATGACGCTGCAGCCTTCGGAGCTGATGAAGCCGGGCATCGTGCTGGTGCTGGCGTGGTTCTATTCGGTGCTGCCGGTGGGCGAGACGCAGAGCTGGCGAGCGCTGGGACCGGCGGCGGTGCTGCTGGGCATTCCGGCGGGGCTGGTGATGCTGCAGCCGGACCTTGGCACCGGGCTTGCCATCACGTTCGGCGCGGTGGTGGTGATGTTCATGGCGGGGCTGCCACTGCGCTGGTTCCTTGGCGCAGGTGCGGCGGCACTGGTGATCGCGCCTCTCGCGTTTTTCACATTGTTGCACGAATATCAGCGCAACCGCGTGCTGGTGTTCCTTGATCCTGAAAGCGATCCACTCGGCACCGGCTATCATATTACCCAATCGAAGATCGCGATTGGCTCAGGTGGGTTTATCGGCAAGGGCTTCGGCAACGGGTCGCAGAGCCACCTCAATTACCTGCCCGAATCACACACCGACTTCGTATTTTCGACGATGGCCGAGGAGTGGGGCATGGTCGGCGGGCTTTTCGTGCTGGTGGTATTCGGGCTGATCTTCCGCTGGGGCCTGAAAGTTGCCCTGGCCGCGCCAGACCGCTTTTCGCGGCTGCTGGCGATCGGCATGACGATGACGATTTTCTTCTACATGTGCATCAATCTGATGATGGTCATGGGCCTTGCGCCAGTGGTCGGCATCCCGCTGCCGTGGATGAGCCACGGCGGCTCATCGATGATGACCAACATGATCTGCGTGGGCACGATCATGGCGGTGGAGCGCTGGAGCCGGAGCGCGCCGAAGGGCCTTTCGTAAAACTGCAATTTGGGGCTTGGCAGCCGTCAGAAAATCGTTATTGGGGCGGCTCCCGAACGGGAATGCTGCATGGCATGGACGCATAGCTCAGTTGGTAGAGCAGCTGACTCTTAATCAGCGGGTCCTTGGTTCGAGCCCAAGTGCGTCCACCACCATCGCCTTCCCCGCCGCACACCATGCGGCCTATTTCCGGGCACGCCCTTTGCCGGGTATGGACGCATAGCTCAGTTGGTAGAGCAGCTGACTCTTAATCAGCGGGTCCTTGGTTCGAGCCCAAGTGCGTCCACCATTCCATTCATCGCCACCAACCTGATGGAATGACCAATTCCGTCGTCACACCGCTTTGGCTATCCCTTTGCCCTCAAGCAGAACGGGAGAGCGTGGATGGAGCGGGTGACCTTGTGGGGTTGGATCGATTTCGACGGACAGGACGCAGCAGAGGTGGTGCGCGGTGGGGCGCAGTTCATCCTGCCGACGTATGAGGAGCGCGGCTGCATCCATTATGTGTGGAATGCCGACCCGCTAAAGCCCGCGCGCGTGTGGGTCTACGAGGAGTGGGAAGACGTAGCCGCGCTTGCCGAGCATCTCGACGGGCCGCTTTATCGCGCGATGGCTGGCTATCTGGCCGAGGCCGGCATGACCGGGGCGCAGGTCGACAAATACAAGGTTGTGGCCAAGCAGCCTGTCTACGATGGCGATGGATTGCCACAGGCGGCGTTCAGCTAAAAAGAAACGCCGGAACCCGAAGGCTCCGGCGCAGAGTGTTTCGCGTCTGGTTGACGTCGAAAGCTTAGAACTTGAAGCCTGCAGCCACACCATAACGGCGCGGTTCCAGCGTGAAGATGTTGGTGAAATTGCCCGAGGACTGGTCGGTGATGTACAGGCCGGTGATCGGGTTTGAATTGCCAACGTTCTGAATGAAACCGCGCAGGAACCACTTGTTTTCCGGCCCATCGAGCTGCAGCTGGGCATTGACCTGCGTGTAGCTGGGGATGCGGTTGATGTTGCCGTTGAAGATGCTGCCCGTGGACGTGCCGGTCAGGATGAAGTCGGCACGCGGCGTAAGGGTCAGGTCACCGAACGGAATGGCGTATTCCGCGCCGCCCGCCACCTTGTAGTTTGGTGCACCCGGCAACTGGTTGCCATTGATGTTAACCGGAATGCCCGAATTGAACACCTGTACCCCGCCGAACGGAACGCCACCCCCAGTTGCAGCGGCAACGCCTTCAAGCGCGGCGCAGATGCTGTAGGCGCCGGTTGAAGCAATGCCGCTGTTTGCGCCAAACGAGGTGGTTGGCCGTAGCCCGGCACCTGCCAAGACACCCGGGATCGCGCCCGCATTGATCTGCGCGTTGACCGTGTTCACGAAGGCATTGACCCCCGCCACGCTTCCGGAGGTGGAGGCAACGGCGCAGTTTGCAGCGTTCGTGATATCCTTGATGATCACGGCATCGGCACGACCGGCGCCAAAATCACGCGGATTGGCAAGGAACTTGTCCTGCGAAACCTTGCTGTTGAGATAGCTGGCCGAGACATTGACCGTCATCCCGCGCACGGGCCGCATAACCGCTTCGGCTTCAAGACCCCAGATATTGGCATTCACGTTGTCGTTGACCGAGGTACGAGCGACGATGCGCGAAAGCTGGAGGCCTTTGTACTTGTAATAGAAGCCCGTGAGATTGAGCGTCAGCGCGCCGAACTGGTTCTTCGAGCCGATTTCGAATGCGTCGACGAATTCGGGGTTGAAAGTTTCCGGCACCGTGAAGATTGCCGAAAGTGGCGGGTTGATGCCGCCCGACTTGTAGCCGCGCGAATAGGACAGGTAGACCAGATTGTCCGAAGTCACCTGGAAATCGAGAACGGCGCGACCGGTGATTTCCTTGAACTTGGCATTGCGGTTCTGGAACGGCTGATTGCCGGCAAGGCTCGCGTCGGCATCGTAAGCGCCGAAGAATGGCGAACTGTAGGCGTCAGTCGAACCGTGCGGGACGAGGAAGTTTGCAAATGTCGTACGTGCGCGAATCTTCTTGTCGTCATCGTTGTAGCGCAGGCCGAGGGTTAGCTTCACCCGGTCATCGAACTTGTAGTAGGCTTCACCGAAGATGCCGAAGCTCTTGATGTTGAGCTGGTCCGAATTGTTGCGGAAGAACGGTGTTGCCAGATACGAGGGCGGAGCCCCTGCCCCAAGCGCCGTGAACGCACCAACGATGCCGGTGAAGTAATCGAGGCCGAACGAGTTCACGTAGTAGCTGTTTTCGCTGAGCGCATAGTCGCTGTAGATGCCGCCCAGCAGGAAGTTGAACTTGCCGTCCCAGTCCGAGCTGAAGATGGCTTCTGCCGACCAGCTGCGGTTTTTCTGAACCGAACGGTCGAAATCGAGCGGGGTCATGCCGCAAATGGCATTGCCGCCATAAACCCCGGTGCCAGATTCCTCGGGTGCCGACGAGCACAGCACGCCAGCAGGGCCATTGGGCATGAGCGCAGCCGCAACGGGGCTGAGATACCTTTGGAGCCCAGCCCCGAGCAGACCTGCCTGAGCCGCTGCCAAAGTGTTCAACGATGGCTGGATCAGCGCGCGGTTCTGAACGGAGTTGTTGTAGTCCTGGCTCGAATCAACGGTAACGTCCTGATAGTTGCCGGTCAGCTTCAGATTGAGGCCACCGCCCAGCTCCTGGTCCCACGAACCGACGACGATCAGTTCCTCGGTAAAGTAGCTTGGAGTGGTATCGGTGTTGACCACACGTGGATCGGCCGGATTCACAACGCCTGAATAAGTATCAGTGCCGTACAGGCTGCCCGCCGCAAATGCTGTGGGCAGGCCGCGGATCGCGAAGAATTCACGCGAGCCCAGCACGGAAGCAAGCGTCGAGTTGCCGTTGGTGGTGCCGTAAGGCAGATTGGCATTCAGACAGCCGAGAACGCCCGTGGGATCATTCTGGCAGACCTGCTTCTGGATGCGCATGCGGTTGTCGCGCTCATGGAAATACTGGCCCATGATGTCGATCGTGGTGCCCGTGCCCGGTTCGAAACGCAACGAACCACGAACGCTGTACATGTCGCGGTCGTCGATCCGCGAATTGTCGAACAGGTTCTTGGTGTAACCATCGCGGTTCAGATAGAAACCGGCAAGGCGCACGCCAAGGCTGTCGCCCAGCGGAACGTTGACCATGCCGCGCAGCCGCACTGAATTGTAGTTGCCATACTCTGCATCGCCCGAAGCGCCGAACGCGCTGAGATCGGGCTTGGCGGTGATCAGGTCGACCACGCCCGATGTGGCGTTGCGGCCAAACAGCGTGCCTTGCGGGCCGCGCAGAACCTGCACTTGGGCCAGATCGTAGAACTCGCCTTCGAACAGGCGCGTGGCGAATAGCGGGGAATCGTTCAGGTGGATGGCAGTGGCCTGATCGCAGGTCACGCCGGTGCACAGATCGCCGATACCGCGGATGGTAAAGCTCGACGAGGTGAAGTTCGTCTTGGAAAATGTGATGTTGGGCAGCGACAGTTGCAGGTCGAGTGTGTTGCGGATCTGCTGCTTGTCGAGCGCTTCCGGTGAGAAAGCGCTTACAGCGATTGGCACGTCCTGCAGGCGCTGGGCCTGACGCTGTGCGGTGACGATAATTTCCTCAAGACCGAAATTGTCATCGGCTGACTGCGGTGCTTCCTGTGCGAACACAGGCACGGATACGGCGGCGAAACATACGCCAGCCAGCAGGGAAAGCTTGCCCCTCATAGCTCAGACCTCTCTCTCCAGCGGCACCCGTCATTAACCGCGGGTTGCCTGAACTGCAGGACATATCCAGACGAAATCTTTGTCAACCGGATAATTAAAAATAGGGGTTTCCGTAGGGGAAGGACGTTGCAGATGTGACCATTTTGGTGAGGTGTGCATGGAAATGCATGACATTTTGCTGTGTCATAACGCCTCACGCGCAATGTTTTGCTGTGCAAATGACGAATCGCGTCGTTGCATGCCCCCGTCCATTCGCACAAATCCGCGACTCATAAGCGTGGCAATGTGCGCGCCGTAGCAGTAGGGCTGCATGCCAGAACTTCCCCGGCGTGCCTGCACGTCCCACCCTGATGTCCCGAGGACTGATACTTATGGCCAAATTCCTGATCGTCGAAGCGCGCTTCTATGACCACCTGAACGATATGCTGATCGCCGGAGCCAAGGCGGCGCTGGAAGCTGCTGGGCACAAAGCCGAGGTTATCACGGTGCCGGGTGCGCTCGAAATCCCTGGCGCCATCGCCTTGGCCGATGAATCCGGCGATTTTGACGGCTTCGTCGCCATCGGCGTGGTAATCCGGGGCGAGACCTATCATTTTGAGATCGTGGCGGGCGAAAGCGCGCGCGGAATCATGGCGTTGACAATGGACGGCGTGGCCATCGGAAACGGCATCCTTACGGTCGAAGACGAGGCGCAGGCCATCGTGCGCGCCGACCCTGCCCAGAAGGACAAGGGCGGCGAAGCAGCGAAGGCTGCTATGGCACTGCTGGCGCTGCGCGAACGCTGGGCGTGAGCGCTTAGCCCGCGTCGAAATATTCTTTGAGGCCCCACGGTTCGTAAGGGCCGATGACAAGCTGTTCAAAGCCGCCGATGCCGGTCTCGCCATCGCTGGTGGTAACGCGTGAGATGATCTGGACATGCAGATTCTCAAGCGTGGGTGCCATCGCGTCGAGATCGGCAAGGACCAGATCCTCCCGTTCAACCGCAAGTGGGCCGTGGTAAAGGCCGTGACCCCACTTCGGACTGGTATAACCGAGGCCGCGCATCTGAAAGCGTTGCAGCGGCTCGAAAGTAAGCGTCAACGGACGTTCCGCGCATTGAATGGTCAGCGTTCCGCCTGACGGCCAGCGTGTGCCAGGCTGCATCGGCGATTGCATTGTGGCAGAGGGCGTTTCGTGGAAACCATCATGCCCTGCCCCGTCCGGTGCGATCACCGCGCGGGTGTTCCAGGGTGTGCCGTGTCGGTCTGCGTTGACGTGGAAAAACAGGCTACGGGTGGGCAGGTTGACCGGAGTCCACTGCCAGAAAAAGCTGCTGACGACGCCGTGACCGTGCGGCTGTGTGTCTGACGCCCCAACCGGACGCACCCCCCAACTGCGGTCACGGGTGCCGACCGTACCTGACACAAGGTCAGCACGCTCACCATCCACCTCGATCCAGCCTGTGTAGTGCCCGTTCTGGGTCAGGCGCGTGTAGTCCATGAACGTGCGCGGGCCGATGCGGTAGGTGAAGCGTGGCTCTTCGATAGGAAAGGCGCGGCCGGTGAATGTCAGTTCGGCGGCCAGACCCTCACCGTTAACGCGCACCCGCAGCGACTTTAGCGGCTCGACGATTTCTATGGTGATCGGACCGACGGACAGATCCATGCGCTCCATATTGAGTTCGCGCGACGCATGAAGATTGTACTGTATACCATTGCGGATACACGAAAAATGAGCGTCCGCGACATTCAGATGAGGATAGATCCCCAGCGCAACCGCAAAGAAGCCTGAACCATCAGGAGCATAGCCGTTGAAGAAGTAGCGGTCATAGAAGTTGCGGTCCGTTCCGGCATAGGCAACCGGTTCGGGCGTCTGGTGCAGCGGAAAATCGTCACCTTTGGTCAGCATCAGGCGTGCTCCATCCGGCGCTTGAGCGCGCCAAGACTGTCGTGTTCGAGCGCGAGTTCACAAGCCCCGCGTGCCATAGACAGGAAGTTCGCGTCCCCGCGTTCCGTCCGAACGACGAAGGCGGCGCTGAATACTGCAGTGGACACGCCGTGAAGCGCGCCGATGCAGTAATCGTCCCAGACCTGATCGCGTGTCAGTGGCACGCCGAGGCGAGTCATCTCGGCGCAGTAAAGATCGAGCAGCGCAGCCTCGTGCGGGCGGCGGAGGGCCGAACCGATGCCGCAACCGAGGAAATAGCCGATGTCGGTAAGGCCGCATCCCACGGCACAGGTCTGCCAATCGACCAGTGCGATCGGTTCTGTTCCGTCGAGAATACCGAACAGCATGTTATCGAGCCGGAAATCTCCGTGAACAAGGCTGCGGCGACTGTGCTTCCGATCAAACCAAAGGTCGAGATTATCGTTCAGTGCCTCGCAAACGGCCATCAGTTCGGGTTCAAGCACATCGCCATACCGCTCCTGAAAAGTGGCTTGCGCCTGCGGATAGAGCGCGCGTAGCGAGGCGCTGGCCTGCGGATCAGGTTGCAGCCATTCCGCATCGAGCAGCGGGTGATCCAAGGTGGGGGCGTGGAGTTCAGCGGCCTGGCGGATGGCATGCTCCGCTTGGTCCAGCGTGCAGCCAGAAAGCTGGTTGCCGGGAGCGCAGGGGCCAAGATCTTCGAACAGCAGCACGAAATCGCAGCCGTTGTCGTCAATCATTGCAGCAAACGCACGCGGGACGCGCATCCCGATTAGCCTAGGAACGTGCTGATAAAACAGAACTTCTTTGCGATATAGCGAAAAGGCGGCGGCGGTGTGGCGGCTGGTGGCATCGCCCGACGGGAACTTGGCAGCAACTGTGGGCGGTGCCTGGGCCGCATCGCCCACGTATTGCAGGCTGAAGCGAGCCGTATCGCCGACCTGACCCGTGCCGATAGCCTCCCATTCCAGTGACGCAATGCGAACATCGCCGGGTATGCCTGCCTGCACAAACTGAGCCTCGATCCACGACGCATCGACTTCATCAGGACGTGTCGGAAAATTTGCCATGCTGTGCTCTCCCGAAAACAGGCTGACACACGCCGCCATGCTTGGGAAGAGCAGTTCAATTGACCGTTTAAATCACCCGGCAAAGGAACTGGTTGGTGCAACACGGGTTCAATTTTCTGCGACCGGCGCATTTTGATCCGGAACGGAAGGCTGCGATGCATGGACGGGATTCTCGAATGGTTCGCAGCTGGGGGCACAATCATCGCCGCTACGCTGGTCGCCCTTGACCTGGGGCGCCGCATTGCCGGTTGGGGATTTGTGTTGTTCGTGCTCGTATCGATCTCATGGATCGTTTCAGGAATAGCTAACGATGCATTTTCTCTGGTCATCCAGAACGGAGCGCTGCTCGTGGTCAACCTATGGGGCGTGTGGCGCTATCTGTTGAATCCGCAACGGAGGCAACTCGACAAAAATGCTCCGTAACTTACTCCGATACGGTGTGACAACGCCCGCGAATTCGTGGTGAACGCGGCGCGATATGATTGATATATATGCCCTAATTCCCTCTTCAGGAAGGCAAGATACGAATATCTACTTAGGGGTTCCACGAATGGTTACATCAACGCTGTTGATTGATTCCTGCTGCAAGGCCGAAACTTCACCGGTCCAGGACATCGCAACAGGGGGTTGCCAACGGATGGGCAAGGATCAACTTCGCACAAAAGCACGTCGTCTGATTGCCGCTGCCAACGAACTGCTGGCCATCGCGCACGAGCTTGAAACCACTGATGGCGACGGGAGGACGGAAGATTTCGCCGTTAGCCATAGCGTCAAGGACAGCCCTGTCTGGGCAGAAATCGCGCGCGCAACATACCGTGATCGCCGCCGGCGGTCCGACATCTTTGCCGACCCTGCCCTGTTCGGTGAGCCCGCGTGGGATATTCTACTCGATCTGTTCATCGCCGCAAAGGAACGCAAGCGCCTGCCCGTGACGAGCGCTTGCATCGGCGCGGCGGTCCCCGCGACCACGGCTCTGCGTTGGTTGACGGTGCTGGAAGAAAAAGGCCTGATCCTGCGCGAGAATGACGCGAACGATGCCCGCCGCGTATTCGTACGGCTATCGGCAGAGGGCTATGAGAAAATGGTCGGCTACTTCTCGGACGTTGCGGGCGACATGCGCAGCGAAGAGGATATCCATTCCCCCGCGCTGCGCATGGCACAGTAGTCCGCTCTATTCGGTCCAGATACGGGCCGTATCAGGCGCTAAGCCGACCAAACGCTGCAGCACCGGCATAGCGCGCCGACATGCCCAGTTCTTCCTCGATACGGATGAGCTGGTTGTACTTGGCAAGCCGGTCTGACCGCGCGAGCGAACCGGTCTTGATCTGGCCGCAGTTGGTGGCCACGGCGAGATCGGCGATGGTCGCGTCTTCGGTCTCACCCGAACGGTGCGACATGACGGCGGTGTAGCCGTTGCGCTGCGCGATGCTGACCGCTTCAAGCGTTTCAGTAAGTGTGCCGATCTGGTTGACTTTGACCAGCAGCGAGTTGGCCAAGCCCTTGCCGATGCCCATTTCAAGGCGTCGCGGGTTGGTTACGAACAGATCGTCACCGACCAGTTGTACGCGCTTGCCAACCTTGGAAGTAAGTGCAGCCCAACCTTCAAAATCGTCCTCGCTCATGCCGTCTTCGATCGAGATGATCGGGTAGGCATCGCACAGCGCAGCGAGATAATCGGCCATCGCTTCGGGCGAGAGCGAGAGGCCCTCACCGCTGATTTCATACTTGCCGCCCTTGAAGAATTCGGTGGCGGCGCAATCGAGCGCGAGCATGATGTCGGTGCCGGGCTTGAACCCGGCCTTTTCAACCGAGGCCATGATGAAATCGAGCGCATCGCGCGTGCTGGCAAGGTTAGGCGCAAAGCCGCCTTCATCGCCCACAGCGGTGGCTAGGCCCTTTTCGTGGAGGCCCTTCTTCAGGGTGTGGAAGATTTCCGCACCCCAGCGCACAGCTTCGGCCAGCGACGGCGCGCCGACCGGCATGACCATGAATTCCTGAAAATCGATGGGATTGTCAGCATGTTCGCCGCCGTTGATAATGTTCATCATCGGCACCGGCAGGACGTGAGCGGAAACGCCACCAACGTAGCTGTACAATGGCATGCCGCGCGCATCGGCGGCGGCCTTGGCTACGGCGAGGCTGACGCCGAGGATGGCGTTGGCACCAAGGCGGCTCTTGTTTTCGGTGCCGTCAAGTTCGATCATCGCGTAATCGATGTCGCGCTGGTCTTCAGCGTCCAGCCCGAGGATCGCTTCGGCAATGTCCGAATTCACGGCGGTAATAGCCTTGGTCACGCCCTTGCCCAGGTAGCGCGCTTTGTCACCATCACGCAGTTCAACCGCTTCGTGCGCCCCCGTCGAAGCGCCTGAAGGCACGGCGGCGCGGCCGAAGCTGCCGTCTTCGAGCAGGATGTCGACCTCAACGGTGGGGTTGCCACGGCTGTCGAGGATTTCACGCGCATGGATGTCGATGATCGCAGTCATGGTCTGCTCCCTGCAATGCGGCGGCACAATCGGCGCCAAGGTTTGGCGCGGCTCCTATCGGCTGGAACCGTGGCAGGCAAGCCGCGTTTGCAGTGCAACAAACCTATCCGGGCCAACTTGTGCCCCAAGGCTCTTGCAATCAGGGTCGTGGGTCTAGCAAGATGGCAAAGACAGCCCATATCGAGGGCGAAGATTACGCGCGAACTGCCGAAGGGAAACGAGACATGGCCGACCCCACGATGCCCCCCGCCGACGCACCCAAGAAGCGCGCGGCCAAGAAGAAGATCGACGAAGCCGTTGCTGCTGTCGGTCCCGCCGTTGCCGAAACAGTCGAGACCACCAAGGGCCGATTCAGCAAGGCGATTGAAGAAGCAAAAGCCGGTGCCGAGGCATTGAAGGGTGAGGCGCTCGAAAAGGGCGCAGCCTACAAGGCCAAGGTAAGCGGTGCCACGTCAGACTGGGTGGACGAAGCAAAGGTCTATGCCGATCAGGCCAAGGAAAAGGGCGCTTTTCTTGCGGTTGAAGGCAAGGCTCGCGCGAGCGATGCGCTGACCACACTGGGCAAGACCATTTCCGAAACCGCGCCGACCATCGATGACAAGCTGGGCGTGCAATACGGCGACTATGCCCGCAGCGCCGCCCGATCAATTCAGGAAGCCGCTGCAAAGCTTGAAGCCAAAGATCTTGGCGAGTTGGGCGACGACGTGAAGGACTTCGTGAAGAAAAGCCCGGGCGTTGCGATTGGCGTTGCCGCAGTTGCCGGGTTTGCGATTGCCAAGCTGCTTTCGGGCCGTTCGGAAGACTGACGCCCCGAGAAGGAGGGCGCTGCAGCCTGATGACCGATACCGAAACACAGGATGCCGCCCCACCGCACGAGGGCATCGCTGACGAAGGCGTGAGCGGCACAATCAAGGCGCTGATCGAAGACGGGCAGACTCTGATCGAAGCGGAGATCGCCTATCGCAAGGCGCAGGTCACTTATGGTCTGGGCCAAGCGAAGGCGATTGCCGTGCTTATCGTGCTTGGCATCGCGTTTGGCTTCTTCACTCTGCTCGCGCTTGTCGTTGGGTTGCTGCTGGCACTGGCGGCAGTGGCCGGCGTTTGGGGGGCACTGGCGATTGTCGGTGGCGGCTTGGCTGTTCTGGCAGGCATGTGCCTGCTCCTTGCCATCAGGCGAATCAGCAGGGCCAAAGCCGCGTTGAGCCTTGGGGGACAAAACGCATGAGCGATCCGGAGAGCCTTGCCGCTGCCCGCGCGCTACGGGATGAGGCGCTGGTGGTGTTCAAGGGTAGCCTTGAAATCGTCAGACTGGAAACTTCTCCGGGCAGAATGAAGGAACGTGCGGTCGGTGAAGCCGTTGAGATGATCGACACCGCCCGCGAAATCGCAGGCGAGAACAAGGCCGTGATCGGCGCAACCCTTGCCGCACTGGTGGCGTGGTTCCTGCGGGAGCCGCTTCAGCATTTTGCAGGGTGGCTGTCGGCCAAGGTCCGAACCGGAGATTGAAATGGAACACGACATCACCGCAACCGACACCTCCACCCTGCGCGACAAGGTGGATGCAGCCAAGACGCGCCTTGCCGAGCGCGCCGCGAACGCAAAACCGGTGCATACGGTGAAAACCCTGATCGAAGAGCACCCCGTGGCATCAGTGGCAGCGGGCATCCTGCTCGGCGCGCTCGTCGCCAAGGCCCTGCCGTCGTTTCGCGGCCGTAGCACCAAGGTGGACGACGCTGCAGGCAGCCTGCGCAAGAGCGCGGCGGGCCTTGCCACCGTCGCGGGCAAGCTGGCGCTTGATTACGCCACGCGCGCGCGTGAAGTCGGACGCGAAGGACTGCACAAGGTCGAGGAAGTGGGCGGCAGTGTCGGCGGAAAGATTGCCGAAGGCGGCAAAGACGCCGGGCACAAGGTGATCGACATTGCAGAGATCGCCCGTTCCGCTGCTCTTGAAGCAAGCGAAGCTGCCCTGCGGAAGCTGAACGAGCTGACTTCGCGCATCAAGCACTGACCCGGAACCTCCATAAACCGCCGAATACGACATAGCGCGACTTGCGCGACGTGAAGCTTTTTGTCAGTGGCACATATGAATCCTCCCCAAAGGAAAGTTGCCAATGCAAAAGCTGCATCTCGTTATGGGCGGGCGGGTCAAAGATCCGCAGGGCCTCGAATTCGTCGACCTCAAAGCCGTTGATGTCGTGGGTGTGTTCCCCGACTATGCCAGCGCCGAAGAAGCTTGGCGCAGCGCCGCTCAACGGACGGTAGACGATGCCGAGATGCGGTATGTGATTGTGCATATGCATAAATTGCTTGAGCCAGACCTGCCGACAGGCTGACGCTCAATACGAAAAAGGCCCCGGAGTGATCCGGGGCCTTTTCAATGTGTTGTGACGGTAAGTTCAGATGAATTCGATCTTTTTCACCTGATAGAACTTGTCGCCCGAAGGGACCGTCACTTCGATCTCTTCGTCCACCTTGCGGCCAATCAGCGCCTTGCCCAGCGGCGAGTTGTAGCTGATCATGCCCTGCTTGGCGTCTGCTTCGTAGGGACCGACGATCTGGTATTTCACCGGCTTGTCGTCATCATCCAGCAGGGTGACTGTCGCGCCGAAGATTATCTTGTCGCCCGAAAGCGTGGTCGGATCGATGATCTGCGCACGGCTGACACGATCTTCAAGATCGGCAATCGTTGCCTCGACCTGGCCCTGACGTTCCTTCGCCGCGTGATATTCGGCGTTTTCAGACAGATCGCCGTGGGCGCGGGCTTCCTCGATCGCATCAACGATCAGGGGGCGCTCTACGCGCAGTGCTTTCAACTCGGTTGTCAGGCGTTCGTAGCCTGCTGCAAGCATTGGCAGCTTTTCCACACTCGCCATCCGTCAGTCTCTTTCCTGTCCTGCCCCCGTGGCTGCCGCTAGGGCTTCCAAGGGAAAACCTGCCCCCACCGACCGACGCCGAATGCGCCGAGCCGGACCACCATTTTGACGATACCGGGGGATTAAAAGGTTCAGCTATAATAGTCCTGCAACGAACGCACTTCAAGTTCAGTGGTCCGAAGTGCCTCAATTGCTTCCACAGCGGCGACCGATGCGGCCGCCGTCGTGAAGTACGGCACGCGCGCAGCCAGAGCCGAGGCGCGGATCGATGCGGAATCCTTGTGGCTCTGCCAGCCTTCGGTGGTGTTGAAGATGAAGCCGATTTCCCCATCGATGATGCGGTCCACGATATGCGGACGGCCCTCGGCCACCTTGTTCACGCGCTCCACGATCACACCCGCATCAGCAAGGTAACGCGCGGTGCCGCCGGTGGCGACGATCTTGAAGCCCAACTCGCTCAGCTTGCGCACGGCCGGCAGGACCATCGTCTTGTCGCTGTCCTTGACCGACACGAACAGCGTGCCACCCTGCGGCAGCTTGGTGCCTGCGCCCAGCTGCGATTTGGCGAACGCCACCGCAAAGGTGCTGTCGATGCCCATGACTTCGCCGGTGGACTTCATTTCGGGCGAAAGCACCGGATCGACGCCGGGGAAGCGCGCGAACGGGAACACGGCTTCCTTGACCGCCATGTAATCGATCTCACGCTTGATCGCCGGAAGATCGGCCAGCTTTTCGCCCGCCATGATCCGTGCCGCAAACTTTGCAATGGGCGTGCCCACGGCCTTGGCCACGAAGGGCACGGTACGGCTGGCGCGAGGGTTCACCTCGATCAGGTAAACGTCGCCGTCCTTGATCGCGAACTGGATGTTCATGAGGCCGCGAACGTTGAGGCCGCGTGCCAGCAGAATCGCCTGCCGCTCCATCTCGGCGATGATTTCGGGCGAGAGGCTGTAAGGCGGGATCGTGCAGGCGCTGTCGCCTGAATGGATGCCCGCTTCCTCGATGTGCTGCATCACGCCAGCAACGGTCACATCGGTGCCATCGGCCAGCGCATCGACGTCGCATTCGATGGCGTCGCGCAGATACTGGTCGATCAGCACCGGACTGTCGCCCGAAACCTGCACAGCCGTGGCTATGTAGTCATCGAGTTGCGCAAGGCTGTCGACGATTTCCATAGCGCGGCCACCCAGCACATAGCTTGGGCGTATCAGCACCGGATAGCCGATGCGGTTGGCCACGGCGACCGCTTCATCACGGCTGCGCGCGATGCCGTTCATCGGCTGCTTGAGGCCCAGCTTGGCCACCAGCGCGGCAAAGCGCTCACGGTCTTCGGCAAGATCGATGGAGTCAGGGCTGGTGCCGAGGATCGGAATACCCGCATCCTGCAGCGCCTGTGCCAGCTTCAGCGGGGTTTGCCCGCCGAACTGCACGATCACGCCGACCAGTTCACCGTTCGACTGTTCCAGCTCGAGAATTTCGAGAACGTCTTCGGCGGTCAGCGGCTCGAAATAGAGGCGGTCGGATGTGTCGTAGTCGGTCGAAACCGTCTCCGGGTTGCAGTTGACCATGATGGTTTCAAACCCGGCGTCACCCAGCGCATAGCACGCGTGGCAGCAGCAGTAATCGAACTCGATGCCCTGCCCGATGCGGTTCGGCCCGCCGCCGAGAATGACGATCTTCTTCCGGTCGGTCGGCGCGGATTCGTTCTCCGGTTCGCCGAACAGCCCGCTTTCATAGGTCGAGTACATGTAAGGCGTGATCGCCTCGAACTCGGCGGCGCAACTGTCGATGCGCTTGAACACCGGACGCACGCCCAGCTTGTGGCGCAGCGCGCGCACTTCGGCCTCGCTGGTGGCCCCGGCCATCGCTGAAAGCACATCGTGCAGCAGGCCGGAGCGCTTTGCCTGAGTCTCGCCCATGCCGCCTGCAACGCCGATGCCGCGCACGGCCAGCGTGGCGAGACGCTTGTCGGAAAAGCCCATGCTTTTCAGGCGGCGCAGGCCCGCAGCGTCGTTGGGCAGGCCCACTTCCTGGACCTTCTTCTCCTCGTCGATGATCTCGCAGATCTGCCGCAGGAACCACGGTTCGTACTTGGTGATCGCGTTGACCTCATCCACCGTGAAGCCTTCGCGGAAGGCCTGTGCGATGGCGAGGATGCGGTCCGGCGTCGCCTTGCTCAGCGCAGCGGTGATCTGGTCGCGGCTCGCGCCTTCCAGTTCGACCACGCGATTGAAGCCGTCGAGGCCCGTTTCCAGCCCGCGCAGCGCCTTCTGCATCGATTCCTTGAAGTTGCGGCCAATCGCCATCACTTCGCCGACAGACTTCATCGCCGTGCCGAGGTTATTGTCCGCGCCCTTGAACTTTTCAAAGGCAAAGCGCGGGATCTTGGTGACGACGTAGTCGAGCGTCGGTTCAAACGCAGCAGGCGTCGCTCCGGTGATGTCGTTCATGATCTCGTCGAGTGTGTAGCCCACCGCCAACTTCGCCGCGACCTTGGCAATCGGGAAGCCGGTGGCCTTCGATGCCAGCGCGGACGAGCGCGACACGCGCGGGTTCATTTCGATCACGATCATGCGGCCATCGGCAGGGTTCACCGCGAACTGCACGTTGGAACCGCCAGTTTCCACGCCAATCTCGCGCAGCACCGCGGTGCTGGCGTTGCGCATGATCTGGTATTCCTTGTCGGTCAGCGTCAGCGCTGGCGCGACGGTGATGGAATCTCCGGTGTGGACGCCCATCGGATCGACGTTTTCGATGGAGCAGATGATGATGCAGTTGTCGTTCTTATCGCGGACAACCTCCATCTCGTACTCTTTCCACCCCAGCAGCGATTCATCGATCAGCACTTCGGTGGTGGGGCTAGCCTCAAGGCCGCCCTTCACGATCTTGACGAATTCGTCCTTGTTATAGGCAATGCCGCCGCCGGTGCCGCCCATCGTGAAGCTGGGGCGGATGATCGATGGCAACCCGGTACGCTCCAGAATGACCAGCGCTTCTTCCACCGTGTGCGCCACGCCCGAACGTGCCGATTCCAGCCCGATCTTGTCCATCGCATCGCGGAAGCGCTGGCGGTCCTCGGCCTTGTCGATCGCATCGGCATCGGCACCGATCATCTGCACGCCGTACTTTTCCAGCGTGCCATCGTTGAACAGCGCCAGCGCGGTGTTCAGCGCGGTCTGCCCGCCCATCGTCGGCAGCAGCGCATCGGGCCGCTCCTTCTCGATGATCTTGGCGACGATTTCCGGCGTGATCGGTTCGACATACGTCGCGTGCGCCATGTCCGGATCGGTCATGATCGTCGCGGGGTTCGAATTGACCAGGATGATGCGATAGCCCTCTTCCTTGAGCGCTTTCACCGCCTGCGTGCCCGAATAATCGAACTCGCAAGCCTGGCCAATGATGATCGGCCCGGCGCCGATGATCAGGATCGAGGAGATGTCAGTGCGTTTGGGCATTAGTTTAACTCACCTAAATCGTTCGGTCCGATAAGGACGCCGCGTCCCCAATTTATCCGGCCTCGCTTGTTTACCGGACTTTGCGACCAAGAATCGTAGCAATCGTACTGACCGCTCTCGTCAACACGCAGAGCGGCAATCCAATGGCAATCACCATCTTGCTGAATGATTGCACCGCATCCACTCCCGATGACTTGCCGTCCAGTTCGACCTGCTTTCCATTCCTTGAACGCAGATGAACTGAAAGGCGTCGCTCTTAGGTTTCGGCGTCGGGTTGGCGACAGCCCATTAAAAATGCGCGCAATTTGTCGGTCGCTGAACCCTAAATCGGTAATTCTTTTTGCAGACAAAAGTTTAAGCGCCTCGGCAGATGCTATTAAATCACGAAATACGGAGGCCTGATCCCGAACACGCCCAGAGCCTAATTCCATGACCAAATGACTTGCAGCGTAAATGCCGCAAAACATGTCGAATTTGCCCTGCCAAGGGACGTCCATCACCCCAACATCCCCACAAACTTCTCGAACAGATAGAAGCTATCCTGCGGTCCCGGCGAAGCCTCAGGATGATACTGCACCCCGAATGCTCGCTTGCCCTTCACCGCGATCCCGCAGTTCGAACCGTCGAACAGCGAAACATGCGTTTCGATCACATTCTCACCCAGCGCGCCCGGAGCATTGTCCACCGCGAAGCCGTGGTTCATCGAGGTGATCTCGACCACGCCGTCTTCCATGCGCTTGACCGGATGGTTCGCCCCGCGATGGCCCTGATGCATCTTGGTGGTGCGCGCGCCTGCGGCAAGGCCCAGCATCTGGTGGCCGAGGCAGATGCCGAACACCGGCAGGTCCATCTCCAGCAGCTTCTGGATCACCGGCACGGCATAGGCCCCCGTCGCCGCCGGATCCCCCGGACCGTTCGACAGGAACACGCCGTCGGGCTTCAGCTCAAGGATCGTCTCCAGCGGCGTCTGCGCCGGAACCACCGTAACGCTCGCGCCCGCTTTCACCAGATTGCGGAAGATATTGTCCTTCGCGCCATAATCTATGGCGACGACATGCTTGCGCGTGTCATGCGGCGAACGGCCAAAGCCCTTGCCCAGATGCCAGACCGAGCCTTCCCACGCCTCCTGTGCATCGCGCGTGACCACGCGGGCAAGGTCCATGCCTTCCAGCCCCGGCCACTCGCGCGCCCGCGCCACCAGCGCCGGAATATCGAATTCACCCTTGTGATCGTGTGCGATCACCGCGTTGGGCGCGCCGCTGATGCGGATGCGGCGGGTCAGCGCGCGGGTATCGAAGCCAGCAATGCCGATCTTGCCCTGCTTTTCCATCCACTTCTGGAATGTCCCGGCAGAGCGGAAGTTGGCAGGCGCAGTCACATCCTCACGCACCACGCAGCCCACGGCGCCAGGCACATTGTGGCTTTCCATGTCTTCATCGTTCGTGCCGACATTGCCGATATGCGGGAACGTGAACGTCACCACCTGCCCCGCATAGGACGGGTCGGTCATCACTTCCTGATAGCCGGTCATCGCGGTGTTGAAGCACACTTCACCCACCGCAGCGCCACTGGCACCGAAACCACGTCCCCAGGCAACAGACCCATCGGCAAGAACGAGGACTCCCGTAGCGCCGTCTGGCTTGGGCGCGTGCGAAAGTGCGGGGTCGGCCATGATTGGGGGCGCTCCGTAGGCAGTGGTTCTGGCGATGTTGCTAAGGGGCGGCGGTTAGACCTGAGTCCCCATCGCGTCAACCTAGCGATTCCCGAAAGTTTGTCTTACATGAGGCGTTTCCCGCATTTGCGGGCACCATGTTCACAGGAAATACGAAACCATGATCCGCGACACCATCAAGGCCGCGCAGATTTCTGCCATGAAATCGGGCGACAAACCCCGCCTCGCCGCTGTCCGCCTGATCCTTGCCAAGCTGAAGGACAAGGACATCGAACTGCGCACAGCCTCGACCGTGCCAGACGATGATGTGCTGGTCACCGACGTGCTGCAGAAAATGGCCAAGCAGCGCCGCGAATCGATCACGATGTTCGAACAAGGCGGACGGCAGGAACTGGCTGAGCTGGAAAAGGCCGAATTGGCGGTGATCGAGGAATTCCTGCCCCAGCAGATGGGCGAAGACGATGTGAAAGCTGCTATCGTGGCGCTGATCGCTGAAACCGGCGCTGCGGGCATGAAGGACATGGGCAAGGTTGTGGCAGCCCTGAAGGCCAAGCACGGCACCCAGCTCGATATGGGCAAGGCCAGCGGGCTGGTGAAGGCGGCGCTGGCGGGTTGATCCAGCAATGAGCCTGACCCCCCAATGGCTTGACGAACTGCGCACCCGCGTCTCCCTTTCGGGGTTGATCGGACGCAGCGTTCGCGTGACCAAGGCGGGGCGGGAGTTCAAGGCGTGTTGCCCGTTCCATAACGAAAAGACGCCCAGCTTCACGATCAACGACGAAAAGGGCTTCTACCACTGCTTCGGCTGTGGCGCGCACGGCGATGCTATCCGCTGGATGACCGACCATCAGGGTCTGCCCTTCATGGACGCGGTGAAGGAGCTGGCGGTCGAAGCCGGGATGGAAGTCCCTGCCCCCGATCCACGCGCCGCGGCCAAAGCCGAGCAGCAGAAGTCCTTGCATGACGTCATGGCGGCAGCGCAGGACTTCTTCGTGCGCTCGCTGGCCGAGGAGCGCGGCGAGCAGGCGCGCCGCTATCTCGCCTCGCGCGGGTTTCCGGCAGGCGTGGTGCGCGATTTCGGCTTCGGCTTTGCGCCAGACAGCCGCACCGCGCTGAAAGAGGCGCTGTCCGCCTTCCCTGACGACATGCTGATCGAAGCGGGCCTGCGCATCGTCGTCGAAGGCAAGGAGCCTTACGACCGCTTCCGCGGCCGTCTGATGCTCCCCATCCTCGACCCACGCGGGCGGGTGATCGCGTTCGGTGGCCGCATCCTCAGCGCAGAGAAAACAGATGCGCCAAAGTACCTGAACTCGCCCGACACGCCGCTCTTCGACAAGGGCCGCACCGTCTACAACCTCCACCGCGCCGGCCCCGCCTCGCGCCAGAACGGGCGCGTGGTGGTGGTCGAAGGCTATATGGACGTTGTCGCGCTGGCCGCAGCGGGCATTGGCGAAGCCGTCGCCCCGCTCGGCACCGCCCTCACCGAACACCAGATCGAGCGGCTGTGGCGCCTCGTAGAAACGCCCACACTCTGTTTCGATGGCGATGCCGCAGGCCAGCGCGCCGCCATGCGTGCCATCACCCGCGCCCTCCCCCTGCTCCGCCCCGGCCATTCGCTGCGGATCGCCACCTTGCCTGCGGGCATGGACCCCGATGATGTGGTAAAGGCCCAAGGCCCCGCCGCGATGGAAACCTTGCTGGACGATGCGCGCAGCCTCGTCGATGTGCTGTGGCAGGTGGAGCGCGATTCGCTTCCGCTTGCCACGCCCGAGGACAAGGCTGGCCTGAAGGCACGATTGCTGCAGCATTGCGAGACAATCGCACACCCCGACATCAAGTCGCTCTACCGCCGCGAACTGACCGAGCGCTTCGGCGAGCTCGCCTTCGCCCGCAAGGAACGCCCGCCGTTTCAGCCACGCCAGGGCGGCAGCGGCCCGCGCGGCAAAGGCCAACCGTGGAAGCCAGCCCCTCTCCCACTCGGCGCGCAGGACAAGGCCAAGATGCTGCGAATCGGCACCGGGCCAAGCACCAACCTGCTCGCCGCCGTGTTATCGGGCCTGATCCTCCACCCGCAGCATATCGTCCGCCATGCTGATTCACTGGCACGTCTTCACCCCGAAGACGCAGGCATGTGCGCCCTGATCGATGCGCTGCTCGTTCAGTCCGACAGCATGCAAGCGCTTGAAAGCGAGGCCTTGCGCACCATATTGCTGGAACGAGAGCTTCGGCTCCCGTCGGCGCAGGACTACGCCGGGATGCGATTCGGCTTTCTGGCCGGAAGCGGTGATTCGGCGGGCGACGAACTCGCCGAAGCGGTCGCCCTTCTGGTCGAGTTGCCGGCCGTGGAAGAGGCGCTAGCAGCAGCCTCAAAGCGAGCAGAAATCGATCTTTCCGACGAAAACTTCGCCGAACAACAAAGATTAGTGGCACGAAGGCTGGCATTGCTTGCCCGTTTAGGGCAGATGGGCCGTGCTCGTGCTGCGTTATAATTATAAAACAAGCGCAACCCGGGCCTGCCAAGGCCCGGCTCTCATATGGTGGTACCGGGGTTAAATGGCTTCGAACGACAAGACCGACAGCGGCGACGCTCCTCTGATCGACCTCAACGATGCATCGGTGAAGAAACTGATCGCCCGCGCCAAGCGACGCGGCATCATCACTTATGACGAACTGAACGAGGCCCTGCCGCAGGACCAGATGTCTTCCGAGCAGATCGAGGACATCATGGCCGCGATCTCGGAGATGGGCGTCAACATCGTCGAAAGCGATGAAGATGCGGTCGATCCTGAGGAAAAGGCGCAGGACGACGAGCTGGACGAAGCGGAGACGGTTGAAGACCGTCCCGATGTCATCAAGCGCAAGGAAACCATCGAGCGTACCGACGATCCGGTGCGCATGTACCTGCGTGAAATGGGCGCGGTCGAACTGCTCAGCCGCGAGGGCGAAATCGCCATCGCCAAGCGCATCGAAGCCGGTCGCGACACCATGATCATGGGCCTTTGCGAAAGCCCGATCACGTTCCACGCCATCATCCAGTGGTCCGACGCGCTGAATGCCGGTGAAATGCAGCTGCGCGAGATTCTCGATCTCGACGCGATGCTTTCCAAGGAACCGCAGCCGGAAAACCTGTCCGAGGACGGTGAAGAGACCGGCGAGCCGGAAATCAGCGAAGCCACTGCTGGGCCGACCTTCAAGGAAGAAGAAGACGTCGAGGAGGAAGCTCCGGCTGACGACGAGGACGATGAACTGCGCGAACGCCGCGCCCGTCCTGCCGAGGAAGAGGAAGAGGACAACACCCTCAGCCTCGCGCAGATGGAAGCACAGCTGAAGCCTGCCGCGCTGGAACGCTTCGCCGAAATCACTTCGCTGTTCCGCGCTTTCGAGAAGATTCAGGCCGAACGGCTCGATGCACTCGGCATAGGCAACGATTTTTCGGCGTCGAAGGAAACGCAGTACCAGAAGCTGCGCGAAGACCTGACGGCGCAAGTCGAATCCGTGCAGTTCCACGCTTCGAAAATCGAATACCTTGTCGACAATCTCTACGCCTTCAACCGCCGCCTGACCACGCTCGGCGGGCAGATGCTGCGTCTGGCAGAGCGTCACAAGGTGCCGCGCAAGGACTTCCTCGACATGTATGTCGGGCGCGAGCTGGACGACGGCTGGCTGCAGGGTCTTGCCACGCGTGACAAGAAGTGGGCTGCCTTTGCCGCCAACGAACTGGTGCCGGTTGAACGCATCCGCGCCGAAATTTCGGACATTGCATCGGCCACGGGCATGTCGCTGGGCGAGTTCCGCCGCATTGTGAACATGGTCCAGAAGGGTGAACGCGAAGCGCGTATCGCCAAGAAGGAAATGGTCGAGGCCAACCTGCGCCTCGTGATCTCGATTGCCAAGAAGTACACGAACCGTGGGCTGCAGTTCCTGGATCTCATTCAGGAAGGCAACATCGGGCTGATGAAGGCGGTCGACAAGTTCGAATACCGCCGTGGCTACAAGTTCAGCACGTACGCCACGTGGTGGATCAGGCAGGCGATCACGCGCTCCATCGCGGATCAGGCGCGGACCATCCGTATCCCGGTTCACATGATCGAAACGATCAACAAGCTGGTCCGCACAAGCCGCCAGTTCCTGCACGAGCAGGGCCGCGAACCGACGCCGGAAGAAATGGCAGAACGGCTCTCGATGCCGCTCGAAAAGGTTCGCAAGGTGATGAAGATCGCCAAGGAGCCGATCAGCCTCGAAACGCCGATCGGCGACGAGGAAGATTCGCACCTCGGCGATTTCATCGAGGACAAGAACGCGATCATCCCGGTTGACGCGGCCATTCAGGCCAACCTCAAGGAAACGGTCACCCGCGTCCTTGCCAGCCTCACCCCGCGCGAAGAACGCGTGCTGCGCATGCGCTTCGGTATCGGCATGAACACCGATCATACGCTCGAAGAAGTTGGCCAGCAGTTCTCGGTCACCCGCGAACGCATCCGTCAGATCGAAGCCAAGGCCCTGCGCAAGCTCAAGCACCCGTCGCGGTCGCGGAAGATGCGGTCGTTCCTGGATCAGTGAGATAAAACAATGTGCTCCGGATTTGAATCCGGAGCACATTAACTATTTTAAGCAACCAATATTTATTTGAACGCCAGCACTTTAAGCAACTCACTACACCGGAGTTGTTTGATATGAAAAAGGCGTATTCTGCAATTGCTCTGGCAATTTCAGTACTTTCAACTCCTGCCTTGGCTGAAGTTCGGCAATCCGTGGACACTCCGACAGCTGCTCCCAATGGAGCAAGGGCATTCGACCCGGCCAACCTTGCATTGGCTGGCAAACTGGTCGAGCTGATGTATCCCGTTTCGGATACGATCGACGATACACGCAAATCCGTGCAGATGGCGCTCGAACTTGTCGAAAATCCGACCGCTCGGACGAAGCTGAATGTCAGTTACGACACCGTACTTACGCAGATCGAACCGATCATCGTTCGAAATTTCCCAAAGATCCAGCAGGCCTACACGATGGCATATGCAGAGGAGTTCACATCCGAAGAACTCCGCGATATCATCAGTTTTGCCTCTACGCCGACAGGTCGACACTTTCTTAGGGACACGACCTTCGCTGACGGCAATACATTGGTCACCGCTGCGTCTGACGAAATGTTGTCCGAGTTGGAGCCAACCCTGTTTGAGTTTCAAAAGACCATTTGCAAACAGGCAGCAGAGCAGCGTCTTGCTGCAGGTGATAAAAAAGCCAAATGTAGCATGGCATGATGCTTGAGCCGTTCAGTCCACCCGCCAGACCGACAGATGCACCGTATTGCCCACCTTGCCACCGCGCGCGAGGAACAGCGCGCGGTTGACCCAATCGTAGGCTGGATGGCCGCTCTCAAACCGGATAGCGGTGCGCATGTAATACTCCGCTGGATCGACCTGCTCCCCACCGGCAATCCGCGCGTGGACCTCGGCTGAGGCATGGCGGATGCCCAGGCTCACCACTTCGATCACCGCGCCATCCTCAGTCTCGATGGCATAACGTGCGTCGAGATCGGCAATGCCGCCTGCCAGCACAGTCTGCCAATCCGCGCCGATGGGCAGGATGCGGCCCGAAAGCAACGGCCCCTGCGCTGTGCCGCCGACAATCGGTATGATCCGCCGCGTGCCCGCCGGGCTTTCACCCATCTCATGCGGCCGCGATAGCTCGACAACAAGGTCGGTTGCGTGAGTCAGCGCGATGGTCATGCCGGTACTTTCACCACCTTGGACCCTGCCGGAATGGTTCGCGGCGCGCCGTTCAACCGCTCCTTCGCAAAGCCTGCTGCCTGCTGATAGGCCAGCATGAACGCCCGGCGCTCGTCCGCCGGGATCACATCGTCAATGTCCTCGAACTGGCCGCCGCAGCGTTCATCGACCATGTTGAGCAGTCCGAAAGGCCCCGCCCCGCGATTGCGCATCGCCACTTGCCCGATGGAATCGCAGAACGCAGCGTCGAAATCCGCAAGCGCCGCGGCGTTCACGCCCTTGTCCAGCATGATCCGTCCGATCTGCCGCGCGTCCATGATCGCCTGCGAAGCCCCGTTGGAACCCGTCGGATACATCGGATGCGCCGCATCGCCGATCAGCGCGACAGGCCCGTCCACCCACGTGGGCAGCGGATCGCGGTCGATCATCGGGTTTTCATAGGCCACATCGGACTTCGCCAGCAGCGCAGGCAGATCGAGCCAGTCATAGACGAACCCGTCAAACTCGCGCGCAAACTCTGCCAGCTCCACCGGACGGAACCAGCCCGACTTGGTCCAGTCGTGGTCGGTGTCATAGGTCTGCTCAGCAATCCAGTTGATGTCGGCCAGACCATCGGCATCGGGGTGCGATATCGGATAGATCACCACGCGGTGGCGGCTTGTGCCCAGCCCCACGAACGAAGACCCGCTGCGGATCGGCACGCCCTTGGCCGTCCCGCGCCACATGATCGTCCCGCCCCAGTGGATCGGCGGCTGCGCTGGATGCATCTGCGCCCGCACGTTCGAATGGATGCCGTCCGCGCCAAACAGCAGCGCGCCGGACTCTTCGATCTGCTCACCCGCCGCCGTTTCGATCAGCGCGGTCACGCCGCCTTCAGCATCGTGCCTGTAGCCAGTCACCTTGTGGCCAAGCCGCACCGCATCCGGCCCAAGACGCTCCAACACCGTGTGGTAGAGCTTCATGTGGAACTCACCGCGATGCACCGCATACTGGTGCCAGTTGTATCCCGCCAGCTTGCCGCGCGGCTCGGAGTAAATTTCCCGCCCATTCAGCCCTACCAGCGCCCATTCGCGCGCAGGGATGCCCACTGCGTCCATCTCGGCCTCGCCGATTCCGAGGTCTTCCAGTTCGCGCACGGCGTTGGGTTGCAGGTTGATCCCTACGCCCAGCGGTTTCAGTTCGCGCACGCCTTCGAACACGGTGCAGGGCACGCCGATTTCGTGCAGCGTCAGCGCCAGGACAAGCCCACCGATGCCGCCACCGGCAATAAGCACATGATCACGGCGCATCTTCGCGGTCTTCCTTCAAATGCGCCCAACGCGCCAAGGCGCGCGCCTAGCGAGCCGGATGCCGCCATGCAAGCCGCGCCGCAACCGCAGGACGCTCACAACTGGTAGAATCGGCCCGAACGGGCAGTTCCTGACCGGCGATTTGCGGTGGCTTGTTGCGGTGCAAAAGACTATTGGCCCAACGAATCCTGCCAGCCAGCAACCGGACAGAACGGATCTCATGCGTATCGCCATCGCTTCCGACCACGCCGCTGTCGACCTCAAGGCCGTCTTGCGCGAATACCTGATCGAGATTGGCCACGAAGTCGCCGATCTGGGGCCGGAAACCGCTGACCGGGTCGATTACCCCGATTATGGTTACAAGCTCGCGTCCGTCGTCGCCGAAGGCATCGTCGATCGCGGCGTAGTTCTCTGCGGTTCCGGCATCGGCATTTCCATCGCCGTCAACCGCAACCCAGCCTGCCGCTGTGCGCTCGTATCAGAGCCGCTCTCTGCCGTCCTCGCCCGCGAACATAATGACGCAAACGTGATCGCGATGGGCGCGCGCCTGACCGGCGAGGATATGGCCAAGGCCTGCCTCGACGCTTTCCTTTCCACCGATTTTGCCGAAGGCCGCCACACCGGCCGCGTCGAAAAACTCTCAAATCCTGTCTGCTGAAGGAGCCAAGACCGATGACCACCGCCACCGCAGCGCCGGAAATCCGTAAAGCCGGCTTCTTTACCGAACACCTCGCCCATGCCGATGCCGAAGTCTTCGCCGCGATCCGTGGCGAACTCGGCCGCCAGCAGACCAAGATCGAACTGATCGCCAGCGAGAACATCACCAGCCTCGCCGTGCTCGAAGCCACCGGCTCGGTCTTCACCAACAAGTATGCCGAAGGCTATCCGGGCAAGCGCTACTACGGCGGCTGCGAATATGCCGACGTCGTCGAAACGCTCGCCATCGAACGCGCCAAGCAGCTGTTCGGCTGCAATTTCGCCAACGTGCAGCCCAATTCGGGCAGTCAGATGAACCAGGCTGTGTTCCTCGCGCTGCTGCAGCCGGGCGACAGCTTCATGGGACTCGATCTCAATTCGGGCGGCCACCTCACCCACGGTTCGCCTGTGAACATGAGCGGCAAGTGGTTCAAGCCGATCCCTTATGGCGTGCGCCCCGACGATCACCAGATCGACATGGACGAAGTCGCCCGCCTCGCGCGCGAGCACAAGCCCAAGCTGATCATCGCAGGCGGCACCGCCTATTCGCGAATCTGGGATTGGGAAGCGTTCCGCGCCATCGCCGATGAAGTAGGTGCATGGTTGCTGGTCGATATGTCGCACATCTCCGGCCTTGTTGCTGGTGGCGCGCACCCCTCGCCCTTCCCCCATGCTCACGTCGTCACCACCACCACGCACAAGTCGCTGCGTGGCCCGCGTTCGGGCGTGATCCTGACCAATGACGAAGATCTGGCCAAGAAGTTCAACATGGCGGTGTTCCCCGGCATGCAGGGTGGCCCGCTGGTCCACGTCATCGCGGCAAAGGCCGTCGCCTTCGGTGAAGCGCTGCGCCCCGAATTCAAGGCCTATGCCCACCAGATCGTCGCCAATGCCAAGGCGCTGGCCGAAAGCCTCAAGGACGCAGGCCTCGGCATCGTCTCGGGCGGCACCGACAACCACCTGATGCTGGTCGATCTCTCGGCCAAGGACGTGACCGGCAAGGCCGCTGAAAAGGGCCTCGATCGCGCATGGCTCACCTGCAACAAGAACGGCGTTCCTTTTGACAAGCGCTCGCCTTTCGTCACCTCGGGCATTCGCCTCGGCACGCCCGCAGGCACCACGCGCGGTTTCCGCGAGGATGAGTTCCGCACGATCGGCAAGCTGATTGCCGAAGTGGTCGACGGCCTTGCGCGCAACGGCGAAGAAGGCGATGGTCAGGTCGAACAGCGCGTTCGCGACCGTGTCGCGGAGCTTTGCGCCAAGTTCCCGATCTACCCGGAGCTATAAGCCATGAACGACCAGAACGATCTCGCCACCCGCGCCAAAGAGGAAGTCTCGGGCATGGCCAAGCAGGGCCTTGCCCATCCCTCGACCAAGCCGGTGCTTACCGGCGCGGCCATCGGAGCTGTGGCAGGCGCGCTCCTCCCGGTCGTTTCGCTTCCGCTCGGCCTCGCGGTCGGCGCAGGTTTCGCGTTCTGGCAGCGGATCAAGCGCTGACCTGATGCGGTGTCCGTTCTGTGCCCATGATAACAGTCAGGTAAAAGACAGCCGGCCGAGCGAGGACAACACCTCGATCCGCCGGCGCCGCCAGTGCGAAGGCTGCGGCGCGCGCTTCACCACGTTCGAACGCGTGCAACTGCGCGACGTTGTGGTGGCGAAAAGTGGAGATCGGCGAGAGCCGTTCGACCGGTCGAAGATTGAACAGTCAGTGTCGCTCGCCTGCCGCAAACGCCCGGTGGCGCAGGAACGGCTGGACCAGCTTGTCTCGGGCATTCAACGCCAGATCGAAACGATGGGCGATGCCGAAGTGCCGTCAAAGGCCATCGGCGAAATGGTCATGGAAGGCCTGCGCCAGCTCGATAGCGTCGCCTATATCCGCTTCGCCAGCGTCTACCGCGATTTCACCGAGGCGCGTGATTTCGAGGAATTCGCCAGCAGCGTTCAGGAAGTCGGCGTGCGCGAGGCTGGCCAGCAGTGACCGTTCCCGCATTTGCCGCACACCATCCCGTGATCGTACTGGTGCGCCCGCAACTGGGCGAAAACATCGGCAAGGCCGCCCGCGCCATGCTGAACTTCGGCCTTGCTGAACTGCGCCTCGTCTCCCCGCGCGATGGCTGGCCCAATCCTTCCGCAGGCCCTGCCGCTGCAGGGGCCGACGTTGTGCTGGAACACGCACAAGTGTTTGAAACGCTGGCCGATGCCGTCAGCGATTGCTCACACGTCTACGCCACTACCGTGCGCAAACGCGGCGTGACAAAACCAGTCCTGACGCCCGAACAGGCCGCGCAGGATATCGTCCGGGCACAGGGGCGCTGCGCCATCATCTTCGGCCCGGAACGCTCCGGGCTTGAGACAGACGATGTGGCGCTCGCCCGCGCGATCATCACCGTGCCGATCAACCCGGAATTCGGCTCGCTCAATCTGGCACAGGCGGTGATCCTGTGCGCCTACGAATGGTCAAAGCAGACCGATGGGCAAGCCGATCTGGTGCAGCCCACCGTCGAAGAGGTGCTGCCCCCTGCCCCGCAGGAGGAATTCGAGGGCATGTTCGAACAGTTCTGCGCCCTGCTGGAGCCACGCGGCTATTTCAACCCACCCGGTCGGGCCGTGTCCACCCGCCGCACCTTGCGCAGCATGATGACCAAGCCGGGCTGGAACCACCTCGAACTGCGCACTTTTCGCGGCGTCCTCAGCGTGCTGCGCCGCAAGCCAGGATCAAAGCCGGGCGATCCGCTGGAATAGGGTAGCGAATCTCACATATCGTTATCGTCACCCTGAACCGTTTCAGGGTCCATCTCTGACCATGAGCCGCCGTTTAATCGGCAAAATGGATCCTGAAACGAGTTCAGGATGACGATACCTTACCGTTGCAGGCCTCCCCACCTCACCAACCCTTGACATCGGCCTGCAACTCTGTTCTTGGCCGCGCTTCGCAATTGGCCTCGCACTCCCGGTGAAGCGGTGGCCGCATCCGAACTTTGATTTGGATGGTGCGGTTCCGGGACTAGAAGCATCGGCACGTGGCCGGTGCATTGCAAATTGAAAGGCAGCGCATGTCCAAGCGCCACGCATCCAAGTACAAAATTGACCGTCGTCTCGGTGAAAACATCTGGGGCCGTCCCAAGTCGTCGGTGAACCGCCGCTCGTATGGCCCCGGCCAGCACGGCCAGCGCCGCAAGAGCAAGGTCTCGGACTTCGGCATCCAGCTCCGCGCCAAGCAGAAGCTCAAGGGCTACTACGGCGACGTGACCGAAAAGCAGTTCAAGCGCACCTATCAGGAAGCGTCGAAGATGAAGGGCGATACCGGTCAGAACCTGATCGGCCTGCTCGAACAGCGCCTCGACATGGTCGTGTACCGCGCCAAGTTCGCGCCGACCGTGTTCTCGGCCCGCCAGATCGTTTCGCACGGCCACATCTATGTGAACGGCGTGAAGTGCAACATCGCCTCGCGTCGCGTGCGCCCCGGTGACGTGATCAGCCTGGGCAAGAAGGCCAAGGAAATGGCCCTGATCGCTGAAGCGCAGACCCTGCCTGAGCGTGAAGTTCCCGATTACGTTGCCACCGATGGCGACAAGGTCACCTTCACCCGCGTTCCGACGCTGGACGAAGTGCCTTATCCGGTAAAGATGGAACCGAATCTGGTCGTCGAATTCTATTCGCGCTGATCGGTTTCCGACCATCGAAACAAGCAAAGAGGCGGGGCGCAAGCTCCGCCTTTTTCGCGTTTGGAAACAACGTGTTATTTTGCATTTCGCTTGCCGGATTTGCGTTGTGTCGTGGAACTGAAACGCGGCTTGGCCATTGGCAGGGCATGACGCAATATCGCTTCGTTACCCCGCACCGCACTGGCAAGTGGTACCCCGATCTCCTCACCGCCCAGCAACAGGCTTTCGCCATCGGCGCGGGCTTTTATGACCAGCGGAGCGGGCTATTCTATCCCTACAAGGATACGCGGCTGGAAATCGACGGGGCGCTGGTGAACGGACCGCCTGAAGGCATCGCCGCCTAGCGCGCGAAGTAATCCCGCCGGAAATCCGCAGCAAATGCCGCAAAACGTCCTTCGCTGATCGCAGCGCGCATCCCGGCCATCAGTTGCTGGTAAAACCACAGGTTATGCTCGGTCAGCAGCATCGCCCCCAGCATCTCGCCCGACTTGTGCAAGTGATGCAGATAGGCCCTGCTATACTTGGTGCAGACCGGGCAGGGACAGCGGTCGCTCAGCGGCCCGGTACCCTCGGCATGGCGGGCATTGCGCATGTTAAGCGGCCCGTTCCACGTAAACGCCTGACCATTGCGGCCAGACCGCGTGGGCAAAACGCAGTCGAACATATCGACGCCGCGCTCCACCGCGCCCACCAGATCATCGGGCTTGCCCACGCCCATCAGATAGCGCGGGCGGTCTGCGGGCAATTGCTGCGGCGCAAAGTCCAGCGTGGCAAACATCGCCTCCTGCCCCTCGCCCACTGCCAGCCCGCCGATGGCATAGCCATCAAAGCCAACGTCGATCAGCGCATCCGCACTCGTCTTGCGCAGGCCTTCGTCCAGCGCGCCCTGCTGGATGCCGAACAGCGCAGAACTCTCGGCATGTTCGCCACCCGCGTCAAACGCATCACGGCTGCGCCGCGCCCAGCGCATCGACATTTCCATCGACTTTGCGATCACATCGCGTGGCTGATCTGCGCGCGGACATTCGTCAAAGCACATGACGATATCTGACCCCAGCAACCGCTGAATTTCCATCGAACGCTCCGGGCTGAGCAGATGCCGCGACCCGTCGAGGTGGCTGGCAAAGGTCACGCCCTCCTCGGTAATCTTGCGCAGATCGGACAGGCTCATCACCTGATAGCCACCACTGTCCGTCAGGATTGGCCGGTCCCAGCCACCGAACTTGTGCAAGCCGCCCAACCGCGCCACCCGCTCGGCACCCGGGCGCAGCATCAAATGGTAGGTGTTGCCCAGAATGATGTCCGCGCCACTTGCGCGCACGTCTTCCATCTTCATCGCCTTGACCGTCGCCGCGGTGCCCACCGGCATGAAGGCAGGTGTGCGAATGTCCCCGCGCTTCATGCGGATCGTGCCGGTGCGGGCCTTGCCGTCGGTGGCGTGGATGTCGAAGGCAAAGCGGGTCATCGTGCGGTTTCTCGGCCAAAAAGAGTGTTGCGGGCCTTAGGCGCAATCGCCATGACGCGCAAATGCCCCATTTTTTGCTGATCGACCCGGTAACGCTCGACCTTTGGTTTTATCCGGCGCTGACGCTGGTGGCGGTGCTTTCGGGCTTTATCGACGCGGTAGCTGGCGGCGGCGGGCTGGTGATGATGCCGGTGCTGCTCTCCACCCCGCTGCCCCCGCACGTTGTGTTGGGCACCAACAAGATCCAGTCGATGTGCGGCACCGGCATGGCGACGTGGCGCTATCACAAGGCCGGCTTGTTCAGCTTCCGCAAAAGCGCGCCGACGGCGGCGGTGGTCTTCGTTGGTGCGATGGCAGGATCGGTGGCAATTCAGCGACTTAGCGCCGATATTCTTAAACTGGTCGTCCCCGTGTTGCTGATCGCCGTCGCACTCTACACCGTGCTGTCACGCGGCATGACCGACGAGGATCGCCACGCCCACCTCTCCGAAAGCGGCTACATGCCGGTCGGCGCGGGCGTTGCGTTCTATGACGGGTTCTTTGGTCCCGGCGCGGGGCAGTTCTTTGCCACCACGCTTGTCGGCCTGCGCGGACTGGGACTGACCCGGGCGACGGGGCTGACGAAGTACCTCAATGTCACCAGCAACGTGGCCAGCGTGATCGTGTTCTCCATCGGCGGTCAGGCGATGTGGGTGTTGGGTTTGTGCATGGCGTGTTGAGTTGCACTGAGAAGTGACCCGGGATTTTCATTG
>NZ_JAUYRV010000036.1 GCF_030696665.1 Novosphingobium sp.
ACCGGAAAGGCCATAATCGCCACCGCCCGAAAGCTGCTCTCCATCATCTACGATACCCTCCGCAATGGATGGGTCTTCGACGACTTCACCCAGTTCCAGCGCAGAGAAAATCTCAGACCCGCTGGACAATCATCATAGGAGTAGTGCCCATGAAATCGAGTCATATGAAAAGGGCTGGTCTTCGCCATGCGCTGGCAACCGCCGCCGCAATCCTGTCGCTCACCGCGACCGTGCTCGTGCCCGCACCCGCTTATGCCCAGTTCGGCGGGATCGTCTACGATCCCTCGAACTACGCGCAGAACGTGCTCACCGCGGCGCGCTCGCTCGAGCAGATCAACAACCAGATCCGTGCATTGCAGAACCAGGCGACCTCGCTTGTTAACGAGGCGCGCAATCTCGCCACTCTGCCTACCAGCGTGCTGGCGCCGCTCCAGCAGCAGATCACGCAGACGCAAGCGCTGCTCGGGCAGGCCCAGCGGATGGCGTACAATGTGCAAGCCATCCAGACCGAGTTTGCGCGTCAGTACAAGTCGACGGACCTGACCGCATCGCAGCGCACGATGGTCGAAAGCGCGGAAGGCCGCTGGCAGAACAGCGTGTCCGCGTTCGAGGACGCACTCAAGGTCCAGGCCGGCGCGGTCGCCAACATCGAGGGCACGCGAAACGCGGTGAATGACCTCGTCACCGCGAGCCAGTCTGCGACCGGCGCGCTGCAGGCGGCCCAGGCCGGCAACCAGCTGCTCGCGGTCCAGTCGCAGCAACTCACCGATCTGATCGCCAGCGTCACCGCGATGGGGCGCGCCCAGACCCTCGACGCCGCGAGCAGCGCAGCCGCCAAGGCCCAGGCCCGCGAGCAACTGCGCCGGTTCCTCGCTCCCGGGCGCGGTTACGTGGCCACGTCTGTCCAGATGTTCCGGAACTGAGACGATGGACACCAAGCTCTTTGCGCGGATCGGAGCCGGAGCCTTCGTGGCCATCGCCCTGACCATGACCGCACTTCAGCTGCGCCAAGAGCCAGTCCGGACAGTGCCCAAAATCGAAACCGTCATCGACGGCGAAGGCGACCCGTTCGCCGCGATGCTGCGCGATTGCGCGGCGATGGGCGAAGAGGCGCTGGATGTTCCAGAATGCCGCGCGGCCTGGGCAGAGAAGCGGCGGCGCTTCCTGGGCGTCAAAGGCGAGACCAGCAGTCCAGTCGTAACTCAGAGCGCTAACGCTGCGATACCTGCAGGACCCCAACCAGCGAAGGGCCAATGACATGGGTGGCACCGGCGTCGTCGACCGCTTCCTTGACATCTTCTCGCGCTACATCGACAGCGGTTTTGGGCTGCTCCACGGCGAGGTCGCGTTCATCGCGACCACCCTGATCGTGATCGACGTGACACTGGCTGCCCTGTTCTGGAGCTGGGGTGAAGCTGATGATGTGATCGCGCGTCTCGTCAAGAAGACGCTCTTCGTGGGCATTTTCGCCTACATCATCGGCAACTGGAACAGCCTGGCCCGCATCATCTTCCAGAGCTTCGCCGGGCTCGGCCTCAAGGCCAGCGGGACCGGGTTCACAGCGACGGAACTGCTCCAGCCCGGCCGTGTCGCACAAGTCGGGCTCGATGCCGCCCGTCCACTGCTGGACTCGATCTCGGGTCTGATGGGCTACGTCAGCTTCTTCGAGAACTTTGTCCAGATCGTCATCCTTCTGGTCGCCTGGGCGATGGTCATCATCGCCTTCTTCATCCTGGCGATCCAGCTGTTCATCACCCTGATCGAGTTCAAGCTGACCACGCTATGCGGCTTCGTGCTGATCCCGTTCGGGCTATTCGGCAAGACCGCCTTCATGGCCGAACGCGTGCTTGGCAACGTGATCTCGTCCGGCATCAAGGTGCTGGTCCTCGCGGTGATCGTCGGCATCGGCTCGACCATCTTCACCGAATTCACGAGCGCGATCGGCGCAGAGCCGACAATCGAGGACGCGCTGTCGCTTGTGCTCGCCAGCCTCGCCCTGCTTGGCCTAGGCGTGTTCGGCCCCGGGATCGCCAACGGTATTGTCTCTGGCGGACCACAGCTTGGCGCAGGCGCTGCTGCTGGCACCGCACTGCTCGCCGGTGGCGCCGCTGCGGGCGCGGTTGCCGGTGGACGGATGGCCGGCGGTGCTGTCGCCAGTGCCGCATCCAAAGTTGCCCACGGCACCTCGCGTGCCACGGGCGGTGCGACCATGGCCTATGCACTCGGCTCTGCCGGTAAAACCGGAGCCGCTGCGGTGGCCACGGGTTTGGCTGCTGTCGGCGACGCCGCTGTCGGTGCCGCCACCTCGCCGCTGCGCAAGGCCGGCGATTCCATGCGCCAGTCATTTCGCGACGGCGGCCGCGCCGCGATCGTCAACACCGGCGGCGGCATATCGCCTTCGGGCACACCCGGCCCAAACACGCCGTCCGCCGCACCCGCCGAAGGCGATCAGGGCCAGCCCGCCTGGGCCAAGGCGATGAAGGACCGGCAGACGCTGACCCACAGCGCCACGCTCGCCGCTCACACGCTCAAGGCCGGCGACAGCCACGGCGGCGGCGCTTCCATCAACACTTCGGAAAAGGACTGACCCATGTTTCGACGACCCTCGATCCGCTACGGCAAGACCCCCGAGCCCGAGACGCCCTACCAGCGCGCCGCGCAGGTCTGGGATGACCGCATCGGATCGGCCCGCGTCCAGGCGCGCAGTTGGCGGCTCGCCTTCTTCGGTGCGCTCGGCCTCTCAACTTGCCTCACTGCCGGGATCATCTGGCAAGGTGCGCGCGGGTCGATCATTCCCTGGGTGGTTCAGGTCGACAAGCTGGGTGAAGCGCAGGCCGTAGCCCCTGCCGATCTCGGCTACACGCCCGCGGACCCGCAGGTCGCATTCCATCTGGCACGGTTCATCGAGCAAGTCCGCGCCGTCCCCGACGACCCGATCATCGTCCGCCAAAACTGGCTGCGCGCCTATGATTTTGTGACCGACAAGGGCGCGCTTGCGCTCAACGACTATGCCCGGACCAACGATCCCTTCGCCCTGATTGGGCGCGAACAGGTCGGCGTTGACGTGACCAGTGTGATCCGCGCCTCGCCAACCAGCTTCCGCGTGGCGTGGGTCGAGCGTCGCTACCGCGACGGTAGCCTTGCCGAGACAAGCCGCTGGACCGCGATACTGACCATCATCGTCCAGATTCCCCGCACGCCCGATGCCGTCCGCAAGAACCCGCTCGGCATCTTCGTCAACGCTATCAACTGGTCGAAGGAACTCGGATCATGATCAGCAATCGGGTCGTGGCACGCCGTTGCGTCGCCGCCACAATGCTCGCAGCCAGCACAGTGCTGGTTTGCCCTGCGCAGGCTCAGGAGCGCACGACGCACCAGCCTGCCGCGCCTGCGCTGTCCAATGCGGTGTCGCAGTCACCCCCTTTGCCCGGCGAGATCGTGGCCATCCCTGTGCCACTCCCGCTTCCCGGTCAGCTCCAATCTCTTCCGCGGCGCCTCCCACCCCACGCCGCGGGCCGCTCCCATCCGTCCCGGAGTAACCCCACTCTGCAGGACAGGGTGGGAGCGGCGATGGAGGCGGCACGGATCCAGCCCGAGCGCACCGGGTTCCTCAACGCGATCCAGGTCTTTCCCTATACCGAAGGCGCGCTTTACCAGGTCTACGCCAAGCCCGGGCAAGTGACCGACATCGCGCTGCAGGAAGGCGAGCAGCTTGTCGGTTCCGGGCCCGTCGCGTCTGGCGACACGGTGCGCTGGATGATCGGGGACACGATGAGCGGGGCTGATGCCAATGCGCGGGTCCATATCCTGGTCAAACCGGTGCGGCCCGACATCACGACCAACCTGGTGATCAACACCGACCGGCGCACCTACCATGTCGAACTACGCGCCAATCCGTCGATCTACATGGCGTCTGTCTCCTGGACCTATCCCCAGGATCAACTGATCGCACTGCGGGCGAGCCGTACCGAAGTAGAGCGCACCGCCCCGGTCGCGGCAGGCATGGACCTCTCACTGCTCAACTTCCGCTACGCGATCGACGGTGACAAGGCCGAGTGGCGTCCGCTCCGAGCCTTCGATGACGGCATCCGCGTGTACATCGAATTTCCCGAAGGTGCCGCGCAAGGCGAGCTCCCGCCGCTGTTCGTGATTGGAACGGGCGGCGATGCCGAACTCGTTAACTACCGTGTCTCCGGTCGCTACATGATCGTCGATCGCCTGTTCACCCAGGCCGAACTGCGGATCGGCGGACGCAAGGGGCAGAAAACCGTCCGGATCACCTCCAGCCGACGGGGGCGGGCATGACTGACCAAACTCAGACCCCGATCCAGACCCCGGCCGAGGGCGAGCCGGTGATAGACCCCGAAGCCGCCGTCAAACTGCGCGGGGATCCGCCGCGCGTCATGCGTCTCTCGCGCAAGGCCATCGGCATTGCCTCGGCTTGCGGGTGCGCCGTTGTCGGAGGTGCGCTCATCTACGCGCTGCAACCGCAGGGACAAAAGAACCCCGACGAGCTCTACAACACCGACGGCGTAACCGTCGCGGACAATCTTGCCGGCGCGCCGAAGGACTACGGGTCAGTGCCCAAGCTCGGTCCGCCGCTGCCCGGCGATCTCGGCAAACCGATCCTCGATGCCCAGCGGCGCGGTGACGTGGCCGCTTTGCCGCCAGCGGGTGTGGCGGCCGGTGCGCCGAACGCTGCGGCAACAGCAGCCGATGCCGCGCGCCAACGTGCGGACCAGGAGCGCGAATCGGCGCGCGCAAGCCGCCTATTCTTTGGTGGAGGGACCACTGCGAACAGTAGCGGCAATACCATTGCGGTTGCGCCCGTCGCCGGAGATCCGGCACAGCCTGCCGCTGCCTCTCAGGACGAAGCGGGCCGCAAGCAGGCCTTTCTCGAGCGGGCCAGCGATCGCCGGACTGTTTCGGGCGAACGCTTGAGCGAGCTTGCGTCACCGGCGATCCTGCAGGCAGGATCGGTCATCCCTGCGGCATTGATCACCGGCATCCGCTCGGACCTCCCGGGCCTGGTCACGGCGCAGGTCACCCAGAATGTCTATGACAGCCCTACCGGGCGAATGCTGCTGATTCCGCAAGGTTCGAGGCTGATCGGTGACTATGATGCCGATGTCACGTTCGGACAAAGCCGGGTGCTGCTGGCGTGGAACCGGTTGATCCTGCCCGACGGACGCTCGATTGTTCTCGAACGGCAACCGGGGGCAGACCCGCGCGGCTTTGCCGGTCTGCAGGACGGCACGGACTATCACTGGGTCGGTGTGCTCAAGGCAGCCCTTGTTTCCACCCTGCTGGGTGTCGGCTCGGAACTCGGGGCGGGCAGTGACAGCGACCTCTCGCGGTCAATCAGGCGCGGCACGCAGGACAGCGTCAACCGCGCCGGCGAACAGGTCGTGAGCCGCGAACTGGGCGTGCGGCCCACGCTCACGATTCGGCCCGGGGTCCCGGTTCGTGTGCTGGTGACCCGGGATCTGGTGCTGGGAGAAGGACAATGACGCGGCTCAAGCTTGCCGACCTGGCCGATGAGAAGCCCGTGAAACTGACTGTCGAAGTTTCGGCGCGACTGCACCGGGAGTTGACGGCCTATGCCACTGCGTTGAATGAAGGCGATCCCAACGGCGCGCCGCCACCGGAGCGGCTCATTCCGCCGATGATCGAGCGGTTTATCGCAACCGACCGGAGCTATGCCCGCACGCGCCGATCGCCCCCTCGCGTCTAGCGTCTCGATCACAGATGCGTTGGCAGCGGATGGAAATCAGGACGAACTTTTCAGCAAGGCCCGATACCCGGTTGTCGTCATTACCCGTGCCTCGCGGATCAGCCGAAACGTATGGCGTCGCTCTGACGACCCCTTCCATTCGGCTGCTCGGCCAAGATTCTGCCCCGGATAGATTGCCTGCATGGCCACATCACGCGCGCTGGTACCGGGCACCGCCGTGATATCGAGAATGCGCAGGAGCAGATCGAGCCTGTACCGCTGATACGAACTGGGTGTGTCTGCGCCAATGTTTGCCGGAGGTGCGACGCCATCGACATGGGCTCTTAGCCGAGCCAATGCGCGATACCGCGACCCAAGATGGCCATCGATCGGGATCATTGCCGTGAGACTGGTAAGCCCCGCACCGCGCACTATGGCGATGCGAAGGGTTCCATGAGGCGACAGTAGCGCCAGATATCGCATGGCCTTGCAGATGTGATCAGCAAACAAACCAGGCGCAGTCGCAAGTTGGCGCGCGTCTATTCCCTGCTGACCGACAAGAGCGGGGCCCAACACCACAGTGCCCGGATGCATTTCCGGGAGCCAGGACGCAGGCTGTTCATCGGTACTACGCGCTGGATCAAACGGAAAAGGCAAGGCCCCATTGTCGGGCCATCTCCTCATGTTCGAGCGACGGGCTGTGGGGAGATAGCGTGCGATATGCCGCTTGATAGAGCGGATTGCGGCGCAGGAATTCCTGGGCGTAGTCCGCATAATCCCATTGGCCCGTCGCATCCATTTGCCGCTCTCCGAAACGAGAGCCGAAGTTCGATGATTACCGACAAGCCGACTATTCCCAGGTCTGGGGAGGGGGCTCCCCAGAAGTGGGGATGGACTTTTCAAAACTCCCGATGTGACCTGGTGATTGGGAACAATGCCAGAAGCCGAGCACGACGGTTGTGCCGTCGCCAATGGTGAACGCTGATGGCATGAGGGCGAATGTGGTCGCCGTGCACTTTGATCGGAATCGGAGAAGTGGAATGCTCGCGGTTGGGCAGTTCTCTCCTTGGCACGGGCCGCTGCGCCGAGGAGCGTAAGTTCGTCCCAGATTAAGCCATAAAATAAGGGACTCTCGCACCGCACGATCCTCTCCTGGCAGAGGCGCCGCTGATGCTCCCGTGCCCGCCCCGGCGCACAGTGCAACCCGGCTGTGCCGGGTCCTCCGCTATGCTTCGGCCCTGCGGGTGCAATGCGCGCCTCTAGGGCGGGCGTGGGCATCATGCCGCCGCCCTCGCCATTCTGGCAAGAGTTCGTGTCGGTTGGATAAGACCCATGTTCTCATTTTATTTCAGCCGCTTCCTCGACCGGTTGCCCCTCGTCGGGCATTTGCGCCGGCGCCGTCGTTTGCACGCCATGCGTATCGCGCTGCATTCACTGCCCCAGTTTCATCAGACCGTGTTCCGGCTGATGCGCTTCGAGGGCCTGTCCAGCACTACGGCGGCGGAACAATTGGGTGTAAGCCTGCGCCAGATTGAAGACGCGCTCGCTGAGGTCCTCGTCGCGCTGGTCGAGGCCACTCGGCGGTGAACGGCGGCGCGTGGCTTCGGGCGCCAAGCCGCGAATCCAGAAGTCGCCAGCAACTCGTAGTGCACAGGTTGCGGCCAATCACACAGCAAAGGTGTCCTGAATGAATGGGAGTTGAAGAAGACCGTACCCGTGATCGACGGCTAAGGTGCCGCGCTGTGCGCCGCGGCAACGTCCTGCTCCAGAGCTGCAATCCGCTCCGAACACATTGCATGCACGACGCGGCCCAGTTCCTCGACCTGCGCGCCGAGCCAGGTCAGCTCTTCTTCACTGATCCGGTAGTGCTTGGAATAGCGTGCCTTGACGTAGGCTTCCTTCAATTTCTCGAACATTGCCCGCTGTTTGCGGTTGTCGCCAGGCCAGACGTAAGTCAGGCGCGCGTCGATCCGTTCGGCTTGCGTACGCAGGAACGCTAGATTGTGAACGTGTGGCGTATACAAACTAATTGTAAGCAAAACAGCGTGGTACAGTCTCTCAGTGGCTTGGTGCAGCATAAAGGCCGCGTCCTTGTTCCAGCCGCGCTTGAGGTCGTCGCCGAAATTGACGTGCGCACGCATGGCGCTCGGATACCACTCCTCAAAATACTCCTTCGCCATGTCCAGCGCTGCATGCGGCGTCTTCGGCTTTGGCTGGTGCAGTTCGGTATCGTCGCTCTCGTAAAGCGCGATTCCGTCCTTGGCGACATCCATGAAAAAGTACCGTCCGTGCGCCAGCCCGTCGTTGACTTCCTGCAGGGTGTGAACGATGAAATTGACCGGGGTCTTGAGCGATCCAGTGATGTCGTACTCGCGCATCAGCCGGTCATCGAGGCGGGTCCAGTACTTTACCCGGTCGGCCAGACGCTTGTCATTGACGATGATCAGCAGATCGTAGTCCGACTTGTACCCTTTGGCGGTGTGGGGCTCGTCGATCCAGCCCCCGCGCGCATATGAGCCGTAGAGGATTACCTTGAGGATCCGCCCGGCCTTCTTCCAGTCCTGCGCTGCAAGCCCGAGCGCGTCGTCGAATTCCTCGAACACAAGTTGCAATACGCGGGCAAGCTCGCGCTGCTTGTTCGCTGGCAGGTGGTCGAGATCGGTGCGCATGACCTGTGGATTCTAGCAGCAAATGACCGGCCAAGCCCAGCCTTTTGAACAGTGTAGGGGGGCAAATCCTGTGATCGGCAGAAACCATCGGTTGACCGCAATCTGACTGTCACACTTGTCCCTCGCTTTTATGGATCGGCGCGACCGGGTTATCGATGCGCATGTCCAGGCCCCCCGCTAAAGGCATCGGTCCATGCTCCAACCGCGCGGCTCCTGGCCCGGTCAACCTCCACCCAAGCCCTTCCGAAAATAGTTCCGTTAAACTCTAACAGGCGTCAACAGCGTCAAGCTGGTCGATTTCGTGCTGACCGGCCAGTGTCCGAAGGTTTCAGCCAAGCCGGTCAATGAAAGCCTGCTTGCGGGAGGCAAACATGGCTCTCATCGGCCCGGCTCTCAGGCCTAAATCGTAGTTTCGACCCGATCTTGCAGCATCGGCGCCATCCTGGTTGTTGAAGGATGGCGCGATCAGAACATTATCCCGGTAGTGGGGGCATACCAGGAACAGGGGAGGACCCTCGCGCTTTCCGGCGACCCTTGGTGTGAAGGAGGGCCCTCATTTCGAGCTCCGCCAGCCGCGAAAGATGTCCCGAAATCCAATTATGCCGTCAAAAAGCGCGGACAGGACCAGCGACTGCCGCGTATGCACATCGTACCTTTCACGCGCGAGCTTGAGATGCCGGTTGACCGTCTCCTGGCTGATACCAAGGATCGTTGCTGTGTCCTCGGCCGACTTGCCGCGTGCCGACCACAAGATACATTCGCGCTGCCGGTCGCTGATCACCGGCGCCTCGACCCGCTGCCTGCCGACCAGAATCGCGCGTGCCGCGCCCAGCGCCACAGCTCCGAGGATTTCTGCGGTAAACAGCATGGTACGCGGCAGGGGCGCGGTGTCGTTGACGACGAACGAGCACGAGCCGCTTCCCTCTCCTGGTATATGCCGGGGTGTAGTATAGCCGTCAGTGACACCGACCTCCCGGCCGATCGCGAGCATCTGGCGGTCGCCCGGCGTCATCGGGACGAGGTTTGCAAGGTTGCCCCATTCGAAACCTCTCATCGTCTTGTCGCAGGCACGGCGAACCGGGTCCTTGCCCGCCAGGTCGAACGAAACGTAAACTTTCGCCCACTCGGCGGGATAGTCGTGAAGCAGAACCGTTGCAGGTTCATGCTCGATTGTCCGTAAATCATAGGACACCGCGAAATGGTGAAACCCCATCGTTTCGCGGGCAGCGGCCATTGCGCCGTGTAGCGCACTCTCGGTGGATGATTCCAAAATGCCTTGGAGAAGTCCCTCAATATGGTGATGATACATCGCAGACCCATTGCGAATGCAGCGCACAAATCCAACCTGCGCGTTTACAGTCGTCCTGGTTGTCCCGGCTCCGGGTCTCCATCCCGGAACGTGGGCAATAGCATTACAAATTGAGCTCAAGAAAGTGGGGGGCGACGATCAGGGCGGCGCTCGGACACGAAGGCCGTGCTGGCATCTCACACCGTGAGTCTCAAGATTGTCGACCGTCACGAAGGCACGAAACCCTAACTCATGCCTGAAAGTCAACACAGAGAAAATCGGGGTTGAAGGCGTGGAGAATACCCTCGATCTGACGTGGCCGGAATGTTGATGTCGACGTGAATATAGGGTCTCATTGAGAAGTGGCCCGCGCTCCACTGAGAATTGACCCGACGACCTGATGATGTGCTGCCCCTCACCAGGGCAAGCTGTGGCAGCTCCTCGTCAGTCGGCCAGACCCAGTTCTAATGATGGTGGACTTCTTAGATCTCGGTCGTCGGACCCGCTGAAGCAAAGTATCACCCAGCGACCGGCTTCTGGGTCAGATCGCGCCGACGTTTTTGGCCTCAACCGATCCGGCGAGCGCACAAAAACAACTGTCTGACGCATCCTTCAGGACGAGCCTGCGCTTACAACCTGCTTACAATCCGCCAATAGGAAACGGATGTAAGCACAGCTCGACAGGCTTCTGTCGCACTAAGTCGTTGTTTCCACGTAGAAAACTTGGAGCGGGCGAAGGGATTCGAACCCTCGACCCCAACCTTGGCAAGGTTGTGCTCTACCCCTGAGCTACGCCCGCTCGTGCGTTTCTGGCCGGTGGGAAATGCCCCGTCCGGCTGGGGTGTTGGGGCCTCTAACGGCGACTCGGCATTAGCGCAACAGCAAAAATGCAGGTGGTGCGAACTCTTTGTGCAAATGCCCGATTCCCCTTGCCGAATGGCCTGCCATCACCACATTGTGGGGGAAATCCTGAACTGCACCTAGAAGCACCTACGCGCACCTAGATGCACCTGAACTTACCGGAGAAGCACTTTGGCCAGCATGGGGCTAAGCCTGGACGAACAGAAAGCGGTTGATCGCTTCCGCACCAACGTGGTCGAACCTTCGATGACCAAACTGGTCATTCTCGACTTCTGGGCAGAATGGTGCGGGCCGTGCAAAGCGCTCACGCCGGTGCTTGAAAAAGTGGCGGCGGAATATGCCGACAAGGGCGTCGTGCTCGCCAAGGTGAACGTCGACGAGGAGCAGTTCATCGCCGCGCAGTTCCAGGTGCGGTCGATCCCGACGGTCTATGCGATGTTTCAGGGTCAGCCAGTGGCCGATCTGACGCCCGCGCGCGGCGAGGCCCAGTTGAAGCAGTATATCGACCAGTTGCTGGCCAAGCTGCCGATCGAGGCTGGCGAGCCGGTGCAGGATGTCGCGCCGTTGCTGGCGATGGGCGAGGAAATTCTGGCTGAAGGCGACGGTGAGCGCGCGGCAGGCGTGTTTGCCCAGATCGTTGAAATCGCGCCGGACAATGCGCAGGCTCATGCAGGGCTGGTACGCGCGTTGATCGCTGCCGGGCACAAGGATGAGGCGCAGGCTGTGCTGGATTCGCTCGCGCCCGAGATCGCTGCCGATCCCGTGTTTGCGCAGGCGCGTTCAGCGCTGGCGCTGGCTGAGGATGCGCCCGAGGAAAGCGAACTGGCCGCATTGCGCGCTGCCGCCGCTGAGCGTCCGGCTGATATGGAAGCGCAACTGGCATTCGCCAACGCGCTTTATGCGGCTGGTGAGCGTGACGATGCGGCGGCCAAGCTGCTCGCCATGATCGCGGCAGATCGTGCCTGGAATGATGGCGCGGCCAAGGCCCGCCTGCTGCAGATATTCGAGGCAACAGGCCTTGAAGATCCTTGGGTTTCGGCCACGCGCCGCAAGCTTTCCACCGTGCTGTTCGGCTGAGCGCGATGAAGCCTGTGCGTCTGTCGATCTTCCCGTTGGCGGGCGCGGTGCTCTATCCGGGGCTGCAACTGCCGCTGCATATCTTCGAGCCGCGATACCGCGCGATGGTGAGCGATTCGCTGGCGCGGGACAGGCGCATCGCGATGATTCAGCCGCAATCGGCCGATGCGGGCGCGCCGCTGTTCACCATCGGATGCGTGGGCAAGATCGCCGATGTCGAGGCGATGGAAGACGGGCGCTACAACCTGATGCTGGAAGGCGTGGCGCGTTTCCGCGTGATCCGCGAACTGGAAGTGACCACGCCGTTCCGCCAGGTCGAAGCCGAGCTGCTGGCTGACGATATGAACGAAGCGCTGAGCGCGGTCGAGCGCGCCTCTTTCGAACGCGAATCGCGCAAGTTCGCCGATGCGCAGGGCTATGCGGTGGATTGGGATTCGGTCGGGCGGCTGGACGACATGTCGCTGATAAACGGCGTTTCGCAGATTGCCCCGTTCGATGCTGCGGCCAAGCAGGCGCTGCTTGAGGCCAATACGCTGACAGAGCGTTGCGAACTGCTGGTGCAACTCATGCAGTTCTTCGGCAAGCGTGACAACGACGATGGCGGAAGCGTCACACTGCAGTAGCTGCTTTCGCTGCATTCCCAGCCTTGGTTGACATCGCTGTCTGAACATGGCGAATGTCCGCTGACAACAGCGGTGGGGAAAGCGGAATGGTCTGGAAAAGCATGATTGCGCTGGCGGGCGGGGCGGCAATTTCATTGTCGGGCGCAGGGCACGCGGCAACCGCCGCCCCGTTTCAAATCCCAGCCGTGCTGCATGCCGACCAGCCCGGCCCGGTGCTTTCGCGCCACTTGCAGGGGCAGTTTGCCGAGCATCTGGGCGCAGGCGTCTACGATGGCATCTGGGTTGGCCCCGATAGCGCGATCCCCAACACGCGTGGCATCCGCAACGATGTGGCGGCTGCGCTGAAGGCGATCAAGGTGCCGGTGGTGCGCTGGCCCGGCGGTTGCTTTGCCGACATCTATCACTGGCGCGACGGGATTGGCGCTGCGGCCAAACGCCCGGTGCGCAAGAACGACTGGTGGAGCGGGCTGGAAAGCAACGCCTTTGGAACGCATGAATATTTCGATTTCGTCGAACAGATTGGTGCGGAGTCCTATGTAGCGATCAACATGGCGACATCGACGCCATCGGAAATGCGCGAGTGGATGGATTACATCACATCCAGCGCGAAGGATTCGATTGCCGATGAACGCCGCGCCAACGGGCGGCAGGAGCCGTGGAAGCTGGGCTTCGTGGGCATCGGCAATGAGGCGTGGGGCTGTGGCGGGGCGCAGACGCCCGAATATTTCGCCAACGAATACCGCCGCTTTGCCACGTTCATGCATCGCAACGGCTCCACCTTTCACATGCACAACGACAATGCGGCGCTGCGCGTGGCATCGGGGCCGAACAACGATGACGTGGCATGGATGGACACGGTGCTGAAAAGCGCCGCGCCGATGATGGATGCGATTTCGCTGCATTATTACACCGTGTTCGACGGCAAGTGGGAGAACCGCGACAAGGCGGGGGCCACCGGTTTCCCGGCAGATCACTGGAACCACATCCTGTATCAGGCATCGCGCATGGATGGCGTGCTGCGCATGCACGAGGCGGTGATGGATCGCCACGATCCGCAAAAGCGCATCGGCCTTTACGTGGACGAATGGGGCACGTGGTACGCGCCCGAAGCGGGGACGGAGCCGGGCTTCCTGCGCCAGCAGAACACGCTTCGTGATGCGCTGGTCACGGCGATGACGCTCAACATCTTTCACGCCCATGCCGATCGCGTGAAGATGGCCAATATCGCGCAGGCCGTGAACGTGCTGCAGGCAATGATCCTGACCGACGGCGCAAAGATGGCGCGCACGCCGACATACCATGTGTTTGCCATGTACACGCCGTTTCAGGATGCCACTGCGCTGCCGCTGGAGGTTTCTGCGCCCATGCTGAAATCCGGCGCAAACAGCTTTCCCGCGTTCTCCGCCAGCGCAGCGCGGGGCAAGGACGGACGCGTGCATGTGGCGGTGGCCAATGCCGATGCTGACCGCGGCTATCGCCTGTCAGTGAAGCTGGATGGCATTCGTGCAGGCAAAGTCAGCGGGCAGGTGCTGACGGCGGCACAGACCGACGCTCACAATGTGCCGGGTGCGGCAGAGCAAGTGCGCCCCGTGCGCTTTGATGGCGCAAAGCTGGTGGGCGGGGCGCTGGTGCTTGATATTCCTGAGAAATCGGTGGTCGTCGTGGCGCTGGATCAGAACTGAGCCTGAATTCCGTCGATCACGAACTGCGCGGCCAACGCGGCCAGCAGCACGCCGAGCAGGCGGGTGATGACCGCTTCCACTTGAGACCCAAGCGCCCGGATCAGCGGGCGGGCGGCGACGAGCGCGATGAAGCTCAGCACCATGACCACGCCCAGCGCGCTGAGGATGACCAGCGTTTCGGGCGTGCCATTGGCGCGCGAGGTGAGCAGCATGACCGAGGCGATTGACCCCGGCCCGGCCAGCATCGGCATGGCCATCGGGAAAACCGAGACGTCCTCTACCTGCGGCTGGGCGGTCCGGACTTTCTCTGCGCGTTCTTCACGCCTCTCGGTGCGCTTTTCGAACACCATGTCGAGCGCGATCAGGAACAGCATGATGCCGCCCGCGATGCGGAAACTGTCGAGTTCGATGTGCAGCGCGCCCAGCAGGTCTTCACCGAACAGCGCGAACACCAGCAGGATGCCAGTGGCGATCAGGCACGCGCGCAGGGCCATGCTGAACGCCTGCTTGGCGGTGGCATTGGCGGTGAGGCCGGCATAGATCGGGGCGCAGCCGGGCGGATCGATGACCACGAACAGCGTGATGAAGGCGGAGATGAACAGCTCCCACATGGCTCAGGCGCCCTTTCCGGGAAACACGCGGTCGAACACTTGCGTCATCGCGCCGTTCTTCCAAATCCAAGCTTTGTGGTGGCGGCTGCCATCGGGCAGGACAGTGGAGCGCCACGCCATGCTGCCATCGCGCGACTGCCCGGTCTTGCTGTCTGCGCCTGCGGGAGCGTCGCTGGCGGGGATCGGCCCGGCAAGTGGCAGCATGGGCGCGTCCTTGCCCTGTTCCTTGCGCTCGCGCTTGCTGCCGGGCTGGGGTGGCACATCGCCTGCTGGCCTGCGCCGCACCGGGCAATCGGCCACGGTGCCTTGCACCCAATCGAGTTCGGGCAAGGCCTTGGGCAGGGCAGTTCCATCGTCGAGCACCCACTTCCACGCCTGGTTGCCCTTGAACTGGCGTTCCCACACGGTGACGTATTCGCCGTTTCCGCCGCCGGGATAGCTTGCGCCGCCCACGGTCAGGCCTGCCGATCCATCGCAGGCGATCCACGCGGCGCGCGGTGCCCATTTGTAGGGTTCGGCGGGGTCTTTGCGGTCCTTGAGCAAAGTCTTGGCAAGCACGCGCTGGCCGTCGAACATTTCGGCGGTTTCGGCGGCTGTTTCGCGAAAAGCGGTCCATTGGCCCTTTTCGCGGGCGAGGCGGGCAAACGCGATGTCTGCGGCGATCAGCGCGCTGGGATTGGCATAGGCGCGCTGCGGGCGTCCGGGGCCGCCTTCACCCTCCGGCGGAGGGCCGGGCTGGGCGAGGAGCGGGGTGGTGCAGAGGAGGAATGCGAGGGGGATCAGGCGCTTCATTGGGCCTGTCTAGCCGATGGGTGCGGCGCTGCCCACCCCGCTTACCCTTCCTTCGTCATTCCCGCGCAGGCGGGAATCCAGACCTTGCCAAAGACACGTCGTCGCTTTGCGACGGCTCTTGTGTCGCTGGATTCCCGCCTGCGCGGGAATGACGAGTCGTGGGTTCCGCCTCAAACCGCGTCAGCAGCCAGCACCAGCCCGGCATTGCGATAGGCCGCGACCAGCGTATTGCGCAGCAGCACCGCGATGGTCATGGGGCCAACGCCGCCCGGCACCGGGGTGATGGCCGACGCCACGGCGGCAGCCGACGCATAGTCCACATCGCCCACCAGCCTGGTCTTGCCTGCCTCTGCGCCGGGAACGCGGTTGATGCCCACGTCGATCACGGTCGCGCCGGGCTTGATCCAGTCACCCTTGACCATTTCAGGGCGGCCCACGGCGGCCACGACGATGTCGGCGCGGCGCACGACGTCGGCCAGATCCTTGGTGCGGCTGTGTGCGACGGTGACGGTGCAGCTTTCGGAGATCAGCAATTGCGCCATCGGCTTGCCCACGATGTTCGAACGCCCAATCACCACGGCATCAAGCCCCGACAGATCGCCCAGACGGTCCTTCAGCAGCATCAGGCAGCCCAGCGGGGTGCAGGGCACGAAGCCCGGCTGGCCCACGGCAAGGCGGCCCGCGTTGGTCACGTGGAAGCCGTCGACGTCCTTGTCAGGATTGATCGCGGCGATGACTTTCTGTTCGTCGATATGCTTTGGCAGCGGCAACTGGACGAGGATGCCGTCCACCGCCACATCGGCGTTCAGCGCTTCGACCACGGCCAGCAGATCAGCCTCGGACGTATCGGCAGGCAGCTTGTGCTCGAAGCTGTTCATGCCTGCTTCGAGTGTGCTCTTGCCCTTGGAGCGGACATAGACCTGGCTGGCCGGATCTTCGCCCACGAGGACGACAGCAAGGCCCGCCTTGCGGCCCGCCTTGGCTTCGAACGCGGTGGCGAGTTCGCCCACGCGAGCGCGCAGGGTGGCCGCGAAGGCCTTTCCGTCGATAATTGCAGCAGTCATGGGAATGTCCGTAGATTCAGATGCCCGCCGTGGACGCGGCAATGCCGCTCAGCAGGATCATCAGCAGGTTGAGCCCGATGATCAGCACCATCGGCGAAAAATCGATCGCGCCGGTATCGGGCATGATCTTGCGGATCGGGCGCAACATGGGTTCGAGAATTGCGTTCAGCGCTTTCCAGATCGCCGCGACTGCATTGTTGTGCATGTTCACGACGTTGAACGAGATCAGCAGGCCGAGCACGAACTGGACGATCACCACAATGACGATGATGTTGACGAGATAATTGATCATCGAGATCAGCGTGTAGAGCATCATTGGCGCGTTTCCCTATCGGCTGAAAGGCAGCTTGAACCTGCTCCTAGCCGACCCTCTCCCGGTGCCACAAGTGCCCCTTCGCTGCGCGATGGCAACGATGGGTGCAGTCTGTATGTGTTGCATACGAATTTGGCAAGGTTTCAGGGCGTGAGCGTGGTGCTTTCGATGTGCCAGCGCAATTGCTCCGGCGATGCGCCGTCCACGTCATTGACCCGGCGCATCGTGACCTCGCCCTTGATGGTGCGCGGGCCATCCACGATCGTGACGGGCGCTGTGAAATAGAGCGAACCTGCGCCGCCTTCCTGCTCGCCTTTGCCGACGGTCACGACCGGGGCGAGGAGCGAACTCCACTTGGTGCCAAAGGCGCGCTCTTCCATGCCGCTGGCCTTGCCGTAATCGCCCCAGAAACCGCGCACGGCCTGCCAGTCGCGCGCTTCGATGGCGTCGGCGAAGGCCTGCATCGCCTGCACAGGATCGCGGGTTTGCGAAGGCTCGCCCGGTGTGACCATGGGCAGCGGTTCGGTCGGTGTCAGTTCCGGCACGGGCGTGGCGGGTGAAAGCGCAGCGGCGTCCGTCGCGTCCGGCGAGGGCGAGGCGGGGCCTTTCTGGCAACCGCCAAGGTTGAAGACGAGCGCCGAAGCGGCAGCGAAAGCAAGCGCGATGCGGGTCATGCCGCCACAGCGTGTGAACTCGCGCGTTGTTCCCCTTAGGCGCGGATGAGCGTGCCCGCGCCCTGCGCTGTGAAGATTTCCAGCAGCATCGCGTGGGGCACGCGGCCATCCAGCACAACGGCTGCCTCGCAACCGGCCTCGACCGCGTGGACGCAGGTTTCCAGCTTGGGGATCATGCCGCCGCTGATCGTGCCGTCTTCGGCCAGCCGCGCAATGTCTGCCGGGCGCAGGTCAGTCAGCAGGTTCTTGTCCTTGTCGAGCACGCCCGGAACGTCGGTCAGCAGGAACATGCGCGCGGCACCCAGCGCTGCGGCGATAGCCCCGGCCATCGTATCGGCATTGATGTTGTAGGTCTCGCCATCCTCGCCCACGCCGATGGGGGCGATCACCGGGATCATCCCGGCGTTGACGATGGTGTCGATCACCGTGGTATCGATCCGCGCCGGTTCACCCACAAAGCCGAGGTCCACGACCAGTGCTTCGCCATCGTCGCCCGCAATGGCTTTTGGAGCCTTTTTCGACTGGACCTTGCGGGCGATGACCATGCCGCCGTCCTTGCCCGAAATGCCGATGGCCTTGCCGCCTGCCTT
>NZ_JAUYRV010000017.1 GCF_030696665.1 Novosphingobium sp.
AGGGGAAAAAGATCGCCATCGGTTGTCTGGTCCGCTCTCCGGTCGGGGCTGCGCCCCTCCCTACGATCAGACCAGACAACCGATCCTACCGGCCATCATAGTCGCCGCTCAACCGGCCATCGTAGTTGTCGCCGCGCACGCATCTGCTGCCCCCACTGTCTGGAAGCAGTGAATCATCCCAAGCCACGTTTTGCCAGCGGTAAATGGAGGTGCCCAGATTTTTACCCGCACGACTTTGACGCTGGCTTGGAGATCGAATGTCGAATTCAACCGGAGCTTGTGTCGCCGTTAGAGGCTTTTTTTACTGCGGCAATTGATGGCATCATTGCGAACCGTTCCCCGATTTGGGCGCGGCTAGCGCCTGCTGGCCGGAACCATGTGTTGCAGGCGATAGGCGTGAATGGCGTTCAGTGTTTAAGGTCTGCTGGACTGCTCAACACAGACGCTCGCGCTACAGATTGGTGGGACGCATTGGCGTCGGCTAATCGCAGTGAACGGGACGCTCGTCTTCTGGCGCAAGGCCGCGAAGGCGAACGGCTATCTCTAGAGTACGAAACCGACCGACTTCGGCGCGAAGGCATCTCTCGAGATCCAGTCTGGGTTGCGATGGACGACAACACAGTTGGCTATGATATTCTTTCATACGCTCGGCATGATGGAAACGAAATTAATCGATTGATTGAGGTGAAAACCACGCTCTCAAATCCGCCCCGAATGTTCCTGTCGCGAAATGAGTGGAGAACTGCGTCCAGATACGGATCAGCTTTTGAATTCCATCTTTGGAATTTGAATGCCGGGAGTTTGACAATTTTTTCGGTTTCGCAAATTGAGCCGCACATCCCGACTGACAATGGGTTGGGCGAATGGGAAAGTGTGGAGATACGATTTTCCTAGGCGCGCTTCAGAGGCATCCAATTGGCGGAGGGTTGGCCCCTCGGGTAGAGGCAGGGTTCCAAGGGGCAGGCACGCCCTTTCGGTCGTCGCGATGGGCGAAACCATCGTGCAGGGTCCAAGGGCGGCATACGCCTTGGTCGTAGTTCAGGGCGCGAAAGCCCTGACGGTATCCAATCCGCGTAGGGTTGGGATATGGGGGAGGAAGCGCAACGCGGTTCCGGTTGGGGAGAGAGAATTCTCCCCAATGGTGCGAAGCTGGCTCAATGCCAGTGACGCGCCACTGCTGGGGATGGAACGGGGGCGCAGCGCCCCTTCCCAAGATAGGCGTGGTAGTACCACGCACATCTTGCGGTCAGCGTAAGCGACGGTCTTCCTTGCTTCCGCTTCCCTACGCTCGACGCCCGCTTACTCGGTCACGAGCGGCCACATATCGTTGGATAAGCCATAGTCGATATATCGCCAGAAGAACGTGAAGGCTGCTGGATCACGAGCCTTCTCGATCAGAAATTGCGGTCGTCCAACTGAATCGCTGTTGGACGTTCGCGGCGATACGATCACGATGCTTCGCCTCATATCGGGATCGATGGCCGTTATCGTGTTGGGCTGGAAATACGAACCATACGTCCTGAATTTTCCAAGCCGCCTTGGCCCGCTCGCTACAATGTCGTCGTATGTGTTTCGCCAATCGCGGAACACGTTCCACATTTCATCAAGCTGTGGGATGAATTTTGGCCAGCGAAGATAGCTGGTCCACATATTTACCGCATGAGCAGGAAGCTGAGTTTGATCGGCTTCTTCCACCCTGTTCAGGAAGCCTCCCTCCGGTCCTACGTCTGAGTGCATGGCGACAAGCTCCACCGTGACGCCGCGAAGCAAGGCCTCTTCGATCAGCGGCCAGTAGGTGTCGCGGGAGCTGGCCATGTGCCAATGGTTCTGAGCAATCAAAATGACGCGCTGCTCGGCAAGCGCGAAAACATTTTTCAGGTCGTAGAGGGAGTCCGCCTGTTCTCCGGCGGGACGAAAGATCGGCGTCGCCGTCTGAGGGGGTTGATCGGCAGGATTGATAAATTCCGCCGATGCCATGAACTGCGTTAGGCCTGACTCATCCTTCTTCCATGCCCACGCAAGGAAGGGCTTCACCAAGCCGGACTCCGTTTCCTGACTCATGTATTTCAAAGCGTTTTCGATGATGGCCTCGGGATCACGGCCATCGTCGATCCGGTCGTTCTCAAACGTCGCAATGCCCATTGATCGGGCAATCGCCGGAAGCTCCCGCGCAATGCCGTCATATCGACGGTCGCGGTGGTTTATAGGCTTCTTACAAACCGCCCGAACATAGTCGGCAAATGCGGGAAACAGGTTCGCGGTCGCGACTGTCTGTTTTGTTCTCTGGTTGAATTTGGACCCAGCGGTGATGGCCATGTGAGCCACAAATGCGTCCATCGTTCGCTCGTCCACAGCCGCCCCTTTCGTCGCCCTCGGCGACTCGCAAGCGAGCGCCATCTACTTCCATCTACTCACGGCAACTTACCCCAGCAACTGGGAAGCTAAGCCCCCGTGCGAGATAAGAAGACATCGCCGGAATGAAGTTCGGTGATGTCGCGACGGACATCAAAAGACTGGGACCAGTCGTCTTTGCAGGACGACAGCAATGGAAATCTATATCTACTCTCGTGAACGCCTTCTGAGCCTTGATTTTCTATACGCTCTGGCAATTCGCATTACAGAACTGAACCTTTCACGACTGAAAAGTACGGACTGGCTCGCCTCAACAATCTTCAATTTTGAAGGGACTATCTACGACTGGAACGGGAGGCCACTTTACATCGATGATGCTATTGTGGACCGAGCCTACGGGAAAGATGAATCCGGCACTTGGAACAGCGAAGTAAAGCGCTTCGTTGACCATCCGCCTCAGCGTTCCCCGCGTCATTCCATGTTGTTGAGATTAGCCCTGTGGTGTGCCGCAATGGAAATTCACGGTACGCCTGTACTAGATTAAACTGACAGACGGACCGCTATCCCCCCGATAGCGGTCCGATTTTTTGAAAAAAGGGAAATCTCCAAACCAACAGCGGAGATTACCATGACCTACCAAATCAACTACACTGGCGACAATTCCGACAACGGCAACGCCGTGATTGAAAGCGGCAATGTCGCCCCTGAAATCCGCTATGTCGAAATGCCGCGTCGCGGCTTCGCTATTCCCTCCATCGTCAAGACGACGACCGCCTTCCTGATGGCTGGCGGGGTGTTCTTCGCGGCAGAAGCGTATGCGCCGCCGCAGTATCGTCCATCCACGATCATGGGAACGTATGACGCCCGTGTGACCGCTGCTGTCAAAGCGTCGGAATTGCAGCAGCAAGCCAAGCTCGAACTCTGGTCGGCGAACGCGAAGCTCGCCGTTGCCCAGCATGAGCAGGAATACAAAGCCGCGACCGATGGCGTCCTTGGCAACTTTTCTGCCGCATACGAGCAGAACAAGATCGTCAAGTCGGCGCTCATGCAAATGCAGAACGGTTACGTTCAGCAGGTGATGGGGCAGGTCATCGCGCGGCAGCAGACGGACAACTCTGTTCTCAACCTGACGCGGCTTTGGGGTCGCGTTGCCAATGCCTTTGAAGAAGGCGCGGGCGATCCGGCTCTGAACTATGCGGACAATCTCAGCACGGAGCTTTCTAACGAACTTCTGGCCGCAACGCGGGCAGGCGTTCAGGTGGACCTGACCGACACCGAAAATCCGCTGCCGACGCCTGAGGAAGTGCGGGCGGAGCTGGCAAAGATCAAGCCGCTTGAATTGCCGCCGCTGCCTAAGTTTGGCGCGGAAGCGACGTTTCTGGAATCGGACCGATAATGCGGAGCGGTCATCTGTGGCGCGGGGTGCAGGGCTTCATGGCCCTGCATCAGCGAACCGTCGAAGCGGACCATGCCAATGCCTCACGGCGAGAGGCAGAAATGGCGCGGGCGATCATCGCCACAAAACAAGCCTCTGGTATTCTCGGCAATGGGCGTCTTGCAAATCTGCGGGACGCCCAAGCCGCGAACCTCTTCGATCCGAACGGCCTGTTTCTCGGGGCGCTGCATAAGCGCCCTTTATTTTTCAGCGGCGACGCGCCGCTCCTGACATACGCGCGGACTGGCACAGGTAAAGGCCGCGATTTCATTCTGCCCAATCTGGCGCATAGCCGGAATCGTTCTCTGGTCGTGATCGATCTGAAAGACGGCGAGAATTGTTGGGCAAGCCACGCTCATCGCCGCGACAATCTCGGCCACGAGATTGTCTATCTCAATCCGTTCGGCCTGCACGGCCTGCCGAATGTGCGGATCAATCCGCTGCATACGCTCATCGACATCGTTCGCTCGGGCGAACAAATCGATACCGAAGCCGACGAGATTGCCCATATCCTCATTCCGCCCTCGCCGAAGGATCAAAACGGCGATTGGGTCGGAAGTGGCGCACGGCGCATTCTTGCGCTCCGTATGGAATATCTGGCGTGTTTCGATCCTGAGTTTTGCAATCTTGGCGGCCTCTGGCGCTTTATAAATTCGTCGCAAGACGATCAGAACATGGCATTCGCCATGATGACGACGTGCGGCGTCGATGGCATCGAACGTCGCGCTCACGCTATTCAGGCAACGGCTGCGGACGCACCCAAGCAGCAGGAAGCCTATAAGTCAGCCTGTATCGACGCGCTCAACGTCTTCGAGCCGAACAAGAGGCTGGAACGTGCCACTGCCGCACATGATGTCGATCTGGCGGCGCTCAAGCATAAGCCGCACACGGTCTATCTCATGGCCCCTAGCGACAAGCTGAGTGCCGTTGCGCCGTGGGTCAGCCTTATCATCAGTTATCTCATCGAAACGGTCGCGCGGGAGCGCGGACCAATTGCGACGACATTGATCCTCGACGAGTTCCCGCAACTGCCCCCGTCGCCTGCGATCAAGAAGATGCTTCACCTCTATCGGGGTAAGGGGTTGCAGCCGTGGATATTCGCGCAAGGGCGGCATTTACTCGAAGGTAAATGGTCGCGCGATGCGGTGAAGGATTTTGAGGATTCCGCTGCAATCCTGAATACCAGTTGCGTCGAAGATACCGACGTTATGGCCGACATTGAGAAGTGGAGCGGGAATCGCACGGTTCTCATGCACGGCATGAATCGGAGCGGCCGCACGGTGGAATCTGCCGGAGCAAACCTCGGCGAGAGTAAACGCGCCGTCCTGCAATCCGAAGACATCCGCGAAATCGGCGACGGAAGGCAGATCATCCGCGTCGCGGGGATGCCGTACCTCATAGATTGCGAGCGCGTGCCGTTTTTCAAAGTCGATCCGTGGAAAGACCAAATTCGCGACGTTCGCGATCTGCACAAGGGGATTGAATTATGAGCGGTGAAGGTTCCTCGTCGGGAGCAGTCACACCGCTCTTCGCCTCAGCCAGTTCGCAAAGGCAAGCAACTCCGGCGGTATCGCCGGAGCGGGCAGCGGAGATCACAACTTGGGCTAACCGCACGACCGCAAGGGCAGAATACGAGTTCAAAGAAAACCGCGCTGAATGGACCAATCAAGAATACGGGAAGCTGCTTGCAAAGGAAGGAGGGCGGTTGGAATTCCGGCCAGACGGCGCAACGGATGATCGGAAATCGCACTTGATGCGAGCTGCTGAACATCTTGTGAAACGCAATCACGCGGCGCGACTTGCGGGTATCAATCGCGCTGCTGAAAAATTGCTCGCTGGTGAAACGCTCGAAAGTAAAAAGAAGGACATAGGACGTTGAAATGTAATTGCGCGTTTTGTTGAAATTTTGCAACAAAACGCGCTATAATTAAAGTGGGGATTACGAGTATCTTCGCCAAGCGCGAATTCGAAAGTCGTATGCCCTAAGCGTAGGTCGCGGAAACTATTCTCCGAGTGCCACGCTAAACCAATAAAAGCGATGGGCCGTGGGAAGGCTATTCCCCCGACTGACTAACGGTAACTTTTTAGATCGGACTCTCTCACTGCTCAAATGAGCGCCGCGTATGCGGCGGGGACGGGTTTGATGAAGATGTTATCGTCACAAGAAATGCAGGAACTCCGCGATGAGATCGCGGGGCTTAGCATTTCCGACGAGCGGAAAGACGAATTGATCCGCTTTCTCGATGCCGTCGCAATCTCATTTATCGATCAGGCATACGGCCTGAATTCGACGCAACTTTCACTCTCCGCTCGTGCAAACTATGCTTTCAATGGCGGGAATTCCTGTGCTAATCTCAGGGCTTCCGGCGTTGCCGGACCTGTTGACCTCGATAATGAGGGCGCGATCAACACATTTGGCCCGATGAGGCATTTAGCGCCATGACAAAGAATACAGACCAGAAGGCGGTCATATACTGCCGCGTAAGCACCAAAAAACAGGCTCGGGAAGGCAATGGCCTCGACTCGCAGGAAACGCGCTGCCGCGAGTTTGCGAAGTTTCGTTCCTATGAGATTGTCCGCGTGTTCAGCGATGATATGTCCGGCTCTCTCGTCGGTCGTCCGGCCATGCTTCAAATGCTGTCTTTCCTGAAAAAGAACCGGAAGGACAATCTGGTCGTCATCATCGATGACATTTCCCGTCTGGCTCGTGGCATCGAAGCGCATATCAAACTCCGCGCGGAAATTTCCGCCGCTGGCGGGATGCTTGAAAGCCCCTCCATCGAATTCGGCACGGATTCCGATAGCGTGCTTGTCGAGCATTTGCTCGCAAGCGTGGCGGAACACGCTCGCCGCAAGAACGGTGAGCAAGCAAAAAACCGTATGCGGGCGCGTATGCAGGGTGGCTATTGGGTTCACAATCCGCCGCTCGGCTATCGCTATCAGCGCAGCTCAGGCGGCGGGAGCATTCTCGTTCGCGATGAGCCTGTGGCCTCGATCATCGGTGAGGGGCTGGAAGGCTTCGCGAGTGGCCGCTTCACGTCACAAGCGGAATTGAAACGCTTCTTCGAAGCGCACCCGCAATTTCCTGTGTGCCGTCATGGGCATCTGACGAATGAGCAGGTCAATCGCATCCTGACGTATCCGCTCTATGCCGGATATATCGAAAGCAAAATTTGGGACGTGTCATTCCGCAAGGGGCAGCATGACGGCGTGATCTCGCTCGAAACATACGAGCGGAATCAAGTGCGCCTGTTCGGCAAGCCGCTCGCTCCTGCACGGGCTGACATTCATGCAGATTTCCCGCTGCGCGGTTTCGTAGCGTGCGGTTGCTGTTCTCATCCCATGACAGCCAACTGGACCAAGGGGCGCAACGCTTCCTATCCTTACTATGTCTGCCGTCATCGGGGTTGCGAGAAATTCGGAAAGTCGGTGGCGCGAGATAAGGTGGAAAGCGCCTTTGAAGGCGTCCTGCGTCGCATGGCTCCGCGTCCCGAAGTGTTGGCGGTTTTCTCCAAGCTGTTCAGCAAACGGTGGAGCGAGGCAGAATCGAAGGCGAAGGATGCCGGAGCCGCGATGAAGCTGCAAGTTGCGTCGATTGAAAAGAAGATCGCGCAATTCCTAGACCGGATTGTGGAGTCAGATAGCTCGACTGTGATCGGCGCGTATGAGCGCAAGGTCGAAGAGCTGGAACGCCAGAAGCTCGTTCTGGCGGAAAAAACGTCACGCTGCGGGACTGTGCTGCCGGACTATGACGAAACTTTTCGAACCGCTTTTGACTTCATCGCAAACCCTTGTTTTCTTTGGGAAACAGGGTCCATTGAAGACAAGCGAATAGTGCTAAAGCTCGCCTTAGACTCTCATCTGGAATACGACTGGAATGAGGGTGTTCGAACCCCTGAATTATCCTTGCCGTTCAAGGCTTTGGGCAACGGTTGTGATCGAGAAAAGGTAATGGCGGAGACGGAGGGATTCGAACCCTCGGTACCGGATTTACCAGTACGACGGTTTAGCAAACCGTTGGTTTCAGCCACTCACCCACGTCTCCGGATCGCAGCGGCGAGGCGGGGCTATAGCGAGGGTCGGGGGGGGCGGCAAGGGCTTGTGAAGTAAAAATCCGCCTGTGGGCAAATTCCTCATCCACAGCGCTTGGGCGCGTTTCTGACTCGACTCATCGCCGGTTCATTGTCGGCAGGCCAGCCTTGGATTCTGGTGAAGGTTGCGGGGGTTCGTGCCGATCCCGTCCGGTGTGGACGAGCGGTGCGATCTGGCAAGCTGGCTGACGGGATGGACAAGATGATGACGAATCGACTGAAGATCCGGGTGCTTGCGCCCTTTGCGGCGGCGATGCTGGCATTGGTCGGCCAACCGGTGGCGGCGCAAGTGGAGCAGGTCGATCCCAATGCCGTGATTGACGGCGATCTGATTGCGCCGGGCGCAACGCCACCCGCAACACCAACTGCGACGCCGGCCGGGCCGGAAGCGGGCACGCTGCCCGCGTTGCCTGCGGACGAGCCTTATACCCCTCCAGCCGATGCGCCCTACACTACCCCGTCTGCATCAACCGAGGCTGCACCGGCCACGCCGACAGCGACATCGGGCGAGTCCTATAAAGAGGACGACCTGATCGGCGCGGCTGAGGGTGTGTTCGGCAAGGGCGCATCGGGGCTGGCCGACATCATCAAGGACTTGCTGAAGAAGCAGGGCGAACCGAATGGCTATATCGTCGGGCGTGAGGCGGGCGGTGCGCTGGTCGTTGGGGTGCGCTATGGTTCCGGCACTTTGCATCACAAGATCGAGGGCGAGCGTCCCGTCTATTGGACAGGCCCTTCGATCGGTTTCGATGTCGGTGCCAACGCGGCGAGCACGTTCGTTCTGGTGTATAACCTGTATGACAGCGAAGAACTGTATACGAGGTTTGCGGCGGGCGAAGGGCAGGCCTATCTGATCGGCGGGTTCCATGTCAGCTATTTGCGCAAGGGCGACAAGGTGCTGATTCCCGTGCGTTCTGGTGCAGGTCTCCGGCTTGGTATCAACGGCGGCTACATGAAGTTCTCGAAAAAGCAGAACTGGCTGCCATTCTGAAGCTTTCCTGCAACTTCCTGACGAAACTGTCCTTACATACCTTATAATTGCAATGTGGGGGTTGCCCCCAAGGCCTTCCGGCGGCATGGAGCCGCCGCGTTTGCTCCCCGCAATGGAAGGCCCAAGCCCATGCTCGAAAATCTTGTTTCTCAGCCCGCTGATGCGCTGCTGGCGCTGATCAAGCTCCACAATGCCGATCCGCGCGCCGACAAGATTGACCTTGGCGTGGGCGTCTACCGCACGTCCGAGGGCGATACGCCGGTGTTCAAGGCGATGAAGGCCGCAGAAGCAAAGCTGCTCGAAACGCAAGGGTCGAAGGCCTATCTTGGCCCCGAAGGCGACATGGGCTTTGTCCACGCGCTGATCCCCTATGTGTTCGGCGCGGACTTTGATCGTTCGACCGTGGAAGGCATGCAGGCCCCCGGTGGCACCGGCGCGGTGCGGCTGGCGGTCGAAGTGGCCAAGCGCTCTGGCGTGAAGCGTATCTGGATGGGCACGCCTTCGTGGCCCAACCATGCGCAGATCATTGCGGCGGTGGGTGTTGAGCTGAAGACCTTCAGCCACATGACCGCCGATGGCTTTGCCGACCTTGACGCGTTGAAGGCGGCGCTGGCGCAGGCCGAACCGGGCGATGCGGTGCTGCTGCACGGCTGCTGCCACAACCCGACCGGCGTGGACTATACCGAAGCGCAGTGGGACGAGATTGCGCCGCTGCTGGCAGAGCGCAAGGTTCTGCCGCTGATGGACCTTGCCTATCAGGGCCTTGGCGCAGGGATGGAGGCTGACGCCTATGGCCTGCGCAAGGTCCTAGCGGCAGTGCCGGAGGCGCTGGTTGCCTATTCGTGCGACAAGAACTTTGGCCTTTATCGTGATCGTGTTGGCGCGTTTTATGCGGTCACTTCGGATGCCACGGCTCTGGCCAATGCGATGGCCAATGGCGCGACGATTGCGCGCGCTTCGTGGTCAATGCCGCCTGATCACGGTGCGGCTGCGGTGCGTTTGATCCTTGCCGATGAAGGCCTGACCGCGATGTGGCTGGCCGAGCTGGACGAAATGCGTGACCGGATGCGCTGGGTGCGTGATCGCCTTGCCGCGGCGCAGCAGGTGGGGCCGATCAACATGGCACCGCTGGGCGTGCAGAACGGGCTGTTCTCTATGCTGCCGCTGAAGGCCGAGCAGATTTTGGCGATCCGCGAGAAGCACGGCGTTTACATGGCGGGTTCTGGCCGCATCAACATCGCCGGGTTGACCACCGGCAATATCGACCAGTTCGTTGAGGCGCTGCGCGACGTAGCTTGAGCCGCGTCAGGCGCAAACGCTGGGCGCCCGCCGCGAAGGCGGAGGCCTCGGTGTTGTTACGAAACATCAGAGTAAACGGCCTGAGGCCCCCGCCTGCGCGGGGGCGCAGGTTTCCTCAACGACCCTTTCAGAAATCGGCCGCCCGCGATTTCCGCCGTGCTTCGGCAAAGCCATCCGCGCGGAGTTTTTCGAAGGCGACGCGCTGGTCGTACCCCGCGTCCTTCGGATAATCCTGATACTCGGCGATGATCTCGTCGAAGATCTCGCGCACCTCCTCCTTGTGGTCGGGGTGCGAGAAAATGTGGAGGCGGTTGGCCTTCATTGCTTCGACAACGCGCGCGCCGATCACATCGGGCTCCATGCCGAATTCGTGGAGGCCCTGCAGGCGTTCAACTGCGGTGGGATCGACCGGCTTCATCGCGCTTTTCAACGCATCGGGGCGCACGTCGTCACTGGCGTAGATGTAGCTCTTCACCAGACCGGGGCACAGGACAGAGACGCCAATCTGGTATTTGAGCAGCGAGTAGTGCAGCGACTCCGAAAGCCCGCGCACCGCAAACTTGGTGGTGTTGTAGATGCCGGGGCTGGCACCTGCCAGAAACGCTGCCATCGACGCGGTGTTGACCACGTGACCGCCGTTCTGCTCACCCGCTTTCACCCGTTCGACCATACGCGGGACGAAAGTCATCACGCCATTGATCACGCCGTGAAGGTTGACGCCCATCAGCCAGTCCCAGTCGTCGAACGAGGATTCCTCGATGGGCTGGAAGAGGTTTACGCCCGCGTTGTTGCACAGGATCGAAACGGGGCCGAACTTCGCCTCCACTTCGTCAGCGGCGGCTTTGAAACCATCGCGGCTGGCCACGTCCAGCTGGACGCCCATGACTTCCCGGTTATCGAGAGCGGCGAGGGCCTTGTCGATGGAATCCTGCCGGATATCGGCAATGGCAACCTTGCAGCCTTCATTGAGCAACTGGCGGACGAGACCGATGCCGACCCCGTTGGCACCGCCGGTGACGAAGGCGGTGCGACCTGCAAAATCCTTCATGCGCCTCTTGCCTCTTTCAGCTTGTTCTGCCGGGCGATCTCATCGGTGATGGCCGGGTTGCGGAACAGCATGGCGAACGATTCCTTGTACTCCGGGTTCTCGGGCAAGTGAGTCTGCACGGCGGCGGTCATTGCCTGCCCGCGTTCTTCAACGCCGGTGAGAAATTCGGAGTGGGTGAGGATGTAAAGTTCGTCGTTCAGGATGCCTTCCAGCACGCGTTCACCGACCTGCTCCTTGGTCTGATAAAGGTGCATGAAGTTGCCGCCCGATGCGCGGCGCTTGTCCGCTTCGGCATAGCCGGTATCGGCAAGATCAGCGGGGCGGGTCTTGGCGGCATCGGCGATGTTCGATTGTACGGCCCCGGGGCAGAACGCGCTGCAGATCACGCCGCGCGATTCAAGTTCAGGGCGCATGCATTCCATCATCGCGGTAACGGCGGCTTTGCCCGAGGAATAGATCGTCGTTCCGCCCACCGGCACAAGCGCAGACATTGACGCTGTGCAGACGATGTGCCCGCCTTCGCCATGCGCAAGAATGCGAGGCAGGACGGTGACAATGCCGTTGACGGTGCCGCCCACGTTGACGCCCATCACCCAGTCCCAATCGGCAAAGGTTGCGATCTCGGTTGGTCCGACGACGGCAACGCCGGCGTTGTTCACGAGAATGTGGATCTTGCCGAACCGGGCCTCAACTGCATCGGCCACTTGCGCAAACTGCGTGCGGTCGGTCACGTCCAGCTTTACCGCCAGTACCCGGTCCCCGCCGGAAAGTTCCTCAACCGCCGAATCGAGGTGATCCTGGCGGATGTCGGCAATGGTCACGTTCATGCCTGCGCCCAGCAGGGCCTTGGCAATGCCCAGGCCGATGCCGCTGGCACCGCCTGTTACGAACGCGGTTTTACCCGGCAGATTTTGCATGCAACCTCTCCTTAGTAGTGTGCCCGATGGCCCGCACGAAGCGGTCGGGAATCATTTTTCGCCTTTTGTATTCACCAGCCGGGAATTGTATGCAAGACTAACAATATCGCCGCATCGAAAAGCTTCGCTTGAACGGGGCTGCTGCGGCAGGAGAGGAGAAGTCATGGCAGGTGTCGTCGTTACGGCGAATCCCGATGCGAGCAGTGGGACCGAGGAGGTTGGCGGGCGGGAGTGGCCTTCGTCCGGGTCGGCATACTGGGCGCTGTTCGTGATCGTGCTGGCTACATTCCTGACCTTTTTCGATTCGGTCACGTTCGGGATGCTGGCAGAGCGGATCAAGCGCGATTTCGGGCTGACCGATTCGCAGCTGGGCTTCCTTGCAGGGCCTGCCAGCATCATTTGCTACTTCTTCGTCGGCATTCCGCTGGCGCGGCTGGCTGACATCTATCCGCGCAAATATGTGCTGGCGGGTGGCACCGCGATGGTCGGCGTCATCATCTCGCTGGGCGGGCTGGCGCAAAGCTTTGGGCAGTTCGTGGGCAGCCGCGTGTTTCTGGCGGCGGGGGGATCGGCCCATGCGCCTTCGTCCTATTCGCTGCTGGCCGATGCCTTTCCGCCCAAGAAGTTGACGCGCGCCTTTGCGCTGTTGCAGTTCGGCTTTATCGGCGGAACCACGCTGGGGCCGCTGATCGGCGGGATGTTGGTGATGGCGAGTGCGGGCTGGGGCGCATCGCAACTCGGGCCGTTGACGATCCTTGGCTGGCAATGGATCCTGATTATCATGGGCGTGCCATCGCTGCTGGTGGCGCTGCTGTTTTTGACGGTGAAGGAGCCGGTGCGCATGGCACCTGCGGTCGATGCGCCGAACGTTGTCACAGACGGCGGGTTCTGGCGCAGCGTGGCGACGTTCATGGGGCTTGATGCCTTGCGTGCGATCAACGCCAAGCCGCGCGTCTACTATCCCCTGTTCGGCGCGTTGGCGCTGAGCGCGGTGGAGACATTTGGCCTGCAGTTCTGGCGCGTACCGTTCATGATCCGCACGTTCGGCTGGAACGAAGGGCAGATCGGTGCGGCGCTTGGGGCCACGATGCTCGTCGCCTCGCTATCCGGTCTGTTGCTGGGCGGGATCTTCGTGGAATGGCTGGCCAAGCGCTACAAGGACGCCAATGTGCGTGCGGCGACCTGCTGCGCCGCCGGGACCACGGTCTGCACGATCGCCGCCATCCTGATGCCGACGGCGTGGGGTTCCCTGATCCTGTTCGGCCTGTCCGGCATGTTCGGCATAGCGGGCGCGGTGCCGCAGAATGCCGCCGTGCAGCGCGTTGCCCCCAACGCTATGCGCGGGCAGGTGACCGCGTTCTACCTGTTCATGTTCACCTTCTTCGGCGCGATGGGCAGCTACGTGGTGGGCAAAGTGCAGGACGTGGTGATCGGCGATCCGGCGCAGTTGTGGAAGGCCATGCTGCTCACAGCCAGCATCCTCATGCCGCTGGCCACGTTCCTGATGTTCAAGGCGATCCGGCCTTATCGTGAGGAAGTTGAGCGGCTGGAAGCGCTTGGCCGCTGATACTTGGCCGTTGACAGGTGCGATGTGGTCGCGCATTTAGTTAGTAACACAAACTAAATCACATGGGAGCTGGACGTGTCCGACGATAACCAGATTGCTGCGCTCGAAGCGCGGCTGAATGACCTTGAAGCCCGCCTGACCGTCCGCGAGGACGAGTTGGACATCCGCAAGCTGCAGCATCTCTACGGCTACCTGATCGACAAGTGCATGTATAACGAGACGGTGGACCTCTTCACCGACGATGGCGAAGTGCGCTTCTTCGGCGGGGTGTGGAAAGGCAAGGAAGGCGTGCGGCGCCTCTACGTCGAACGCTTCCAGAAGCGCTTCACGTATGGCAACAACGGCCCGATCGACGGCTTCCTGCTGGACCATCCGCAAATGCAGGACATCATCAGCGTTCAGGCCGATGGCGTGACCGCGCTGGGCCGTGCGCGCTCGATGATGCAAGCTGGCCGGCACAAGGACTATGAAGGCGATGCTCCGCACCTCAAGGCGCGCCAGTGGTGGGAAGGCGGCATCTATGAGAATACCTACAAGAAGGTGGACGGCGTGTGGCGGATGCACAGCCTGAACTACATGCCGATCTGGCACGGCGATTTCGAATCCGGCTGGGCCAACACTCCGCCTGAATATGTGCCGTTCCCGCGCGTGACCTATCCGACCGACCCAACCGGCCCGGACGAACTGCTTGATGGACACTGGTTGTGGCCGACGCACAAGATCAACGCTTTCCACATGAAGCACCCGGTGACGGGGCAGGAAATGGTCGCCCAGCGTTGGCAGGGTGACATCGACCGCGAGAACGCGAAGAAGTAAGTATTGGCGGGCGGGGGCTGATCCTTTCAGGCTCCCGCCCGCACCCGATGGAACAGACATGACCCAGTATCCTGCGCTCTACATGATCATCGACGGCGAACGCGTTTCGGGCGCCGGCCGCCGCACCCACGCTGTCATCAATCCCGCCACTGGCGAAACCATCGGCGAACTGCCGCTGGCCGAAGCCGCTGACCTTGACCGCGCGCTTGAAGTTGCCGCCGAGGGCTTTCGCATCTGGCGCAATTCCACGCCGCAGCAGCGCGCGACCGTGCTGCAGGGCGCGGCGCGGCTGATGATGGAGCGGCAGGAGGATCTGGCGCGCGTGGCCGTGATGGAGGAGGGCAAGACCCTGCCCGAGGCGCGCATCGAAGTGATGATGAACGTTGGTCTGTTCAATTTCTACGCGGGCGAAGTGTTCCGGCTTTATGGCCGCACGCTGGTACGCCCGGCGGGGCAGCGCAGCACGGTGAGCCATGAACCGGTAGGGCCGGTGGCGGCATTTGCGCCGTGGAACTTCCCGCTCGGCAATCCGGGGCGCAAGCTGGGCGCGCCGATTGCAGCGGGCTGTTCGGTGATCCTGAAGGCCGCCGAAGAGACACCTGCATCGGCGCTAGGTGTACTTCAGTGCTTGCTGGATGCGGGTCTGCCCAAGCAGGTTGCGCAGGCGGTGTTCGGCGTGCCGGACGAGGTCAGCCGTCATCTGCTTGGCTCGCCAATCATCCGCAAGCTGTCGTTCACCGGATCGACCGTGATCGGCAAGCATCTGGCGCGGCTGGCGACTGACAACATGCTGCGCACCACGATGGAACTGGGTGGGCACGGCCCCGTGCTGGTCTTTGCCGACGCAGATATTGACAAGACGCTCGATACGGTCGTGGCGCACAAGTATCGCAATGCCGGGCAGGTCTGCGTTTCGCCCACCCGCTTCATCGTTGAGGAAAGCGTATTCGAACGCTTCCGCGACGGTTTTGTCGAGCGGACAAAGATGATCAAGGTTGGCAACGGGCTTGATGAAGGGTCGCAGATGGGACCGATGGCCAACGCCCGCCGCCCCGAAGCGATGGACCGCCTGATCGCCGATGCAACGGCGCGCGGTGCCAAGCTGGACACCGGTGGCGAGCGCATCGGCAACGCGGGCTATTTCTATGCACCCACGGTGCTGTCCGATATCCCGCTCGACGCGCTGATAATGAATGAAGAACCGTTCGGTCCGGTAGCGCTGATCAACCCGTTCAGCAGTGAAGAAGCGATGATCGCCGAGGCCAACCGCTTGCCCTACGGCCTTGCAGCCTATGCCTGGACCGACAGCGCCGCACGGCAGAAGCGTTTGGCGCGCGAGATTGAGACAGGGATGCTGGGCCTCAACACCACGATGATCGGCGGATCCGATGCGCCGTTTGGTGGGGTGAAGTGGTCTGGCCACGGGGCAGAGGACGGGCCGGAAGGCGTGATGGCCTGTCTTGTGACCAAGGCAGTCCACGAAGGCTGATGGTCAGGCATTGACATGATCGGGACATTTCCGGGAAACGAAGCGGGATTAGCCCCCCGGGGCCAATTCTCTAGATCCGGAGCCTTTCATGCGCCCGTCGCGTTTCCTGCTGGCGGCTGTCGGCCTGCTGCTTTCTGCGCGCGCTTTTGCCGCGCAGGAAGACGAGCAGGTCTGGTTGGCCCAATTCTCGACCATCGAGGTGGGCGACAAGGTTCTGCTGTTTTCGGACGTGCAGTTCCGGTTGACGGACGGTGCAGATCGGTTGGGGCAGGTGTTGCTGCGCCCTGCGGTGGGTTATCGCATCACGCCGAACGACACGCTGTTTATGGGCTACGCCTATGTGCGGACGGAGCCGCTGAGTGGCACCGCAACCGACGAGCATCGCATGTTCCAGCAAGCCTTGGTCCGAATTGCGGGCAAGCCGGGCAAGATAACGGTAACGGGGCGGACGCGGTTGGAGCAGCGCTGGATCGAGGGCCGATCCGATATGGGCTGGCGCGTGCGGCAGATGGTCCGGCTCGATGCGCCGACGGGCGCGGGCGTGAATGCGATTGTCTGGGCCGAACCTTTCGTCAATCTCGATACCACGACATGGGGCCAGCGCGCCGGGTTCGACCAGTTGCGCGTGTTCGGCGGCGTGGGGGTGCCGCTGGCGCGCGGCATTGCCTTGGAGGCCGGATATTCCGGCCAATACGTCAACCGGTTCAACGCGCCCGATCGCATGAATCACATTGGCAGCCTTGCGCTCACCATTCGAAGGTGAACGGGTGCAGGCTGCCCTTCCCGGGAAGGAAGCCTGCATGACACATGAACTCAAGACCGGCGGCGAGCAGGGCTATTTGCGCATTGCCACCGAAGAAGCATTTGCCACGCGTGAGATCGTGGACGTGTATTTGCGCATGATCCGTGATGGCACGGCAGACAAGGGCATGGTCTCGCTCTGGGGCTTTTACGGCACATCACCGTCAGAGCGCGCCATGCAGATTATGGAGCGGCTGCTTGATCTGGGTGAGCGGCGCATCGCCGATATGGACGCCACCGGCATCGACAAGGCGATCCTTGCGCTGACATCGCCCGGCGTGCAGCCATTGCTGGACGCGGAAGAAGCCAAGACCCTGGCCGCGCGGGCCAACGACACGCTGGCACAGGCGTGCGAGAAGCACCCGGACCGTTTCATCGGTATGGGGGCGGTTGCGCCGCAAGACCCGGAATGGTCCGCACAGGAAATCCGGCGCGGTGCAACGGAGCTGGGCTTCAAGGGCATCCAGATCAACAGCCACACGCAAGGGCGCTATCTGGACGAAGAGTTCTACGACCCGATCTTCCGCGCGCTCGTCGACATGGATCAGCCGCTGTACATTCACCCGGCCACGCCGCCGGATTCGATGATCGGACCGATGCTTGAAGCCGGGCTTGATGGCGCGGTGTTTGGGTTCGGGGTCGAAACAGGGATGCACCTGCTGCGCCTCATCACCATCGGTATTTTCGATAAGTACCCCACGCTCCAGATCATGGTCGGCCACATGGGTGAAGCGCTGCCCTACTGGCTCTACCGGCTGGATTACATGCATCAGGCAGGCGTGCGTTCGCAGCGGTATGAGCGGATGAAGCCGCTGAAAAAGACCATTGCCGAATATATGCAGACCAATGTGCTGGTCACCAATTCGGGCATGGCGTGGGAACCTGCGATCAAGTTCTGCCAGCAAGTGATGGGCGAGGACCGCGTGATGTACGCGATGGACTACCCCTACCAATACGTGCCGCAGGAAGTGCACGACATGGACGGCATGGACATGAGCGCGGAAACAAAGAAGAAGTTCTTCCAGACGAATGCGGAGAAGTGGTTCAAGCTGTAGGTGCGAAGAAACCCACCCCCAACCCCTCCCGCCTGCGGGAGGGGAGAAACAAGCGCTACGAATGCCCTCCCGCAGGCGGGAGGGCCGCGAGACTTGGCCTTGCGCAGCAAGGTTTAGTCGCAGCGGGGTGGGTTTCCCACGGTGATTGAAATGATGACGGGAGAGCCAATGACCACTCAGCCGCGCCGCACGCTTGCACCGGGAGCTTGGTACGCGCTCGTGCTGGTGGCGCTGACCAACGCGATGAGCCTGCTGGATCGGCAGATTCTGGCGATCCTTGCGCCTGCGATCAAGAAGGATCTGAACATCGGCGATGCCGAGATGGGGCTGCTGTACGGCACTGTCTTTGCGCTGTTCTATGCGTTGTTCTCGCTGCCTGTGGGACGACTGGCCGATGGCTGGGTGCGCACGCGGCTGCTGGCGATCAGCCTGTTGTTCTGGTCAGCAGCGACGGGGCTTGCGGGCTTTGCCTCCAGCTTTGCGATGCTGGCCCTTTCGCGCCTTGGGGTGGGGATTGGCGAGGCGGCGACGCAGCCTGCAGGCACATCGCTGATCTTTGATTTCTGGCCCAAACACCGGCGCGGCTTTGTGATGTCGGTAGTGGCTTCGGCCATTGCGCTGGGGCTGGGTGGCTCACTGGTCCTGGGCGGGGTCGCGGCGCATGAATGGGACGCGGCTTATGCTGCGGCCACGGCACCATTCGGCCTGAAAGGTTGGCAGTTCGCGTTTCTGGTAGCTGCTGCGCCGGGTTTCATTCTGGCGGCGTTCCTGTGGACGTTGCGTGAGCCGGTGCGCGGCCAGATGGACGGGATAGAAACCCCGAAAGATCCGCACCCTTTCAAGGCCAGCCTTGCGCTGCTGGGTTCGGTCACGCCGGGGTTCCACTGGATCGGCATGAAGGGACGTGGGGCCAGCGCCGGCATGGTGCGCGGCAATCTGCTGGCCTTGGCGGGGATTGCGATTGCAGCGGCGGCGCTCGTGGCAATCAGCACAGCGGTCAGCCCGAAGCCTGCAATGGCGATTGGCGCAATTTCGATCAACCCGCACGTGTTGCAGTGGTCGGTTATCGGGTTGGGCGTGTTTGTGATCGTCAATCTGATGCAGGGGATGAAGCTGGGCGACGCTCAGGCGTTCCGCGTCATTTCGCGCTCACCCACGCTGATGATGTGCATTGCCGTGGGCACGCTGCAATGCGTGATCAACTACGGGATGATGGCCTTCAATCCCAGCTTCCTGATCCGCAGCTACGGCCTGACGATGCAGGAAACGGCGCTGCAGTTCGGCCTGCTTTCGGCGGGTATGGGGATCATCGGCCCGCTGGTCTGGGGACCGCTTTCAGACTGGCTCAACCAGCGTTTTCCCGGCAGCGGACGGGCATGGGTGGGGTTGTTTGCGATGGCCGTCTCGCCGATCATGTCATTCTGGGTCTACTACGCGGGCGATCCGAGCAGCTTCTATGCCAGGTTCATGCTCTACAGCTTCATTCTGACCGGGTGGATGCCGCCGCTCTATGCGATCATGTACGATCAGGTGCTGCCCCGCATGCGCGGGTTGACGGCGAGCCTTTATCTGCTGGTGATGACCATTCTGGGCATGGGCATCGGGCCATATGTCGTGGGGCTGCTGTCCGATGCGACGGGCAGCCTGCGCACGGCGATGCTGTCGATCAACGTGGTGGCGATTCCGATTGCGGTGCTGATGGTACTGATCGCGCGCAGGGCCGAGCGGGACGAGGCGGCATTGCTGGAACGGGCGGAAGGATGACGGTCGCTTCCGCCCATTAAATCATGCTGCCGAAACCCTGAGAACGGGCTTGATCACGCGCCCGCTTTCACTTGCTTTGAACGCGGCGTTGATATCTTCAAAGGCGAACATTTCGATCAACCTGTCGAATGGATAGCGCCCTGCGACATGGTGCTCAATCAGTTCTGGGATGAAGACCTGCGGATCGCTGTCGCCTTCCAGAATGCCCATCACGCGCTTGCCGCCGCCCATCAGCGACGTTTCGTTGAAGTGAACCATCGCATCGGCATCGGAAGCGCCGACGAGGCCGAGGATGCCGCGAGGGGCAAGCTGGTCGAAGGCCAATTCAATCAGTTTCCCAAGCCCCGTGGTGTCGAACGCATAGTTGAGGCCGGCGGGGCAGATTTCGCGCAGGGCTGCGGCGACATCGGTATCACCCTTGATCGTATGCGTTGCACCCAGTTCACGGGCGAGGGCGAGCCGGTTTTCATGCAGGTCGATGGCTATGATCGGATCGGCCCCGGCAATGCGCGCGGCCATGATCGCAGAAAGGCCAACTGCGCCTGCGCCGAATACCACTAGCGAGCGTCCCGCCTTGACCGCCATCGAATTGAGTATCGCACCTGCGCCAGTTTGAAGCCCGCAGCCAAGTGGCCCAAGGAGTTCAAGGGCCACATCCTTTGCGCTGTCGGGCACTTTCACCACGTTGCGCGCCGTTGCGATGGCGTGAGTGGCAAAGGACGACTGGCCGAAGAAGTGGCTGTGGACAGGGCCTTCGGCCGTGCTGATAGCGATGCTGCCATCCGGGCGGGCGCTGGCAAAGTTGTAAAGCCCGAAGTTGTAGCAATAAGCCGGGGCATGGTCGGCACAGTTGAGGCATTCCCCGCAACTTGCGAAGGACAGCACAACTGCATCGCCGGGCGCCACATGGGTGACGCCTTCGCCAACTGCCTCGACAATGCCTGAGCCTTCATGCCCCAGCACGACCGGCAGCGGCACCGGCAGCTGTCGGTCCCGCACCGCCATGTCAGTGTGGCAAACGCCCGCACCAACAACGCGGACGAGTACTTCGCCCGCGCGCGGTGAGTCGATTTCGGCATTCTCTATCGAGAATCCGGCGTTGCCTTCGCGACAAATGGCGGCGCGGATCATGGTCATGCAGCAAGTTCCTTTTCGGCCAGCCCGATCTCTTCCGCATTGGCCCAGTTGCCGTGAAGGCCAAAGCGCAGGCGGATAGGGATGTTTACGGTTGCCACAGGGCCTTTCTCGATGTCGAGTGCATCAAAGATCAGGAGGTCGCTGCGCTGGTCTTCCAGGCGGTTGCAAACCTGCACGATCCAGCCATCGCCTTCGGGTGCGTCCTTGGTGCGGGGGACGAAGCAGGGTTCCTGCAACGAGGAAACCGGGCCACACCACCAATGCTGCTCTTTGCCGGTCTCGAAGTCCTTGTGGAACAGGCAGTTCATGAGCAGGCCCCCGGCGCTGCCGCCGCGCAATTCGACCGGACGCTTCATGTCCATCTCAAGGAACCAGCCGTAGCGGGTTTTCTGGCCGACAAAGCGATCATCGATGCGTGGGAATTCTGAGGCAGTGTCCGATAGCTTGACGATCTCGGCAAAGTCCTCGCCGTTGCTCGCCATGTCGACAACCCAATCGGTGGGATAGCTCATCGCTTCCATGCCGTTGAAAGGGGTGCCGTGGACGTCGGGGAAGAACGGGAACATGTTGTTCTTCGCCTCGCACGTGACGAAATGAACCTTGGTGCCTTCCTGCCACGCGTTGAGGACGTGGGACGCGAAGCAGTTGTCGCGGGTGAACCAGCGGATGTCGGCTTGCGTCACACCATCGCGGCGCGGAATGATGCCGAGGTGGACTGGCATCGTGGTGTCAAAGCCGAAGTGAGGCTTGCCCTGCTCCAGCCGTTCCCAGTTGCCGATCGATGGCACGATATGCAGCACGAGATAGTCCTCGGTCACGCCGAAATCGTGCATCATGCAGTAGTACGGCACCTTGAACCAAATTTCGCGGATCAGTTCGCCGGTAGGGCTGATTTCCATGTAGGTCACATCATCGGTGCACAGCCCCGACGCAGCATAGCCGATGGCGACCATGTTGCCGGTTTTGGGATCGACCTTGGGATGCGCGGTGAAGGTCTGGCCGGTCATCTTGCCGCCGAACTTCTCAAAGCCGAAGGTCTCCATCGTGGCCGGGTCCATGACGAGGGCCGGACTGTCTTCCTTCATCGCCCAGAGCTTGCCGCCGAAGATGAAGGCGTTGGTATTGGCGGTTGAGCGGTATTCGCCCTTCACGCTCTCATCGTCGGTCAATGGGTTGCGATAGGCACCGAACAGGGCCTTTCCAGCCTCGTTTTCCAGCTTCCACTTGTCGGTCTTGGCCCAGCGCTGGCGGAAGTCCACTTGTCCATCGTGGATATGAAACCGCGTGATCATGCCATCGCCGTTGAACGCAATATCGTCGGCAAGGCGGGGGGGAAACTGCGGGTCGGGCTGGACGCGATAGAATGCGCCGTTTAATCCTGCAGGAATCGTGCCTTCGTGGGCTAGGTCGGCGATATCCGCCTCTATCCGTGAAGGCGTGTTAAATCCCGTAAAACTGGGGGTGTTCGGAAATTGGGCCATAGCATCCTCCTTGCAACATTGTATGTATTGCTAACAATTAGACAAGCGCATTCGTTGGGGGCAGGGCATTGATCAAGGACAAATTCGCCGATGCTATCGCGCCGGTTGGGCACACTGACGAAGACGATGTTGGTGCGATCAACGACATTCTCGGCTTCCACATCCGCCTGGCGCACGGGGCATGCCTGCGGCACTTTACCGAGACGTTCACCGATCTGGACCTGACGCAGAAGCAGGTTTCGGTGCTGTGGCTGGTCGACGATCATCCGGGCATCGCGCAGACCGACCTCGCGCAGCGCCTGCGCATGGACCGGGCGACGACTATGGCGATCATCAACCGGCTGCAGGCCAAGCATTTCCTGCGGAGGGACCGCTCGCCCAAGGACGGACGCAAGCAGGCGCTGTTCCTTGAGCCCGACGGTTTGGCCATGCTCGCGCGGGCCAAAACGGCTATTGGCGAGCACGAAGCGTGGGTCAAAAGCCGCTTTTCCGACAAGGAAGTGCGCCAGCTTATCGAACTGCTTTCACGAATCCACGAATAAGTTATAAGCGATAGCAATTAACAGTTGGGACGAGGACCAAGGGCCGCATGACACAGACCCCGCGCGAGGTGATCGAGCAGACGCCGATGGGCGTTCGCCAATGGATTGCTGTCGTCCTGATGATTGCGCTGAATGCGCTTGATGGCTTCGATGTGCTGTCCAGCGCCTTTGCCGCACCGGGCATCGCCAAGGAGTGGGGGATCGAGCGCGACGCGCTGGGTGTCGTCCTGTCGATGGAACTGGTCGGCATGGGCTTCGGTTCGATCCTGCTGGGCGGCGCGGCCGACCGGTTCGGACGGCGGCCGACGATCCTTGGATGCCTTGTCGTGATGACCACCGGCATGTGGCTTGCCACAACTTCGGGCAGCCCTAGCGGGCTTGCGCTGTGGCGCTTCATCACCGGCCTTGGCATTGGCGGCATGCTGGCCGCGATCAACGCGGTAACCGCTGAACTTTCCAGCAAGAAGGGCCGCTCGCTGGCAATGGCGCTGATGGTCATTGGCTACCCCATCGGCGCGACCGTGGGCGGGATCATCGCGGGCGTGTTGCTCAAGGGCGGCGATTGGCGGCTGGTGTTTGAATTCGGCGCGATTGCCACAGCGGTGTTCATCCCGCTGGTGTTCATCTTTGTGCCCGAAACGCCGGACTACTATGTCACGCGGCGTGATCCCACGGCGCTGGACAAGGTCAACGTTTCGTTGCGCAAGCTGGCGTTGCCTTTGGCTGCCATCCTGCCCGCCGCGCCTGCCGAGGCTGACAAGCCGAGTGTGTTCGATATTTTCAAGCCCGGCCTGATCCGCACCACCATCCTGTTCACGCTGGGCTATTCGTTCCACGCGGTGACCTTCTATTACATCCTCAAATGGTCGCCCAAGATCGTGGCCGACTTTGGCTATTCGCAACCCGAGGCGGCAAGCGTGCTGGTCTGGGCGAACATCGGCGGGGCCACCGGAGGGGCGTTGTTCGGCTTTGCCATGCATAAATTCGGGCTGAAATGGCCAACCATCGCGATGCTGGTGACCGGCGCGTTGGCAGTGATCTCGTTCGGGTTCGGGCGTGAGACGCTGGAAGGATGGCGGCTTGCGGTGTTCTTCACCGGATTCACCACCAACGCGGCCATCGTCGGATTCTATTCGCTGTTCGCTATCGGCTTCCCAACACACGTGCGCGCCACCGGCACAGGCTTTGCCATCGGCGCTGGCCGCATCGGCGCGGCGGGGTCACCGATCCTTGCAGGCGTGCTGTTCACGCAGGCAGGGCTTGGCTTGCTGGGCGTGTCGATAGTCATGGCGATGGGGTCTCTGGTGGCGGCGCTGTTGCTGCTGACGCTGCGCAAAGGGCAGTAGCGCGGGCACCTTTCTTGCTCGACCGGCTTGAGTGACAAGCTGGTTCGGGCAAGGGTGTGGATATGAACCGCACCGCTCTGCTCGCTCCGCTGGCTTTTGCCCTGATCGCCGCCGCACCGCCTGCACACAATGCTGAGAGCGTGGCCAATGCCGCCCTGCGTGCTGCGCCGGTATTCGATGGGCACAACGATGTGCCCGAGCAGTTGCGCGAACGGCGCAAGAACATTCTCGAAGGCTTCGACTTCCGCGATACGCGCAGCACGGGCGATGCAGCCAAGGGCGTGCCGCCGATGATGACCGACATTGCCCGGATGCGAACGGGCAAGGTCGGGGCGCAGTTCTGGTCTGTCTATGTCTCGGCCAACTTGCCCGAACCGCAGGCTGTGCAGGCCACGCTTGAGCAGATCGATGTCATGCGCCGGTTGATCGCGCAATATCCGGCCGATCTGCAATTCTGCACCAACAGCAAGTGCGTCGAAGCGTCACGAAAGGCCGGGCGCGTGGCCTCGTTGCTTGGCATGGAGGGCGGGCATTCGATTGGCGGATCGCTGGGTGTGCTACGCCAGATGCATGCCCTGGGCGCGCGATACATGACGCTGACGCATTTCAAGAACAATGGATGGGCCGATAGTGGAACCGATGCCCCGGTGCATGATGGTCTTGCACCGTTTGGCGAAAAGGTGGTGCGCGAGATGCATCGGCTGGGCATGCTGGTGGATCTGGCGCACGTGAGCGAGGCCACCATGCGCGATGTGCTGGCACTGGGCGGGCCGCCGCCCATCGTCAGCCATTCAAACGCCCGTGCGGTCAACGGCCATGCGCGCAACGTTTCTGACGCCACCCTCATGCTGATTGGCAAGGCGGGCGGGATCGTCATGGTCAATTTCTACCCGCCCTATGTTGTGGAAGGCGCCCGCCAATGGACGGCGGCACGCGAAGCTGCAGTTGCGCGGTTCAAGGCGCTCCACCGTGGCGATCCAGCGGCGGAGACAGCGGCGCTGGCCGCGTGGGACAACACCAACCCGATGCCGCGTGGCAGCGTGAATGACGTTGCCGACCACATTGATCACATCGCCAAGCTGATCGGTGCAGGCCATGTCGGCCTTGGGGGCGATCTGGACGGGGTGGACAGCACGGTTGCAGAGCTTGAGGACGTGGCGGCTTATCCCGCGCTGTTCGTGGAACTGGCGCGCCGGGGATGGTCTCAGGCCGATCTTGAAAAGCTGGCGAGCCGCAACATGCTGCGCGTGATGGATGCGGCAGAGACCTATGCGGTGGACCACCAGACCGATGCACCGCAGGAAAGCGAGACCACGTTCTAGCCAGAAAAGCTGCTCGACTGCGGCGTGAAATTTGGGCAAAGATTGTTCGGTTCAATAACAATTCGGACGGAGAGAATCATGTTCACCCATACGTTCCTTGGCACCAACGACATCGACCAGTCGCGCGCGTTTTACACCGCTGTGATGGGCACGCTGGGCCACGCCACTGCTGTGGCCCTGCCGCACGGTACAGCGTTCCCTTCAGCCGCCGGGTCGCTGATTGTTGCAAGCCCTTCCAATGGCGAAGCGCACACCGTGTCAAACGGCTATACGTTGGGGTTCAAGGCGGCGGATTCAACCGTAGTCGATGCATGGCACGCCGCAGGGCTGGCCAACGGCGGCTCTTGTGAAGGCGCGCCGGGCGTGCGCGAAAATTCGCCGGGCCAGCAATATGGCGCGTATCTGCGCGATCCGGATGGCAACAAGATCTGCGCTTTTGCACCTAACCCGGGCGCCTGATCAACACTGAACCCGGTGGGGCAGGCGCTTGGCGCCGCCCTTGCCGGGGGCATTGCCTGCACGACGCTCATGACCGATCATCGCGTCTGGGCACCATTTGGGCGTGTTCTGCGTTTGACAGAACATGAAACGCCCCCTCCTCATACTCTCGCTCCTCGTCGTCACGAATATCCTGGCGGGGTGTGACATGGCGGGGAACGGGGGCAAGCCACCTCGGTCCAATGACAGTATCGAGGTTGAGCCTTCGCCTTCGCTGATAACCGTGCCGGTCGAGGCCGATCTTGCCGATCTGGCGCGCATCCTTGAGCGTGAAGTGCCGCGGCAGCTGTGGACAATCGATAAGCCCGATCAGGTTTGCGCGAAAAGCAAAGGGCTGGATATTGGTATCGCCACGATAAAAACTCCGAAGCTCAAATGCCGCATCGTTGGGGAAGTGACGCGGGGTGGGATGCAGCTTGAGGGGCAGGGGCGAGACATCCGTGTAACGATGCCGCTTCATGCCCGCATCCGGGCCGAGAACGTGGGCGGTATGATTGATGAATCCGCCACGGCCGAGGCGGTGGCCCGCGCGGTAATCCGCATTGATCTGGCGCAGGACTGGACGCCGCGCGGTACGGTCAACATTAAATACGACTGGCGCAATGCCCCTCATGTCGATTTCATGGGGCAGCGCATCGAGTTTGCCGACGAGGCCGATCGCAAGCTGGCGCCGGTCATCGCCAAACTTGAGCGTGAATTGCCCGGCGAGCTGGGCAAACTGAACTTGCGCCAGGCGGTGGGCAAGGCGTGGGCCAGCGCATTCACCACTGTTTCCCTAAACCGTGAAAATCCGCCGGTCTGGATGCGCATTACGCCGCGCGAGCTGGAATATGGCGGATATGAAGTGGTCGGCGGCCGGCTGCGCCTGAAGCTTGGGCTATTGGCGCTGACCGAGACGTTTGTCGGACCACGGCCAGCTGATCCTGCACCCGCCCCTTTGCCGCCGTTGCGCCCGTTGCAGGCACAGACCGGCAATCTGGAGTTTTTCGTGCCAGTGTTTGCCGACTATCGCGAACTGGAACCGGTGCTGATGAAAGCTCTGGTCAAGCGTTCTGCAAGGCCGTTCGAGGTGCCCGGAGCAGGCCCGGTGACGGCAACATTCAAAGCGGCAGAAATCTTTGGCACCAAGGGTGGCAAGATTGCCGTCGGGCTTACTTTCGACGCACAACGCCAGAGTGGCGGGGAGAAAGCAAGCGGCACGGTTTGGCTCACCGGAAAACCTGTGAATGCCGAAAACTCGCGCCGTGTGGGATTTGAGGATCTTACCGTGAGTGGCACCACGGACATGACCGGTGGAGACTTGATCATTCGGCTGATCAACGCGCCGGGCGTGGCGCAATTTGTTGCAGCCGGACTAACGCAGAACTTTGAAAAGGACTTTGCCGAACTTCTGGGGAAGGTGGACCGTGCGATCGAAACCGAGCGCGAAGGCAATTTCTTGATCAACGCCGATTTGAAGAGAGCGCGTTCAGGCCAGCTGCAGGCGGCGGGATCGGGCCTTTACCTGCCAGTCTGGGCCACAGGAACGGCGCAAGTGCGCGTGGTGCAGTGATCCGGCAGTGTCAAAGGTCGGTGATGCCATAAGGCACCAAATCGCGGGCGTGGGGATCGACCACGATGGCGCGGTCGCTTGGCGGGAAGGCGCGCTGGTCACACGTGTCGCGCGGGCAGATGCGGCATGAAATCCCAATGCGTGTGACAGCTTCGGGCCGGGACAGGTTCAGACCATCGGCATAGATGAACTCGTCCGCCAGCGCGGCTTCGCAGCCCAGTGCTACGGCATAGCGGCGCGGTGGGCGGTAAAAGCTGCCCGATGGCTTCACCAAGCCCTTTGCAATCGACACATAGCGCACGCCATCGGGCATTTCGGCAGCCTGCACGTGAATGCGGTCGGGGATCGCCACGGCTTCATGCACCACCCACAGCGGGCATGCTCCGCCAAAGCGGGCGAACTGCAGGCGCGTGGCGGAATGGCGCTTTGTGATGTTGCCCGCCATATCGACGCGGCAGAAGAACATAGGAATGCCGCGCGCTTGCGGGCGTTGCAACGTGGACAGGCGGTGGCAGACCTGTTCGAAGCTTGCGCCAAAGATCAGGCGCAACTGGTCTATATCGTGGCGCAAGGCGCGGGCGCGGGTGCGGAACCATTCGTAGGGCATGATCAGTGCGCCCGCTGCATAGTTGCCAAGTCCAACGGTGAGGAGTTGGCGGGCGGCGTCCGATTGCAGCGTGGCCTCTCCAACGATCGCCGCTATCTCGTCGTGCAGGCCTTCGGCAGCCAGTTGATACGCCATCTGGAAACGGCCACTTTCGACCGGCTGGTTGGGGTCCAGCGTCAGCCTCCTTGCTGCCGGATCGAACCGCCGCATCGCTCCGCCGCTCAATTGCTCCACCGCGATGCCCCGGCTTTCCAGCCAAATCGCCATTTGCCCCATCGTGGGCGACATTCCTGTGCCGGAGAGGCGCACGGCCAGCCGTTCAGCCGCGCGATCTATGCTATCGACATAGTTGTTGGCATGGTGGAACCAGTCGCGTACTTCCTCCCACGGCAGACGTCCGCCGGTCACGTTGTCTGATCCAAGCGCCTCGTCGATGGCTTCAAGCCGTTGCACCGAACGGCGATGCTGTTCCCACAATGTGGCAAAAGCCTGCGCGAACGCCGGGTACTGTTCCGCCACGCGCTCCACTTGATCACCGGGCAGTGCTGCGCCGATCATCGGATCGGCAGTAGCATCGCGCAGGGCGGTGAGCAGGGGTTCCACCCGGTCTGCTGCAAAGTCCTGCCACTCCACCGGGAAGCTGCTTTGCAGCCTGTCAGTGAGCGCTGGCGTCAACGGGCGTTCGTCATTCTCGATCTGCGAAAGGTACGATGCGCTGATGCCCAGCAGTGCGGCCATCTCGCCCTGACGGAGCTTGCGCGTGGTGCGCAACGCTTTGAGCTGTTCGCCTGCAAAGAGGCGGCGTCTGGCCATTTCCCGTTGTCCGATTTTGCAAAGTGATCCTTCGCAAGTTTGCAGAATAACATTGGACTTGGCAAGCGCGCTGGCGCAGTTGGAGGGCCGATCCGTGGCTCCGCCTTCGGCAGTGCAGCGGTTCCGGCTCTGGCTTACGCCCCGGGGAGGGGGCGCGGGCCGGAGCCACGCAAGATTTACGACCGATCAGCAAAAGGGTGCAAGCATGTCCGCCAATATTGCCGAAATGGAAAAGCGCCGTCAGGCGGCGCGCATGGGTGGCGGGCAGAAGCGCATCGATGCGCAGCACGCCAAGGGCAAGCTGACCGCGCGTGAGCGGCTGAAGGTGCTGCTCGATGAAGGCAGCTTCGAAGAAGTCGATATGTATGTCGAACACAACTGCGTCGATTTCGGGATGCCGGACACGGTCATTCCGGGCGATGGCGTGGTGACGGGTTCGGGCACGATCAACGGGCGTCTGGTCTATGTGTTCAGCCAGGACTTCACGGTATTCGGCGGTTCGCTTTCCGAACGGCACGCGCAGAAGATCTGCAAGATCATGGACACGGCGCTGAAGGTTGGCGCGCCGGTAATCGGGCTGAATGATTCAGGCGGCGCGCGCATTCAGGAAGGCGTGGCTTCGCTTGGCGGCTATGCCGAAGTGTTCCAGCGCAACGTGCTGGCATCGGGCGTGGTGCCGCAGCTTTCGCTGATCATGGGTCCATGTGCAGGCGGCGCGGTCTATTCCCCTGCGATGACTGACTTCATCTTCATGGTGAAGGACAGCAGCTATATGTTCGTCACCGGTCCTGACGTGGTCAAGACCGTCACCAACGAGGTCGTGACTCAGGAGGAACTGGGCGGCGCGGTAACGCACACGACCAAGACCTCGGTCGCTGACCTTGCGCTGGAGAACGATATCGAGGCGCTGCTGGCGGCGCGCGATTTCTTCGATTACCTGCCGCTATCAAACCGCCACGATGTGCCCGAACGGCCTACGTCCGATCCTTACGACCGCGCCGAGCACAGCCTCGACAGCATCGTGCCCGCATCGGCCAACCAGCCCTATGACATGCATGAAGTGATCCGCAAGACGGTGGACGAAGGCGAGTTCTTTGAAGTTCAGCCCAAGCATGCGGGCAACATCATCTGCGGTTTCGGGCGCATCGAAGGCCGCACCGTGGGCATCGTGGCCAACCAGCCGATGGTGCTGGCGGGCGTGCTCGATATCAATTCATCGAAGAAAGCCGCACGTTTTGTGCGGTTCTGCGATGCGTTCAGCATCCCGATCCTGACGTTTGTTGATGTTCCCGGCTTCCTTCCCGGCACGGCGCAGGAGCACAACGGCATCATCAAGCACGGTGCGAAGCTGCTGTTCGCCTATGCCGAGGCGACCGTGCCCAAGATCACCGTCATCACGCGCAAAGCCTATGGCGGCGCTTACGACGTGATGGCATCGAAGCACCTGCGCGGCGATCTCAACTACGCATGGCCCACCGCCGAAATCGCGGTGATGGGCGCAAAGGGCGCGGTCGAAATCATCTTCCGTGGCCTTTCTGCCGAAGAGCAGGCGGTCAAGACCAAGGAATACGAAGACCGCTTTGCCAACCCGTTCGTGGCGGCCAGCAAGGGCTTCATCGACGAGGTGATCCACCCGCACTCGACCCGCCGCCGCGTGGCACTGGGCCTGCGCAAGCTCAAGACCAAAAGCCTTGAGAACCCGTGGAAGAAGCACGACAACATTCCGCTCTGAAGAGCGCACTAGTCTGGAAGACCTGGCATGAACGACATCTATATCGTCTCGGGCGCGCGCACCGCCATTGGCTCATTCGGTGGCAGCCTTGCCTCCATGCGACCGGCAGAGACTGGCGCGCTTGTTATCAAGGAAGCCATTGCGCGGGCCGGTATCACGGCTGACAAGGTGCAGAACGTGGTGATTGGCACCGTTGTGCCGACGCAGCCCAAGGACGCCTATGTCAGCCGCGTGGCAGCGGTCAACGCGGGCATTCCGATTGAGGCTCCTGCGATGAACGTCAACCGCCTGTGCGGCTCGGGCCTGCAAGCCATCGTCTCGGCGGCACAAGGCATTGCGCTGGGTGAGCAGGACATCGCCATTGGCGGCGGCGCTGAAAGCATGTCGAACGCGCCGCACATGGTGCTGACCGCGCGCAACGGGCAGAAGATGGGCGATCAGGTGCTGATGGATGCCATGCTGGGCGCGCTGCACGATCCGTTCGAAGGCATCCACATGGGCGTGACGGCCGAGAACGTGGCCGAACGCTGCGGGATCAGCCGCGAAGAGCAGGACGCCTTGGCGGTGCAGAGCCACCATCGCGCTGCAGCAGCAGTTGCGGCGGGCTACTTCAAGGAACAGATCGTTCCGGTCGAGATCAAGACCCGCAAGGGCACGATCGTGTTCGACACCGACGAGCATTTCCGCGCCGATGCCTCGGTCGAAGCGATGGCTGGCCTCAAGCCGGTGTTCAAGAAGGACGGCACGGTCACCGCAGGCAATGCCAGCGGCATCAATGACGGCGCGGCGGCGGTCGTGCTGGCGAGCGGCAAGGCGGTTGAAGAGCACGGCCTGAAGCCAATGGCGAAGATCCTCGGCTGGGGTCACGCGGGCGTCGAACCGAACGTTATGGGCCTCGGCCCGGTCAAGGCCGTGCCGATTGCGCTGCAACGGGCTGGCCTCACCCTCGACCAGATCGACGTGATCGAAAGCAACGAAGCCTTTGCCGCGCAGGCCTGTGGCGTTGCCAAGGAACTGGGCTTTGATCCTGCCAAGACCAACGTCAACGGTTCGGGCATTTCGCTGGGCCACCCCATCGGCGCAACCGGCGCGATCCTGACGATCAAGGCAATGTACGAACTGCACCGCACCGGCGGCAGGTACGGCCTGATCACCATGTGCATTGGCGGCGGTCAGGGCATCGCTATGGTCATCGAGAAGGTTTGACATGAAGCTGGGCCGCCTCAACCACGTCGGCGTCGCAACGCCCGATATCGACGCTTCCGTCGCATTCTACCGCGATGTGATGGGCGCGAGCGACATCACCGAGCCGTTCGTGCTGGAAAGCCAGCAGGTGCGGGTGTGCTTTGTGAACACTCCGGGTGAAAATGGCACGGCAGGCACGCAGATCGAACTTATCGAGCCGACCAGCCCGGACAGCGCGGTGGGCAAGTGGCTCGCGGCCAATCCTTTGGGCGGGCAGCACCACCTTTGCTACGAAGTGCCCGATATTCATGCGGCCAAGGCGTGGTTTGAATCACAGGGCAAGCGCGTGCTGGGCGAGCCGCGCATCGGCGCGCACGGGACGCTGATCTTTTTCGTCCACCCCAAGGATATGGGCGGGCAACTGACCGAGATTATGGAAGTGCCGACCGAAGCGCATTGAACCTGGCCCCTCCCGCAAGCGGGAGGGGCGCGAGACTTGGGTCGCCGCAGGCGGCCTTAGTCGCAGCGGGGTGAGCCGGGTGACCGGGCAAGCCCACACCAACTCCGGCTAGGCAGCAAGCTGCCAAGCCTGCGTATCCTCTCCCGCCTGCGGGAGAGGACGAGAGGAACGAATGATGAGCGACACGACACTGGCAGACTGGCAGGCCGCCGCCGCCAAGGAAGTCAAAGGCAAAGACCTCACGTGGCAAACGCCGGAAGGCATCGCCGTCAAGCCGCTCTACACAGCCGAGGACGTGACCGTCGATCCCGGCCTGCCCGGTTTCGCGCCGTTCACGCGCGGCGTCCGCGCCTCGATGTATGCCGGTCGCCCCTGGACCATCCGCCAGTACGCCGGTTTCTCCACCGCCGAGGAATCGAACGCCTTCTACCGCCGCAACCTCGCGGCAGGGCAGAAGGGCCTCTCGGTCGCCTTCGACCTTGCCACCCACCGCGGCTACGACTCCGACCACCCCCGCGTAACCGGCGATGTCGGCAAGGCGGGCGTGGCCATCGACTCCGTCGAGGACATGAAGATCCTGTTCGACGGCATCCCGCTCGATCAGATGTCCGTTTCGATGACCATGAACGGCGCGGTCATCCCGATCCTCGCATTCTTCATCGTCGCGGGTGAGGAGCAGGGCGTTGATCGCAAGCTGCTTGATGGGACCATCCAGAACGACATCCTCACGGAGTTCATGGTCCGGAACACCTACATCTACCCGCCCGAACCCAGCATGCGGATCATCTCGGACATCTTCGGCTACACCAGCCGCGAGATGCCCAAGTTCAATTCGATCTCGATTTCCGGCTATCACATGCAGGAAGCGGGCGCGACGCAGGTTCAGGAACTCGCGTTCACCATCGCCGATGGCATGGAATACGTGAAATACGGCGTGGCCTCGGGCCTCGACATCGACAAGTTCGCGGGCCGCCTGTCGTTCTTCTTCGCCATCGGCATGAACTTCTTCATGGAAGTGGCCAAGCTGCGCGCGGCGCGCGTGCTGTGGCACCGCGTGATGACCAAGCTGGGCGCGCAGGACGAGCGCAGCAAGATGTTGCGCACGCACTGCCAGACCTCGGGCGTGTCGTTGCAGGAGCAAGACCCCTACAACAACGTCATCCGTACCACGATTGAAGCAATGGCCGCGATGCTGGGCGGCACGCAGTCGCTCCACACCAACGCGCTCGATGAAGCCATCGCGCTGCCGACCGACTTTTCCGCACGCATCGCGCGCAACACGCAGATCGTGATTCAGGAAGAGACAGGCATGTGCAACGTGGTCGATCCGCTCGGCGGGTCGTACTACATCGAAAGCCTGACTCAGGAACTGGTCGACAAGGCGTGGGAGATCATCGAACGCGTTGAGAGCGAAGGCGGCATGGCCAAGGCCGTAGCCGCTGGCTGGCCCAAGGCGATGATCGAGGAAGCCGCCGCTGGCCGCCAAGCGCGCGTCGACCGTGCCGAAGACGTGATCGTCGGCGTGAACAAGTACCGCCTTGCCACAGAAGACCACCTCGACACGCTGGACATCGATAACGACAAGGTCCGTCAAGGCCAGATCGCCCGCCTGAAGTGGGTGCGCGAAAGCCGCGACGAGACGAAGTGCCGCGCCGCACTGAACGCCCTGACCGAAGGCGCAAAGACCGGCGGCAACCTGCTCGAACTGGCCGTCGAAGCTGCCCGCTACCGCGCGACGCTGGGCGAGATTTCGGACGCGATGGAAGTCGTGTTCGGCAGGCACGGCACGTTCCCGACGCCAGTGAAGGGCGTTTACGGTTCGGCCTATGCCGGTGATAACCGCTACCAGCAGGTCGTTGACGGCGTCGAAGCCGTCGGTCGCCGCCTCGGCCGCACTCCGCGCATGCTGGTCGCCAAGATGGGGCAGGACGGGCATGATCGCGGGGCAAACGTGATCGCCTCGGCCTTTGGCGACATGGGCTTTGACGTAACCAGCGGGCCGTTGTTCCAGACGCCCGAAGAAGCCGCCAAACTGGCGTTGGAAAAGGACGTGGACGCCATCGGCGCATCATCGCTGGCGGCCGGACACAAGACGCTGATCCCCGAACTGATCGGGCACCTCCGCGCAGCTGGACGCAGCGACATCAAGGTCGTCGCAGGCGGTGTGATCCCCCCACAAGACTACGATTTCCTGCGCGAAGCCGGGGTGCAGGGCATCTACGGGCCGGGCACCAATGTGGTCGAGGCGGCGGCGGACATGCTGCGGTTGTTGGGGCACAATATGCCGCCGGCTGACGCTTAAGCGATTGAAGGGTAGATAGAATGTTCAAGAAAATCCTCATCGCCAACCGTGGCGAAATTGCTTGCCGCGTAATCAAGACGGCGCGCCGCATGGGTATCCAGACGGTGGCGGTCTATTCCGATGCTGATGCCCGTGCGCCGTTCGTGCAGATGGCGGATGAGGCGGTGCATATCGGTCCGGCGCCTGCTGCGCAGTCCTATCTGATCGCCGACAAGATTATCGCCGCGTGCAAGCAGACCGGCGCGGATGCGGTTCATCCCGGCTACGGCTTCCTTTCCGAACGCACCTCGTTTGCCGAGGCGCTGGCGACTGAAGGCATCGCGTTTGTCGGCCCGCCGGTGAACGCCATTGCCGCGATGGGGGACAAGATCGAATCCAAGAAGCTGGCGCTGAAAGCGGGCGTCAATGTCGTCCCCGGCTTCGTGGGTGAAATCGAGGATACCGAACATGCCGTGCGCATCTCTGAGGAGATCGGCTATCCGGTGATGATGAAGGCCTCTGCGGGCGGTGGCGGCAAGGGCATGCGTCTTGCTTACAATGAAAAGGACGTGCGCGAGGGCTTTGAAGCGACCAAGCGTGAAGGGCTGAACTCGTTCGGCGATGACCGCGTGTTCATCGAAAAGTTCATTCTCAACCCGCGCCACATCGAAATCCAGATCCTCGGCGATAAGCACGGCAACATTCTTTACCTGAACGAGCGTGAATGCTCGATCCAGCGCCGCCACCAGAAGGTGGTCGAAGAAGCGCCTTCGCCCTTCGTGACGCCGAAAATGCGCAAGGCGATGGGCGAACAGTGCGTCGCGCTGTCACGCGCAGTGGGCTACTACAGCGCAGGCACGGTAGAACTGATCGTTTCGGGCGCGGACCCGAGCGGCGAGAGCTTCTACTTCCTCGAAATGAACACCCGCCTGCAGGTGGAACACCCGGTCACGGAAGCCATCACCGGCATCGATCTGGTCGAACAGATGATCCGCGTCGCCTATGGCGAGAAGCTCGCCATGACGCAGGACGACATCAAGATCTACGGCTGGGCGATTGAAAACCGCGTCTATGCCGAAGACCCCTATCGCGGGTTCCTGCCCTCGACCGGACGCCTGATCCGCTACAATCCGCCGGTTGCAGGCTGGGAAGACGATGGCGCTGAAAATGGCCGTCGCGGGCTGGACGGCGTGCGCGTGGACGATGGCGTCTATGAAGGCGGCGAAGTTTCGATGTTCTATGACCCGATGATCGCCAAGCTGATCACTTGGGGGCCGACGCGCGATGAAGCAGCGGACAAGCAGATTGAAGCGTTGGATGCGTTCGAGATCGAGGGCCTTGGCCACAACATCGATTTTGTCAGCGCCATCATGCAGCACCCGCGCTTCCGTTCGGGCGAGCTGACCACCGGCTTCATCGCCGAGGAATACCCCGAAGGCTTCCACGGCGCGGCAACGTCTGACGAATTGAAGCAGACGCTGGCGGCGCTGGCAGGCTTCCTCGCCACGGCGCGGTCTGACCGTGCCCGCCGCGTTGACCAACAGTTGGGTGACGAGCTTGACCCGCCTTACGAATGGGCAGTGAAGATCGGCGATGCGACCTTTGCGGTCACGCTCGACGAAGACGAAGTGACGGTGGACGGCAAGGCCATCGACCTGGCGTTGGAGTACACGCCGGGCGACCGCGTGGTGCATTGCGAGATCGACGATAAGCCGCTGTCGGTGAAGGTCGAACCAACCCGCGCAGGCTTCAAGCTGACCACGCGCGGCGCGATCCATCAGGTGCAGGTGCTTCCGGCGCACATCGCGCCGTACACGCAGCACATGATCGAAAAGATCCCGCCTGATCTTTCGAAGTTCCTGATCTGCCCGATGCCGGGCTTGCTGGTCACGCTCAACGTGGGTGAGGGCGATGCTGTGGAAGCCGGGCAACCACTCGCTGTGGTTGAGGCCATGAAGATGGAGAACATCCTGCGCGCTGAGAAATCGGGCAAGGTGAAGTCGGTCAATGCTAAGGCTGGTGACAGTCTGGCGGTTGATGCGATCATTCTTGAAATGGAGTGAGGCATCAATGCCCACCCCGCTGCGACTAACTTCGCCTTCGGGTCGGTAAGTCTCGCGGCCCTCCCGCCCGCGGGAGGGCACAAGCAGTGCCATCAACTCCCCTCCCGCAGGAGGGAGGGGTTCGGGGTGCGCTTCCTCAGATCCGAAAAATTTTCCCCGGATTGAACAGGTTGTCTGGGTCCAGCGCGCGCTTCAGTGTGCGCATCACGTCCACCGCGTCCTCGCCCAGTTCATCAATCAGGCACTGTTGCTTGCCAATGCCGATGCCATGTTCGCCGGTACAAGTGCCGTCCATCGCCAGCGCGCGGGCGACCATGCGGTGGTTGAGCGCTTCCACCTCGGCCATTTCGTGCGGCGCGTTCGGGTCTATCGAGAAGATCAGGTGGAAATTGCCATCGCCCACATGCCCCACGATGGTGGCGGGCACGCTGCACTGGTCCAGTTCGGCGCGGGTGGCGAGGATGCACTCGGCAAGGCGGCTCATCGGCACACACACGTCGGTGGTCAGGCCGATGGCACCGGGCCGCAAATTGACCGCCGCGTAATAAGCCTCGTGCCGCGCGCGCCACAGGCGGTTGCGGTCTTCGGCCAGCGTTGCCCACTGAAATTCGCCGCCGCCGTTCGCAGCAGCGAGAGCCTTCACCGTCTCCACCTGATCGGCGACGCCCGCCGCGCTGCCGTGGAATTCGAAGAACAGGGTCGGCACTTCGGGCAAGCCCAGTTTGGAACGTAAGTTAACCGCGCGGACCTGCATCGCATCGAGCAGCTCAATCCGCGCCATTGGCACGCTGCAATGGAAAGCCTGCACCACCGTCTCAACCGCGCCTGCCAGCGTCTCCAACGGACAGATGGCGGCAAGAATGGCTTCTGGAACCGAATTCAGGCGCAGTGTGATGCCGGTAATGACGCCCAAGGTGCCTTCAGACCCTATGTAGAGGCGCGTCAGGTCGTATCCCGCAGCAGACTTCTTCGCCCGCCTGCCGGTGCGTATGACCTTACCCTGCGCCGTCACCACTTCCAGCCCCAGCACCACCTCGCGCATCGTGCCATAACGGACGGCGTTGGTGCCCGATGCGCGGGTCGAGGCCATGCCGCCGATGGTGGCGTTCGCGCCGGGATCAATCGGAAAGAACAGGCCGGTATCGCGTAAGTAGGCATTCAGCGCCTCGCGCCGGATGCCGGGTTGCACGGTGCAATCAAAGTCGGCGTGGTTCACCGCCAGCACCGCGTCCATGCGCGACATATCGAGGCTGACACCGCCTTCAAGTGGCAGGGTGTGGCCCTCCAGCGAGGTTCCGGCACCATATGGCACGATAGCCACCCCGGCCTCCCGGCAAAGGTTCACGCAATCGACCACGTCTTGCGTCGAGGTGGCATAAACCACGGCGTCGGGCGCAACCGTGGGGTATTGCGATTCGCTCGCTCCGTGCTGCTCCCGGATTGCGTCGCCGGTCTGGCAGGCCGGGCCGAAGCGCTGTGCCAGCGCGTTCAGGAAGCCAAGTGGCAAAGGGCGGCGACAGGGTGTGAAATGCGTTTCCATGATTCCACCTAGCGGGCAGTTCCACCTTTTTGAATGCCTGCTTCCTTTTGGCTATGGCGCAAAACCGTTCAGGCAGGATAAAGCGCGCACGCGTGATGAGGGATCCAAGGCTTCGCGGTGAAGTCAGGACCGGTTTAGAACAGGGCAGGTATCCAGATGAGCAAGTTGACGGGTGCAGTGTTGATTGCAGGGCTCGCGGTTTCGGCGCTGGCAGGCGGAACGGCTTTTGCGCAGGCAAAGGGTGATCCGGTTGCGGGCAAGAAGGTATTCATGCGCTGCGTCGCCTGCCATGCCGTGCAGCCCTCTGCCGGTCCCAAGATGGGGCCGAACCTTTCCGGCGTTGCTGGCCGCAAGGCAGGCGCAGTGCCGAACTTCAAGTATTCTGCCGCGATGAAGAAGGCCAATCTCAAGTGGGATGACGCCACGCTCGACAAGTGGCTGACCAAGCCCTCTGCGGTTGTGCCCGGCAATTCGATGGCCTTTGCGGGTCTGCCCAATCCGGCAGAGCGTGCGAACGTCATCGCCTATCTCAAGAAGCCTGTCCCTTAAGGCGTCACGATATTGAAGGCGGGGTCCGGCTTGTCCAACCAGCCGATCAGGCGGGCAAAGGCTGCCGGATCCCCTTCAATCTTCGCATCGCCTGATGCGACCTTCGCGGCGAGGGGCTGTCCTGAAAAGAGCGCCGCCAGCAGATCGGCATAGCGCACTGTCAGCGTCGCTTGCCTGCCATCGCGCAGGCCGGGGCGATGCACCAGAACACCGTTGGCTACCGTCACGGTATGCTGCACCTGTTTGTCCGGGAACACGAAGCCCAGCGCCACTGCACCCTCTCCGGCCTTTGCCGGATCGAGCCGCACGGCCAGCACATCGAACAGGTCGGACGGCGGCAACTGGCTGATCAGCGCGGCCCCACCGGTTGGGTCAACCGACGCCACACCGTTGTCCAGTTCATCTGCGCCCGTCAGGTACATATTGCGCCAGAGTGCGTTCTCGCTCTGGTAGGCAAGCTGACGGTAGGTGCGCGCCAGCAGCGCTTTGGCCGCCGCGTCCGCGCCATCTGCAAAGATCACCTTGTCGAGCAGTTCGGCGGCCCAGGCGTAATCGCCTTTGGCAAAAGCTTCTTGCGCCAAAGCCTTTACCCGCGTCGCGCCACCCATCGCTTCGACATAGCGCTTGCCTCCGGATTCTGGAGGGAGTGGGGCGAGGTGGACCGGGTTGCCATCGTACCAACCCATGTAGAACTGATATACCGCCCGGGAATTGAAACTGTATGACCCGTAGTAAGGCCGGTCGTACCATTGCTTAGCCAGTGCAGGCGGCAGGGTGAGCGTTGCTGCGATTTCCGGCCCGGTCAGCCCTTTGTTCATCAGCCGCACCGTCTGGTCATGCAGATAGGCATATGCGTCACGGTGCTTGCCCAGATAGTCGGCGATCTCGTCCGCCCCGAAGCGGGGCCAACCGTGGCTGGCGATCAGCACTTCGGCCCCTGCAAAGAAGTCCATCGCCTCGGTCAGCCCTTGCGCCCACGCCTTGGCATCGCGGATCATAGCGCCGCGCGGGGTGAGGATATTGTGCTGCGTCACATTGGCGTTTTCGGCAAGGTCGGCCACTTTCCAGTCGGGGAAACCGAAGTTCATCTCGGCAGGCGCTTCGGTGCCGGGCGTCACCTGAAAGCGGATGCGGACGCCGTCGATGGTGAGTTCGGTGCCGGTTTCGGTGATCTCGCGCGTCGGCGGAACAAGGCTGCGTGTGCCCGCAGCCACGCCCATGCCAATGCCCGACCCCATTGATCCTTCCGGTCCCTTGGGCAAGCCAAGACCGAACTGGTATCCGGCGCGGCGGCCCATCGCAGGCCCGGCAATCACGTTCTCACTCACCGCCGCGCGGGTGAAGCCCTGTGGCGCAAGGATAGGGGCATCCTTGGCCATGACCGCGCCGATTGCACCAGCCCCGCCAAAGTGATCGACGTGGCTGTGCGTATAAATCATAGCCGTGACCGGCAGTTTCGCCACTTTCTCGGAAATCAGCGCGTACGCTGCAGCCGCAGTCTCGGTCGCCGTGAGGGGATCAATCACGATCCAGCCCTTGTCGCCGCGCACAAAAGTGATGTTCGCAACATCGAAGCCGCGCACCTGCCAGATCCGGTCAGTTACCTTGAACAGGCCCGCCTTGCCCAGCACCTGCGCGTGCCGCCACAGGCTAGGGTGGACATTCGGCGGCGCATCGCCTTTGGCAAAGGCAAAGGCGGCGGTATCCCACACCGGCTTGCCCGCCGCATCGCGGATCACCGGGTCTTTCAGTGTCCCGACGAATCCGCGCTCAGCCCAATCGAAATCGCGCCGGTCTGCCATCGGCAGTTCGGAAAGCACGGCGCTATTGGCCTGGCGGGTGGCTTCACTGGGCGTCTCAGCCGCCGCGGGAAGCGCCGATAGCAGCAGGATGACACCGCCCAGCAGGCGGCGCTTGAGGATCGTTGAAAACATGGCCTCTCCCGGCTCCCGTTCTGCGTGGAGCTTCGGCGGCAGAATGACCTTAACCGATCAATTAGGGAAGCGGGAAAACGATACTCAGCCGAACAGGCGTTGCAGCCAACCACGCTTCCGGGGAGCGGGCGCGTCCTGTCCTGTCAGTCGCATCAGGTACTGCGCCAGCAGCATGGCCTGATTGCGCGTCATCAGAAGGTGGTGGGTATCGACCGCATCAGGCGTGGGCCGTGCAGCAACCGTCGATTGCACCGTCAGCTGGATGTTGCGCGAAATGTCCTGATGTTTCCATCCGATCACTACACCCGACAATTCCTGCGGCACGCCTTTTTGCGGCGCGTTTGTCGTGGCCATTTTCGTTCTCTCCCAATTCCCATGTCAAGGAATCGCAAGAATGGAGTGACGTCAAGCCAATTTGGATGTTTTCCGGCGCATCCCGCCTGTTCAGGCCGCCAGTTGATAGGGCGCGATCTCGCCGTTCAGATAAAGCTTCTTGGCCTTCGCGCGGCTCAACTTGCCCGAACTGGTGCGCGGCAGGGTGCGTGGTGGCACGAGTTCGACCACGCAGTTCATGCCGGTAATCGAACGCACCTTGTCACGGATCTGGTCACGCAGCTTCAGGCGCTCAACGGGATCGGACACGCGGCAGTGGACCAGTACGGCGGGTGCTTCCTCGCCATTTTCAGTCTCTACCGAGAAGGCAGCGATATCGCCCTGATGGAACCCGGGAAGCTGTTCCACTGCCCATTCGATGTCCTGCGGCCAGTGGTTCTTGCCGTTAATGATGATCATGTCCTTGGCGCGACCGACGATGAACAGGTAGCCCTTTTCATCGACATAGCCCATGTCGCCGGTGTCCAGCCAGCCATCGACCATGCAGGCATCGGTAGCTTCTGGATCGCGGAAGTACGAATGCATCACCGACGAGCCACGGCACCATACCTTGCCGATGTGGTGATGGGCCAGCGCATTGCCGTTCTCGCCCCGGATTGCCACTTCCATGCCGCGCACGGGAACGCCGCAGTTGACCATCGCACGATAGCGGGCAGGCCGCGACAGATCGCGAGGGCTGCCCGAAAGACGTTCTTCCTCAACCAGTTCGACGCGAATGCCTTCGCCTGGTGGCATGATGGTCACAGCCAGCGTTGCCTCGGCCAATCCGTAGCTTGGCAGAAAAGCATCAGCCTTGAAGCCCGCTTCGGCAAAAGCATTGACGAAGCTCTGCATTACATCGGGCCGGATCATATCCGCGCCATTGCCCGCAACGCGCCACCGCGAAAGGTCAAAGCGGTCGGCCACGTGGCTCTGGCTCGAAATGCGGCGGGCGCAGATATCGTACCCGAAGGTGGGCGAATAGGAGAGCGTGGTGCCCTGATTGCGGCTGATCAGATCCAGCCAAGCCAGCGGACGGCGCGCGAAATCTTCGGTCTTGAGGAAATCGACCGAGACGCTGTTGGCGATAGGCGAGAGGAAGCAGCCGACCAGACCCATGTCGTGATACCACGGCAGCCACGAAACTGCGCGGTCCGGGTTGTCGATCTTCATGCCGTGCGAATGGCCCGCCAGATTGGCCAGCAGCGCACGATGGGTAACGGCTACGCCATGCGGGAAGCGGGTGGAGCCGCTGGAATACTGGAGGTAGCTGATCGCTTCTGGATCGGGTGTGGGCAGGGCGGCTTCGCTTTGCCCACCAGCGTGGAATTCTTCCCACGAAAGCCCGGCGCAGCCTTGCCGCGCGGCAGCAGCGCCGGCCATCTCGGCAATCTCGCCGGGGTAGACCAGCATCTTGGGGTCAGAGCTGGAAAGCTGCACGGCCAATTGGTCGATATAGCTTTCCTTGCCGCCAAAGCTGGTCGGCAGCGGCAGCGGCACGGGCCATGCGCCGGCATACATTGCGCCGCAGAAGATGGCGGCGAAATCGGGACCGGTTTCGGCCACCAATGCCACCCGGTCTCCCGGCGCGATGCCCAGCGCCATCAGCTTGCGCGCGGCAACCAGCGCGTCTTTGCGCAGTTCGGAATAAGGATAGGCCTGCGCCAGATTGCCGCGCGGGTCATGGAAGTTGAATCCAAGCACGCCCTTTGCGGCATAGTCGAGTGCATCACAGAAAGTATCGAAATCCGCATAGCGACGTGGCTGGACGTCGACATTTGGTGTGGGAACGAGGGTCGCCTTATCAGCGACAGCGTTCGAAACAGTCATGCGATACCCCGATGTTCTATTCTATCGTCCTGTGGGCATCTGCGCGCCCACTCGTGAACGGCCCATTACTGGTCCGTGACGCGAAAACAACGCCACCACGGTTCGGACGTTCTCATTTAGCCGCGACTGTGGCACGAATGTGGCGCATGGATCACAATTCCCCAGATACGCCCGATGGACTGACAGGGCGCAGGCGCGACAGCAGACGGGAAAGGCGTCCGCCCAAACCGCTTGATCGGCCACGCATGGAGGAAATGGCGCTCGGCTATGTTGCGCGCTTCGCCACAAGCGCAGGCAAACTATCTGACTATCTGCGCCGCAAACTGCGTGAACGCGGCTGGGAAGGCGAGGGGGAGCCTGACATTGCCGGGGTGGTCCACCGCTTTGTGGAGTTGGGCTATATCGACGATGCCAGTTTTGCACGCGGCAAGGCGCAAGGATTGCTGCGGCGAGGATATGGCGCGCGGCGCATCGATCAGGCCTTGGGCGCGGCCGGAATAGCGGAAACCCTGCGAGAGGAATCGCGGGGCAGCGAGGCCGAGCGCCGCCGTGCCGCGCTGGTCATGGCGCGCAAGCGGCGATTCGGCCCGTTCGCCGTGTCGGGCGGCGGCGGGCGGATTGATCCAGCCTTGCGTGAAAAGCAGCTCGCGGCAATGCTCCGTGCCGGACACCCCCTTGCACATGCGCGTGAGGTGGTGAATGCCCTGTCACCGGAAGCCTTGGATGAATGGATCGATGAAGCAGGCGATTAGAACTTTCGCATTGGCCGCGCTCGCGCTGGTCGCAAGTTGCTCGCCCGGCGTGGCGGATGCAGGCGCAAAGGCACCGGCAACGGCTGCAACGGCATCTGTCCATCCGATCTCGGGCCTGCAAGTCGCGCCGGTGACGGTGACGCGGGGCAACAAGCGTCTGATGTTCAATACGGAATTCGCGCGCACTTCGGCTGAGCAGGCGAAGGGCCTGATGTTCCGCACAAAGCTGGCGGACGATGAAGGGATGATCTTCTTGCGCAATCCGCCGGATCGCGCCTCGTTCTGGATGCGCAACACGGTCATCTCGCTCGATATCATTTACGTGGGGCTGGACCGGCGGATCATCAATATCGCCGCCAATGCCGTCCCTTACGACGAAACGCCGCTGATCTCTGGCGGGCCTACGCTTGCCGTGTTCGAGATAAACGGTGGCCTTGCAGCAAAGCTGGGCATCCAACCCGGCGATCGCGTAGATTGGTAATCGACTTTCACAGCACGGCACGCGCATCAACCCGCTTGCCGACTCCCCTCTTCAACGGCTAAGCGCGACCACCATGAGCATCCTAGGCAAGATCTTCACCTGGTGGAATGGCGCAACCATGACCACCATGCTCGACACCGCTCTCAAGGGCGAACAGGTCGGCACCGACGCGCAGGGTAATAAATATTACCGTGCGAAGAAGCCTTTTCCCAAGGGGCACCCCTTCGCCGGGCGGGAACGCCGCTGGGTGATCTATAACGGGTCCAACGACGCAAGCCGTGTGCCTGCGGAATGGCATGGCTGGCTGCACGGATCGTTTGACGGCGTGCCGGAAAGCAACCTGCCACCGCCGCGTATCTGGGAAGTGGACTATACTCCCAACGCCACCGGCACGGCCACGGCTTATCGGCCGCAAGGCGCGCTTGAACGCGGGGGCAAACGTGCCGCCGCCACGGGCGATTACGAAGCTTGGTCCCCGGAAGCCTGATGTCATTTGCTGCATCGTCGGCATGGCGGACGTTCGCGGCCGCGGGCGTGCTGGTGCTTGCCGGATGCGGCGAAAAGGCTGCGCCACCTCCGCCCGAGGCGACCGAGACAGGCGCTGCGATGGTCAGCGGGTCAGGCGCAGCGGTGGAAAGCGATTTCGGCACCCCGATCAAGGACCGCATCGCCACGCTCGGGTTCCTGAACAAGCGCAACAACATCACACAGGATGTGGTGCTGAAAAGCGGCGAATCGCGGCGAATCGGCAACGCTATCGTGAAACTCTCCACGTGCGAAAAAACGGCACCATGGGAAGATCCATCCGAAACAGGTGCGTTTGTGCAGTTGTTCGTTGAAGAACGCGCCACCACAGATCAGCCGCTGGCGTGGCACAAGGTCTTCTCAGGTTGGCTGTTCCGCAATGCGCCGTCGCTCAACGTAGTCGAGCATTCGGTCTACGACGTGTGGGTCAAAGATTGCGCGATGAGCTTTCCGGGTGAGGAGGAGCCGGTCGATTCGGAACGCAGCGCGGCAAAGCCCGCTGGCAGGCCGAGCACGGCAGCTTCGCCGGCGCCAACTGCCAGCCCGTCGCCCACCGCTTCGGCTAGCGCCCGCGCACCTGCCATATCTTCAGACGAATAAGATCGCTGAGCTGCCGATAGCAGTTGGAGGTACTGGCTTTGCGGTATCTCCACCGCGCCCAATGAGGCGAGGTGCGTGGTGGTAAACTGGCAATCGAGCAGTTCTGCCCCGATTCGCCGCAATGACGCAACAAGCCAGGCCAGCGCCACCTTCGATGCATCCGCCTCGCGGCTGAACATCGATTCGCCGCAGAATGCGCGCGCAAAGCCTACGCCATAAAGACCGCCAACGAGTCGCCCTTCGCGCCAGCATTCGATCGAATGGGCGTGGCCGTGTTCGTGCAGCCCGATATAGCTGTCGCGTATCCGTGCGCTGATCCAGCTTTCTTCGGCACCTTCGCGCGGGGCGGCACAGGCATCAATTACAGCCTCGAACGCTGCATTGCACGTAACGGTGAAGCGTCCGCGACGCAGCGTGCGCGCCAAAGAATGCGAAAGGTGGAACCCATTCAGCGGCAGAATCGCGCGCATGCGTGGCTCCACCCAAAAAACTTCGGGGTCATCACGGCTGTCCGCCATCGGGAAAATCCCGGCGCGGTAAGCCTTGAGCAGAAGCTCGGGCGGAATAGCGTGGGGATCGTTTCTGGCCATAATGTTCAAAATGTGTTTCGGTCGGTTGCATCCCCCGCGTCAAGCCTCTAAGGGCCGCTGCGGCACAGGAGTGTAGCTCAGTTGGTAGAGCATCGGTCTCCAAAACCGAGGGCCGTGGGTTCGAGTCCCTCCACTCCTGCCAGTCTTTTCTGATTCTGTGGCGGTCCTGCGCAATGCGGACCAAAAAAACGGGGCGGTACGCCAAGCGTCCGCCCCGAGTCCGTCTCATGCGTCTGGTTCGCTTGAGAACGTCGTAATCCTATGCTTTCACGCGGTCGAACACCAGAACCTGCTGTGTGTTTGTTTGTGTGGTCTGGGTGGCGCTATGGCTAGTTGCCCAGCGCGCCGCCAATCCCGCCCGATGAACGTCCGGTCAACCCGCCGCCGATCGCTCCACCGGTCGCACCGATCTGTCCGCCACCTTGCCCCCGGCCAGAAATTGTCGAATCGATCGCGCCGGAATTCGCCACGTCATCGAGGCTGCTATCGGCGCCGCGCTTCACGCGGTCGGTGGTGCGGCCGACTTTACGGCCGGCCTGATCGGCAGTTGCATCGGCCTTGCGGGCTGCACGATCTGCTGTGCCATCGACCTTACGCTGCGCGCTGTCCGTTGTTGCTTCAGCGTTGCGTTCCACCTTATCGGTTGACGGTGGCGTGACGCTCGTCTGGCTTTGCGCCGTCGCAGTCGCTGACACATCGCTGCCCACGTCCATATCAGGCGCCCCTTGCGCGGATCCGGTGACATCGCCACCGGCCTCGGTCTGTGTGCTGACTGAGCCTGTTCCGACAGTCGCCTGTGTTCCGGCTTGAGCGGAACCTCCAGCGGAACCCTGAGTGTCCTGTGCTTGAGCCGCGCCAGCGAAGGCAAGAGCGGCGAGGGCCAGCGCAGTGTTCGGCAGTGTGATTCGTTTCATTTTCCGTGTCCTCTCAAGGGCATGAGCGGCCCAAATTTGTTTCCAAGCCTAAAACAAGCAGTCGAGAAGGTTGGTTCCACGCCAAGCCATCGCCCTGTCTGGATCGCAGCGCAGCCTGTCGCGCGTCGCGCCCTTGCCATTTTGCGGCTGTGCGACTAAATGAAAGCAACTTCCGACATCGGAAAATCGCCAAGCCCCTCCCGGACCTGTCCGGGGCGGCGATTTCCCCTAGGCGGAAGAAATGATTTTAACGCGACGAAAGTCGCAGCAAGCAAGGCGTCCGATCAATGGCCAAGACCAGCCCCGGCGAGTTCTTCAATCAGGTGAAGGCAGAAGCCCGCAAGGTCGTGTGGCCGACGCGGCAGGAAACTACCACCACAGCCATCTTCGTTGGCATCATGATGCTGCTGCTGTCGGTGTTCTTCCTCGGCATCGATTCGCTTTTCGGCATGGCCGTCAAGTTCCTGTTGTCGCTGGCCTGACCAGACCGACCCGGATCCACCTTCCAGGACCAAAGAGAGATATATGGCCCGCTGGTACATCATTCACGCCTATTCCGGTTTCGAGAACAAGGTTCGCGAAGCGATCATTTCCGAAGCAGAACGCATCGGCCTCTCGCAGCTTGTCGAGGCAGTTGAAGTGCCGACCGAGACGATTACCGAGGTTAAGCGCGGCAAAAAGGTGCAGGTCGAGCGCAAGTTCATGCCTGGCTACGTTCTGGCCAAACTGGCGATGAACGACGACATCTACCACCTCGTCAAGAACACCCCGAAGGTGACCGGCTTCCTTGGCACCAACAACAAGCCGCAGCCGATTTCCGACAAGGAAGCTGCCCGCTATTTCGGCGCGCGCGATCAGGCTGCTGCCGAACCGCGCAAGAGCGTGGTGGTGGATTACGAGATCGGCGATTCGGTCAAGGTCAACGCAGGCCCGTTCGCGTCGTTCAACGGCATTGTCGAGGAACTGGACTTCGACAAGAGCCGCGTGAAGGTTTCGGTTTCGATCTTCGGTCGCGCCACGCCAGTGGAACTGGGCTTCGAGGAAGTCGAACTGGTTCGCTGATCCTTCGTAAGGCTTGCAATTTCGGGCCGATGCTATATCGGCCCGCGCTTCTCAGGCGTCATGTCTGTGATTCCGTGCGGGAGTTCCGGTTTTCCGGGGCGTTTGACCGCTCACTCTGAGGTCCGGCCTGAACAAGGGCGGCCAACAGGAAGAAAGGAGGCCCATCGTGGCCAAGAAGATTGAAGGCTATATCAAGCTGCAGGTTGCAGCCGGTGAAGCAAAGCCTGCTCCGCCGATCGGTCCTGCGCTGGGTCAGCGCGGTGTCAACATCATGGAATTCTGCAAGCAGTTCAACGCTGCCACGCAGGAAGTGGAAAAGGGCACGCCGCTCCCCACCGTGATCACCGTCTATGCCGACCGTTCGTTCACGTTCATCACCAAGACCCCGCCTGCCACGTTCTTCATCAAGAAGGCCGTTGGCATCAAGTCGGGTTCGAAGACCCCGGGCAAGGCTTCGGCCGGCACGATCACCCGCGCGCAGCTGTCGGAAATCGCTCAGGCCAAGATGAAAGATCTGAACGCGAACGACATCGACGCCGCAACGAAGATCATCGAAGGCTCCGCTCGCGCGATGGGCCTCACCGTGGTGGAGGGCTGAGACTGTGGCCAACCTGAGCAAGAAGCAGAAGTCGCTGACCGAAAAGCTGGGCGACAACCAGCAGCTTTACTCCATCAATGATGCGATCAAGCTGCTGAAGGATCTCAAGAGCGCCAAGTTCGACGAGAGCCTTGAAGTCTCGCTGAACCTCGGCGTCGATCCACGCCACGCCGACCAGATGGTCCGTGGCATGGTTTCGCTGCCTTCGGGCACCGGCAAGGACGTGAAGGTCGCCGTGTTCGCCCGTGGCGACAAGGCTGAAGCCGCGCTTGCCGCTGGCGCTGACAAGGTCGGTGCCGAAGACCTGCTGGAAGACATGCAGGCCGGCAACCTCGACTACGGTCGCGTGATCGCAACGCCCGACATGATGGGTATTGTCGGCCGCCTTGGTAAGGTGCTTGGTCCAAAGGGCCTGATGCCGAACCCGAAGCTGGGCACCGTCACCCCCAACGTCGCCGATGCGGTCAAGGCAGCCAAGAGCGGCCAGATAGAATTCCGCGTCGAAAAGGCCGGCATCATCCACGGCGGCATCGGTAAGCTCTCGTTCTCGGACGAAGCGCTGCGCGCAAACTTCGATGCTTTTGTCGATGCAATCGTTAAGGCAAAGCCATCGGGCGCCAAGGGCAAGTACCTGCGCAAGGTCGGCCTGTCTTCGTCGATGGGTCCAGGCCTGAAGATCGACGTGTCCGAAGTACACGGCGGCTAAGTCCGACGGACTGAACGCAAAAGAAGGCCGGGGAGGGAAACCTCTCCGGCTCTTTTTTTGTCTGCGCCACCCGGTTAGGAACAGTCCATGCCCGACGACCAAGCTTCCCGTAATCCCGTGACAGCCGCCCGCTTGCAGGTGGAGGCAGTGATCCCCCCAGAAAAGCGCGGCCCCGGCTGGGACCGGCACTGGCGCGAACTGGAAGCCTATGCCGATGCAGCAGTGGAAGGTGCAGTGGGCGACTGGACAGTCAATTCGTCGCGCGACTGATGTTGGCTCGGGTATAGCATTCCACCACAACACTGATCGCACGCCCGTCTGACAGTTTGAGCACTGCCCGATGCGACAGCACGGTGCCTTGCGGGCATTCCGCCATTGCTCCGCGCTGCTCAGACAGCCGTTCGCGGCGGAAGCCAAGTGGGCTGACAACTTTGCCAAACGGCGTGTCACTCGTCTCCAGCGTTCGGTTCATCTCCGGCGTCAGCCGCCCCGGCACATACCAGTTGTGCGCCACAGACATCACCGTATCGCCACAGACGAGCTGCACGTGCCGGTATCCCACCGCTTCATGCGCGCCAACGCCCAGAGCCGCGCGGATTTCTGTAGATGCAGGAGCTTGCGCTGCCCGGTTTGCCAGCGCGCGGATCGTCGGTGGTGTGGCTATGGCCTGCGCCTTGCACCACTGTCCCAGCGCAGTAGTTGCGCTGTCGTTCGCCGCTAGGACTTGTTCAAACCGCGAAAGGCCCGGCCCGACACAACCGCCCAGCAGCGCTGCCAGCAGGACCACGTCAAGGCGCAGGAGCAGGCCCCGGCGCTGGTGGTTGCGGCGCAGGCTCCGGCAGGCGCCGCGCAGTCAGGATCTTCACGGGCTTTGCAAGGATCTGCCCGCGCATGATGCCTTCGCCCTCGGTCTCGGAAATCGGCGCACCGAAGATCGCGCGCACAACGTCCATACCCTCGATCACCTGCCCGAACGCGGCATAGCCCGCCTTCGCCTCAGGATCGGCTGACTCCGGTTGCGCGTCCAGGCCCGGTTGGTCTGATACCATGATAGAGAAATCGCCCGTCGCCGTGCCGGGCGCATAGCGCGCCATCGATAGCGTGCCGGCCTTGTGCAGCACGCCGGTCTGGTCGGTCGGTTCGTGCGCAATCGGCGGCAGGTTGCGGCGCGGATCGCCGCGCGTGCCCGCTTGGATCAAGCCATTTGGCTGTTCGCCCCACTTCAGGTGCATCGTGCGATAGAACACCGTTCCGTCAAACCGCTTTGTTTCGGCATAGCGGACGAAGTTGGTGGCGCTGGCCGGTGCGCGCTTCACGTCCAGTTCCACCACGATCCGCCCCGCTTCGGTCTCCAGTGCCACCCGCACCTTTTCAGGCAGCGGTGCCTTGGACGGGGCAGGGTAGACGGGCACCGCAGGACGTGCCGGAGCGACGCGCTTTTTCGCAGGTGCTGCTGCTACCAGAAGGACCGCCAGCGGAGCAAGCAAGGCCAAGCGACGTGTCAGCATGGCGTCAGATACCCCCGGCAACCGGCGCGCGGCCGATGGCGGCAAGGCCTTCGGTCAACACAGCCGCACAAGCGCCAAGCTGCTCCTCGCTGACCGAGCGGATCACGAAATTCGCACCCGTCTTGCCCTCACGGAAGAACGGGTAGCTGCCGATCTGGCACCCGTCGAAAGCTTTCTCGGTCTCTCGCAGCAAGTCTGCGATCTCGCTTTCCGCCACCCAGCAGCCGACCGTGGTGGAAAGCAGCGGCAAGCCGCCTTCAAGCTGCCCGGTCAACCCATCAAGCATCTGCGCGGTGATGCCCGGCACGCCCGCCATAAGGTAGACGTTCCCGGCGCGAATGCCCGGTGCCCCAGATACCTTGTTCTCGATCAGGTCCGCGCCATCGGGCACGCGCGCCATGCGCAGGCGCGCATCATTGAGCCCGCCGCGCGTCGTGTAATAGCTTTCAAGGATCGCCCGCGCCTTGGGATGGATCACCACATCCACGCCCAGCGCCGCCGCGACCGCATCCACCGTGATGTCATCATGCGTCGGGCCGATCCCGCCGGTGGTGAACAGATAGTCGTTGCGGGCGCGCAACGTGTTCACCGCCTCGATGATCGCGTCCATGTCGTCAGGAACCACCCGCACTTCGCGCAGGCGGATGCCCTGCACGCCAAGCCATGAGGCGACTTGTGCGATGTTCTTGTCCTGCGTGCGGCCAGACAGGATTTCATCACCGACCACAATGAGCGCGGCGGTCCAGATGCGGGATTCGTGGGTCATAGGCGGCAGGGATACCGCAAGCACCGTTCGGGCAAAAGCGCTATTCCGCCGCTTCCATCTGCTCCTTATGCAGGGTTGCAGGTCGGGCATGGCCAAACTGCAGCACGCCGTCTTCGATCGGATCAGCCCTCATCCACGCCACGTCGCGCACATAGTCCTGATTGAGCCGCCAGCGCATGTCGCTTGCAGACTTGGGCAACAAGTGCCGCGACCGTTCGATATAGCCTGACGAGAAATCGTAGATATTGTCCTCGTCCAGATGGTGGTTGGGTGCCAGTTTGGGCACCGCCACTTCCATCCCCCGCGTCTTCAATGCATTCAGCACATCGCAGATATAGCGCGCGTTGATGTCGGCGCGCAGAGTCCACGATGCGTTGAGATAGCCGAACACTGCCGCAAGGTTCGGCACGTTCGAGAACATCGCGCCCTTGTAGTAATATCGGTCGGCGAAATCGACCGGGACGCCATCCACGCTCAGCGCGATCTTGCCCGCCATGACCATCTTGAGGCCTGTCGCCGTGATGATCACATCGGCATCCAGATGCTTGCCCGATTTCAGCTTGATACCGGTCGCGTCGAAGCGCTCGATATGGTCGGTCACCACGCTGGCCTTGCCTGCCTTGATCGCTTCGAACAAGTCGGCATCGGGGACCAGGCACAGCCGCTGGTCCCACGGATTGTACGGCGGGGTAAAGGCCTTGGCGTCGTACTTGTCGCCCAGCGCGGCCTTGATCCGCTTGGTCAGGAATTCCTTTACCTGCTCTGGCCGCGTCCGCGCGCGTTTGAACACCAGATTCTGCAGGCGAACGTTCTTGAAGCGGGTGATCCGGTAGGCCAGCTTCTCCGGCAGCAACTTGCGCAGGAAATTGGCAATGCCATCGCGCGCGGGGCGGATGCCATACCACGTGGGCGTGCGTTGCAGCATCGTCACGTGCGCGGCCTTGCTGGCCATCGAAGGCACGATTGTCACAGCCGTAGCACCTGATCCGATCACCACCACGCGCTTGCCGCTATAGTCGAAGTTTTCGGGCCAGAACTGCGGGTGGATGATGTCTCCGGCAAAATCCTCACGCCCGGTGAACGCGGCTTCGTGGGGCTTGTCGTAATCGTAATAGCCCGATCCGAGGTATAGCCACCGTGCGGTCATGCGGCTGCGTTGGCCATCTTCGCCTTCCAACGTCACCACCCATTGCGCCGCTTCGCTATCAAAATCCGCGCTTACCACCTTGTTGTCGAAGCGGATGTTGCGACGGATGTTGCGCTCGTCGGCAATGCGATTCAGGTAATCGAGGATTGCGGGTCCGTCAGCGATGGATTTTTCGTGCGTCCAAGGTTCGAAAACGAAGCCCAGCGTGTGCATGTCTGAATCCGACCGAACCCCCGGATAACGGAACAAGTCCCAAGTCCCGCCAATCTGTCCACGGCGTTCCACAATGGCATAACTGCGATCGGGGCAAAGCATCTGCATGTGCGCTGCCATGCCAATGCCGGAAATACCTGCGCCAACGATCAGGACGTCCACGTCCGGATTTGCCGCCTTGATGGTGGACTGCTGGGAACCCACGGTCTCTCTCCCGTTATCTATTTACAGAAATGTTAGCACGTTCATCGGCGATTGCCAGCCTCTCTCGCTTTTGCCACTCCTGCGTGCATGACTGTGATTTCTGCCCGTCGCTATTGCAATGGCACCATTGCCGAACAGAGCCTTGTGCTGAACGGGTTGCCGCCGTCCGCCTTGCCCCGTGGTTCGTTCGACTGGATCGGCCTGTGCGAACCCGATGCGGCAGAAATGGTTCTGGTGCAGCGGCAATATGCGTTGCATCCGCTAGCGGTGGAGGATGCCCTCAATCCGCGCCAGTTGCCCAAGGTAGAAGTCTATGGGCAGACGCTGTTTATCGTCGCCCGCACGGCGGAACTGCTGGGCGAGGAAGAGATTGCCTATGGCCAGACCGCGCTTTTCGTCGGTCCCGGCTACATCGTTAGCGTCCGGTTCGGCAGCACGCGCGCTCACACCAATCTGCGCGCCCAGATAGAGGCGCAGAAGGACCGTCTGGCCGAAGGGCAGGACTACATTCTCCATGCGGTCCTCGATTTCATCGTCGATGGCTACCTGCCATTGCTCGACCAGCTGGACGAAGTCGCCCAGCAGATGGAGGAATCCGCTATTGACGTGTTTCCCGAACAGGCAGTGATCCGCCGCATCTTCCGCTTGCGCCGCCAACTCCGCAAGTTCGAGCGTGTGGTCGGGCCAATGGAAGAGATGTGCGAACGGCTGGTTGTGGCCGACCTGCCCTGCATTGATCCCGAAGCGCGTATCTGGTTTCGCGATGTCCTCGATCATGTGCGCCGCGCGATGGCCCGGATGCGCAGCTTGAAGGAAACGCTGGCCGCCATCGTCGAGACGGCCAGCCTGCTGGAGCAGCACCGGCAGGGCGAAATGACCCGCTCTCTGGCTGCGTGGGCAGCGATCCTTGCCGTGCCGACCGCAATTGCCGGAATCTACGGCATGAACTTTGAATACCTGCCTGAACTCACGTGGCATTACGGCTACTTCGCGGTCTGGGGCGTGATCGTATCGATCTGTGGCGGCTTGTGGCTGCGCTTCAGGAGTATTGGGTGGCTGTAGGGCCTGTGCGTGAAGACTGCGCGCCGCGTGTGGAAATCTGCGGCTTTGCGATTGTGACAGTGCCTTTGCTGGCCTAGGGCGCGAAGTCTGCGAGGGCGAGTCGCTTGTCCCTCGCGCTACGGCAATTCGGGAAGTATCGCGATGTTCGGCTGGTTCCAGCGTCTCCTGCCCAAGTCGGGCGATTTCTTCGGCATGTTTGAACGGCACGCTGCGGCTTGCGTCGATGCTGCCGATGCTTTGGCCAAGTTAACCCGCGCACAGGGCGATTCTGCGGAATGGATCGGCAAGATCCGTGACCGTGAACATGACGCTGATGAGATCATCCGCGAAGTGCTCTACACCGTGCGCCGGACGTTCCTGACGCCGTTTGATCGCGGGTCGATCACTGCGCTGATTGGTGCGATGGACGATACGATTGACGAGATGCAGGCCGCCGCCTCGGCCATCGAGCTTTACGAGGTCGTGGGGTTCGAGCCTGAAATGCAGGCGATGGCAGACAAGATCGTCGAGGCCGTGGGACTTATTGCGCAAGCCTTGCCGCTGTTGCGGGACATTGAACGCAACGGATCGAAGCTGCACACGCTGACCGAACGGATCGTGCGGCTTGAAGGCGAGGTCGACCTGATCCATCAGGCGGGCCTCAAGGCCAATTTCCTGCGCCACCGCACCGACGGCGATCACATCGCCTTCATCGTCTCGCGCGAGATTTTCAAGCACCTCGAAAAGATCGCCGACGCCTTCGAGGACGTGGCGAACGAGATCGACGCGCTGGTCATCGACCACGGCTGACAGGCCCGCACAGGAGCTGATCCGATGCACGAGCTTGCTTTTCCGCTGCTGGTCGGCCTGATCGCGCTGGCGCTGGCGTTCGACTTCCTCAACGGGTTGCACGATGCTGCCAATTCCATCGCAACAGTGGTTTCCACGCGCCTGCTTTCACCGATGGCTGCAGTGCTGTTCGCCGCTGCGGGCAATTTCGCAGCCTACTGGCTGGTCGGGCTGCACGTGGCCAATACCATCGGCAAAGGCATCATCGACAAGGACATGGTGACCCCGGCGGTGGTGTTCGGCGCGCTGATCGGGGCGATGTTCTGGAACATTGTCACGTGGCTCAAAGGCATTCCTTCATCGTCCAGCCATGCGCTGATCGGTGGGTTGCTGGGCGCGGGCGTCATGCACGGCGGGTTCGGCGTGATCGAATCCAAGAAGACCATCGAAACCTTCGTCGCGATCTTCATGTCGCCGATGATCGGCTTTGCGCTGGCCATGCTGTTCGTGCTGCTGACCAGTTGGATTTTCCGGGGCTTCATGCCGCGCAAGGCCGAAGGCGTGTTCAAGGGCATGCACCTGCTTTCGTCCGCTGCCTATTCGATCAGTCACGGCGGCAACGATGCGCAAAAGACAATGGGCATCATCACTGTTCTGCTCTATTCCACCGGCTACCTGAAGGGTGAATTCCACATTCCCCAATGGGTTGTGCTGTCGTGCTATCTCGCCATCTCGCTGGGCACCATGTCGGGCGGGTGGAAGATCATCAAGACGATGGGCACCAAGATCACCCCGCTCAACCACCACACCGGCTTCTGCGCTTCGTCCGCAGGTTCCATTGTGGTGTTCGGGGCCAGTGCGATGGGCATTCCGGTATCGACCACCCACGCCATCACCGGCAGCGTGATCGGCACCGGCGCCGCGCGCAAGGCGAGCGCGGTGCGCTGGGGCGTGGCGCAGCGTGTGGTCATGGCGTGGTTCATTACCATCCCTGCCAGCGCAGGCGTCGGCGCGCTGTTCTACCTGCTGACCCGCCTGTTCTAAGTTACTTGCCGACCGTCAGAATGCTTTCCGGCGGTGAAGGCTTGCGGAACAGCGGCACGCGCTTGATCCACAGCTTCAGCGCTTCCCAATGGATGCCTGCCGTCACTTTGAGCGTCGCCAGCGGATAGGCGAATGCGGCGCGCAGCAGGTTGCGGTCCGTTAGATCGTCCCGCCGCGCGGTGTGGATCGCGGCAAGGATCGGTCCATCGCTGTCAGAAACGGTAATGCCGATGGCCAGCTTCTCCCGCGGAGGCAGCACGCGGAAGGCGTAATCCATCGCCATCGGCAGGAACGGGGAAACGTGGAAGCGTTTGGGCGCGAACTGGTGCAGCGTCCGGGCGCTTGGCTTAGCTTCGATCACATAACTGTGCCGTTCGCCAAAAGTGTTCGACACTTCATAGATCACCGCGCGCAAGGCCCCGTTCGCGCCGTGACAGAACCATGTGCTGAGCGGGTTGAAGGCATAGCCCAGCAGGCGCGGCATCGTCAGCAGACGGATTGGCCCGCCATCTGGTTCAATCCCTGCAGAGCGCAGCAGGCTTTCGGCGTGAGCGCGCAAGTTCTTGCCATCGCCGTAGTCGGCATCGTGAAAAGCGAAAAGATTGAAGCGGTTACGTGAGAATAGGCGGAGCCGGGAGGTCAGTTCATCAATGCGGTCAATGTCGATCAGCAGATGGAACACCCGGTAGCGAAGCACATGCTTGCGCGGTCGCAGTCGGCGGTGGAGAACGTGGCCGTGATAGAGCGCTTGCGGCTCCATCACGCGGGTTCCAGCACCTGCGCTTGATGCGTCACATGGATGCGGCTGGACTCGTTCTCGACCTCCCAAGGTCTGCGGACACCACCCAGTTGCTCGGCCACGGCAAGGCCGGATTGAAGGCCATCTTCATGAAATCCTGCGCCAAACCACGCACCGCAGAACCATGTATTACGCCGTCCCTGAAGTGCCCACAACCGGCCCTGAGCTGCACCTGCATGCGCATCGAACACCGGATGATGATATGTTTCGCGCCTGTAAATGCGCGCGGGATCAGGTTCGACCAGTGGGTTCAGCGTCACGAACAGATCGCGCGTTGGGGGCAGGTGTTGGAGCCGGTTCATCCAGTAGGTGACCGATAGCTGATGCTCGTCCGTCCCTCTTTCCGCCGCATAGTTCCACGCCGACCAAACCTTGCGCCGCTGGGGCATGAGCGCGGGATCACTATGCAGCACTGCCTCGTTCCGGCGGTAGGGGAATGCGCCCAGCAGGCGGGTTTCCATTGCATCGGGATCAGCCAGCATCCTCAGCGCCTGATCGGCGTGGGTGGCGATGACCGCGTGATCGAACCGCTCCCAACCATTTCCGGCATTGATTTCAACACTATGTGGCAAGCGGCGCACCTGGTTGACCGGTGAGGATAGCCGAATTCTGTCGGCAAAGGGCGCGCTGATTCGCTTCACATACTCCCGGCTGCCACCCTGAACCGTGCGCCAGCGCGGGCGTTCGCGGAATTGCAGCAGGCCGTGGTTTTCGAAAAAGCGGATGAAGGCGGCGGCGGGGTGGTGGGGAATGTCCTTGACCGGCGTGGACCAGATCGCCGCAGCCATCGGATAAAGGTGGTCATCCCGAAACGCCGCGCCGCAGCCAAGGCCATCGAGATAATCGCCCAACCCAAGCTGGCCCAGTTCCGGCAGGTCGCGCGGTGCCGATTTGTAGAACCGCGCGACATCGCGCAGCATAGACCAGAAGCGCGGGGATACCAGATTGCGCCGCTGCGCAAACAGCCCGCGCAAGTCCCCGGAATACTCCAGTTTTCCGCGATCAAGCGAGACGGCAAAGCTCATGATCGTCTCGCGCGTCGGCACATCGAGATGGTGCAGCAGCGCGGTGAGGTTCGGGTATGTGCGTTCGTTGTAGACAATGAACCCGGTATCCACCGGCACGCCGTCGGCCATAACCGTATTGCTGTGCCCGCCCAGCCTGCCGTCCGCTTCAAACAGAGTGACACGGTGCCGCTTTGACAGCAGCCACGCCGCCGAAAGACCCGAAATCCCGCTGCCGATTACAGCAATATCCAGCGCGCGCGCATCGCAAACCAAAACACAGTCCCCCAAAGGCCCGCCACGGAATCCGTTACGTCCTTACCCGTCCCTCGATTGTTATAGAGCGTTCCCGTGGTGACAGGTTGACACAACTCACACCTCGGTGGCTAGCTTACCTTTGTGAGTTTTCTTGCCCCCGCCATCGCGCTGGTTGAGCGCCTACCGCTGCCCGATGCGCTGACGCGCGCGGGCGTGACATTCATGTGCGATCAGCGCCGCCGTGCGATCGATCGGGCACAGCCGGACGATGCCGCGTTTGCCGCATGGATGGCGCAGCGTCCGGTGGCCGAACATACCGACGCCGCCAATGCACAGCACTATGAACTGCCGCCGCGCTTTTTTGAACTGAGCCTTGGTCCCAACGCCAAGTATTCGTGCTGCCTCTATCCCACCGGACGCGAAACGCTGGAGCAGGCCGAGCGCGCCGCGCTGGCGGCAACGGTTGAGCATGCAGCGCTGGCCGATGGGCAGGACATTCTCGAACTTGGGTGCGGCTGGGGATCGCTAAGCCTTTATATGGCAGCCCAATTCCCGAATGCGCGGATCACTGCGGTGTCCAATTCGCAGCCGCAAGGCGAACACATCCGCGCGCGGGCGGCAGAGCGGGGTCTTGGTAATCTGACCGTGCTGACGGCAGACATGAACCATTTTCGCGCCCAAGGACAATTTGACCGCGTCGTCTCGGTCGAGATGTTCGAACACATGGCCAACTGGCGCGAATTGCTTGGCCGTGTGCGCGGCTGGCTGCGGCCTGAAGGGCGGTTGTTCCTCCACGTGTTCAGCCACGAACGCTATCCTTACAGCTTTGATATTTCAGACAAATCCAGCTGGATTGCGCAATACTTCTTCACCGGCGGCATTATGCCAAGCCGCGGACTGATCTGGCAATTCGGCGATCTTTTCGAACTGGAAGACCAGTGGCGCTGGGGCGGCACGCATTATGAGAAGACGGCGCTGGATTGGCTGGCACTGTTCGATTCGCGTGCCGACGAGATCGAGCCAGTGCTGCGCGCGGTTTATGGCCGCGATACCGCGCTGTGGATGCGGCGCTGGCGGTTGTTCTACCTCGCCACGGCGGGCCTGTTCGGCAACAGCGGTGGGAGCGAATGGGGCGTCAGCCACTGGCGGTTGAAGCCCGTCCGGTAGGCCTTCAGCCCTGCGGCATGGTTCCGGGTCTTACATAGGGAAAGAGGTGCGCGACGTAATCTGCCTTGCCAAGGTCAACGCCGTGCGCGCGCAATATCGCATAGGCGGTCATCACGTGGAAATAGAACTGCCCGATGGCCCAATCCCGCGCATATTGTTCAGCGGTGAAATCGAAGATGATGCCCATAGGCAACTGGTGCGCAATCGGCCTTTCGGGATCATCCTGACCAGATATCTGCGGCACTGACCGCACGACCATGAGGGTTTCGTCAATCCGGGCCTTGGCATCGGCGATCGTGCCGGGATGTTCAACTGCGTTGCGCCCTTCTTCCAGCAGCGCCGCGACCGAGGGCGGGAAGTCTTTGCCAGCCAGCCGAAACATGCCTTCCTGGGCCTGCGCACACGCAAAGCGAATCTGCGTGGACAGCGGAAACATATCTGGCGCAAGCCGCGCCGATAGCAGTGCGCCCGCTTCACCGGGCGGCAGTTGCGCTTCCGCTTTGCCAAGCCACTGTGAAAGCGCGCCGAGCATCTGCAGATAGGTGGGGGCAAGAAGGCTGGTGGGCGTCATGCGCGTCAGCCCTCAATCACGCCATAGAGATCGTGCGCGTCCGCATCCTCGACCAGCACCTGCGCAAAATCGCCGGGCTGCAGGTCCGCAGGCACGTTGCGCAGATAGACCGCACCGTCGATTTCGGGGGCATCGGCCTGCGAGCGCGCGGTGGCACCGATATCGCCGTCTTCGTCAGGCTCGCCCACTTCGTCGATGATAACCTTGATCGTGCGACCGATTTTGGCGGTGAGCCGGGCAGCGCTGATCGCTTCGGTCTTTTCCATCAGGCGGGCGTAACGCTCTTCCTTGATGTGTTCCGGCACCGGGTTGGGCAAATCGTTTGCCGCTGCACCCGCCACGGGTTCGAAACGGAAGGCACCGACGCGATCAAGCTGGGCTTCTTCCAGCCATTCCAGAAGGTATTCGAAGTCCGCCTCAGTCTCGCCGGGGAAGCCGACGACGAAGCTGGAGCGGATGGTCAGGTCCGGGCAGATTTCGCGCCACGACTTGATCCGGTCGAGCACTTTGGCCTCGTTTGCCGGGCGCTTCATGGCGCGCAGCACGCTGGGGCTGGCGTGTTGGAACGGGATGTCGAGGTAGGGCGTGACCAGCCCTTCAGCCATCAGCGGGATCACCGCATCGACATGGGGGTAGGGGTAGACATAGTGCAGGCGCACCCACGGCGTATCGCCTTCCGGCGTGCGCAATTGGCCGAGTTCGCGCGCAAGGTCGGTCATGTGAGTGCGCACGGGGCGGCCCTTCCACATGCGTTCTTCATGCCGCACGTCCACGCCATAGGCCGACGTGTCCTGGCTGATGACCAGCAGTTCCTTGGTGCCTGCGGCGACCAGCTTTTCCGCTTCGCGCAGCACGGCATCGATACGGCGGCTGGCGAGTTTTCCGCGCAGGCTGGGGATGATGCAGAAGGCGCAGGCGTGGTTGCAGCCTTCGGAAATCTTGAGATAGCCGTAGTGGCGCGGGGTGAGCTTTACGTCACCGGGCTCGGCCTGCGGAATCAGGTCGACATACGGTCCCATGCTGGGCGGTGCGGCCTCATGCACGGCCTCGACCACCGCTTCATACTGGTGCGCGCCGGTAACGGCGAGGACTTGCGGGAACTTCGCGCGGATCACATCCGCTTCGTTGCCCATGCAGCCGGTTACGATCACGCGGCCATTCTCGGCAATCGCCTCGCCAATCGCGGCGAGGCTTTCCTCCTTGGCAGAATCGAGGAAGCCGCACGTGTTGACCAGCACGACGTCGGCGCCCGCATAATCCGCGCTCATCGCATAGCCATCGGCGCGCAGCCTCGTGAGGATGCGTTCAGAATCGACCAGCGCTTTGGGACAGCCAAGGCTGACCATGCCGATTTTGGGGGCTTCAGGAAGGACGATGGGGGGAGTGAGGCTTGCCATTATGGCGCGGCCCATAAGCTAAAATGCACGGCACGTCACGTCCGGGTGTCAACTCCGGTCCATCATGGTGTTGCATGGCGTTGCAATGCACGTTTGCGGCGCGTAGCATGGCTGCCCAGCGGGGGCTTGGAAAAGAAGGAAAAAATGGGCCAAGTCAACTGGATGGCTGTCATCCTGGCAACGTTTGCCGCGCTCGCGGTATCAGCCTTATGGTACGGGCCAGTGTTTGGGCGTGCGCGGCTGGAAGAGGTGGGGCCGGGCAAGCTGGGCATTCGCCGCTCGCCTGCACGCACCACGGCGTTATCGGCGGCGTTGCTGTTCATTTCTGCCACGATGATGGGTCATATGTTCGCCCGCGTCGGCGCGGCAACGCTGGACGTGAAGTGGTGGCTTTACTTCATGATGTCGGGCGGGTTGGCCATCGCTTTTGTCGTCCCCTCGCTGTGGATCAGCTATTCGCAGCAGCGCATCAGCACGCGGCTGGCGCTGATTGACGGCGGGTTCTGGCTGGTTGCCTATCTCTCGATGGGGCTGGCGTTCATGCTGGCGTAGGCGTGATTTCCACGATCACGTCGCCCGCTTTCAGTTCGGCAGCGGCAGGTTCCCAAAAGCCGATTGTTCCCCCATCGCGATAGATGCGAAGGCCACGTCCGCTGGACAGGGCGGACAGCGATTTGCCCACTTCTGCGGCGGTAACCGTGCGCTCAACCAGCTGCACACGGCCTTCGATAGAGGCGAGGTCCGTGATGTAATCTGCCACATGCGTTCCGTGGGCCGATCCCGCCATGAGCAGGCCGGTAAAGCGCACCGGGTTTATCACGGTAGACGCGCCCGCCTGCCGCGCGAGGCCTTCGTTGTCCGCCGCGCGCACGACCGTGCTGATCGGCACGCCGGGCGCAATATGCCGCGCGGTCAGCGTGATCAGAATGGAAGTGTCGTCGCGCCCAGCGGAAACAAGGATGGCGCTGGCCTTGTCGACATTCACATCCAGCAGCGTGGCATCGCGCGTGGCATCGCCCGCCATCACATTGCAGCCGAGCCGCGACGCGGCTTCGAGGCGCGCTTCGCTGGGATCGATCACCACGATGCATTCCGGCGAGGTGCCGCGCGCGATCAGTTCTGCCACCGCCTCTGATCCCGATACGCCAAAGCCAAGGACGATGATGTGGTTGGTGAGGTTCTTCTGGATCTGCGCCATGCGAAACCTTTCCCAGCTGCGCTTGATGATGAAATTGTAGGCCGTGCCGACGAAGATGAAGAGCACCGCAATGCGGATGGGCGTAACGATCACCGCCTCGATCAGGCGCGAACGGTCGCTTACCGGGGCAATGTCGCCAAAGCCGGTGGTGGTAATCGAGATCATCGTGAAATAAACGACATCGAGGAAGCTGATCTGGCCGTCGTGCGTGTCTTTCAGCCCCGCCCGGTCGATCCAGTGAACCAGCACCACGATGGCGACCAGCCCGAATGCCGCGCCAAGCCTTAGGCCAAGATCAGCCCACACCGGGACTTTCAGTGCGCGCCGCAGAACGTGGCCGGGTTTGCGTCCACCGCGCCGCAGGAGATGCAGGTCCATCGCTCTATAGCCGTGGCGGCAGGTAGAGTTCGGGATCGCGCGGCACGTTGTTGCGGCGCAGCTCGAAATGGACGGTAGGGCGCTTTGCCTCGCCGCTCTTGCCAACCAGCGCAATACGTTCAAACGCGGTCACCTTGTCACCTTCTTTCACCGTCATCGTGCCGAGATAGGCATAAGCGGTGACGAAGCCGTGGCCGTGATCAATCAGGATGAGTTGCCCGAAGCGCTGCGGCTCTCTGCCGGCATAAAGCACAGTTCCGGCAGCCGCCGCGCGGACCTTTGTGCCATAGAGCGCGGCAAGATCGATGCCGTTGGATGGGATGCCCGAGACACCATCACCAAACCGGGTAACGACTGCGCCCTCGGTCGGCCATTGCAGGCGCGGGGCATCGGATTCACGCGGGGTGAGCGGCGGGCGCAGTGGCGGCGCTGGACGCGGGGCGGGTGCAGGACGCGGCACGGCCTTGGGTGTCGCAACCGGCGCTGCGGTTGGTTGGGGCAACGGTGCGGGAGTGGGTTGAGACGTGGTGTTGGGATCAGGGCGCTTCAACACCTGGCCAATACGGATGACATAGGGACTGGGAATGCCGTTCGCGTCGCCCAGCGCGGCCATGTCCACGCTCCAGCGGCGCGCGATGTCGGCAAAAGTATCGCCAGCCTTCACGGTATAGGTCCACGCCACGATTGGGGCACGCGTGCTGCCTTGCGCCACGAGGGGCGTTGCAGCCAGCAACGCCATCGCAGCAAGCAGGTGCCTCATCCGGCGAGCGGCACCAGACGGGTCAGCCCGCCCATGTAGGGAAGCAGCACTTCAGGCACGTCCACCGATCCGTCCTCCTGCTGGTAGTTTTCCAAGACTGCCACCAGAGTGCGGCCCACGGCAAGGCCCGAACCATTGAGGGTGTGGACGAATTCGGTGCCTTTCGCTTCCACAGGCCGATAGCGCGCATTCATCCGCCGCGCCTGAAAATCGCCGCAGTTGGAGCAGGAAGAGATTTCGCGATAGGCGTTCTGCCCCGGCAACCAGACTTCAAGATCATAGGTCTTGCGCGCGGTAAAGCCCATGTCGCCGGTGCAAAGCAGCATCTTGCGATAGGGCAGGCCCAGCGCCTGCAGCACACCTTCGGCGCAGGCCGTCATGCGCTCATGCTCGGCTTCGGAATCCTCTGGCCGCGTGATCGAGACGAGTTCAACCTTTTCAAACTGGTGCTGGCGGATGAACCCACGCGTGTCGCGCCCGGCGGCGCCTGCTTCAGACCGGAAACACGGGGTCAGCGCGGTCATCCGCAAGGGCAACTGCGCATCGTTCAGGATCTGTCCCTGCACGGCGTTGGTCAGGCTGACTTCGGCGGTGGGGATCAACCAGCGGCGGTCCGTCGTGCGGAACAGGTCTTCGGAAAACTTGGGCAACTGGCCCGTGCCGAACACGGCCTCGTCCTTGACCAGCAGTGGCGGGATGCATTCGAGATAGCCGTTCTCACCCGTCTGCCGATCCAGCATGAACTGCGCCAGCGCGCGGTGCAGGCGGGCCATTCCACCTCTCAGGAAAGTGAAGCGCGCGCCAGCGATCAGTGCGCCGGTCTCAAAATCGAGGCCAAGCACGGGGCCGATGTCGGCGTGCTCTTTGGGCGTGAACGCAAAGTCCCGCGGTGTGCCCCAGCGGCTGACTTCGACGTTGCCGGCCTCGTCCTCACCCTCAGGCACGCCATCGGCGGGGAGGTTCGGAATGGCCGAGAGTGCAGCGTTCTGCAGTGCGGTCTGCGTGCGCTCGTCTTCCTCCAGCGCGGGCAGCTCGGTCTTCAGCGCGGCGACTTCGGCCTTGAGCGCTTCGGCGGTGTCCTTGTCACCCTTGCCCATAGCCGCACCGATGGCCTTCGAAGCCTCGTTGCGGCGCGCCTGCACCTCCTGCATCCGCGTAGCAATGTCGCGGCGGCGGGTGTCCATTTCGAGGATCGAGGCAGCCACGGCGTCCACGCCTCGGCGGGCGAGGGCGGCATCGAAAGCTTCGGCGTTTTCGCGGATCAGGCGGATATCATGCATGGGCGCGGCTATGCCGCCTCGATCCGGGACTGGCAAGTGGGCCTTAGCGCCTTGGACAGGTGTTAACGCCGATCAGGGTGTAGAGCGGGCAAGTGCGCATCAGGCCGGTCAGCAGCGGCACCACGCCGATCCAGCCCCACGGCGTTTGCGGGCCGACAAAGACTATGGCGATGAGCGCGAGGCCGAGAACGATGCGAAGTACGCGGTCAATACCGCCGACATTCAACTTGAACATGGGATCCTCCATCTGATGATGGTCCACCATGCCTGGTTATATTAGCAATTCATTGATCTGCGCCAAAATGAAGCCGCAACGTGTGGTTGAGAACCAAGATAGTTTGCATGCCACAAGCCTGACGATGCAGGCTACCATCTCTTCCAGATCATTGAAAAGATGGTGGGCGCGGCAGGGATTGAACCTGCGACCCCACCCGTGTGAAGGGTGTGCTCTACCACTGAGCTACGCGCCCGTCAGCACTGGTCGAATACCCGACCTTGTGACAGGGGCGGGCCATTACGACGAGTTGGTTTGATTGACAAGTGGGGCGATCAAGATATTTGCGCAGGCCATGACCGACGAAACCATTCAGCCCGAATCCGCGCCAGAAGGTGCATCCGTGACCTCCGGCCCTGACGTGCCGCCAGACCGGCTTGCCATCAATCCGCGCAGCCCGCATTTCGATGAGGCCAAATTGCGCCGTGGCATCGGCATCCGCTTCAAGGATGTGGTGCGCAACAATGTCGAGGAATATTGCATTTCCGAAGGCTGGGTGCGCGTGCAGGCGGGCAAGAGCATGGACCGCAAGGGCAATCCGCTGACGATCAAGCTGAACGGCGTGGTTGAGGCGTGGTACGAAGATCTGGGTGAAGGCGCGCCGGTGGCGAAGGCCTGACCTTCAAAGCACCCTCTGCGCCCCCGCTCCCGTGACACCAACGCCGTCAGCCAGTCCTTGAACGCGCGCACTCTGGCCAGATTGTGCGTGTCCTTGTGCATCACCAGCCAGAACGAGCGGGTCACGCGCTGGTCCGGCAGCACCGGGACAAGCCATTTGTCGGCATCGCCGATGAAGCACGGCAGCACGCCGATCCCTGCGCCCGCCGCGATCATGCGGTGCTGTGCGTTGATGGACGATGAGCGGACATTGGCAGCAAGGTCCGGCTCGATTTCCGCCAGATAGCGCAGTTCGGGCGCATAGAGCAGATCGGGGATGTAACCGACGAGGCGGTGTCCATGCGCCAGTTCGGCAGGTCGTTCGGGCAGGCCCTTCTGCGAGAGATAGCCGCGCGTGGCGTAGAGCCGCAACGTGTAGTCCGAAAGTTTGCCTGCGATCACCGGCCCTGCACGCGGCCGCGAAAGCGTGACAGCAAGATCGGCCTCGCGCTTGGACGGACTGAGGAAGCCCGATGACGCGACCAGATCGACCACCAGCCTAGGGTTGGCCTCGATGAAATCGCGCAGGGCAGGGGCCACGATCCAACTACCGAAACCTTCGGACAGGCTGATCCGCAAAGTGCCCGCAATGCCGCCACCGGCAGCTGCATGTTCGGCAATGCGGCTGGCGGCCTGATCCATCGCCTCTACCTCGGCCAGCATCGCCTCGCCCGCCTCGGTGAGCACTTGCCCTTCGCGCGTCTGTTCAAACAGCGTTGCCCCGGTGCGTGTCTCAAGGCGGCGCAGGCGGCGCCCGATTGTGGTGGCATCAACCCCCATCGCCGCCGCCGCGCGGGCAAGTTGCCCGGCGCGGGCCACCGCTATGAAGGTCTGAAAGTCGTTCCAGTCGTTCGGCTGCATAAGGTCACCTGCATTATTGCAGGTTAACTTCGCATATTCACCTCTTGCCTGCAATCTTTGGTGGGCGCATCAAAGCGGCAGAAAGTTTCGGGAAAGAGGAAAATCCATGCGTCTCATAGACCATTTCATCGTTGGCGGCTCTGGCGATGCGCCCGCGCGCAAGGGGGACATCTTCGATCCCAACAATGGCGGCGTTCAGGCGCAAGTCGCGCTTGGCACAGCAGAAACGCTTGAGCGTGCGGTGCAGGCCGCGTTGAAGGCGCAGCCCGCTTGGGCAATGACGAACCCGCAGCGCCGCGCACGCGTGATGTTCCGTTTCAAGGAACTGGTCGAGGCGAACATGGATGCGCTGGCGCACATGCTGTCGTCCGAACACGGCAAAGTGATTGCCGATTCCAAGGGCGACATTCAGCGCGGTCTTGAAGTTGTTGAGTTTGCCTGCGGTCTTCCGCACATCATGAAGGGCGAATATACGCAGGGCGCAGGCCCGGGTATCGACGTGTATTCGATGCGCCAGCCGATCGGCATTGGTGCAGGCATTACGCCATTCAACTTCCCCGGCATGATCCCGTTGTGGATGAGCGCCATTGCGATTGCCACCGGCAACGCCTTCATCATCAAGCCTTCCGAGCGTGATCCCTCGGTGCCGGTGCGCTTGGCCGAACTGTTCATCGAAGCGGGCCTGCCCGAAGGCATCTGCCAGGTCGTCCACGGCGACAAGGAAATGGTCGATGCGATCCTTGATCACCCGGCCATCGGTGCGATCAGCTTCGTCGGTTCTTCGGACATCGCGCATTACGTCTACAATCGCGGCGTTGCTGCTGGAAAGCGCGTGCAGGCGATGGGTGGGGCCAAGAACCACGGTATTGTCATGCCCGACGCTGACCTTGATCAGGTGGTGAATGACCTGTGCGGTGCGGCTTTCGGTTCGGCGGGCGAACGCTGCATGGCGCTGCCGGTTGTTGTACCTGTTGGGCATGACACGGCAGAGCGCCTGCGCGCAAAGCTGATCCCGGCGATCCACGCGCTCAAGGTCGGCATTTCGACCGATCCCGAAGCGCATTACGGCCCTGTCGTCACGCAGGCGCACAAGGAGAAGGTCGAAGGCTGGATCGCAAAGTGCGTTGATGAAGGCGGCGAACTGGTTGTCGATGGGCGCGGCTTCACGCTGCAGGGGCATGAAAATGGCTTCTTCGTCGGCCCCACGCTGATCGATCATGTGACGACCGACATGGACAGCTACCACAACGAGATCTTTGGCCCCGTGCTGCAGATCGTGCGCGCCGAGAATTTCGAACAGGCGCTCGAACTGCCCAGCAAGCACCAGTACGGCAATGGCGTGGCGATCTTCACTCGCAACGGCCATGCCGCGCGTGAATTTGCGGCGCGCGTGAACGTCGGCATGGTCGGCATCAACGTGCCGATCCCGGTGCCGATGGCCTGGCACGGCTTCGGCGGCTGGAAAAAGAGCCTGTTCGGCGACATGCACGCCTACG
>NZ_JAUYRV010000039.1 GCF_030696665.1 Novosphingobium sp.
CGTCTCGAAATCGGCGGGGACTGGTTCGGGGCCGAATATCTCGGCATTCGCTGCATCTGCTCCAAGACGCCCTGCGGGTGCTGCCAGCGTCCATGCCAGCACGGTGCGGGCAATTGGCGAACTCAGATCGAGCGCCTTGAACACTTGCGGGACCGCCTCGATGGGCTGCGTGAGCGGTGCGAGCAGTGCAAGGCCACTCGTCTTTCCGGGATGGCTGAGCGCCATTGCCAAGGCAATGGCACCACCGAGCGAATGGCCCACCACCAACGGCCGGTCCAGCCCAAGTTGGTCCATCAACTCGACAATCATCGCCGCCTGCGCGGCAAGACCACGATTTCCGTCGCCTGCGTAGGTCGAATATCCCGAGCCTGGCCGGTCGACCAGGATAAGCCGGTGTTGCGGCGATAGAAGCTCACTCAAGGCATACGTGAAGTTGCGCAACTGACCGCCAAGACCATGAACCAGAACGATCGGCGCTCCTTCACCAATGTCGAGGTAGTGCAGACGACCACCCTTCACATCGGCAAATTGCCCTTCGGGCGGCACCAATTGTTCGGCGCGCTTGCCGTTCCATGCGGTGAACGCCGCCAGTCCTGCGGTCGCTACAAGCGCGGTGGCGCCACTGCCCATAATGGTCTTGAGAAGCCCCACCATTGTTTCGCCGTCCTTCCGATTGCCCAAGGCTAACTACATCTCATGCCCATGCCATTTTGACGGTGGATTACAAGGCACATGGCCTCGGTACGAAAGCCCGCAAGTGCTCATTCCATCCGAAAACGCTTCAATGGTTTGACAACGCTGAAAGTCTCGGTCGAAAGTTTCCCTTCAAGCGCTGGCAGTTCCACTATCTCTTCAGCAACGTTATGGTCTGGTATGCTGTCCAGAAGATCGCGGATCAATGTCAGGCGACCCACCTTCTGATCGTTGAAATCCACCAACGTCCATGGCGCGCCGGGCCTGTGCGTTGCTGCGAGCATGACCTCACGTGCCTGCGTATAGGCATCGTACTGTTCGCGCGCCTTCACGTCGATCGGTGACAGCTTCCAACCTTTCAGGGGATCTTTGTGCCGTTCGGCAAATCGCTCTTCCTGCTTGGCCTGATCACAGCACAGCCAGTACTTGAGCAGAATAATGCCATCATCAACCAACATCTTCTCAAAGCTGGGCACCGCTTCGAGGAAAGCATCGACCTGATCTTGGGAGGCATAGCCCATGACCTGTTCGACCCCGGCGCGATTGTACCAACTGCGATCAAACAGCACGATTTCGCCAGCGGTCGGAAGGTGTTCCACATATCGCTGAAAATACCACTGGCCGGCCTCACGCTCGGTCGGCTTCGCCAACGCAACCGTGCGAACCTGGCGCGGGTTGAGATGCTGGCGAATAGCGGCGATCGCCCCGCCTTTGCCAGCACTGTCACGGCCTTCCACAATAACCACCAGTCGTTTCTTTTCGGCAACGATCCACCGCGCAAGCCCGACCAGTTCGCGCTGCAAAGGCTCCAGTTCAGCCTCATATTCCTTACGCTTCAACCTGCTCACCGCTATCTCCTGTGACCTGTCCCCCGGCAGTCCCTCGATCGTATTGAGAGTCTTGCGGTTGAGTATTCCGGCACGTTCGCCTGCACAAGCGCGTCGGACGTGATGCTATCATCCTGGCCGCCCTCAAATGGGCAACCTTACCACTGGCCGGTTTTTACTCCGCCACGCTCAGCACAATACCGGCGTTCCAGTCGCTTATTTCATCACCGCCGTGCACACTCTGCCGCAGGACAGAGGCGCATCCTACGGACGGTCTCTTGCCCAACGGATCGGCTTTGCGTTTTTCTGCATCTCACAAGGGTAGTGCTATCCAAGGCTGCCTTTGCGACAAATCTTGTTCAAATGCCGTGATATCAGCATCAAAACCAAGAGTGAGGCCAATCTCGTCCAATCCCTTAAGCAAGCATTCTTTGCGAAAAGGATCGACGTGAAATTCCACGTTCTCGTCGCCGAAAGTAATCGTTTGGGAAAGTAAGCTGATCGCAATTGCGCCTACCTGCGCCCAATCCAGTAGCCGCACAATGTTGTGGCGCGGCTGAGTAATCGTCACCATTCCATTCTTGAAGGCATTGCCTGAAAAAATGTCGGAATAGCTCTCCGCGATGACAGCCAGAATGCCCAGATCCATCATAGCCCAGACGGCATGCTCCCGACTGGAACCGCAGCCGAAATTCTGACCGGCGATCACGATAGGCGCGCCTTTCCAGACCGGATTTTCGAAAATATTTCCTGGCTCGGCCCGGATCGATTCAAAGGCAGCACTCGCCAGCCCGCTACGTGTAATGGTCTTGAGGAAGCGCCCAGGTAGAATGATGTCCGTATCGACATTATCCCGACCCAGCGGATAAGCACGCCCAAAAACTTCCTTGACCGGTTTCATCAAACCACTCCCATCCAGTCGCGCACATCGGCAAGGCGGCCCGTGACGGCAGCGGCGGCGGCCATGATCGGCGACATCAAATGGGTGCGCGATCCCGGCCCCTGCCGCCCGACGAAGTTTCTGTTGGAAGTCGAGGCGCACCGTTCTCCCGGCGGCACTTTGTCGGGGTTCATCGCCAGACACATCGAACAGCCCGGCTCGCGCCATTCAAGGCCGGCCTCGATAAAGATCAGGTCAAGCCCTTCTGCCTCCGCCTGACGCTTGACCAACCCCGAACCCGGCACAACAATCGCCTGGCGGATCTCTGGCGCGATATGCCTGCCCCGGACAACCTGCGCGGCAGCGCGCAGATCCTCGATCCGACTGTTGGTGCAACTTCCGATAAAGATGTTCTGCACAGCAATGTCCTGCATCCGCTGACCCGCCGCTAACCCCATATAGCCGATAGCCTTGCGCATCGATTCTCGCCGTGCCGGATCGGCCATGCTTTCAGGATCGGGCACGCAGCCGGTGATCGGCACAACATCATCGAGGCTCGTGCCCCAGGTCACGGTGGGGGCGATAGCTCCGGCATCGAAGATTTCCACTTTGTCATAGCTCGCCCCGGCATCGGTTGCCAGCGCGCACCATGCCGAAACGGCGCGCTCCCAATCCGCGCCCTTGGGAGCAAAACGACGGCCCTTGAGATAGGCAAATGTCGTTTCATCGGGCGCGAAGACTCCGGCCCGCGCGCCGGCCTCGATCGACATATTGGCGATCGTCAGGCGGCCCTCGACCGACATGGAGCGGCAGGTCGATCCGGTGTATTCAATGACATGGCCAGTTCCGGCACCCGCACCCATTCGCCCGATCACGGCCAGAATGATATCCTTGGGGGTGACCCCATAGCCAAGACTGCCATCAATGCGCACTTCCATCGTCTTGGAAGGGGTAAGCTGGAGCGTCTGCGTGGCCAGCACATGTTCGACCTCGGATGTGCCAATGCCAAAGGCCAGAGCGCCAATGCCGCCATGCGCCGAGGTATGGCTATCGCCGCACACAATCGTGGTGCCGGGCAAGGAAAAGCCTTGCTCGGGGCCGACGACATGGACGATTCCCTGCTCCGGCGCTGTCGCGCCAAAATAGCGGATGCCGAATTCGGGCGCATTGCGCTCCAGCGCTTCGAGCTGCGCCGCCGAATCCATGTCGGCAATAGTCATGCGCGCTCCGCTGCCGTCAACGCGCGGCGTTGTCGGCAGATTGTGGTCTGGCACCGCAAGGGTAAGGTCGGGGCGCCGCACCGACCGTCCATTAGCGCGCAGCCCGTCAAACGCCTGCGCGCTGGTCACCTCATGGATAAGGTGGCGGTCGATGTAGAGCAGGCATGTCCCGTCATCCCTGCGATGAACAACGTGGGAATCCCAGATTTTTTCATAAAGCGTACGTAGGCCAGACACGGCGAAGTCTCCACAGAGAGGCGTGGGCAAGTGGATGCTAGGCGCAGGCGTCCATCTGGGCGCAAGCCATGGCGATCAGCGCGGGCAGCGCTTTGACGCGCTCGCTGGCATTATTCGAAGCCGCAGTGCCGCGGATAACCCGGCCTTTGATCCCATGAAAAATGGCCGCCAGCCGAAACAGATTGAAGGCAAGCGCGAAATCAAAGCCAGCGATGTCGGTCCGGCCCGTGCGGCGGCAATAGGCCTCGATATAGTCGGCCTCCGAGGGAATGCCTAAAACTGACAAATCCGCCCTTGCCAGCCCTGCCACGATGTCGGGCGGCATGCGATACATCATGGCATGATAGGCAAAGTCGGCCAATGGATGGCCAAGCGTAGACAATTCCCAATCGAGCACCGCCAACACGTGCGGCTCGCTAGGATGGAAAATTAGATTATCGCAGCGGAAATCGCCATGCACAACGCTCGTCTCGTCGCCCGCCGGGATGGCGGTGGGTAGCCATGCGATCAAACGATCCATACCTTCATCGTGCCCGGCATCGGCATCTTCATGGTATTGCCGCGACCAGCGTGCGATTTGGCGGGCATAATAATTGCCCGACTTGCCATAGTCGCTCAGGCCCGCCACTTTATAATCGACATTGTGCAAGGCAGCGATCGTGGCGTTCATCGCGTCAAAATAAGCGGCGCGATCCTGACGCGGCACATCGGGAAAAGTCGCGTCCCAAAAGATGCGGCCTTCGACCATCTCCATCACGTAAAACCAACTGCCGATGATGCTGTCGTCGGTGCAAAGCCCATAGACTTTCGCCACGGGCACACCCGTGTCCGCCAAAGCCGACAAGACCTGCGCCTCGCGCTCGATAGCGTGGGCACCTTTGAGCAGATCGCCCGGCGGCTTGCGGCGCAAAACATAGGTTCTGGCGGGGGTCACCAATTTGTAGGTCGGGTTGGATTGTCCGCCCTTGAACTGTTCAACCGCCAGCGGGCCTGCGTAGCCCTCGACATGCGCCCCCATCCAGCGGGCCAACGCATCCTCGTCAAAGCTGAAACTCTCGCGCACAGCAGAGGTGCCAAGATTACTGATCTGATCGACTGCGGAGTGCGCCTCTGTCATTGCGCAGCTTTCCAGTCACGCTTGATCTTCTTGGCAAGCGACCATTTGTGGACCTCGGTCGGCCCGTCATAGATGCGGAATGCACGCACTTCGCGGAACACCTGCTCGACGATTGTCTTGTCGGTTACACCGGTCCCGCCCATAACTTGCACGCATTTGTCAGCAATGCGCATCAGGGATTCTGATACCGCAACCTTGGTCATGGAGCTTTCAACCGTGCCAAGGCTGCCTGAATCAAGCACACCAGCGCACCAATCGATGGTCAGTTCTGCTTGGCGAATGTCGATCAGGTTCTCTGCCAGCATAAAACCTACGCCCTCGTGATCGATAAGGTGTTTGCCAAAGGCCGTGCGGCGATTGGCATAATCTACAGCTATTTCGTTGGCACGGATGCAGGCGCCCAGCCAACGCATGCAATGCGATAGGCGGGCCGGTGAAAGGCGGATCTGTGCATACTTGAAGCCTTCACCCGCCTCGCCCAACATCTGGTCTACCGGGATGCGCAAGTTGTCGATGGAGACCGTGGCGTGACCGCCCGGCATCGAAGTGTCGATGGTGTTGGGCACATCCGTGATCCGGATTGCCGGATCGGGCAAATCGACAAGGAACATGCAAGCCCCGCCCAGACTGTCCGGGTCTTCCGACTTGGCCATGACGATGCCCACTTTTGCGCCATCTACACCGGTAATGAAGCACTTTTTGCCGTTGACGACCCAGTGGTTGCCGTCCCTACGACAAGTCGTGATCATCATTGAGGGATCGGAACCCGCGCCGTTCAATTCAGCCGGCTCGGTCATGAAGAACGCCGAACGCGCGCGCCCCTCGATCATCGGCTTGAGGAATCGCTCTTTCAGAGCGGCATCGGCGACGTGACCGATAAGGTACATGTTGCCTTCGTCGGGTGCCATCGTGTTGCAGGCAAGTGGGCCAAGCGGCGAAAGACCCGACGCAATCAACACCAGTGCTGTTTCGCGCTGACTCAGGTGTTCACCCGAAGGACGAATGTGCGGGGTCAAGACTCCCGCCTCCCGCGCCTTGGTCCTCATCTCCATCACCAGCGCATCAGTTGGCCCGCCATGATGATCGCGCCTGGGATCAGACTCGTAAGGGATCACGATATTGCGAACAAACGTTTCTACCTTATCGGCGATTTTCGATGTGCGAGCGTGCCCAACACCCTGAATCTGACCACTCACGATCTCTCTGGTCCATTGGCGCGAAGAAGCGCCCGGATCGTCCCTGATACGAAGTTCACGCAGGTCCCTTTCGTCCATATGCTATTTTGTCGTGGTCGCATCGGCAGCGCTGGCGCCCGCTAAAACCAAGTGACGCTGATTCTCGGGAGCGTCGGATCGCCCAACGACGAAACCGGTTAGCGGATTTCAAAGTCGTCAAAGATAGGATCGCGCAGCCGGGCGAAAATCTCGGCCCCGCGCCACGGCGTGTTAATGAACGAGCGGCCCTGCGCGGTCAGGTAGTAGAAGCCCTGACCGAATTTTTCCCATACCAACTCGCTGGTCTTGGCATCGACCTCACGATTGAACGCATCGAATGCCTCGCGGCGGACCTCCACGGCGCGGCCATTTTGCTCGATTGTCCTGACGATCATTTTCAGGGTGAAGCGGGTCCAGGATTCGGCCATCGAATAGAACGATCCCGAACGCCCTTGCGAATTGGGGCCGAAGAACATGAAAAAGTTGGGAAAGCCCGGCGCAGTCAGCCCAAGATAGGCGCGTGGGCCATCGGCCTCCCACAATTCGTCGAATGTAGCTCCATCGCGCCCGGTATAGTGCGCGGGCCACAGATAGCGCGTGGTCGAAAACCCGGTGGCACAGACCAGCACATCGGCCTCGTGGAGGGTACCGTCGGCAGAGACGAGACCGGCCGGGGTCGCGTGATCTATGGGATCGGTGACCAGCGTCACATGGTCGGCCTTGAGCGCGGCGTACCAACCGTTGTCCACGGTCGGGCGGCGGGCCATCGGCGGGAACTTGGGTGTGACTTTCTCGATCAGATCGGGGCGGTCGGCCAGTACTTCATTGATGTATCCGAGTGCCGTATCGCGCAGGCTGTCATTGCGTTCGTTGACCACCCCGCCCCGGCTTTGCCATTCCGGGTCCTGTTCCTGCAGCAGTTCAAGCTGGGCATTCAGGAAGTGCATCCCGTAGCTGTGCCAGTGCCAGTAAAGCGGGTAATTCTCGAACATCCACTGCAGGTCCGCCGGGAAGCTTTCGCGATAGCCCTCCATCGGCAGGACATAGTTGGCCGAACGCTGGAACACCGTCACGCTTTTCGCAGTGCGCGCAAGATAGGGCATGAACTGGACGCCGCTGGCACCGGTGCCAATCTGGGCGATCCGCTTGCCCGCCAGGACGATGTCCGAGTTCCAGTTAGTCGAAAAGATCACGTCGCCGGCAAATGTATCGATCCCTGCGATATCGGGTAGCTTGGGCGTGCTGAACATCCCGCCCGCGCTGATAACGAACGCGCCGTCCATGGTGCGCAAGGCGTCATCACTGCCGCGCAACGTCAACTGCCACTTGCCCGAAACTTCGTCCCAAGCCCCTTTCTCAACCGTGGTGTTGAACACGATCTTGTCGGCAACATTGTATTTGTGGGCGCAATATTCGAGATACTTCAGCGTCTCACCAGCTGAAGCAAAGAACTCGGACCATGGGTATTTTTTCTCGAACTTGTACTGGTAGATCAGACTGGTCGAATCTACCCGGGCTTCGGGGTAGTTGTTGAAATGCCAGGTTCCACCCAACCCCGATCGGCGCTCGATGATGGTATAGCGCATCCCCAGCTGCTCAAGATGAATCGCGGCGCAAAGACCGCTCAACCCCGCACCGACAATGATCACGTGATAGCGGTCAAGTACCTCCGGCGCGGGCTTCTCCGTCCACCTCACCTCACGCGGGAAAGCATCAAACGCGGCCTCTTCGTAACCCATCAGGAATTCAGGCTCAGACAGCGGGCCGTGGCCGAACAGTTCCATTGTCGGTCGCACGCTGGCGGGAGACTTGAACGCGTCCTCGTCAACGGTCCCCCAGTTCCGGGTGAGGTATTCGAACGCCAGTTCGCGTACCTCGTCATGGTACTCAGGCGCCAGCGTATACGTAAATAGCGCGCCGGCCCAAAGCGGCGTACCAGCCACCTGCATTTCAGCCAACCGGGGATTACCGGTCAACTGGTGCAACGTCAGGCGCAGCAAATTGGGATCAGCCACGGCAATCGCAGCGCGAATGCGGGCATCGTCAGGCCTTCCTTTTTGCGAACCGACCAGACCGCCTGCTTCAAGCTCTGACATTTACATCCTCTCCAGATCGCTCCGGCCCGTTTTCGCGGGCTGCAGGTACCCCGCATAGCGGCGGTGCCGACCGCTTCGCTGCAGAGTTGTATGCATAGCAGTCCGTACAGGCAACAATATTTGCTCTCTAAAGCAAATTGAGGCCCATTTCAGCCGCACCTAGACCATGATTGCATACATAAATCGATTATGGCATTGCGGAGCGATGGCGTTGCGTGATACCTCGGCGGTTATACAAAACACCCGACATTCCGGCGTAATTCGGGTTGGCGGCAAAACGACCGGCTTAACCCAGTAAGCCTGATGGAGAGTTTTTCATGAACGATCTGGCTCCGGTAACATCCATTCCCCAGCTGGAAGCGGACCCATTCGACCTAGCCAATATCCTCGACCCCTACGATTTTCACGAGCAGTTGCGCGAAACCGGCGCTGTCGTTTATGTCGAAAAGTACGATACTTACGCAGTGGGCCGCCACGCCGAAGTGCGATCAGTGCTTAGCGACTGGGAAACATTCACGTCAACCGCAGGGGCTGGCCTCAGCGACATCCGCAAGCCGGGCGGCTGGCGTGAGCCCGGTCCGCTGGTCGAAGCCGATCCCCCTTTGCACACCTCACGTCGCGGCGTTGTCAGCAAGATCATCTCGCCCAAGATCATCAAGAGCTGGCAACGGACTTACGCTGCGGGGGCGGCCGATCTTGTGGCCCGGCTGTGCGACCAGCAGGATGTGGATGGCGCACGCGACATCGCCGAAGCTTTCGTTATCGAAAACTTCCCCGCCTCGCTTGGGCTGGAGCCCCACCGCGAAAACATGGTGATCGTCGGCAATTTCAACTTCAACGCACTTGGCCCCAAGAACGCGCTGTTCGAACAGTCGGCCCGGCAACTTGAATCCATCTCGGAATGGTTCAACGCCGTCCAAGGACGCGAAGGTATCACGCCGGGCAGCTTCAGTGAACAAGTCTATGACGCAGAAGACGCAGGCGAGCTTGAAGAAGGTGTGGCGCGCGGGCTGGTCCGCACGGTCCTGCGCGGCGGCATGGACACGACCATCAGCGGCATTGCCAGCACGATCAGGATCATGTCGGAGCGCCCCGAATTCTGGGCAAAGCTGCGGCAGGACCGCTCAAAGCTCAAGCTGATCTTCGATGAGGTGATCCGCCTCGAAACGCCGATCCAGAGCTGGTACCGCACGACGACGCGCGAAGTCACGCTGGGCGACTTCAGGCTCGAAGCGGACAAAAAGATCCAAGTCTTCGCTGGCTCTGCCAACCGCGACCCGCGGCGCTGGGAACGGCCTGATGAATTCGACATCACCCGCTCGGCGGCGGGGCATCTCGCGTTTGGCCAAGGCATTCATTTATGCATCGGGCAGTTGATCGCGCGGATGGAAGCCGAAAGCGTGCTCAATGCGCTGCTTGACCGGATCGAGCGGATAGAACCGGCGGGCGTGCCGACCTACCGCCCGCTCAACACCATGCGCACGCTGCAAACCCTGCCGTTGCGGTTAATTCCCGCCTAAGCTGCCCCGCGGGCCGATCACAGCCAGTAAACATGGATACGCCAATGAACGCGGTTTCGGCCGAATGGGTACACGTCGCCTACCGTGAAACCAGCGCCATGCGCGAAGTATACGGGTTTCAGGGCACGCAGGGCTTCGTCAATCTCGAAGGCATCCTGTTCAAGCCTGCAAAGATCCCGTCGCGTACGCTGCTGATTTACATGCACCCGGCGTCCACGCTCCAGTTGCTGCCTGTGCCACGCGCCATGGCAGCCGCCGGAATGCACGTGCTGTGCGCTGGCAGCCGCTACGCTCGCAACGACACGCCGCTGATCATGGAAAAGATCCTCCTCGATTATGCCGCTTACGTCCGGCACGCCAAGGAGGTCTGGGGCTACGAGAAGATCATTGTCGCGGGCTGGTCGGGCGGCGGATCGCTGTCTGCCTTCTACCAGGCGCAGGCCGAGCGGCCCACGGTAACGCAAACCCCCTCGGGCGAACCGGTCGACCTTAGCGGGCTGATACCGGGCGATGCGATGATCTGGCAGGCCGCGCACCTTTCGCGCGCCGACGTACTCGCCGATTTCATCGATCCGTCGGTGCTCGATGAGCATGATCCCACGCTGCGCGATCCCGAACTGGACCTCTACGACCCGCGCAATCCGCACAAGCCCCCCTATGACCAGACCTATCTCGACCATTTCCGCGCCGCGCAACTTACCCGCATCCGGCGGCGCACTGTGCTGGTCAAGGAACTGCTCGACGATCTCAAGTCGGGCCGCACCGGCGAGATCGAACGCGGCCTGCTGACGCACCGCACGATGGCGGATCCGCGCTGGCTCGATGCCACCATCGACCGGAATGATCGCAAGACCAGCTGGTGCTTCATGGGCGATCCACAAGCATCAAACAGCAGCCCCGCTGGTGTCGCGCGGTTCTCGACCTTGCGCGCGTGGCTGTCACAATGGTCGTTCGACGATACCCAGGCAAAGGCGCTGGACAACGCGCCTCAGATCACCGTGCCATTGCTAGCGATCGAAAACTCCGCTGACGACGCGGTTCCGCAGCCCCATACCCGGCTGTTCCACGACGCGGTATCAAGCGTGGACAAACAGTTCGGAATGATCCACGGGGCCAACCACTATTACTCGGATCAGTCTGCCGAACTCGGGCAGGCGGTCACCATGGTGCAAAGCTGGCTGCGCGCGCGCAACTTGCTGGAATGAAAGATTGGCGGCTTAGCCAAGCCGCCAGCTGGGCAGATAGTCCATCCTGTCGAACTCTTCCCACAGCCCACAACTCGTAAGCGCACCCTCGCTGTGCCCGAGCGCGGCCGCAAGGCTTGACGGCACGGGCATTGCGGCCAGCCGCACCATGCCCTCGCGGCGGACGTTGGCGTCTGGCCAGCTCACGATGATCATGGCCGCCGGCAACGGTCCGAACACCAGATCGCAGACGTTAACCCCAATCGCTCCGGCATCGGCAAAGATGTCGGTGGCCGCGCCGCTTAACGCCTGTCGAAACGCAGCGCCCTGCCCGATTGGCAGTTGAGGATGCCAGGCGCTCTCGCATGCATCCTGCGCGGCAGGAAACGCAAATGCGCGGTCCGGCCACGGCGCAACCAGAGTCAGGTCGGTGCGGGTGACAAACTCCTCGCCAGTCTCCAGCGCGCGCGCGGCGTAGAAATGCGGGTAGAAATTCGCCCACAGCGCCTGCCGCGCATCGAAGCTCGGCCACTCGATCAGCCAAGTCAGAAGCGAGCTCCCGTCGCGGTCCTCCCAGATGGCGATGGGCAACGGAATACCGTGCTGAGCGAACATCGGCAGCAGCATTTGCTGCATCCGATGGTGCATCCTGTCCATCTGCCCGCGGGCGATAGAATAGCGGCGCCGTTCAACGATCAAGGCGACCTCCCGTGTTTACAGATAGCGCCAGTCCGGCGTCAGTCTTTCGCAGCACTTCCACGGCGCGCCGGTGCGGCACTGCCATGTGCTTCAGCCGCCTGCGCGGTTTCGTCCAATCGTCCGGCCTTCACCAGTTGTTCCCGGATCTGTTCGGCTGCATTGGCAATATGACCGCGCATGATCGTCTCGGCGCGATAACCCTCACCGTTGCAAATCGCCTTGTAAATCGCGTGATGCTGAGCGTGGAAAGCACGCAGCGAATACAGCCCATCGGGGTCGTCCTCGCGGAACCAGTGCGCCACCCGGCTTGACGAATAGGGAATGTTGGTCGCGGTCTGCAAGGCCTGCGTCAGCACTTCGTTGTCCGCAGTCTGAAAGATCAGCTGATGAAACCGGTGATTGTTCTCGCGCAGCGCAGGCTTGTATTCATCCTTGAGGCCGCCTTGCGACAGTATCCTGTCCGCATCGATTAGCAGCGCCTTCATTTCGGCGCGAACGTCCTCACTAGGTCCTTTTTCGGCGGCGAGCCGGCACGCCACACTTTCGATGGCCTCGCGCGTTATGTACGCATCCAGTACATATTTAATCGTAAATTCGCGTACCGAATACCCCCGGTTTAGCCGGTATTCAACAAGGCCCTCTTCAGACAAGACGATCAGCGCTTCGCGAATGGGCGTCCGCGACACCCCCATCCTTTCACTCATCGAAACTTCAGTAAGCTTTTCCCCGGCTCCCAACTCCCCAGCAAGAATCATCTCGCGTATCTGGTTCACCACCATCTGTTGACGAACGAGATTGGATTGCTGCTCCTGCACCCGGTCAACAGTCAACGACGGCGATCGATCGCCGTCGAAAGACGTCCTGGACTGCACCTTGGAACTGGTCATTCGGCCCTCTTGTTTCTCACGCCTGCCTGGATTGCATAGACCCTGCCAAAAAGGCTGGGACAATGCACGGAAATTGGTCAGGCTGCGTCTGTCACGTCAAGCGCACCGGACATTCCGGGCAAACCCGGAACATCATAGCGCTGTAGCCCGTCTTTTTCGGTGAACGCCATCCACACCGGGCCGGGTGCATCGCTGGTGACGATAGTAGCCACCGAGCGTGCAATGAAGGCAGGGTCTTCCTGATGAACCACTTCGCGTACGTCGGGCGCGGTCAGGCTGGTATCGATCGCGCCCGGACAGATCACGTCGATCCGGATGCCGCGTGCCGCCAGCGGCTTTTCCAGTGCCAAAGACAGCCCCAGCACGGCATACTTGGTCGCCGTATAGCACGGATCGATATCGAGCGGCAGCAACGCGGCGCCCGATGCGGTCACGATAATCCGGCTCAGCCCCGGCACCGCCATCCCCGCTATGATCCCGAACGCCACCCCGTCAAGATTTACGCTGCGCACCTTGCAGAATGTTTCGGGCGTAAACCACGCCAGCGGGTCATCCATGATCGCCGCGCCCTTCGGCCGCATCATCACGCCTGCGTTAAGGTGCAACACGTCCAGCCGCCCGAGGCGATCGATAATCGCGCCCACGATTGCGTGCCATGCCGCCGCATCGCGCACATCAAGCATGCGGAATTCATGCGGTGCGCCAAGCTCCGCGAACAGCGCCTCGCCCGCCGCTCGATCGATATCGGCACCCACAACCGTGAAGCCACGCGCGACAAATTCGCGCGCAGTCGCCGCGCCGATCCCGGTCGCTGCCCCAGTTATCAGAATGACTTTTTCTGCCGCTGACCCGTTCATCACCAAACTCCCGATTATCGTTTTGCGCCCTTTGGCATTTTGCAAATCAATCCGGCCCCGCTGCCTGTCAGGCAAAGGCCCGGCGCAGTGCATCGTCGCGGTCCGCCAGCATCCGCTTTGCCTGATGGCCGTCCGGATTGTGCACGTCGAACCCATGATGCACCGCCGGGTACATGTGGAACTCGGTCGGCACGTCCGCTGCCAGCAGGCGCTGGGCATAGGCAAGATTCTCGTCAACAAACAGGTCAAGCTCGCCTGTCAGGATCGTCGCCGGAGCCAGCCCGCCAAGGTCTGATGCCCGCGCAGGAGCCGCAAAAGGCGAAACCTCGTCGGTGCCATAGGCCGCGCCCAGATAGGCCTGCCAGGCAAGGATATTGTTGCTGCGGTTCCACAGTTCCGGATCGGTCACCAGATGGCTCGACCGTGTGGCGTTACGATCGTCCAGCATGGGATATATCAGCAACTGGTGGCGCAACGGCAAACCTTCGTCGCGGGCGCGCAGGGCAACCGAGGCTGCTGCGCCGCCGCCTGAACTTGCCCCGCCAACCACGATCCGCCCGGCATCCACCCCCAATGTCGCCGCATTGGCAACCATCCACCGCAGCGCTGCAAAGCAATCATCATGTGCCGCGGGGAACGGATGTTCGGGCGCGCGCCGCCAGATCACAGACGCCACGACGCATTGCAGATCATGTGCAATGCGCTCGCACCACACATCGTCCGGATTGGCCGACGTCAGAACATATCCGCCGCCCTGAATCCACACCAACCCCGGCAGGTCCCCTGTCACGCCACGCGGTCTGAATAGGCGCATCAGGGCATCAGGCGCGCCGGGCGCGTTGGGAATCGCATGATCGGAACGATCCACACCAGGGTGCGGATCGGGCGTTCCGGCCATCGCGAATACTGCCTGCAATGCGGTTCGAGCCGCTGCAATATCGGCAAGGTCTATCGGCGGCACCAGCTTAATCACCGGCAGGTATTCGGCATCCACGCGATCCAGTACGGACACTTCTCGGCTCCATCACAATAAGGGGGGCGATACTCAGGAAAAGATCATGTCGCCCTGATTTTGCTCGCGCAGCATTTTCCACAACTCACTGGGGCCAAACGGACACATGACCGAAGACCGACGGTAATTGTTCATAAAGAAATTCTGCGCGCGATCATCGGTGTAGATCTTAAGCCGCTCGCGCTGGTCCAGCTTTGCGTTGTACGCATCGAACGCAATCTGGCTAACCTCTACAGATTTCTGGCCAGTCAGGATCAGGTTGGCAAAGCATTCGAGCGCAAACCGCGTGACCATTTCCTCGTGGTTTACGATCCCGCCGCCCTGCGCCGGGTTGGTGTTGGGGCCATAGATCACGAACATGTTGGGAAACCCCGGCATCGTGCTGCCCGCCACATGCGCGCGGCATCCGTCCTTGGCCCACAATTGCTCAACCGTCAGGCCGTCGCGGCCAGTGATTTCCATCGGCCACAACAGGTCGTTGGCGCGGAATCCTGTAGCCTTGACGATGATGTCGGCGGCATACTCCTGCCCCGCAACCACCAAGCCATCTTGTGTGATGCGGTCAACCGAACCGCTGGCCAGCGTCACCTTGTCGCCCAGCAGCGCATCATAGATGTTGTATCCGGCATCGACCAGGATTGGCCGTGCCGAAAATGGCGGATGCGGCGGCGTCATCGCCGCGGCAAGATCGGGCCGCCCAGCAAACTTTTCCGTGATGTAAGCCTTTCGCCCAGCAATCACGTCGGCATTCAGGGCGCTGCGACTGATGCCGTCGTCGCTCGTCCACGCCGGGTCCAGGTTGAACACCTCACCATAAACATGCTCGCCGGTCAGCCAGTTGGTGCGGAACCGCATGAAGTTGATATGATACGGCAGGTTGCGATCAAGCCAGGTCACTTCGGGGTTGAGCGGTGCCAGATAGCCCGGAACCTCGAATATCCACTGTGGCTTGCGCTGCACCATCACCACATGTTCTGCCTCTCGCGCCATTTCCGGCACCATCTGGTAGCCGGTCGCGCCCGTTCCGATTACGGCCACGCGCTTACCCGTGTAATCTAGGTCGCGCGGCCAGCGGGCTGTGTGGAAAATCGGTCCTTTGAACGCTTCCTCGCCTGGGAATTCGGCGATGTTGGGCCGCGCCAGCAAGCCCGTTGCCGAAATCACCCCATTCGCGCGCCAAGTGCGCGGACCATCCGGGGTCACCGCCTCAATGATCCAAAGCGCCTCGCTCTCGCTCCACGTCATGCTGCGTACTTCGGTCCTGAATTCGACCTTGCGGCGCAAGTCGTGCGTATCGGCGACCCAGCGGAAATAGTCTTCGTTTTGGTCCTGCGGCGAAAACGGGTAGTCAAACACGTAATCCGCGCCAAAAATGTGGGTGTAGGCCCGGCTCGGCGTATCGACGCGCGCGCCGGGATAGCGGTTTTCGAACCACGTCCCGCCAACATCGTCGTTCTTTTCAAGGATGACGAACGGGATGCCCGCGCGTTGCAACTGCACCGCTGCACCAAGTCCGCCCATCCCCGCCCCAATCACTGCCACGGAAAAACCGTTCAACGCCTCGGGCGATGGCGTGGCCGGCCAGACCAGCGACCGTGCCCACGCATCGATCGCCGTCTCTTCGATCCACATGTCCAGTTCATCGGGATTGAGCGCTTGGCCCGCCGCCAGCGCAAGGCTCTTCGCCAGACGGTCCTCCGGGCCGGGGCCAATCGGCAGCGCGCCTTCGTCGCGGTAGCGCTTGAGGAACGCAGCGGCACGCGTAAAGATCGCCTCGGCGTCTGCGGCCGTAGCCGGAATCGCGGCCTCGGCCATGAATATCCGCTGCCGCACTGTGTCCAGGCTGGCCAGCGCCTCGTCGCCCGTGAGCTGGTAGATCAGCCCACGCAAGGCCATGGCATCCGACGTTCGTACTGCAGCATCGATCTGCTCATCGGATGCTCCAAGTAATTCCTCCCGCACCCGCCCTTGATCGATAGCCTTTGCTGACGGGCGATCCATTGCCTTCGTTCCCACACCCAAACTCCCAAACCGCCGGTCGCACAGAAAGCCTGTGCGCCAGAATGAACATTTCTCCCAACCTTCGCGACTGCCGAAACTTGCCGAAGATTGCACACCGAAGTAGGAAACCTCACGATTCGCCGCCTTTTGGTTTTCCCTTGTCGCGATTCCTGCAGCTGTCGAATGGTCAGTTTTTCCCATCCAGCACCCGCAAGAACTGTGGGTTTTCCGCCACTTTCCTTCACATTCCAAAATGGTTGCCCAACCATCGGCTTCGCACCCTACCGATAGGCGCTTGGACCGTGGAACAATTCAGTTGTGTCTCTGGCAAACATTGCATACAACTTTGCAAGCAGCAAGAACTGTGTCGTACTGGCGTGGAACATACACGCCGGACAGGGAGAGGGAATCGAGATGAAACGCATTAAACTGCACTTGTTATTGACTGCAGGCGCGGCGCTCGCCGCGGCAACCCCAGCGTTTGCGCAGCAAGGTTCGGATGCACAGGCCACAGCAGAAAACGCCGCGGAGGCCTCCGACGGCACAGCACAGATCGCCGACATCGTCGTAACCGCCAACCGCCGCAGCGAAAAGCTGCAGGATGTCCCGATCGCCATCTCCGCATTCGGCGCAGCCGATCTCAACGCCACCGGCACCGCCAATGCGCAAGATCTGGCTTCAGTGACCCCGGGCTTGATGATGGCCAACCAGTCTGCCGCGCTTACCCCGTTCATCCGCGGCGTCGGCGCCACTGACAACACCGTCGGGCAAGAAGCCGCTGTCGCCACTTACGTTGACGGCGTCTACATCAGCTCAGTCTACGGATCGCTGTTTTCCTTCAACAATATTGAACGTGTTGAAGTACTCAAGGGTCCTCAGGGTACCCTGTTCGGGCGCAATGCCACAGGGGGCCTGATCCACATCATCACGCGCGATCCCAGCCACGACACCAAAATCGAAGGCGGCGTTTCCTATGGCAGTTATAACACCGTCGGTGCCAGGCTTTATGGAACCACCGGCCTTGGCGACAACGCTGCTGCCGATATCGCGGTAATCTACAAACATCAGTCCGATGGCTGGGGCCGCAACATCAACCTTAACCGTGACATCGGTTTTGGCGGGAATGACTTCGCTGCCCGCAGCAAGTTCGTGTTCACCCCCACCGATGCAACCACGATCAAGCTCAGCGCCGATTACAGCCAGACAAAGGGCATCGACATCGGTTCGGTCAAGAATATCCTGCCAGGTGCCATCGGTGCCGATGGCAAAGGTCCGACTGCAGGATTTTACAACAACCGTTCCGGCTACGACGAATACGTGAACACCAAGCAGGGCGGCGGCTCGCTCAACATCATGCACGATTTCGGCGCGTTTAGCGTGAATTCGATCACTGCCTATCGCAAGACCCAGGTCGTGCAGGCGTTTGACAACGACACGACCCCGGTCCGCCAGATCGATGTACTGATCGACAACCAGACCTATCGCACCTTCACGCAGGAATTGCAGCTGCTTTCCCCATCCTCCAGCCCGATCGGCTGGATTGTCGGCGCGTTCTATATGCGCGACAAGTCCGGCTTCGACGGTCCCGTCGGACTCGGCCTCTACGGTGCCGACGTGGGCGGCACGGGCGTGCTTATCAAGGGTGACATCGTAACCCAGTCTTATTCGGTCTTTGGTGAAGTGACCGTGCCACTGGGTGAAGCCACCAAACTGACCGGTGGTATCCGTTACACGCATGACAAGCGCACCATCACCGGCAGCACCGATCTGGTCGGCACCAGCGATCCGGGCGACAACAACGTCATCCTCAACCTCGCGCCACGGACGACTTATCCGTCGTTCTCTGAAGGCAAACCCACCTGGCGGGTGAGCCTTGCGCACAATTTCACTTCCGACGTCATGGCATATGCATCGTACAATCGCGGGTTCAAGAGCGGAAACTTCAATACAACAGCACCATTTGCCCCGCCTTTCCGTTCGGAATCGATCGATGCCTATGAAGTCGGCTTCAAGATCGAAGCTCTCGATCGCCGCCTCCGTCTGAACGGTGCCGGGTTCATCTATAAGTACAAGAACATCCAGCTGACCAAACTTTCGGGCAGTTCCTTGTTCATCACCAACGCGACCAGCGCCGACGTGAAGGGCATAGATATCGACGGCGAACTGGTCGCCACCGACTGGCTGCGGTTGCGCTTTGGCGCGGCCTTCCTCGACACCAAGTATAACGAGTTCACCGGGGCGCAGTTTTCGGTCCGCAATCCCAACGGCACCACCAGCATCCTGCAGGGCGGTACACTGACCGGAAACGACCTGACCCGGTCGCCGCACACGACGTTGAATGTCGGCGCTTTCATGTCGCACCCGATGGCTGGTGGCAAGGTTAACGCCAATGCCAACTACGTGCACAATTCCGGGTTCTTCTGGGAGCCAGACAACCGGCTCAAGCAGCCTTCCTACGGGTTGCTCAATGCGCAGCTCGGCTGGTCTGCCGAGGATGACCGCTGGGGGATCAACCTGTTCGCCAAGAACCTGACCAAAACCAAGTATTCGGTCTGGCAGGTGGCGACCACCAACGGCGATCAGTATGCTCCTGCTGCACCGCGCACATGGGGCGCTGAGTTGACCTTCAAGTACTGATCCAGCACTCCTCTCCGGGGGCGATGTTGCCCCCGGAGACAATGCTGCAAACCCGTTTGGGCCAGTTGCCTTGCAGCATCGTCAGCTTTGCCAAAGGAGTTCCCCACCATGACCGATCAATTAGCCGTCGCCGGTGATGGCATTCCTGAAAGACTTCGCCAGATCGAGGACCGCCTCGCCATCCAAGACGTGATATGCGCGGTTACGATCAATTCTGACCTCAATGAACCAGCTGCCGCACTGGCATGCTTCACCGATGATGCTGTGATCGATTACAGCTCGGTCATGGGGCCAGGATCAGCAGGCGTGCCCGTAAAAGAGCACCGCGAACGCCTTGCCACTTTCTTGCCCGGCTTCGACAAGCGGCAGCATCAGGTCACCAATTTCCAGGTCAGCCTTCAGGGTGATGAAGCCAGTTGCATTTCGCAGTCACGCGCCGTCCATTTTCTGAACAGCGAAGTGTGGGAAGCATGGGGCACCTATCATCACAGGCTCCGGCGCACCGACTTGGGCTGGAAAATCACTTATCAGCGCGCCGACCTGCTGCATCAGATCGGCCAGCACCTTGTCCCGCTGGCCACCGAAGTCGTTGCCAATCGAAGCGCCTGAACTCAGTCGGGTGAAAGCCCCAGTTCCCCCAGGATGTCGGCGGTATCGGCACCCAGCATTGGCGCATGGCTGCGGATCGAGGCCGGCGTTTCGCTGAAGCGTACCGGGTGGCGTGGCTGGCGATAGCCACCGGTCGCAGGATGGTCGAAGTCTTCCAGAATGCCCGCCTCTGCAATCGCTCGGTCTTGCAGCAGGTCATCGGGCGAATTGACGGGCGCAAACACCGCATCGGCAGCTTCAAGCAACGGCACCCATTCCGCCGTCGTCCGTGAAAGGAACGCGGTCGACAAAATGCGGTTTACGTCAGCGATGTTCTCCAGCCGATCTTTGAGCGTCCGAAAGCGAGGCTCGTCGATCAGTTCGGACATGCCGGTGACATTGCACAGCGCGGCCCATTCGTCCGGCCCGAAGAACCCAACCACGATGTGCGTGTCTTTCGTTGGATGGATGAACTTGATCTCCGCAGGCGAGGCCAGCTTGATCACTCCGTCCCCTGTGAATGTAATGCCCGTCATCGCGTCAGGCCACAAAAACGCCAACGCCGCATCAAGCATACTAACCTGAACATGTTGACCGAGCCCGGTCCGCTCCCGGTGCAGCAAGGCCGCAGTGACCCCTTGCCAGACATTGAGCGCGGTAATCTTGTCAGTGACGGCATTGTTTACCAGTGCGGGCACACCCGTTGCGATCGGAGCCTGCGTGGCGGCGAAGCCGGACATCGCCTGGATGACAATATCATACACGCGCCGCTTTGCCGCCGTGCCTGCCGTCCCCATTCCGTCGATCGAAACGTAGACGATATTAGGCCTTAGCGCCTTGATCGCTTCATAGCCGATGCCCAACCGGTCGGCGACCCCAGGCCGGTAGTTCTGGATGACGACATCGCACGTCGCAGCCAGCGCGCTCACTGCTGCAAGCCCATCGGCCGCCTTGAGATCGACCACAATCGAACGCTTGTTGCGGTTGACATTCATGAAATACGACGAAATCCCCGCAACGCCGGAACGCAGGCTGCCGGCACCACGGGTTTGATCGCCGCCTGCGGTTTCCACCTTGATCACGTCTGCGCCCTGATCGCCAAGCAGCATCGCGGCAAACGGGGCCGAGACATTGGTGCCGAATTCGAGCACGCGGTATCCCGCTAGCGGTCCATTCGCTGTCGCTGGCGCCAAGTCGATCAATTCAGGTTCCTCTTCCCAGCAAATTCGCAGCCCAAGACATACGCGACGGGCCGTGGCAGGCGTCATCGCGGTTGGAATCCACCCGTCCGATTGTCAGTCTGCACAATTGCATGCAATTTTGCAATGAAAGTCGACCGCACGCGCCCGATTAAATACAAACTTCTCGACCCACGGACCATGTCCGCCTGACATCGCCACCTCAGGTTCTGCGCGAGGTCGCCTACGTCATCTCACCTGATATTGTTTTAAAAAGATTTTTTATACGATTAATTGATATGCGTCCTGCCTTCTCCCCGATATAGTTCACCCATTTAATGCATACATTTTCCAACAAATAGCGAGGCGACGATGACCAGGTTGCACGGACGGACCGCGATTGTTACCGGCGCAGCACGCGGCCTTGGCGCGGGGATCGCACAGGCGCTGGCGGAAGATGGCGCGGCGGTTGTGCTGGCCGACGTTCTGCCACAGGTCAATGACACCGCCGCAGCACTGGCAAGCGCGGGCCACCGTACGCTCGCGGTGCATCTCGACGTTACTAGCGAAGAAAATTGGCATCTTGCCCTCACAACTGCCGTCCAAAGCTTTGGCGAAGTGTCAATTCTGGTCAATAACGCCGGGATCACGATCAACAAGGATTTCGAATCCGTTTCGATCGATGAGTTCCGCAAGATCCTCGACGTCAACCTGCTCGGCGCCTTTCGCGGCATGCAGGCCGTGCTGCCTTCGATGAAGCGCGCGGGCGGCGGGGCGATCATCAATGTCGCCTCGACCACCACCGATCAGATCCTCTCGATCGCACCGTGCTATGGCGCGTCAAAATCCGCGCTCGCCAATCTGACCAAAAGCGCGGCGCTGCACTGCGCCGAGCAGGGCTACGGCATACGGGTAAACAGTGTTCATCCAGGCACCCACGCTACGCCGATGGTCATGGGTGATGGCATGGCAACCGAACATCCCGCAGCGCGCGCCATCATTGAAGCCATCCCGATGAAGCGTATGGGCCAGCCGTTGGAACTCGGCCGCGTCGTGGCATTCCTCGCGTCGCAAGACGCCAGCTACATGACCGGCGCGGAAGTGTTCAGCGACGGGGGAGCCGTCATTACTTAGATCAATCCTGCACGCAGGAGGCCGGGGCATAGGGCTGCCAGCCCCTCGCACCCGTTCAGCCAACCATCGTCAATCCGCCGGAAACACTTATGATCTGGCCTTGCACGTAGGACGCATCGTCCGTGGCCAGGAATGTGATCATCCGCGCCACTTCGCCCGGCTCGCCAATGCGGCGCAGCGGGATCTGGCGTTCGTTCTTGGCATCGAACTGTTCGGGGTCATCGCGACTGTACTTCACATTGTCATAGCCCGCCGTGCGAGTGGCGCCAGGACTGACCACATTGCAGAGGATATTGTGGCGTGAATGTTCGCGCGCCAGTGCCTTGGTAAAAGTGATCACAGCGCCCTTGCAGCCCGAATAGACCGCTTCGTGTGCTGCACCAAGGCGGCCCGCGTCCGAGGCGACGTTGATCACGCGGCCTCCGCGTCCAGCCGCCACCATCAACTTTAGAACCACCCAACACATGTTGAGCACGCCCTTGTAATTGATAGCGATGAGCTTGTCCCAGAACTCGGGCTGGGTATCGAGGAACCAGAACGCCTGGTCCCAGCCAACGTTGTTGACCAGGATGTCGGGCGATCCGCCAGCATCCTCAACGAACTGGGCCACGGCTTGCTGCACGTTGGCCGTATCGGCTACGTCAACCTTGTAGGCAAAGACCTTGGTCGTGCCGCTGCCGATGATCTGCAAGGTTTCTTGCGCGCCTTCCAGATTGATGTCGAAAATCGCCACGGCCGCGCATTCTTCTTCAGCAAATTGCTTGCAGATCTCGCGTCCGATCCCTGATCCGCCGCCTGTGACGATTGCGATCTTGCCTGCCAGTTTTCCCACGAAGCACTCTCCCAATGTTCTTGTTACAATGATTGTATGCAGCATACCCAAACGCGGCTGCGCCGCACAAACCCAAAGGCGCGCGCTTTACAGGCCGCTGACCAGATGCCCGCCATCGACCACGATCACCGATCCGGTCATGTAGCGCGAAGCATCTGACGCCAGCAGCAGCAAAGGCCCGTCAAGGTCCGGCAAATGGCCCAGCCGCCGCTGCGGAATGCGCCGCACCAGCGCCTTGCCAGGTTCCGATTCCCAGAATTCGGAATTGATCTCGGTCGCAAAATACCCGGGCGCAATCGCGTTTACGCGGATGCCGTACCGGGCAAGTTCAAGCGCCATAACCTTAGTGAACTGGATTACGCCGGCTTTCGACACCGCATATGGCAGCACCCCGCCGCCCTGCCGGATGCCAAGGATCGAGGCGATATTGATGATCGAGCCACCCACGCCGCGCGCCTTCATCGCCCGCGCTGTCGCCTGTGCCAGCAGGAACAGGCCTTTCAGGTTGGTATCCACTACGCAGTCCCAGTCGGCCTCTGACTGATCCAGTGCATTGGCTTCGCGCACGACGCCGGCGTTGTTGACGAGAATGTCGATGGTGCCCAACGTCGGGGTGATTGCCGCAATGCTGTTCGGGTCGGCAACGTCAAGCTGCACCGCATCCGCCTGCCCGCCGCAGGCCGTGATCGTTTCGGCCAGTGTGGACAAAGCGCCGATCCGCCGCGCGGCAAGCACGACCTGCACTCCTTCGCCTGCCAGTACGCGCGCGAAATGCGCGCCAAGCCCGGATGATGCGCCGGTGATGAGCGCGCGGCGACCAGCAAGATCTCCCATGACGATCAGATATCTCCATCAGCTAAAGCGGCAAGGATGGCATTACCCATATCCGCCGTCGATGCGCTGCCGCCTAGGTCGCGGGTGCGCAAACCGTTGTCGAGCACCCGGCCAACCGCCGCCTCGATGCTCGCGGCAAGGCCTCCGGCATCAAGGCTGTGGCGGAACGCCATGGCAAGGCTGAGCACGCTGGCACACGGATTGGCGATCCCCTGTCCTGCAATATCCGGGGCTGAGCCATGAATCGGTTCATACAGGCCGGGCCGGCCTGCGTCGCCGATCGCGGCCGACGGAAGCATCCCGATCGATCCGGTGAGCATCGCCGCCGTGTCCGAAAGCAGGTCGCCAAACAGGTTGTCAGTCAGGATAACGTCAAACTGGCGGGGGTTCTTGACCAGTTGCATCGAACAGTTGTCGGCCAGCATGTGCGACAGTTCGACATCGCCATATTCGGCTGCGTGCAGCGCGGTCACTTCCTCGCGCCATAGCAGCCCTGCCTCCATCACGTTGCCCTTCTCGACCGAACAGACCCGACCCTGCCGTGTCCGTGCGCTCGCAAATGCAATCCGGGCGACGCGGCGGATTTCGTCGGTGGTATAGACATGCGTGTTCACCCCTCGCCGCTGCCCGTCAGCCAGCGTCTCGATCCCGCGCGGCTCGCCGAAATAAACCCCGCCGGTCAGTTCACGAACGAACAGGATGTCGAGCCCGGCAACCACTTCGGGCTTGAGCGTCGATGCCCCCGCCAGCGGTGCAAAGCAGATCGCCGGACGCAGGTTTGCATACACTTCCATTTCCGCACGCAACCGCAGCAGCCCCGCTTCGGGCCTGCGGTCGTAGGGCATGGTCGCCCAGCGCGGCCCACCGACCGCGCCCAGCAACACCGCATCGGCGGCTTTTGCTGCGGCAACGGTCACATCGGTCAGCGGCTCGCCGGTTGCGTCAATCTGCGCGCCACCAAACAGAGCGCTGGCGATCTCAACGTCGATTCGCCCGGACTCTCGCGCCCACTGCGCGATCTGGGCGCTCACTTGCGTAACTTCGGGGCCGATCCCGTCGCCGGGCAACAAAAGAAGCGTTTTAGCCATGTTCAAACCCCCAACAGTCGGAGCGGTTGCAGGCGGGACTGTAGCCCGCGCAGCGCACGTTTAGGCTGGCGTAGTGTGAGAGTACATTGTATGCAATGTTCAATTGATGCGGCCGCAAAAATTTCCGCGCAATGGCAATGCATGGTTTAAGGAGAGGTGCTGATGACCCGAGACGCTTGGCGCAACCAGGTGGGCGAAGATGCCATCGAGCCCGCCCTGCCGATCATCGACGCGCATCACCACGTCTGGGAAAACGAGCCGTTTCCCCCATTCGATCCCTATGACGAAAATGGCCTTTTCGCCGACAAGACCGCCAGCGGCCACCGCATCATCGGCACGATCTACGTCGATTCGCACACCAGTTATCGCACGACCGGGCCGGACCATCTGCGTGTGGTTGGCGAAACCGATTATGCAGAACGCGTCGCGCAGGTCGGGATGGGGCGCGGCGGTGCCTTTGCTGGGGTCTGCTGTGCGATCGCCCCTCGCGCAGACCTGACGCTGGGCGCGCGGGTCGGGGAAGTGCTCGATGCCCACGCGCAGGCATCATCCCGGTTTCGCGGCGTACGGCACATGACCGCCCATGATGGCGATGTGCCCGCGAGCGCGGCAACCGGCGCCGGCGTGATGATGCACAGCGCCTTCCGCGAAGGCTTTGCCGAACTGGGGCGGCGCGGGCTCAGCTTCGATGCGTGGTTGCTGCAACCGCAATTGCCCGAAGTGATCGATCTGGCGCGCCACTTTCCCGATACGCCGATCATCCTCAACCACCTCGGCGGCCCGCTTGCGATCGGTCGCTTCGCCGATCGTCGGGATGAAGCCTACGCAAGCTGGCGCGCTGACATGGCCACGCTTGCCACTTGCGAAAATGTCCGGGTGAAGCTGGGCGGCCTCAACATGGGGATGGCAGGCGTCGATGCGCTGGCACGCGACGTCCCCTTCACATCGCAGGAAATGGCCGCGGCGCAGAAGCACTTCATCCTCACAGCCATCGACCTGTTCGGCCCTGCCCGCGCGATGTTCGAAAGCAACACACCGATCGATACTTACGGCGCGGGCTATGGCGTGATCTGGAACGCGTTCAAGCGCATCACCGCAGACTTCACCCCGAACGAACGCGCGCTGCTATTCTGCGGCACGGCAACAAAAACCTACCGCATCGACCCGACGCAGCTTCAGTAGGCCGGCTGGCTGCCCGCCTCGTGCAGCGCGCGCAGGGCTTTCTTGTCGATCTTCCCGGTCGCGCCAATCGGAATTGTGCCGATAATTTCGACCTCGTCTGGCACCCACCACCGCGCGATCCGCGCGGCCAGATAATCGCGGAAAACCTGCGCCAGATCGCGGCCATCGCCCTCGTCCAATGATGGGCGAAGCTGGACGTATAATTTGGGCCGCTCGCCCCACTTGTCGTGCGCAATCCCGATCACGGCTGCCAGCGCGACATCGGGATGGGTCAGCAAGGCGTTCTCGACATCGACCGAACTGATCCACTCGCCGCCGGATTTGATGATGTCCTTGGCTCGGTCGGTTATGCGCACATAGCCGTGCCGGTCAATCGAAGCGATATCGCCGGTATCGAACCAGCCGTCGTCTGATAGCGCGGAATGTGCATGTCCGACATAGCGTTCGATCACTCCTGGCCCGCGCACTTCCAGATGACCGACGGCAGACCCGTCGCGCGAAAGTGCGCGACCTGATTCATCGACAATCCGGGCATCAATGCCGATCGGACGCCCTTGCTTAAGCGCTTGTTCGCGCTGTTCGTCCGTGCTCAGCGCCAACACCGATGGTGTCGGCGTTGCCACCAAGCCAACCGGTGAAAGCTCGGTCATGCCCCAAGCGTGGATCACCGTTGTCCCCAACGCTTCCAGCGCCGCGATCAACGACGCCGGGCAAGCGGAGCCGCCGACCACCACCCTTTGCATCGATGTGCGCGCGATACCGCGTTCTCGCAGATGATCGACATAGCCCTGCCACACCGTCGGCACGCCCGCCGCAAACGTCACACCTTCGGCCTCGATCAAGGCGTGAAGTGAGCCTCCATCAAGCTGCGGGCCGGGCATCACCAGCTTGGCGCCCACCGCCGGACCGCTGAACGCCAGCCCCCACGTATTGGCATGGTACATCGGAACCACCGGCATGATCACATCGCGCGCCGACAACGCAAAAGCATCGGGCGCCATCGTGTTCATCGCGTGCAGCGTGTTTGACCGGTGGGTATAGGCCACGCCCTTGGGATCGCCGGTTGTGCCCGAAGTATAGCACAGCCCGGCAGTCAGGCGTTCGTCAAAACCTCCCCACGCGCAGTCCGCCCCATCGCAACCAACGATGAACTCGTCCAGATGCGGATATTCGCCAAAGCCGCCACTGCGGGGATCGTTGATGGTCACGATGGTGCCGATCCCCGGCGCGCGCGCGGCTATCCGACCAGCCTGCGCTACCAGCATGCCATCGGCAAACAGCCAGCGGTCGCCGGCATGGTTGGCGATATAGGCAAGCTGGTCGTCATGCAGGCGCGGGTTCAGCGTATGGCACACAGCGCCAATGCCCATCACGCCGTACCACACCGCCAGATGATCCAAACTGTTCGATGCGAGCGTTGCGATGACATCGCCTTGGCCTACACCTGCCTTGCGCAACGCCTGCGACACGAGCCGCGCCCGCAACGCAAGGTCGGCATAGCTTGACCGGAACACGGAACCATCGGGATACCGGGTTACGATTTCGGTAGCGCCATGCCACTGCGCCGCGCCGTCAAGCAACCGGTCCACGGTCAGCGGCCAGTCCTGCATCCTTCCACCCATCGGCAACATCGCGACACCTGCTCCCCGATTGCGCCCATTGCCCCCGCTTCTTTCACGATGACAACGCATTGATCATCGCGACAATTGCACACAATGGTGAGTCTTGTCCATATCCGCGCATATGCCCGCGCTGCAGCACGCCCACCCCGGAGAAACCACAAGCCCGCACCAGAAAACATCATTATAGTATTGTTTTATATATGTTTTTAGTGTCACCTCTACCATCTCGACACTCATTTCCAGCCCCAACCCCATCTCACTACAGCAAAACGACAATCATTATTGTGTGCAATGTATGTTTCGGTATAGTAGTCACGATGACAGCGCATTTACAGCCAACTGATCGGGGTCTTCCTGTCGGAGAACTGCACATAATGCGCCAAAATGTCGTGGGGAGTATCAATCTTGAGCCAGGAAGAACGACGATCCGCCGCGCAAGGCAGCCCTGCCGGAACCGTCTATCAGTCCGGCTTTGCCAACCAGTTTGCCACCGAAGCGGTCGCTGGTGCGCTACCGTCAGGGCAGAACAGCCCGCAGCGCCCACCATTGGGCCTGGTTTCCGAACTTGTATCGGGCACCGCGTTTGCAGCGCCGCGCGCCTCTAACCGCCGCAGCTACCTGTTCCGGGTCCGGCCGTCGACGCACAACTCGCCGTGGAAGGAAACTCGGATTCCCCGCTTCCTCACACCGCCCCTCGATTTCGGCCACTATCCCGGCCCACTTCGCTGGTCGTCGATGCGTGACGACGCGGTTCCCGGCAATTTCCTAGATGGCATTCAGACCATCAGCGGTAACGGCTCGCCAACGGCACAATCGGGTATGGCAATCCATATCTACAACGCCACCGCGCCGATGTCAGGCAAGGCGTTTGCCAACAACGATGCCGAAATGCTACTGGTTCCTCAAACAGGCACGCTGCTGGTCACTACAGAGCTTGGCATCCTGTCTATAAGCCCCGGCGAATTTGCCGTCTTGCCCCGGGGCCTTAAGTTGCGTGTCGATCCGGTGGAAGGGCCATCCTACGGCTTCCTGTGCGAAAACTTCGGCCTGTCGTTCGAGCTCCCGGAACTCGGCCTGATCGGATCGCATGGCCTTGCCAACACGGCCGATTTCCAAACGCCGGTCGCCGCCTTCGGCAATATCGACGACTCTGTCGAACTAGTCCTGAAATCCTGCGGCCGGTTCTGGTCGACCCACCTCGATCACGGCGTTTTCGATGTTGTTGCATGGCGCGGCAACTGGGCACCGTACAAGTTCGACATGATGAAGTTCAATACCATCGGGTCACTGTCCTACGATCACCCGGATCCGTCGATCTTCTGTGCGCTCACTTCTCCGTCCAGCGCAGTTGCGGGCGGAAATATCGATTTCATGATCCTGCCTCCGCGCTGGGTTGTGTCTGAACACAGCTTCCGCCCGCCGGGGTTTCATCGCAATTCCGTAGCCGAATTTCTCGCGCTGGTCCAAGGCTCGCACGATTCTCGCAATTCTGCATTCCCCCCCGGATCGTTCAGCCTGCACAATTGCTGGACGCCGCACGGTCCCGATACCCAGACGCTGGAGATCGGGCGCAAAGCCGAACTGGTTCCGCAAAAGATCGATGATACGATGGTGTTCATGCTGGAAACGCGCTTTCCGCTGGAAATGGCCAGTGGCGCGATGGCTGCGCCACAGCGCCAGATCAATTGCGCCGATGGCTGGGCGGGATTTGTAAAACGTTTCCCCGATGGCGAATAACGCGCCGCATATGCCGGCTCACAGGAGAATTTGGTCATGACGCGCGTTGCATTGGTCATCGGCGGTGCCAGCGGGATCGGCGCGGCATCGGCCCGCCTGCTGGCTACAGACGGGCTCACCGTGGCCGTCGCCGATCTTGCGTTGCCTGCGGCCGCACAAGTCGCAACGTCGCTTGACGGCAACGGCCATGTAGGATTTGCTGTCGATGTCGCCAACGCAGAAAGCATCGCAGCGCTGTTCGATGCCGCTGAAAACCTGCTCGGCCCGGTGTCGGTGGTGGTGATCTCGGCCGGCACCAACGGCTATGTCGACGGCAAGCGGCCAACTTTGCGCCAGACCAGCCTTGAAAGCTGGAACCGCGTGCAGGCGATCAATGCCACCGGGCCATTTTTGGTGATTGGTGAAATGCTGCGGCGGCGCGAAGCCTTGCCCGTCCAGCATGGCCGCATCATCCTGATCGCGTCGATGTCCTCGCAGAATGCTGCGGTGAACAGTCCGGCCTCCTACATCGCATCCAAGGGTGCTGTCACAGCGCTGACCAAAGCGGCGGCGGGCGAAGGCGCACAATTCGGGTTGACGGTAAACGCCGTGGCCCCCGGCGCGATCGATACGCCGATGCTGCGCGCTGTAATGCCGCCAGAACGTGACGCCGCCTACTTCTCCACCACCGTCGCAGGGCGTGCCGGATCGCCCCACGAAATTGCCGCAGCGGTGGCCTTCCTCGCTTCGCCCGGTGCATCCTATGTCAACGGTGCCTGCATCGATGTGAACGGCGGAATGTTGATGCGCTAAACCGTCCCAGCTCCTGCACGATACCTACGGAGGCCTTGTGCAACGATACTTACTGACCACCGACACGATCGCCCCTGCCGATTTCGAAGCCTATGTTGCGCACCAGCGCCAGACCTTTGCCAGCCCGCCGGACAGTTGCATTGCAGCTTGGCTGCCCAAATTTGGCACGCCCAACCAGATGACGCTGGTGCAGGATATCACCGACCTCCCCGATCTTCCCGCCGTGCTGCCGCTTCCGCCAGGCGCCCGCCTGCTGGCGCGGGCGCGCGAAGCTGTCGATGTCATCCGGCCCTTTCCGGTAGCCCTTGGCGACCGTAAGCTGTGCGAACTGCGCACCTATCGCATCACGCCCGCGTTACGCGACGAATTCCTGGCATTGAAGACCGCGATATTGCCACTGCGCGAGAGTTATTCCCCCAGCTACGGCGTGTTCACCCCGGTCACCGGCGATACCAGCCTTGTGATGCACTTGTGGGGGTACGCCAGCCTCGATGATCGTGATGCGGTGCGTGCGCGGCTGAAAGGCGATGCCGCGTGGAGCGAATACATCAGCCTCATCCTACCGATGATCGTCGAGATGCAATCGAGCCTGATCATGCCCATTCTCGCCGGCTAACCTGTCGGCTGCCGGCGCCGGGGCCTCAGCCGGGCAGGAACACTGCCTTCCCGCCCGTCTGCCGGTCAAACCGTTCGAACGCCTGCTGCGCGCTGGCAAGCGGCCAGCGATCGGTGAACAACGCATCAAGATCCAGCCCATGCTCGATCACGAAGTCGGCGCAATCCTTTTGCCCGATGCTTGACATCGTCCACGATGTCAGGACCGTCAGTTGCTTGCGCAGCCGGGCATAGACATCGAAGTCCACACGCGCGCCTACGCCGACGAAGCACACCGTCGCCCATGTCCCGGCAATCTCCAGCGCAGCGTCTGCAGCCGGTTGGCTCCCCGATGTCTCAAGCACCATCGGCGCACCTTGGCCTGCGGTCAGGTCGCGAATCTGCGCCATCGCGCCGGGATCGCCTGCATTCAGCGCGTGCCACGCCCCGGCAGCCCGGGCCGCCTCCAGCCGCGCGGGCTGCACATCCAGCGCGATCACGCGCGCGCCTTGCGCCGCTGCCAGCATCGTGGCCGACAGCCCGACCGGACCCTGCCCGAAGATGACAATGGTGTGCCTGCCATTCAATCCCATGCGGTCCAGCGCACCCCACGCCGTCCCAGTGCCGCATCCGATCGCCGCGCCTGCCGCGAAACTGAGGCGCTCGTCCAGCGGCAGCAGCGTATATGCGGGCACTTTCATGAACGGTGCAAAGGCTCCGTGAGCATCGCGCCCGTGCAGCTTCATCGCGCCTGACGAACACATTTGCGTCCATCCCGCCCGGCAATCGGCGCAGGCGGTGCAGCCCTCGTAATGGTGCACCATAACGCGCATACCTTCGCGCGCCAGCTGTGGCGGCACGCCTCGCCCCACCGCAACCACGATTCCGGCAGGTTCATGCCCAGCAATTACCGGCGGTCCTGCAACTGGATCGGCCGCCGCGCGAAAGCGGTGCAGGTCGGTGCCGCATACGCCCGCAGCGCAAATCGCGATCACCGCTTCGCCGTGGCCGGGTGCAGGGTCGGCGAATGTCTGCAGCGAAACAGTCCGTTCTCCGGTGATGACTACGCCCTGCATATACCGCTTCCGTATTTGAAATTCCCACCCTCCAGATTGCATACAAAGCTGATTGACGCAAACATGCATACAATCTACCAAGATGAAACAGGCGCGAGTTGACGACAATCACGATGGGCAGGATTCAACCAAGCGACATGCATGAAAACTCTTCGTCGGCGCTGAACATTCGCCTCGCGAAAATGTTGTCCGAACGCCGTGCGGTGATCGTTCCGGGCGCAGCAAATGCGCTCTCCGCGCGCATCATCGAAGACATCGGTTTCGAAGCGATCTACATCACCGGAGCGGGCGTCTCGAACACCACGCTGGCGCTACCCGACCTCGGGTTCATCGGCCTTTCCGACATCGTGCAGCATACAATTGCCATCAGGCAGGCCGCCACCTTGCCGCTGATCGTCGATGCAGACACCGGTTTCGGGAATGCGCTGAACGTGCACTACACTGTCCGCGCGCTCGAAGCCGCAGGTGCGAACGGCATCCAGCTTGAAGATCAGGTCATGCCCAAGAAGTGCGGACACTTCGCCAGCAAGGCCGTCATATCGCGCAGCGAAGCGGTCGAACGCATCCGCGCCGCAGTCGAAGCACGGCGCGATCCCAATTTCCAGATCATCGCTCGTACCGATGCCCGCGCTGTACACGGCCTCGACGAAGCGCTTGAACGCGCCGCGCTCTTCCGCAAGGCTGGAGCGGACGCGTTGTTCGTCGAAGCTCCGGAAAACCGCGCCGAAATCGAAAGCATCATTGCGGGGACCGACGCGCCGCACATCGTCAATCTGGTGATCGGGGGCAAAACTCCCACGGTCGGCCAGGAGGAAGCGCGCCAATTGGGCTGCGCGATGCTGCTCTATGCCAACGTGGCGTTGCAGTCCGCCATTTTCGGTATGCAATCTGCACTTTCTGTCCTCAAGGCCGATGGTCGCGTCGATGAGACTACGCAGGGCATTGCGAGCTTCGATGACCGGCAGCGTCTGGTGCGCAAGCCGGAATTCGACGAACTCGATCGCCTTCACGCCATTTCATGACATTAAGCGGCAAGGCCTGACCATGCGTGGCAAGAATGCCATTGTCACCGGCGGTAACGGCGCGATTGGACGGGCGATTGCGCTCAACCTCGCCCATGCTGGCTGCAACGTCGCGGTGATCGACCTTGCCTGTGCCGACGACGTCTGTGCAGCCATTGCTGCCACCGGAAACTATGCCGCCGCGGTTACCGCTGACCTGAGCAATCCCGCCGCCGCAAGGGCTGCGATTGCCAGCGCTACAGAGGCACTGGGCGGGTTCGACATCCTCGTCAATGCCGCTGGCATCGTCTCGGCTGGATCATTTGCCAAGCTGGCCGGGGCTGAATGGGACCGTGTTCTTGCCACCAATCTGACCTCGGTGTTCACATGCTGTCAGGCGGCGATTGCCCCCCTGCGCCAGCGTCAGCTCGACAATAGCGGTGAGTGCGGAGGGCGCATTATCAACATCGGCTCGGTGTTGGCCAAGAATGGCGGCAACGCCCGCCCGTGGATCGACCCTGCCGAACAGGACCGCTCGGGCAACGTCGCTTATGCAGTGAGCAAGGCTGGGGTCCATACCCTGACCAGCTATCTGGCGCGTGAACTTGCGGCAGACGGCATTACCGTCAATGCCGTAGCCCCCGGACCGATCGCAACGGCGATGACCACCAGCTTTCCCGAAGCCCTCAAATCGCTGATCCCGGCAGGCCGGATGGGCACGGCGGCAGACGTCGCGGCAGTAGTCGCCTTCCTTGCCGGCGCGGGCGCTGCCTATGTCACGGGCGAAATCATAGACGTCAACGGCGGGCTCTGGTCCGACTAATCTCAGGAGAATTTCCGTGGTAACGAAAACCGCCCTGCTGCTGCTCGACCTCCAGAACGAAATGGTCGATCCGAAGGGCAAGATCGGCGGGGGCGGCCTTGCCAAGGTCGTCCATGATCGCGGCGTGTTGGCAAAAGCGGCCAAAGCTCTGGAATGGGCACGCAGTAACGACCATGCGATCGTCCATATTCGCCTCGGTTTCCGCGCAGACTATGCCGATTGCCTCAGCGTTGCACCGCGCATCGCCAAGCTGAAAGAAAACGGCGCGGCGATCGTGGGCACTTGGGGCACCGAATTTCCGGATGTCATTGCGCCACTCGCGGACGAACTGGTCGTGACCAAGAGTTGCGTCAATCCGTTCTACAACACTGGCCTGCTGAACTGGCTGTTTGCGCACAGCATCACCCACATCGTCATTGGCGGCGTGGTGACCAATCTTGTCGTCGAAGCGACCGCGCGTGCGGCTGACGACGCCGGGCTGGCGATCACCGTCCTCGAAGACGTGTGCGCCGCGCCCAATGCCGAATGGCACCGCTTCTGTGTCGAGAGCATCCTGCCAATGTTCGCCACGGTCACCACTACCGACACGCTGGCCTGACCCCCGCCCGAGAAAGGCACCACGGCCATGACCAAGCACCCAACGGCATCACCTGTCGCTACCGGCCGGTCATGGGCCAACCGGCACGATGATCTCATCCTCGTGCCGGTAAGCTGGTATCGCGGCGGTACCAGCAAGGTCTTCTTCGTTGAACGCTGCGAGATAGCAGACCTTTCTCCCGACGAACGCGATCGCTGGATTCTCGCGCTGTTCGGGTCGCCCGACCTCCGGCAAATCGACGGAGTAGGTGGCGCCGATCAGGTCACCAGCAAGTTCGCAATTGTCGGCCCGCCTACCCGGCCCGGTGCCGATATTGACTACAACTTCCTGCAAGTCGGCATCGAGAACGGCTTTGTCACCGACGACCTGAACTGCGGCAACGTCTCAGCTGCGGTTGCGCTTTACGCGATAGATAGGGGCTATGTCCGCCCCGCACAGGATGGTTTTGCGCAAGTGTGCATCCACAATCTCAACGATGGAAAGTTGTTGTATTCGCGCCTTGAAGTGCGCGGCGGCAAGGCCGTCACCGAAGGCGATTTCGTATGCGAGGGCGTGCCCGGAAGCGGCGCTCCGATCGCGCTCGATTTCCGCGACGCCGTGGGCGGGCGCACTGGCAAGCTGTTCCCGACCGGCAACTTGCGCGATACGTTTGACGTACCGGGATATGGCGAAGTCGAAGTCTCAATCACGGAAATCGCCAACCTTATCGCTTTCGTCCCGGCATCCGCGTTCGGGCTGCGGGGCAACGAAGATCCGGTCGTGCTGCAAAACACGCCCGGCCTTACTGCAGCTGTCGAATGGCTGCGCGGAGCGGTGGCGACGGCGCTTGGCCTCGCCACATCACCTGCCGAGGCGAAAATCCAGTCGCCGGGCACGCCGTTCGTGGCGCTGATGTCCGCGCCGCAAGACTGGAAAACCTTCGGCTTCGGTGTTGAGCGGCAAGCCGGGGAATGCGACATTATGGGCCGTGGTTACAGCCTTGAAGCGTTTACCAAAGCCTATTGGGGCACTGGCAGCGTCTGTACGGGCGTGGTCGCGGCAACGCCCGGAACCGTCGTCAACGATCTGGTCCGCGGGTCTGCAATCGAAACCGGCGTAATCCGCATAGCCCACCCGTCTGGTGTGCTCAGCGTTGAAATCGGCCTGGATTGCGGCACCGGAGGCGGAACCGATGCGACCGTACGCAAAGCCGCACTGTTGCGTACTGCGCGACGGATGATGCTGGGTACCTCCGAAGTGCCCACGGACCGGGTTTTCACCGATTAACGCAGGCGCCCCTGCTCCTTGCGCCATGCCAATACCCATTTAAAGACCGATATCCTGACGCGATATTCACCGCCCTGATCGCCAAGCAACGTTTCCTGCTCGACCATGTTGTCCGGCTTGCCCGCAAGGGCAGCGACGAAGCTGCCGAGATGGTTGATCCTGAAATGGTCGATGCCATCCTCGAAGGTGTCGGCACCTTTGCCAGCGGGCAATGGGCGCCCTTGAATGCCGTTGGCGATACCCGCCCGCCGCGTTGGGCCGATGGCCGGATGACGATGCCCCCCGGCTTCATTGCGGCTTACCGCACATTTTTGGAAGGCGGCTGCGGAACTATCGCTTTGCCAGTGCAATTCGGCGGACAGGGCGCTGGCCACGCACCTCATCGTTGCTCCAGTCGATGACCGGCTCTCCGCCGGCACTCCGTTTCTGACCATAGTATCGGATATGGTCTGCGGGTAGCTGATGAAGCGCCAAGGCCTGATCGCTGAGGCGCAACTGGCAAGCGCGACGTCAGGCGAAGCGCCTGCGCGGCAAATCAGCAGTCAGCCGCTGATACTTGCGTCATATCGTGCCCGAGGCTCTCGGTCTGGAAGCCTCGGCCGCAGCGGCTGCTGCTGACCTTTATACTTTGAGCGCCGAAGAACTGGCGATTTGATAACTTGTGGACAATCGCGGCGCAGGAGCCGTCCCATCCGGACCGCGCCTGCCTGTCGCATCTCATTTCTGGTAAGTGATCACCGTATCGGCCGTAAAACCGCCGTCGCGCCAAGCTTGCAGGATACCGAAATATTCGCGCGCACCGCCGCCATAGGTATTGGCAAACAGCACCGGTTTCGATGTGTCGCCCTCGTTGTTGAAATAGCCGGGCGTGCAATCCTCAGCGAATTTCGTGCCATCCTGCGCTTTCCTGTTCATCTCGTCGTTCCAGCGATCTTCCGCATCTTTTGTAACCTCGATTGACGCCATCCCTTCGGTAAGGGCGCGCGAGATCATCGCTGCGGCATGGAGCGCATGCTCTTTTGCAAGCCACATGTAGTTGAAGCTGACCCCGGCTTGCAGAATTGTGCCGACCACCTGAAAGTTGGGAAAACCGCTCGCCCACAGGCCGTGCACCGAATACACCCCATTGGCCCATTTCTCCGCCAGCACCTGACCATCGCGGCCGATGATCGGAAACGTTGCCGTGGCCGGTTCATACGCGCCGATCTGAAAGCCCGAGGCGACAATGATGCAATCCACCTCAAAATGTTCGCCATTGGCGACCAGCCCGGTTTCGGTAATCCGCTCGACGCCGCGCCCGTCTGTGTCGATCAACCGCACATTGGGGGAATTGAAGCTTTCCAGATAATCATCGGCGTAAAGCGGGCGCTTGCAGTAAAGATTGTACCACGCCTTCAGCTTTTCAGCAGTGGCAGGATCGGTCACCACGCGGTCAACACGATCTCGAATGCCTTGCATGGTCTGATAATCACGAAGCTGCATGGCTTCACTGGCCGCCAGTTCGTTTTCCGGATCAATTACCTGCGCGTTCTTGAACAACGGCCCTGCGGCATGTGTCCAGCAATCGTCTACCAGATCGACATCTGCGGGCATGCCGGTGATCACTGCATGGAAGTTATCCATGCGTTCTGCATGCCATCCCTGCTTCTGGTTCTTGAACCAGTGGGTATCGGTGGGCCGATTGTTTCGCGCGTCCACCGCAGCAGGGGTGCGCTGGAACAAATAGGCCTGCTTCGCACTCTTGGCGAGATGCGGCATGATCTGGATGCCCGTTGCGCCGGTGCCGATCAGCGCAACCCGCTGATCCTTCAAACCCGACAAATTACCGTTGGAATCGCCCCCGGTGTACTTTGCATCCCACCGGCACGGATGAAACAGCTTGCCCTTGAAATCACGGATGCCGGGGATGTTGGGGAACTTCGGATAGTGCAGGTAGCCGCTTGTGCCGATCAGGAACCGCGACCGGATCAGATCCCCCCGGTCGGTGCTGACATGCCAGCGCGAAGTCGCCTCGTCCCACCGCGCTTCAGTGATTTTCGTCTGGAACAGCGCCTTGTCATAAAAATTATAGTGTCGTCCGATCGCTTGGGCATGTTCGAATATTTCCTTGCCGGTGGAGTACTTTTCGGTCGGGATTGTCCCCACTTCTTCCAGCAGCGGCAAGTACACATAGGATTCAATATCGCAGCGGACACCGGGATAGCGGTTCCAATACCAAACCCCGCCAAAATCGCCCGCAACATCGATCATACGGATGTTAGCGATGCCAGCGTCATGCAGGGCGGCTGCCGACACCAGCGCCGAAAGGCCAGCGCCGGTCATCAACACATCGACGTCTTCAGTCAGCGGTTCACGCTCGATTTTATCCGCGATCCAAGGATCACGATCAAAGTCGGGAAACGAGCCGACCGGGTCGATATAATCGCGCTTCACCGAAAGGCGCTTATCGCGCTCCTCCAGATACTTTTGACGAAGCTGCTCAGTATTCAGCCCGCTGCTCATTGACCTTCTCCCATAATTTTCAATTATTTCGGCACTTTACGCCGTCAGCCGCCCGGAAAACGTTTGGTGAACCCGGCCCAAGTCTGCGCGCAGTTTACGCGGCGATTGCCCGCCTCCATCGCCCGCCGCGTCAATTGCAGTGGGAAGCGCGTCTCCAGCATGAACACCAGCGTGTCGTTGTCATATCGCGGCTCAAGCGGTGCAGTACGCGCCACCTCGAAGGTCCGGGTATCTGGCCCATGCGCCACCCAATTGTTGGTCAGGCTCATCGAACCCGGTGCAAAATCGCTACTCCGCGCGTCATGCGATCCTTCGATCAGCCCCAGAATTTCGGCGACAGCGTTGCGATGGAAACCGGGCGGACGGAACGTGTGTTCGGCCACCACCCAACGTGGCGGCAGGATCATGAAATCCACATTACCGCCTGCAACGGCATCTGACGGCGATGACAACGCGCAGAATATCGATGGGTCGGGATGATCGTGCGACAGTGCACCAATCACTGCAAAGTTGCGCATGTCGTACTTGCACGGAGCCCAGTTCCCGCGCCATGCGACGACATCGAATGGCGAATAGCCAATGTCTGCTGACCAGAAATTGCCCGCAAACTTATGGATCAATGTGCAGGCCACATCAGAATCCTCGAATGCTGCGACCGGCGTCATGAAATCAATCGAATTGGCCAACCCGTGCGATCCGATCAGGCCTAGATCGGGCAGGACGAATGGCAGTCCGTAGTTTTCGCAAATGAACCCGCGCGCCTCTGCACCAGTCAGATCGACCCTGAATTTCAGACCTTTGGGCAAAAGCGCAAATTCACCGGGCGCAACGTCGATCACCCCAAGTTCGGTTACGATGCTCAGCGCACCTTGCTGAGGCAGCATCAGCATGTCGCCATCGCCATTGCTGAACACCCGACCTTCCATTGACCGTGTGGCGCGATAGATGTGCAACGCCATGCCGGCGTGCCCGCCCGGCGAACCATTGGCCGCCACGGTTTCAATGCCGTCCAGAAAATCGCACTCTGCCTCACCCAGTGGAAATGGCCCCCACCGCAAAGCGCCGGGATAAGGCGCGATAGCGAGCGGCGGGGTCTGGAAATTGTCGAGAGCGAACGGGGTAAAAGCATGCGTTCCGGTTGATGGCCGAATGCGGAACAAATAGCTGCGCCGGTTTTGCGCGCGCGGTGCTGCCAGCGATGTTCCCGAAACCAGTTCGCTTACCAATCCGTAAGGGGCATGCTGCGGGCTGTTCTGGCCGCGCGGCAAAGCACCGGGCAGGGCCTCAGTCGCAAATTCATTGGCAAATCCATACTGATACTGACGTGGCAAAAGCTTGCTCCTTCCGGGAATTCCGGCGTCTGCCCCCTTGCTTTCTCATCATGTCTCCACGGCCCAACCAGTGCAGACAAAGCTGCTGGTGTTGTCGAAGAGGCGATGAATCAGCACATTTCAGAAGATTGCATACTTTTATAACCGCGATAAATCCGGCGTATTTGACATACATCAAGCGCAGTCGCGAGCACGGCGCGCCGCACAGCCAGCTCTTTCGTCAAATTTCGCCGAATATTGTATGCGATCATATGTGCAGCGCGCGGCCAAGTGCCTTCAAGGCGCTTTCATGCGCAGCCTCGCCCAACGTCGGATGGGCGTGGATCACGCCCGCCATGTCGTCCAACGTCGCACCCATCTCGATCAATGCGGTAAATTCGCCCGCAAGTTCGGAAATGTGCTTGCCCACCGCCTGGATCCCCAAGATCCGCCCGCTTTGCCGATCGGCAATGGTGCGAACAAAGCCACCGTCGTCGCCTGAATCCATAGACAACGCGCGGCCATTGGCCTGAAATGGAAACTGCCCGGTCACGTGCTGCTCACCTGCAACGTCAAGGCCGACCGATACGATCTCTGGTTCAGTAAAGCATACCGCCGGGATGGCTGCCGGATCAAACCTGCGCTTGTGCCCGGCAATGATCTCGGCAACCATCTCGCCCTGCGCAGATGCCTTGTGTGCCAGCATCGGTTCGCCCACCAGATCGCCGATTGCCCAAACATTCGTGGTGGCCGTGGCGCAGCGATCATCCACTTTCACAAAGCGTCCGTCCATCGCCAGCGCCATTGCTTCACAACCCCAACCTTCGGTGTGCGGCTTGCGGCCAACCGTCACCAGAACCTTGTCGGCCGGCAAGGCCAGTCGCTCGCCCAGCGCAGTTTCGATGTTGAGGTTATCGCCTGAAATGCCGTTCACTTTGCTGCCCAGATGCAGCACCACGCCATGCCGTTCGAGCCATTTGCGCACCGGATTGGTCAACGTGGTGTCGTATAGGGGCAGAATGCGGTCTTGCGCCTCCACAATCACCAATTCCGCGCCCAGTTTGGCAAAGGCAATACCCAACTCCATGCCGATATAGCCCGCCCCTACCACCACGAGCCGCTTGGGCACTTCAGTCAGTTCCAACGCTTGGGTCGATGAAATCACTTTCCCACCAAAGGGCAGGAACGGAAGTTCGACCGGCCTTGATCCAGTCGCCAGAATGACATGTTCGGGCCGGATCGTGATGACACCCTCTACTGTTTCGACGTGGCAGGTCTTGGCATCGGAAAACTTGGCCCAACCGGACACGACATTGACGCGCGCCTTGCGCAAAAGCCCGCTCACACCGTTGCTCAACCGTTCGACAACACCGTTCTTCCAGCCAATCGTAGCCGCAAAGTCCAGTGAGGGGGCCGCCCCCAGATGAATTCCATAGCGGCCCTTTTCACCGGCTGCCTTGACCATTTCATCATACAGGCCGGCCACGTGGATCAACGCCTTGGATGGAATGCAGCCGCGGATCAGGCAGGTCCCGCCCAGCCTGTCGCCATCTACCAGCACCGTGTCCAGCCCCAGTTGGCCCGCGCGGATTGCCGCGACATAGCCACCCGGCCCGCCACCGATGATCAGAACTTCTGGGGTCAGAACGCCATTTGCAGCAAGCATCGGGTTCACGCGGCATCCTCCATGAAGATTAATGCAGGATGTTCCAGCAGGCGCTTTACCCGCTGAATGAACAGCGCCGCATCATAGCCATCGACAATCCGATGATCGAACGACGATGAGAGATTCATCATCTTGCGTACGGTAATGAAGCTGCCTTGCACCACAGGCCGGTCAACCAGCTTGTTGGGGGCGATGATGGCGACTTCGGGGTGATTGATCACCGGGGTCGAGACAATTCCGCCCAGCAAGCCCAGCGATGTCAACGTGATCGTCGATCCCGACATCTCATCGCGCGTTGCGGTCCCTGCCTTTGCAGCACCGGAAACGCGCGCGAGTTCACGTGCGCAGTCCCATATGTTGCGCGCTTCGGCATGATGCACCACAGGCACCATCAAGCCTCCCGGCGTTTGCGTAGCGATGCCGATATGCACGCCTTCAAATTTGTGCAGCACGCCTGCATCATCATCATAACGGGCGTTGATCTGCGGGAATTCAGGCAGAACCCGCACAAGTGCTCGGATCAGGAACGGCAGCAACGTCAGCTTGGGCTGGCCCTCGCGCCGCCCTGCGTTCATTTCGGCGCGCAAGCTTTCCAACTGGGTCAGATCACATTCTTCGACATAGGCGATATGTGGAATGCGGCGTTTTGCGTCCTGCATCTTCTCGGCAATCTTGCGGCGCAAACCGATGATCCGTGTATCTTCGATCCCCGTTTTTGCATTCGATCCGCCCGCCGCCGCGGCGGTCTGGCCCCCCGAAGCGATATAGGCGTCAAGATCGTCCGAAGTGATGCGACCTCCCGGACCGGAACCGGCCACGTATTGCAGTGGAATACCCAGATCAAAAGCGCGGCGGCGCGTTGCAGGCGCTGCAAAAGCTGTCTCTCCGGCTTTCCGGAAAGACGGCGTTGCTTGCTCGGCAACGGAAAAGCCGGCTGCTGGTGCAGGAACTTTTGCGGGGGCTGGCGTGAGGGCTGACGTTGGGGCTGGAGTTGGGGCTGCGGCTGGCGGCGCGGCGGCAGGCCTTGCTTCCGCCGTGGCCGAAACATTGCCTTCGCCCTCTACCTCCAGTTCAACCAAGACCGACCCAACGGGCAACATGGATCCAATCTCGCCGTGAATCGCGGTGACAATGCCATCCACCGGCGATGTCATGTCCACTGTGGCCTTGTCGGTCATTACATCGACAAGGCTCTGGTCCTCCTTGATCCTATCGCCCGGCTGCACATGCCAGACCACGACCTCCGCTTCGGCAACACCTTCGCCCACATCAGGAAGGCGGAAATGATAGCGGCCCATCAGTTGTTCTCCATCACGCGCGTCAGCGCTTTGGCAAGGCGCGCAGGGCCGGGGAAATAATCCCATTCAAAAGCGTGCGGGTATGGCGTGTCCCATCCGGCCACGCGCTCGATCGGGCTTTTCAGCGCCCAGAAGCAGCGCTCCTGCAGCAGAGCCGACAATTCGCCACCAAACCCGCCAAAGCGCGATGCCTCGTGCAGGATCACGCAGCGCCCGGTCTTTGCCACCGATGCCACGATCGTATCGATGTCGAGCGGCACGATGGAGCGCAAGTCGATCAGCTCCGCATCGACGCCTGCCTGATCGATGCCCGCCTTGGCGACGTGAACCATTGTGCCATAGGCGATCACCGTCGCATCGCTGCCTTCGCGCACGATCGCCGCCTTGCCCAGCGGCACGGTATAGTGCCCCTCGGGCACATCGGCCGCCGGATCGCCCGCCCAAGTCTTCAGCGCCTGATCGTGGCGCCCGTCGAATGGCCCGCTATATAACCGCTTCGGCTCAAGGAAGATCACCGGATCATCGCATTCAATCGACGCGATGAGCAGACCCTTGGCATCATAGGGCGTCGACGGGATTACCGTCTTCAGCCCGGTGATGTGGGCGAAGATCGCCTCCGGGCTTTGGCTGTGGGTCTGCCCACCAAAGATGCCGCCGCCATAGGGGCTGCGCACGGTGATCGGCGCGGAGAACTCGCCATTGGAACGATAGCGCAGCCGCGCCGCCTCACTCACCAGTTGGTCGAACGCGGGCAGGATATAGTCGGCGAACTGAATTTCGGGCACCGGGCGCAAGCCGTATGCACCCATGCCGATGGCCGTGGCGATGATGCCGCCTTCACTGATCGGCGCGTCGAAGCAGCGGGTCAGGCCATGCTTTGCCTGCAACCCCTCGGTCACGCGGAACACGCCGCCGAAATAGCCGACATCCTCGCCAAAGATCAGCACGTCGGGATCGCGCGCCAGCATCACATCAAGCGCGGAATTGATCGCGTGGATCATGTTCATGGTCGGCATGATCTCAAATCCCCAGTTCGCGGCGCTGTTCGATCACGCGCCAATCGGGTTCGGCAAAAACGCCCTCGAACATTTCCGCAACCGATGGCTTGGACTTGCCCAGCGTCCCCACGGCTTCGGCTGCGCGCTGGGCGCTGCGCAGCACCTCGGTCAGTTCGGCCTGCTGTTGTTCGTGACGTTCATCGGACCATTCGCCCAGCGCGATCAGGTGGGCTTTGAGCCGTTCAATCGGGTCGCCCAGCGGCCAATGCTCAGCCTCGTCGGCGGGGCGGTATTTGGTTGGGTCGTCGCTGGTTGAATGGCCCGATACGCGGTAGGTCACGAATTCGATCAGCGTCGCGCCCAGATTGGCACGCGCGCGCGCCGCAGCCCATTGCGTTGCAGCCCAGACCGCCAGAAAATCGTTGCCATCCACGCGCAGGCCCGGAATGCCGTAGGCCAGCGCCTTGGCGGCGAATGTCGTCTGTTCTGCCCCTGCAACGCCAGAAAAGCTGGAAATCGCCCATTGGTTGTTGGTAATCGCCAGGATCACCGGCGCGCGGTAGACAGCGGCAAAGGTCAGGGCTTCGTGAAAGTCACCCTCTGCCGTCGTCCCTTCCCCAATATAACCCAACGCGATCTTGCGGTCACCCTTGTAGGCCGAAGCCATCGCCCAGCCCACGGCATGGCCAAAGCGACTGCCGACATTGCCCGACAACGAATAGAACCCGTATTCGCGCGCCGAATAAAGGATCGGCAATTGCCGCCCCTTCAGCGGATCGTTGGCGTTGGAATATATCTGGTTGATCATCTGTTCGATCGGGTAGCCCCGCGCGATCAACCAGCCCTGCACCCGGTAAGTTGGGAAACACATGTCCCCGGCATCAAGCGCCAGCGATTGCGCAACGCCAATCGCTTCCTCGCCGGTCGATTTCATGAAGAAGCTGGTCTTGCCTTGTCGGTGCGCGCGAAACAGCCGGTCTTCGAACAGGCGGGTCTGCACCATGGCCCGCAAACCCTTACGCATTGTGTCAGCGTCCAGACCGGGATCCCACGCACTGTCCTGTTGGCCAAGCACGCGCACCAGCCCGTACGGATGATCACGCATCTCCTTTTCGGGCGCGTCGAAACTGGGCCTCACGATTGCCGCGCCCGGGTCTAGTGCAATATGATCGAAACGCGCGGCGTCTCCGGGGCGTGCCGAAGGTTGCGGAATGTAAAGTGCAAGCGGGGGCTGGGTTGTCATTGCGAATCCTCATCGAATTGACATGATCATGTCGCTGCGATGAAATTTATATACCTCATTGTTGCGCTCAGACGATTTTCGCGCAATGATATGAGCGGTTTTTATCCATTTTTAGGATGAGCGTTGCGTGGACAAAATCGACCTGCGAATTCTGGCAACTCTGCAGGATCATCCCGACATTTCGACCAACGAACTTGCTGAAAAGGTAGGCCTGTCACATACGCCCTGCTGGCGGCGATTGAAGCGTCTCGAAAAAGATGGTGTGATAAGGGGACGCGCAGTCCTGCTTGATGCCCGACTGCTTGACCTCAACGTCAATGTCTTTGCCGACATCACGCTGAAACAACACGACGAAGGTACCCTGCTCGCACTCGAAGCCGCGCTAGGACAGCAGCCCGAAATCGTCGAATGTTTTTCAGTCAGCGGTAATAGCGATTATATACTGCGTGTGGTCACCAGCAGCATCGAAGCTTACGAACAATTCCTCAAGAAAGTGCTGCTGCACCTGCCCGGCGTTGCGGCGGTAAACTCCCGCTTCGCCCTCGGCTGTATCAAAATGACAACCGCACTGCCGATTGGCTAGGTAACTGAATCGGAATGTAATATTAACCCCGGCTGCGGCTACCAAGCTGCCCGGCCAAAGCCGTCTCGACGTCCTCCAGGCAAGCTAGAGCTGATCAGGTTTCAACCATTCGGATCGGCGACCAAAACGGTGACGTTGCTGGGCGTGCATGGTCGATGCAGAGCCGGCAGACCACCGATGTGGTGCTGCAGGCGCTGCACGTGGCGGAGCGGCGACGTAAACCGGATCTACTCGGACCAAGGTTCGCACTTCACCAGCATGGACTGGGCTGCGTTCATCCGGGCTCACAATCTTGAGCACTCGATGAGCCGACGTGGCAACTGCCACGACAATGACGTCGCGGAGAGCTTCTTCCTGTCGCTCAAGCGCGAGCGTATCCGGCGCCGCACCTACAAAACACGCGAGGAAGCCCAGCAGGACATGTTCGATTGCATCGAGACTTTCCATAACCCGGTGCGCAAGCACGTCAGGAACGGGATGCTGTCACCCGTCGAGTTCGAACGGCAGCAGTCCGTGAAAGCGGAACGCGTCTAGAAAACCAGGGGCTACTCACGGTGGCAGGCCATAGGGCCGCCGCTGATGTGCCGAATGGCACTGACATTGGCGCAAATTGCGGTTAACCATTTCCGCTCAAAGGCCGTGGTTCAACGGGGGCGATAGATGTCGAAGATGATCTGGGCGGCGTTGCTTGCAGCAGCGGTGCCAAACGTTTGCCTTGCCGCCGAAGCCACTAGCTCTGCTACTCCCACCGATTTGGCCGCTCGGGTCAAAGCGCTGTGTGCATTGGACACCTCTGGCAATCCGGCCGAAGCACTGGCCGAAATTGATGCCACGCTCGCACAGGCATCACAGCTCAAGGATATAGACCCGAACGATCTCGCCAACGCGCGGATTGCGCGTGCCCATGCGCTCTATGCGCTTGATCGCTACGATGAAGCACTGCCCATTCTGCAGGAAGCAGAACGGGTGGTCGCGAATTCTTCACAGGGGCAGTCGGTAGACCATGCGCGCTTGCTCGATGGCGTCGGCTCAACCCTCGCAGGACTTGGGCGCAACGACGAAGCGGAAACCTGCCTTTCCCGCGCGCTGACGATGGCCGAAAAGGCCGCAGGGCGTCGCTCCATTGCTTATGCCTCTGCCGTGTACGGTCTCGGGCTGATCGATTTCCAGCGCGGCCAGCCTTTGGCGGCGATCCCGAAAGTCCGCGAAGCTTTCGAAACAGCCCGCGCCGTGTCCGGCACGCTTTCTGCACGCGATATCGAATTGCCTGCCGAATTCGGGATCAGCCTCTCGGCACTTCTGGGCGCGACTGGAGACACGCCCGGCTCCATCGAACCTGCCCGCGAAGCACTGGTTTGGGCAGAAACCCGATTGGGCGACGATCACCGCGTTACTATGGCCGCTCTCAACCGGCTCGGCTCTGTCTACAACGACAATGGCCTGTTCACCCTGTCGATACCCATATTGCGCAAGGTGCTCGATCAGCGCGGCAAGGTGCTCGATCCTGATGACCCGCAACTGGGGTTCACCATCGAAGCGCTGGGCTTCGCGCTGGACAATTCGGGCCAGCGCGATGCAGCCTTTCCCTTCTACGAAAGGGGTGCGCAGATCTTCGAGAAGTCCGTCATGCCCGGACAGCCTGCCCTCGTCACCACTGCCATCGGGCAACTGGCCCGCGTCACGCGCTGGCGCGGCGATCTGGCCGGATCGCTGGCGCTGCGCGAAAAAGCCGTGCGGCTGGGCCGCGAACGGGCACCATCGCCAGAACATCCCGACGTGTTGTTCGCCGAGGTCAACCTTGCGCGTGAACTGCTCTATGCCAACCGGCAGGACGAGGCCAAAGCCCTGCTGGATCACGCAAACGCGGCCTATGCAACACGCGCGCTTGAAACGAGCGCGCGCCGCATCGGAGGCCTAGTCTACGACAGCCTGATCGAGGCGTCTCGCGGCAATCCGCAGTCCGCCCTTGCGCGGGCAAGCCGGGCATTGGCCCCCGCCCGCGCCCGCCTGCTCGATCGCGCCACCCCACGCGCGGAAGTGACGCGGCTGGCCGAGCAATATCACTACCTTTTCGTCCAGCACGCCCGCCTTGCCATGTCGGCAGGCGATGCGGCGCAGGCGTTTGAGGCGCTGCAACTGGCCAACTTGGGCGATCTGCAAAGTGCGATGTCCAGCCTCGCCCTGCTCCGCGCGGCTGACAGTCCCGAAGCCACCGATGCGATCCGCCGCTACCAATCGCTCGCTACCGATGGCGCGCGCCTGCGCCGCACACTCAACGCGCAAGTCGTTGCGGGCAAAGGCGATGCAGCCGCAAACATAAGCCGTCAGTTGGACGAAATCGACGCAAAGTTGCGCGCCGAAGACGCCCAGCTCGCCGCGCTGATCCCCGGCTATTCGGCGCAGACAGCGGTTGAACCGGCCACCCTTGTCGCCGCCCAAGCCTCGCTGGCCAAAGGGCAAGCGCTGGTCCTTTACGGTCAGGATGAAGACGGCCTCGTCATCCTCGCCATCACACCAAACAAGGCTGTCATTGCCACCACCGCCATCGCGCCCCGCGCCCTGCTTGGCCTTGAAAAGCGGTTGCGCGGCTCGATTGAAAGCGGGCTGATCGAGAGCGGCAAAAGCACCTTTGATCGCACCGCCGCGCACGAACTTTATCTGGCGCTGTTCCCCCAGCCGATCCGCGATGCGGTGAAGTCCTCACCCGATCTGCGCATTCTGGCCACCGGCAGCCTTGCCGCCCTGCCCTTTGCCGCGCTTGTCACGCAGGTCCCGCAGGGTGCCGACGATGCCCCCGAAGCCCTGCGCCGCACGCGCTGGCTGGCACGGACTCATGCCGTGTCGGTGCCCCTTGCCGCCGTGCCGCTGCCCACAAATCCGCGCGGCAGCAAAGCGCGCAGCTTCGCCGGGATCGGCGCGCCCATGCTGGGAGAGCCGGTCCGCCTTGCCACACGCGCCGCCCCCCTGCTCCGTTCTGGCGATACCAGCACTCGCGCGCTGCGCCAGCTTGCCAGCCTGCCCGGCGCGGCGGACGAACTGCGCAGCATGGCCAGCGGCTTCCCCGGACAGCCCGCGCTTCTGATCGGCGCAGATGCCACCGAAACAGCGGTCAAAGCCGCGCCGCTCCATCTGGCCAGCGTCATCGCCTTTGCCACGCACGGCCTTGTCGGCGGTGCATTCCGCGATCTGGTGGAGCCTGCGCTGGTCCTCACCCCGCCCGATCAGCCGACCGAAGCGGACGATGGCCTGCTCACCGCGTCTGAAATCGCCAAGCTGCGGCTCGATGCCGATTGGGTGATCCTGTCCGCCTGCGATACCAGCGCGGGCGATGGTGAAAGCGCGCCCACGTTCTCCGGCCTCGCCCGCTCGTTCGTGGCCGCCGGTGCGCGCTCGCTGCTGCTGTCGCACTGGCCCGTGCGCGATGATGTGGCCAGCCGCCTTACGCTCGATACGCTGAACGGCGCGGCCAAAGGCCTGTCCCGTGCCGAGGCTTTGCGCCGCGCGCAACTGGCCATCATCGCCGATAAAAAGCTCGCAGGCGCAGCCCATCCTGCCACATGGGCACCTTTCGTGCTGGTCGGCAACTGACGTGGACACGAATCGCCTTGAATCGAAAGTCCTCCCCGCGCACTAGGCGCACATGCGGATTGCCATTGTCGATGAAAGCGCCAGCCGCGCGGCCGTGATCCGCGAAGGCCTCGCCGCGCTCGACGATTGCGAGATTTTCGTGGTGACCGAACGGCGCGGCCTCGTTGCCCGCATCGGCGAAATCGGGCCAGACATCGTGCTGATGGACCTCGGCAATCCCTCGCGCGATGTGCTGGAAGAATACTTCGCCGTCAGCCGTGTGCTGGGCCGCCCCATCGCCATGTTCGTGGATGAAAGCGACGAGGAATCCATCGCCGCTTCGGTCGATGCCGGTGTTTCATCCTACGTGGTCGATGGCCTTGCCCCGCACCGCATCCGCCCGATCCTCGATCTGGCCGTGCGCCGCTTCAACGCCTTCTCGCGGCTCCAGTCCGATCTGGCCGAGGCCAAGGGCAAGCTGGCGGACCATGAAGTGATCGCCAAAGCCAAGCGCATCCTGATGGACAGCCGAGGCTTCACCGAACCGCAGGCCTATACCGAACTGCGCAAAACCGCGATGAATCAGGGCAAACGCATTGCCGACATCGCCGAAGCAGTCGTCACCGCGCACCAGTTGATGGGAGGGAAATGATGGCCGAAGACGCCACGAATGGCGAACTAACGGTCGGCTTCCTGCCACTGGTCGACGCCTGCCTGCCCATCCTCGCGCTGGAGCATGGCTTTGCCGAGGCCGAGGGCCTGAGCTTGCGCCTCGTGCGCGACATGAGCTGGGCCACGGTGCTTGACCGCCTGCTCTATGGCCACAGCGATGCCGCCCACATGGTCGCCCCATTGGCCATCGCCACCACATTGGGGCGCGGTCGCCCTGCCCAGCCGCTCTCGGTCCCCTTCGTCCTCGGCCTCAACGGCAACGCTGTAACCATGCGCCCCGATCTGGCGCGCGCGGTAAACCCGGCGGGCGGGTTGGGCGAACCGGCAGCAGTCGGCGCGGCCCTGAAGGCCTATATCGCAGCCTCCGGCCAGAAGCTGCGCTTCGGCGTGGTCCACCGCTATTCCAGCCACAACTACATGCTGCGCTACTGGCTCGCCGCTTGCGGCATTCGCCCGGACGTGGATGTTGAAATCACCACCGTCGCCCCGCCATTCTGCGCCGATGCGCTCGAATTTGGCGAAGTCGATGCGATCTGCGTGGGCGAACCGTGGAACAGCGTGGCGGTGGAACGCGGCACCGGCGAGATCGTGATGGTTACCGCGCAAATCTGGCGGCGCGGCGTGGAAAAAGTCCTCGCCTTCCGTGAACCGGTAATGGAAGCGCGCCGTCCGCAGGCCGAAGCGCTGGTTCGCGCGCTGCGCAAGGCGGGCGAACACTTCGTCGATCCCGCCAATCTTGAAACCAATGCGGCGATTCTCGCGCGGGCAGAGTACCTTGATGGTGATGCCACACTGATCCGCCGCGCCATTTCAGACCGGCTCCTGCTCCGTCAGGGCGGCGCTCTGCTGCACTACCCCGATTTCATGTTCCAGCACCGCGAGGCGGCGAACTTCCCGTGGGTCAGCCAGGCCGAATGGCTCTACAGCCAGATGGTGCGATGGGACGGACTCGCGTTTGACTCAGGCGATGCCCGAAAAGCGGCCCGCGTATTCCGCCCCGATGTCTACCGCAGCGCACTATTGGGCACCGGAGAGCCTTTGCCCGGCGCCAGTTCCAAGGTCGAAGGAAGCCTTGCCGGGCCGACTTCGGTATCGATGCAGCAGGGCCTTATGACGCTGGAAAACAACAGTTTCTTCGATGGAAAGCCGTTCGACCCAGTGTTGCTCGAATCCTACATTCAGGGGCAACGCTCTGCATAAAATTCTATTGCGGTGCAAAAAACGCTTGCCGAATGGCAGCCGAATCACATAGCCTTAGAGCCAAGCCGAGTGGTGCCGCCCAAGGATGGACGGAAACAGCACAGCCCGGCTCAGCATTTTCATCGCGTGGCAACGTCGCCGCCCAGACCTCCCCATTTCGGGATGCGTTCGGGCGGCTTTTTCGTGTTTGCCACGTCACTTCAAAGGGGTGGTCGAAGTGAACGGACGGAACACATTTAACCGGCGCAACATGGTCGCAGCGCTGCTCGCCGGGATCGCACTGGCCAGTTGCGGCAAAAGCGCCGACGCGCCTGAAAAGGCCGCCGCTTCGGCCAATGGCATTGAAAAGCCGGTCCTGAAGCTTGGCTTCATCAAACTGACCGACATCGCCCCGCTGGTCGTCGCGCAGGAAAAGGGCTTCTTCCGCGAAGAAGGCCTCACCGTCACGCTCGAACCGCAGGCCAACTGGAAAGTCCTGCTTGATGGCGTCACCGGCGGCCAGCTTGATGGCGCACACATGCTGGCGGGCCAGGTTCTGGCATCGGGTGCTGGCATCGGCTCCAAGGTTCCGCTGGTAACGCCGTTCTCGCTCGACCTTAATGGCAAGGGCGTGACCGTTTCCAATCAGGTGTGGGACATGATCGCCCCAACCCTGCCAAAGGGACCGGACGGCAAGGTGCAGATGCCGATTTCGGCCGCCGCGCTGAAGCCGGTCGTCGCCAAGTTCAAGGCTGAGGGCAAGCCATTCAAGATGGGCATGGTCTTCCCCGTATCCACCCACAACTACGTGCTGCGCTATTGGCTGGCCGCAGGCGGGCTGAACCCCGGCTTCTATCTGCCTGCCGATACCGCTGGTGTCACCGGTGCCGACGTGCAGCTTTCCGTCACCCCGCCGCCGCAGATGCCGGCCACGATGGAAGCTGGCACGATCAACGGCTATTCGGTGGGTGAACCGTGGAATCAGGCCGCCGTTGCCAAGAAGATCGGCGTGCCGATCATCGTCGATCCCGATATTGCCGGGACCACGGGCGACAAGGTGTTCGGCCTGACCGCTGATTTCGTGAAGAAGAACCCCGGCACGGTCAAGGCGCTGACCCGCGCGCTGATCCGCGCATCGATGTGGCTCGATGCCGAAGGCGGCAAGAACCGGCCCGAAGCGGTGAAGCTGCTCGCCAATTCCAAATATGTCGGCGCCGATGAAAAGGTGCTGATGGCCTCGATGACCGGCAAGTTCACGTTCGGCTCGGGCGACACCCGCGATACGCCCGAATTCAACCTGTTCTTCGATCAGCAGGCGTCGTATCCCTTCTATTCCGACGGCATCTGGTTCCTCACGCAGATGCGCCGCTGGGGCCAGATTTCGGAAGACAAGACCGACCAGTGGTATCTCGATACGGTCAAGTCAGTCTATCGCCCTGATCTTTATGACGAAGCTGCCAAGTCGCTCGTCGCCGATGGCAAGGCCAGCGCCGATGCCTTCCCGCAGACCGATGGCTTCCGCGTCTATACCCGCAAAGCCATCGATGGCGTGGCCTTCGATGCCAAAAAGCCCGCCGCCTATGCCGCCAGCTTCGCCATTGGGCTGAAGCCGGGCCAGAAGGTTACGCCTGCGGGCGTCAAGTAAGACAGGACCAAACCCATGAACGCCGTTCCGCTTCGCAAGGACGAGTTCCTCCAGACCCTGCCGCAGGATAAGGAGGAGAGCCAGTCTCTCCTCCCCACCCCAGAGGAAACGCCCGTGACCGCATCGCTCAAGCTTCCCTTCGGCATCAAGCTTCCGGCAGGGCGGGCAGTGTTTGAATCGCTGTGGCCACCGCTGGCCGGGATTGGCGGCTTCCTGCTGCTGTGGGCACTGCTGGCACCACTGGTGCAGACCTCGCTGGGGGCATTGCCGGGGCCGGGCGATGTGTGGACGGCGTTTGGTGGCCTGATGGAAGAAAACGCCGCGGCGCGCGTGGCGGAAACCGAGGCAATCGCGTCCGGCTATGGCTACACCGGCCCGCCAACCTTCATCGACCAGATTTTCACCTCGCTGGAAACGGTGGCCGCTGGCTTCATTCTGGCCACGATCTTTGCGGTGCCGCTGGGCCTTGTTGCGGGCATGTCAAAGCGCGTGAACGCGGCGATCAATCCGCTGGTGCAGGTCATGCGCCCGGTCAGCCCGCTGGCATGGCTACCCATCGTCACAATGGTCGTCTCGGCCTCCGTCACCAGCGACGACCCGACTTTGGCCAAAAGCTTCATCATCTCGGCCGTGGTGGTCATGCTCTGCTCGCTCTGGCCAACCCTCATCAACACCGCCATCGGCACGGCCAGCATCGACAAGGACTTGATCGCGGTAGGCCGCGTGCTGCGCCTCGGCTGGTTTGCCAAGCTCACGCGCCTCGTCCTGCCATCGTCGCTGCCCTATATCTTTACCGGCATGCGCCTTTCGCTCGGCACCGGCTGGATGGTGCTGATCGCGGCCGAAATGCTCGCCCAGAACCCGGGTCTCGGCAAGTTCGTGTGGGACGAATTCCAAAACGGCTCTGAAAAGTCGCTGGCCCGCATCATGGTGGCGGTCGTCGTGATCGGCCTGATCGGCTTCGCTCTCGACCGTGTGATGATGGCCATGCAGGCCTTCGTCAGCCGCAACCGCAACGTCTGAGGAGCACCCATCATGGCCACGATCCTCTCGCTCAGCAATGTCCGCAAAAGCTTCACCGGCAAGGCGGGCGGCGTTTCCGAAGTCCTCGGCGGCATCGACCTCGATGTTGAGGAAGGCGAATTCATCGCCATCCTCGGCTTCTCCGGCGCGGGCAAAACCACGCTGATCTCGGCCATCGCTGGCCTTGTCGAACCCGATGCAGGCGAAATCCTGCTGCGTGGCAAGGCAATTGACGGGCCGGACAAGGATCGTGGCCTCGTCTTCCAGTCCTACTCGCTGTTCCCCTGGCTGACCGTGTAACAGAACGTCGCGCTGGCCGTGGACTCGGTCCACAAGGATCGCAGCAAGCAGGCACGTGCCGATCTGGTGCGGCAGAAGGTTGAACTGGTCGGCCTTGGCCATGCGATGGATCGCAAGCCCGGCCAGCTTTCGGGCGGGATGCGCCAGCGCGTTGCGGTGGCTCGCGCTTTGGCAATGGAACCCGAAATTCTCCTTCTGGATGAACCCCTTTCGGCATTGGACGCCCTCACCCGCGCCAAGCTGCAGGACGAGATCGACCGCATCCGCGAGGAGGAAAAGCGCACGATCATCCTTGTCACCAACGACGTGGATGAAGCGCTGTTGCTGGCGGACCGTGTTGCCGTGCTGACGCCTGCTCCTGCGGCGCACATCGGCAAGATCTTCTCCGTCAACCTGCCGCGCCCGAGGGATCGGGAAGCGGTAAACGATAGCGTGGATTTTCAGGCACTTCGCACGGAAATCGTCACCTATCTCGGCGGTCTGGCCGGTGAAAAGGCGGCGCTCGGCAGTGACTCCGGCAGCCTGCCCAATATCATCCCGCTCGATCTCGCCCCGCCGCCCAAGGCCTATCAGGACGCGGCGAAAAAGGGTGCGACGCGGCGTTACATGGAGTTCTGGAAACTCAATAAGATCTACCCGACACCCAAGGGTCCGCTGACTGTGGTTGAAGACTTCAACCTGTTGATGGACAAGGGAGAATTCGTCTCGCTGATCGGCCATTCGGGCTGCGGCAAGTCCACCGTGCTGACGATGGCAGCGGGTCTGAACGAAATCAGCAAGGGCGGCATCATCCTCGACAACCGCGAGATCGACGTCGCGGGGCCGGACAAGGCGGTGGTGTTCCAATCGCCCAGTCTGATGCCCTGGCTCACTGCGCGGCAGAACGTGGCGCTGGGCGTGGAGCGTGTCTATCCGCACGCAACCCGTTCGGAACGCAGGGAAATCATTGACTACTATCTTGAACGCGTGGGCCTTGCCGATGCGCGCGACAAGATGGCGGCGGAAATGTCCAACGGGATGCGCCAGCGCGTCGGCATCGCCCGCGCCTTCGCGCTCAGCCCGCGCTTGCTGCTGCTGGATGAACCGTTCGGCATGTTGGACAGCCTGACGCGGTGGGATTTGCAGGACGTGCTGGTCGAAGTGTGGAACCGCACGAAGGTGACCGCCATCATGGTGACGCACGATGTCGATGAAGCGATCCTTCTGGCCGACCGTGTGGTGATGATGACCAATGGGCCGAACGCGACCATCGGAAAAGTGCTGAAAGTGGACCTGCCACGCCCGCGCGACCGCAAGGAATTGCTAAAGCATCCAATGTTTTACGCCTACCGTCAGGAGGTGTTGCACTTCCTTGCGGAGTACGATCACGGGCCGAAATCAAATGCGGCCTGAACGACACCTAGATGCACCTACAAGCACCTAAGCGCACCTGAGGCGCACGAGAGGATGCCTGACCGGCTCAACTGAGGGGGATCAGGGAACATGAAGAAGACCACATTCGCGGCGGCGCTGCTCGCGTCGTCGATCGCATTCGCACACCCGGCGCACGCCGCCGGAAAACCCGCTTTCGGTGATCCAATTCCGGTCACCGATGGCCTGACGCTCGATCCGATCATCGACGCGCGCATCCGCTACGAGGGCATCGAGCAGCCGACCGTCGATGCCGATGCGCTGACCGTGCGGTTGCGTTCCGGGTTGGAGTTGAAGCACGCGCCTTCGCACCTTTCGGTGCTGGTGGAGGCCGAGGGTACGCTGGCATTGTCGAAGAGATACAATGCTTTCCCCTTTGCCTTGCCAGGCAGTCCGCAGCGTCGCACGCAGTTTGCCGTGGTGCCTGATGCCGAAAGCATCGACCTGAACCGCGCGCAGATCATGTACAAGGTGAAGGACTTTGCACTGACCGTGGGGCGGCAGCGGATAAACCTTGATGATCAACGCTTTGTCGGCTCGGTCGGCTGGCGGCAGAACGAGCAGACGTTCGACGCCGTGCGCGCCGAGGCGACGTTCGGGCCGATCAGCTTTGATGGCACCTACGCGATCCAGCAGGATTCGATCTTCGGGTCCGAAGCCGGGCCGCGTCGGTCGATGGATGGCGACTTCGTGTTCCTGCAAGCCAGTGCGAAGCTGGGACCGGTGACCGCCAAGGCGTTCTCCTATATCCTTGATTATGATGAAGCTTTTGCCTTCGCCAACTCATCACAAACCTATGGCGGGCGCGTTTCGGGCAGCATTCCGCTGTCCAAGGCGGTGAAGCTGAATGTGCTGGCCAGCTACGCCCGCCAATCCGGCATCGGCAGCGCGCCGGTGGCCTATGAAGCGGACTTCGTTCTGGGCGAACTTGGAATGGGTTATCAGGGCTTTACCCTGACCGGCGGCTACGAAAAGCTGGGTGCGGACAAGGCCGTGGGCAAATCCTTCCAGACCCCGCTGGCGACGCTGCACAAGTTCAATGGCTGGGCCGACCTGTTCCTGACCACGCCGGGCAATGGGCTGGAGGATTACTACGTCACGCTCGCCAAGGTTCTGCCGAAAGTGAAGGCTGTTCAAGGGCTTAACGCGAACGTGACTTACCATGAATTCCGCAGTGATGTGGGCGGGGTAAAGTTCGGCAGCGAATGGGACGCCAGCCTCGGCTTCAAGACCAAGAAGGTGGGCTGGCTGGTGAAGTATGCCAACTACAACGCCGACAAGTTTGGCGTGGATCGGGAGATCTTGTGGTTGCAGGCTGAGGTGGCGTTTTGATCTGAGGTTGGATTGCCCACCCCCGACCCCTCCCGCCTGCGGGAGGGGGGAAGTAAGGGCGGGTTGCCCCCTCCCGCAGGCGGGAGGAAGAATTGGAGGGTGAGTTGCCCCCCTCCCGCAGGCGGGAGGGCGAATTTGAGGATGAGTTGCTCCCCTCCCGCAGGCGGGAGGGGCTGGGGGTGGGCCTCTTCCGTTGCTGCACTGCAAAATAAAGCTTGCAGTGCAGCGCCCGAATCGGTTAGCCAAGTAGACGAAGGCCGATGTGCCGCCCAAGGTCGGGCGATCCAGCGCAAAGCCTGAACAATCAACATCGCGTGGCAATGTCGCCGCCCAGACCTCCCTTTTTCGGGATGCGTTCGGGCGGCTTTTTCGTGTTGCGCGTTTTGCCAAGGATTACGAAATTGAACGCGCCTTCGACCCTGATGGACAAGGACAACACCGCCGCCGTGAAAGAACGGCTGGTGGTGATCGGCAACGGCATGGCCGGGTGCCGCGCGGTGGAGGAAATTCTCGCCCGCGATCCGGCCCGCTTCGATGTGACGATCTTCGGCGCTGAGCCGCGCGTGAATTACAACCGCATCATGCTTTCCCCGGTTCTGGCCGGAGAGAAAGCGTTTGAGGACATCGTCATCAATGGTGACGACTGGTACGCCGACAACGCGATCACGCTGGTTTCCGGCGATCCAATCGTTTCCATCGACCGCGCGACGCAGACCGTTTTAGCCAAGTCTGGCCGGGTCGAACCCTATGATCGGCTGCTGATTGCGACCGGTTCCGACCCGTTCATCATCCCGGTTCCGGGCAAGGATCTGGCGGGCGTGGTGACGTTCCGTGATTTGGATGACGTGGACAAAATGCTGACCGCTGCTGAAAAGGGCGGCAGCGCAGTGGTGATCGGCGGTGGCCTGCTCGGGCTGGAGGCAGCGCATGGCCTCTCGCTTCGTGGCATGAAGGTCACCGTCGTTCACCTTATGCCCACGCTGATGGAGCGCCAGCTGGATGAAGCGGCGGGATACCTGCTGAAAACCGAACTGGAACGGCGCGGCCAGACCATCGTGACCGGCGGTGATACCGCTGAAATCGTTGGGCGCGATGGCCACGTTTCCGCTGTCCGCCTGAAGGATGGGCGAACCTTTGACGCCGATATCGTGGTGATGGCCGTGGGCATCCGCCCCGGCACCACGCTGGCCAAATCGGCCGGGATCGAGGTGGAGCGCGGCATCGTGGTGGATGACCACATGGTGACGAGCGATCCGGCGATCATGGCGGTGGGCGAATGTGTGCAGCATCGCGGGGCCTGCTATGGCCTGGTGGCACCGCTGTGGGATATGTGCCGCGCGCTCGCCGATGCGGCCTGCGAAAGCCCGAGCGGCTATGAAGGTTCAGTAACCTCAACCAAGCTGAAGGTTTCGGGGATCGACCTGTTTTCCGCCGGGGACTTTTCGGGCGGGGATGGGGCCGAGGACATCGTAATGCGCGATGCGGCGCGCGGGGTCTACAAGCGGGTGGTGGTGAAGGACAACCGGCTGGTTGGCGCGGTCCTTTATGGCGATACGGCAGACGGCAGCTGGTACTTCGACCTGCTGAAAAAGGGCGAGGACATCTCCGACATCCGCGAAGCGCTGATCTTTGGTCAGGCTTTCGCCAGCGGGGGTGCCCTGCTGGACCCTAATGCCGCCGTTGCAGCACTTTCGGACGACGCAGAAATCTGCGGCTGCAACGGCGTTTCCAAGGGCAAAGTGATCGAGACGATCAACGCAGGCGCGTGCAGCCTTGATGCGGTGCGCAGCACTTGCAAGGCTTCGGCATCGTGCGGATCATGCACTGGCCTCGTCGAAAGCCTGCTGGCGCTGACGCTGGGCGGCGAGGTGCAGTCCGGACCAAAGACGATGTGCAAATGCACCAGCTTCAGCCACGATGATGTGCGCCGCCTGATTGGTGAAAAGTCGCTGCGGTCCATCCCGCAAGCGATGCAGGAACTGCACTGGACCACGCCGGATGGCTGCTCATCGTGCCGCCCTGCGCTCAACTACTACCTGCTGTGCGCGTGGCCGGGCGAATATGAGGATGACCAGAAGAGCCGCTTTGTGAACGAGCGGCTTCACGCCAATATCCAGAAGGACGGCACCTATTCCGTGGTGCCGCGCATGTGGGGTGGCCTCACCAATCCGCGTGAATTGCGCGCGATTGCCGATGTGGTGGAGAAGTTCAACGCGCCGATGGTCAAGGTGACCGGTGGGCAGCGGTTGGACATCTTTGGCATCAAGAAGGAAGACCTGCCTGCCGTCTGGGCTGATCTGAACGCGGCGGGCATGGTTTCGGGCCATGCTTATGGCAAGAGCTTGCGCACGGTGAAGACCTGCGTTGGCAGCGAATGGTGCCGCTTTGGCACGCAGGATTCAACCGGCCTTGGCGTGAAGCTGGAGCGGATGACCTGGGGATCGTGGATGCCCCACAAGTTCAAGATCGCGGTATCCGGCTGCCCGCGCAATTGCGCGGAAGCGACGATCAAGGACTTCGGCGTGGTCTGCGTGGACTCCGGCTATGAACTGCACGTTGGCGGCAATGGCGGGATCAAAGTGCGCGCCACAGACCTGCTGTGCAAAGTGGCGACCGAGGCCGAGACGATGGACGTGTGTGCGGCCTTTATCCAGCTTTACCGCGAACAGGCGCATTATCTGGAGCGCACCGCGCCGTGGATCGAGCGCGTCGGGCTGGATCATGTGAAGGCCGGGCTGTTCGATGATGCCGACAGCGTAAAGCGCCTCGCCGCGCGGTTCCGCTATTCGCAAACCTTCTGTCAGGACGATCCTTGGGCCGAGCGCGTGGCGGGCAAGGATGCGGACTTGCACCAGCATCTGGCCGAAGTGCGGCCCCTTTCGATCACGGAGTATGCGCAATGATCGGCGATTGGCTCGACATCGGTTCGGTGGACCAGATCACCCCCGGCACAGCGCGCACGCTGCCGGTGGTGGGCTTTGACGAAATCGCGGTGTTCCGCACGCAGAAGAACGAGTTCTATGCGCTGGTGAACAAGTGCCCGCACAAGCAGGGGCCGCTTTCGCAGGGCATCGTCCACGACAACATGGTGACCTGCCCGCTGCACAACTGGAACATCTCGTTGAAGACCGGCGAAGCGCTGGGTGAAGACAAGGGATGCGTCCCCACCATTCCGATGAAGGTGGATGCGGGGCGGATGTATCTGCTGCGCTCCGCCGTGGTGGGGAAGCGCGCGGCGTGAGGGTCATTTGCGCAACCATCCTCCCCGGCACGGGGAGGGGGACCGCCAGCGGCGCTGGTGGTGGAGGGGGCCATCGTTTTCAACGGTGCTTGCCCGCTCGGTTGCGCGATGGGGATAGCCCCCTCCACCGCCTGCGGCGGTCCCCCTCCCCGTGCCGGGGAGGATTGGCGTGATCCGCACCACTTGCGCCTATTGCGGCGTTGGCTGCGGCATCGCTGCCGAGGTTACGGGCGAGCGTTCCGTCACCATCCGGGGCGATGCGGCGCATCCCGCCAACTTCGGCAAGTTGTGTTCAAAGGGCACGCATCTGGGGGAGACGGTCTCGCTTGATGGCAGGCTGCTGCACCCGATGATCGGGGAACGGCGCGCCGGGTGGGACGAGGCGCTGGATCTGGTGGCGGATAAGATGCGGGCGTGCATCGCGCAGCATGGGCCGGACAGCGTGGCGCTGTACGTCTCGGGGCAGTTGCTGACCGAGGACTACTATGCCGCCAACAAGCTGATGAAGGGCTTTGTCGGCAGCGCCAACATCGACACCAATTCTCGGCTGTGCATGGCCAGTGCGGTGGCGGCGCACAATCGCGCGTTTGGCGAGGATATTGTCCCGGTCACTTATGACGATCTGGACGAGGCTGACCTGATCCTGCTGGTGGGATCGAACACCGCGTGGTGCCATCCGGTGATCTGGCAGCGGATCGAGGGTGCGCGGGAAAAGCGCGGCACGAAGATCGTGGTGATCGACCCGCGTCGGACCGAGACGGCGGAGCAGGCGGACTTGTTTGTGCCGGTGCTGCCGGATGGCGATGTGGGGTTGTTCAACGCCTTGCTGGCCGCAATGGCGGCGCGGGGGTTGGTTGGCGAACAAGCCCTCCCCCAGCCCCTCCCGCCTGCGGGAGGGGAGAATGGTGGCGTTTCGGCGGAGACGTTTGCTGCGCTTGCCGATCTTGTCGCCGCGCATCCGCGCATGGTTACGGTGTTTTCGATGGGGGCGAACCAGTCTGTCGCGGGGACGGACAAGGGCAATGCCATCATCAACCTGCATCTGGCGACGGGGCGGATCAACGTGCCGGGCGCGGGGCCGTTTTCGATGACCGGGCAGCCCAATGCGATGGGCGGACGCGAGGTGGGCGGGCTGGCCAATATGCTGGCGTGCCATCTGGGCTTTTCGGATGAGGAGCGCGCCGATGTGGCGGCGTTCTGGCAGGCACCACGCATGTGCAGCGGGCCGGGGCTGAAGGCGGTGGACCTGTTCCGCGCGGTGCATGATGGCCGCGTGAAGTTCCTTTGGGTGATGGCGACCAATCCCGCCGTTTCGATGCCAGACGCCGGGTTCGTGCGCGAGGCCTTGGCGCGATGCGAGACGGTGGTGGTGTCCGACGTGATTGCCGATACCGATACCGCCAAGTTCGCGCACGTCCGCTTGCCCGCGCTGGCGTGGGGCGAGAAGGACGGGACGGTGACCAATTCCGAACGCCGCATTAGCCGTCAGCGCGCGCTGTTTGCTGCTCCGGGTGAAGCGCGGGCAGATTGGGCGATTGTTGGCGATGTGGCGCAGCGGATGGGCTTTGCCGGGTTCGATTGGACCAATGCGGCAGGCGTGTTTCGTGAATATGCAGCGATGACGGCGCTGGCGGTGAAGCATGGCAAAGTGCTGGACCTGACCGACAAGGCGGGGGTTTCCGACGCGGAATTTGAGGCGATGGAGCCGTTCATTTGGGGCGGGCGGCATCCGATGGCGGGGCGCGCGATGCGGCATGTGCCGGTGGAGGCGCGGATGCGTGACGCCGATCCCGACTATCCGCTGCGGCTCAACACCGGGCGTTATCGCGACCAGTGGCACACGATGACGCGCACGGGCCTATCGCCCACGCTGGCGCAGCATCGGCGCGAGCCTTTGCTGGAGGTGCATCCTGTTGATGCTGCGGGTTTGGCTGATGGCGCTTTGGCGCGGGTGGTGACGGCTGCGGGCGCATCGGTGTTCCGCGTGTCTGTGACCGAGGCGCAAGCGCAGGGCCAAGTGTTCGTGCCGATGCACTGGACCGATGCGATGGCCAGCGGCGGGCGCGGGAATGTGCTGCCCGATCAGTCGGTTGATCCCGTCTCCGGCCAGCCCGGCTTCAAGAACAACGCCTGCCGGATCGAACCGGTGGACAGCGATTGGCGCGCATTTCTGGTGCGGCATGATGCCATTGCGCCCCACGGCTTGGCATGGTGGAGCCGGTCTGCCATCACCGGGGGCTGGCTCTATGAACTGGCGGGCGATGGCCCGGTGGATGCCGATGTGCTGCTGCCTGCGGGCGAGCGCGTGGAAGCGGTGGACATGGCGCGCGGGATGCGGCGGCTGGCGGTGCTGGATGCGGGCGGCATGCTCAAGGCTGCGCTTTATGTAACGCGGACCGGGCAACTGCCTGCGCGGGAGTGGATTTCCGGGCAGCTTGGCTCAAGCGGCGCTGCCCTGCCCGAACTGCTGGCTGCGCGGCCCAGCGCCCCTGCCCCGGATCGCGGCCCGGTCGTTTGCGTGTGCCACGGCATCGGCGCGAAGCAGATCCTTGGCGTGGTGGAGCAGGGCGCTGGCACGGTGGCCGATGTGGGCAAGGCCTGCGGAGCGGGCACCAATTGCGGATCGTGCCGCCCGGCCATCGCCCGGATGCTGCGTGAATGGAACGAGACATGTGCGGAGGCAGCGGAATGACGGACTTTCCCGAAGGAACCGTGTGGCTGGTGGGCGCAGGTCCGGGCGATCCCGAACTGCTCACGCGCAAAGCCGAACGCCTGATCGGCATGGCCACCGTGGTGTTCCACGATGCGCTGGTGGGCGCAGGCGTGCTGGAAATGGCCGCTCCCGGTGCGCGGCTGGTGCATGTGGGCAAGCGATCCGGGCGGCATTCGAAGGATCAGGGCACGATTGACAAGCTGATCGTCGCAGCAGCCTTAGCCGGAGATCGGGTGGTCCGGCTGAAAGGCGGCGATCCGGCGATCTTTGGCCGCGCGACCGAGGAACTGGACGCCTGCCACGCTGCCGGTGTGCCCGTGCGCATCTGTCCCGGCGTGACGGCGGCGAGCGCGGCGGCGGCGAGTCTGGGACAGTCGCTCACCCTGCGCGGCCTTGCCCGCAAGCTGACCTTCGTGACGGCGCATGCGCGCGCAGGCGAAGTGCTCGATCTGGATTGGGCCACGCTGGCCGATCCCGAAGCGACGCTGGCAGTCTATATGGGCAAGGCGGCGGCCACCGACGTTTCACGCAACCTGATCGCGGCGGGCCTGCCTGCCGATACACCGGTGGCGCTGGTCGAGTCTGCCAGTCTGCCGGAGGAACGCCACTTCCACACCCGCCTTGATCTGCTGCCGCTGGTGGCGCGCACCGCACTGGGCGATGGCCCGGCGCTGCTGCTGATCGGCCAAGCGCTAGCCCGGGTCAAACGCAAACATAAAGCTGCAATGGAGCGGGTGAAGGGAACCGCAAAGATCGACTAACGATCTATAATTAAATAAGATGCTGTATTGCAGCAAAGAATACAGCCCCACACAATGGCCCCACTCCCTTTCGGTAAATCGGGATTGAAGCTTAAACCTGGTCTGCTTGTAAACCACTCACTGGGTGATGCCACCATACCCCGGCAAGCAAAGATGCGCAATTTCCGACCGCCCGCGGGCTAAGAGTCTGCTTGCTTGCTGCGACGATGGGCGCGGGGCTGCCACCTCAATTCCAGTCGTTCATTCACGCCGACAGGACAGTCTCAGATCGACGGGGTTTGGGACTTAACGGCCATTCCCGCCTGACGGGTTCAGCGGCAGGTTCAGTGCCAAAACCCGCCACTCTGCCGTCTGCGCGCTGGGCACGAATTGCGACCGCTATTGGGCCGGTTGCTGAAAGGCAGGTTCTGGCTGGCAAAGGATCAAAGCCGATGGTCGGCTTTCCAAGTAAGCTCCGCGATGCATTGTAAGACAACAGGTGGGTGATAAAGCGGTGGCCAGGCGCGGTCGGAAGCCTGCGACGGAGAAGGTCTGATGTCAAAACCTGCACCTGCATTCGTGGATGCTAGTAAGGGCAAACCTGTCCTTTGGGCTGCAGAGCCGGTGAAGGGCATCTACGTTCGCCCTTTCCAGTTGGGACTTCACATTATCCAATTAGCTGCATTTGCAGGGATTGCATACCTGTTCTACCAACAGTCACCGCTTCTGATTGCTATACTCCCCATCCTGTTTGGCATTTTTCTCGTTATAACGATTACATGGCTGGATGCCGACGCTCGCAATGGCATATCATATCGACTAACCGAAGATGGCCTTTTCTTCGTTCACGACAGGACCGCACAGGTTGTTCATTTCACGTCGATGGCAGCGCTAAAATCGATAAAGCGCCCCCGCGTTGTAAGGCACTGGGACTACTTCAGCGTCGATTTGCCAGACCCTGAGCCAAGGGAGCTGATAGGGTGGCGGTCACCTGATATCCCCGCAATGCGGCTCGGCGAACGACTCGAACTTGTCCAGGATCCTGACGCTTTTTTACTCGCTGTCGAATACGCAGGCACTGAAAGCGTTGAAGCCTGTGGGCAGAGCTGAAGGCCCACTAGCGTCATTGGCACCGCTACTTCTTGCGCTGCGCGAAATGACCGGAATTGGGCAACCCGGCGCCGGCCCGCAATGACCGGGATTAGGGCGCTTTGCTGACATTCTGCGTTCTCCTCGGTGATCGACCGGTTTCAGCTAAATCCAACGCTTACTGGTGCTGATGTGAACGGCGGATTGTGGGCCGTTCGCCGACAGACCGGCATGGGAAGTCGATTAGAGTGGGTTGTCGGTATAATCGCCTAATCGACCATGCCGATCAGCTTTCAGATGCGAAAAACAATGCAGCAAGTGCACCAATCCAGAGAGGAAGTGCTACTGGCGCTCGTTTGCTTTGCGCTGCCTTGGCAAGGATTGCCGCAATGCCCATGCCCGCTGCCAGAGTGATGAAGAACTGTTCTGCTGTCAGCCACGGAATTAGTGCGATCAGGGTTTTGGCGACTCCAGCCGGGACGATCTGGAAGGCTGCGAACGCAAGGCATGCGATTGCCAATGCGAGTGAAACCGCAAAGGCAGACCAGCTCAGCGTTGCACTATGTGCAGCCGGCACCGCAGCTGCAAAGACCACTCCTGCTACAAACAGAATTGCATTGTTGATATTGGAAGTGTTGCCGGTGCGCAGATTGCCAATGATCAGCGGCACCATCGCGAGCGTTAGTACGCCAATCTTCAGGAGAATGGCTGTTTCCAGCATTGGAGATTCCTCTGGATATTGAGACGGAAGGTTCAGCGTTAACGGCTGGAGAACCATGCCCGTGCTGATGGGGTGTGAATGAAATAGATCGCGGCAAGGCCCAGCAACGTCGAAACCGCCGAGAAAATCGTGGCCTCCATCGACAATTGGGGTGTGCTATCTTTCGAAGCATACTCTGTGCCTGATAGCATCTGGATCCAAGAAAACAGGGGCATTACGCAATGGGCGGAAAGAATCCATCGGGCCGAGTTGCTGCATAGTCGTGATGTAGCGAACCACAGTGCGAGCATAAGGAACAGGCTTCCGACCAGTATGCTGAAGAATATGTCGAAGCTAACGCCCATTCGCGCAAATACCTGTTCCGTCTCGACAACTTGACGAAGCGGATCAAGAATGAGGAAGTGGGCCACAAGGTTTGTTGCGATGGCCAGCATCATCAACTGATCGAAGCGCGCGAGGTCGGCCGGGCGTTCGATTTGCACCGGTAAGATGGTGTCGGTAGCACTTTGCTTGCGCCCGAAACTGGCGATTGGTTGGCTGGATTGGTTGACACGGCGATTCATGCGGTAACCTTCCGTCCGAATGTCCTTTGCGGAGTTCCATGTTTGGATTGCGGGGCAACTTCCGCGCGCAGATCGAGGCGCGCCTCAGCGACGACACGAGCGCGATCGGCGAGATAACTGGCCATAATCTCATCCGGGTCGAAGCTTTCGCCAGGATTGCCGGCGGGCGATGGTGTGTACTCCCGTACAGGGGCACAGGTCTGGGGCGCGGGCGTATTCCACGCTTCCACTAACTCGCCGCCCGCCGCCCTGCAGGAAATCAGATTGGCGACAAGGGCAGTAAGGCCATCCTTGTCGAGGTCGAGCAGGTCGATTGGGATGAGGTAGTCACGGGTCTTCCCGCCCGGCTCGATCGATGTCAGCACAATGGCGCGCCGCGAGCCGATTGTAAAAAGTACCTTCAAGTTCAGACGGGAATAAGGGCGGGCGCATACTGAGTCGATATGGCGCCAAGCCACGGTCTTGCGGGCCAGAAGGTTGTTGATGCTGATCTGATGATGGTCAAATGTGACAAGCTCGTTGTCGAACAACGCTTTGAACACAATCAACGCTGACGTCACTAGAACAGCGATCCCGACAAGCAGAACCGGCCACAGCACAATGCCCAGCACGCAGAGCAACACCGCTGGAATACCGAGGGCGATCGCATGCTTGACGGCGACTGGAAGAGAAAGGTTGTAGCTTCCGGACTGAGATATCTGGGCTGGTACATCAGGCTTATTGCAATGGTGCACGGGTAATTGACGGGATACCGCAATGTCTAAGCGAGCCTGGTCCTTTTTGCGCAGGACCTGGTGGATGCCCAGCGCCAGACCTACCAGCATCAGTGCGCCGATTACTGACCCTTGCGCCAGCGCGGTGATGGTCGAACCCACCACACCAACCCATAAGATGAAGCGGACGTAGAGCCATGCCAGCGCTTGCGCTCCTTTGCGTGCGCCGTCGCGCGTGGCCACGGCCACCCGGCCGGTTTCGCGCAAGACGGCGACAGTGGCACCTTCGCGGAAGTCCTTTTCGGTCGGTTTGCGGATCATTCCGCTTTCCCTTCACCATGCGTCCTAAGGTTCAGAAGAAACCGAAACGCAAATTTGATCAGCCGTATGACAACAAGACCGCCAAAAAACGCCAGACCGGCAGCAACGGCGAACCACAGCCCTTCAGTGGCAACCGCCAATCCGCCGAACATCAAGAGATAGAAGGCGAGTATCAATTGACCTTGCGGGCTGGACCACCGATGCCAATCGGAGACTGCCTCGGATTGGGACGTTGCTGACCGGCGTAAGGCCGTAATAACCCGCCTTTCCTCAAGTTCAGCCTGCTCCGGTTTGCGGATCATTTCACTTCTGGCCTCCTCAGACAGTTTACCAACACCTCGCTTGCCAAAACCAGTTATCCCCGTTGGTGGCGGCGTGCCACCGACCGCATGTGGTGTGTCGATGTTTGGTCTGCTCTCTTGGTTCAAGAGCGCAGACTTACGCCAGTTCGACAAAACCCAAGGACGCAGGATCAGGTAGAGCAAGGCGCCTGTAATGGCCGTTGTTGCTATGGCCGCGCGCAGGGAGGATCCTTCTTCCGTGCCTGATGTAACCATGGCCGCGAGAGCAAAAACTGCTACAGTCGCGGTGCCATATAGAATGAAGATAAAACCCCAAACATGCCAGACATGGCTGGACAACCGACGAGCAGAATCAAGGATCTTCTCGCCAATTTGTCGTAGCCAGTCGATCGATTGATGCTCTTGAAACTCGCTCGTGTGAGGACGACGGATCATTGCTTATCCTCCCCGAATGCATTCGAACAATCGGATCCGCCAATGACCGGCGTAAAACCCTGAGGCATAGGGGCGAAACTGGCCGGGGCTGCAGCCATGTCACTGGGCTGTTCCAGAATTGCGCTCATTTCACGCGGCATTCCCTTCCAAGCGCCATAGCGCAGGATTGACCAATACATCAGGCTGCGACGTAGCAACACGCCCGCCCCCGCGATCACCGCTACAGTTGACAGCACGAATGCCAGGCCAATTCCGCCCAGAGCGAAGCAGATTGAAACGAGCAGGAAGGCCCAAAAAGTGATGGCCACGAATTTGTACAATCCGTGACGCTCACTGTCTGGCGACGTCCATCGAAATAGCGGCTCTGCACAAACCGCGTGCCAAGCGTCGGCTTTCCAGAAGGCGCGCTGCAAATCCCTGTCGGGTTTCCGTATCACGATCGCGCGCCTTGAGTATTGGTTTGGTCAGTTGCCGCGTGCGCCGCTCAGGCTGCTTGCGAGGCCGAAAGCTTCAACGCGGCAAGCCGTTCTGCAACCGTCGCCTTTTTGGCCAGCGTGTCGATCTCGGCCACTTGGTTTATTGCTTCGGCATCACCACGCGTGAAACCAATCCCCCCGGCCCCGGTCATTGCGCGATCAAACGCAGCTTCGGCGTTTTCAACCTGCCTCTCAACGGTGCGGGTCGCAGCGTGGCCATCGCCGCCAAGGCTTGCCTCAGTGCGTGCAATCGCAAATGCCGCAAGTGCTTCTTCCATCTGCTTTTTGCGGGCACGGAGCGCTGAAAGGCTTTCCTCAAGCCGAGCCTCTTCTTCACGAGCAAGGCTTTGCACCTGATCGAGACCGCCAGCCTGTTCCTCAAGATCAACCTGACGCTTCAACGCGCCTTCGGCCAGATCTTCACGACCTTCTTGTAACGCAAACCGAGCCTTTGCGGTCAGCTCATCGACCTTCTTTGCGATCATCTCCTGCTGGCGGGCGGCTTGCAGACGGCGGGTCATCGCCTTTTCCTGATCAGAGCGAACCTCATCGATAGCGCGCGATACTTCGCGAATCGCCTCACGCATGGTGCCGTCGGAGTTGGCACACTCCATGGCGTCAACACTGTCTTCAATACGAGCAGAAAGCAGGCGGCGGACGCGTGCAAAAACCGATTCAGCCATTAGGACATCTCCTGATCAACACCACGATCTTGCGAGACGCTGTTTAACATCGCGTAAAAGATCTTCCAAATTGGCGTAAAGTAGAAAAGTTTTAATCAGAGGTCTTCTAAAGTGCTTGAGCAGTTACTTACACGAGGGTAGTTATGGAAACGGCATTGTGGATCGTAGGCAGCATCCTGGGGGCTATCCTGCTAATAGCATTGATGTTCTACAGCCGCTTCAAATCAACCTACAACCGTCTTGTGGCATTGGATCAGCGTTGTGAGACTGCGTTTTCCGATGTGGATGTGCATCTCAAGCACCGGCACAATCTCATCCCGGGGTTAGTCGGAGTGCTCAAGGGTTCGACTGCTTATGAAAAGGAAATGCTTTTCGGCGTGATGGAGGCGCGTAATGAGGCTCTGCGCACGGTGTCGATGCCCATCCGCATCAAAGCGGAAGGCAAGCTGACCGCGCAACTTAACACGCTGATTTCTTCATTCGACAAGTTTCCCGACATGAAGGCCATGCCCGAGTTCGCTAGGCTGAGGCAGGAACTGGTCGACTGCGAGAACCGGATCACTGCTGCGCGGCGTTTTCATAACCTTGCGATCGAGGAGTACAACACGGCCACGCGCCAGTTTCCAGGCACTCTGGTCGCGCAGAAGTTGCGGATGAACACCCGTCAGCCTTTCGATTTAGGTGTTGAGCGCGTCCTGGTCGACGAGCCGGTCGCCATTGCGTTCTGAGCGATAAACTGGCGATGGGGAAGAATGCACCGATCGGCCTTTACGGCTGGGTCCAGAGCAACGACGGGCGTTCTGCCGGTCTTTTCATAGGTTTTCTTACCGCTGTTCAGGCCATGGCAGCGCTGGCGCTGTTTCTCCCGCTCACCTTCGTTGATCCCGAACATGCGCCGTTCCTTGGGTGGAATGGGTATTTCCTGCGTTATACCCCAGTTGTTCTGCTCACCTCGATTGGCTGGTTCGGATGGCAGATGTTTTGGCATATCGAATCGGTAAAGCGCGCTGTCGGCTTCCGCTTTGTAGACGCCATCGATGAGCCTCGGCTGTGCCGGTTGATCGAACCGCTTATTACCGCGATGGGCCTGCCGGCCCCCTTTGTAGGGGTGATTGAATCAGACGCGCGAAATGCCTTTGCCTGCGGCATTGCCCGCAAGAAGGCTGTGGTGGTAGTGACGCGTGGCCTTATTGACGATCTAACCGATGTCGAACTGGCCTGCGTTCTGGGGCATGAACTGGCCCACATTCGCAATGGCGACATCCGCCTTATGGCAGCTGCGAACATATTTATGGATGCGCTCGGCAAGCTGCACCGCAACAACCCGCTGAAGTTCACGATAGTGCATGTGGTGCTGGCTATCGTCATTCCAGTAATCCTGCCGCTCACGCTTGCAGGCGGGTTCATCGGTCATCTGGCGCTGCGGGCGGGGCAGGTTTCGCGCTTGAAGATCGCGTCGGCCCGAGAGTTCATCGCCGATGCGCAAGCTGTGCAACTGACCCAAAACCCGGCAGCGATGGCTTCGGCTCTTGTAAAGGTTGAGCAGCATTGGGAAGTCAAAGGTGCTAGGCGCAGCGACGATGCTATGATGATTGCTGGCGATACCTTGGGTGAAAATGCAACACATCCAACGGTTCCACAACGTATCGCCGCGCTGGCTCGCGTTACTGGTTCGATGGTCTTCAATGCTCCAGACGCCCTGCCGAAAGAAGCTTGGGATAGCTCGCGTTCGCTAACTGAAGCCAAGGCCGCCGCGCTTCTTCAAAAGCTGCCGGCAGCAAGGGTTCTGTCGCGCGTGCGCGCAGGTGCCGCTGAAAACGTTCTTGGCCTGACATTCAACGGAATGGTCATGGCCGGAATGGCAATCGTGGGGTTGGTGACACTGCACTGGTCAGAAATCGCGAACCCGCGAACTATGCTTGCCAAATTCGATATTCGGCCGCTTTCACTGATGGTAGGCAGCCCCATGGCTTGCATGGTGGAAGTTGCCGTCACCGGTGACGAGGCTTGCAAACATCGCTGGCAAAGCCGTACTTACCGTGAATTCGAAGGCCAGAAGAACACATTGGCCGGCTGGTTGGCCGATGGAAGCGCAAAGCGCCGCGCGAAAGGTTTCCTTAAGCCAGATCTTGGCGTCTCCAGCATGAATGGGTTAAGCCTACGGGGCGGGGAGTATCGCGGGCAGAGCGGAATGTTGCGCAGGACAACCGCTGTCATGGATGGTCAGGGCGCATTTCAGGCCGAGAACGGATCCGGCTTTACCAACAAAGTGCCAACCGATCTCATGATTGCCGAACTGGACCAAGTCGGATGTTTCTTTGCAGCCATGAACTATGGTGAGCCCGAAGGGCACTATGCTCCCTCCTATTCCATCAACGGCACCAACCTCGAAGGCTTTATCCAAGCGGCCCAGGATAGTGCCAACGTGCCAAGCGAACTGTCCGACGCCTCCCTCCGCTCATATCTGGATACACGCGGAACGCTAACCCAGATTTCCTACGACTTCTACGGCCTCAAAGGGCTGGGCTACATGCAGGCTGCCTACAGCGATCCCGTCCATGCTCCGATGATCGCTCGCATGTCTGAACGACTTGGCGATCCCGCGTTCAAACGGGGCATGGACGCGCTAAATGTTGCCAAGGCGCAAGCGCTGGTACGAAATCCCGATCGCTTCGTTCCGTGCCCTGCGGTTCGTAGAGGTTATTGATGACGCAACGCCGGAGGCGGCGGCGCTATCAACTCGCTATTGGCGAAGACACTGCCGCTGAACAAGGCGCGACGGAACGTCAGGTAAATCTCAGAACGTGGCCGTCGCTTTCAATGTGCCATATCACTTGACGCTAGCGGCAATTTCCGAGGCGAAATGCAGTCCCGGGCCAGCTACCCGCGCCGATTGCAACTATGCCCGCTTTCAGGCAATCAGCGGGCGAGCCGCAACGACCGATAATAGGGCGCCTTGCTGAGCACCTGCATTGCCTGTCTGGGTTGTCGGCTCCTGGGCCGGTTGCTGAACGTCAGGTCTTGGCTCACCAGGGGCCAAAGCCGCAGGTCCGCTTTTAGGATGATCTTGCGAGGCCTGGCGTGACCGAAGCTGGGTGGAAACTTGAATGGCGGCTTAAGCCGTCTGAGTGCAGGCAAGGACAAGTTTCCATCACTCCACAAGGCAGCCTACTATCCCTTCGGTCTCAGTAACTCGCTCAAATCATCTGGGATGGGCATCGGCTTGAACGCACTGACATTGGATCGACCGGTGTTTCCTAGAGGGATACGCCCCGTTAGTGCACCAAGAGGAGCCAGCGCAAGACGGGCGAGCTGTCCGATGATTTCCTTGGCATCTCGTTGGCTCATGGCAAATTTGAACATCGCGAAATGGCTGGCAAGATGCCGAGCCAAATAGGGTTGGGAAATAATGTGCGCACGCTCAAGATGGAGCCATGCCGCTTCCACATCACCGCCTTTCGTAGCAGCATGAAAGGCAGCCATTTCAAGGGCGATCAGTTCATGGGGCACAGATATCCGGCGATTGCTCAACCCTAGCCAGCGGGGAACCATAGTTTTGAATTCTCGATAAGGCTTGCCAAAGCTACGTTCCAGATGAACTTCCTCATAACTCACCTGTGCGATGCATGATCCGACAAATACCGCAAGCCCACCCCAGGCCCACCAAAGGCCAGACGCAATCGCACTCGCCAACCCAATCAGCATCATGCCGACAAAGATCGGGTTTCGGCTGAACCGAAACAGTCCGTGTGAAATGAACTGAGGCGCGTCACCTTCTCGCACGCCAATCCGCCATGCAAGGCCCATCTGCTTTTGCGCCAGAAGCACAATTGCCGAACCAAGAAGCGCGAGGATGGCAGCTAGTAGTGGTAGATTGGAAACAGCGCCTTTCGCGGCATTCAGGCTGGCCAGAAATAGAAGGGCTATGCTTGCTGCGAAGGACAGGCCCGCGATACGCTGAACGCCCTTTGCCTCAAAAAATGCAAAAGGGCGATCGCCGGTTTCCCGCCGTATTGCGATCCCGCGTAAAAGGGTCGCCACGATAACCGCAGCCATCGAGCCGAGCGGTGCAGATTGAATGATTTCCACGTTGATATTCCTTCTCGACAGCCACGAGTCGGAAATTTATCTACAGCCTGTAGCAACTACAGGGTCAAGGCATGAGAATTGGCGAACTGGCAAAAGCCACCGCAACCAATGTGGAGACAGTGCGCTACTATGAAAAGATCGGCATTCTGCCAAAGCCTGCACGCACCTCCGCCAACTACCGTTCCTACGGGGGAGATCATCTGGCCCGCCTCTCGTTCATACGCCGCGCACGCAATCTGGGGTTCACACTGGAGGCGTTGCGCGAGCTTCTCACACTGTCCGACGACAAGGAACAATCCTGCGAGGCCATTGATGCTGTATCACAGGCTCATCTGGCACAAGTTGACCTGAAGATCAGCGATTTGAGAGCACTCAGATCCGAACTCAGTCGTATCATTGTTTCATGTCAGCAAGGCACAGTTGCCGATTGCAAGATCATCGAAACACTCTCGCGCAGCCCGTGAAACCTAGAGTGTAGCGCCAACAGAGATTAGCTAGTTCAGAGGCCGCCATTTACGCCTGATATGTCGTAAATGGGGTCGACACAAGAATTTCCGGTTTTGGCAAAAAAGCCGATGAAGCTGCCGGACAGGTTTCGGGGATGCGGCCGTTGAACCGGAATGACCGGGTTTGGGTGTATTCCGTTGAAAAAGACAGCTGGGGCATCGTTGCGGCGGAGCTCGCGATGAAGACGAGCGGTCTCCCTTTGCTGATCAGGCCAGCGCTGGCGTGGTCATCGGGATGATCTTGGCCATCTTGCGGAGGTTCTGGGCTGCTGCGGCGAGGTGGAACTCGTCTCTTGCGCCATTTGGGCCGCGCAGGCGCAGTCGATCCAGCTTCAGGATGCGCTTGAGGTGGGCGAACAGCATCTCGACCTTCTTCCGCTGGCGGCGTGAGACGAGATACGCGTCGGTTGTGGCGATTTCGCGGGCCAGGTCTCGCGCGCCTTCGTGGATCGACCGGGTGACCTTGCGGGCCGGCATGTTCGGCGTACATCGCTGCCGCAGGTCGCAGCCCTGACAGTCCTGCTGGCGGGCGCGATAGCGGATCGATCCGTCCTTATCGACGCGGCTGCGTGGGGTGCTGAAGTTGCGATTGGATCGCCGCAGGCGATTGCCCCCTGGGCAGATGTAGCTGTCGTCTTGATGGTCGTAGACGAAGTCGGCGCGCTCGAAGCTGCCGTCGCTCCGGGCGGACTTGTCGAACACCGGGATATGCGGCTCGATGCTCATCTCCTCGACCAGCCACGCCAGGTTGGGTGCCGAGCCATAGGCGGTATCGGCCACGAGGCGCTCGGGCCAGATCCCGAAGCGATGCTGTGTCCGCTCGATCATCCGGCGCTGGGCAGTAACTTCGGCCTGACGGACCGATGTTGTAGCCTCGACATCGACGATCACCGCATGGTCGAGATCGATCAGATAGTTAGTGCTGTAGGCGTAGAAGGCGGCCTCGCGCGTCGCCGCGGTCCAGCGCGATGCCGGGTCGGTGAGGTTGATGCGCTTGGGCGTGACCGGTGTCGCGCCGCCGAATGCTGCGTCGTCGAGCACGTCCAGATACTCATCGACGGCGCGGCCGACCGCTTCAGGCGGCAGGCCTTGCTCACCCGGCACCGAACGCTGGCGCTGCACATCAGCCCGGATGAGGCTGGCATCGACCGCGAAACCCTCGCCGCCAACCAACCCCTCGGCCATGCAGCGTGCCACCGTCATCTCGAACAGTTGTCGCAGCAGGTCACTGTCGCGGAAGCGACCATGCCGGTTCTTGGAGAAGGTCGAGTGATCGGGCACATCACCCTCCAGCCCCAGTCGGCAGAACCAGCGATAGGCCAAGTTGAGATGCACCTCCTCACACAGCCGGCGTTCGGACCGGATACCCATGCAATAGCCGATGACTAGCATCCGGATCATCAGCTCTGGATCGATCGAAGGCCGGCCCGTCTCGCTATAGAAGGGCCGCAGGTGCTCACGGATATCGGACAGATCCACGAACCGGTCGATCGAGCGCAGCAGATGATCCGTCGGAACATGCCGCTCCAGGCTGAAGCTGTAGAACAGCGACTCCTGCACCACCGTCCGCTCACCCATCATCGGCCCGTCTCCACCTTCTCACGGAGACTGAATCAGGACGCCCGCGCTACTTCAAGCCTGAGTTTTTCAACGGAATAGGGTGGATTGCTGTCAGTCCGCTTTTCAATTTTGGCCTTGCAAATGATACACGGTGCAGGTCTCCAACCGAATGGTGAATGACTCGCCTCCTATCGACGCGACGAGAGGAATTGCCGATTTCGAACCTTGAGAACTTGATGGGCAAAAGTCCCGCTCGTATCGGTGCACTCTTTGCTACCGTTAGCCTTCCAGCGCATTTCATTTTGCCAGACAACATATCGCATCAGCTTGCAGCCATCGTCCTTACACTCGTAGCTGGCATCTACGTAGGCTTCGCTGTTCAGGATGGGCGGAGTAAGGCGCTCGCGACAGAGGGCAGTATTGCCTTGATGTTCGCGGCAGCCGCATTGGTAGGTTTGGCTTTCTGGCATTGGGCTATTGTGATTGCCTACGCCCTGCACGGTTTCTGGGACCTTGCGCATCATCGCAGCGTCGATACCGCCATGCCGAAATGGTATGTCCCATTTTGTGCTCTATTCGACTGGGTATTCGCCGCAGGACTCATGGTGGCCTGGGCAATATAAAACTTGGTCAACATCAATGATGCGGACAAGCGGCGGCCTTCGAAGATGGTATGCGAGTCCGGCTACGTCCGAAAAGGGGTCGGTTGCGGAATAGCAGGAAATCGTGGCGATCTTGAAAAATCTGCCTTTCAGGCTTCGACGCAATTGCGGACATTAGAAGGGGTCGGTCGTTAATGATGGTAGCCGCAGTGCTTCACGCTGCTGCTTGATAAGGGACAGAACTTGTTCTCGAAAGCCGGGCTGGTCGCTCAATAGCTGCTCCATCCTCTCGGCTGCCGCATGCGCGAACACGCGCCTAAGGACAGAGCCTATTGATCCGCGGAAGTTGGCGGGGCGTAACCAGGCGCTCGTAGTCGATCCGCGCAGGTTGGAGCTTTGTGTAAGTTGCAGGCTGTTTGGCTGGAGCAGTGCTCTGCGGTAATAAAGTGTTGCTACGCCCGCCGGACTGCATCATCCCAGAAATTATTGATTTACCTCAATATCCTGCAATCCATCCGTGCCAGAATGCTGTGTCAACCGGTCTATCCAAGGTTGATCACTACAGCACGAGGAGCACGAGATGACGAGCGCCGGTTCAAGCTGCAATTCACGGTCGATCCTGACTTATGCAACAGTTGATAGCTTTGAGGCAGAGCGGGGCGCAATGGCGCTGGCTCTTTCGGTTTCCACAGCGATGCAGGCCTGCCTGACCGGCGTGCTGCTTGATCTTGAAGCGAACATGCCGCCGAGTGTCACGAGTCTCAACTTTGCGCAAATGTGCGAACAGTCGGAACTGCGCGAAAAGCGAAACAGGCAGAATGCCCAAACGTTAGAGGCAAAGGCTGCCGAACGTGGCATTCCGGTTGAGACGCTGACAGGTATCGACCATTCGCGCGGGGTGATAGGGTTTCTGGCAGATCATGCACGGCTGCACGATCTGCTGGTTATCGGTGCGGATGGCACAGGCCTTATGTCGGACCGTATGATTGCCGAGAACGTTCTGTTCGAAGCCGGCAGGCCAATGCTGGTTGCGCCAGCAGATTTTGCTGGCCCCTTTTCTGGCAGGAAAATCGCGGTCGCCTGGGACAACAGCCGGGTGGCCGCCCGGGCTATGGGTGATGCTTTGGCATTGTTCCCGCAGGTGCAGGAGATCGTGATGATCGTTGTGGGCGACGAGAAGACGATCCAAAGCAGCCTTACTGCCAGTGATGTCGAGCACACGCTTGCGAGGCGGGGTATCTCTGCAAAGGTGCAGCATGTCCTGGCGCAAGCCAGGCCGGTAGGTGATGTCCTGCAAGCGCAAGCAGAAGCTGTCGAAGCAGATTTGCTGGTGATGGGAGGATTTGCCCATTCGCGACTGCGCGATGTCATTCTCGGCGGGGCAACGCTGTCTGTGCTCAAGGCGCCCCGCATGCCCGTTTTGCTTTCTCATTAACATTGGGCATTGGCCATGATCGCTTCGCAGCACCGATTCCACGCAAGTACAACGCAGGATGTTCTGCAGGCGCTTGATGCTGCGCCCGGTGGACTGGACGAAGCAACTGCCGCGGAGCGACTGCACAAGTTCGGGGCCAACAGCCTGCCGCAGGCGCGGCAGCGCAACGCGCTCGTGCGTTTCGTGCAGCACTTTCACAACATCCTGATCTACGTTCTCATGGCTTCGGCGCTGACCACGGCAATGCTTGGGCACTGGATCGATACCGGGGTAATTCTGGCCGTGGTGATCGCCAACGCGGTGATCGGTTTCATCCAGGAAGGTCGGGCCGAAAATGCGATGGCGGCAATTCGTGGTATGCTGGCTCCTCATACTGCTGTGCTCAGAGAAGGGGCGCGTCGAACCATCGCGGCAACAGACCTGGTGCCCGGCGACATTGTGCTGCTGGAAGCAGGGGACAAGGTTCCTGCCGACTTGCGGCTGATTGAAGCGCGCGCGCTGCGAATTGAAGAGGCGATCTTGACGGGCGAGTCCGTCCCCACGGACAAGGACACGCCTCCGGTGGCAAGCGATGCAGCACTCGGCGATCGGTCCTCCATGGCCTTCAGCGGCACACTGGTGGTGGCAGGAACGGCCAAGGGTGTGGTCGTTGCCACGGGATCGCAAAGCGAAATCGGGCAGATCAGCGGCATGCTGGCACGGGTCGAGACGCTGACCACGCCGCTGGTGCGGCAAATGGACATGTTTGCCCGCTGGCTGACCGCCTTCATTCTTGCAGTCGGAGCAGGGCTGCTGGTGTTTGGCGTATTCGTGCGGCAGATGCCCTTTGCCGAAATATTCATGATCGTTGTAGGCCTATCGGTCGCGGCAATTCCGGAAGGCTTGCCTGCGGTGCTGACAATCACGCTGGCCGTGGGCGTGCAGGCCATGGCGCGTCGCAATGCGATCGTGCGGCGCTTGCCCGCAATCGAAACGCTGGGGTCCGTTTCTGTCATCTGCACCGACAAGACCGGTACGCTGACGCGCAACGAGATGGTTGTGGGATCGCTGGCTACCGGAGCCGGACACTTCAGTGTGAATGGTCAAGGCTATGCCCCCACCGGGGCCGTTCGGTTGAATGGGGCTGAAGATCGTTCAGCGCGCTACCCGGTTCTGACCGAATTCGCGCTTTGCGCCAGACTTTGCAACGATGCCGCACTGGTGCGCAGGGGTGATACCTGGTCCGCCGAGGGCGACCCGATGGAAGGTGCGCTGCTGGCGCTGGCGGGCAAGATCGAGGCAGAGGAGTGTGACGATGCGCCGGTCTTTACCCGCATCGATACGATCCCGTTCGATGCCGTGTGGCGCTATATGGCGGTGTTAAGCCATGACCCTGCAGGCAGGGCTTTGGTTCACGTAAAAGGCGCGCCCGAAGCTGTGTTGCCCATGTGTGCAGACCAGTTCACACATGGCCTCGGAACCGCTCCGCTCGACACCCCATATTGGCAGGCCAAGATTGAGCACATGGCGTCGCAAGGGCAGCGGGTTATCGCGCTTGCGATGCGGGCCGTTCCGCAGCAGCAAACCGTTCTTGGCGCGAAGGATCTTGACTGCACGCTGACGCTGATCGGCCTTGTCGGACTGATCGATCCGCCACGCACCGAAGCGATAGCGGCCGTAGCCGAATGCCACCGTGCCGGGATCTCGGTTAAGATGATCACCGGCGATCACGGTGCCACCGCCCGCGCTGTTGCCGCTATGATCGGGCTGCGCAACACCGATGATGTGTTGACCGGCGCTGATATTGCCGGACTTTCCGATGCTGACCTTGCACTGGCGGCAATGCGGGTTGATGTCTTTGCGCGCACATCGCCTGCTGACAAGTTGCGCCTGGTGACCGCCTTGCAATCGCGCGGATTGGTGGTGGCGATGACGGGCGACGGGGTGAATGATGCTCCGGCGCTCAAGCGTGCCGATGCCGGGACAGCCATGGGCATCAAAGGCAGCGAAGCCGCCAAGGAAGCGGCAGAACTCGTGCTGGCAGACGACAATTTTGCCTCGATTGCAGCAGCCGTTCGCGAGGGGCGCACTGTCTACGACAATATCAAGAAGGTCATCAGCTGGACTTTGCCGACCAATGCAGGTGAGGCACTGACCGTCATGGTTGCGCTGCTGGCGGGTATGACCCTGCCAGTCAGCGCGGTGCAGATCCTTTGGATCAACCTTATCACCGCAACCACGTTGGGCATCGCACTGGCCTTCGAGCCGAGCGAGAGGGGCACGATGCAGCGTCCGCCACGCCCGCGTGATGCACCGCTGCTCAGCCGGGAACTGGTGTGGCACATCCTGCTGGTATCGCTGCTGTTTGTGGCATTCGTGTTCGGCATCTTCGCCTATGCCCGGGCACAGGGCTATTCCGTAGCTCTGGCGCAGACTATGGCAGTAAACATGCTGGTGGTTCTCGAAATCTTCCACCTGTTCTTCATCCGCAATATCTACGGTACGTCGCTGACGTGGAAGGCTGTGCGTGCCACACCTGCGGTGTGGTTGTCCGTAATGGTCGTGACCGTTGGGCAATTCGCCATCACCTATGTACCGGTTTTGCAGAAGGTGTTCGGGACGGAGGCTGTGTCTCTGGCTGATGGTGTGCTGATCGTGGCGGCAGGGGCTGCGTTCTTCGCGTTGGTCGAAATCGAAAAGCAGATGCGCCTTGCATTTCGGCAAGGTCCGACGCGGCAATCTGAGCTGCTTGGATGACTGCCCGCCCAATTGCGGGATCGACACAAGGACCTGACCTATGGCAAAAATGAAAGCTGCAATTTTCGTCGAGCCGGGGCGCATTGTCCTTGACGAAAAACCGATCCCTGATGTCGGCCCACTTGATGCGCTGGTGCGGATAACGACGACGACGATCTGCGGAACCGATGTCCACATCCTGAAAGGGGAATATCAGGTTGAGAGAGGGCTAACCATCGGACATGAGCCAGTGGGCATAATTGAGAAGCTGGGTTCGGCGGTGCAGGGCCTCGCCGAAGGTCAGCGAGTCGTGGCAGGAGCCATCTGCACGTCAGGGCACAGTCATGCCGCTTTGTGCGGATGCCATGCGCAGGACGGACCCGGCACGCCGCACGGATGGAAGCCGCTAGGCGGGTGGAAGTTTGGCAACACGATTGACGGATCGCAGGCAGAATACCTTCTTGTTCCTGATGCTATGGCCAATCTTGCCCTCGTTCCAGAAGGTCTGACCGACGAACAGGTTCTGATGTGTCCCGACATCATGTCGACCGGTTTCTCCGGCGCAGAAAGCGGCAAAATCCAGATTGGCGATACAGTGGTTGTCTTTGCGCAAGGCCCGATTGGTCTTTGTGCCACGGCGGGCGCGCGTATGATGGGAGCAACGACGATCATCGCAGTCGACAGTGTGCCCGCGCGGATGGAGATGGCGAGGCGCATGGGCGCCGATCATGTGATCGATTTCAACACACACGATCCCATTGCGGAAATCATGCGTTTGACCAAAGGACGCGGCGTCGACGTTGCGATCGAGGCGCTGGGACGGCAATCGACGTTCGAAGGTGCACTGCGTGTCCTGCGTCCGGGCGGCACGCTCTCTTCGCTCGGCGTCTATTCAGAAGACTTGAAGATTCCGCTGGATGCCTTTCTGGCAGGCCTTGGTGATCACACCATCCGCACCACGCTCTGTCCCGGCGGCAAAGAGCGAATGCGCCGCCTGATGGATGTGATCGCCTCGGGGCGTATCGACACCCGCCCGCTGGTCACGCACCGCTTCTCGCTGGATCAGATCGAGGCAGCTTATGACCTGTTTGCCAACCAACGCGATGGTGTGCTGAAAATCGCCATAACTCCGTGAGTTCGTGACGGGCAGCTTAGCGGAGTGAATTGGCGAGCTCGTCCCGGAATTTCGGGTGTGCCAGCCCGATCAGCGCATCAGCGCGCTGATGGACGGACTTTCCGCGCAAATCAGCCCAGCCATGTTCGGTCACGACCATATGTGTATCATTGCGAGGCGTGGTGACAGGACCATCGTGCATGGGGACGATTCGCGATACTGTGCCATCGCAAGCTGTCGACTGACAGGCCATGATCGACTTGCCGCCGCGCGAGGCAGATGCGCCGCGCACAAAATCAAGTTGGCCACCTCAACCGCTATATTGCCGCCCAAGCAAATGTTCCGAATTGCAGGCGCCACCCAGATCGATCTGCAAGGTGCCGTTCCCAATGCCATCGACAAGCCAAATGCAGCAGTAAGTGCGGAAACGCCGACAACCGCAAGCAGAACCGCGGCGGTGAACATCTCGGCATTGCGCGTGGCTGCAACTTGTCGCAACGCAGGGCGCAGCACGACCCTGCCGATGCCATAGATCAGGCAGATATATCAGGCTCGCCGCCTAACCCACGCCATTCAATTAGCGGTCCACCAGCGGGTAAGACCAAATCGGGGCCTGATCAGACGGCAGTCATTTTCGTGGCCTCGCTTGGCAAGTTTCCCCACAACCTTTCAGCGCGGACGTGAGGGCATAACGTTGTCCATGCTATCCTTCCTCTGACACCTCAAGGAACAGTCGGACGAGTTCGGTATTGATATAGTAGTTATGCTTGCCGGCGCGCTGCTTCACCACGAACCCATGCTCCGTTAGTGTATCCAGGTATTTTGCTGCGGTCTGACGGGCCTTCAGCCCCAGATCGCGCTGGACGTATTCGATGCGTGTGTAAGGATGCCGGAACAGATTGTTGAGAAGCTCCTGACTGTAGAGCCGGGGTAATTCGGCACGCATCCTGTGCTTTGCTCGAGCCATCTGGTCACGGATACCTTCGACGATGCGCAGCGTGTTTACCGCTGTTTCAGCTACGCCCTCAAGCATGTAGATGACCCAATCCTGCCATGCTCCGTGCACCCCGCCGCTGTCACGCACAGCCTGGAGCAGGCGACAATAATCGGCCTTATGTCTCGTGACATGTCGGGCAAGGTAAAGCACCGGGATGTCCAGCAAACCGGTACGCGTCAGATAAAGCACATTGAGAATGCGGCCGATGCGACCATTTCCGTCTGGAAACGGGTGTATGCTTTCGAACTGGTGATGGATCAGAGCCATCTTGATCAAGGGGTCAAGATCACTGACCGTGTCGTCGTTCACGAACCGCTCGAGAGCGGTCATCTGCGCAACAATGTCTCGAGCGTCCTGCGGCGGAACATACACGATTGATCCCGTCCGATCATGTTTGAGGGCGGTACCTGGCGTCACGCGAAACCCATCTTCGCGTCCCTTCAGGAGCCTGAACATGTCGATGAGCACGGAATTGGGTATCAGGCCATCGGTTTCCTGTATCCGCGCATAACCACCCATCATCGGTCAGAATCTGGGGTGATGCACGCTCTCGAAAGCGGCATGGCGGCTTCAGGCGGAACCAGACGTTCAATTTGGCGGTCGTGGACAACCGGGTCTGGTCGGCACGTGACTCATAGGAATTTACCGATTGGGCCGACAGGCGTTCTTCGGATGGCCAATCATGGTCATCTCAGCACTCGCCAATACGCCCGACTTGTAGACGAACAAAGGCGTCGATCATCTACCGGGCAACTGGCAACCGGCGCGCTGTCCAGATTCTCCTCGGCCACAGCAAGATCGAGAATACGGTGCGCTATCTCGGGATAGATGTGGAGGACGCGCTCGCCCTTGCCGAGAACACTGAAATTTGAGCTCCTCGGCTCCTCGTCGCCGGCGAGGAGCCGAACTCGGGCCCTTGGGACTAAGCCTTCGTTCGCGACCTCTACCGGGAACGGCCGGGTGCACTGAAACCTTTCATTCCTAAAACAGCCGATGTGGCTGCGACGGGGACCGGATTTGAGCTACTTGCTCACTGACCACGTAAACTTCGCTTGAATCGCGAAACATCAAACCAGATCGAGCATCCTTGCTTTGATCGAAGCATCGGTGCGATTTGTTGCGCCCAAGTGAACCAGCAGCTGGCTCAGGTGCGTTTTCACTGTTGATGGCGCGAGATTGAGGGTGCGGGCGATCTCCTTGTTCGATAGGCCCTGCGCCATCAGGCGCAGCACTTGCATCTGGCGTTCGGTCAGGCTTTCAGCGAGGCGGGCAACGTCATCGCGGACGGCGGTGACCGAACCGTCTTCGATGCGGGCCGAGGCAATCTCAGCAAGGCGCGGCGGTAGGTAACGGCCTCCGGCGAGGATCAGACGCATGGCTGCCTCAATGATTGCCCCGCTCGCGGTCTTGGGCGCAAACCCAGCAACACCTCGGTCGAGCAGGTCGAGCAATAATGCGTCGTCTTCGGTCCCGGTTACAACCAACAGCGGCGAGTTCGGTGCAGCGCGGATAATGCCGTCGATACCTGCCAGCGGACCGCTGCCCGGCATGATCAGGTCGCAAACGATCAGGTCATAGCACATCTCGATCGCCATGGCCCAAGCGCTGGGAAAGTCGCCTGCGCGATCAACCTTTGCATCGGGCCAACCCATGCGAACGGTTCCGGCCAGTGCTTCGCGGACCAATGCGTGATCGTCGCAAATCAGGCAGGATTTCATGATGTCTCCTCCTTGGCGTGGTGAGCCGCCGGAAAATCGAGGTAGAATGCCGAGCCGCGTAACCAGCGTAGATCGAGCCCTGCTGTGCCATGCATCAGCGCCACAATCCGCCGCACCGATGACAGCCCGAGACCGAACCCGCTTTTGACCGCAGCACGAGAGTCCGAGCCGCGATAGTAATCGTCGAATATCCGCCCCGCATCGACGCGTGCGATGCCGGTGCCATCATCAATCACCCAGATGCGGACGCGGTCGCCATCTTTACGAGCACCCATGAGGATCCGCTTGCCCCCGCTGTGTTCAATGGCGTTGCTTACGAGGTTGCCCAGCGCACGCTCGAACAATACCTTGTCGAGCCGCAAACGCGTATGTGACCTGACCAGCCGAATTTCGATCCCTGCAGCGCTTGCCGCAGGTTCGAACTGCGCCGCGATCCGCGCCATTGCCGGGCCTATCGCAAAACGCGCAAAATGCGGGTCGACGGCATCGGCTTCCAGCCGCAAATGGTTGAGCATGTGCGATAGCAACTGGTCAGCCGAGGCAAATGCCCTTCGCACGCCGTCAGCCGCTCGGCTGCGCTGGTCAGGGTCGGGCGCGCGCAGCGTCTGGTCAAAGAATAGGCTGGCTGCCTGCAACGGCTGGCCCAGATCGTGCGAAGCAGCAGCAATGAACCGGGTTTTGGCGTCGCGTTCCTCGGCAACATCGGCAAGCGCCGCTGCAAGCCGCCTCGCTGCTTCTTCGCTTTCAAGGCGCGCAGCCACCGTCTCGGCGAGCGGCTTGCTTACGATATCGCAGAACAAGAAATACAGCACCCCTAATCCAACGATACCGATTGCAAAGATCCCGCCAAGATTGCCGCCCGATGTGATGAACCAGAGCGCCAGCGGGACAGTGGCAAGGATCACGCCCACCCTGTTGGCGAGGACATTTTCGGGGCTGCAGATAATCTGCGCCGAAGAGCAACTCATGAACATGCCGCCAAGCAAGAACTGAATTGTGACGGGGCAGTGCCGGAACAAAAACCACGTCGCCCAAATCGTGGGAATGTGCGATAGGATAATGATAACCCGCGCGGCGGCACCCCATACTCGTACGCTTTCCTCAGGCCCCGGTTGCCGAAAGACCATGGTCAGTACAACGCCGAGCCAGGCTACCAAAAACACACTGGTGAAAGCCACCCAGGCCGACATGCGCACATCAGTCGCGTAAGGATGGATCAGCCACCAAACGACAATGGCAAAGACGCTATATGTTAGCCACGTTGCTGCCCCTGCCAGGATAAGCGGACGCAGCGGATGGCGCACAGCATAGTCTGCTGCATCCACTAAAGGCACGTCTGCCCCGGTTAAAGTGCTCCCGTTCATTGCGGTTGCGAAACTGCGCCCGCCGCTGCCTTACGTCAACGATTGCCATGGCTTCCCCCATTTGGGGGAAGCAAACACCGTCTGCCTCCCCCATCTGGCTCCCCCATCTGACCGATGGCGGACCGCACATCAGGGCTGTTAGCCCCTTTGCAAAGGAACAACCGGGGAAACGACGATGCAACGCACCAAATCCGTTCTGCTTGGCGCAACGGCGCTGGCGATATTCGTCGTGCCGCAGGTGGTAAGCGCACAGAGTGTGGCCTCAGGCGTAACGATACTCTCCGGCCCGGAGACACCTGCGACGAACGGCGAAATCGGAGCTGACAGCCTCATCCTGCCCAGAGCAATTTCTGCCGACGGCACAAGTGTGCTGGCGCAACCCATTCCTGCGGGAAATGTCGGGACTCCGATCGATAACAACATCTGGGTCTGGGTGAACGGCGTGCCGCGGTTGATTGCAATTGGTCGCCCCACTTTGCCGGGCGGTGAGGAGGCGCGCCAGTTTACGCCCTTCGATCTCAGCGGTGATGGCCGGACGATCACCGGCAGCGTCAACGGGCGCATCTCACTGTTGGACGGCACAACCTTGCGCACCTTCAATGTCCCGCGTTCGGTGTTCTGGACCGAGGCGACCGGACTTGTGCTGTTTCCGCAAATATCCGAAACCGAATTTGTTGGACGCCTTGGCGGCGCGCCTTCCGCCTTTGTGAACAGTGATGGCAGCTTCTTTGCCGTTTCCAGCTCGCCGCTCCCCTATCTGCCCGATGGCTCTCGCAATCCGGCGCCGCGCCTGTCCCGCGCGCATCGTTTCAGCGTTGCTGGCGGATACGAGTCTCTGGGAAGTCTGGGCGCGACTGTCTCGTTGATGGTGAGCGGCATCAACGGCGCTGGCGATGTCATCATCGGCAATTCGGTTGATCTTGTGGCAACCAATTTCGATGAGAATGGTGATGCCATCAATCAGGGCGCGTTTCGCTGGGATGCAGCGACCGGCCTGACCCAATTGCCTGACCTGTCGGCGGCTCCGCTCAATGGAACCGTGGGGCGGCAAGCCGCCGCGGTCGCAGTAAGCCGCGATGGCTCAACCATCGTCGGCAGCTCGCGCGGCAATGATGGCCGCACGCAGGCAGTGCTGTGGCGCGCCAGCGGTATTCAGGCACTCGGGTTCGTGCCCGGGTTCGACAATGCTGGTGCGATTACCGTTGCCACAGCCGCCAGCCACAATGGCAGCATCATTGGCGGACAGGGGACGGGCGGGCCGTGGCTATGGGAAACGGCCAGCGGCATCCAGAGTTTGCAAACCTTGGTCCAGAATGCCGGAATTGGCCTGAATGGTTTCACCTTGACGGATCTGAACGACATTTCCGACACGGGTGAGTTCATCACCGGCGGGGCCTTCAACGCGGCTGGCGGGCTGGATGAGTTCGGCCTTCCTCTGGTGGTCCGCGGGTTCGTGCTGCAAATTCGGCGCGCGGCCCCAACGATGCTCAGCACCTCGGCGCAACTGGTCGTTACGCTCACCCTGCCGGGGGTAACGCAGACCTCGATCGTCAACCAGACCTTCAGCACGCAGGTCGATGCCCTGCTCAATGGCACAAATGTGTTCACCCGCACCGTTGGCGATACGATTACCGGCAGCCTTGGCGTGGCTGCGCTGGCCGATGCGCGGGCATCCTTGCAGCAGACCAGCGGCCTGCGCCGTGTGGTGATTGGCGCGCCGGTGCTGATCTCAAACGTCACGACGGTGCTCGGCAGCACCAGCAACACGGTGGATGTCGCCTCTGGCACGCAGGTGACCTCAGCAACCGTTGTGACAAACGGCCCCGCAATTGTCGCTACGGGCAATCTCGGCACTTGCGCTACGGCGGCGGCGAATGGCGTCAACCCCACCGGCTGTTCGCTTCCGGGAACCCCGGTGACGGTGGGTGCAAACGTCATCAACACCAACACCTTCACTAACACGATCAACAGCGTGACGCCCACAACCACGCAAACCGTCAACCAGTTGATCACTGCCCGCTGGCAAATCTCCGCCACCGCCGGCAACCAGTTCGGCACCGCCCATGCGCTGGTCGGCCCCGCCGCCTTTGAACGCGGCGACCGGTTGGTTGGGCAGTTGCTCGGCATGAATAGCGGCAACGCTTCGGCAGCAAGCGGCATTACCCGCGCGACGATGCCTGTGCGCGATGAGTCCGGCCTCGGCGGCGGCGAAAGCGGCCTAACGATGTTTGGCGGCTATTTCGGCAGCCGCAGTTCGATTGATGCCGACGCCAGCATCTTTGTTGCGCGGGTCAAGGGCAACAGCAACGGCTTCGTCCTTGGTCTGCAACAGGCACTGGGTGACGCTGCACATATCGGCATTGCGGTCGATCATGGCACTTCAGATTACACCGTCCGCGATCCGCTTTATCCCGAAACGCTGATGCTGAAGCATACGCAAGCCGCATTGTTCGCCGGATGGAGCGACGGCGGGTTCTCGCTGAGCGGAGCTGCACTTTACGGCTTTGGCACGGCGCGCACATCGCTTTTGACGCCAACAACCCCCGCTACCGGATCGCGCGATGTGAACAGCTGGTCACTCGGCGCGCAGACGGGTTATGCGGTGGCTTTAAGCAAAAGCGCCAACCTGACCCCACATGTCGGCATCCGCCACACTTCAGCCAGGCTTAAGCGCTTTGCCGAAGTGGGCGGCCCAAACCCGCTGCTTGGCCTAGCGCAAACCGTCAACCGCACGCGGATATATGCCGGACTTGAGGCCAAGGCTGGCATCAATCTCGGCGGACTGACCCTCACCCCACGCGTCTATGGCCGTATTGCCCGCGACAGTGGCGACGCCAGCGGCACCGCCGACCTCGTCTTCGCCAGCACCCCCACCGGCCCGGTGATGCAAGCATTCGGCCCTCGCGTGGGTCGGACGGTTACCGAAATTGGCGGAACGCTAGATGCTGCAGTCAGTGGCAAGGTCCACTTGTGGGCAGGCTATGACGGCAGCTTCCGCAACGGTGCGCGCAGCCATGCGGCCAAGGCAGGTGTCACGGTAAGGTGGTAGGGTACGGCCAGCAGCTTCTGGCGGCCATCTACCCGATACTTGAGCCGCCAGAGCTTGCCCCCAACCGAGGGTGACTGTGAGCAGACGACGTTGAACGCCTTCGGTCTGACAACCATTGAATACCGTAGATTTCAGTGACCGGTCTAGACCAATGCGAACATTAGCGAACAGGGAAATGGAGCGGGTGAAGGGAATCGAACCACGCTCGTAGCGCCTTGGCGCGGAGAGCCACAAGGACTCGAGGGTTCCACGCCGGAACACGCAACATCGGGCGTTACGCGAAGCTAAAGTTATAATGGAGCGGGTGAAGGGAATCGAACCCTCGTATTCAGCTTGGGAAGCTGCTGCTCTACCATTGAGCTACACCCGCACGCGGCCATTTGAGGCGCAAGGTCCGGCTTGTGCGGACCGGGTGCGCCTCTGCCATGATCGGGGGCGCGCCGTCAACCGTGTGGTGGGCGGGAATGCGGCATTTGGGCAGCGGCAGTTTCAGATGTGACGATTTGTCTTGATTGGCGGGTTGCGCAACCGGTTGTTCTTGCGCCAGAACGGGCGGCATCGCAGGCCGGTTGCATCGCGCCGGACTGCCTCAACCCATCGCCGCCCATCTTGGCAGAGGAACCTTCATGAAGCCTACCATCACCGCCAGCCTGCTGGCTGTCGCCATCGGCCTGCTCTCGCCCGCAGTTGTATCGGCACAAGCGCCCGCCGCCCAAGCAACAACCGCCAGCGAAGACGCGCGGCTGACCGCGTTCCTCGATGCGGAATTCGCCACGTGGGTAAAGCAGCAGCCGCAGCTTGCCACGCGGCTTGGCATCAAGGACGGCGGCGACAGGTGGAACGACATTTCCGATGCCGCCTCCGATGCCGAAGTGGCTTGGCGGCAGGACAGCGCAAAGCGCATGCAGGCGCAGTTTGACCGCGCAAAGCTTTCGCCGCAGGGACAGGTGAACTTCGATATCTGGGCGCTTGAGGCCGATCGCGCCGCGCTTTCCAACACGGATCGCAAGTATCGCCCGCCGCTCTATTCGCGGCTCTATTCGGTCCACAGCCAGCTGCCCGATTTCCTTGTGAACACGCATGGCGTGGCGGATGTGACGGACCTGAAAAACTACATCGCCCGCCTGCGCGGCATTCCCGCCGTGCTCAATGTGGCGATTGCGCGCACCAAGGCGAGCGAGGCCGCTGGCATCCGCGCACCGAAGTTTCAGGTGGAAACGGTCATCACCGGCAGCGAAAAGCTGATCGGCGGCGCGCCCTATGGCAACGGGCCGGACGCCGCGCTGTGGGCCGATGTTAAGGCGAAGACCGCCGCGCTGGTCACATCCGGCAAGCTCCCTCAGGCCGAGGCTGACGCCCTGCTTGCAGAAGCGCGCACCGCGATCCTCGATCTCAAACCCGCTTATGAGCGCGTAATTGCGTGGGGCAAGGCCAGTTTGCCACTGGCCCCCAGCGGCAAGGTAGGTGCAGTGTCGCTGCCCGGCGGCACGGCGTTCTATGCCAATGCGCTGAAGCTCAACACCACCACGGACCTGACCGCCGACGAAATCCACAAGATCGGCCGCGCCGAAGTGGCCCGGATTGAAGCGGAGCAGGACGCGCTTGCACGGCAGGCCGGTGTGGCTGATCGCAATGCGTTCTATGCCCAGCGCGCGCAGCTTCACCCGCCCAAGCCGTGGGACGATGCGGCCCGCGCCGAATACCTCGCCGCCGCCAATGCCTTCGTCGCCAAGACGCGCACGATGCTGCCCAACTACTTCGCCACGCTGCCCGAATACCGCATCGAAGTGGTGCGCGAACCAGCGTTTTCTGAAGTGCCCGGCGGCGCAGCGCATGCCTCTGCCCCCAGCCCCGATGGCACGCGGCCTGCACGCACTTACGTCCACCTCGTTGGCGATACGGAAGACCCGGCGGCGATGTACACGCTGATGTGCCACGAAGCGGTGCCCGGCCACAACACGCAGGGCGATATCCAGGTGCGGCAGAAGGGCGGGCCAAAGTTCCGCTCCGTCACCGGCTATGTCGCGTTCGGTGAAGGCTGGGGCCTTTATGCCGAGGCGATGTGCAAGGAAATGGGCGCATTCCCGGACATTGCCGCCGATTTCATGCGGTTGGATGCAGAACTGTTCCGCGCCGCGCGTCTGGTGGTCGATACCGGCATCCACGCGATGGGCTGGACCGAGGACGAGGCGGTGACCTTCATGAACCAGACCGGCCGCCAGCCGCTGGAATCTGCGCGGTCAGAAGTGCGCCGCTATATCACGCTGCCGGGGCAGGCCACGGGCTACAAGATCGGCATGCTCAAGATCATGGAACTGCGCCGCAAGGCCGAAAAGGATCTGGGGCCGAAGTTCGATATCAAGGGCTTCCACGACCTGCTGATCGCTTCGGGTTCGCAGCCGCTGTCTATCCTTGAGCGGCGGGTGAATGACTGGATCGCTGCCAAGTCCTGATCGGCTGATTCAGCAACAGATTTGAGGGGGTGGGCAGCGCGCGTTGCCCACCCCTTTTCTTTGCGCGAACGACGTATGGACGCCGCCGCATTGTGGGGCGAAGGTGCTGCCGACAGCGCGTCAAACCCTTTTCGCACCTGCAAAACAAAGGCGTTGACGAACTTTTGACACCTGTCCAGTCTTTGCCCTGACACCGCAGCCGACTCGCTCTGCCTGCGGCCTGCCAAGGGGGAAATTGCGACCATGACCGTGGCCGAAACCGTTGCGCGTGACTCTGCCGACAGCCTGACTGCCGCACACCCCAAACGTCCGCTGCGTGGGCGTCTCCTACAGTTTCTGGCCCTCACCTCCCTGCCCGCTGGCATCGTTCTGGCGCAAGCTGCCAAAGAACCGGCGCGCGATCCTTCCAACCCGGTTGAGACTGAGGCGGGCTTCCCGATCAAGGACGCGCTGGTCGTTGAAAAGTGCGGCACCTGCCATACCGCAGATGCGAAGGGCAACCTCTCACGCATCTCATACGTGCGCACCACGCCCGAAGGTTGGGCGCAGGTAATCCGGCGCATGTCGGCGCTCAATGGCCTGTCGCTGACGCCGGTCGAGGCCCGCGCGGTGATCCGTTCGCTCTCGGCCACCAATGGCCTTGCACCTGAAGAGGCAAAGCCCGTCGCCTACTTTGCCGAACACCGCATCATCACCGAAACCAGCATCCCCAACGAGACGATCCGCCAGTCCTGCGCGGCCTGCCACGCCTTCGCTCAGCCGCTGTCATGGCGGCGGTCAAAGGCGGAATGGAGCCTGCTGCGCAACCTGCACGTGGCGATGTATTCGCAGGCCGATGCGCAGTTCCGCAAGCCGGTGGAAGACCCCACACAGCCGGTCCCGGCCAGTGGCGCGCTGAAGCCGCTGCCGGTGGAAGTCGCGCTGGAGTACATGAACAAGACTGCGCCGCTGACGACGCCGGAGTGGACCAGGTGGCAGGCGCGCCAACAGTCGGCCAAGCTGGGCGGCAAGTGGCTCGTCAACGCGTTCCTGCCCGGCAAGGGCACCTATGTCGGCGAAATGGTCGTCACCCCGGCGGGCGGCGAGGATGACTATACCACCGCCATCACGCTGAAATCGCTGGCCGATGGCTCCACCCTGTCGCGCAGCGGCAAGGGGCTGGTCTACACCGGCTATTCGTGGCGCGGCACGTCAAAGAGTGGAGCCGAGGGCGCAACGCCCGATGCTCCCGCCGATCACGAAACGCGCGAGACGATGCAGTTCGCGCCCGATCGCAAGTCTGCCGAAGGGCGCTGGTTCTGGGGCGATTACAAGGAATTCGGCTTCAACGTGAAGCTCACCCGCGCCTCGGCAGAACCGACCGTTGCGGCCATCTGGCCCTATGCGCTGAAGTCCGGAAGCAAGGGCGCAACGCTCAAGCTGATCGGCGACGCCTTCCCGGCAGGGCTGAAGCCTTCCGACATCGATCTGGGCAAGGGCGTGACGGTCAGCAAGGTGGTTTCCGCCAGCCCGACCGAGGCAGTGCTGATGGTCGATGTGGCCGCCGATGCAGCCGTTGGCGCGCACGATGTGGGCCTTGGCGGATCGGTGCTGGCCGCTGGCCTGCCGGTGTACAAGAAGGTCGATTATCTGAAGGTGACGCCCGAAACCGCCATCGCGCGCCTTGGCGGCAGCGAGAAGCACACGCCGGGATACCAGCAGTTCGACGCCATCGGCTATGACGCCGGGATCGACGGCAAGCCTTACACCTCCGACGACGTGGCGCTGGGGCCGGTCGACGTCACGTGGTCGATGCAGGAAATGCAGACCGTCTATTACGACGATGACGTGAACTATGTCGGCAAGCTGAGCCAGACCGCGCTGTTCACACCCGCCATCGATGGCCCGAACCCCGAACGCAAATGGGGCCGTAACAACTACGGCGAAGTCTGGGTCGTCGCCACGGCCAAGGCCGAAAAGGATGCGCTGGGCCGTCCGCTCACCGCCAAGTCGTTCATGGTCGTCACCGTCCCTGCCTATAAGCGCTGGGATCAGCCGGAGGTGGCCAAGTGACCACAATTCTCGCTCCGAAGTATCGCCGTGGTGACATCCACCTGTTCGACGCCGATGGCGCAGGGTTCGTCTACCTCGCATCAGCCGGCGCGATCTTCGCGCTGGATGAAGGTGCAGCAAGCGTCATGGCGCTGCTGGGCGAAAGGCAGATGGCCTATGGCGAAATGGTCGGCGCGCTGGTGGAGGCAGGCTATTCGCGCGCCGATGCAGAAGACCTGATCCGCGAGCTGCGCGCTGTGCGCGGCATCGTTTCGGACGAAATCCGCGAAGCGCCGCTGGCCCCGCCTGCGCCGCCCGAGGACTATCCGTTGCAGGCACTGGTGCTCAACGTCACCAACCAGTGCAACCTTGCCTGCACTTATTGCTACGAATTCGGCGCGGACAAGATCGCCACGCCTGCGGGCAAGCCCAAGTACATGACGTTGGAAACCGCCAAGACATCGGTCGATTTCCTGCTGAAAAGTTCGGGCGACCGCGAAAGCCCGCACATCACGTTCTTCGGCGGTGAAACGCTGATGAACTTCAAGCTGCTGCGCGATGTGGTGCTCTATGCCAACGAAGCCGCCGCCGCGGCGGGCAAGCGCATGACCTACAGCCTGACCACCAACGCCACGCTGCTGACTGACGAGATCATCCAGTTCCTGTCCGATCAGGCCGTGGGCGTCACAGTATCGATGGACGGCCCGCCGGACCTGCAGGACAAGCGCCGCGTCTACAAGAACGGCAAAGGTTCCTACGCGGTGATGGAACCGCGCCTGCGCAAGCTGATTGCCGGGCACAAGACCCGCGCGATTACTGCCCGCGTCACGCTGACCGAAGGCGTGACCGATGTGATCCGCATTTACCGCCACCTGAAGGACGATCTGGGTTTCCACGAAGTCGGATTCGCGCCGGTAACGGACTCGGGCGAGCAGGCCTACACGCTCGACAGCGATGGCATGGACACGGTGGTTTCGGCCTTCCATGAACTCGCCGCCGAATGGCTGGCCTATGCCCTTCGCGGTGAAATGCACGGGTTTTCGAACGTATCGGAAACGATCAGCGAACTGATCCAGGGCACCAACAAGTCGCACCCCTGCGGCGCGGGGCTTGGCCTTGTCGGCGTCAGCCCCTCGGGCGATCTTTCGCCGTGCCACCGCTTCACCGATGCCGATACGCATGTGCTGGGCCACGTGACGACGGGGCTGGACAAGGAAAAGCGCACCGACTTCCTGACGCGCGGGCACGTGGGCGCAAAGTTCGACTGCGCATCGTGCTGGGCACGTCCGTTATGCGCGGGCGGATGCCATCACGAAGCGTTCGTCCGCTATGGCGATACCGGCCACGCAAACCTGCATTACTGCGACTGGATCCGCGAATGGACCGAGGCCTGCCTGAAGATTTACGGCACCGTCGCCCAGCGCAATCCTGAATTTCTTGAACGCTTTGCTGCACGAAAGGGCTTGTCATGAAGCACCTGAAACCCCTGAACAAGAAGGCACTGCGGATCGAGGAAACCATTTCCTCAACCGAGGAAGACGTCATCGCGCTTCAGCAGAAGCCGATGCACACCCCGATGGGCTGCTCGATCTCGTTCTCACCCGGCTGGGAAGTCGACGCGGGCGGCGGCACGGCGGGTCTGTGCCAGCCGGCCGAGCGCGATATCTATGACTGCTACGTCACCTGCTTCTGGCCGGTGCAGGTGCCCGATCATGTCAACTACTCGCCCGATTGGGCCAGCAATTGCGCAACGGCGGCCAAGGACTGGCGCAGTCTCGACATCATCTTCCCTTAAGGCGCGCCGTCGCCGCCCCACGACATCCCTGCACCGGAAGAGCATTCCCATGAAGAAACTCGGTCTTGCATTGCTTGCCCTTTCCGCCGGGATCGTCCCGGCGCAGGCCTCCACGCTGTTCATGGGTTCATACCCCGACAAGATGCTTGTGCTGGATGAAGAAACCGGTGCGGTGAAGGACCGGCTGACGCTGGCATCGGGCCTGCCCACATCGATGCGCATTTCGAACGATGCGAAAAAGATCTACGTCACCACGATCACCACCAGCGGCATCGAGGTGATCGACACCGCGACCAAGAAGGTGGTCAATTCGTTCAGCCTGAACACGCCCACCACCCGCTATCGCTTCAACGGCGGCGTGCCCGATCCTTCGGGCCGGTTCTTCTACACGATGATGCAGAAGTTCGAGAAGCTGCCGGACCGCTGGACCGTCAGCCCGCAAATGTTCGGCGTGATCGATCTGACCAAAAAGGCCGTCGTGCGCACCGCAGACCTGCCGGATGAGGACGTGCGCGGTGGGGCTGGACGTGGCAATTACATGATGTCGCCCGATGGCAAGACCATGTTCCTGATCCGGGACAAGGTGCTCATCGTAGACACCGCCGCGTTGAAAGTGACCGACCGCCTTGAGTTCTCCAAGCCCGAAGCCACCGGGATCGAGGGCGTGAGCTTTGGCGGCGGGGTGGAGACGCTGCGCAACCCGAGCGAATACGTCTCGATGTTCACCGCGCAAGACCCGTTCATCCGCAACAAGGTTTATGGCGTGGGCCGGTTCAATCTGGCGACCAAGGCGTTTGATTTTCACCCCATCGGTCCTGCGCCGGTTGGCGGCGGCATGGCGGGTCTGCAAGTGTCGAAGGACATGAAGGAGGGCTGGACCGTCGTTACGCAGGAAAAGGTCGGCAACAAGCGCTGCGAGTTCTGGCACCTCGACCTGACGACCAATCTGGTCAAGAACAAGGCCGAGTTCCCCTGCCGCACGCGCTTCCAGTTCGGCATGTCGGGCGATGGCAAGATGCTGTATATCTACGGCGCAAGCTATGACATCGAGATGTACGATGCGCAGACGCTGCAGCACATCAAGACCGTCGATCTGGGCAATGACACCACCGGCGCGGGGATGATCATTACGCAGTGAGCGAGCCATCACTTCAGTTGAGGGGGCCCATTCACTTGAGGGGGCAAGGTGTCGCGGTGGCTACGGCCGCGCACCTTTTGGATCGGGCCGGGTTTGCGTTTGCGCGCGAACCCGGCCTTCGCCGTCCGGTGCCGGTGATCATGCTGAGCGATCCGGCGCTGGCGCTGTTGCGCGATGTTTACGGCAACCCGATGCTGTTTGCCGACAAGCCCCGGATTGAGCGCCGCGCAGTGCGTTGGGGCAGCCCCGAAGCGGTCACGATGCCGCATGGCGCGGTGGTTGTTTCCGAGGATGATTTGAGCAATGTTCTTGATATGTTTCCCCGGGGAAACACATTGGAAGCAAACGATAAAATCCAACATTCCAATGATTTCAATGGCAGTTTCTCGGTCCACGCAATGCCACCGTTCCCGCAACGGGAAACGCTGCGCTTCGGCGAGCGCCTTTCGGCCACCGCCCGCGTCACGCTGAAGCCCGATGTTGCGCCCGCCACCTGCTGGATCGAGGCGGTGGATGCTGGCTGGCTGTTCCTGATCCCCGATGGCTTTGGCCAAGCGTGGTTGCTGGCCGTCGGCGGCGCGCCGGAGGTGTTGGCGCACAATGCTCCGCTGATCGGCCCCCTGATCGACGCTCTCGAACCTTCAGGCGGCCAATTCGACACCAGACCGCGCATGCTGGCTCAACTGGCCGGAGACGGCTGGCTCGCCTGCGGCGCAGCGGCCATCGCCTTCGATCCGATTTGCGGCGATGGCACCGCGCAGGCCGCCCGCGAAGGGATACTGGCCAGCGCCGTAATCGCCGCGCTGGCGCGGGACGAAGATGCAGGCGCGCTGGCCACGCACTACCATTCGCTGCTGCTAGCCTCGCTGCGGCGGCACTTGCAGCTGTCCTTGCCGTTCTACGCCAATGGCGGTGCAGGGCCTTGGTGGCACGAACAGTACGCCGCCGCGCGCGAGGGGTATGACCGGACCACCGCGCTGCTGGCAAAGCTGCCCGAACCGCGCTTTGCCCTGCATGGCTTCGACCTGATCCGGCGCGAGCAGGCGGCATGAACCCGGCCCCCAAGATCGCGCCGTGGAGCACCTACAAGCGGCTCTGGCCGTGGCTCAAACCCTATGCGCCGCGTCTGGTGCTGGTCCTGCTCGGCAGCCTCGTCGCCACCGGCCTGACGCTTGCGCAGCCGTGGATTTCCAAGCTGATGATCGACGAAGCGCTGATGAAGCGCGACTGGGAGATGCTGGTAAAGATCGCCGCGCTGATGGTGGGCGCGACCGTGGGCGGATTTGCGGTCAATGCGCTCGTCTCCTACCGCTATGTCGGGCTTTCGGCGCAGATGCTGTTCGATATGCGCGTGGCTCTGCTGCGCCATCTGCAGCGTCTCTCCCCGCGATTTTACGGCAGTTTCCGGCTGGGCGATCTGATGTCGCGGCTGAACAGCGATGTGTCCGACGTGCAGCGCGTGGCGGGCGATACGCTGCTATCGGTGCTGAGCAACGTGCTGTTCTTTACCGGCAGTGTGGCGATGATGCTGTGGCTGGACTGGAAGCTGTTTCTGGTCGGCACGGTGCTGGTGCCGCTGGCGGTGGGCAGCTTTCTGCACTTCCAGCGCAAGATGACCGACCTGACGCGCCAGATGCGCGAGAGCGGAGCCGACATCGGCAGCCTGCTGGCCGATACGATCATCGGCATGCGCACCGTCAACGCGCTGGGGGCCGAGGCGCATGAGGCCGACCGGTTTGGCAAGGCCAACGGCGGGTTCGTGGCCACGATGCTCAAGATGCAGACCGTCTCGTTCCTGACCGGTGCCCTGCCCGGCACGATCGTAACCGCATCGAGCGCGGCGGTGATCCTCTATGGCGGCAAGCAGATCATCGATGGCACAATGACCATCGGCGCATTGGTAGCGTTCATAACCTATCACGGAAGGCTGCTGGCCCCGGTGCAGGCGCTGATGGGGCTGACCGCCAGCCTTGCGATGGCGCGCGTGGCGCTGGCGCGGATTTTCGAACTGTTCGACACCGCGCCTGAGGTGGTCGAGGCTCCCTCCCCCTGGCCGCTGCCGGGGGTGACGCGCGAGATCCGGCTGGAGGGCGTGACGATGCACCACGGGCGCGAGCCGGTGTTGCAGGATGCCAGCCTTGCCATTCCGGCAGGGTCACTCACTGCGATCATCGGGCCATCGGGCGCTGGCAAATCGACGCTGGCGGACCTGTTGGTGCGGTTCCTCGATCCGGTTGAAGGCCGTGTGACAATCGATGGGGCAGACCTGCGAGAGCTGTCGCTGAGCGATCTGCGCGCGCGGGTGCTGCTGGTGGATCAGGCACCGTTCCTGTTCAACGCATCCATCGCCCAGAACATCGCGTTTGCGCGGGGCGATGCGGCGGAAACGGATATTGCCGCAGCCGCCAGCGCTGCCGGGCTGGACGCCTTGATTGCGCGCCTTCCCGAAGGCCTTGCGACGCGCACCGGTGAGCGGGGGTTGGCGCTATCGGCGGGCGAACGCCACCGCATCGCCATCGCCCGCGCTTTGCTGCGTCAGCCCGATGTGCTGATTTTGGATGAACCCACCGCCGCGCTGGACGAGGCGACCGAGCAGCTCGTAGCCAAGGGCCTGCGCCGTGCCCTGCCCCACGCCACGCTGATCGTGATTACCCACAAGCCAGCGCTGGCCGACATGGCCGATCATGTGATCCGGCTGGAGCACGGGCGAGCGCGGATCGAGCCGCAGGTTTCTGCGCATGGCTAGGCGGATTGCAGTGATCGACAGCGGGGTTCACCCTGCGCATCCGCATATCGATGCCGCGCGGCTGCTGCCGGGGCTATCGGTGCTGGCCGATGGCACAGTGTTGAGCGATCCTGCTGAAACCCTCGACAAGCTGGGCCACGGCACGGCGGTGACGGCAGCAATTCAGGAGTTGGCGCTAGAGGCCGACGTGCTGCCGATCCGCGTGTTCCGCGATGGGCTGCGCGCCAGCGCCCGCGCGCTGGCAACGGGCATCCGGCAGGCGCTTGAGGCGCAGTGTAACCTCATCAATCTCAGCCTCGGTACGGCCAATCCCGCGCACGCGGAAGTCTTTGCCATGCTGGCGGAGGAAGCGGCGGCGCAAGGGGCGCTGATTGTCGCAGCGTTCGAGGCCGAGGGCGCGCCGTGCTGGCCGGGGTGTTTGCCGCAAGTTCTTGGCGTAGGGCTGGACTGGGACTTGCCGCGCGGGGTGCCGTGTCTGGCAGCGGATGGTGCCAAAGTCATGGCATCGGGCTATCCCCGCCCGATCCCCGGCGTGGAGCCGCGCCGCAATCTGTATGGCGTGAGCTTTGCCGTTGCGCAGGTGACGGGGTGGATCGCAGCGCGCGGGCTGCCGAGCAGGGATGAGGTGATGGCGGCGCTCGAACGCTGCACGGCGTGATCCTTGCGCTGAATCGCGTACACCCATTGCCGGGCACGCGGCCTAGGCTGCTGCCATGATCCAGCAGTTGCGCACGCCTCCCCCCGCCCAGATGCTCGCCGAGGCAGAAGGACTGCTGGAAAAGCAGCCGCATCTGGCGCTGGGCAAGGCCGAGGCCATGCTGCGCACAGCACCCGGCTTTGCCCCGGCGGAGTTCCTTGCCGCACGGGCCTTGCGGCGGATGGGCAAGGGCAAGCAGGCGGTGGCGAAGCTGGACGCTCTGGCACGGGCCAATGGCCGAGTTCCGGCGGTGCTGTGGGAACTCGGGCAGGCGGCGGCGGAGATCGGCGATACCCCGCGTGCCATTGGCGCGTTGCAGGCGTTGACGCAGTTGCAGCCTGCGGTGGCTTCGGGCTGGTTCCTGCTGGCGCGGCAGTTGCGCAAGGCCGGGCGGGCGCAGGATGCTTGGCGGGCGGATCTGTCGGGCGTTCATGCCTCATCGCGCGACAAGCAGCTGCTGCAAGCGGCGGTGGCGGTGAATGACGGTGATCTGGACGCGGCGGAGGCCCTGCTTTCGGCGCGTACCGATGATCCTGCTGCGCTGCGCCTTTATGGTGAAATCGCGTGGCGACGGGGCGAGATGACGCCCGCGCTGGAGCGGGTGGAGAAGGCCGTGGCGCTGGCACCGGGCTTTGATCTGGCGCGCGATTTTCTGATCCGGCTGCTGTTGCAGACCAACCGCCTGCCCGAAGCGCTTGAGCATGCCGAAGTGCTGGTGCAATCGCCTATCCCGTCGCCCGGACACCGGCTGATCCTCGCCTCGGTGCTGGTGCGGCTGGGGCATCAGGAGCGGGCGGCGGGGCTTTATCGTGCGCTGCTGGCCGATCAGCCCGACCAGCCGCAAGTATGGCAGAACCTTGGCCATGTGCTGAAAACGCTGGGCGAACAGGCCGAGGCTGTGGACGCCTATCGCGCTGCTGTTACGCGCCAGCCAACGATGGGCGAAGCGTGGTGGAGCCTTGCCAACCTGAAGACGGTGAAGGTGGGGCAGGTCGACATTGCCGCGATGGAGGCCGCGCTGGCAACGCTCGATCCCGAGGACGAGGCGCGGCGGGAGGACACGTTCCATCTGCACTTCTCCCTGGGCAAGGCGTTGGAGGACGCCAAGCGCCACGACGCCTCGTTCGCGCACTATGCCAAGGGCAATGCGCTGCGCCGCACGATGATCCGGCACGATGCGGACACCTTCTCTGCAGAAGTGCAGGCAGCGAAAGAGACGTTCACGGCAGCGTTCCTCACCACGATGGGAGATGGCGGGTGCCCTGCCCCGGACCCGATCTTCGTGGTGGGCTTGCCGCGCTCCGGCTCCACGCTGGTCGAGCAGATCATGGCGAGCCATTCGATGATCGAAGGCACGATGGAACTGCCCGAGATGATGATGATTGCGGGACGCCTGCAATCGCGGGTGGACGAGGGCGAGTTTGCCGATTTCGGCGCGATGGTCGCCTCGCTGACGCCCCCCGACCGGACGCGACTGGGCGAGGAATACATCGAGCGCACACGCATCCACCGCCAGACCGATCGGCCTCTGTTCATCGACAAGATGCCCAACAATTGGCAGCACATTGGCCTGATCCGGCTGATCCTGCCCAATGCGAAGATCGTGGATGCCCGGCGCCATCCGCTGTCGTGCTGCTTTTCGGGCTGGAAACAGCACTTCGCGCGGGGGCAGACCTTTACGTACGATCTGGCCGACATCGGGCAGTATTACCGCGATTATGTGGGCATGATGGCGGCGTGGGACGCGCAGATGCCGGGCACGGTGCACCGCGTGATCTATGAGCGGATGGTAGCCGATACGGAAGCCGAAGTGCGGCGTTTGCTGGAATACATTGGCGTGCCGTTTGAGGCCGGATGCCTTGAGTTCTACAAGAACGAACGCGCAGTGCGCACGGCGAGTTCTGAGCAGGTTCGCCAGCCGATCTTCAAGGACGGGTTGGAGGCATGGAAGCCTTATGAGCCTTGGCTTGGGCCGTTGAAGGCGGCGCTGGGGCCGGTGCTGGAGAGCTACCCCGACGCGCCGGTGGGGTGATCCCCCGCGACGGCGGGGCCCTCACACTGCCCTTTCGTAACAACACCGAGGCCCCCGCCTTCGCGGGGGAACAGTGCGTGTTGAAGGTAACACTGGCACACAAAAATGGCCCCCACGGTTTCCCGCAGGGGCCAGTCGTTACCTTCGCAGGGTAATCTGGTGAACGATCAGTAGCGCTGGCCCCAGCGGATGCCGAAGAACTGCGGCTTGATCGTGAAGGTGCGTGTCGAGTCAGAGCAGAAGTCGATCGAGCAGAACGTGTTCGTGGTCAACGGACCGCGCTTGTCGAAGGCATTCTGCAGGAAGATGTCGAGCGTCCAGTTGTCCTTCTTGATCCCGGCCGAGAAATCGAAGCTGACGAAGCCCGGTGTCTGGCAGGAGCGGCCCGCAGCGGTCTCTGCAGCGGCGATTTCCGGGCAGACGTAGAGGTTGCTGTCGGCAATGTTCAGATCCTGCGTCGCGCCGGTCTGATAGAGTGCCGCCCCCTGGAAATAGGCATCCATATCGCCCCATTCGGTATCATAGCGGATCGAGCTGGTGCCCTTGAACTTTGGCTGGCGCGAAAGGCGCGAGCCATCGGCTGCGGCAACCTGCGAAGTCGGCGGTGAAGAACCCGGGACGTCCTGGCCAAGGACGCACGTTGGCAACTGGCTGATCGACAGCGTGGTGCGATCGAGCGCGAAGTTGCAGAAGTTGCCCTTTAGCTTGGCGTCATTGTAGGCACCGCTGGTCGAGATCGTGACCTTGCCCAGCTTCAGATCGGCATCGTATTCCACACCATAGACGCGCGCCTTGCCCGCGTTGCCGGTCATGCCTGCACCCTGCGCGCCGGAAACCACGACGCTGTACTGGATGTTGTCCCAGCTTTCGTAATAGACGGCTGCGTTGAAGCGGAACATGTTGTTCCACGTGCCCTTGAAGCCGAGTTCGAAGTTGGTCAGTTCTTCGGATTCGAATGACGGAACCGTGGCAACGCCAACCCCGCGAATGCGCAACGGACGGTTGAAGCCGCCGGGACGGAAGCCGGTCGAATAGTTGAAGTAGACCATCTTCGACGGTTCGAACTGCCAGTTGAGCGCAACCTTGTGGGTTTCGCCCTCTTCCTTGTACCGGCCGACGCCATCGGCTGCAGCGAAGTTGGTGTTGATGCACTGCAGGCGCTCGGCTGGAAGCGGGATCGGACAACCGTACGTTCCGGTCGGCACGTTGAGCGAGGTGATGGTGTTCTGTGCGGAGGCTGCGACACCTGCAAAGCCGAGCACCTTGTAGTTGGTCCAGAAATAGCGGATGCCACCGGTCAGCTTCAGTTCGGGCGTGATGTTGTAGTGCCCTTCGGCAAAGACCGCGTAGTCCTTCCAGAAGTTGTCTTGCTCCGTCATGTAGAAGGCGTCGCGCTTTACGGCGGGCGAGCCGAGGATCATCGTGCCGCCGTTCTCCACCGGAACGCCGAAGCCCGCCGGGAAGTTGGTGTCGCCGCCACCGGCCTCGGTATAGCCGACAATCTGGTCAAGACCGTGGATGGCGTAATCGTTGTTCACCTCGTTCTTCTGGTAGTGGTAGAAGCCGCCCAGTGTAACGTCGAACGGCCATTCCTTCGGCGTGGAAATGCGCAGTTCCTGCGTGAACTTTTTCTCGTTGCGCAGGCCGCGATAGTACTGCGTCGGGTTGATCAGGCTGTTGCATTTCAGTGTGGCGCCCGCACCGGTGCAGCCGTTCTTGTCGAAGAACTGCAGGTAGCTTTCATAGCCTGCGCCGAATGCGTCATAGGTCACGGTGTAGTAGGTGTAGTCGTTCAGCAGCTTGATCTGGCGCTGGTAATATCCGGTGGCTGAGACGACGTCGAAATCGCCGATATGGCCGTGGATGCTAAGCGAGGCCTGATAGAACTTGTCGTTCTGCTGGGTCACGTCGTAATCGTGGACCTCAAGATCCCCGACGCGCGGATCGTAACCGAAATAGCCATTTGCGATCTGCTGCTGCGCGGTGATCTGGGGCATGATGTCCCATCCATCGATTGGCTGCCACAGCAATTGCAGGCGGCCGCCATAGCCTTCGATCGTGTTGTAATCGTCCTGCGCGATGTCGGAGTTATCAAGCGCGAAGTTGGTATCGGGGTTTTCATCACCCAGCGTCAGCACCGCTGGCGCGCCGGTGTTCAGCAAACCATTGTTCGGCGTGTTGTCGATGTAGCCACCATCCTTGCGGTAGAAGCCCATCGCGCGCACGGCGAGCGTATCGCTGATCGGCACGTTGATGAAGCTCTGGTACTGGCCGCCGAAATCGCCCTTGCCGTACTTGTTTACTTCGGCGTCATAGCCGAACTCGAACTTGTCGAGCTTGGGCTTTTGCGTGATGAAGCGGATCGTGCCTGCCAGCGAACCTGCGCCGTAAAGCGTGCCCTGCGGGCCGGACAGCGCCTCGATACGCTCAAGATCATAGGCCTGAATGTCGGGCAGGCCGGTGCCGGTGATCGGAATGTCGTCGATGTAGTAACCGACCGATTCACGCGCGCCGCCTGCGGGCACGATGCCTCGGAAGTAGGGCGTGTTGCGGCCCGGCCCGATGCCTGCGAAGGTGACGGAAGGGAGCAGCGCGGCAAAGTCGGTCAGGCCCTTGACCTGACGCTGGCCGAGCACGTCCGCGCTCAAAGCCTGCATCGAGATCGGCACGCGCTGGATCGACGTGGCCGTGCGCGTGGCGGTGACGACGATTTCGCCAAGCCCGCCTTCGGGATCACTTGCCTGCGGCTCTGCAGCGGGAACCATTGCTTCCTGCGGCTCATCCGCAGCGCGGGCGGCCATCGGCAGGGCCATCGTGGAAAGGATGGTAGTGGCACCCAGAATCCTCATGGCGCGCGACCGGATGCGGATTTGTTTTCTCATTGCTTCAACCCCCTTGTAAGACGCGTGGCGTTCCCGCCCTTCCCCAGAACCATCCCCCCACAGGCCTTGGCGCGTGATGCATGCTGCATCGCAGCAAGTCCGGACGCCGCGCTCAGCAGTCCGGCTCAAAAGGGCAAAGCTTCCCCGTCGCCGGAAGACAGAAGCGTCTCCAGCCCCGCCGCACTGGCGCGGCAGACATCAGGACTTCACCAATACCCCTTCAACGCGCGCCGCCTATTGGCCATTCCATGACGCTCGTCCGGGATTGATAATGCTGCAGGGCAACATGGAGTCAACGCCCTTTTGTGCAGCCGCAACACCCTTTTTGGCGCGCGGTATCAGGCCCGCACACGAAAACGGCGCCCGGATCGCTCCGGACGCCGCCTGCGTAACGGTGCGAAGCTGGCCTTTACCAGCTACCGGTGTTGGCCATGCTCACCCACGGCTCCTGCGGGGGCAATTGGCCATCCTGCAGCAATTCCACCGAAATGCCGTCGGGCGATTTGACGAAAGCCATGTGGCCATCGCGCGGGGGGCGGTGGACGATATGCCCTGCGTCCACAAACCGCTGGCAGGTCTCGTAGATATTGTCGACGCGATAGGCGAGATGGCCGAAATTGTGTCCGCCGGCATAGACTTCGGCGGGCGAACCGTCTTCGGGCGGCCAGTTGTAGGTCAGTTCAACCTCGGCCACGCCCTCCTCGCCCGGCGCAGCGAGGAAGATCAGCGTGAAACGGCCCTGATCGCTGGAGAAGCGGCGCACCTCTTTCAGGCCCACCAGTTCGAAAAAGGCGATGGTTGCATCCGGGTCGGTCACCCGGATCATGGTATGGAGGAACTTGGTCACGGCAGGAACCTTTCCGTTCAAAATCGGTTCATCGATAGAATTGCACAACTCGGCGCGGCACCGGAATGGCGGCGTCGCAAGGGAGATCACGATGCAGGGCGAAGATAGGGACAATGATGGCCAGACCCAAGGCGGTGTGATGCGCTTTATTCCGCAGGGCGGAAAAGGCCTGCTCCCGGTGCTGGTCCTGTCTGCCGGGCTGGTGATTGGCGGCTGGTTCATCGGTGACGGGTTCCGCCGTGCCAAGGTGGCCGATCGTTCGGTAACCGTGCGCGGCCTTGCCGAGCGCGAAGTGACCGCCGACCTTGCCACGTGGACTCTCGCCTACTCCGCCACCGCCCCCGATATGGCGAGCGCGCAGGCCAGCGTTGACCGCGACAGCCAGTCGATCCGCGCCTTCTTTGGGGAACTGGGCTTTCCGGCAGAGGCGCTGCAGCCCACCGGCGTGAACGTGCAGAGCTTCAACAACAACGGCGTGGTCAGCTTTACCGTGCGCCAGCGCATGACGCTGCGCACCACAGATGTGGACCGCGCGCAAAAGGCGGTGAAGCGGCAGTTTGACCTCGTCCGGCGCGGCGTGATGCTGGAGGAAGGGTCGGGCATGGCCTACACTTTCACCAAGCTCAACACGATCAAGCCCGAGATGGTGGCCGCCGCCACCAAGGACGCGCGTTCAGCCGCAGAACAGTTCGCGCGCGATAGCGGGGCATCGGTGGACGGGATCAAGACCGCCAGCCAGGGCTATTTCGAGATCACTGCGCGCGATGGCGATGGCGGCGGCTGGGGTGTGTCTGACAGCCCCTACAAGAAGGTCCGCGTGGTCACGACCATCGACTTTTACCTGCGTTGAGGGTTGATCCTGACATGCACGATAAGGCGGTTGATGTTGCAACGCGCACATCATGCCGCCATATCGCGCGATAACGAGGGTCCATGTTAAACAAGTTGCGTTCGTTGTTTTCCAGTTCCGGTGAGGGGCCTGTGGCCCTTGCCGTGCCGGTTGCGCGTGTGCCGCAGGGGCAGCGCGTCTATGCCGTGGGCGACATTCACGGGCGGCTCGACCTGTTTGAACAATTGCTGCAACGCATCCAAGCCGATGACACAGCGCGCGGACCTGCCGATACCACGCTGATCCTGCTGGGCGACCTGATCGACCGGGGGCCGGACAGCCGCGCAATGGTCGACCGCGCGATTGAACTCGCCCAGTCCGACAACGTGCGCGTGCTGGCGGGCAATCATGAGGAAATGCTGCTGGTCAGCATGGAAAATGATGAGGCGCTGCGCCATTTCCTGCGCCACGGAGGCAAGGAAACGCTGTTCAGCTATGGCTTGGACCCTGCGGAATACAGCCGCTCGACCCTGCCCGATTTGCGCGAGCGTATGGCCGCGCTGGTGCCGGGCGAACACATCGCGTTCTTCCATGCGATGGAAGATCACATCGTGATCGGCGATTACCTGTTCGTTCACGCCGGGATCCGTCCCGGTGTGCCGATAGGCGACCAGACGACGTCGGATTTGCGCTGGATCCGCCGGGAATTCCTCGATCATGCCGAATGGCACGGACATCTGGTGGTGCATGGCCATACGATCACCGACGCGCCGGACATCCAGCCCAACCGCATCGGCATCGATACCGGCGCCTATGCCTCTGGCCGGTTGACCGCGCTCGGGATCGAAGGTGAAGCACATTGGTTCGTTTCGGCGGAAATCACCCCCGAAGCACCCTCCCCGGTCTGAACCAGGACGCTCAACGCAAAAAGGGTGGGGAAACCTTCGCGTTTGCAGCAATTTTTGCTCGCCGTTGCGAAAATGCAACTCCTGCCACTTTGTTATACATTACGTGTCTATCTTGTAATTTTAGAAGGCCATTTAACGGCGCAGGGCAATTACCTGTCCCTGGCGCAACCTTTGATGTCACCCCGTCGCAACATCGTCATTCTGGTGTCACATGAGACCGGTTTTGGGGCTTCCGGAAGCGCGGCTAAGGGCCGTTGGCATCGCGTCGGTAAAGGGTGATTCCTTTTTTCGACGCAGGTCAACGGCGCGGATCACGCCCGCGCCACAATCGCGCCAGTTTGGTGCAGCAACGGGGTCAACAGAACCATGCAACTCAGATTCCTCCTGGCCGCAAGCGCCGCCAGCCTGACGATGGCAGCGGCCATCGCAACGCCAGCCTACGCGCAGGAAACCGCATCGGCTGTGCGCGGTACCGTAATGGCCGATGGCCAGCCGGTTGGTGGAGCGACGGTTACGATCGTTCACACACCGTCGGGCACCACAGCATCGACCACCACCGACGCCGGTGGCAACTTCTCGTCCAACGGCCTGCGCGTCGGTGGACCGTTCGCCGTCACCGTAGAAGCGGAAGGCTTTGAAGCGGCGACCGTTAACGACCTGTTCTTGCAGGCTGGCACGCCTGCACGTTTGCCGATCATGATGCAGGCTGCGCAGCAGATCGTCGTGACCGCTTCGTCGATCACCTCGATTGCCGCGCTCTCGGATGGGCCGACCACGTCGCTCAACGCGGCAAAGATTGCATCGTCAGCATCGATCAACCGCGACGTCCGCGACCTTGCCCGTCGCGATCCGCTGGTAACGATGGACCTGACCAACAGCCGCACCATTGAAATCGCTGGCAACAACGGCCGCTTCAACCGCTTCTCGGTCGACGGCATGCAGATGTCGGACGACTTCGGCCTGAACAACGGCGGCCTGCCCACCGGTCGCGGCCCGGTTCCGTTTGACGCAATTGAACAGTTCACCGTCAAGGTCGCCCCATATGACATCGCTGAAGGCGATCTTCAGGGCGGCGCGATCAACGTCGTGCTCAAGTCGGGTGGTAACAATTTCCACGGCGGCGGGTTCTATTCCTACACCGACGACAGCCTGACCGGCAGCAAGTCCAAGGACCGCATCGTCAACCTCGACTTTGATTCGAAGCAGTTCGGCGGTTGGCTCTCTGGCCCGCTGGTGAAGGACAAGCTGTTTTTCATGCTTGCTTATGAGCGCACCAAGGAAGGCCGTCCGCTAGAAGCCGGCTTTGGCGACGGCTTTGCCAACCAGGTTCCGGGCCTGACCCAGACGGTGATCGATCAGGTTTCATCCATCGCGCAGAGCCGCTTCGGCTATGACACGCAGGGCCTGATCTCCACCACGCAGGAAGAAGACGAGAAGATCGTCGGCAAGCTGGACTGGAACATCAGCGATGATCACCGCGCCGCGCTGACCTACATCCGCAACGTTGGCACCAACCAGTTCCAGCAGAACACCTTCCTGACCGCACCTTTCGCGCTCGGCTTCCTGTCCAACGGATACGAACTGCGCGAAGAAGTGAATTCGGGCACGCTGGAAATCAACTCGACGTGGTCGGACAGCTTCTCAACCACGGTGCGTGGGTCTTATCGTGACTACAACCGTGCGCAGACGCCGTTCGGTGGCAATGCTTTCCCGCAGATGGAAGTCTGCACCGATGCAACGGCACGTGGTTCGGCCACCGGTTGCGACGGCACACGCCTGTTCTTCGGTCCAGACGTTTCGCGCCATTCGAACGCACTCAACACCGAGAACCTCTCGTTCGACGTGAGCGGCCGTTACGATACCGGTGACCTTACCCTGCGCCTGAACGCAGGCTACACCCGCGTTAACGTCTACAACCTGTTCCTTCAGCGTTCACTGGGCGACTTCTACTTTGACTCGCTGGCCGATTTCACGGCAGGCAACGCTGCCCGACTGCGTTACGGCAATGCCGTGCCGTCCAACGATCCAAACGATGCCGCCGCCCGGTTCAACACCACCAACTGGACGTTCGGCACGCAGGTTGACTGGCAGATCACGCCTACGTTCGACGTGATGCTGGGTCTGCGCTACGACCTGTTTGACAACAACGTCCTGCCGCCGCTCAACGCAAACTTCGTTTCGCGTTACGGCTTCTCGAACCGTGAAACGTTCAAGGGTCGCGGTGCGTTCCAGCCGCGCTTTGCCGCGAACTGGGAAGCTACCGACCGTCTCGTCTTCCGCGCTGGCGCTGGCGTGTTTGCTGGCGGAACGCCCGACGTTTACCTTTCGAACGTGTTTTCGAACACTGGCCAGCTGACCAACGCGGTTGACATCACCCGCGCCAACTGCGCCGCTTCGGGCACATGCGGTGCGCTTAATGGGCTGACCACTGGTGCGATCCCGACCACTGTTCAGGACTTCCTGGCGCGCAACACCGCCAGCCTTGCTGCTGCTCCTACCGACAACATCGACCCGAACCTGAAGATTGCCCAGAAGCTGAAGGCAACCTTCCAGGCAGACTACAAGGCCGATCTTGGCCCGCTGGGCGACAACTGGATGTTCGGCGCCCAGTTCCTGTATGACAACACGCTACAGGGCTACCTCTGGCGCGATTTGCGCTCGGTGGCGATTGGGACGCTTCCCGATGGTCGCACCCGCTACGGTCCGATCGGTGGCATCGCCACCACCAACCGCGATCTTCAGCTGACCAACACCAGCGATGGCCGCAGCCTGTTCGGCACCTTCCGGGTGGAAAAGAGCTGGGACTTCGGCCTTGGGATGTCGGCAAGCTACACCCGCGCAGACGTTAAGGACCGCTCTTCTTCCACGTCGTCAACCTCGGGTTCGAACTATGGCAACAACGCCTTCTTCGATCCAAACCTGCCTGCATACGGTCGTTCGATCTATGAATTCCGCAACCAGTGGAAGTTCGGCGTAGACTACAGCCATGCGTTCTTTGGCGATGCCAAGACCACGTTCTCGCTGTTTGGCGAACTGCGCTCGGGCCGTCCGTACAGCCTGACCATGCTCGACAACACCAACGGTCGTGGTGCGGTTTACGGCACCGTGGGCAACCTCGGCAACGTGCTGCTCTATGTACCAACTGGTCCCAGCGATCCGCTCGTCCAGTTCGACAACGCCGCCAGCGCTGCGACCTTCGAAACGCTCGTTGGCCAGCTCGGGCTGGAGAAGTATCGCGGCAAGGTCGTTCCGAAGAACTCGCAGACCTCGCCAAGCTTCTTCAAGGTCGATCTGCACTTCGGTCAGGAAATCCCTGTTCCGATGATCTCGGCTGGCAAGATCGAACTGTTTGCGGACATCGAAAACGTCCTCAACATGATCGACAAGGACTGGGGTGCGCTTTCGCAGGTCGAATTCGCATACAACGCTGCTGTGGTTCGCGTGACCTGCGCCACCACTTCTGGTCCCAACTGCACCAAGTACCAGTATGGCACCGTGCAGGCTCCGAACGAAGTGCTGCAGACGCGCCAGTCGCTCTACGGCATCCGCATCGGCGCCAAGGTCAAGTTCTGATCGCGGCCTGAAAGCTAGCTACAAATCAGCGCGGGAGGGGAAACTCTCCCGCGCTTTTTTGTGGGTGCCGTGCGGGCAGAAAACTCAGCGGTAAACGCAGGCGTCCAGCGCTTCGTTCTTCACCACTGCCACGCGCCGGGCGATGGAGTTGCCGTGGCGGCGAGTGAAGCCGCCTGCGCCGTTGACTTCGCGCTCCTTGGGCAGGGGGAGCACGGCGGCGATGCGGGCCGCTTCGACCGCGCTCAGCTTGCGGGCGCTCTTGCCGTAATAGCGCTGGGCGCCGGCCTCAACGCCATAGGTGCCGATGCCGGTTTCGGCGACATTCAGGTAGACTTCCATGATCCGGCGCTTGCCCCAGATCGTTTCGATCAGGACGGTGTACCAGGCCTCAAGCCCTTTGCGCAGGTATCCGCCGCCCTGCCAAAGGAACACGTTCTTGGCGGTCTGCTGGCTGATCGTGGAGCCGCCACGGATGCGCCCGCCCTTCTGGTTGCGCTTGAACGCCTGCATCATCGCGGCCTGATCAAAGCCGTTGTGCAGGCAGAACTTCCCGTCCTCGCCCGAGATCACCGCGTCCACCATGTCGCGGTCGATGTCGTCCAGCGGGGTCCAGTCCTTGGTCACCGGGTGTTCGTCCATCAGCATGGTCAGCGTGGTGGGAACCGGCACGACCTTGTAGATCACCACCTGCGCCACTGAGATGAACAGGAACGCGGCGACGAGGCGGGCGAGCAGCCAGCCAAAGCGGCTTGCAGGACGGCGCGCGCGCGTGGCGGGCTGGCGGGGGTTCTTGAGTTCTTCGAGCATCGGGCGCGAACGTATCCGGCAACCTGCGGCTCTGGCAATCGCTTAAAAAGCTCAGGCGGTTTGCGAATACCGATGCAGCCGGTCCGCCAGCCGCGTGACCGAAGGCACGACGATGCGCCGCCCTTCACGCGTGAGCAGGCCTTCGCGCACCAGCAGCGCGAATTCACGGGTCACCGTCTCGCGGTTGGTGCCGATGCGGGCGGCGAGTTCGGCCTGCGTGGGGATGCGGGTGATGCAGGCTGACCCATCGGGCGCAGGATTTCCGGCAAGGCGCAGCAGTTCGGCCTGCAGGCGCGGGCCGACGCCCATCGTCGAAAGTTCGTAGATGCGGTTGGTGAGGTAGCGCACCTGATGCGCCAGATAGCGCGCCAGCCACAGCGAAAGCACCGGCTCGCTCTCGATCAGGCCAACAAAAGTGGCGCCGGGGGTGACCAGCAGCGTGCTGTTCTCCACCGCCACCACATCAGCCGACCGGGGCTGCCCATCAATCGCCGCCAGTTCACCAAACATCTCGCCTTGTTCGATCAGCCGCAGCACCGTTTCGCGCCCCTGCGCCGAAACGAGCGAGACGCTGACGCTGCCCTCGATCACAAGGTAGACGTCGTTCGCAGGCAGGCCAACCGCCAGCAGGACGTGCCCCTTGCGCACGCGCAACTGGCGGCCATTGCGCGCCAGCACATCGCGCACCGCATCCGGAACCGTAAGATACGATATTGGCACAGTTCAGGTCCGTTTCCGTAGCATCTCTCGTTAGCGGCTTATCGAATGTGCCAAGAATCACAAGTGGCAGGTGCGCTGGACAACGGCGGTGCGCTGGAAAGGCAGGCACAATAGCAAGCCTTGCCATGCCCCGCGCGGCCCACCAGCCGCGCCTCTGACCGCCGAGGCCATGCACCGTTACCTCATCTGGAAAGCCGGACCCGGTCCGATCGATATTGAATTCAAGCGCTTGGGCGAGGCAGTCCTGCGCCCGTCGGTATCGATCGTGACGCCCGTGGGCGCAACGGCCGTCCCGCGCGAGGATGCGTGCGATGTTGCCCGTTTCAGCCTTGATTGCGCAGATGTGGCGCGCCTGCTGTCCCCGCGTGACGACGTGCGGGCACCTTGTATAATGGTGCAGTGTGATGCGTTCATGGCTATGGCTTCGCGCCGCCGCCGCTGGGGCTGGGCTATCCGCGTATCGCGCAATGGACAGGCGTTGCAGGGCTTTCATCTGGACGGAAGGCCGCTGGCGCTAAGTCGTGACGGGTTCACGCGCGCGCGGCTGCAAAATATGTCCGAAAGGACAGGGATGGCCCACGCGCACGACATAATTGGCCTGATCTGACGATGTTTGGCAGCCGGTCTCGTGATGAAGCACAGCCCAGCGGCCCGAATCGTCAAGAATTTTCGTTGCGATTATGGCTGCAACCTGAATACGTGGAGTTGCCGGGGGGCACGCCGCAGGATTCGCCGCACCCGGTATGGGGGCGCAAAAGCAAATCGTGCGTGGTGCAGGAGTTGAAATCGCAGGGAATACAGCGGAAGGCGCAGCCGCAAGCTCGCCTGCGCCGATCGCCCTGGCTGAAAGCCTATCGGGCGATATCGACTCCATCCGATTTGCCACAATCCTGTTTGCAGACGTCGTCGGGTCCACCCGCCTGCTGCGTGCGCTTGATCCCGAAGATGGGCGGGATCTGCTCGACAGTTCCCTCGCGCTTATCCAGCAGGCGATCCACGAATTCGGCGGGCTGGTGGTGCGCATTCAGGGCGACGGGGTAATGGCGGTGTTCGGCGTGCAACCTGCTGCTGAAGATCACGCGCTGCGCGGCGCGCTGGCGGCACTGCGCATCGGCGACAAGATGAAGAGCGGCGCGCTCGGCTTTCTGCCCGCCCCGCAAGTGCGGGTGGGGCTACATGCAGGGCCAATCCTGCTGCGGCGGCAGGACAATGATTTCGGCTCGATCCTCGATGTGGTCGGCCATTCCGCGCACGTTGCCGGACAGATCGAGAAGATGGCACCGCCCGGCAGTGTTGCCATTTCTGCCACCGTCGCCTCGCTGATCGCCGAACCCAGCGAATTGCGTCCGGCCGGTAGCGTCGAAAGCGGCGGCAGCGAAAGCCCCGATGGTCGCGGCGAGGCAGTGTTCGAACTGCTGTCTATCGATTTCCTGGGTAGCGACCGGGTGACGGTGAAAGGCAACGCCACGTACCCGGTGATTGGTCGCGATGCAGAACTGGAGCAGGTGCGCCAGGTTGTGGGTGGCCTTGCCAGCGGGCATCACGGATCGCTCGCCATCATCGGCGAGGCGGGCATGGGCAAGAGTCGTTTGCTGCTCGAAGCGTCGCGTCTTGCCGCAGGCTTTGGCACAACTTTCGCCGCCGTACGCGGCAATGCCCTGCTGGCAGCGGTGCCTTTCGGATGCCTTGGCGGCACGTTGCGCCATCTGATCGACCTGTTGCGCCCGTTCACGCCCGATCCGGCAGCCGTGGCGCAGCTTTCGGCCAACGAAACGGCCTGCCTTGAAGGGTTGACCGCAAACGAAGCTGGCTGGCTGGCGCACCTGCCTCCCGGTGACCGTAGCCGCATCGCCACCGGCACGATGGTGCGGATCGTGGAACTGGCCGCCGCGCACATGCAACTGGTGCTGCTGGTCGATGATGCGCACTATCTTGATAGTGAGACGCTGACGGTGCTCGCCGCGATTGGCCGGGGCGGACGGATCGCCATGATCGTGGCGGGCCGTCCGGAAGCTGCGCCGCGCATCGAAGGCATGTGTTCCACGTTGCTGCGGCTGGGCTCCCTGTCACCGGGCGCAGCGCGCACGCTGGTATCACTGATCAACCGCGTCAGCCCGATCGAAGACAGCGTGATCGACCACGTGATCGAACGGGCCGCAGGCTTGCCGTTGGCGCTGCAGGAATTCGCAGTGATGCTGCAAAGTGAATCTGGCGCAAACACGGCTGACGGCACCGATCTGATGAACGCGGCCCCGCTTCCGGCACGGCTCGATTCCCTGCTGGCGGCGCGCTTGGCAACGCTCGATGCCGATGCGGGCAAGCTTTGCCAGTTCTGTGCGGCACTTGGCCCCGTCTTTCCGCTGAACCGGCTGCAGCGCGGTGCCGTGCTGGTGTGCCGCAATCCTACAACCGCGATCGCGCGCCTGATCGATGCTCGCGTGATCGAATTTTCCGGCACTGGTCAGGCCCGCTTTACCCACCAGCTGGTGCAGGAAGCGGCCTATCGCGCAATGGCACGGCGGCGGCGCACCGCCATGCATGCCAGCGCACTCGAAATGCTCAAGGAGGCAAAGGCCGAGGCAGCAACGCGTGGCAGCGCAGGCGAAGAAGTGGCGAGCCACGCCGAACTTGCCACTCACGCTGAAAAGGCGGGACTATACCCCGAGGCGATGGGCCATCTGTGGCAGGCCTGCGTCCAGGCGCTTTCGCTGGCCGCAATCGATTCCGTGCGCCAGTTGCACGAACGCGCGTGCGCTGTGGCCGCGAACCTGCCTGCCGCACAGGCCGCATTCGAACGCGCCCGATTTGCCTTGCTGGCGGCCGATACCCTGCAACAACTGTCGCTCGAACAGGTGCTGCGTGACGATATTCAGGCCGTGGCCGAAGCGCGCGTTGATCTGGGACCAAGCATGCGCACCGTGGCCCGGATCAACATGGCCTTGCTCGATTGGATCGACGGCGCACCGACGCGCGGCAGCGCTTGGCTGGCGCAGGCCGAAAGCGATCTGGACGTGCACGAAAGCCTGCCCCGCCGCACATATGCCGATCTGGTGGCGGCCTATCTTGCCTTCTCGCTGGGGCGTCCGGCCGAGGCGGTCACACGGATCGACCGGCTGGGGAATCGTCTGGCGGATGGGTTGCGCGGCGAAACATTCGGAGCCGTGGTGGTCATTCCGCACGTTCTGGCCCGCGCCTTCGGCGCTTGGTATCTGGTCGATCTTGGCCAAACCGCCAAAGCCCGCGTCTGGGTGGCCGAGGCGCTCAATCTATCGCGGCGCTATGGCCATGCCTATTCGCGCATGCTGGCAGAGCTTGCGCACGGTTACCTGCACTATCGCGGTGGGAAGTGCGAACGGGCGCTGCCCATGCTGCGCCGTGCCTATGCCGATTGCCTGCACCACAATTTCCTCGGCTTCGAACCGGCCTGCGCCAGTTGGCTGGCATTATGCCTGATCGAACTTGGGCTGCTGGACGAGGCCGCGCGCATCCTTTCACAGTCAGTTGAACGGGGCAATTTCCGCAAAGTCCGCACATCGGCAACGTACTATCTGCACGAGGCGCGTGCGCGGCTGGCGCTGGCGCAGGGTGACGCTGTGGAAGCGGGCAGTCTTGCCGCACTGGCGCTGGATCATGCGCGCAGTTGCGAAGACGTGGTTCACGAACTTCACGCCCGCGTGCTCTGTGCCGAGGTGAGCGCGCTGGGCCGGGTTGCGGGCATCTCCGCCGATGACGTGGATGCACAGACGCTTTCTTCACGTGTCGACGAACTGGGTCTGGCCGTTCTGCAACGCCGGTTGGAAGCCCTGACGCAATGAGCGTCGAGACCGAACTCGCAGCCCTCGGCCAGCGCCTGCTCGATCCCGCAGCACCCCCGCTTGAACGCTTTGCCGCGATGGAGGACGATGATTCCGACGTGCGCGTTTTCGTCGCTGCGCGTCACGATGCAGTATCAGGGGTGTTGTGCGAAGAGCCGGTGTTTTCGCTGCGCCACTATGACGAACTGCTGGAACAGGTCTTACCCGGAACGCGCTATCTGGTGGGAGAGGACGATGCGGCGCGTCAGGTCCGGTTGCATCAGCTTCACGCTGCCCAAAACTGGCTCGATGCACAGCGCAATGCGCCAGCAGCGGGTGAGCCGCCCAACATGGCCATCGGATTTCGTGACTGGATCGGCGCGATGGCGCGCGAGGAAGCAGATGCCATCCTCGACGTGCTGCAGCGGCGGGCAAGCACCGGCGAGCCGGTGAACTTTGCGCGCGAATATGCCTTTCTGATCGCCTATCGCATGGCGCGGCGGTTCATCGGGGTGCCAGCGCCGGAAACGGTGCCCGGTCTGGTGCGGATGATCGTGATGTGGCGCAACACCCTGCGTCCCGGCCAATCGCTTCGCCTCAAGGATGAGCTGGGTGATTCAGTGGCCATGCTGGTCATGTTGCAGCCCCTGTTCGGCCACGTTTTCGGAACGGTGGTGAACAGCCCGTCCGCGCTGCAGGCGCTCACCCGACGCACTGCCACGCCCGCATTGGAAGCGATTGACCAGGCGCTGGCAGCACCGCAATCCGCCCCCGAACACAGCCTGCTAAGCGCGCTGGTGGCGGTCAGGCCGCAATTTGCGGGCGTTGCCGATTATGATTTGCAGGCACGCAGCGTATTGTTCGAACTGATCGGCGCATTGGTGCTGATCGTCGGCAAATCGCTGTCGGAAATCGCCGCGTTCACCTCCTCACCTGCCGGGGTCGCAGCGGGAATCACGTGGGACGATCTTGTCGCGCGGATGGCCGACCGCCGCGTCACCCTGAAAGACCACGACGCGACTGTGAACGAGATGCTCCGCCTTGCCGTGAGCAGCCGCCTGACTCGAACGGTGCGCAACGACTGCCAGTGGCGCGGCGTCGATCTCAAGGCGGGGGACCGCGTTGTCGTGTTGATGGACCCCGCATCGCGTGATCCTGCGGCCTTTGCCGAACCCGGTCGCTTCAAGCCCGATCCGGCGCGGCCCTATATTACCTCCGGCCCGCTGCAGGGGCCGCATGTCTGCTATGGCCGGGGCATCGCCTGGACAATCATGCGCGAGGCGATCGCCGCCACGCAGGGCCGGATCGCTCCCGCGCAAGACACCACGATTGCCGTGTTTGCCGGCCTCCCCGACGACTTGCCGTTTGTTGCCTGCCGCCCATAGCGAACAACCCCACAGCCAAAGGACCGGAAGCGTGAGCCTTTCGCAGGACTTCATCACCATCGCCATCCCCTTCGGTGACAAGTCCGAATGGTGTGACACGCGCGATGTGGAGCGCGAAATCGCCGAGCTGGGCAACCCGGCGGGCGCGCAGATAAAAGCGGCGCTGCTGGCAACCGGGGTCGTCCACTTCGCCAGCATCCACGCGGTTGCGCCCGAACAGCCGGGCAGCCCTGCACATCTGCTGATCGAAGCAACGGTCGACGGCGATCCCGATGCCGCGATTGAACTGATCGCACACCATGCTGGCTCGGCATTGCTGCCGGTGCTGCGGCTGACCAGCGGGATCGACAAGGAAGCCGCCGTGCTGCCGCTGCTCAAGAAGCATAGCCACGGCATCAGCCAATCGCCGCTGCGCTGGCCGGGCAAGCTGCTGGGCCTGCCGTTCAACGGGCTTCCGGGGCTGGGCGTCAAGGCCATCGACCAGAACCGCCACATCGTGGAAAGGGCGCGTGAAATCATTGGCCACGCGCGCGAACGCTCATCAATGCAAGGCCCACAGACGCTGCTGAAAGCGGTGGCCGATGGCTTGCGGGCCGAGCTTGCGGCCTTGCCCGACAAGCAACCGCCCGCCCTCGCCTTTTGCGACACCAGCGACGCGCCTTGGCTTGAATTCGCGCGGACGCGCTGGACGCTTGGCTGGCTTGGCCGCGCGCTGTGGGGTGCGCGTGCGCTGTGGTTGCCGCTGCTGGTGCTGCCCTATCTGCTGTCCTTCGGCATCCTTTTGCTGGTGGGAGAAAGCGCTGTCTCGGCACTGGTCGGGGCCGTTGTCCCGATGGTGCTATTCACGTCCGCGATCTTGGCGGTGATCGCGCTGCTGCTCCGTCGTGACGAGAAAGCCAACACCCCGATAGACCGGACGCCCGCAGCCGCAGCCCTAGGCGCGATGATGGCCAAGGAAAACGCGCCGGGCGTGGTGCAGAACCACATGGTCAGCATCACTCGCCTGCGCCCTGCGATGATCCGCAAGCTGTCGCTGCCGCTGGCCTTCATTGCAGTGGCAACGATGGCGCGGATCGGCGTGATGCGGCGCGGCTTCCTCGCCACCATCGGCACGATCCACGCGGCGCGCTGGGTGGTGCTGCCGGGCACGCGGCAACTGGTGTTCCTTTCCAACTACGACGGCAGCTGGGAAAGCTACCTTGAAGATTTCATCACCAAGGCTTCGGAAGGCGTCACTGCCGCGTGGAGCAGTTCCGAGGGCTTTCCGTCCACCCGCCTGCTGTTCTTCGGCGGCGCGGCCGATGGTGACAGGATGAAGCGTTTTGCGCGCGGGTCGATGCAGCCCACGCCCTGCTGGTTCTCTGCCCACCCCGATCTTTCGACCACTGCCATGCGCAAGCACGCGCTGATCGTCAGCGGCCTTCTCCACCGTGACCGGTTGGAGAACTGCCCTTCCGAAGCCGAGGCTTGGCTCGACCTGTTCGGATCAATCCCCCGCCCCACCTATGGGCTGCAATACGAGGAAATCCAGACGCTGATGTTCGGCGGGCTGCGCCGCCATCCGCACAGCATGGTCGTAGGCCTGAACTTTGGCGCGCCTCGCCCCGCACAGGGCGCTCACCCCCACACCCACGTCCAGACATGGCTTGCCAGCCTCATCGCGCGCGATGGCGTGGCCTTTGGCGACAAGCCACCAGAGAACCTTGTCTGCAACATCGCCTTTTCCGCGTCGGGCCTGCGCCTGCTGGGGTTGGACGAGGAACTGGCGCTCGAAGGCGATGGCACCGATCAGGGCTTCCCCGCCGCCTTCGCGCTCGGCATGACGCACCTCAGCCGCAAACGCGCCTTGGCAGATCCCGCCACGCTCGACTGGGCCGATGACCAGACCCACGCCGCGCTGCTGCTTTATGCCCGCGACGAAAGCGTGGCGGCAAACTTCGCACAGATCATCGCGGAAGCCGAAAGCCACGGCCTGTCGGTCACCACCAAAATCCGCACCGGCATCAATTCCTTCGATGTCGACAAATTCCGCGAGGCCTGGAACGCCAACGACGACAGCCTGTCTGCCCCTGCCGCCACCCGCGCCTTTGCGCACGCGCAGGCCGATACCAGCGACGAGCTTTCAACCGAACCTTTCGGCTTTGTCGATGGCGTGTCGCAGCCGCTGGTCGCCGGTTTCCCGGGGCGGCACGGCGCGCCTGATCCTGTCCACGGCGTGCAACCGGGCGAATTCATCCTCGGCTATACCGACAATCGCGGCTACTTTCCGCCCTCTCCGCTGGTGGAGCGCACAAACCTTGCCCCCGGCCTCAAACGCCGCCTCCTGCCCGCCCCGCCGCAAGGCCAGCCGCTTGAATTTCCGGACTTTTCGCAAGGCGACGTCGCTGCCCGCGATTTCGGCCGCAACGGCAGTTACCTGGTCATCCGCCAGCTGGAACAAGACGTCGAGGGCTTCTGCCAACAGCTCGACACGGCAACCGCACACGTGTGCAGCCAGAACGACGTCATCAACCCGCACGACGGCAATCCGCACCGCACCAGCGAATGGATTGCCGCCAAAATGCTGGGCCGCTGGCGTGATGGCTCGGCGCTGATCGACCATCCTTTCACGCCATCGTTCCGCAGCGGATCAGATGCAGTGCGCCGCAACGTGTTCCTCTACAAGGACTCCGACGCGCAGGGCCTGCGCTGCCCGTTCGGCTCGCACATCCGGCGCAGCTTCCCGCGTGACAGCTTGGCCCAGACCGATCCGGCAGAGCTGTCCGTGACCAACCGCCACCGCCTGCTGCGGCGCGGCCGCCCGTATCTTGACGAAAAGGGCGAGTCGGCGATGGGCACGCTGTTCATGTGCTTCAACGCCGATCTTGAACGGCAGTTCGAATTTGTGCAGCAAACGTGGATCGGATCACCGACCTTCCACGGGCTTGAGCAAGAGCCTGATCCCTTTGGCATGCACAACAGTGACACGCCCGCCGCGCTCAAGGCGCGCTTCACCATCCACGGTCGCAACGCACCGCTCGAACTGGCTGACCTGCAAAGCCACATCACGCTGCGCGGCGGCGGATACTTCTTCCTGCCCGGCCGCCACGCCCTGTGGTTTCTGGCCGGCAGCGCGCTGGAAGACACGCCCGATGGGCCTGGCCTTGCCCTCAGCGCGCGCTGAGGAGGGTCAGCCCTGCATCAGCGCCTTGCCACAACTGGCAGTGAGCGCGGCAAGCGTGTCTTCCGGCGGGATACCCGTAGCGAGCGCTGCAATTTCAGCAAGCGTGCGGGTGCCGTCGGCTGCCATCAGCAGCGCGCGCAGCTCGGGCTGCTCAACCTTGAGCACGCCGTGATCAAGCGTGCAAAGCGTTGTCTCACCCAACGTGAGCATCCCGCGCACCAACGCGCCCGAACACGGTTTGTCGCCCGGTTTGGCAGGGAACGGTGCCGGGCCGGGATGCAGGTTCACGTACCATTCGGTGTAGAGCTGCAAGATCACGCGCAGCAGCGTGGGATCATCGGTCACCGTGTTGAGCGGCACGCGATGCGGGTACATCGCGGCAACGCGCGCCAGTGCATCGGCCAGCGCATCGTCAGCAATTGAAATCACGTCTTCGCCGTGCAGGAAAGTCCCGTCCGCCTGACGCCTTACCCGCGTTGACATCCACGTATCCGCAATCCGCATGGCATCAACCACGCGATCGGGTTCCTGCTTCACAAACAGGCTTTGCCGGAAATACCGCAGCGAGGCGTAATCGTCGCGCGATGCGGCCATCAGCACCGCAGCTTCGGGATCTTCGGGGAGGTCGGCACCTTCGGGCAAAAAGCCATCCATCTGGCGGTTTCGCCCGGCGTCGGTCAAAAACACCAGACCGTTGGCATGGGCCTCGGCCGCCACATCAAGCAGGCGCTGCGGATAGAAGCACGGGCCAAGTTCGTCGTGGAACAGTACGGCATCAGGGCGAAGCAGCATGTTTGCGGCTTGCAGGCGCAAAGTCCGCGCCAGCGGTTCATCCCCGTCACGCGGGAGCGCATAATCTTCAAGGAAGTCGCGCACCGCAGCAATCCGCTGTTCCGGGTCATCGATCTCGCCAATCGCATCAAGCAGCATTTCCCGCATGATCATGCGCACGTGGCCGCCGGGCATGGCATTATAACTGATGAACGCTACCCCCCGGTCCGACAGCACGTGCGCGGCCAGCCGCATGGTTGCCGCACGCACGTGTTCCGGCACCCATGCATAAACACCGTGGGCAATCACGTAGTCGAACGATCCCGCCGGATAGCGATGGTGCGCTTCGCAGATGTCCTCCACCGCCAGTGTCACGTTGCCAAGGCCCGAGGCGGCAGCAATCTCCTGCCCGCGCGCAATGGCGTTGGCCGACAGATCGAAACCGTGCGCATCGCAGCCGGGCCACATCGCTGCCATCGCAATCAGGTTGACGCAGTTGCCTCCGCCGATCTCCAGAATGCGCGATTCCTCCGGCGGCACAGGATCAAGCCCGGCGAGCCGTGCCAGCACCGCCAGCCGTTCCGGGTTGGTCTGGGCGAAAATGGTGGTCGGATAGGCGACGCGATCATAAGGGGTGGTCAAGCGCACATCCTGTTCTGGCACGAAAATGGAACCCTTGGGGCGGCGTTGATCTTGCGCGGTCCGCCGATGAGTGTTCAAGTGCGAATTTGATGCAAATGCTGTGAATTTGCGCACATGAAGCCGAACAATTGCGCGGCAAGGATGGTTCGCGGGGATCGGACCTTTCGCCGTAGGGATGGGGCAGCTGTTGAAACTGATCGAGATCAGACGCAGTAGCGGCATTCTGCTGATCGCACGCAGGGGCACGTTCCCTGCGGTCATGCTCAAGGCGAGCGACGATCAACGCCGCGATTCCACCATCCGCACGCTGGCGCAGGATAAGCCCGCGATCATGCAGTTGCGGGCGCAATGGCAGAATGTGTTCCCTGCGCGCGCTCCGGAATCCTTCACACCGATCGAACTGGTGCGCACGGTGCAGCGCGAGCTTGGCGCGAGGTCGGTCGAAGCCGTGCTGCTGCGCACGCCGAAGATGCCGCTCAGCCCGGCCGATCTTGCCAATATCACCAGCGGCGCAGTCAACGTCGGCACGAACCAGCGCCGCCTGTTGATTGCGCGCAAAGGCGGGCTGCCAGCGGAAGTCCTGCCCTATTTCAGCCCGGCTGAAGCGGTCGCAGTGCTGAATCAGTTGCGCGACAACGATGAGACGGCGCGGCAGATCGACCGGCAGGCCGGCAGGCTTTACCCCGATGGCAAGGCCAAGCTGCAGGGCGCAAACCTGCGCCGGTTCCTTTCCCAGCAGATTAGCTTGGGCGCGATGGATGCAGCCGTCGTCACGCAGGCAGCAACCGCTGCCACACTTGCTGCCCGCCCGGATGCCGAAACGCCCGTGGGCAAGATGGGATCGCTCGACCGGATCGGGGAAGCACTGAAGCGTAGCACGCCCTATGCGGTCAAGGCGGGCGGCGATGCCATAAAAAGCGCTGTCGATGCATTTCTGCAGCCCGAAAGCATCGCCATCATGATCGCCATTGCCGCCGGGGTGGCGTTGGCCAACACCAACCCGCTAACCGGCGCGGCGGTCAACACCACGCTGGTCCTGCTGGCGTGGGCCAATGGCGGGTTGAAAGCCGTGCAAGGCATTGCCGCGTTCGTGCTGGCCACAGTTCAGGCACAAGGCGCCCGGACCGAGGCAGAACTGGAAGCCGCCGCAAAAGCCTATGGCGAAGCGCTGGGCGCGATGGGACCAGACCTGATCATGGCCATCGTTGGAAGGTTCGTACCAAGGAAGGGTGGGGGAGGAAGTCGCGGCACGACTTCTGTCACCAACACCAATGCTCCACGCTCCAGCCCGACACCGACTCCTCGCCGTCAGCAGCCGTCGTCATCCAAAGCCCCTTCACCTCAACCGACACCGCCAAAGCAAAGCACCAAATCTGGTCAAAGCATTGCGCTTGGCAGTAAGGAAGCTGTGGCTTCGAAGAGGGTCTATGCGGAATCCTTCAACAGCAAGGAACCGTTGGTGATCGGTCGGCTGGAAGACACCAAGGCCGGTTCTGAACTGGGCATGCGCCGACTGAATGATCCTGATTGGACCATCAACGTCAACGATGCATGGGTTCAGGGCGGAATTGATGCCAAAAAGCCGTTTTATCTTGGCTCCAACCCGACCATAAACAATCTTCGGTCTGGCAACCCCCTCTATCCCAAGACTGTCTTCATGCGTGAATTGCAGCAACTGAAGGCGGCCGGTTACACCCGTCAGGGTGACTACATGATACCGCCACAATGACAGACGACATGGAAGCCGACAGTATGTTCTCCGAAGCCATCAAGGACGTAGAAAAGCTGAGTGTCCGGTTTCGCCCGGACCCTCAAAAGCTGGTGGAATTGTCCGCTCGGTTGGTCACAGAGTATGAACGGCTCACTTCCGAGCAACGGACAGCTCTTGAAGCGTCCCACGTCTGCAAGGGGCTTTGGAAAAAGCTCCTGCCGATGAGCGCTTATTTGGCTGAAATTGCGGTCGAAACCGACAACAAGGATTTGATACGCTTGGCAATTATGCTGCATGTCATCGAAGATTTTGACTACGATTATCGGGAAAATTTCCGATACCTAGTCTTGATAGACTATGCCGCACGGCAAATTGAGGTCAGCTTCAAAGCTGTTGTCGATACAACCAAACAAGTGGCCTCTGCGCGTGCATGGATGCAACTGACAGGATTTGCAGATCGCGATCCTGAACTAAACAAACTTTCGTCCTTTCAGATCAAGGCAACGCAATCGGCCAAAGGCTTTCGCTTCGAGCCTGCCTGATGCTCGGATTTGGGTAGAGAGATTTGCTTTTTTGACGATGCCTAAAGCACCTGCTTTCACATGACAGAAGCAGCGCGGATCTGGATTTCCCTTGATCCGCACTACTTCTTCCAGATGGATTTTCGCCAGAGCCGCGAGTTCACCCAAACCGATACCCGAACCCGTCGCCCTCAACCGTCACATCAATCGCCTTCACCTCTTCCCCGTTCATCTGCCGGTTGAGCAGTTCAATCGACAGGTCAGGCAGCATCGTGTTGGTCAGGATCGCGTCGATCAGGCGGCCACCGCTGGCCACTTCGTTACAGCGCGAGACGATCAACTCGACCACCTCCTGGCTATAGTTGAACGCGATGCCGTGGCTGTCGGCGATGCGTTTGACGATGCGGTTCAGCTGGATGCGCACGATGCCTTGCAGCATCGTCGGGCTGAGCGGGTAATAGGGCAGCACGATCAGGCGGCCCAGCAGCGCGGGCGGGAAGACCTTGAGCAGTTCGGGGCGCAGCGCGGTTGCCAGCGCTTCCGGCTCGGGCTTCATCTCCTCGTCCTCGCTCATCGTGGTGATGAGGTCGGTGCCGACGTTGCTGGTCAGCAGGATCAGCGTGTTCTTGAAATCGATGTAGCGGCCTTCGGCATCGTTCATGAAGCCCTTGTCGAACACCTGGAAAAACATCTCGTGGACATCGGGGTGGGCTTTCTCAACCTCGTCGAGCAACACCACCGAATAGGGACGACGGCGAACCGCCTCGGTAAGAACACCGCCCTGCCCGTAACCAACATAGCCTGCGGGCGCACCCTTGAGCGTCGAGACGGTGTGCGCTTCCTGAAACTCGCTCATGTTGATAACGATCAGGCTGTCGTCGCCACTGAACAGCAGTTCCGAAAGCACCATCGCCGTCTCGGTCTTGCCCACGCCCGAAGGCCCGCACAGCATGAATACGCCCACCGGCTTGTTGGGATTGTCGAGCTTGGCGCGGCTGGTCTGGATGCGCTTGGCGATGGAATCCATCGCATGGTCCTGCCCGATGACCCGCTTCTTTAGCTGGTCAGAAATGGTCAGCACGCTTTCGATTTCGTTCTTGACCATGCGTCCCATCGGGATGCCGGTCCAGTCCCCGACAACTGCCGCAATCGCGTCCTGATCGACCACACCGAACACCATCGGATTATCGCCGTGTGCCTCGGCCATCGTGGCCAGCGCCGTTTTGAGCGCGTCCTTGAGCGCGTCCTCGCCCTCAACCGGCGCGTCGCCCGCCGCCTTGCGCGCTTCAGTCAACGCATCGCGCGCGGCAACCACCCCGGTCAGAGCATCCTTCTCGCGCTCCCACTTGGCGTTGACCCCCTCAAGCGCGGTGGTGGCTTCGGCAATCGCCTCCTCCAGCTTGGGCAGACGTTCGCCGCTGGTGTACTGGCCGCCCGCTTCCCGCAGCGCGATTTCGCGTTCCACTTCAAGCAGTTCCAGCCGCCGCTTGCGGTCCTCGACTTGTGCAGGCGTGGAATGCTGTGAAACCGCCACACGCGCGCAAGCGGTATCGAGCAGGCTGACCGCCTTGTCCGGCAACTGCCGCGCCGGAACATAGCGCTGCGAAAGCTTGACCGCCGCCTCAACCGCTTCGTCCAGCACGACGACGTTGTGGTGCTTTTCCATCATCGGCGCGACCGAGCGGATCATCGCCACAGCCTTGTCCGTCTCAGGCTCGGCCACGTCCACCGTCTGAAACCGCCGGGTCAGCGCCGGATCTTTCTCGAAGTACTGGCGGTATTCGGCATAGGTAGTCGCCGCAATGGTCCGCAGGTTCCCGCGCGCCAGTGCAGGCTTGAGCAGATTGGCGGCATCGCCGGTTCCGGCCTGTCCGCCTGCACCGATCAGGGTGTGCGCTTCGTCGATGAACAGCACGATGGGGGTAGGGCTGGCCTCAACCTCGTCGATAACCTGGCGCAGGCGCTTTTCGAATTCGCCTTTCATGCTCGCGCCGGCCTGCATCAAGCCTATGTCGAGGCTACGGAGTGTAACGCCCTGAAGCGAGGGCGGCACGTCGCCATCGACAATGCGCTTGGCGAAGCCTTCGACGACGGCGGTCTTGCCCACGCCCGCCTCGCCCACAAGGATCGGGTTGTTCTGGCGGCGGCGCAGGAGGATGTCGACGCACTGGCGGATCTCGCTGTCACGCCCAACGATGCGGTCGATCTTGCCGTCGCGGGCCTGCTGGGTCAGGTCGACCGAAAACTTGATCAGCGCCTCGCCATCGGCGACCGGGCCGGGACCGGCCTCACCGCCAGCGCCGCCTGCTGCCACAGCACCTTCCGTTTGGGTCGATTCGCTACTGGCTGCACAAATTTGCTCGAACTGGTCGCCCAGTCGCTCAGCATGAACCTTGCGGAATTCCGAACTGATCGCGAACAGCACGTTCTTCAGCTTGTCGTCCGCCAACATGCCAAGCAGCAGGTGTCCCGTACGCACCCGACCGGCTCCAAATCGCAGTGAAGCGCAGACCCAGCCTTCCTGGATCGCTTCGCCGATCTGCGGCGAAATCGCCGAGATTGAGCTGGCCCCGCGCGGCAGGGCATCCAGTGCAGCCACTATGTCGCGCTGCAGCACTTCTTCCGACAGGCCAAAGGCTGCGCGGATCGCAGCAATGTCGTTTTGCGGGTTTTGCAGCAGAACGTGCATCCAGTGAACCAGTTGCAACTCTGGATTCCCGCGGAGCTTGCAGAAAGTGATGGCCGTTTCCGCTACGGCCTTGCGCGCGGTCGAATTCAAACGCCCGAACAGGGCTTCGAAGGTAATCCCGGTCATATTGAGGGCTTCCTTTTTCTCAAGCTTGTCTTGCGAAGATGTGCGTCAGCCCGGATCGGGCCGGTGGAAAACGTTTGAACAGCCGCCACTTCGGAGCCGGTGGCCGATCCGAGTTTGCGGCGGCGTCGCGCGATGGCGGCGATGGCCGAGCCACGCGGTTTCACCCAGCCCGACCAGCCAAGCCGGGTCTTGCCATCAAGCCGCGCGGGCGGCGCGTGTTCGTCGGCCAGTTCGACGCAGAGATCCCATTCAAGATGCGTGGGCTTGAATGCCTCAATGGCTTCGGCGGCCACGGCAAAGCGGGTGCCGCCGGGCATGAGCGAGAGGTAATCAGCGTGGTTTTGCGCGCGCACGATCACGCGAAACGCATCGGACGCGCTGTAGATGCGCCCACCCAGCACCGTATCCTGCCCCAGCGTGGCGTAACTGCGACCAAGCCGCGTGCAATCCTCACGTTCAAGATCCCGCCAGCGCGGCACAAATTCAACGACTTGTGCGGGCTGGCGGAGCAAATGACTGAGTGCGTCCTCAATCGCCACGGCGCTGCGCGGCCCGGCAAAGACCGCTGCGTAGTGAAGCCGCGCGCGCGCGTGGAACGAGTTGCCCCTTCCCGGTTCAGCGTCTGCCCCTTCGCACGCACCGGACAGCGCGCCGAGCCATTCCGCAAAGCGGTCATCCGCCGGACGATCTGCCTGCGCTGCGGGCTGCGATTCTGCCCAAGCGCGGTAGAAAAGTTGCAGCATCCGCCCGGAAATGGTGTTCAGCCAATCGAGAAACGGCTGCTGCTTGGCGTAACGCCGCTCATAAACCGCGAATTCGGTAAGGTGTATGGGCATCGGACCCATTGGTCCCAGCAATCCCAGCCATTCGCCATACAGGCGCGGGCGACCGTGGCGGAATTCCAGTTGCGCCAGCGTGCGCGGGGCAAAGCCGAGCGATGGCTCCTGCGCAAGATCGACGATGGATTGATCCGGACGCCGCGCCGCACCGATGCGCGGCTTGTCTGCCGCCCTCGCCTCTGCCCGACGCAGCACGGCAAACAGCCCGCTACGCTGCAGTTCGGCGATCTCCGCCGACCAGTCGATCAGATCGTGTGTTTGCGTCCGATCCGGGGGGGCCATGACATTATCGTTCCTTCGCCCGGGGTGCGGACGATTGTTTCGGTGAAGCTGTTGACGGAGGTGAAATCGGCCAAGAACCGCTCCACCACCGATGAGAAAAGAAACAGGCGTGAATTTTCGAATGAGGCGTCATCAAGCGTGAGCGTGATGCGACTGCCGCGCGCTACGGCCATCGCCCCACGCCCCGGTACGCGCCGCACGACCGGACGGGAATTGACCGACACGATCCCGTCGATCTGCCGCCGCAGCGCAGCATTATCGCGCGGGCCGTACAGCGCCAAATGATCGCGCAGCATCGCCGGATCGCTGCCATCTTCGGGGACAAGCGTGGCGTAATTGGGCGTCAGGTGGGCGATGATCCGCCAAGCCGCATCATCAAGCCCCAGCGGCGCGCGCGGACGGCTTGGGCTGCGCAGCACGCTGACCGCACGGACCGGGCCACCCGGTGGCACAAAATGTTCGCTGCCCCTGAAGGTCAGCTTCGATGGAAGTTCACGGTTGGTGACCAGCGCCCTTACCGCAAGCTCCTTGATATCGCCCAAGCGTTCAGGGTTGCCCGCCGATGTCAGCGAAATCCAGGTTTCCGTGCCGGTATAATCATCGCGGCGCAACCGGCGCTGTTCACGCGTCGACAACCGGCGAAGCTTCAGGCGGGGGACGAAGAACAGTGCATCGCGCCAATCGTACAGCAGAGCGCCCAATGCATAGAGCGGCGCAACGGGCCGCGCTTCAGTCGCCTCGCGCATGTGTGCCGACACATCGAGAATCCGCCAGACTTCGAAATCAATCGGCCGCGTGCGGTCTGGCATGAGCTGAAATTCGTGGCCTGCCGGATCAACCTGCACGCGGCCCAACTGCTTTTCGAACAAATTGATCGCAGGCGTGGCGAAGAGGCGGAAATTTGAGGGCGACAACACACCCGCCAGCGCCGGGGCATTGCGGTTGAACAGCAGGACCACGTCCACCGCACCGCCGCCTGCAGCCGCGAAAGCCTTGTCGAGGCCTTTGAGCACCGTGAAGAGAAAGCGTTCAGGGCAGGCAAAGTATTCCGTCAGCAGGCGGTAGCCTCGGAACGAGCGTTCCTCTGCGGGAAGCAGTGCCTCGTCCTTTTCAAATCCGGCCTGTTCGGGCAACGGCAGCTTGACTGGCGTGGCGGATGCCGACTTGGCTGGCTTGGCCAGCACGGCCACGCATTCGCCAATGATCTGGCGGTAGAGTTCACCGGGGATTGTTTCCGAGCCATCAAGATAGACCGGCAGGTCGGTGATGCCGAGCTTTTCCAGCGGAATCGCACCTACGCCTTCGAAGCGCAGGCGCAAACCCGCTTCGGCGTGCGTTCCGGCGCTGGCTGCAAAACTGGCGACTGCGGTCCGCGAGCCGAGATATTCGACTTCACTGATCCGCAGCGGATAAAGCGTAACCTGATGCCCGGTGCGGAAGGTTACCGGGCTGGCACCTTGCTCGTCGGTCATCGCCATAAGTTCAGTCTGGCGCGGAACCGCGTACCCTTCGGCCAGCAAAGGATCGCCCTCCTTTGGTTCAAACCCAGCCACACAGATTGACGGAACCGGCGCGAGGTAGTGCGGCTGGACGGCCGCCAGCAGATGCTGCGTAAACTCTGGATACTGGTCCGAAATCTTGAGTTGGACGCGCGCCGACAGATAAGCAACACCTTCAAGCAGGCGCTCTACATAAGGGTCTGGATCATTCGGCGTCTTGAGACCGAGGCGCGAGGCGACAGTTTCGTGCTCTTCGCCGAATTCGCGCGCTGATTCACGCAAATAGGTCAGTTCTTCGTTGTAGAAGCGGAGCAGGCGGGGGTCCATCGCGCTATTCCCGCACCGTTACCGCAGAGGAATCGGCCTCCACATCGGTGCGCAGCTTGATCGGAATGGCCCGCACGGCCGAGCGCACATCGGCCTCTATGACGAACGTCAGCGAGTTTTCGCGCTCGACCTTGTCGGACAGTTCGACGTGAAGCGATGCGGGATCGATGCGCGGTTCGAACGCCTGAACCGCATCACGAATTTCACGCGCGCGGCGCAACACAGCGCGGCTGTTCAGCGATTTTCCGGCAAGATCCGATACGCCATAGTTCAGCACGCTCGTGCGCACTTGCGGGTAGTTATCAAGATCCACGCTCGATTCGAGATTGGTCGTGTTGAGCAACCATGCGAGTTCGCGCCGAACCGTGGCTCTGAGTGCAGATTCGTTGAAGCGTTCAATTGCGGGCACCGAGAGGAAACGCAGCGATTCCCGGCGTTCCTCTGCCTGCTCTATTTCCCCGCCACGCATGCCCCCGATGTCGTTTCCCGCCACGAGCTTATCAAAAAGCGTGGGATTGAGGACCGGTTGAGAAGGACTGCGCGCCATCAATCGAAGGTTAGCTTGCGCAGATCAAGCAGCGCAGCATCGCCGCCACCAGAAAGGCTTAACAGCCGCTGGCCAAGGCCTGCTTCCAGCGTGGCGTCGCCAGCACCTTGTTCTACCCAGTCAGTCTGCCGACCAAGGCGGATCGCAGCAGATCCGCTGGCTTCGCTGCCCGGATAACGCGCAGGCAAGAACGCGGCGATCGACTGCCCGGATTTGAGCGCCAGTTGCACCGGATACCAGACGGTATCGCGCAAGTCCTGCGGCCCATCCGACGTGATCGAAACCACCGCATCGAAGGGAACGAGACCGTAGCGTCCGGCGACGATAGCTTCAAAGGAAGGGCCAAAACGCATGTCGGCATCGGCAAGCCAATCAAACGATTGGGCCGCAGCGCTGGCCGTTTCGAGCGTACCTGGCGTGTCGGGCGCTTGACCGAAAGCGGTATCGCGCACGGCATCGGCTTCGGCAAAATGGCTTTTCGCAGCAAGCGAAATTGCCTGCGCAACACCTTCAATCCATCCACCCATGCCGACGAGAACCGGCATATCAGCCTTGCCCGTGAACACTTCGGCACGCAGCAGTTCCGCATCGATGGCCTGATTGTAGGTCGCTGCCAGCATCTGTGCGTTATCGGCTACCTGGGCAAGCGCCTGCAACTGCTTGCGGGCCTTTTCCCACTCGCCGGTAACGCACAGCAACTGAAACAAGAACATGCGGGCCTTGTCATCACCTGGCTTCGTCCGAACAATGTCGACGAGCGCGGCGCGCGCGCCATCGAGATCGCCTTCACGCAGAAGTGCGTCCGGATTTGCCATGATGACCGCCCCCAGTCCGTATCAAGTGTGCCCGGCACAAGGCCGGGCGATGGATCATACTGCCTTGTTGGCCTTGAGATCCCAGCCGAACTTGGCAACGCCGCCAAGGCCGCCCTTCTCGGTCTGCTCCTTGTAGTCGAACTTGATTTCGGCAAAGTTCAGCGAAACCGATTCCATCGGATTGCCGCCATCTGCGCCAGTGTTCATGATGCTCGACACCAGAATGTTCTTCAGGGTGATCTTGTAGAATTCTTCCTGGGTGCCGCCTGCCTTGCGAACAGTCAGCACACCGTCGCCGATGTGATCGCCCTTGGCGCAGGCCTGCATCAGCGAAGGCGTGGAAAGATCGCAGCGCTTCTGGATGGTCAGGTCGTTGAACGATACCTTGCCCGCACCGCCGCCGCCACCGGTTGCCCAGTCGCCGCCATTCTGCAGACCCCACGAGAAGTTATCGATATCGATCTCTTCCTTGTGCTTGGAGTCCTTCGATTCGCCCTTGATGTTCGTCAGCTTGAGAAAGATGTCTGCTGCCACGTTCCGTCTCCTATAAACTCGATCAACTGGTTGCGATCCCGAACGACGTTCAGCCTATGAGACTGTCTGGCCCAACAGGATGTTCCCCTGTTTTGGACTGGGCGTTGTTCTTCTTCTCGCCCTTGACCAGATATACCCGAAGCCCGGCGCTTCATGTGATCAAATGCACTAGCCGCCTGAATTCGGAAGTTTTGATACCATGCTCAGCGACACGTCCATACCCTCAAGCTGGTAGTGTGGAATGAACAGGAACTTGCCTTTGTAATATCCGGGATTTGATTCATCCGGGACGACTTCGATGCGCGCATCTTTCAGTGGGAGCCGCGCCTTCGTTTCCTCGGTCGAACTGTCAGGCTGCCCATCTATGTAGTTGGAAATCCAGCGCTGCAGGTCCTGCTCGATCTGCCGGTCATTGCGGGTGCCGCCGATCCAGTCGCGCACCATGCACTTCAGATAGTGGGCAAAACGGCAGCTGGAGAAGATATAAGGCAGACGCGCCGAAAGATTGGCCGATGCTGTTGCTGCCGGATCATCGTAAACCGCCGGATTGTTCAGCGTCTGCGCACCGATGAAGGTTGCCTGATCGGTGCCCTTGCGGTGGACCAGCGCCATCAGCCCAGCCTTGGAAAGTTCAGCCTCACGACGGTCGGAAATGGCGATTTCGGTCGGGCAGGTCATATCGACGCCGCCATCGTCGGTCGGGAAGGTTGCCACCGGCAGGCCCTCGATCGTGCCGCCGCTTTCCACGCCGCGAATCCGGCTGCACCAGCCCCACGTGCTGAACGCCTCGGTAATGCGCGTACCCATTGCATACGCCGCATTGACCCACGAATACTTGTCGTGATCGCCGCCGGTATCTTCTTCGAACGCAAATTCCTCAACCGGTTCGGACTTTGCACCATAGACCGGGCGTCCGAGGAAGCGGGGCATGGCAAGGCACAGGTAACGGCTGTCCGGGCTATCGCGGAAGGTGCGCCACGCGGCATAGTCCGTTGCTTCGAATTGCTTGGCAAGATCGCGGGGGTTGGACAGCTCGGTCCAGCTTTGCATGCCCATCAGCCCGGGAGCAGCGCCGGCAATGAACGGCGCGTGGGCTGCTGCGCCGATCTTGGCGAGGCCCTTCATGACTTCGAGATCAGGCCCCGAATGATCGAACGCATAGTCGCAAACGAAAGCACCGTAGGGCTGGCCGCCAAGCTGGCCGAATTCTGCTTCGTAGACCTTCTTGAACAGCGGGCTTTGATCCCACGCAGCATCGCGATACTGCCGGAACATCTTGCGGCATTCGTCCTTGCCGACGTTGAGCACGCGGATTTTGAGATCCTTGCCCGTTGACGTGTTCATTACCTGATAGCTCAGGCCGCGCCAGGCGCTTTCGAGAGCTTGGTATTCGGGGTTGTGGATGATCAGGTTGACCTGTTCGGTCAGCTTGCGATCAAGCGCAGCGCGCAGCGCATCCATCGTGCTGAACACATCATCGCCGATGATGGCTGTATCTGCCAGCGCCTGCTGGGCCAGAGTGGAAACCGCTTGTTCAATGCGGTTCGCCCGGGCATCGTCGCTCGGCTTGAATTCCTTGCGCAGCAGTGCCGCAAAATCATCCGGAGCGAACTCGGTTTCCGTTGCCGCTGCGCCGCCCTGTACCTGTTCCGTCGCCATCTCAAGCCATCCTGTGTGCCTGCCACGACAATGCCGTGGTCGGAAAATCCATCAACCGATCGCTGCCGCTTGCGGCACGGCGATCAGGCTTCGCTCGCGTCTGCCGGGCCTTTGCCTGCCGCTGACATCGCTTTCATCAGCGTAGGGTCTTTCAGCAGCTGGTCGAGCAGATCCTGCGCGCCATCTTTGCCGTCCATGTACAGCATGAGGTCGTTCAGCTGCTCGCGCGCTTCCAGCAGTTGCGCCAGAGCCGGGACCGCCTTTGCCACTGCGCCAGGCGAGAAATCGTCCATTGTCTTGAACGTGAGATCGACGCCCAGCTTACCTTCGCCGGTGAGCGTGTTTTCAACGTTGAAAGCGGCGCGCGGCGCAATTGCCGCCATGCGCTGGTCGAAGTTGTCCATGTCGAATTCAAGGAAGTCGCGATCATTCAGCGACTTCTTTTCGACGAGACTCTTGCCCGAAAGGTCCGACATGACGCCCATGACGAAAGGCAGTTCAACCTTTTGCTTGGAGCCGAAAGTCTCGACCTCATATTCGATGTGAACACGAGGCGCCCTGTTTTCCTTGATAAACCGCTGACCGCTCTTCGCCATGTTCGCCTCCATTGCCGACAGGGTAGCCCCCCGACACATTGCCTACCGTAATCCTGCACCCTCTTGCCGCACCAAGTCGGTGCCGCAAATCACCATTCCGAAGACGCCTGGGATTCCCCCCATGAGGCTTCGGCGCTTGATGTTTCTGCCGATACGGGCACCGCCCGCCGCGACTGGAGAACGCGTGAAGCCTCTTCGAGACCGCCGGGCGCAAGGTCTTCCAGTACGGTCATGAAATCAAGGCCTGTCCATTCGCGCGCGCGTTTCAGAAGCAACGGCACGGGGCTGCCCGGCTCCATTGCGTGGAAATAGGCACAAATGGCATCAAGCGCGCGCAGCACATCATCGCGATTGCGGATGCTGCCTGAAAACGCGGCTCCGGCAGGGGTGGCCACGAATGCCGTTGCATTACCACCGTCAAGATCGCCAGTGTCCGATGAATTTTCGCCGCCGCTTTCGTCAACGATCTTTGCCTGCCCCGGCAGGACCGCCGAGAGGGCATTGCGGAAACGATCAAGCTTTTCATATGTTGGCTTGAAATTGGTCGCCGTATCGCCATCAGCGTTCGTGGTCAGAACGCCATCAATGCGGCGAAAAGCAGTGCGCAAGGCATCGAAGCGTTCAACACACGCTGTGATCTCGTCCGAGTCGGTTGCCTCAATCGTCGCACGAAACGGACCATAGCCTTCGGCAGATGTGCCTTGATCGGCAAATCGCTCGATATCGTCGCAGGAAAACCGGCCGAAACGTGCGTGCTCAATCAGGGGAACACGCCCGAGCGGACCAAGAAAATCGCTGATCCGGGTTAGTGATTCGCAAGGTGCCTTGCGACCGATGAACCCGTACTCATCAAGTTGGGGGTGGAGGTCGGCCCAACGCTCTTCCAGCATCGCAGCCAGCCACTCCGCCGCCTCGACCAGAAGATCGAATCGGCGCGCGAAAGTGGCAGCGCGCATCAGGTATACCGGGAGCCAGATATCGCGGGTTTGCGCGCCCTGCGTAACGATCTGATCGATGACCTTGCGCCAATCGATGTCCGATTCGCCGCCGTCTTCGCTGACCGGCCTTTCGAACACACCTTCGATCTCCATACGGACACCGTCGTACGAAAGGTCCGGACCCGATGGCGCCTCTTCAGAAAGAGGCGCGATCAGGGCCGCGATATCAAGAGTCATTCGGCCTGCCCCCCCGGCAACCCGCTGTGATCAATCGATCTTTACGATCTCGACACGGCGGTTTGCGGCAGCCTTGGCGCTGAGTCCGGCAACAGGCTTTTCAAAGCCATAGCCTTCAGGCTGAAGGCGTGCACGTTCAACGCCGCTTTCGACCAGAAACTGGACGAGAGCCTCGGCGCGACGCTTGGACAGTTCAAGGTTGTATTCACGGCCGCCGACCGAATCCGTGTGGCCGCCAACGATAAAGCGCTTGCCCGCTGCGGACGGCGCTTTCAACGCGTTAGCCAGGATCTGGGCCTGTCCACGGCTACCCGCAGCAATCGCAGCAGAGCCGGACGCGAAGTTGATCGACAGGGTCGATCGACCGGGCTGAGCCTGAGCCGACGACGCAGCGATTCGCGGCTTCGGCGCTGCAACGGCTGCAACACGCGCCTTGGGCGCAGAATAGCCAGGAGCAGGCGGAACCACCTTTTTCTTGGCACCCTGCGGAATGTCGAAGCGAAGCGCACGGTCCGGACCGCGATCACGCGTTGCCAGTTCTTGCGCGTTTTCTTCGCAATCTCCGGTCAGTTCGCAAACGATCTGCTGTTCAGACTTCACCGCGACAGGGCCTGCCTGTGCAGTGGCGATGGTGGGGATCGTGATAAGGATTCCCGAAGCGATCATCTTGAATACCATAGCGCACCTCTTTCCTGCGGGCCAAATGCCCACCCCGGAATTGTCCGGGCATTGTTTTCGCGACGCCTGTGGTTAATATTTTCCGCTATTCTTACAGGTCATCAACTGGCGTCGCAAACGATTCCTGCCATCTGCAAGTGTCTCGCATCCAATTCCGACCTATCAGTGCCGCTTCGGGACAATCGGTCGGTCAAAGGTTGCATTCAGCCACATGCGCGATGTTGCTACCGCATCTTGCGGAATAGGAGCTTCATAACATCACGCCATTCTGGTAGCGGTGACGTCTGTCACAGACGAAATGGCAAACAACAAGCACACGGGTTGCATCGGTTCGGCATGAATGCCGAGACGTCCTGCAAGGGGAACTGACTTGGCTGACAGCCCGATGCGGCAGACCGCCCTTGCCCTCCGGCTTGGAAACGGCGCCGAACAACTCAAACTTGTGCGCCTCGATGCTTTCGAGGCGCTGAGCCAGAACTTCGCGATAACGCTCGAGGTCTTGTCGCTTGATGAGATCGAGCTGCTACCCAATCTTGGCAAACCGGCCGCGATTGAAAGCAAGCTTGACGGGCAATTGCTGCGCCATTTTCACGGCATCGTCGTCGATGCGGAATATGTCGAGGAGATCAATGGCGCAGGGTTCGTCTATCGCCTTATTCTGGCTCCTGCGGCGCAATTGCACGATCAGGGCAGTAACTATCGAATTTTTCAGACCAAACCGGTCATCGAGATCATCAAGTCGGTCCTCGGCGAATGTGGCTTGGCTTTCGAAATCAAGGCCTCGGGCGGGACGCGGCAATTGGCGTACTGCGTCCAGTACGGCGAGAGTGATTTTGATTTCGTCTCGCGGTTGATGGAAGAAGAAGGCCTTTACTACTACTACCAGCATAGCGCCTCGGCACATACGATGGTTGTGTGTGACAAGCCCGGCTGCCACGTGCCGATGCCTGCCGGAGCGATGACATACAATCCGCTGTCCGATTCGGCTGCGATGGCCGATTCGACAAGCCGTGGCGGCGCGACGGGTCTGTTCGTCCAGACATGGCACGAACGCGCATCGACCGGTGGCGAAGCACGCGTCACCATGCGCGATTACGATTTCAAGCAGCCATCACGCCCCCGACAGGCCGAGGCAACCGACAAGGGTGCGCACCCGCTCGACGAGATCGAGGTCTACAACTGGCCCGGCCGATACTACCAGGAGCCGGCCGGCCAAACGCTCAGTACCATCGTCCTTGAAAGCCGCCGTGCTCAGCGCCTGCGCTATGAAGGGACCAGTACCTTTGCCGGTATCGAAACCGGATACCACCTGCAGTTGAAAGGCCATACGATTGACCGCTTCAACCGCAAATACCTGATCGTGCGCTGCCGAACGACGCTGGCCCCCGAACAGTACCGGTCTGGAGGCAACTCGGGCCAGACGTTTGTCGAGTTCACCACGATCCCGCATGACGTGAATTTCCGTGCCCCGATGACCACGCCGCGCCCCTCTGCACGCGGGCCTGAAACGGCAGTGGTAACCGGTCCGAAGGGTGAGGAAATTCACGTAGACGAATTTGGCCGGATCAAGGTTCAGTTCCACTGGGACCGCGAAGGCAAGCTGGACGACAAGTCAAGCTGCTGGATACGCGTTTCGCAAACCGGCGGACTTGGCAACAACATCATCCCGCGCATCGGGCACGAGGTGCTGGTCGATTTCATCAACGGCAATCCTGATCGGCCAATCGTGGTCGGCCGCGTGTTCAATGCCAGCCACATGCCGGTCTATGCGCTGCCCGAACACAAGACCAAGGCCCTGTGGCGCACCAAAACGTACAAACGCACCACCGGTGATCCCTTGTCCGAAGCCGAAGCACTGGACACCGGGGCACCGGGCGCAAACGAACTGCGGTTCGAAGATGCAACCGGCAAGGAAGAAGTTTTCCTCCATGCCGAGCGCGACATGAACACGCGCGTGCGCCACAATGAAACGCACAAGGTGGGCCGAGATGTGGAAATCAGCGTCGGCAAGAACCGCAAGGAGCGGGTGGGCAAGAACGAGGAAATCCTGATCGAGGGCGAGCGCAAGGAAGAAGTCAAGGGCACCGAAACCGTCACCGTCCACAAAGACCGCAAGGTTGAGATCAAGTCCAACGACACGCTCGACGTAACCAAGAAAATCAAGATTTCCGCTGGCGATTCCATCGAGATCACAGCCAATAGCAAGATCACACTGTCTTGCGGCGGCAGCACGATTACGCTTGACCCAACATCGATCAAGATTTCGACCACCACCCTGAAGATGGAAGGTATGGCCACGGCCAAGTTGTCCTCCGTCATGACCAACGTCGAGGCATCTGGATTGCTGACGGCGAAGGGTTCATTGGTGAAGATCAACTGAGGCCGATGTGATGGGCGACTGGAAGCTATCCACCTGGACCGACGCTGCGCAGCTTGCCGCAAGTGTAAATCCGCGCGACGTGCCCGATGATGCACGCGGCATCGCTCCATCTGTCTGGTTCACGCAACTGCGCGAAACGGGTAAGGCAGCTTATGCAGTGAATTTTCTTGCACATGCCATGCCGCGTTACGAATGCGTGGTCTGGGCGGTGCGCGCGCTGATAGAGATGGGTCTCAACCGTGCGGACCCCGCCATCGTTGCCGCGTTGCGCTGGATCGACAACCCTTCAGACAAGCTTCGCCGAGCGGCCGCCGAACTGGGCGACACGCTGGACGACGAAAGCCCGCAAGCGTTGCTGTGCAAGGCGATCTTCCTGTCCGGCGGGTCGATCTCTGAAGAAGACCTGCCCGCGATCCAGCCGCCGCCCGATGTTTGCGCCAAACTGGCCGCAGCGGCGGTGCTGACAGCAGCGTTTACCGGCAAGACGCCCACTGAGGCGATTGCTACCAGCCTGCGGCTTGGAGAAGCCGTGCTGGCAGGCGCGTGATCTTAACGCACTGGGTCGATCCGACATCATTTGTTCGCCAGTGCGGTGCATGATGACATTTCAACACCGAGAAGCTAATTCAGCCGCGTGCCATTAACTCTATCCATCCGCAATGCCGACCGGCTTGACAACGGTTCACCACTTTCGCTGGTGCTCGACCGCCGTGGTGCGTTGATTGGTCGCGCCGCAACCTCTGACTGGTGCCTGCCCGATCCTTCGCTGCATATCTCGTCGCGCCATTGCGAAGTGCGCTTCTCAGGCACTGGATATGAACTGATAGACCATAGCACCAATGGCACGTTCGTGGATGGACAGCAGGCAAGGCTGGCTGGGCCGCACCCGATTTCTCAGGGCGACGTCTACCGCATAGGTCCGTTCGAGGTCGTCGCGGCGCTCGACGATGCAGCAGCGGCGCAAGCAGCAGAGCGCAACAGCAATCCGGCCCCCGCCAATTGGAAGGGCTGGACCGGCAGCGGCGATTCATCCGCACCGCCCGCGCAACAATCGAGCTGGGACGCGCGCCCGGCAGGTTCGGCGATTTCCGGCACGGGTCCGATGTCACAAAGCTGGGCCGCGCCGCCTACAGCTGCAACTGGTGCGTCAGATACCACATCGTCGGGCGGCTGGGGCGCGCCTCCACCATCCGCTGATACTGCTGCACCAGCGGCGTCTCAGGGGTCCGGGCCGGCGCCCGGCTGGAGCAGTTCCACGCCGCCAGTGGCAGAAACCCCGTCTGCAAGATGGGGTTTGGCGGCCAATTCGCCAACACCTCCCGCTTCTTCAAGCTGGGGCGCGCCAACACCGCCCTCCGACGCGACACCCTCGCCAGCGCCGGGCTGGGGCGTGCCCACCCCCGCACCGCTTAAACCCGCGTCGGAATGGTCGAGCGCGGCCACGCCACCGCCGCCACCTGCTGCCGACGACATGTGGGGCAAATTCGCGCAGTCCAACGTGGTTGACTGGGCGCGTGGCGGCTTTGGTGCAGGCGCACCGCCGCCTCCGGTGTTCTCGCCGCCCCCGCCACCAGCACCGACATCGACACCCCCAACAGCCGCACCGGTCGCACAGCATGCTGTTGCCGCGCCGACGCCCGCCCCCATCGCGCCCACGCAAGGCGGGGGGCTTGCCGCACTCACCCAGTCGGCCGGCATCAACCCTGAGCGAATGCTGGCAGGCGAGGCGCAGACGCTTGGCATGGCCGGCAATCTGCTGCGCCGCCTTGTGGCTGGCATGGTGGTGATGCTCGAAGCGCGCGCAAGGGCCAAAAGCCAACTGGGCGCGCAAGGGACGAGCCTGGAATTTGACGGTAACAACCCGCTCAAATTCGCGCGCACACCTGAACAGGCGCTCGAACAGCTGCTGAACGCGCCGCAGCGCGGGTTCATGGACAGCGAACGTGCGGTTGAAGACGCGTTCAAGGATCTTCAGGCGCACCAGATGGCCACCTTGAAGGCCATGCAAGGTGCCTTGCGGGCCACGCTGGACCGGTTCAGCCCGCGTGCGATCCGGGCTCGCGCCGAACAGGGCGGGTTCCTCACGCGGATATTGCCGGGCGCCAAGGACGCAGCGCTATGGGCCGCCTACGAACGCGAATTCAGCGGCGTGGCGCAGGGTTCGGACGAAGCGTTCATGGAAATGTTCGCCAAGGAATTCCGCCGCGCCTACGAGGAAATCGCCAGCAAACGCTGAGCGCGGTCAGTCCGGCCGTTCGTTGACAGTCTTGTACCAGACAGTATCGGCCTGCCAGCCCTTCGACCGAGCCTCCGCAAGGAAACGCTGCGCCCAATCGCCACTCCGCGAACCGGTGGAACCGTTGAGCAAGCTTTGGTCAAACGGCCCGTTGCCATACAACAAAAATACCCCCGTCCACCCCGGATGCGTCGTAGTCAGAGGATAGCGATACGTGTCGGACGAGACTTTAACCGCCTCCAGTGCACTTCGATCCAAGCGTGGTTCAAATGTCATCTGGCCACTATCTTCCAGCCCAATGATCGCGATATCACCCGCCACGCCGTTAAGGTCGATGTTCAGAACGACCGGAGCGCCCAGCTTTCCGGCATCTTGATCATCCGCCGGAAGTGGGGCCAGTTCCCATTTTACCTGCGGGACGGAGATGTGCGATGCCCCCGTTCCGCGAATCTGCCGGAACGCCTCGATCGGGCCGCAATCGTTGGGACTGATCTGCGAAACATCGCTAAAATCGATCGACGCCGCGCGCAGGCCTTTGGCCGAGAGCAACTTGCCGATCTCGTTCTGTGCATCGACCGGTCGTCCGGCCACGCCCTTGACCGCAAGGGCCACATCGGTCCCCTGCACCTGCAAATCGCTGACGTCGAGCCACGAGCAGGACACCGAAGCCAGTCCACCATCAAGCACGGCCTGTGCGGTCTTCAGCGGATCGCCGGTGGGCACCGCCGGGGCCGCCGATGTCGCCGCGTCCGTCGGGGCATCATCGCCGCCCGAAGACAACGCATAGCCCAGACCACCCAGCAGCACGACCGCAGCGGCCGCGCCTGCGCCAATCAGCATCTTGCGCTGCTTGGCCTCGTCGCTTCCTGCAACCACGGGCGGCTTGGGCTTTGGCGCGGCCTTGGGCGCTTTGGCGACCTTGGGTGGCTTGGACGCAGGCGCAGCTGCAGCAGTGGCCCGATCACTTAGCGCCGCAATCACGTCTTCCATCGTGCGCAAACGATCAGCCGGATTGGGCTTGAGCATGCCTTCCAAAACCGGGCGCACTTCGGCCGGGACCGGCGAGAGATCAGGGCCTGCGCGGCGCTTGTCCACCGCATCAACCAGCGAACCGCCCATGTTGACGTCGCGCTTGTTGATCAGCGCAAGGATCGTCAGGCCAAGACTGTAGACGTCGGTCCACGAACCGACCTGTCGACCGAAATCCCCCAATTGTTCGGGCGCAACATAGTTGAGCTTCCCGGCAAAACCATCGCCAACGATGGTCTGGCTGCCGCCGTCAAGATCCTTGGCAATACCGAAATCGATCACCTTGGCACGTTCAAGCCGCCCGCCTTCAAGCATGATGTTGTCGGGCGATATATCGCGGTGGATGGCGCCAAGCGAGTGCGCGACTGCCAGACCTTCGGCCAGCGTGCGGATGAGCGAGACCAGCTGCGCCGGGGTTGCCTCAATTGTCGACAGCACGTCCGACAGGTTGCGCCCATCGATATATTCCGTGACGATATAAAACACGCCAAGCTGCGGTTCCATCGCCAGCGTACGGTACTGTACCAGCGCCGAATGGCTGAGCCGGGTCAGCGTGCGCGCTTCCTTGCGGAACATGGCAAGCACGTTGGGATCGCGCGCGAGGTGCGGCAGGATCACCTTGATCGCAACGCGCTCGTCCTCGTTGTTGATGTTCACGCCTTCGAACACCTGCCCCATGCCGCCGCGCGCAATGAAACGGCGGACCTGATAGAGGTGGTTCAGCACATCGCCTTCGCGCACCTCGCGCGGTTCACCCGCCGTGGCAGCAGGGAATGATGTCATCCCCGGAAATTCCGTTTCTGCCAGCGGGGCAGGTTCTTGCGCTGGCGGCGCAGGTTCCGGAGGCTGGGGCGCGGCGGACGGCTGCTCCTGAGGTGGATTGCCCCAAGGGCTGTCCCCAGCGTTGCCAACGCCACCGGCAGCAGCGCCTTCTGCTGGCGGTGGCGTTGGCTCACCCGGCACCGGATTGAAGACGGTGCGCGGTTCGTCGCCGCTACCTTGACCGTTCTTGTCGCTCACGATGACGCTCCGTTCACTACCAGCAGAGTGGGTTCGTTCACGCTGACCAGCGCAACGGTAACATTGTCCGGCGCTCCTCCGGCGAGGCTCGCCGCGATCAGCGCATCACCAGCGGCAATCCCATGTTCGCCCAGCATCCTTGCAATCTCGGCCTCCTCCACAACGCCATAGAGGCCATCGCTGCACAGCAGAAACAGGTCGCGCGTCTGCGCGTAATCGCGGATCGCATCAATCTCCAGCGTATCCTGCACACCCACCGCGCGCGATAGCACATGCTTCATCGGATGATCTTCAACATCAGCCTGATCGAGCAGGCCGCGATCCACCATTTCCTGCACTTGCGTGTGATCCCGCGTCAACTGGATCAACTGTCCATCGCGCAACAGGTAGGCACGGCTGTCACCTGCCCACAGCACCGCAAATTCCTCACCACGCACCACCAGCGCCACTACCGTCGATCCCATCTGGACCCCGGCTTCCTGCGCGTGGCCGAAAATCGCTGTGTTTGCAGAATGGATTGCGTTGGCCACAACGTCGCACGCAGCATCAAGCGTTTCCGGCACCCGAACTGCCCCTACAGCAGCCACAAGCGCCTCTGACGCGAGCTTGCCGTTCGTGTGGCCGCCCATACCGTCGGCCACCATCCACACGCCGTTGCCAAGGTCGGCGAAATGGCCATCCTCATTCTGCTTGCGCACATTCCCGACATGCGTGAGCGCATTGTCTTCGATGCGGAACGTACTGGTCATGCGGCCATCTCCAACATCCGCTCGATCACTCCTGCCGGGGTTCTACCCGCATATTCAATCACTGGTCCATCCTCACCAACCAGCGCCCACGATGGGCCTTCCGGTTGCCACGGCAGACTGTCTGGCACAAGCGGTGCTTCGACCAATCTGTCCGCATCCCACCCTTCGGCAAATGCCTGACCGACAAGGCCAAGGCAGCCCGCCGACGCCGTGACCGCACCCGCGCAATCAGGCACTGCCGACGCGAACATCAGCGGAAACCGGCGTCCCACCCGGTCGGTTGAAGCGCAGAGTATGCCGCCACTCCATCCCCCGGCACCATTTCTATCGACGAAGTGCCACACGGGAGCCGTTTCATAGCGCTGAGCGAAATCTTCGGCCCACGCCGTATGCGCGCGCTCCATTTCCGCAGTAAGCCAGCGATCCAGCTCATCACGCACAGCCGGATCAATCCCGCGCGATACAAAATCGCCATGTGCAGGCAATTTTCCGAAAAGCCAGTGAGTTAGAGCACCGTCGGGCATCGGAAGCTCCACAATCCGCCGCGCCCGAACGGGTTGCGATCATTGGGCAGGCTGATCTTGAATACCGCAGTCTGCGCACCTGATCCGAACGTGGCTAAGACTGCCAACGGGCCAGCATTTTCCTTGCGCGCGGCGTCCATCAGCCGAAACAGCGCCCACGGACCTTCGGTTTCGATCCCGCCCACCTTGGCTCCGGCTGACATCATCGCGACCGAAGCAATCGGCAGGTTGCCCTGCGGAGACCATGCCAGCGGCTTTTGCGCACCGAGCGAGGCACGCTCGAAATTGTAGCGGGTGTTGCCGACAACCAATTCAACCGCATCGACGCCCGCCCCAAAAGCCTTGGCTTCGATCTTCACATTCAGCCCGCCTGCCAGAATATCGCGCAGTTGCCGCGCCTTGACGAACTCTTCGGGCGTTGAAGGGTTCAGCGTGGCAGTCTGCGGGTTCTGCGCGTTCCAGCGCCACACCGGTCCGCTCATATCCAGCAGGGGGACGACGCGCATTTGAATGAAGCTGTCCATCGTACCGCCGAGGCCGAAGATCCGCTGCACATCAGCCAGCGAAGCGTCGGCCACGGCGGTCCCGACAAAAGGGTAGCGATCCTGCGTCGCTAGCTGGCAATCGGGAAAGACCGACTGCGCATAGGCATCGCTGAGCGCCCCCTGCGCAGCGGCCGTGGTGGCCGAAGATCCGCCGCTGGTGGCCGCTGCGACGAAGTTCTGAAGTTGGGGCGGAGCGCCGCCTGCGCTCGTAGCCACTGAGCCAAGTGCAAGCGCAAGCTGGCTCTGGACCGCTTCTGCGCCCATGCCACCGCCCACCACTTTGGCCGATGCCACCGCATCCCCCGCCTTCTTGATAGCGCCCACAAAGTCATCAATCGGCGCGGGCGCCTTGCCATCGCCAACGTAATCGTGAACCGGTTTGAAGTGCGAAGTGATCGCGGTGGCCGCATCGACTTGTGCCCCCGCAGCCGATCCCGCTGCTGCCTGCGCCAGCTTGCCAAAGCGCGATGACTGCACCTTGGCGGTGGCCATGTCGCCCAGCGCCTTTGCTCCACCGGCGAAGGTAGTGTTCTTGCGCAATTCGATCAGCAGGACTTTCAGCGGCGAAGGCGATTTGGCAAACGCTCCCAGCACCGCGGGATCGCCGAACAGGTTGCCCGGCGTTGGCAATGTCGCCACCCGCTCCCACGAATCGATGTATTCACGCGCATAGAGCGCGGCAACGCCGGGCCGGATCTGTTCGACCTGCGCCTGCACGCCTGCGGTTTCCGCACCTTCGCCCAGCACCCACAGGTCTTTCTGCAGGTCTCCGGCAACTGTCACCAGCCCCGGAAGATAAGCCTTTTCATAACCCTCGCGGGTATAGAAATATGGCACTTCCAGAAGCATGACTTCAGCCCCATTGGCGAAGGCCTGTGCATCGCCCGCAGAGATTGCGGCGCTGGCTCGCCAAGGCTGCTCCGACCCGGCAAGCGCTTTCTGGCGCAGCACGGCATAGGCGCGGTCAGCAAGGCTAAGCGTCTGCAACGCAGCGCGGGCCGACGCGATGGCCGTGCCATCGAGCGGAGCCTTGCGCCCTGCCCATTCGGACGACATGCCCTGATCTTCCAGCAGCGCGGCCAGATGCTCGCCCAGTTCCTTGCGCACCGGTGCGCGGTCAGCCCCGGGAAACTGCTCGTTCAGCCAGTCGCCCTCGACCCAAGATTTGACCGTGCCGGGATCGAGTGGTCCCTGCCCGCCGAGCATCAGATAGACCTTGAGCGGCTGATAAACCGCCATCGGATCAGCTGCATTGGCCGCCATGTACTGTTCAATGCGCAAAAGCAGGCGCGGCAGCAGAATGCGCCGAAGACCAGAGCGGTACGATTCAACCGCTGTATCGGCATGGCTCGATTGGTACAGGCCGAAGCGCTTGAACAGCCCCGGTTCACCCGCTGCCTGTTCGGCATAGCCTTGCGGCAGCGCACGCAGCGCGCGCAGTGATGTAAGCGCCTGCTCCAAATCCGGGTCGGTGTCGCGCACTTCGACCAGATCGACGCCGGTCTGCTGCATCAACGTGGCAGCCTGCGCGGTGGATTGGCCCAACGCCGACTGAAACGACCGGTTCTGCCAAAAGCTGACGCCCCACAACGCCACGACCACCGCCGCAGCCGCAGCCACACCGATAACACCCGCAGTAGTGCGTGCCTGCTGGCGGCGGCGGGCGGCAGGATCGGCTTCGACCAGCCCTGCCTCGCCGAACACGACTTCGGTCAGCACGCGGTTGAGGAAGTAGGTGCGGCCCGATCCGCCTGCCGACGGCGTTGCGCTTTGATAGCTTTCGGCCACGCCCGCCAGAATGCGGTCCAGCGGTGCGCCTTGCTGGACGCCACTAGTAAAATAGAAGCCGCGCAAGGTGCCCGCAGGCTGATCCCCCGAAAGGAACGCGCCATCGATAAAGCGCGCCATGCGGCTGCGCAGCGCGCCCAATTGCGACGGGAAGCCGAGGATCAGGCTGCGCCGCGTCTGGTCCACTTCCTCGTAGAGACGCTTGGCCTGCCGGGCCTGCTGCGCCGCGACCACGGCATCGAACGCGCCCACCACATCATCGCTGGTCGGCTTTTTCAGCTCCACCGGCAGCGTTGCACCCAGCACAGCGCGGCGGCCTTCGACATCGAGATCGTCGTAATATTCGCTGAAACCTGCGATCAGATCAGCCTTGGTCAGCAGCAGATAGACCGGAACCGAAACTTCCAGCGTGGCGCGCACTTCGGTCAACCGGCGGCGCACCAACGCGGCGTGGCGATCCAGCCCCGCGCGGTCTGCCTGCAACAGTTCGTCGACGCCAATCGCCACGATAACGCCGTTGACGGGCGAAAGCGGGCGGTGCCTTTTCATCAAACCAAGGAAGCTGGTCCAGCCCTTCGCATCGGCAGCGCTATCGGAATCCTGCGTGGTATAGCGGCCTGCGGTATCGACCATTACGGCTTCATCCGCGAACCAGAAATCAAGGTTGCGCGTGCCACCTACGCCCTTGAACGACTGGTCGGACAGCGGGAAGCGCAGGCCCGAATTGAGCAGGGCGGTGGTCTTGCCCGCACCCGGCGGTCCGATGATCACGTACCACGGGCGATTATAGAGGTAATCGCGGCGCTTGCCCGAACCGGACTTCAGCGAGGCCAGCGCCTCTGCCATGCGCGCCGAAACGGCCTGCCCTTCGGCATCACCCGGCACAGGCCCGGCCAGTTCCGCCGCAATCGCCGCCGCTGCCTTGCGGCCTTTGCGCATCCGCAGCCAGCCGAGCACACCCCACGGCACGACGACAGCCAGAAACAGCAGCACTCGCACCCACCACGGGGACAGCATGCGCACGAATATGGGCAGGCCGACGCAAAGCACCAGCACCAGGAACAGCACAGCAAGGCCGCTCAGAACCCACCAGTTGCCGAAAAACTTCTTCACGGGTCTCGCCTCGTTTGCTTAGCGCTGACGCGGAATGATGACTTCGACACGGCGGTTGAGCGCCTTGCCTTCGGCGGAACCATTGTCGGCAATGGGGCGGCTGTCGCCGTATCCCTCCACCGAAATGCGGCCCGGATTGGACAGGACGGTGCCCAGAATGCCCGCCACCGCCTGTGCCCGCGCCTGCGAAAGCGCGGTGTTGTCAGGGAACGCGAGGCCGCTGATCTGGTCGCTGTCCGAATGACCCTCGACGGTAACCTGACCCGGCTCAGCTTCTACCGCACGGCCGATGCGTTCGAACAGATCGGCGCGGCCCGGCTCAAGCTGATCGGAGCCGGACTGGAACAGCTGGCCCACCGTCGTGCGCACCCGCACCGTGCTGCCGTCTTCCTCCACCACCACAAGGTTCTGCCGCACTTCGGGTTCAAGGAAGCCGCGAATCCGGACCAGCTGGTCGCTTTCGGCCGCAGGTGGCGGTGCGGCTCCCACACGCGAAAGGCGCAGGTTTTCCTGTGGCATCAAAGCCTTCGTTGCGCTCAACGAATCCGATCCGGCCGTCATCAGCAGCAACCGCAGCACAATGTAGATCGCCAGCAGCAGCGCCAGCGCAGCAGCGGCAGCGAGCGCTATTTTGCTCCACGGGCTGATCTTGCGCAGCGGTGCATCCGCCCCGCGCCACATCGGCGCGATCTCGGTCTGCGATAGCGAGCGCGGATGTTCCAGCGCGCCGTAGAGGCTGGTCAGGATCTGCTGCAACCGCGCGCGCCCATCGGGCATCACGCGGAAGCGTCCTTCGAACCCGGCGGCAAGGCAATCGGCGTAAAGCTCGATCACTTCAGCGTTCTGGCCAGGCCGGGCGAGCATGTCATCAACCAGTTGCCAGAAGCGGTCCCCGCCAATGTTTTCACGGAAAAAGCTGACGACAAGGCTGCGCCGCGCCCATTCCGCGCCATCGCCAGCCGCGCCGGGGAGGTTCTGGGCGATATCGTCAATCGTTGCGCAGATGCCATACCGCGCGCGCATGCGCGTCTCTTCAGGGTAAAGCGGCGCAATCGCCCGATCATAAGCGGCGACAGCTTCCATCGCCTCGCGGTGGAAATCGGGCAGCGAAATGCGCGCACGGCCAGACCGCACCGAGGCAGCCAGCGCCAGCACCGTACCTGCTTCGATCACCAGCGGACTGCGCGTATCGCGCGGGCGCGACGGGACGGGAATATCGTCATCGTTCAGGCGGCGTCCGCCCCCCATCATCGGCTGCGGCGCGGCAAACGACGGTGGCGGTTCGCCAAATCCTGTGGGCGGCGCGCCAAAGCCCTGCGCACCGTACCCCGAAGGTGGTGTCGGTGGCGGCACTGGCGGGTGCGCCATCGGCGGCGGCGCGCCCCATGCGCCTGCGCCTGCTGGCGGTTGCGCAGGAACAGCGGGTTGCGCTGGCGTGCCGCCGCGCATCCCGGCAAGCGGGGAAGGCCGGAAGACCGTGCGATTGCCGTTGTCGGAAGAACCGTCTCCGCTCATGCCGAACGCCCCCTGAACCAAGCCTGCGCCGCGCTCATCGCGCCGCCCTCTTCACACACCACAGTTCCATCCGCAGTTGCGGCCAATCGCCGGCAACGTGCAGGCCAAGCGCGGTGGCAGTGGCAAAATCGCGCCAGTCGCCCACACCCCGGTCCAGCTCAAAATAGACGAATCCCGGCAACACGCGAAGCTGCGAAGGCGGCGTCGGGGTGTGCCGCAGTGGCACGCCCGGCAGCGCGGAATCGACGATCTGCCGCATCTTTTCGACCGCGCCGATCTTGGCCACCGCCGGAAACATCTGCCGCACTTCGTCCGCCGAAGCCGCCGCGCGAACGGCCAGATAGAAATAGCCGTGTTGATAGAGGTTGCGATCGGTGATCGTGGATGTCCACGCGCCAGGCCCCATCGGTTCAAGCGACAGTTGCACGGCAGAGCGATCAAACACTGCCGACAACATCGACTGCAGCAGATCGAACAGCGGCTCGAACGTGCCGCGCAAGTTCTCGTGATCGTAGGCAGGAAGCGGCGGGGCCTTGCGCTCTGGCTTTACCAGCGTGGCGATCTCTCCGGCAAGACTGGCCAATTCCTGATACATCCGCTCAGGATGCACCATCGGCAGCGATTCCAGATGGCGCAGCACCGGAATCCAGCGGTTCAGCGCCTGCAGCAGCAGGAAGCTGGCGAAGGTCTCTGCCCCGCCATCGGTCGCCTCAACCGCACGCAAAGCCAGTTCATCAGAGCGCTGTTCACACCGCCCAAGAATGTCGACCAGCCCGTGCCGCAGCGGTCGCGATGCGCGAATATCGAGGAGGGGCGGGATATAGCGGTCATCGAACATGACCTTCTTGCCCTGCATTTCACGGATCTGGCCAAGCCCGCACAGGATGCGGCCATAGGTTTGATCGCGCGTTACGCCCAACCGCAGATTGGGCCGTGCCACTTCGATCGGTTCCTGGCTGCGATCCTGTGAAAAGCAATCGGCGATCTCGCTCTCTTCCACAAGAAAGCGGATGTCCGGCCCGGCGCTGTCCACTTCATCGAACTCCTGCGCGCCGATCTGCGCGGCAGGCAGCGTGAGGTAAACCACGGCATCGCGCGTATCGAGCGGCACATCCAGCGGGGGCGGCGGGGCCATGTCATCGGGGATCGAGAACGGCGTGCCATCGGGCATCACACCCTTGGCGCGCAACAACGTGAACTTGCCGATGGCGGCAAGATCCTCGTCCACTTCAACCTCTGTCAGCCCCCAGGGATGCGGACGCAGCGAATCTGTCCGGGCACGCAACTGCGACAGCAGCGCACGATCAGCTTGCTGGAAGTGTTGTGGCCGAAGAAACTGCCCTTCACGCCAGGCGACACGACTTCCGAACGACATCTGCTCCCCCGATAATCAGCAAGATACTGTTAAGCACAGCTTCACCCTTCGCAAAAGCACGGTTATAGCTTCGTGCGAATATTTCACGGCAACTGGTCCCGCTTGAAGGCACAATTTGCGATGGACGACGATTCTTTCGATCCAAAACAATGGGTCTCGGGCCGCAGCACGCGATCGGCTCCCGAGTCCCCTAGAACACCCCCTAAAGCGGACTCCGGCGAAGACGTCGGTGCATTCTGGCGCGAAGCGGCTGGTTCTATGCCACCTGCTGCCGATGTTGCGCCTCGTACTGCGCAGCAAAAGCCCGCTTCGCACCGCCCGGCGCGGGACATACGCCTCATGCTGGCCTTGTCCGGATCGGTCGCGGTGCTTTGTGTCGGTGCGCTTGGCGCATGGCTTACCCGCAGCGATCCAGCGCTGGCCCCCATCGCAGTCCCGTCTGCGATCAGCGCTCCTGACACCAATGTGCAGGAACGCGCCCTCAACCTTGCTGGACCCGGCGCACTCGCAGGCGCCCTGATTGAGGCTGGCGTGCGCGCCGACGATGCTGCTGCCGCGGCCGCTGCCGCCGCGCCGCACCTTACCAGCGGTGGCGAAATCCATGCGATCATCGTGCTTGAACCGGGCGAAGGCGGCGCGTTGCTGCAGCAATTGCGCGCGGTTCACATCAATGGTTCGGGCGTAATGCTTGCCCGCACGGCCGATGGCACCTACGCGGTAACGCCGCTGGCCGCAGATGTCAGCCGCAAGATCGAAGTGCTGCGCGGCGAAATCGATAGCGAGAGCTTCTATACCTCGGCTGTATCGGCGGGTCTGATTGACACGCTGATTCCCGAATTCATCAACGCCTTTTCGTATGACTTCAACCTTGCCTCCGAGGTCAGCCCCGGAGACGTGTTCGAGGTTGCGTATGATCAGGAATTCAACGCCAGCGGCGAAGCCGTGGGCCAACCCAAGCTCCTTTACGCGCAATTGACCACGCCGAAAAAGAGCCTCGCGCTCTATCGTTTTCAGGCTGCCGGAGAAGAGGCTGCATGGTTTGACGGTAATGGCGCCACCACCAAGCGCGGCCTGATGCGCACGCCGGTAGATGGTGCGCGCATCTCCTCGAAGTTTGGGATGCGGTTCCACCCGGTGCTGCATTATAACAAGCTGCATGGGGGCACCGATTTCGCAGCGCCCACCGGCACCCCGATCTACGCCGCCGCCGATGGCACGATTGAATTCGCCGCGATGAAGGGCGCCAACGGCAACCTTACCGTGCTGCGCCATGATAATGATTGGCGCACGCTCTACCTGCACCAGAACGTCTTTGCGCCCGGCATAACCCAAGGCGTGCGCGTGACTCAGGGCCAGCGCATCGGCGATGTCGGCACTACCGGCCGCTCGACTGGTCCGCACTTGCATTACGAAGTCCACATCGATGGCCAGCGCGTCGATCCGCTCAGCATTCCTGCCGACGAAGCCAGCCGCAAGCGCATGGATGGCGCGGTGCTGCAGGCCTTCCTCAAGGAACGCGATCGCATCGACATGGCGCGGAGCCAGCGCACGTTTTAGGCCGGAGTTGCTGATGGTGTGGCCAAAGGATTGGCGCGCTGTCCAACCAGCAATGGCAAAATTGCAGCAATCATCACGACCACAACCCCAACGCTCGCATTCAAGCCTTCATCGTTGCCGCCCCACAGCGAATTGCCGATCAGATCAAAGTCAAAGATCGATCCAAGCATTTCGTTGCCCGGATTGGGGACCAGCCCGAACAGCGTATCCTCACTACCGTTCCACGCGGCATGGGCCGTGACCGGAGCCAGAATGCCGCCGCTGCGCAGGGCCAGCAGGCCGAACAGAACCCCCGCCAGCGTGATAAACAGCAAAGTCAGTGGCTGGCGCGCGCCGCCCACCAGATGAAAGCCTGCAAACAGGATCGCGCTGCCGCAAATTCCTGCAATCTGACCCAGCCGCTGCGACAGTACCGGTAGCAACCAGCCGCGAAACAGCACTTCCTCCATAGCAGACTGCACTACCGTCAGCCCAAATCCCATAAGCACAAGCGCGGTCAACCCGGTGGCACCGCTGCCCGCCACCACCGTGCCACTCAACCAGCTCATCGCCAGCGCGCCGCTTAATCCGCCAGCACCAACCACAAGTCCCGCAGAGGTCCAACCAAGCGGGGACCACCCCATCTGCAGCACCTTGGTGCCGCCGATCCACCCGGCGAGCAGCGCGAATACAAGCAATGGCACGTACAGCGTCAGCGTGAACGCAGCGTATATTCCCGGCGTAGCTTCTCCGCCCAGAATATCCGGAGCGAGATAGACCACCAGCAACACCCAACTCCACGAAACGAGCAGTCCCGCGCCAATTGCCAGCCATTGCCGCCATGCGGGTGCGCCTTGTTCAGCCGATCCGGTTTGCGCCATCGAAAAGCCCTCCCTCGACCAGCCGGTAATGATGCATTGCCGTGCCGCCTGCGCTTTCAACCGAAAATTGCTGCACGCCATCGAACCACGGCGCGCGCTCTTCTGGCGTTGCCGCGCGAATGTAGGTGTTGAACACGCGCGGATCGTAATAGCGGAACAGCACGATCATGCCATCGGGCAGCTTTGCCTGCAGGAACCGGCGCAAGTGTTGGTGCAGGCGGTCCATCGGCATGTCAGTCAACATCATCATGCCCCAGCTTGCACCATGACCATGCTGTTGCCACACGCCAAGCAACTGTTCGCCCGAATCGACACGCACCAGCCACGGCGATGCTGCCAGCAGTTGCGCATCCAGATCGCGCCCCTTGAACAGGCAGAGATGATCGCGGCACGACCGCACAAGGTCGACCAGTCGCGGGTCTTGCGCGCAATCGATCACAGCGTACCAGGCAGCGCTCATCCGCTCGCCTATCCGATCTGCGCTTTGCTGCACTGTTCGCAAAACGGCAGGCCTTCCTTGGCGGCGGCGATCATCACCTTGGCCATATCGGCAAAGGCAGTGCCCTGCCCTTCTAGGCCAATCGGCAGGTTGACCATTGCCTGCGACAATCCGCCGACGCTAGCGCTGCCAGCATCGCCGATCAGCACCGTGGGCATGCCAACCACAATCACGCCACCATGCGCGGTCATGTCACCCATACGGGCAGCCGGGCTTCCCTGCACAAGCACCGTAAAGGCACCCATCGCGATCATATCGGGCGGGCCGACGCATACGGCCATGTCCCCGATCCGTGCCTGCGGCAGGCATCCGGTCAGCACCTGCACCGCTGCAGGCGGCAGGATCGGGCCGCCGACATGCGGCACCACGCCCGTAACCATCGGGCAAGTGTGCATGTCGGTGATACGAGCAGCGGGTTTACCCATAGACCCTATCCTTGACCGCCACGCCTGCGTTTGCCGTGCGCAAAATCACAGATGAAGGCCGATTTTTACAGAGTACGCCTTCAGCCTACTCCTCGGCACTTTACCTGACCAGCACAGCATGGGGATGGCCCCAAGGAAAAGTTCATGCCGACATTCACTCGCGGCAGTGTGCCGGGCAACGCCCGGCACACCCGCTCAGCGTGAACCGGCACTGCCCCCGTCAGCCATTGCCACAACCGGGACTGCACCTTGATCGACTGCCACCTTCGCCGCGCCATTCAGCAGCGACTTCTGCGCATCGCCGATCAGGACGAATGCGCCCCAATAAAGAGGATGCGAACTGTCGCGATTGCCCATCAGCGATACCTGCGCCTTCTGTAGCGCCCCACCGATGGTATCATTGCGGGCATTGGCATAGAAATCGGTAATCAGCTCAACGCTCTCACCCGCGTCCGAAATCGGCCAATAGGTGGAAAGCACAGCCTGCGCGCGCGCGGCAAGGAAGGCACGTACCAGCCCGTCGAGCGAAGCGCCGACCTGCTCCTGCCCCGCTGCACGCGCCGCCGCGCTGGTTACGCCCGCAGACGTATCGCACGCGGAAAGCACCACAAGGTTCGCATCGAGCCGCAACTGCGCCACTTCCTCAAACGACAGAATGCCGTCCGAATTGGCCTCACCCACGCTGGTCACGAGTGCAGGAGGGGCTTTCGAACAGGCCCACTGACCCTCGGTCAACCCGTGAGTGGCAAAGTGCAAGACCTGAAACTGGTCAAGATCGGTGCGGCTGCGCACGTTGGTATCGGTGAATTCGGCCCCAATCACCTCGGGCGCGTTGGGCACGCCGAGTGCAGCGCTTGCCTGCCGCAGTTCAATCGCATCAATCGGCTGCACCATGCGGCTGAGTTCGGCGACTTTCGACAGTTCGACTTCACAATTGGTGCCGATGCTGACCATCATTCCGGCCACATTGGCTTCCAACGGCATAGGCTGATGCTGCGCAAAACCAATGAACGGATAAGGCGCTTTCGACGGTGCCAGATTGCGCGATACGATCAGCGAGCGCGGCGAGAGCGCGGTCGAGAGCGACATCTTGCGCGCAAGGAAGTTTACCCCGGTGTAATTGTAGGGGTCTTTCCGACGTGATTTGGCAAACGCAGCGGTCGATGCATCATCGGTGACCAACACGCCCACTGGCAGGGTATCGAGCACGCCCGAACCATCGATCACCAGCGACGAATAGCCGTTCACGCGGCTAGCTGCCGGACCGATCAGCAGTTTGTAAAGTGCGTTGGCACCCGCCACCGAGAAAATCGGAACCTTGTCCCCGCCACCCGTAATTGTTCCACGCACCGACTTGATCAGCGGCTCGATCTCCACCGCCGGACGGGCAACGCGGTAGATGCGCGTGCCTTCTGCGTCGATCAGCGCGCCGAAGACGTAACCGCCGACCTTGCTGAGCTTGAGATAGCCTTCGCCCGGCTTGAGCACAGCACGAATTTCGCCGACCGAGGCGGGCGTATCGACCACCTGACGGAACGATCCGTTGGAAGCCAGTTCATTCTGCAATGCAAACGAACGGTTTTCCAGCTCGGTACGCCGGGCTTCGAGTGCCTGCATCTTGGCGGCATCGCCGCCCGAGGCGATCTCGAAGCGCAGCTTGTTGATCTCGCGCTCAACCTCCTGACGATCCTGCACTTTGGCGGCAAGCGCGGGGTCAGACGCGATCAACGACTGCAATTGAACGAATTGCCGCGCAATCGCCGGGGTCGATGCGGCCTGCATCGCGCGGAAGAAACGCTCGGGCGAAGCGCCATCAGGACGCTGCGCCGCGTCATTGACCAGCGCATCAAGATAGCTGCGGGTCTGCGTGGGCAGGCCGCCAATATCCGCATCGGCCGAAATCAGGCTGGTCACCGCCTCGTCGAACTGGGCCAGCACTTCTTCGCTGGAAGCACCGCCGCCCGAAAGCACGGCTGCACGTTCAAGCTGCACTTGCGCAAGAGCCGGACCGTTGTCGCCCGCATCTTCGGCAAGCCGCAAATAGCCGATCGCCTTGTCGAGCGAGGCCAGTGCCGAGGTCCGATCACCCCCGCGCAATTGCATGCGGGCGCGCTGCCGCTCAATCCGCGCGGCCAGCCACAGCAACTGCTGCTGCGGGATGGGCTGCCTGCGCAGCGCTTCAAAACTGGCGTCGGCCATACCAAGTGCGGTGGCCGCTTCTGCGGGCCGGTTCTGGCCAAGCAGCGCCACGCTGCGCGCCCATCCAGCCTGCGCATCGATCACCAATTGAGTGCGGGTGCGATTGTCCCATGCCGACGCCAGCGCCGAACCGGGGCCACCGGTGTTCGCTGCTTCGTTCAGGGCCTGCACCTTGCGGGTATCGAGCAACGGCTGGCCTTCCGGTGCCTCACCCATCGTCGCCATATCCAGCGCAGAGGCGGCGACCGTGAACTCGCGCTTGTTGATCAGGTGCAGCGCTGAATAGTTGCGGCTCTTCATCTGCAAAACATCGGCCCCGGGGATGCCCGCGTTCTGTGCCAGCAGTCCGCTGGCCCGGCCAAAGTAATCGTCCGCAGAATCAAAGAAGCGCAAGTTGGAATCTGCCAGGCCCGCCAACAACAGCAGATCGATCCGGGTGGCAGGCGCAGCATCGGCGGGCAGGCGCGCCAGCGCGTCGCTCACGATGCGTGCCGCATCGAGATGCAGGCCCTGCCGCACCAGACGAAGACCCTGCTGCAGTGCATCCTCGGCATTGGCCACTGCACCGGCACTGGTGTTCTTTACCGCTGGCGATGGCGCAAGCACGCCCACTTCTACGGCCGCAGTAGTCTTGCGGTTGCGATCCTGATTGGGCGCTGCTGCGCCTGAAATAAAGCGCAACGCTTCTTCTGCCGGCCCTTGTGCCAGCGGCACAGCGCTCGACGTGTAGATCCGCCCATCGCGTGCGAAGCGCGTCTCTATCGTCTCCTGCCCCAGCAATTTGTCAAAACAACGCCGGGCCGTAGCGGCACCGATGCCCGGAATGGTCACGTCCATACCCGGTCCGCAATCGAGCAGCCCGTCAATCGGCGCGATTTCCGATGCACGCACCGAACGGACAATGCCAAGGAAGCGGTTAGCGCTCGCACCGCGGCAGGTGAAGGTATAGCTGCCGCCGAACGCGTCTTCCTTCCAGAACGGGGTTGCCACGCAGGGGTCACCCGGGCTGGTCCGGCCCAGTTCAAGCTGGTCAGGCAAATCGGCAGGCTTGGCGGCAACCGGTGCTGCGGATACCGCAAGCGCCACCATCGAGAGCGAGGCGAGGAACGCGCGCTTCATCAATTGCCATCCTTCTTCTGTACATCGCAGGTTCCATTGGGATCGCTGCATTCAATCGGGGTCATCGGAAGTTCACCCAGACCGAACGATCCAACGTCGTCGAACAGGGCGTCGTTATTGGTGCCTACGAGCGGGTCGAACGGCACCTGGAAGTCCGGCTTCACGGTGAAGATCGAAGTCCGGATATTGTCGAGTGCGGTCAGTGACGGTGTCAGGTTCTGCACAGACTGGCAGTTGCCGCCACCGATCACGCAACCGTTGATGCGCGACGCGCTGATATTGTCGTAATGCGACAGTGGAGGATTGCCGAGCAGCGCGGTGGCCGCGTTGATGATGCCGTTGATCGAACCGAAGGCAGCAAACACCGGCTGAGTCGAACCGTTGACGATATCAAGCGCGAGTGATGACGGATTGCCATTGCCAAGTTTCACGCCCGCGCCGACGAGGCTGTTGCCGGTGTTCTGGAACATGGCAAATCCGGTGAAAGTCACCTTCATCGATCCAACATCGACCATCACATCATTGCTGATCGATGACGGGTTATAGAGCTTGCTTCCGGGATTGAGGTTCATCGCAAAGGCCGCATCGCGCGAACCGGTGCTCGATGCGCTTCCGCTTACCGCCGAAAGATCGGCGGCAAAGTCATCAGCGCCCGATACGATGTTGGCCGCTGACAGTTCAAGCACGCCGCCATCGCTGGCGATTGATCCGCCCTTGGTGGTGGACAACTGGATAATCGTCGTGCCGCTGCTGCCAAGCTTCAGCGTTGTATCGCCATCGAACACGATGCGTCCGGTCACGTCGATGCGCTTGGCCGAAGCGGGCACGTTCACCGTCTTGGGAACCGTGAATTGTACGCTGCCGATTTCGACGTTGTGCGCAGCATCCGAACCCAGCGTCAGGGTATCGCTTGCCTTGAGACGCGACACTTCAGCCGCCGAGAGTGCAAAGTCCGCAGCGGCGGTGGTTACCCCATCGCCAATTGCAAGTTTGCCGGTTGCCGCGCCCGAGTTGAACACGTCAATCGTCTTGGCGATGACATCGGCAGCAATCGTGGCATTGCTGGACTTGAGGTTGACGGCGTTACCTGCTGCCACCGCTCCGTTCAGCGCGATAGCGCCGACCGAAGTGATCGCAGCATTGGTCGCGACATCAACGCTGCTACGCGTTTCGAACGCACCGCCAGCATTTGCGGTGAGCGATGCGCCCAGCACCGATCCGACGACGGTATTGCCCCCCGAGGTCAACGATACGGCCGATTGCTTGGCCGAACCGCCCTTCAGCGTGGCCCCGGCCAGCGCGATGTCTGTCTTGGCGTTCAGTGTCAGAGCTTCGGTGCCCGGACCGTCGCTGTTCGACGTGAGCGTCAGGCCGTTCGCCCCCTGCCCAATCGCACCATTGCTGCTGGTAATGGCCACGGAACCCTTTGCGGCCTGCGTCTGACCGCCTGCCTTGCCAAGCGTTACTGCGCCGGTCGTCGTCACCGCGTAGTTGCCGCCGGCAGTTACCGTGCCGAGTGTTGCTGTTGTACCCGATACTGTGGTGTCGAGACCCGACACTGCCGCACCGATGTCGGTCGCGCCGGCCTTTACGGCAATCGTACCTGCCGTGGCCGTGACACTGTTGCCGGTGAACGACGCAGCGTTGCCCGCGCTCGGTCCGCCCACAGTGACATTGCGCGCCGCCAACAGCGTTCCTGCGGCCACCGCACCTGGCGAAGTGACCACTATGTCAGAGCCAGTGCCCTGCGCGGTTACCGTATCAAGCGTAACTGCGCCGCCAGCCGTAATCGCTGCCGTGCCTGCCGCAGTGATCGCATCGTTTGCGGTAAAGGTCGTTGCAGCATTGGCATTGAACGCCGCCGAATTGACGATACCAACCGTGGTCCCGGCACCCGACGTTACCGACACGGCCGACTGCTTGCTCGGCCCACCGTTGAGCGTTGCATTGCCCAGAGCGACGGCGTTGCCAGCGGCCAGCGTGAGTGCGGAAGTGCCGCTGCCTGCATCGTTCGATGTCAACAAGACCCCCGTGGTGCCTTCGTTGATCGATCCGCCCGTACTGGTGATCGTTACAGCGCCTGCCGCCGTCTGCGTCTTGTTGCCCACGCGGCCCAGCGTGATGTTGCCGGTTGCGTTGGCTACGTAGTCCGTGCCTGCATCGACCGAGCCGACCGCAATCGTGCCGCCAGTAACCGCCGCGTCAAGCGTGGTGGTTGTGCCCGATACCGCCGACGCCACGTTGATCGCGCCAGCCTTCACGCTGATTGCGCTTCCGGCAGTGATCGCCGAACCATTGGTTCCGCCAATCGCCGCAAGCGACGCTGCATGCCCGGTGCCGACGCCCTTGACGGTGACGTTGCCGCCCGCCGTCAGCGTGTTCGCCTGCACAGCACCCGCGCTGGTAACGGTGATGTCCCCGGTTGCGTTTACTGTTGTGGCGGCAACCGAGCCTGCGGTGATCGTGGCATTGCCATTGGCGTCAACAAGGTTCGCCGTGAACGCAGCCCCGGCACTTGCGCCAGCGTTCGCCGACAAGACCTTGTCAACGGTCGTCCCGTTGGCCGAGGTAAGCGAAACGTCTGACGTTTGCCCTGCGCCCCCGCGCAACGTTGCTTTGCCAAGTGCAATGGCATTGCCCGCATCAAGCGTCAGCAGTTCGCCACCGGCGTTGTCATCGTTCGAAGTCAACATGACGCCGGCCGCGCCCTCGCTGATCGAACCAGTCGTGCTGTCGATCGTGATAGCGCCACCCGCTGTTTGCGTGGTGGCACCGCCGCGGCCGAGCGTGATGTCACCGGTTGCACTGGCCACATAGTCAGTGCCCGCATCAACCGAACCGACCGCAATCGTGCCGCCCGTGGTGACCGCGTCGAGCGTGGTGCTGGTGCCAGAAGTTGCCGAGGCCACATTGATTGCGCCTGCCTTCACGCTGATCGCGCTTCCGGCATTGATCGCAGACCCGGCGGTCCCACCAATCGCTGCAAGCGATGCGGCATATCCAGCGCCAACACCCTTGACGGTGACGCTGCCGCCAGCCGTCAGCGTGTTCGCCTGAACAGCGCCCGCGCTGGTGACCGTGATGTCACCGGTGGCGTCAACCACCTTGGCCGCAACCGAACCTGCCGTGATCGAGGCATTGACGGCCGTGTCGACCAGATCCGCCGTGAACGCGCCACCCGCCATGCTGCCGAAGTTCGCCGCAAAGGCCTCATCAATGGTCGTGCCATTGGCCGAGGTCAGCGAGATGTCCGACGATTGC
>NZ_JAUYRV010000049.1 GCF_030696665.1 Novosphingobium sp.
GAGGAAGCCCCTACGTGCGCGGGCGTGCAAAATCGCAAGCTTTTTCCCCGAATTCGCTCGAAACCTTGCAAATACGATTACTTCAAATCCGCCAAAACCCACGCATTCCTGCCGGCTTCAGCGTTCTTCACGGGTGACTAGTTGCCGCAGCGCATGTCTGGCAGGAGGTGGGGGCAGGGGCCTTCGTGCCGGGCGACGAGGCGCAGGTTGATGCGGAACGGCACGTCTCCGACCATCGTGGGGACGGTGGTGGCCATGCGCCACTGGATTGCGGGGTCGGTTTCGTCGGCATCTTCGGGCCAGGCCCAGCCTTCGGCCAGAAGATCCACCTGATGGCCGTTCGCCGCCCATGTGCGCGCTTCATCGACCGAAAGCGTCAGCCGCAAGTCATGGCAGCAGCGGCCGCATTGGGTACAGTCGAACGAAATCTCCATTACTGCGGTAAAGCGGAATGTATCACTTTAAGACAGTGAAGTTCTCGCCAATACGGACCTAACATGCAAAGAAAAAGCCCCGGCCTTTGCGGACCGGGGCTTTTGCTTTTCAATAGGCGTTAGATCAGAAGCGCACGCCCAAGGTGACGTTCCACGTGCGGGGGTCGCCGTAATAGGCGGTCTGGATGTTGCCGACCGAGCTGAATTCCTGCCCATCGGTCTTGTAGAGCGTGTTGCCCACGTTGCGCACTGCACCGCGCAAGTAGAACTTGTCGAAGTCTACCTGTGCATAAAGGCTGGCCAGCCAGTAGCCGTCTTCCGTCAGGCCGGGGCGGTTGTCGACCGAGAGGAAGTGCTTGTCGACAAAGCGCGCATCGCCGCCGAGGCTGAGCGAAGCTTCGCCCAGCGGAATGCGGTATTCACCGCCGACGCGCAGGGTGAGCGGCGGGGCGAAGGCCGGGCGGCAGGTGATGGCGGTGCCGGTGGGGTTGCAGCTGAAGGCAGGGGCGCGGCGACCGTCGTTGAACTCCTTGTAATCGGCATCGAGGTAACCGACCGAGGCGAACAGCGTGACCGGCGTGGCGGGGCGCACGTTCACGTCGAATTCGAAGCCCTGAATGCGCAGCTTGCCGGCGTTGAGAACGGGGAAGCTACCGCCGGTGATGCCGGTGTTGCCACCGCCAACGCGGGCCTGGAAGTTCTCGTAATCCGAATAGAACGCAGCGCCCGAAATGTTGACGCGGCCATCGAGGAACGAACCCTTTGCGCCGACTTCATAGGTCCACACGGTTTCGGGTTCGAACGTGGGGACGATCACCGTGGCGCCGTTCACCACTTGCGTAACATCGCCGATGCCGTTGACGCGGCCATTGAACCCGCCGGATTTGAAGCCACGGCTGGCCGAGGCATAGACCATCGTGTTCTGCGAAGGCTTGTAGGCCAGCGTCGCCGATGGGGTCCACGCTTCATAGGTTACGCTGTCTGCCGTGTTGAACGGGGCGGGCAGGTTGTTGGGGAAAGTGAAGGTGCTGCGGATCACGATGGCCGGGAACACCGGGCTGGACGTGGTGGCCGTGGTGGTGCGGAAGTATTCCTTGGTCTCACGCGTGTAGCGCAGGCCCGCGGTGAGCGAGAGCGCATCGGTGAAATCATAGGTCAGCTGGCCGAAAGCGGCGTAGGACTTGGTGTCCTGCTCGTCATCGATCGTGCGCAGGAAGTTGAGCGGGGTGCCCACGTAGCGCAGATAGCTGTCTGCATAGGCTTCCTGATGCGAGGTGACATGCTCGTTCAGGTAATAGAGGCCGAGCACGCCCTTCAACTTGTCGGCATCAAGCTTGAGCTGCAGTTCCTGGCTGAACTGGTCCTGCCGCGTGCCGACGAAAACGTCGCCCACTTCCGCAGTCGTGCCATCGATATCGACGAAGAAGTCGGTCTTCAGCTTGCGATAGGCGGTGATCGAGGACAGTTGCAGCGCGTCGGACAGATCGACGTTGATGGTGCCGGCAACGCCCCAGTGATCGAGCCGCTGGCCTTCGTTGTTGTTGAAGCTGGTCGAGGCCTTGTAGTCCCATTCGCCAGCCGCAGCGGGTGCGATGGTGAAGGGCGTGAGCGCGGTAAACGTGGCGTTGTAGTTGAAGCCCACCAGCGGCGCGGTGTTCTGGCCGAGCGTGAGGGCGTTGCGCTGGCGGGTGTAATCGCCCGCGATCAGGACTTCGACCGTTTCGGTGGGCTGTGCGCGCAGGATGGCGCGGCCCGACAGGTTGTTGCGGTCGTTGTACTTGTCGCCATTGCGCGGATCGGTGACGATGCCGTCGCGATCATCATAGACACCGGCGACCGAGAGCGCGAGCTTGTCGGCTACGAGTGGGGCCGAGACATAGCCTTTGGCGGTCACTTCATTGAAGCGGCCATAGGTGATCGCGCCTTCGCCGCGCAGCGTGTTCAGGTCAGGCTTCTTTGACACGACGTTGACCGCGCCACCGATGGTGTTCTTGCCATAGAGCGTGCCTTGCGGGCCGCGCAGCACTTCGACGCGGGCCACATCGAACAGGTTGAGCAGCGCGCCCTGGATGCGGCTGAGGTAGACGCCATCGACATAGACGCCGACAGCGGGATCGAAGGTTTGCAGTGCGTCGGGCTGGCCAATGCCGCGGATGAAGAAGTTGGCGCTGCTGGCAGAGCCACGGCCCTGCACGATGTTGACGTTGGGGATGGCACCCTGAATGCCCGAAAGATCCTTGGCTCCGGCCTTGTCCAGCGCTTCGGTGCTGAGCGCGGACATGGAGATCGGCACATCGAGCAGGCGCTCTTCGCGGCGGCGGGCGATGACGAGGATTTCGCCGGTGGCGACATCCGATGCGTCTTCAACGGCGGGCGTTTCCTGCGCAAAGGCAGGTGCGGCGGGCAGCGCAAACAGCGCAGCAGTTGCGGCCAAGGCGGCGCGCGTGGAAATTCGGGTCATCTTTCAGGCTCCCTCTCGCGGACTGCTCCGTCCGCATGAGGACTCAATATTGAAAGTTGAACCACCTTTCAACTTCGTATTGTGAGGTTGGCCTTTTGCGGTTACCCATCGTGGCGAAACGGCAACACGCAGATGGGGACGGTGGTTGCCGCAGGGAGAGTTTCATGGCGGAAACCAGCGCTGCCAGTCCGGGCAAAGTGCCGCGCACGGCGCGCGGGCGTGAAACGCTGCGGCGCCTGCTGGATGCAGCAGCGGCGGAATTCGGGGAGCGCGGCTTTCACGAAGCATCGATCAGCGGCATCACGCGGCGGGCGGGCACGGCGCTGGGCAGTTTCTACACCTACTTCGATTCGAAGGATGCGATCTTCACCGCACTGGTGCGCGATATGTCCGCCCGCGTGGCCATCGCTGCGGCAGGGGCTGTAAGCGAAGGCTCAACCGGACTGCAGCGGGAGCGCGAGGCGCTGACCGGATTCCTGCACTTCGCGCGTGAGCACAAGGAAATCTACCGCATCATCGACGAAGCCGAATTCGCCGACGCGGCCAGCTATCGCTCCCACTACGAAGGCACCGCCACGCGCATCGCCGCACGTCTGGCCGAAGGGGTGGCGGCCGGAACCGTGCGCGACGGCCAGCACGAAGTTCGCGCTTGGGCGATCATGGGCATGAACGTTTTCCTCGGCCTGCGCTTCGGTGTGTGGGATGATGCGCGGCCCGTGGAAGAGATTGCCGACGTGGCGGCGGATTTGCTGGGGGAGGGTCTGATCAAGCGCACCTGATCGGGCCATTGCGTGGATGTGCTAGTGGAATCCTATGGCCAAAGGTTTGCGCGATACCGGTCAAAGCAGCGCTTGCCGCAGGTCAGGCGCATCAACGCCCCTTCAGCCATCGCAGTGGCGCGAGCAGGATCTTCGCGCACGAGCGGTATGAGCGCCTCGCGATTCCAGTCCTCGCTGTGCTTCACGTCAAGCACGGCGTGGAGATCGAAATAGCGGCGTTCCCGTTCGCTAAGGCCGATGCGGCGCAAGCCTTTGGCGACAAGGGCAGAGCGGGCGGGGGCGGTCAGTTCGATCACACCCAGCGCGCCCACCGAATGCCAAGCGAAGCCGCGATTGGTGGCCATCGCCGTCATGGCGTTGGCCAGCGCGAGGCTTTCCCAAACGGTGGTTTCGATGGCAGGCGCAACGCCGAGCGTATCGGCAAGGGCGGACAGCATCGGGCCATGCATACCGCGTGGGTTGCCACGGCCCATCTCGTCCCAATAATTGCGGGCGAGTTCCAGCTTTGGTGCTTCGGGCAACTTGATTTGGGTAAGAGCGACGAGATCGTCGAAGCCTGCTTCCCCGGCAGCTTCCTGTTCAAAGAACCAGCGCATCTGGCCGATGTCTGCCTCCTGCGCCAGCCACGGAAAAAGCGCATCGCCCTGACCGGGTCCGGTTAGCTTGAGATTCTCGAACCAAATGACGAACGCGTCGGCATCGCGCGGGGCCTCGGCAGCCTCTTCGCGCACTTCTTCGCGCAGTTCTTCTAGGAAGCTTGCCTCCAACATGCGCATTCGCGCTTCGTGTTCGAAATAGCCCGCCCAATCATGGGATGGAAATTCCGGGGCCAGCCGCTGCCGGTTCCAGTGCGCAAGGGCCTGCTGGAAGCTTCCATTGCAAAAGCGGTTTTGAGTTTGGGGGCGAAGGCGCTGAATTGTCTGCATGAAGGAACAACGGCGCGGGCGCGACAGAGTTCCGGGCCATGTTCCGTGCGTGTTCCGACAAGTGGGGTCTTGCTGAACGGTGTGCGCCGAGCTGGGAGTCTTTAGCGACGATCTGAATTCATCTGACTATTCAGATACTTGATTCGTTACCGCGTGTTTTTCCAGCCATCGCGCGCGGATAGCGTCCGAACCTTCACGGCTGCCGTCGTGGCTCCAGCCGGGCGGGCGCAGCAGGTAGGACAGTTTGTGCCGCCACGGCGCGCGCCAGATGTCGGCCACCATGCCGCGCCACTCGTGGAACACGGCGTGGAGCAGGTTGAAGCTGCCGAGTTGCTTGACGATGCCGTAGCGGATGGGGAGGTCATCTCGCTCCCGCTGGAAGGTCCCGAACAGGCGGTCCCAGACGATCAGCGCTCCGGCGTAGTTACGATCCAGATAGAGTGCGTTGGTGGCGTGGTGGACGCGGTGGTGCGACGGGGTGTTGAACACGGCTTCGAACCAGCGTGGCATGCGGCCGACCGCCTCGGTGTGAATCCAGAACTGGTAGACGAGGTTCGCGCCGCCCACCGTCAAGATCATCAGTGGGTGGAAGCCGAGGAATGCGGGCCAGATGCGGAAGATGAAGGACAGGGCCAAGAAGCCGGTCCAGGTCTGCCGCAGCGCGGTGGACAGGTTGTAGTGCTGGCTGGTGTGGTGGTTCACATGGCTCGCCCAGAACCAGCGCACGCGGTGGCCGGTGCGGTGGAACCAGTAGTAGTTGAGATCATCGAGCACGAAACATGCGATCCATGCCCACCACACGTTGGGCATGGTGAACACGCGGTGTTCGTAGAGCCACATGGCAGCAGCCAGCACGATCCCGGCGGAGAGTGCGCCCGCAATTGTGCTGCCAAGGCCAAGCGCGAGGCTGGTGAGAGTATCGCGCGGTTCATACTTTTCGGGCGCGCGGCGGGTGGCCCAGATCATCTCGGCGATCACCAGCAGGACGAAGGCAGGGATGGCGTAAGTGACGATGTCCAAGGCCGCGATGTCGCTGGAACTCATGGCATCGACGCTCCCAATCGGCGCAGGCTGGCAGCCCAGACTTGCGCCTGTTCGCCAAGGTCCAGTGTGATCGTGCCGAAGCCCCGGTCGTCGGTGGACAAGGTGAGGAAGCGCCCGTCGAGCCTCACGCCTGCAAGGCTGACCAGTTCGCGCGCGGCAAAATGGCTGCCGTGCTGGCGAATCAGCAGGATGCGGCCCGCGGCGTCGCGTGCGATTGCACCAATGCCTGCGCGATCGACGGCGACGGCCTTTGCATCGAATCCGCAGATGGCTTCATCGGCGAGGGCATGCGCGTGCTCTTCGCCCTGAATGCGCGGATCACCGCCCAGTTGCAGCTTTCGCGCCAGCCAAGCCAGAGCAAGGATTGCCCCCAGCGAAGCGAGCGCCTGAAGAGCCAGCCCCGCGCCGGGAAGGGTGAGAAACTGTTCGAAAACGTTCATGATCCTGTGCGGCCGGATTATCCTGCCTGCGCAGCAAGCATATCGACTGTGGCGCGGATGGGGCCGATATCGTAGCCGGCATCGGCGGCCTTGGCGGCGATATCATCCGGGTTCACGCCGTATCGCGCCTGTGCCAACGCCCACAGCAGGGTGGAGCGAGTGCCCGAACGGCAATAGGCAAGGACCGGGGTGTCACCTGCCTGTGCGAGCGCCTGCTGCATGGCCTCGACCTGCGGCATCGAGAATCCGGCATGGCTGACCGGGATGGCGACATAGGCTAGCCCGGCCTCGCGCGCTGCGGCTTCGATCTGGGCGCCCGGTGTCTGATCATCGGATTCGTCTTCTGGGCGGTTGTTGACGATGAGGCCAATGCCCAGCGCTTTGGCATAGGCGACTTCCGCAACGCCGATCTGCGGGCTGGCATATGTTTTGTCGTCAATCTTGCGAAACATTGCGCATTTTCCCTATCGCTCGTGGCCGACACGCTTGTGCCCAAAGCGCCGCTTCTGGGCAAGACTGCCGCTGTTGATAGAAAATGGGCTGAGCGGGGTGGGCAAATTGGCATGAAAGCCACAGTTTTCGGGACGAAATGCGCGGCATTTGACGATTCCGTTAGCGGTCCTTCATTTTTGCTCTATAGTCTTGCCCGCAGAGGAAGGGTGTCGGCCGGTAGGTCGCCCATCGATTCCCTCGTCGCACCGCCGGCTCCCGCGTCCGGCTTGCGGTGCCGTGAAGGTTGGGGCGGATTGAAGGTCTATTGATTTCTATGGGTTTTGACAGAGGGCGGCGCGGTCGCGGCAGAGACAAGCGCGACGGTTTTGGCGACGAGGGCGGCTTCGATCCCTACGGCGGCGGTGGTGGCGGCGGCTTTAGCGGCGGCGGTTTTGGTGACCGTGGCGGCTTTGGTGGCGGTGATCGCGGCGGCTTTGGCGGCGGCAATCGCGGCGGCGGCTTTGGCGGTGGTGATCGTGGCGGCTTCGGCGGCGGTGATCGTGGCGGCTTTGGCGGCGGCGGTGGTGGCGGCGGCTTCAGCGGTGGACGCAGCGGCGGTGGTGGCGGCTTCGGCGGCTCACGCGGCGGTGGCGGCGGCGCTGGTGGCGGCATGCCCGCACAAGTCGTCGGCACTGGCAAGGGTGTCGTCAAGTTCTTCAACGGCCAGAAGGGCTTCGGCTTCATCTCGCGCGAAGACGGTGGTGAGGACGTGTTCGTCCACATCAGTGCAGTCGAACGCGCCGGTCTCGAAGGCCTTGCCGAAGGGCAGACGCTCGAATTCAACCTCGTTGATCGCGGCGGCAAGATCTCGGCAGCCGACCTTCAGGTCGTGGGCGACGTGATCCCCGTTGCAGCCAAGCCGACCGCACCGCAGCGCGAGCTGACGGGCGAAAAGGCCACTGGCACGGTCAAGTTCTTCAACGCGATGAAGGGCTTCGGCTTTATCACGCGTGATGACGGCCAGCCGGACGCATTCGTGCACATCAGCGCGGTAGAGCGTTCGGGCTTGCGGGAACTGAACGAAGGCGACAAGCTCGAATTCGACCTCGAAGTCGACCGACGAGGCAAGCACTCGGCGGTCAACCTGGTGCCGATTCAGGGTTGATCCCGATTGCAACGCTTCCAGTAGTCTGACTGGCAGCCTGCAAATACATACGCGCACAGATGGCGGTCCTTTTGGGGCCGCCATTTGTCGTTTGCGATTCCCCCTATTCCATCCGGGCATGGCGCAACCTTCCTGCTACCCGGACATTTTCGCGACTGAACAGGAGAGCACTATGTCGATCACCCCGTTGATGCCCGTGTACCCCCGGTGCGGCGTGCGTCCGGTGCGAGGCGAAAACTGCCACCTGATTGCCGAGGATGGCGCACGCTATCTCGATTTTGCCAGCGGGATCGCGGTGAACATCCTGGGCCATTCGCACGAACATCTGGTCGGGGCGATCCAGCGCCAGGCGGCCACGCTCATGCATGTGTCGAATCTTTACGGCAGCCCGCAGGGTGAGCATCTGGCGCAGCGTCTGGTTGATCTGACTTTTGCCGATACGGTGTTCTTCACCAATTCCGGTGCTGAGGCGGTGGAATGCGCGATGAAGACCGCGCGTGCCTATCATTCGGCGGTGGGCAACGACCACAAGTACGAACTGATCACCTTCAAGAACGCTTTTCATGGCCGCACAATGGCCACCATCAGCGCGTCCAATCAGGAGAAGATGCACAAGGGCTTCCTGCCGCTGCTGGAAGGCTTCAAGTATGTCGATTTCGACGATCTGGAGGGCGCGAAGGCGGCGATGGGGCCAAACACCGCCGGTTTCCTTGTCGAGCCAATTCAGGGCGAAGGCGGCATCCGCGATGCATCCGACGAGTTCATCAGGGGCCTTCGCGCGCTGTGTGATGAACATGATCTGCTGCTGATCTTTGACGAGGTGCAGTGCGGCGTGGCACGGACCGGAACGCTCTATGCCTATGAACAGTACGGCGTGGAGCCTGACGTGATGGCCACGGCCAAGGGCATTGGCGGCGGCTTCCCGATGGGCGCGTGTCTTGCCACGGAAAAGGCGGCGCGCGGTATGGTCGTAGGCACGCACGGCAGCACCTATGGCGGCAATCCGCTGGCGATGGCGGCGGGCGAGGCTGTGCTGGATGTGGTGGCAAACGCGGAATTCCTCAGCGAAGTCCGTGCCAAGGGTGAGCGGTTGCGTGGCCGGATGGAGCAGTTCATCGGAAACTACCCTGACCTGTTCAAAGGCGTGCGCGGGCGCGGGTTGATGCTTGGCCTGATGATGAAAGTGGAGCCGCGTCCTTTCGTGGCCCACATGCGCGACAACCATCAGCTGCTCACGGTTTCTGCCGGGGACAATACCGTGCGTGTGATCCCGCCGCTGGTGATTGACGACAGCCACATCGACGAATTCATGGAGCGGCTCTCGGCAGCTGCTGCCAGCTATCAACCGGAGGCGGTTGCATCATGACCAGACATTTCCTCAACCTCACCGATGCGGGCGGCAATGCTGTTGCCGCCATGTTGAACGATGCGATTGATCGCAAGGCTGCGCGCAAGGGTTTGCCAAAAGGCAAGGCCGACGCTGATGCGCCGCTGGCGGGCCACGTGCTGGCGATGGTGTTCGAGAAGAACTCCACGCGCACGCGCGTGTCGTTCGATGTGGCAATGCGCCAGCTGGGCGGATCGGCGGTAATCCTTGATGCGGGGACGACGCAGCTTGGCCGGGGCGAAACGATCGCCGATACCGCGCGCGTGCTCAGCCGCATGGCAGATGCGATCATGCTGCGCACTGATGACCACGCCAAGGTCGAGGAGTTGGCGCGCTATGCCTCGGTACCGGTGATCAATGGCCTGACCGACCTGTCACACCCCTGCCAGATCATGGCGGACCTGCTGACCGTGATCGAACATGGCAAGGCGCTTCCCGGCCTTGAAGTGGCGTGGCTGGGCGATGGCAACAACGTGCTGAACTCGATTGTCGAGGCCGCCGGGCTGATGAAGTTCAACGTGCGCATCGGCGTTCCCGAGGGGTACGAAAGCGACGCGGCGTTTATCGAGGCTGCGAAACTGGGGGGAGCCAACGTGCACGTGGTGCGTGATGCGGCTGAAGCGGCGCGCGGCGCGGATGTCGTGGTGACCGACACGTGGATATCGATGGGACAGGCCCACGCCGAGGCTAAGCTGGCAGCGATGGAGCCATATCAGGTGAACCAGGCGCTGATGGCGCACGCCAAGGCCGACGCGCTGTTCCTGCACTGCCTACCAGCCCATCGCGGCGAGGAAGTGACCGATGCTGTGATCGACGGGCCGTGTTCAGTCGTGTGGGACGAGGCCGAGAACCGCATCCATGCGCAGAAGTCGGTGCTGCGGTGGGTGTTTGGCCAGCTTTGATGAAAGACGAAGGCGTGAGCGAACCGGTCCAGCCGTCTACAGGATTCGACAAGGTGATGCATTTCACCTTGCCAGACCGCAATGCGCGCGGGCGCATCGTGAGGATGGGGCCTGTGCTCGATACGATCCTGTCCGCTCACGCCTATCCCGCGCCGATCCGCCATTTGCTGGCCGAGGCGCTGACGCTAACGGCGCTGCTCGGCGCCCTGCTCAAAGATCAAGACAGCCAGTTGACATTGCAGGCGCAGACGCAGGATGGCGTGATCGACCTGCTGGTGTGCGATTACCGCAATGGCGAAGTGCGCGGCCATATCCGGCACGACCGGGCGCGACTGGACGAACTCGGGCCAACGCCATCACTTTTTGCGCTGTTTGGTGAGGGCTATCTGGCGATCACCTTTGATCTGGCGACCAGCGGTCAGCGCTATCAAGGCGTTGTCCCCCTTGAGGGAACTTCACTGGCGGAGGCGTGCGAGAGCTATTTCTTCCAGTCGGAACAGGTGCCGACGGTGATCCGGGTAGCGGTGCAGAGCACGCCATCTGGCTGTATCGCCGGGGGTATGCTGCTACAGCATTTGCCCGAAGGCGAGGAGGGCCGCGGGCGGCTGCACGTGCAACTCGACCACCCTGAGTGGGAGCATGTGGCGATTCTGGGCGGGTCTGTGAAGGCTGAAGAACTGGTCGATCAGGCGCTGGATCTGGAAAGCGTGGTTTGGCGCCTGTTTCACGAGGAACGCGAGATTCGCGTCGAACCGGGGCAAACGCTAACCCGTGGCTGCCGCTGCACGATCGAGCACTATCGCGATGTTCTTTCGCGATTTGCGGCAACAGAGCGCGAAGATATGAAGGACGATGACGGGCTGATCATGGTCGACTGTGCGTTCTGCTCAAAAGTGTTCGCGATTGATTTGCCCTGACAGCGGGTGTGCTGTCGTAAAGATGACAGCAAATTTCACCGGTTGACGCGCTCTGGAGGCGTTTCATCGTTGTGGCGGCAATGTTATCAATCAGACACAATGATCACGCGACATCTTCGCGACGATCCAAGGTGCAAGATAGAGCCATGTCGAACCTTATTCGCCATCATCCTCGCGTCGCGCGAAATATCGCTTTCCTCGGCGCAGCCGTTTCAGGCTTCGTTGCCAGCTCCGGCGTGGCACAGGGGCCTGCGCTGGCCATGCTTGACCGACTTGAAGCAGGACAGTGGGAAGTGCGTGCCCGTGACGACGGGAGTACCTTTAAAATTTGCGTCGATAATGGCCGCAAATTGATCCAGATTCGTCATCAGCGCGAAGCCTGCCGCCGGTTCGTCGTCGATGACACGGCAGAAATGGTCACGGTTCACTACACTTGCCCCACCAACGGCTATGGCCACACCAGCGTCCGCTTCGAAAATCCGCGCCTTGCGCGGCTGGAAACACAAGGCATCGACAACGGCTTGCCGTTCAATTTTGTGGCGGAAGCACGCCGCACCGGGCCATGCCGCTGACCCCCTTTTGATCGCTGCTGTATAAAGTTACACGCGAGACCATTGCATCGCTGCGGCGGCGCGGCTAGCCCATTGGCAATGGTCGAAAGTTCCGCATCTGTTGAAAAGCCGCTCGCCGTTGTCCTGCTTTCGGGAGGGCTGGATTCTATGGTTTGTGCCGCCTTGGCGCAGGAGCAGGGCTTTAGAGTGCTCGCACTGACCATCGATTACAACCAGCGCCACCGGGTGGAGTTAGATGCCGCACGGACGATTGCCGGACGTCTGGGTGTGGAACGGCATGTGATACTGCCGCTCGATCTGCGCCAGTTCGGCGGCTCTGCGCTGACCGACGATATCGCCGTGCCAAAGGATGGGGTGGGGGATGATATCCCCGTAACCTATGTCCCGGCGCGCAATCTCGTATTTCTCTCACTCGCGCTGGCGTGGGGGGAGGCGACCGGCTCCAAAGACCTGTTCATCGGCGTCAACGCGCTCGATTACTCAGGGTACCCGGATTGCCGTCCAGAATTCGTAGATGGTTTTCAGAACCTCGCGCGAGTGGCGACCAAGTTCGGGAGTGAGGGGGGCACGGTCACCGTCCATGCGCCTCTGCAACATTTAAAAAAATCAGAGATCGCGCAGGAATCAGCGCGACTGGGGCTTGATGCAGGCCAAAGCTGGTCCTGCTACGATCCCCTTCCGGATGGGAGAGCCTGCGGTGTTTGCGACAGCTGTCGCTTGCGGCGCGCAGGGTTTGAAGAGGCAGGTCTTAATGACGGAACCCAGTACGGCAGCAGAGAGTAGCGGCACCACACAGGCCGAGCAGTCGCCTCAAGACGTCTCTGCTTACAGTTGGTATGTGCTGGGCATTCTTGTGCTCGTCTATATCCTGAATTTCGTTGACCGGCAGATCCTCTCGATTTTGGCCAACGATATCAAGCGAGACCTCTCGCTGACGGATGCTGATCTCGGCTTTCTCTATGGCACCGCATTTGCTGTGTTCTACTCGCTTTTCGGGATTCCGCTGGGGCGGTTAGCCGATAGCTGGCATCGTGTGCGGCTGATGAGCATTGGCTTGGCGGTGTGGTCAGTCATGACTGCCGTGTCGGGCCTTTCAAAAACCGGCGCGCAATTGACCGTTGCCCGTATCGGGGTGGGCGTGGGCGAGGCCACGGCCAGTCCTGCAGCCTATTCGCTGATCTCGGATTACTTTCCGCAACGACTGCGGGCGACGGCGCTGGCCATATATTCGTCGGGTTTGTTCCTCGGCGGAGGACTATCGCTGTTTATGGGCGGGTACATTCTAGAGGCTTGGAATGCGGCCTACCCGCAAGGCGGTCCGTTGGGACTGGTAGGGTGGCAGGCTGCGTTTATGGCCGTTGGGCTGCCCGGGGTTTTGCTTGCTTTGTGGGTGATGACCATTCGCGAGCCGCTGAGAGGAGCGATTGATGGCAAGCCCACATACGGATCGCCGCAGCCGTTCAAAGGCTTTGCTGCAGAACTGCTAAATGTAATTCCGCCGCTCACTCTGATCGGTGCGGCAAAACGCGGGCCGGGTGCGCTGGCACTGAACCTGCTGTTCGCGTCTGCCATTGCGCTGATTGCTTATGGCCTCTCCCTGCTGCTTGGGCGCTCAACGCTCCAGCAGTGGGTGTTTCTGGGGGTCGGCGTCTATGCCGTCTACAGTTGGGCATCGGCACTCAAGTCGCAAGATTTACCAACCTTCCGCCTCATTTGGGGGACGCCGGCGTTTTTGTGCACGACGTTGGGATACGGAATGGTGGCGTTTGTTTCCTACGCCTCATCCTATTGGGGGGCGCCATATGCCGAACGTGTGTTCGGCATCGCAAAGGCGGATTTGGGGTTCACGATTGGCGGGACTGGCGCGCTTGCCGGGTTTCTCGGCGTCATCATTGGCGGCAGAGTAGCCGACGCGCTTTATACGCGCGGGCCAGCTGGCAGGTTGTATGTAACCCTGTTCGGACTACTTGCTCCGATTGCACCTCTCATTGGCGCGTACACTACCGATTCGTTCACGGCCTTCGTCATCTATTCGTTCATTGCGCATATCATGTCGAGCAGCGCATTGGGCGGGGCGGCGGCAACCAGCCAGTTGCTGGTCTTGCCTCGGATGAGAGGCACTGCGACTGCCACATTCTTCCTGGCGACGACCCTGGTCGGGCTCGCGCTTGGACCGTTCATGGCGGGGTACGTTTCAGCGTCGAGTGACGACGATCTCTCAACAGGGGTGCTTTCGACTCTTGTGACGGTGCCGATCGGCCTTGCTCTGCTGTTGGCTGCGATCAAGCTTGTACCGGCAGCGCAGTCCAGCCTTGAAAGCCGCGCCCGCACTGCCGGTGAACCTATCTGATCGTCTGACGTCAGGATTTCATGATGGTGACCACACCGCACGCGATGCGGCCACCGCTATTGCCTGCCGGGTCAGTTTTGTAGTCATCAGGCCCAGCGTGGATAATCACGGCACTGCCGTCAGCATCGAACATCGCCGCGCGCAGCTCTTCCGATGCGCCGACGAGGGTGGTGCGGATTGAGCCGGTGCCATTCGCTCCGACGACAATATTGGGCAGGTCGCCCATGTGGGGGCCAGCAGGGTTCATCGTGCCATGCTTATGGGCGTTGGGATTCAGGTGGCCGCCTGCTGTGCTGAACGTCGGCGCGTCACACTTGCCAGTAGTGTGGACGTGAATGCCATGTTCGCCGGGCGAGAGGCCAAATACTTCCGCCGCGAGTTCAATCACACTACCGTTTGCGATGAGCGTTGCCTCGCCCACAGTATTGCCAGTGGCATCGATGAGGGCTGTGTGGGCGAATTTTTCAATGGAGCTTTTAGGCTCAGGAGTGGCGCAAGCAGCCAGTAGAAGCGGGGCGGCAAAGGCCATAGACGCAAGTTTGGGCAGCATGGGTCGTCTCCGTTTACAAAGTCTTCGGAGACCATAACGAAAGAGGGGCCGGATTTCTCCGGCCCCTCGATCTTTATTCCGGCAAAGCCGAAAATTACATGCCCGAACCCGGACCGTAGGTGATTTCCACGCGACGGTTCTGCAGTTCGCGAACACCATCTGCGGTCGGAACGCGCGGATTGTTTTCGCCAAATGCTTGGGTCGTGATCGAGCTGTCCGAGATACCGTGCGAACCGAGGTACGAGCGGACCGAAACGTTACGACGTTCGGAAAGGCCCTGGTTGTACTTCGCGGTACCCGAGCGGTCAGCATAACCTGCCAGCATGATCGGAACGCTGGCGCAGCTGCCATAGGCAGTGACCGCGTTGTCGAGAATGGTAGCAGCCTCAGGCGTGATGTCCGACTTATCCCAGTCGAAGAACACGATGTACGGACCCTTGTTGCAGACCGGAGCCGGCGGAGGAGGGGGCGGCGGGGGCGGCGGGGGCGGCGGGGGCGGAGGAGGCGGCGGTGCCGCTTCTTCCACTGGCTCGGCTCCACCGAAGTTGAACGTCAGCGTTCCCAGCAGCGAGTGCGAACGGAGCTTCGTGCGGGCGTTCGCACCGGCATTCGTCACCAGATCAATGTGGTTCTGGTTGAAGAAGCGATACTTCAGGCCGATGTCGACGCTGTCGCTGAGCGGTGCGCGGATACCGGCAAGAGCCTGCCATGCAAAGCCCGTGTCAGAATCAACGATGTTCCGCGGAGTGTCATTGTAGATCACGGCCACCTTGGCGCGGCTTACGCCAACACCACCGCCGACAAAGCCCTGCAGACCATCATCCGGACCAAAGTCCAGCAAACCGTTGACCATAAAGCTGAGAGCTTCAGCGCCACCGCCGAGACCGCCATCCGGAACAACCCGGGTGCCAGTGTCGTAAGAATCTTCTTCTGCACGACGGAAGCTGACTTCGCTTTCAAGGCGGAAGCCACCGAAGTCATAACCGACAATACCGCCAGCATCAAAACCAGTCTTGGTGTTCAAGACACCCTGCTGGTTCGACCCACGAAGATTCTCAACGTCTTCGAGAATCATTGAGCCAGCATCAAGCTCTACGTACCAAGAATCATCCCGTGCAAATGCCGGCGATGCCAAGGCAGTCGAGGCCAAGGCCACGCCTAGGACCATTTTCCGCATTATCGTTTCCCCTTTAAGCGACATCATGCCACGTCGTGCAGGCTGTCTACCGGTTCCAAAGTGGTCATGCAAGCAGACAAACACACCAACTGTTGCTCAAAAACAACGGATTTGCTCCATTGTGAAATACAAAGCTTGTCTGATTGCGCCCTCATGTCCCGGTGGAATGCAAAGAGGACAGTTTAGTTCCTAAACGGACTGCGAAAAAATTCCTGCAACCTTCAACGCGGCTATAATTGCGACTATTGTGCCACGCGCTTCGGCGTCAATCACCGGGCCACCAGTCGGTAAAGGTGGTGTTTGGGCAAGTTGCCATCCGTTCGCGAATATCCGTGTCCCACCCGCTTCCATGTCCTGAACACGCATGCCGGGAGACGGCTGGATAAAGCGCCATCCGCCTTCAGACCATCCTGCAAGAGCGTCTGTACGTCCCGCAAATGCACCTGTCGCAAGATTGCCGACAATCCAGACTTGCCCGGCCGATGGGGCCGCGGGAGGGGCACTGCGCACACCTTGCACGCCGCCGCCAAGCAGCATGTCGAGCGCAATCAGTGCCTCGTTGACGGTCGTTTCCTTTTGCGACTGGCCTGCGAACAACATCGGCATTCCGATGCGCGGAGTCACTGCGGAATAGCTTACGGGGTCTGCCATTGTAGGCTCCTTCTGATCGGCCCGGTCAGGCGGGCAGCGCGATGATGAGCGGGAGGGACTTCGATTGGTGGCCAATTTGCCGCACCCGAAATTCTGCGGCGAAATTCTGCGATGCAGCCAGTTGAGTCAGCGTCAGCGCCAATGCGGCAGGGATCTCAAGTTCGGACGTCGCAGTTCGCCAGATCTGTGTTGGCCTGTCTGCGGGGCCAAAGGCAATTTCCCAAAGCTCTTCAGCCTCACCGAGTGGTGAGTCGACGATGTCAAGCCACGCCCACGTGCCGCGTGCGCGCCGCGTCCACTCCAGATGTGCCGAACCGTCTGAAAGCCTGGTCACGACGCCGTGTACCGGTGAAAGCGGACGCAGGGTCAATCCTGCGTTGATCACCGGACTTTCAGCAGCCGTCACGTCGCCCAAGCCGAGTGCTACGATCTTGGTGTTAGCAGCATCGCCGAAAGCCGCGTTGTCGATCCAGACGAGTGGGCTGTCGATCAGTACGAAACGCTCGGCCAAGGAATGGTCGTTCACAGCGTGCTCAGTTCCGCCACGTCCACGCAGCAACGCGGTCAAGCGCCAGATGCTACCCGTAACCCGCTCGGCGCGGCCAAACTGTAAGAGTTCTGTGCCAAGCAGCACAAGGTTCGCGCCCTGCATCAGTTGTGTCCAAGTGGCGTTGCCCAGGATAAGATCGTCCGCCGCCAGTTCGATGTCCACGCTGGACGTGGTATCAAACAAAAGCGGTGATGCGCTGCCAAGCACCGTAAGAACCGTTCCTGCCACTGCGCGGCGGCGCCCTGTTGAACCCAGCGGTTGAAGCGTCTCGTCCGGAAGCTCGGCATAGACCGATGCTCCAGTCCACCCTGCGGTCGCCGCAGTGGCCGCAACGCGAATGGCGCGGGCGGTGCCGTCTCCGGTTCCATCCCACGGCAATTCCATCGCCACGATCCGGGTCGGCACTGCAACAAGATCAGGCGGTTGGTTCGCACGTCCTGCATCTGCCGAGCCAGAAAGCGGCGCGCGGATAGGTGCGGCGACCAGATCGAGCATCACTCCGTCCGCTTGCCATTCCCATTGCTCGATCCGCCAGATGCCTTCGGCGACCGGCGTTCGCACGCAGGTTCCGGGGGCAAAGTCGGCGTCGATTTCCGTAATGCGGTAGCGCAGCGTGTCGCGCGCCTGCGTGCGCCGGCGCGCTGCCTGATCGGCCACGGTGCTTGCCTCCGCAGCCGACATTGCAACTGGCAATTCAATGGTCGTGACGTCGCCCGGTTCGCTGCGGCCTATGCTGCGCTGCAGGCCGGGCTGGTAGTCGCGTGCGATGTCGTAATACCGGACCGCGCATTGCTGTGAGGTAGGAAGCGCATCGCGTCTACGTGACCACCCGTCCTGTCGGGCATCCTCGGCAGACTCCCCCCCAGCGCAAGGAAGCGGAAGAACCGGCAGGTCTGACGTTGCCGTGGTCTCTGCAAGACCAAGCGACACGCGCTCGTTCTCTACCCAGCAGGTAATCGGCGAAATCTCGCCAAGCACCGTCAGGATGTTCCCCATCGCGCCCTGATCGACAGTGAGGCCCGAAAGCATCACCGGCGCAAGGCCGTCGGCATCGACATCATCCATCAGCGCTTGGCAGACGGCGGCGGCAGTTATGCTGCTGCTGTCGGCAATTACCTCAAACGTCAGCGATGGCAGACGGTTGCCATAGTCAGCCAATTCCAGATCCTCGAACACGATGTAGGCCGTGTTGCGATAAGCCGGATTGAACTCAGCGCCCTCGGCCTGCACCAGCAGCGGATCGGGTTGCTGGTCGCCGTGACCCGTATGTACCCGCATCGTCCCACCGACCTTCAAGTCTCCGGCGGCCCCGCGCAGCAGGTTGCCGTCAGCCCAGACTCGCCCGATCGCGGTGATCGGACGGCTCGAAACGGCAACCGCGAACGACGCGGTATACGCATAACTTGTCACCGAAGGGCGGCCCTTGCCGCCACCGGAGCGTTCCTGATGCTCGACCAGTTCGGTTGCCCAGATCACGCTGCCGGCCGCGCGAATGGTGCCGAAATGCAAGGGTATAGGTGAACCATAGCTCGATGTTTGGACCGAAAGCTCCTTGAGCCGCGGCCCTTCTACTTTGCGCTTGCCGATCGCGGCAGAATCGACCTGCTGGCCGATCAGCGCGCCGAGCGCTCCACCGAGCGGGCCGCCGATTGCCGTGCCGACCGCCGAAAGGATCAAAGTTGCCATGTCCGGTCCCTATCCAAGTTTTGCCAGTCACCATTGCTCAGGCGCCATTGCATTTTTGCAGGCCAGGGAAGTGGGCCGGGCATGAACGTCACTCGGCGCAGCGATGCGTTGGCGTGAACAAAACCGTCACCTGCACGCACAGCCAAATGCATCTGCACTGGGTTGACCATGCAAAGCACAACGTCGCCATCTGCGTCGACGAGATCCAGCCCGCTCAACGCTGCGCATCCAACAAAGCCCGAAACTGCCGTCCCGCGCAGCGAGTAACCTTCCGGCACAGTCGGTTTGACGCCAGTCCTGCGCAGCGCCTCGGCAACAACACCTACGCAATCCAGGCCGCTCGTTGCGTTGCGCCCATGCAGCCTGAACGGCACCCCGACGAGACCCAGCGCGGCTTGACCAAGCGCCCGCGTCATCCTTGCGCCACCGGGTAGCGGGTCAGCAGGTCGTTGCCCGGCAGATAAGGCTCCCCTTGAAAGTTCACGGCATTGCCAAAGCGTTGCGCGCAGGTGGAAACCGTGTGGTCGCACCCCTCGCGCAACACTACGCGCAAACCCGCGTATGATTCCGGTGCCAGCGGGCGTTCCAGCATCAGCCAGCCACCTTCAACCGCCCGGATGCGCAACATGACCCCGGCGTCCCCGCCATCAACTGGCCTCAGCCAACCAAACGCAAAGTCTTCTGACGTTGCACCAGCCACTTTCACCCACTGCCGCTCGCCTCCGATCTCGGAAAGCACCCCCTCATGGGTGTAGCGCGCCACGGACAGTGTGCAGCCCTCGCCACAAAACTCCGCTCGGCAAGCTGGCGATGTCCGGGGCACGATTTCGCGCAGCAATTGCTGCTTCACCGAAGCAAGCTCGGCGGAAAACTGTGCACCTTCGCGGCCTACGGAACCGATGCTGCCTGCGAACAGTGTTTCGCCGTCCAGCGTTTCCCAGTCGACCAGGCCCATCGTTACCCGCGCACCGTCAAAACGCCCTGCTGCAAGGTCGGCCTCGTTGATCGCATCGTGACTGAGCGCCCCGGCGATTTCCGCCGAATCTGCCTCAAAGGTCGCGGACCTTCGCACGGCCGATGGCACCATCCCCGGCGCAGAGCGATGGCGCAGGCCGGCGACGTCCAGGTCGCGATCGTGGCTGGTGAAACCAAGTGTCACACCGTCGCGCCGCTCGATCCGCCACCACACTGCCACGGTCTCCAGCGGCTGGCTGAACCACGACCGGCTCATGCGTCTTCCCTCAGTTCCACCAACGGCACGCTTGGCGCCTCGCCTGCTGCAAATTCCGCTCCCGAAATGTCCAGTCTGTCCTCGCCAAAGCGGACAGGGACATCGAAAAAGAAGCCCGCACGAACCAACGTACCCGCTGTCGGAGCCACGGCGAAAGCAACGATCCCAAGCGGATCGAGCGTAAAGTCGCCAGTTTCGGCACCGTCCAAACTGACGCGCAGCGATTCTGCCCGGGGCCGCGTGATCCGCCGCCGCTGAGCGTCGGCACCGTCGCCATAATGTTTGGCGAGTTCAAAGCGCGCTGTCGCACCGTCGCCAACGCCCAGAATCTGGTCACCAGGTGTAGGCATCCCGGTCATCCCGTTCGAGCTGAAGTCCGAAGGGTCACGCAGGCGGAACCCGCGCGCCTGTCCGCGTCGCGCGCGAAAGAACGAAATCAGCTCGCCCAGTTCCGCGTCAGACCGCACTCCCGGTCCCACATCAAAGCGCAACCGCGCATCGGACCACAGGCTGTTGCGCCGCTCAAACCCCGATGCCGTAATCGTCACATTGGTCGAAAACTCCGGCGTCACCGAGGCATCCCGTCCCAGCGCCAGCGGAAACAGGACATCGTCGAAGGATTGCATGGTCTCGTCTCCGCTCGTTTCGGGAAGCCGGGTAAAGCCGTCGCGCGACACTTGCGGCAGTGCCCAGATGAACGTCTCGGCCACACCCAGCGCCCTGGCCTCACTCGCCGCCGCATCGATCCGCGCCCACTCAGCCGCGGCGTTTTCCGGCAGCAGCACGAAACCCGACAGGTAGTGCTGGCTTTCGCGCGGATAGTTCAGCCGCGCCTCGGCAATCTCACGCGCCTGTGCCCGCAGCGCATCCTTGCCTGCTGTGACCCAGTCATAGTCCTCAAGCTGCAAGGTATCGAACGCAGGCGAGGCCCAGCCCGCCGGCAGGTTCGCGCGCAACGCCTCAGGGGTCACCGGATCGAGCACCGTTGGCAGAAATGCCAGCAACAGCGTCTCCGCCCCGGACGAACCCGCTGCCGCTTTCACTGCAGCGGCAAGATCCGCCGTCGATTGCGCCAGCAACGCTCCTGCCTGATCGAGCAACGCTTTCTGCGCCGCATTCAGACTCGCACCCAGATCGGGAATGCTCACCGGATTGCCGCCAAACGCTGCCTTGGCTGCATCGTCATAGATGCAGATGCGGCGATCCTGCATCACCCACCACCACGGCTCGCCCACCTGATGCCGCACAGGCAATCCAGCCCCCTGCATCAGCCCGACCAGCGCCACGCCAACCTTGCGCACCCACGCCATCGCCTGCGCATTGGCGGGCGTTAGAAGCGCCGAAGGCGGCACCCAGCCGGTCCGCGCCGGCTCGCCATTCTGCGCGCGCTGCTGCCAATCCGGCGGGCAATTCTGCGCCAGCAATTCATAGGATTGCGAGGCGATCACCGTCTGGCCCATCGCCGCTGCCCCGGCCAGAAACGCCTCGTGCCACCGCAGCGCCGCCGGGTTCATCGCGGGCAGAGCCGGGTCCACAACAAAGCCTCCAGCACCATCCGGCACCATCGCATAGAAGTGGCTCATCCCGATGTAGTGGTTGATGCTCCCGCGATAGCCCAGACCCCTGATCTGCCGCAGCACGCGCGCCGGAGTCAGGTTGTAGGCATCGTCATAACCAGTACATATCGAAAGCCCGTGTGGCGGCACCATCACGTCGCCCAGCGTCAGCATCGGCTTGTGCCCCTGGCAAGACACCTCGGTCAGTTCGACCCAGCCCTCGACCGAAGCCGCAAACGGCGCAGCATTGCCCGCCCCATATCCCGGCGCCACCAGCGAGATAAACAGCCGGTCAATGTCCGCCGGATGCACCGGGTCTGCTTCTGCTGGCAGCAGGAACCCGCCACTCAGCTCCGAAAACCGCAAGGTTACCTGCGCGTCGGTCGGCGTACCCTCGGCATAGTTCCACAGTCGCACATACCACGCCCGCGCATTGCCCGCCGCATCGCGCCCTTCAATCGTCAGCGTCGGCCCGTTCACTGCATCCAGTGGCAACACACCCGCCGAACGCCAACGAAACGACAGCGTCAGCCGCGAATAATCGCGCTTCGTTTCGTAAGACAGCAGCGGATGGTCCCACTTGTCCTGCGATTCCCAGATCAGCCCGATCAGGTCATCGGCCTTGCGGAACACCGCATCCACCCGCAACGCGTCGGGCGCAGTGGTCACCACCGACGCCATTGCGGGCCGGGGGAAGTTCACCGTCCAGAAACGCGGGTCAAAGCGCTGGATCGTGTCGGTCTGCTGCACCGTGCGGCGCGTTGCCAGCCAGTAAGTCATGCCAATTCCTCAGCTGTCAGAAGTCGCTCAGCGCCCGGCGCACCGCCTGCGCCACCTGCTTGCCCGAACGGCGCAGGCTTTCGGGCTGGCTGCTGCCCTGCGGACTGACAATGCGGATCGAGACGTTTACGTCCCGCCCCTTGCCGCCTAGCGAAGGCTCCACCCGCCCCGCCGACGTCGGCACGAACAGTTCCGGCCCCCGCTCGCCCACCAGATAGCCACGCCCCGGCGCCACCGGCCCACCCGTCGCACGCCCCGGCAGCCCGAAGATCGATCCGACCAGCCCTGACAGCAGCCCGCCAATCCCCGCAGACTGCCCCGCGCCCGTACCGCCCAGCGATCCGATCCCGGCGCTCACGGCCTGCGCCGCAATATCGCCCATCACGTTCAACGCCACGCGCCGCAGGTCTTCGAACCCCAGCGACCCGCGCCGGATCGCCCCCAGCAGCCCACGCTCCAGCGTGTCCCCGGCGCGCCCGAACCCGTCCACGAGGATCGAGTCAAAGCTGCCCCGCATCTGCGCCACATCGGCGGTGAAGCCCGAGGTATTCGCGCGCACGTCGATCATCAGCGTGTCGAGTTCATCCGCCACGGTCTTGCTCCATCAGTCTGTCGATTGTGCCGCGATCCACGCCTTCGCCATCGGGCGCGCGCAGGGCGGTGAGTATCGTGGCCAGTTCCTCGGGCGTCGCGGTCCAGAACGTGTCCGGCGTCCAGCCCAGCAGCAGCGCAGCGTGGCCCGAAAGCCGCGCCGCGCCAGCGCCAAACCGCCCGCTCACCCGCTACCCTTCAGCACCTGCACGATCAGCGCGCGCAGCACTGGCGTGCAAGCGGCCAATCCCTCGCGCGCCACCGCCTCGGCAAAGTCTGCACGCTCCAGCCCGCCACGCTCACGCAGGCAATGCCAGAACAGCGCCACCATTTCGCCCAGCCGCAGCTGCCCGGCGCTCGCCCGCTCCACCAGCGCAAACAGCGGGCCAAGCTCCTCCTCAGCCGCCACCAGCGCGCCAAACGTCGGACGCAGCACCAGCGGCTGTCCGCCGATCATCAGCACCGTTTCCCCCCGATGCGGGTTCGCCGCGCTCATCAGACCTGCGCCACCACGCCCGAGCTTTCGAGCGTCATGGTGTAATTGCGCTCACCGTTGAAATCGCCGGAATAATCGAGCCGCTGGACCAGGAACTTGCCCCGCATCTTCTCGCCGCCCTCGAACGACAGCTCATAGTCCGCGATGGTCCCGGCCAGCGCATTGCCGCGCACTTGCCCTTCTGCGGCGCTGCCAAGGAAAATCCCAGCCGCGCTCACCGTCACCGATCGCGTTCCCGCGCCGGTCAGCAGCTCGCGCCAACCGCCAGAATCCTTGCTGGTGATCACCACCGCCTCGCCGTTGATCGACATCTGCGTGGTGCGCAGGCCCGCCACGGTGTTGTAGGTCGGCGTTGCCGCGCCATCGCTGATCTTCAGCAGAAACGCGCTTCCCTTCTGGGCTGCCATGTCAGTTCTCCTTGTCTAAATTGAAGAGTCAGGCCGCCATCACGCGCGCCCGGTATTCCAGCACGACCACGCGCAGCGCTTCGCCACGCTGTTCTGCCCGCGCCCGCAACAGGCTCAGGCTCGCCACGCGAAAGCCGGCGGCGGATTGATCCGCAGGCAGGCTCTCCACCCGCGCTTCGATGGCCGAAACCAACGCCGCACCGCCCAGCGGATCGTCGCTCCTGAAGTTCAGCTCCAGCGCCACGCGGATCTCGCGCCCGGCCAAAGTTTTGGTGCCCCAGTTGGTGCTCGCGCTAGTCGTCAGCGCCAGCCAGGGCAGGGCGGTGCGCAACGGCGCTTCCTCGACCACGGCGTTCAGCGCTGCATCACTCGCCAGCCAGTCGATCAGCACGGCGCGAAAAGGGATTTCCATGAGACTAGTCCTCACCAAACAGCGGCCAAAGCAGGCGCGCCTTGCGCCAGCGCCTCGCATCGCGCCGCCGCGCCATCATCACCGCGCGCGCCTTGGCCAGCGCTTCGGCTTTCTCGACCAGCCGCTGCACCAGCGGCCCGATCTGTGTGCTCGCCTCGATCATGCCAGCCGCATCCGCCGCCACGGTCGCCACAGCGCTGCCACGGCAGCAGGTGGCAGAAGCTCGGACTTCTTCTCGTCATCCCGGGCCCGGTGCTGATGCGCGGCCAGCCGGATCACGCCGTGGCGGATCGCTTCGGGCAGGCCCGCCCAGTCATCGGCAAGTCCGGCGGAGTATGTCACCACCACCCGGCTCTGCGTGATGGGCTTCAACAGCCGCACCAGCCCGCGCCCAGTGGCGTCGATGTCGAATTCATAATCGCTCGCCGCCAGCGCCGTCCGCGCCCCGGCGGTGTCCAGCGCCGCCAGCGCCGTGATCGCGCGCATCGGCTGGGCGGAAAGCGCCTGCCAGTCACCGCGCGCCGCAAGCACTTCCTCGCAGCCCGATTGCAGCGGCATCGTGCCGGTAAAGCCCTCGCACAGGTCGATGGCGCTGCGCATCAGCGCCAGCAGTTCGGCATCGTCGGTTGACCGGCTGATTCCCAGCCAGGCCTTGAGTTCGCTCAGCGCGGCCGAAGCCAAGGCTGGCGGCGCAACAATTGCCCGCATCATGGCAATCTCCGGTCAATGTAAGGAAAAGGGGGCCTGCGACGGCAAGGGGGGGACCGTCGCAGGCCAACCGGACTGGCGCTAAGCCTATCCGGCAGTCACCATCAGGCCGCGATACGCAGCAGCTTGATCGCGTCGCTGTCCATCACCTGCCCGCCCACACGGCGGGTGGCATAGAACTGGACGTAGGGCTTGTTGGTGTAGGGATCGCGCAGGATCGTGGTCTGCTGGCGCTCCGCGATCAGATACCCGGCCTTGAAGTTACCGAACGCAATCGGGAACGCGTTGGCTGCCACGTCCGGCATGTCCTCGGCTTCTACCACCGGATAGCCCAGCAGGCGGTCGGGCTGGCCCTCGATCATGCCCGGCTGCCACAGGAACGCCCCATCGGCGGTCTTCAGCTTGCGGATCACCGCCAGCGTGGCCGAATTCATCACCCACGCCGCACCCTGGCGCAGCGGCGCCTTCAGCTGGAACACCAGATCGATCAGCTTTGCTTCCGGCGCCGTATCGAACCCGGCGGCATTGCCCGATCCGATGAACTGCAGCGAACCGAAAGCACGGGCAGCGTCACCGGCCACGCTGGTCGGCGCGGCAAGGAAACCGCGCGGCTGGTTCACACCGGTGCCGTTGACGAAGGCTGCACCCTCGGCGCGGGCAAACTCGGTGGCGATTTCATTCGCCAGCCAGCCTTCCACGTCGAATGCCGCATCGTCGAGCATGGCCTGCGTCGCCGAAGGGTTGGCATAAAGCTCACCCGATGGCGGCACGATTTCAGCCAGAGTCGGCGTTGCCGTTTCAGGACGCGCGCCGGTCTCGCTGACCCAGCCAGACGCCGCACCACCGGTCGAAACCAGACGGCGGAAGCCCGACGTGCCGGTGCGCACCACGCTTGCCAGATTGCGGATCGGGCTGATCTCCACCAGACGGCGGGCGATCAGTTCATCGATCTGCTGCGGCACGGCAAAGCCGCCATCCGCACCCACGGTGCCCGAAAGCGCCTTCAGTTCGGTCTCACGGCCAGTGCGAACATAACCGTCGATGAAGCCCGAAAGATCACGTGCGGCATTTGCTGAACCGCCCAGCATCGGGCGAACTGCCGCGCGACCTGCCTTGTCGATGCGGCCCTTCACTTCTTCCACTTCGCTGCGCAGCGCGGCGATGGCGGCGTCATGGGCTTCCTGCCGCTCGATGATGTCGAACGAACCGGTGAGCGCATCCGCCTTGGTCTCGATGTCAAGATTATCCATGTGGCTAAACGTCCTTTCTGCATGAAACAGGTCGCCGCAACGGTCGGCCTGAGGGGGACTTCGATTGATGTGAATTGGGGGAGGGACGGCGCGGTTCAGGCCGCAGCCTGCTCGCCGCCCTCCACGTAATGCACGCGGGCCAGCGGCTGCATTGGCCGGGTCACGAGGCTCACCTCGATGATCTCAAGGTCGTTCAACTCGCGCCCGCCGGGCAAAGCGCGGCCCTGCAGAACGCGGTATCCGAACGAGAGGCCGTCCACCGCGCCGTCTTTCAGCGCCCGTGCCGCTGCGGAATCCGCCGCATCCACCCGCGCCACCACGCGCAGGCCCCGCTCGTCCTCGCCCGCGCTTTCGATCCAGCCGATCTGCTGGTCGGGCCGGTGCTGCCAAAGCAGCGGAAGCTTCAGCCCCTCGGCCAACCGCCGCTCAAGGCTGCCTTTGAACGCACCTGGCATGATCGTGTCGCCGCCGCTGTCACGCTTGCGAAAGATCGCGGCATAGCCTGCAAATTTCAGCGGGGCCTTCATCGCACCAACTCCGCCGAACCCATCCGCACCGCGATGGCAAACAGCAGCAGTGCCAGCACCGCGCGCACCACCCAGCCAATCGCCGCTTTCCACGCGCTGGCCTTGGCATCGCGCCACGCACCGAGCAGCTGGCGCAATTCGGCCAGATCGCTGTGCGCATCATCATCGCCCAGCCCCATCCGGTTCAACGCCCGCACCGCGCCCAGATCAGAGGCTTCCTCCACGATGGCCCGCAGCGTGACGAGGTCAGTGCCCTCGTCACTCGCCTGCGCAATCAGCCGCGCCAGCATATCCTCGCGCGTCATGCCTGCACCTGATCAAGCCCGAGCAGCCCGCGCTTCTCATCGTCCGAAAGGAAATCGGCCCCCGAAACCTGCGCCCACAACCGCTCCCGATCCTCGGCCAGCGCAGGCACGCCGTCCAGATCGACCGAAAGGCTGGCGTCCGCAAACCACGGCTTCAGCCCTTCGGCGAGCGCGCTCAAAATCTTGCCCGCCACCGGCAGCAGCGTCAGCCGCCACAGCGCGCGGTTGGCCTCGCGGTAATTGGCGTAAGTGTTGTCGCCCGGAATCCCCAGCAGCATCGGCGGCACACCAAAGGCCAGTGCAATGTCCCGCGCCGCAGCCGATTTCAGCGTGGCAAAGTCCATGTCCGCAGGGGTCAGCGCCATCGCCTGCCAGCGAAGGCCCCCTTCCAGCAGCATCGGCCGCCCGGCATTGCCCATGCCCGAATAGGCCGTGGTCAGCTCGCTCTTGATCCGCTCGAACTGGTCGGCGGTCAGCGCCGCGCCCGGCTCGCCCGGATCATAGACCAGCGCACCCGATGGCCGCGCCGCGTTCTCCAGCAGGGCCCGGTTCCACCGCGCCGCCGCATTGTGGATCGCCACGGCCTCTTCCGCCGCTTCCAGGCAGCCCGCGCCGTAATGGTCGTCCACCGGGTGAAAGTGCTTCACATGGATCAGGTTCGCCCGCCCGAAATCGTCGAGCGCCTCGATCCGCATGCCCTTCTCGCCCACCTTGTAGGCAAAGGCCGCAGGCCATCCGCCCGCATCGGGGATCACCGTCACGCGCTCGGGCCGCAGCGCAAACAGTTCCACCGGCACGCCATCGGCATCGCGCAGCACTTGCACATAGCCGTTGCCGTGCAGCATCAGATGCGCCGCCAGCGTCTCCAGCAGCGGCTGGCCCGCGCTCGTTTCGCTGACCAGCGCCAGCAGCGCAGGGTCCGAAGCCTTGACCGGCGCCCCGCCGATCCCCTCGGCCACCAGCCGCACCGCACGCTGCGCCACCGGGTTGCGCAAGTACGCCTCGCGGATCGCCACCGGATAGTTGATCGGCCCCCTCGCGGTATCCCCGCGCCAGTCCGAAGCGGCAACCCAAGGCGAAACAAAACTGCGCCCCAGCGGCGCACGCGGCGTCACCGCCTCGCCCTTGAAGGCAGCGGCAAGCGATTGAAAGAACGACATGATGTCCCTTTCGCAAAATTGAAAAAGTCAGCCCGCGCGCAGCAAGGGCGTCCACAATCCCCCCTCCCGCAAGCGGGAGGGGCTGGGGGAGGGCATGTTCGACCCAATCCCCCTCAATCAAACCAGATACGCGGCTCCGCCTGCTGCCCCAGCATCAGCTCGGTCAGCGCCCAGACACAGGCATCGGCCCGGTCGGGAGATCGCCCCGGCCCCTGATACTCGCCGCCCGGCATCAACCCGCACAGCTCGTCCTCAAGCGCGGCAAACATCCCCGCATGGCGCACACGCCCCGCTTCATAGAGCGCCGCCACCGGCTCGGCCCGCGCCGTCTTGCCCCGGCTCGCATGGACAAGGCGCAAGGGCAGCGATGCTTCGGCGGCGCGCAACACCGCGCCCACCATTTCACCCCCCTGGTTCGCCTCGGCCACAACCCGGTCGGCTGACCAGGCGCGGGCGGCATTTGCAACGGCGCGGGCCCATCGCTCGGGGCTGGCCTGTTCTACCGAACAATCCG
>NZ_JAUYRV010000008.1 GCF_030696665.1 Novosphingobium sp.
AACGCGCTTTTGCGCGTCCTGCTCACGGCATGCCTTCCGGCTGCGCACCGTGAAATCGTCCAAGCCTGATGACCCAAGGGCAGCTCACCGGTCCAACTCATCCCAGCCCAGATCACAAATCGCGTTCTTCACGGCCGACCAACTACGCCGCCCGCCCGCGCATCTGCCGCATCTACCCGCTGGAAAGCCGCCCGTTCGAAGCCATGACCCCGGCCAAGCGCCGCTGCCCGCCCGAAGCATGGGCACCCGGCCTCCCGGTCCTCGAACGCAATGGCGAACCCGCAGACGCACAAACAGCCACGATCCTGGGCCAGCACCGCCAAGCCATGATCGACGATGTACCCGCCAAAGCCCGCCTCGCCGCCGCACTCGATTTCACCGAAGCCGCGCTGGCCGGAGAAGGCCTCGCCACCTGCGAGCCCTCCCCCACGACGCTTCTGGCCGCCCTCGAAATAGCCGACCGATCCACAATTGCCCCCCGCCCGAACTGGTCCATCGTAACCAACCGCGAAACCACCCGCGCCATGCTGGCCGACTTGGATTGCCCCGTGCGGCTGGTGGCGACGGGCTATGGGTTCGTGTCAGCCTTTGCGGATGAGCGATAGGGCTGCGGCCCACACTGAACCCACACGCCAAACCGCACCACTTTGCACCTCCCGCAATTCGTCATGCTGAACTTGTTTCAGCATCCATCATGCCGACAAAGCGGAGTGCTGAGGGGAGAAATGGCCCCTGAAACAAGTTCAGGGTGACGGCAGGTTTCGGGGATGCTTTGATTCACAAGGAATGACCATTTCTGGGTGGATTTGCGAATGTCAGGTTTTGCCACCGGCTTGGAGCACAGAATTACGTCGCCCAGATTCAAGTCAAACGAAACTCCCACTTGCGCTACAAACTCTACATATATAGATCGATGCAATGCCAAGACGCCCCAACATCTCCAAACAGACTCGAACCGCCTTGCTGGCGCTGCTCGAACGCCCGCAGGATTGGCGTTATGGCTATGAATTGATGGAACTGACCGGCATCGCTTCAGGGACGCTATATCCCATGCTGATTCGGCTGTGTGATCAAGGCAACCTCGAAGCCCAATGGGTTCCTTCGCCGCACGAGAGCAGGCCGCCGCGCCATGCCTATCGCCTGACACCATCGGGCATGGCGCTCGCCCGCACTATTGAACCCGACAATGTGCGCATTGCAAACCACGTGAAGGGATTTGCACTATGACCCCGAAGCGGAACTCTCTTGCACGCGCTTGTGTCGTGCTGGCCTTCAAGATTGCGCCACCGGCCCGCCGGTCCTGGTTCGCTGCAATGGCGGCCGAATTCGATCACGTCCCCGAAGCAGCGCGCTGGCGTTTCGTGGCAGGCTGTCTCTTCGCGGCCGTCACTGAACGCATGATTTGCCCTGCCTTCCTTCATGAGGTTGCTCGCAGCGTCTTGGTCGGAGGAGCGATGGTCTGGGCAGCGCTTAACATACGCTTTGCAGGGCGCATGTCCGTCACTGACACATTCGCGCTGGAAGTTTTTGGATATGGCACGGCCCTGTTGTTTGTTGTCGGCGCGATTGCCACGGCCCGGTTCGGATATCGTGCCACAATCAGCCTAGCTGCGCCTTTGATCGCTGTGCTGACATTGGCGGCGACGATGATCTGGCTCGGCCTCTCGCCAACGCCAATGTCGAAACTGTATCTTGCACTGATCGTGGAGGATCTTGTGATTCTCATGTTCGCACTGGCGCTTGCAGGTTTCGCTGCGCGCCTCACACCCTTCCGGCAGAGGTTGAACTGATGCGCGTGCAAACCCTAGCCATGGCATTGGCGATTATTGGCGTGCTACTTGGGACCGTCCACATCGCTTTGACGCCGCTAACTTATGCCGATTGGACAATCGATGCGCTGTGGTTTGTTGGAACCGGCTTGGCGATTGTGCTGGCCGCCGCTGCGAACTTCATCGAATTCCGATCGTCAGGCGTGAGCAGCCGGTTGATTGTGGCGGCGATAAACCTCGCCATGGGTTTCTTCTTCGCGGCGGCTTGGCAGGTCCTGCCAGAACCGCAGGTTATCATCGGAGGAGTTCTTTTCTTCGCGCTGGCCATTTGTTCGTTGGCCAATCGGCGGATCAAGGCCGTGACGAGCTAGGGGCTGTATAGATCGCAAATGTTTATGGCGGCTCCGGGGTCGTGTACGGAGCGGCAGCTTTCAACATAACTGCCCGAACAACCTGCCATTCATGCTTTCCTCCTGTGAGGCTTAGCCATCTCCCGAAAGGTGGGATATCCAACCCCCTCAAACCCCATGAAATTCCTTATACCACCGCACAAAGTTCGGCACGCCCACATCGATGCTCGTCGTCGGCTTATACCCCAGATCGCCTGATATCGCGTCGATATCGGCAAAGGACTGGCGCACGTCGCCCGGTTGCATGGGGAGCATTTCCATCTCCGCCTTGCGGCCCAGTTCGCTCTCCAGAATGCCGATCACTTTCATCAGGTGTTCGGATTTGTGGTTGCCGATGTTGTAAAGCCGGTGCGGCTTTTCGCTGCCGCCTGCCTTCATCGCGCCATCATCGGGCGGTGGATTGTCGAGGCAGGCCACCACGCCCGAAACGATATCGTCCACATAAGTGAAATCGCGGTACATATCGCCGTGGTTGAACACCTTGATCGGCTCGCCCGCCAGAATCGCCTTGGTAAACAGCCACATCATCATGTCGGGCCGCCCCCACGGGCCATAGACGGTAAAGAACCGCAGCCCCGTCAGCGGCAGGCGATAGAGATGCGCGTACGTCTCGCTCATCAGTTCGTCCGCTTTCTTGGTGGCGGCATAGAGCGACATCGGGTGGTCCACCCTGTCCTCCACCGAGAACGGCATCTTGGTATTCCCGCCATAGACCGAAGAGGACGAGGCATAGACCATATGCTCGGCCCCACGATGCCGCGCCACTTCGAGCAGGTTCAGATGGCCGACAAGATTCGCCTGCACATAGGCGTGCGGGTTCTCGATCGAATAGCGCACGCCCGCCTGCGCCCCCAGATGCACGATGCGTTCGAACTGCTTGTCCGCCAACGCAGCGGTCAGCGCGGGATAATCGGCAAAGTCGGTGCGGCAGAAGGTGAAGCGTGATCCGCCCTGCTCAACCAGCTTTGCCAGCCGCGCTTCCTTCAGCGCGGGATCATAGTAATCGTTGACGATATCGACGCCGACCACCTCGTCGCCCCGCGCCAGCAGCCTGGTGATGAGCGAATAGCCGATGAAGCCTGCAGCTCCGGTAACGAGGACTTTCATGCTGGCAATTTACCTTCAATAACAATCAGAACCAAAACGCCGCTCCCCCGCGAAGGCGGGGGCCTCAGGCCTTTTACTCCACCCTTGCGTAACACCGACCTCGCGTAACACCCGGCGTTTTCAACTATCGTTCCGTAACACGACCGAGGCCCCCGCCTTCGCGGGGGAGCAGGGTATGTCGTACAGATCAAAGCCGCCAGTCAGCCCGCTCGCCCAGCACACCCTTGAGGTCCGCCAACGTGCCCCCCGGTGCCACCAGCGCAGCAATCCGCTCAGCCCCGGCAGCCAGATAATACTTATGCGGCACGGCCAGAAACACCATGTCATAGCTCTGCTCAAAGGCATCGCCCGCCAGATGCAGCCCATATTCCAGCAGCGCCTCGGCCCCATCGGCGTGCGGATCATGCACTGCCACGGTGTGCCCCAGCGCCTGCAATTCCGCGATCACATCGGCCACCTTGGAATTGCGCAGATCGGGCACATTCTCCTTGAAGGTCAGCCCTAGCACCAGAACGCTGCCGGGCTTGCCGCCGCGTTGCGCATGCAGTTCGCCCGCCAGCCACCTGGCCATGCCATCGTTCACGCCGCGCCCGGCAAGGATCACCTGCGGATCATGCCCCAGCGCCTCGGCCCGCGCCGAAAGGTAGTATGGGTCCACCCCGATGCAGTGCCCGCCGACAAGGCCGGGGGTAAAGGGCAGGAAGTTCCACTTCGTCCCTGCGGCGGCCAGCACATCCCAGACGGACAGGTCCATCTTCGAAAAGATCTGCGTGATCTCGTTCATGAAGGCGATGTTGATATCGCGCTGCGCGTTCTCGATCACCTTGGCCGCTTCAGCCGCCTTGATCGATGCCGCGCGGAACACGCCGCCGCTGGTGATGGCGTTGTAAAGGTCCGCCACCCGCTCCAGCACCTCGGGCGTCTGGCCCGAAACCACCTTGGTGATCTTGTCGATGGTATGTTCGCGGTCACCCGGATTGATGCGTTCGGGGCTGTATCCCAGAAAGAAATCCACCCCGCATTTCAGGCCGGAAACCTGCTCAAGGATCGGCCCGCAGATGTCCTCGGTAACGCCCGGATAGACGGTGCTTTCATACACAACCACCGGCGCGCGGCCTTCCTCTACGGCGGCGCGCAGCATCTTGCCCACGGTGCGCGAGGCAGATTCCACCAGCCGCAGATCGGGCCGATTCTGCCCGTCAATCGGCGTCGGCACAGTCACGATGTAGAAGTCGCTCGGCGGGCACACGTTGGCATCGCTGATCAGCCCAAGGCTCGATTTCGCCAGCCGCTCCGGCTCGATCTCGCGCGTGCGGTCATGCCCTTCGGAAAGTTCACCGATTCGCTGCATGTCGATATCGAACCCGGTCACAAAAAACTGCTTGGCCAGCGCCACCGCCAGCGGCAGCCCGACATAGCCCAGCCCCAGCACAACCACGCGGGTGTTCGCTGAAACCAGCGGATCAAGGCCGTGTGCAGAGGCAGGTGCAAGCGGCGGAAACTGTACGGTCACAGGGCAAAAGGCCTTTCATGGTTGACGCCAATCCGCGTCCAATCAACGCCATGCTTAAATCCAGCCTCTTATTTCACAGTTAACACTCGCGGATTATTGAACCCGATATGGCCCAGACAAACCTCCCGAAAACAATACTCGTGGTGTTCGGCACCCGCCCCGAAGCGATCAAGATGTTCCCCGTGGTCCACGCCCTGCGTGAAGACCCGCGCTTCCGCGTGGTTACCTGCGTTTCGGCGCAGCATCGCGGCATCCTCGATCAGGTGCTGGAAATCTCCGGCATAGTCCCCGATTACGACCTCGATCTGATGCGCCCGGACCAGACGCTCGACGCGCTCACCGCCGCGCTGCTTACCGGGCTTGGCAAAGTGATGGACGAAGTGCAGCCCGATTGGGTCATCGTCCAGGGCGATACCGCCACCGCCATGTCCGGCGCGCTCGCCGCCTATTACCGCAAGCTGCCCGTCGCCCATGTCGAGGCAGGCCTGCGCAGCCACAACATCTATCACCCCTGGCCCGAAGAGGTGAACCGCAAGATCATCGGCACCATCGCCAAACTGCACTTCGCCCCGACAGACGTTTCCGCCGCCGCGTTGCTCGCCGAAAACGTCGATCCCGCCACCGTCCACATCACCGGCAACACCGTGATCGACGCGCTGCACTGGGTCACCGCGAAAATCGAAGCCGAACCAGCCCTCGCCGCAGGCCTCGCCGATATCGAAGCGCGCTTTGCCGGCAAACGCATTATCGGCGTGACCAGCCACCGCCGTGAAAACTTCGGCGGCGGGCTGGAAAACATCGCCGAGGCCATCCGCCGGATCGCCGCGCGCGATGATGTGGCGCTCATCTTCCCGGTCCACCCCAACCCCAATGTGCGCAAGGTGATGGACGCAGCGCTCAGCGATCTGCCCAACGTGGCGATGATCGAACCGCTCGATTACCCGCACTTCGCGCGCCTGCTCTCCATCGCCGAAATCATGCTCACCGATTCGGGCGGCGTGCAGGAAGAAGCCCCGGCGCTCGGCAAACCCGTCCTCGTCATGCGCGAGACGACCGAGCGCCCCGAAGGCGTCACCGCAGGCACCGCAAAGCTCGTCGGCACCGATGTGGACACCATCGTTTCCGAAATCTTCACCCTGCTCGACGATAAGGCTGCCTATTCGGCAATGGCGCGCGCGCACAACCCGTTCGGGGATGGGCAGACAGCGCGCCGAATCGTGGAGTTGCTGGCGAATGATGGGTGATGTGAAGCCGGACGTCTGTGTTGTCGGCCTCGGCTATATCGGACTTCCAACCGCTGCCATCATAGCGCGCGCGGGTTGCAAGGTGCTCGGCCTCGACGTGTCGCAGCATGTGGTCGATACGATCAACCGCGGCGAAATCCACATCGAGGAAGTCGATCTCGACGGCCTCGTCCACGGCGTGGTCCAGCGCGGCCTCCTGCGCGCCTCCACACAGATCGAACCGGCAGACGTTTTCGTGATCGCGGTGCCCACCCCATTTGCCAAGGACGGCCACCACACGCCGGACATCTCCTATGTGCTGTCAGCGGCCACGCAAGTCGCCGCCGTCCTCAAGGCAGGCGATACGGTCATTCTCGAATCGACCTCACCCGTCGGCACGACCCAGCAGATGCGCGATCTGATGGTCGGCCTACGCCCCGATTTGAAATTTCCCGGCAAGACCAAGGAAACGCCCGACGTTTCCATCGCCTATTGCCCGGAGCGCGTCCTTCCCGGCCGCATCCTTGAGGAACTGACCAACAACGATCGCTCCATCGGCGGCATCACGCCCCGCTGCGCGCGCAAGGCGCTGGCCTTCTACAAGCGCTTCGTGCGCGGCACCTGCGTCACCACCGATGCGCGCAGCGCCGAAATGACCAAACTGGTCGAAAACGCCTACCGCGATGTAAACATCGCCTTCGCCAACGAGTTGTCGATGGTGGCCGACAAGATGGGCCTCGACGTGTGGGAAGTCATCCGCCTCGCCAACCGCCACCCGCGCGTCAACATCCTGCAGCCCGGCCCCGGCGTCGGCGGCCACTGCATCGCCGTGGACCCGTGGTTCATCGTATCCAGCGCGCCCGAGCAAACCCCGCTGATCCGCACCGCCCGCAACGTCAACGACGGCAAGATGCACCACGTGGTCAAGCAGGCGGCGTCATTGGTCGAAGCCAACCCCCACGCCAAGGTCGCTTGCCTCGGCCTCGCCTTCAAAGCCAACATCGACGATTTCCGCGAAAGCCCCGCGCGCTACGTCGCCGCCAGCCTCGCCCGCCAGTTCGGCAGCCGCATCCATGTGGTCGAACCCTATGGCGCTTTGCCACGCGAATTCGAAGGCACCGGCGCTGTTCAGATCGATGTCGATACCGCGCTGGAAGAATGCGATGTGCTGATCGTGCTCGTCGATCACGATGTGTTCAAAGTCATCCCGCTGGCCGAACGCAGCGGCAAGGTCGTGTACGACACCCGCGGCATCTGGCCCGACCAACCCAGCGCAGAAACCGCCAGCGCGGGGCTGCGGCTGGCGAGCTGAGCCGCCGAAACCGCACAATACCTCCCCCCAAAAACCCGTCGCCCCGGACTTGATCCGGGGCTGGGCTTCCTTCTTGGCCAAGGCTGAAACCGCAACAAAGCCCACCCCCGGGTCAAGCCCGGGGCGACGATGGTTTAGATGGTGACCGAAGGCATCTGCTGGCTCGCACAGTGGAACCCGCCCCCGCCCGCCAGCACCGCATCGCCCATCAACCCAATGGTCGCCCGATCCGGGAACAGCTCCGCAATCGCCGCCACACCCTGATCGTCATGCGGCGATCCGAACACCGGCACCACCACCAGATTGCTGGTGATGACAAAGTTCATGTAACTCGCAGGCTGCACCACGCCCGCCCACTCGATCAGCCCCGGCGAAGGCACTTCCACCACCTCAACCCCGGCATCCAGCGCCCGCGCTTTGGCATCGGCATAGATCGCCGCATTGGGATCATCCGGCCCCGTCGCGCGCGGCAGAGCCAGCCGGTTCGGCCCGACAAACCGTGCCAGATTGTCGACATGCCCATCGGTATGATCGTTGATCAGCCCATCGCCCAGCCACAGCACGCGATGATAGCCCAGATCCCGCAGCAACCGCGCCTCAAGGTCGGCACGCGACAGCTGCGGATTGCGGTTGGGGTTCAGCAGGCACTGTTCGGTCGTCGCCACCAGCCCGGTGCCATCGCCGTCCAGCGCGCCGCCTTCCAAAACCCAGTCCGCCTTCGGGCCAGCTTCCAACCCGGCAGACGCCGCCAGATCCGCGCCGATCTCCTGATCCCCCGGCATCAAATACTTGCCGCCCCAGCCGTTGAACCCGAACAGTCGCGCGGCGCGACTTCCCGCATCATCCAGCACCACCAGCGGCCCGGTATCGCGCAACCAAACATCGCCATAAGTCCGGCGTTCCAGCGTCACACTCGCCGAAACCAGCGACCGCGCCCGCATCTCGTTAGCCGCATTGCGTACCACCAGCCGCACTTCCTGCCCGCTGTCGGCCACCGCACTGGCAAAGGACGCAATCTGCTCCTGCGCCCTGTCGATCAGGCCAGACCATTCCTCCGCCAGATGCGGAAAGCCCACCCATAGCCAATCCTGCGGGTGCCATTCTGGCGGCATGCGAAACGCAGAAGTCATCACTTGAAAATCCCTACTTTACACCCGCCCGGCTCTCATCCCGGATCGCGCGGAATTCATCGCCCGCATTCCAGTTCGGCCAGTCAGACCCATCGGCCAGCGGTCGGCCGAGCCGGTAGTAGAGGTCCACTTCCTGCACAATCCCGCGCATGTCCCATGTGTCCGAATATTCGTCGCTCGGCTGGTGATAGCGGCCTGCCACATAGTCCTCAGCCAGCGCCTTGCCCGCTGCGACGCCGCCCTCCACCAGATCGGTGCCGCGCTTCACATAAAACATCGGCACCCCGCGCTTGGCGAGACTGAAGTGATCCGACCGATAGTAATAGCCCTTTTCCGAACTGTCCTCAGGCCCGATCTTCAGCTGCAACTCGCCCGCAACTTTGGCCAGCAAAGCCGCCAGTTCCGACTTGTCGCCCCCCGTCACCGCCACATCGCGCGCAACGCCACCGGGATAAAGCGCATCGATATTTACCCCGCCCACCGTCGTGGCCAGCGGAAACAGCGGGTTGCGCGCGTAATACTCCGACCCCAACAGCCCAGACTCTTCCAGCGTCCACGCGAGATAGACCTGTGAACGCCGCGCAGGCCCCGCCGCCTTGTTCATCTCCGCCAGCGCCACCAGCGCGGCCATGCCGGTGCCGTTATCCACCGCGCCGTTGCAGATGTCGTCGCCGGTCTTGTCCGGCTTGCACCGTCCCAGATGGTCCCAATGCGCCGAATAGAGCACGTATTCATCCGGCGCGCTGGTCCCCGGCTGAATCCCCACAACATTGCGCGATTTCGACCGCGTTATCGCAGACTTGAACGAAAGGCTGGCCTTCAAGCCCAGCGGCACCGGCTTGAAACCCTTCTGCCCCGCCGCCGCAGTCAGTACCGCCAGATCCTTGCCCGCAGCCTTAAAAATGCTCTCCGCCGCGCCCTTCTGGATCCAGCTGTTGAACGCGGTCTGGTCCGCCGCATCATTGGGCGTGGCCACATAGTGCTGATCGCCCGACCAGCTCGATTCCACCACGTTCCAGCCATAGGCCGCCGGGAATGTGTCATGCACAAGGATCGCGCCTGTCGCGCCCTGCCGCGCCGCTTCCTCGAACTTGTAGGTCCAGCGCCCGTAATAGGTCATGCGCCGCCCCTTGAACGGCCCGTCCTCGCTCTCCATCGCATAGTCAGGATCGTTGACGAGGATCACCGCCACTTTCCCCTTCATGTCGATCCCGGCATAGTCGTTCCAGCCCAGTTCCGGCGCGTTCACGCCATAGCCGACGAACACCAGTTCCGCGTCCTTCACCGCCGTTTCGGGCACCACACGATAACTGCCCGCCACGAAATCCTTGCCGTGCGAAAACGCCAGCGGCTTGCCTGCACCCTTCACCGTTAACGGCGAAAAGCCCGAAGCCGTCATCGAAACCGTCGGCACGTCCTGAAACCAGCTGCCGTTGTTCCCCGGCTCCAGCCCCGCCGCCTTGAACCGCGCCACGATCACATCCAGCGTCGCGGCTTCTTCGGCACTGGCAGGCCCGCGCCCGGCCAGATCGTCAGCCGACAGCGTCTTGATCACCTCGCGCATCAAGGCTTCGTTCGCCGCAGGAACCGGTGCGGCAACGCCCGCTCCGGCAAGCCCAAGCGCCGCCAGCGATACAGAAATGAGTTTCAAGCCATTGCGACGCTTCATGGTTTCTCTCCAGCAATCCGGTTGCCCCCTTGCTGACAGACCGGCCCCTCCATCGCAAGGCGGCTTGAAGTGGTCACTTTAGTGGCAAATTAGTGTTGACACTATTTTCACTCTGTGGAACTAGTTGCAGGTGCTGAACAGGAGACTGTCATGGGTGTTTACGAGCCGCTGACCCACCATCTCAATGATCTGGGCGCTGATCAGTGGAGCGCCAACTTCGCGGAGATCGAGCGCATCATTCGCCGCGCCCTGCCCGCCAGCGCCTACAAGCATCGCCCGTGGTGGGCCAATCAGGCCGATGGCAACCACAGCCAGTCAAAGGCATGGCGCGATGCGGGATGGGAAACGCGCGAAGTTGATCTTGCTCACCGCACAGTCAATTTCGTCCGCGCGCGCAAACCACAGACGTCACCGCCACCTTCATTGACCGAGGCACTATCTACAGACGTGCTGTTCAACCGCGCCTCAGCGATGACCGGAGAGACCGACCGGGAACGCCTGCTGCAACTGGCCCTCAACGCCCTGATCCAACGTGAAGCTGCGCGCCAGCTTGCACGCCTTGGCGGCACGATGCCCGATCTGGCCGTACCGCAACGGGATAGACCAGCGGCGTGATACTGGTCGATACGTCCGTCTGGATCGACACGTTCCGTGCGGCTGACGCTGATCTCGCCCTGCTGCTGGCCGAAGGTATGGTGCTGCAACACCCTTTCGTCACGGGCGAACTCGCAATGGGCAACTTGCGGCAGTGGCGGCGCACGATCGATTTGCTGTCCAACCTTCCGCCTGCCCCGTTGATCGAAGCATCAGAATTGCTGAATTTCGTTGAGCGACACGCCCTTGCAGGAACCGGCATCGGTCTGATTGATGCACATTTGCTCGCCACGGCCGAAGCTGCAGGCGCAAGCATATGGACGCGGGATCAGCGGCTTTTCGGCCATGCTGCGCGTCTCGGATTGGGCTGGCAACCCGCAGAGCCTTGATCCGCCACCCGGCAAGGGGCATTGCCGATCCACGATGTTCGATTTCAACCACGCCCTCGTCCGCGCCCGCAGCCACGCACCGTTTCTGTCGCGCGCGCTGGATCGCCTACCCGATCTCGAAGCGCTGCTTGCCACAGGCGATGTGGAACAGGCCCTTGCACAAGCCCGCGCGGCAGGTGAAGGGATCGACGACACCGCCGTCGCCCTGCGGCGTGAACGGTTGGCGCTCGCACTCGTCATCGCGGTGGGCGATCTTGCCGGAGCCTTCCCGCTCACCCGCATCATCACCGAACTTTCGGACTTTGCCGACCGTTCGCTCGATTCCGCGATTGTAGCCGCCATCCGCCGCCGCACGCCCGATGCGCAGCCTGCCGGTTTCAGCGCCATTGCGCTGGGCAAACACGGCGCGCAGGAACTGAACTACTCGTCAGACATCGACCCCATCCTACTCTACGATCCCGACCTGCTCCCCCGGCGCGAGCGCGATGATCCCGCCGAAGCCGCACAACGCGTGGCCCGCGCGCTCATGGAAATCATGTCGTCGGTAACGGACGAAGGGTATGTGTTCCGGGTGGACCTGCGCCTGCGTCCCGCCTCCGAAGTCAGCCCGCTCGCTCTGCCGTTCGAAGCGGCGATCACGCACTACGAATCGAGCGCGCTGGCGTGGGAGCGCGCCGCCTATATCCGCGCCCGCGCCGCATCGGGCGATATAGCGGCGGGTCAGGCCTTTCTTGATACCATCCGCCCCTTCGTGTGGCGGCGCAGCCTTGATTTCGGGGCGATTGCAGAGATCGGACGGCTGACCACCCGCATCCGCGATCACTATTCCGCAGGGCAGGCCATCGGCCCTGGTTACGACCTGAAGCGCGGGCGCGGCGGCATTCGTGAAGTGGAATTTTTCGCACAGACTCATCAGCTTATTCACGGCGGTCGCAACCCCGCACTGCGCCTGCGCGGCACCCGCGCCAGCCTTGATGCGCTGGCTGACGCTGGCATTATCAGCACCGAAGATGCCGTGGTCATGGGCCAAAGCTATGACCGGCTGCGCACGCTCGAACACCGCTTGCAGATGGTGGCGGACCAGCAGACGCACTCGCTCCCGACAGACGCCCAAGCGCTTGATTCGGTGGCAAAACTCGAAGGCCTTTCGGGTGGCGCGGAACTGGTGGCTGAACTGACCGAGATTTCCGAAACGGTGGGTCGCCGCTTCGATACACTGATCGCAACATACGCTCCCACCGATGCGGTCACCGTGGAATCCAACCCGCTAGCGCTCGAACTCGAAACACTCGGCTTCGATCAGGCAGATGCTCTGGCTGAACGCATAAATGCTTGGGAGGGCGGCCAATATCGCTGCTTGCGTTCAGCCGAAGCGCGCGATGCCTTTGCCCGCATCCGCCCGCACTTACTGCGCGCGCTGGCCGACGCACCCGATCCTGACCGCGCGCTGCTGCGCTGGGAGCAATTGCTCGCCGGATTGCCCAGCGCAATCAATGTGTTCCGCTTGCTGGATGCGCGCCCCGGCCTGCTGGCGGTGGTCATGCGCGTCCTGGCCCATGCGCCGGTTCTGGCCGACGAACTGGCGCGCCGTTCCGACCTTCTCGATACGCTGATAGACCGCTCGGCTTTCGACCTGCCCGGCAGCGTAGCTGAAATCGCAGCCGAACTTTCACGCGGCGAAGCGGGTGATGATTACCAGCGCTTGTTGGACAACGTGCGCGTCCGCGTGGGCGAAATGCGCTTTGCCTTGGGCGTGCAACTCATTGAAGGACAACGAGACCCACTCGAAGTCGCCGCAGCGCTAAGCCGCGTGGCTGAAGGCGCGATCGAAGTGCTGGGCCGCGCGGCAATTGACGAATTCACCCTGAACCACGGCGTCGTCCCTGCCAGCGATCTCGCCATTCTCGGCCTGGGGCGTCTCGGCGGCGCGGCGCTGACGCATGCTTCGGACCTCGATCTGGTGTTCCTGTTCAGCGGGGATCACGCCGCAGAATCCGATGGCCGCCGCCCGCTTGGCGCAACGCTCTATTACAACCGCCTCGCCCAGCGCGTGATTGCGGCGCTTTCGGTGCCGACGGCGGCAGGGGCGCTTTATGAGGTGGATACGCGGTTGCGGCCTTCCGGGGCGCAGGGACCAATCTCGGTCAGCCTTGAAAGTTTCGAACGTTATCAATGCGAAGATGCATGGACTTGGGAGCATATGGCGCTCTGCCGCGCCCGCGCATTGTTCGGCACCGAGGCCGACCGTGCTGCGCTTTCCACCATCATCGCCCGCGTGCAGGATCGTGCCCGCGATCCCGCCAAATTGCGTGCCGAAGTGCTTGAAATGCGGGCAACAATGGCGGAGCACAAGCCGCCAAAGGGACCGCTCGACGTGAAGCTGGCGCGCGGTGGGCTGGTGGACATCGAATTCATGGTCCACTTCCTGCAATTGCGCGATCACGTGGCGCGCATGCCGGACCTCGGGGAAGCAGTGCAACTGCTTGAAGAACATAAGCTTCTTCCCACCGGCATCCGCTCCGCCCACGATCTTTTGACGCGACTGCTGGTGGTGGTGCGGCTGGTTGCCCCTGATGGCATGTTCCCGCCCGAGGCCAGCCGGGGCATCGTGGCACGTAGCTGTGGGCTGGAAAGCTGGGATGTGCTGCTCGATGCGGTGCATCAGGCGCGGCATTGCGTGGCGTTGGCGTGGGGCCAAGTGTTTGATATTGAACTGGAGATTGAGGCATGAGCGAGCGGATTGGTGTGGGTGAGGCATTCCCTGACATCGCGATGACGTCGCCCGATGGTGGCAGCGTCAAGGCCTCCGACTTTGCAGGCAAGCCGCTGGTCGTGTTCTTCTATCCGAAGGACGATACGCCCGGCTGCACGACCGAGAACAAAGATTTTTCAAGCCTTTACGCCGAGTTTCAGGCAGCTGGCGTGGCCGTGCTGGGCGTCAGCAAAGACCCGCCGAAAAAGCACGTGAAGTTTGCCGAAAAGCATGGCCTCACCGCGCCGCTTGCGTCCGATGCTGAGGAAGGCGGCGTGTCCGATGCGCTGGGCGTGTGGACCGAGAAATCGATGTATGGCCGCACCTACATGGGCATGGAGCGCACGACCTATCTGATTGGCGCAGATGGAAAAATCGCGCAGGTGTGGAACAAGGTAAAGGTCAAGGGACACGCCGAAGAGGTGCTGGCAGCGGCAAAAGCCTTGTGATTTTTGACGTGATTCCTGAAGTGCACCTAGATGCACCTAACTGCACCTAAACGCCCATGAACGCCACCTCGGTCGCTGCAGCCATCCGCGAAACCATGCTCACCGCCGATCCGTTCGCCAAGGTCATGAAGACCCGCGAACTGGCCCGGCGGTGGCGTGTTGGAGAGCTGGCGTTCACGTTCGATGTGGCGATGCCGGACGCCCCCGCCCGCCCCGAAAAGCCCGAACTGCTCGCACCTGCAGCAATGCCCAAGCGCGGTCGCGGATCGGCGCATGGGCGGCTGGCGTTGCTCCATGCGCTGGCGCACATCGAATTCGTGGCGATTGACCTGGCGCTTGATGCGGCGGGGCGGTTTGGTGCGGAAATGGGGCGGGAATTTGTGGACGACTGGCTTTCGGTCGCTGCCGACGAAGCGATGCACTACGGGCTGCTGGCGCGGCGGCTGCGGACGCTGGGCAGCTTCTATGGCGCGATGCCCGCGCACGACGGACTGTGGGATTCCGCGCGCGATACGGCGCACGATGTTGCAGCGCGGCTGGCGATCGTGCCGATGGTGCTGGAAGCCCGCGCGCTGGATGTGACGCCGAAGACGGTCGAGAAGTTTCTGGCGGCAGGGGATGCGCGGTCTGCGCGTATCCTGCAAAGAATCGTTGACGACGAAATTCGGCATGTGCGCTTCGGCACAAAACATTTCGTCGCGCTGTGCGAAAGCCGTGGCGAATCTCCGGCGAACGCGTGGAAAACGCTGGTCCAACGCCACTTTCACGGTGCCGTTAAGCCACCGTTCAACGACTCGGCGCGCCGAGCAGCCGGTTTGTCGCGCGAAATGATGGCAGGGGTTGCCACCCCGCCAACCGCCTTACATACCCCAATGCACGAGATGGCGGGGGGTTCCGACCAACTCTGATACTTCCCAAGGCGGCAGGTTTTTATCCTGCTTGCTGCCACAAACGGGTTCGCTCCGGGGGTTTAGAGCGGACCGATCAGCAAGGCCGGAAAGGCCATGATCGGGACGCACAGAAAAGGTCGTACAGGTCGTAATGTTGTTCAACATCAAAACCTTCAAGACAGCTTTCAGCGCCCTTACGGCAGTTGTTGCATTCTCTTCCGTCCCGGCTTTCGCCAACAGCGCTGCTTCGGCAGACATCGCCGCCCCGCTTCGCGCCGCCGAAGCTGCGAAGGCAGGCGTCTCGGCAGATCGCGGTGACGACGAATTCCGCCGCCTCTTCGCCAGCTGGCAGCAGCTCGACAACGGCATCCTGCCTTCCGCAAAGCCCGCCACCACAGCTCGCCGCGCCGGTGTTTCGATCCCGTCGCTGGCTCCTGTTTCGGTATCGCGCCTTTCAAGCGGTTTCGGCATGCGCAACCACCCCGTGCTGGGCGGACGCCGTGGCCACAAGGGCATCGATCTGGCCGCCCCCACTGGCACCCCGATCCGCGCAACCGCCGATGGCGTGGTTGAAATGGCAGACTGGTTCGGCGGATACGGCCTTTACGTTCAGCTCGATCACGGCGCAGCGATGGAAACCCGCTATGGCCACATGTCGCGCATCGCCGTGGCGCAGGGCCAGCAGGTCCGCAAGGGTGACGTGATCGGTTATGTCGGTTCGACCGGCCGCTCCACCGGCCCGCACCTGCACTATGAAGTCCGCGTTTCGGGTGATGCGGTCAACCCGCTCCCTTACATGCAGGGCAAGAGCGACAATCTCTATGCCAGCAACGACCACGATCATGAAGGCGTTGGCGGCCCCGAAGAATAAGCCGCTGCTTTCATACCATTGCATCTTGGAGAGGATGCGGAAAAGGGCGCCGGTGACGGTGCCCTTTTCTACGTCTGGCGTCTGCCAGTGCAAAGCCGCCGCAATAATGTCGTGACATTGTTTTGCGTCGCCAGAGGCAATCTGCGGGCTTGTTTTTCGCCCCGCGCTGTGTGTTACCAAGCGGCAGAACCACAGTCCCCCGGATGGGAGAATTTTGACGATGTCCAGGAAGCTCTATTCCGATGCCGCTGCCGCGCTGGATGGGCTGCTGCGCGATGGCTTGCTGATCGCCTGCGGTGGCTTTGGCCTGTGCGGCATTCCTGAGCGGCTGCTGGATGCGGTGCGCGATAGTGGCGTGAAAGATCTGACATTCGCGTCGAACAACGCCGGGATCGACAACGAGGGCATCGGCAAGCTGCTGCGCACGCGGCAGGTGCGGAAGATGATTGCCAGCTATGTGGGTGAGAACAAGGAGTTCGAGCGCCAGTATCTTGCAGGCGAACTGGAAGTGGAATTCAGCCCCCAAGGGACACTTGCCGAGCGGATGCGGGCGGGCGGCGCGGGCATTCCGGGCTTCTACACCAAGACCGGCGTGGGCACGCTGGTGGCAGAGCGCAAGGAAAGCAAGGTCTTTGACGGTCAGGAATATGTGCTGGAACGCGGCATCTTTGCAGACATTGCGCTGGTGAAAGCGTGGAAGGCGGACGAGACGGGGAACGTGGTGTTCCGCAAGACCGCACGCAATTTCAACGTGCCTGCCGCCACCTGCGGCAAGGTCTGCGTGGTGGAAGTGGAAGAGATCGTGCCCGCAGGCAGCCTTGATCCTGACAGCATCCATCTGCCCGGTGTCTATGTGCAGCGCATGATCGTGGGCGCGCCATACGACAAGAAGATCGAATTCCGCACCGTGCGCGAGCGTGAGGCTGCATGAGCCGCCCCGCGCCGCGATTGACAGGTGCATTGCTGCTGTCGCTGGCGGCGGCGCAACTGAGCGGGTGTGCAGCCGCCGCGCTGGTGCCGCTGATGGCAGGCGGCACGCTGACGGGCAAAGCGGTTTCCGGCAAAGCGAAAGACGCAAGACCCGGGGCGGAAAAGTCGGCCACGCCTGTGGTGATCGTGGGCAAGGGCACGTCCAGCCTGCCCGCGTCTACGATTTCCGCTCCGGCATCTGCGCCGCTGCTCACCCCGGCTCCTGCAATGGCAGCACCCGCCATGCTCGCAGGCGCAAGTGCCCCAGTCCTTGTTGAGAGAGAGGCTGAACTTCCTGCGGCCTTCAGCGTTTCGGCCTCCGATCCGGTGCCCACTGATACGATGGCCAATGCGTCTGGGTTTGCGGCGATGACAGCATTCGTGCTTTCGGCAACAAGCGCTGGAAAGCCTGCCGCCGGGCGCAAATCGGCGCTGCTGGATCAGGCTTCGCTGGTGTCCGTGCCAAAGACCAGAACGTGCGCAAACCAGCGCGGCGCACTGGTGATCGACCTTGATCCGGGCGAAAGGTCGTTCGATCTGAACGATCCACCCTCACCCGCGCCGGGGCTGGCCGACATGCTGCGCACCATTCGCGGCACCGGCACGGCGGTGGTGTGGATCGCCAGCCTGCCGGATTCCTCGGCCAAACGGATCAGCACGATCCTGAAAGCCACCGGGCTTGACCCGCTGGGCATCGATCCGGTCCTGTTGCTGCGCGGCACCGAAACGCGCAAACAACAGATCCTGGTGCGAGCCGATGCGGACTGGTGCGTGCTGGCGATTGCCGGTGATCGCAAAGCCGATTTTGACGAAGTGTTCGATTATCTGCGCAACCCGGATGGTCCAGTTGCGATTGCACTGGAGCAGTACATCGGGAACGGCTGGTTTCTGGTTCCGCCACCGATCAAATAGGGCCGATCAAGTAGACAGGAAGACCCAAGACCATGACCACGCATGACGGGCTGAAGGCTGGCTGGACCCGCGACGAAATGGCCGCGCGCGCGGCAAAGGAACTGCAGGACGGGTATTACGTGAACCTGGGCATCGGCATCCCCACGCTGGTGGCCAACCATGTGCCTGAAGGCATGACGGTGACGCTGCAATCGGAAAACGGGATGCTGGGCATCGGGCCATTCCCCTTTGCGGGCGATGAAGATGCAGACCTGATCAACGCGGGCAAGCAGACCATCAGCGAGCTGCCGCATTCGGCCTATTTCGACAGCGCGCAAAGCTTTGCGATGATCCGTGGCGGCAAGATCGATCTGACCGTGCTGGGCGCGATGGAAGTGGCCGAAAACGGCGACATCGCCAACTGGATGATCCCGGGCAAGATGATCAAGGGCATGGGCGGGGCGATGGACCTTGTGGCC
>NZ_JAUYRV010000046.1 GCF_030696665.1 Novosphingobium sp.
CGATCAAAGGCGGGATCGAGCGTTCGGCCTGTCCGCTCGACGATCCGAAATATGCCGACATCATGGTGAACATCACCGAAGTGGCGTTTGGCGGGTTGAAGGAAATCGACCCGTCAGAACTGGACGATACGTGGAAGGCGATTGTCGGGACACAGCAGCCCATCGCCACCTTGTGCGAAATCCGCGATGCGGCGGGCACGATGCTGCGCAACAAGGGCTATCTGGCGGCGGTGCAGGTGCCGACCCAGAAGATCGAGGATGGCAAGGTCCGCATGGAGGTGATCTATGCGCGAATATCAACCGTTCGGGCGCGCGGCGAAACGCGCGGAGCCGAAGCAAAGCTGCAGCAGTATCTGGGCAAGCTGACCGGCGACGAGGTGTTCAACCAGCGCCGTGCGGAACGCTATCTGCTGCTGGCGCGCGATTTGCCGGGTTACAACGTGCAACTGACGCTGAAGCCTGCAGGAACGGGGCCGGGCGATCTGGTGGCCGAAGTGGCGGTGCTGCGCGAGGGCTATGCGGTTGACATGACCGTGCAGAACCTCGCTGCAGAAGCGACCGGGCGGTTTGGCGGCCAGGTGCGCGCGCAAGTGTTCGGGCTGACCGGCATGGGTGACGTTACGTCGCTGTCCTATTACGCGACGTCGGATTTTACCGAGCAGCATATCCTGCAAGGCTCGCATGAATTTCGCCCCGGATCGGAAGGGCTGATCGTGGGCGGGCAGTTCACGTATGCCTGGACCAAACCTGACGTTGCGGGCTTGCCAGCAGGTGTCTCGCTCGATGCGCGCACGCTTTATGCCAGCGTTTATGCGCGTTATCCTGTGCAGCGCTCACTGGCGCGCAACATCTGGGTGAGCGGCGGGCTGGATCTCGTCAACCAGAACGTGGACTTTATCGGCCCGCTTACGCGCGACAAGATCCGGGTGGGCTGGAGCAGGCTGGATATCGACGCGATTGATACCGCGCGGGTGCAGCCGCGCTGGCGGCTCGCCTCGTCGCTGGAACTGCGGCAAGGCCTTTCGATCCTTGATGCGACAAAGGCGTGCGTCGGAGCGGGTTGCGCAGCGGTGGTGCCCACCAGCCGGTTTGACGGTTCGACCAGTGCGACGGTGGTGCGCTGGCAGGGTGAATATGAGCGGGCGCTGGGGAGCAAGGTTTCGTTCCTGCTCGCCCCGCGCGGGCAATACGCGTTCAATCCGCTGTTCAGTTTTGAGGAGTTTTCGGCGGGGAACTTCACCATCGGGCGGGGCTATGATCCGGGGCAGTTGATCGGCGACAGCGCGATTGGCAGCACCGCAGAACTGCGTGGGCCACGGCTTGCCGTAGGCAGTGACAGTGATTGGCGGGTGCAGCCGTTTGTCTATTTCGATGCGGCCTGGGTGTGGAACAAGGGCATTGCCGGGTCAGAACGGCTGACCTCGGCAGGCGGTGGCATTCGCTCGGAGATCGGCTCGCGCTTCCGGCTTGAGGCGACCGTGGCCGTGCCGCTTGAGCGCTTGAGCGGGCAGACTGAGCGTTCCAAACCCCGATTTCTTGTGACTCTCACCACACGGCTGCTGCCGTGGAGGAGCTTCTGATGCGTGCGATCTCATCGGCAACCATGAAGCAGATGCTATCGGCATCGGGGCTGGCACTGGCAACCGCGCTGGTGGCAACGGGAACATCGTTGAAGGCGCAGTCGTTCAACGCCACCAATTCCGTGGTTGGCGGCTCTGCAACGATCTTTGATTCGACCGGCACCACAACAATAACGGTTTCAACGCCAAGCGCGGTGATCAACTGGACGCCGAGCGATACCGCGCCAACGGGCGGGCCGATCAATTTCCAGACTGTGGGCACGACTGCAACCTTCCAGAATGACTTCAACAATCCCGACTTTGCCGTGCTGAACCGGATTGAGCCTTCGGGGTCGACGCGGCCAGTGCAGTTCAACGGCAATCTGATATCGCAATTGCAGCAGGTGTCGGCTGCACCGGTTCCAGGCGGCACGGTGTTCTTCTACAGCCCTGGCGGCATCCTGATTGGCGGCGGCAGCGTGTTTGATGTCGGCAATCTGGTGCTGACCACGTCCGACCTGAATTATGACGCTGCCACCGGGGCGTTCGATACCAGCGGCTCCTATGTGTTCGAGGCAGCTACGGTGCCGGGATCGCAGATCGTGGTTTCGGCAGGAGCGCAACTGAACGCGACTGTCGATGGATCATACATTGCGCTGGTTGCGCCATCGGTGGTCAACAATGGCACTATCGACGTTAACGGCGCGGCGGCGCTGGTGGCAGCAGATGCAGCGACGATCACGTTTTCGCCCAACGGCCTGTTCGACATTGAGGTTAATTCGGGCACAAGCGCCACCGGCACCGTCGCGGCAAACAACGGCACGATCACCGGGCCTGCGGCGGTAACAGCCGGTAACTTCTTCCATCGTGTCTACATGGTTGCCGTGCCGAAGAACGATGCCATCACAATGGCGATTGGCGCGGGAAGTTCGCTGGGATTCGACATTGCCGGTGCAGCTGATGCAAGCGGCAACACCATTATCCTCTCCGCCGGGCAGGATGTTGTCGGCGGAGACCCAAGTCTCACACCTTCTGCTGGAGGCGGCACTGGTGTCGCATCGATCACCGGTGCGGACAGCATGTTCACGTCTGCCGTCACGGGGCGGGCGACGGGCGCGATCAATATGGTGGCGAATACCGCAAGTGGCATTTCGTTCGCTGGCACAGCTACCTTGCGCGCCAGGGCTCCGAATTCGAGCATCACTGCCAATGCGGGTAGCGTGGTGAACTTTGCGGAAACACTTCTGTTTTCGGCCAGAGCTGACGGTACGTCAGCCACGCCGAACGCTCAAGGCGGCGGCGTGGCACTACGCGCGCTTGGCGGCGGGTCGATCAACGTTGTTGGCGATGCCACCCTAAGCGCGGAAGCCTTTGGCGCTGCATCCACGATTGCCAACACTGTCAGTGGCAACGGGACAGGCGGGAGCGTGCTTGTCGAGGCGGTGAACGGCGGGACTGTTTCCTTCCAATCCGATCTCGATGTATTCGCCGATGGGGTTGGCGGAGAGCCCACTCTTGCCGGGATCGGCGGTGGTATTGGCACTGGCGGATCCGTTGTAATTCGCGCTTCCGGCACGACCGGTTCAGCGATCAACGTGGGTGATGACCTTACGATCAGTTCGAGGGGCGAGGGCACGGACGGGACCGGTTGTGCCAATTGTCTGTTTGACGGGGAAAGAGCGGTAGGCGGGGCAATCTCGCTGTTTTCACTGGGTAATGGCAACAGCGTGACTGTTGTTAGCAGCACCAACCTTGATGTCGGCGCTGACGCAGGAGAAGCGTTGACTGGCATCGCAGGCGACGCTGCTGGCGGGATAATCACGGTTCGCGCGAATGACGGCGCGATCATGTCATTCGTTGATTTTACTGGCACCGCATCAGCGGGTGGCGGCGGCAGCACCGGGACTGCGGCGGGCAATGCCGATGGTGGTTTGATTGAATTCTCTGCCAGCGGCACGGGCATCGGTGGGATTGATGTTACCGGCAACATGACGTTGCAAGCTGATTCCTTTGGCGGAAACGCGCTCGCTTTGGGGGGCGCTGGGGGAACGGCAGCGGGCGGATCGATTATCGTCAGCGCGCGCGATGAGAAATTCATAGATGTTGGCGGCACGTTTGACGCGACCGCCGACGCGACGGGTGGCGGTGGCTATGCCGGACCGAGGACGGGCATTGGTGGTGCCGTAACGATCGAAGCGCGAACTGCCGCGAGCCTGACCATTGATGGTTCTGCTTCGGTCGTGTCGCAAGGGACAGGCGGGCTTGGCGTTGATACGCAGGCAGGCGGCTTAGGGTCCGGCGGCGTTGCGGAAATTGCTGCGTTCGGCGGTGTGGTTTCGATTGCAGGTGACACAACCGTAATCTCGCAAGGACGAGGCGGCGATCAGATCGGCAATGCTGCGGCAGGTGCCGGGCAGGGCGGTACAGCACAAATCGTGATCGGAACGAGCGGGCTGGTCGAATTGCTGCAGGCCGCGACGATAGTTGCGCAAGGGGTGGGTGGTGCAGGCACCAGCGGTCCCGATGTGGTCGGCGGCACGGGTACAGGCGGTCTCGCGCGGTTCAATCTTGGTGGCGGCACGCTCGACATCACCGGTGACTTGACGCTCGATTCCACCGGTTTCGGCAATGTTGGCTCGGCGCAAGGTGGTAATGGCCTAGGCGGAAGCACTTCGATCCTTCAGAACGGCAACACGCTGACCGTGGGCGGCGTCAGCTATATCGGCGCGGCAGGCAGCGGCGGATTTTCGGCCTTTGGATCTGCTGCGGGCAACGGCACAGGCGGGACAATCAGCATCAACGCAAGCGGTAGCACGGCTGTGCTTTCGCAAACGGGCACGGTGATCATCGAAGCGACTGGGTACGGAGGAGCGGGCCGGGACGGCGGCGCTGGCACAGGCGGGTCCATTCAGGTCACGGCGGCCGCTTCGACGATCAGCGCGGGTAGCGAATTGCAGGTGTTCTCGGACGGCCAAGGCGGCGATGGCGGGCCGAACGGCGGAAATGGCGGCTTGGGCACCGGTGGTGCGATCAGCCTGTTTTCTACAGGGAGCGCCCTTGGGGCAAGCAGCATAACCGCACCTGTTGTGAACATCAGCGCAACCGGACGCGGCGGCGATGGCACCAGCGAGGTCGCCGCCGGGGGCGTGCAGGCAGGCGATGGTGGCGCAGGTGTTGGCGGAACGGTGTCGCTAAACACGGCACCCGATGGCGGAACCATTGAAACGCTCCAGCTGACAGCGAGCGCTTCAGGCGTCGGCGGACTTGGCGGCAATGGTGCGTCGTCTTCGGGGCCGGGCGAGCACGCTGGGTCTGGTGGATCGGCGACAGGTGGCACGATCAACTTCGGTTCAGTTCTGGGCACTGGAACAGGGACCGGTGGCTTCGTGCTTGGCGATGTGCTGGTCGATGCCGGTGCCAGCGCCGGAAATGGCGGGATTGGTGGAGCAGGCACTCCTCCGGGGCGCGCGGGCAGTGGTGGAAATGCTACGGGCGGCGCTGTTACTATGCTGCTGGACGCTGGCGGCAGTACACTGACAGTGGACGGCTTGCTGCGGGTTGGGGCCAACGCGGTTGGCGGTGTGACCGGGCCTTGCTTCACGGCCTGCACGATCACGGCAGGCACGGGCACTGGCGGAACGATCTTCCTCGGGTCCAACGGCCTGACGACGGGCAACCAGATTTCGGCGACGACGCTTGACCTTTCAGCGTTCGGTGAAGGTGGGAGCAGCGGCGCGGCAAGTGGCGCGCAAGGCACTGGCGGCTCGGTGTTTCTGAGGCTCGGTTCGGGCATGACGCTCACGGCCGGGGACGTCACGTTAAGCGCCTTTGCCGAAGGCGGCGATTCCTTCTCCGACGAAGTGGCTGACCTGCTGGGTGGTGCAGCACAAGGCGGAAACGCGCAATTCATTGCGTCTGGAACAAGCAGCGCAGTCATATCCGGTCAGGTTGGGATATCTGCAAACGCAGCCGGCGGCTTCAGTTCAGGCGCGGGCGGCGTAGGGGGTAACGGCACAGCAGGAACCGCACGGCTGTTTAGCGATGGTGGTAACATTGCCATCAGCGGCAGTGCTGATCTCCGAGCCAACGGCACCGGCGGTAATGGTGGCACCGAGGGTGTTGCCGGTGCGGGGGGCACGGGTCTTGGCGGCAGTGCATTGCTCACGGTCGGTACGCCTACCTTGCTGGGCAACAACGGCCAGATTGCGGTGGCAGGAATCGTCAACGCCAGCGCGGGGGCGCTTGGAGGGGCAGGCTTCAACGCGGGTAGTGGAACCGGCGGGCTGACGGCAATCGTTGCGCGGCAGGGCACGCTTGTGCTTGGGCAAGTGATTGCAACGGCGGACGCCACTGGCGGGAATTCCATCAACGGTGGCGTTGGTGGCGCTGCGACTGGCGGCGCAATCGAGATATTCGCGCATAACGCAGTTGAAGGCGGCGCATTGCTGACCGCTGACAGTCTGCTCGCGCAGGCAACCGCTCTTGGCGGAGATGGCGGCAACATCTTCAATCCCAACGCACTTGGCGCGGTGGGTGGAACTGCCGAAGGTGGCGAAGTTTCCGTGTTTGGCAGTGCAGGCAACGGCCAGATCGATATTGAGACTCTTGATCTTTCCGCCGACGCGATTGGCGGGACCGGCGGCACTGCTGTGTTCGATATTGGCGGGACGGGTGGCCTTTCCACCGGCGGAGCGGTCCAGCTTGGCCTTGCCAGCGGCATCGATACCGGGACGATCAATAACGGTTCGGCAAGGTTCGGGACGGTCGAGGCAACGGCATCGGCCACGGGCGGCGAGGGCGGTTCAGCGGAATTCGTCGGCGGAACCGGCGGCACGGCAATTGGCGGCGGCGTTACGTTGCTGGCGCGCGGCGGACTTGTCACCATCGATAACGCCTCGACGTTTGAAGCGGACGCGACGGGCGGAGCGGGTGGGGCTACCATTACCCAAGGCGATGGCGGCAACGCCGTGATCAGCAACTTGGCCGGGGAAACCTTTATTTCCGGCGTCAAACTGCTGGTGACCAACCGTTTCGACCAGCCCACCCAGCGCGGAAGCCTGAATGCGGCGGGGCTTGCGTTCACGGCTGCTGCGGTTGGCGGTAGCGGCACCGTCAACGGCACCACTTCTATGGCGCAGAGCGCGGTTCGGTTGCAGATTACCAATGGCGATTATACGGGCACCGATCTTTCGATGATCGCGCTGGCAGACAGCGTCAGTGCAGCCGCCGTGCCCGATCAATTCACGATGCTTGGCGGATCGATGGATCTCAGCGGGAATCTGGGTATTTTGACGCCGGGTCAATTCTCGCTCAGGCTCGACAATGCAACGGCTGTGGCTGACAGCGTGGCAATCTCGGCGGAAAACTGGACTCTCAGCGGGACGGACCCGGCAGTTCTCGGCACGCTGACAGGCGTGTCGTCGCTCAGCCTCACGTCGGGGCTGGATCTGGTGGGCCACGCCAATCTGCGGTCCGATGTGGACGTCTCGCTATTTGCAGATGGGCGGATCGCGTTCGGCGATGTGGTCAGTCTGGGCAGCATTACGGCACGAAGCGGCGGCTCCATCATGCTGGGCGGGCTTTCCGCACAAGGGTTTGTGGATCTGTTTGGCGGCACCGATGTGGAAACCGGGCTGATTGCGGCCATCGGTTCGGTTTCGATCGGTACGCCCGGTTCGATCACCACCGGCAACGTGAATGCAGGCAGCGGGACGCCGGGCGCTACCGATCCGAACAGCATCGTTCTTGACGCTGGCAGCAATGTCAGCACCGGCAACCTGACATCGTCGAGCGATGTTCTGGTCATTGCAGGGGGCGACATCGGGACCGGCGTGATCGCAGGCTATGATGCGCTGATCCTTGGGCATGGCAACACCGCGCTGGGCGGATTCGATCTGGTGAACCGCCTGCTTGTTGCTGATCGCGCATTGGCATTTCCCGGACCGGGCGGCGAACTTGCGAGCAAGGATGAGATATTCGCAGCCACCCCGGTGGCAACTTTGGGTGCGGTCAGCATCAACGATCCGTCCGCTGCGGCATCGCTGCTGATTGCGGCGGGGACGACTGCGGACATCGCCGATATCACCGCCACTGGTGACATCAGCATTTCAAGCGGCGGCAACGCGACGCTGGGCATGTTGCAAAGCAGTGCCGGTTCAATCGAGTTGACGTCATCGGGCGGTTCGATCGCAGCGGGTGACGTCAGTGCCGCGTTCGGCCTTTCTGTCAGCGCCAATGGAGACCTGCAGCTCGGGGCGGTTTCAGGCAGCGGAGTGACACTGGACTCCGGCGCTGGATTGACTGCGGGCAACGTGGTCGCCGGGGCTTCAGGCATGACGCTGACGGCGGGTAGCAACATGCAGGTGGGCAATCTGACGTCTCTGGCGGATGTTGTTGCGGTCGCGTCGGGCAACCTGACTGCGGGGTCTGTGCAGGCGGTTGACGCGCTTCTGCTTGGCGGCGGGAGCGTGACGGCGAATAGCTTTACAGTGAGCAATCGTGCGCTGATCGCCAACGCTTCGATGGTGCCAAGTGGCGGCCCTATCGACAAGGCGCAGATTCTGGCGGCGGCTCCGGTGGCGACGGGTGGTGCAGTCACGCTTGCCAATGCTTCGAACGTCGGATCGCTGCGCATTGCGGCAGGGACCACGGCGGCGACAGCAGGTGTGCAGGCCAGCGGCAATATCGGCGTGACCAGCACCGGCAGTGGCAGTTTCGGCACGCTGGTAAGCACGGGCGGGAATGTTGAACTGATCGCGCGTTCCGGCAGTGTGGCTGCCTCGGCGATCAACGCGCGCCTCGATGTGCTGGCAAGCGGTGCAGGCGGATTGAATCTGGGTACGGTTGCCGGGCGCAATCTGGCGCTGCTTTCGGGCGGGAACGTGGTGGTCGGCACGGCGCGGGCCGGGGTGATCAGCAATGCTGCTGGCCAGATCACAGGGGCGACCGGTCAGTTGTACATCGCCAACGCGTCGATGCTACCGGTGACGGCGGTACCGGGAGCGATTGGTTACGCCGGACTGTTCGCGGCGACTCCGGTGGCAGCGGGCGGGACCGTATCGATTCAGAACGCGGCCATTGCAGGGCGCATTCTCAGTTCCTCCAACGGGGCGATGACCGGGGGAGCGCTGACAGGTTACAACCGGATTGACGTGATCTCGAATGCCGGGGTGACCGTGGCCCAACGCTGGTTCGCACCAGCGGTGCAGATATTCAGCGGCGATATCACGATTGTGGGCAATGGTGCAGGTTTGCCGCAGAGCCTGCCTACAGGCATCCGCACCACGCAGGATGGCACGGTCGGCATCGCCTCTATTTCGGCATCGCCCGCGCTGATTGGTGATGGGTTGACCGGATCTGGCTTTGCATTGAGCAATGCTGAAATCGCGTTGATTTCCACCGGTCAGTTGACCATCGCTGCGGCTGATCGTTCCGCCAATGCGATCGACATGCAGATCGGCCGGTTGGACCTGACCGTTGGCAGCAGCATTGGCAGCGGCACGGTGGTGGGTTCTGCCGGACGCCTGATCTTCGCCACGGGCAATGCCTCTACACAGACATTGGGCGGTGCGATCCGTGTAACCGGGGCGATCAACGGAACGGGGTTCGGTTCGGGCAATGTGCTGGAATTCAGCACAGGACGCTTCGAACTTGACGCAACGACCGGCTCTATCAGCCTTGCCTCCACCGGCACCACGCTGGGTGGCATCGCCGAATTCAACGCGGCGAACATCCATGTGGCGTCAGCAACTATTCTCGACAGGCTGGCGGCCAATCCGCTCTATGCCGGGCGGATTGCCGATCTGAATGCGCCGGCGACGGTGCAACGGCCTGACGGCGTGCTGCGGGCGCTGGGTCTCGACTTCTATCCCACCGGCACGCTCTATATCCAGAACACCGGCACCGCCCTGAATCCGGCAGGGTTTTTTGCCGACATAGAATTTACTGATGTGACCGCTCCGGCCAATGCGCAGGCGGGGTCGGTTTCGGTGGTGGTCAACGGCGCGTTCCAGACCCCCGCCGGGATTGTCGCTGGTGTGGATGCACACGCGCTTGCCGTGGCCGAGGCGGATGACCTTGCGCCATTCAGCGCTGACAGCCAGATCAACGGTTGTCTGTTCTCGGTGGCGGAGTGCATTGCGCCCGTTGCGGTGGACGAAGGTGAGCCGGATGTGATCGGCGCGATTTCGGCGCAGTTCGAAGTTGGTGCCAACGATCCTCTCGGCAGCACGCCTGCTTTCACCGAGGAACCAGCGGACGAGACTGGCGAGCCGGATGAGGAAGACGCTCAGGTGCAACTGCCCGTCGAAGATGTTGGCCAAGCAAGCCCGATTGTGCCGCCGATGAGCATTATCAACGACGGTCCGCTCGACACGCAAAGTGAGATCGAAGAACCCGTGACCGGCGGTGGCAACCCCGCGTTGATCGGTTCAATGGCAATCGGCACCGGCCGGACAGGAGACGCCCAGTGAGCGCGACTTTCGCACACTACCGCCGTAGCCTTTTTGGCTGCGCGCTTTCGGCCATAGCGCTGACGCTGGGCTGCGCCCCAGCCATCGCGGCTGATGCCTCGCAGCAGCCGCTCTCGGTCCGAAACTCGTTTCGCGTCGGCACTGCGGGCGTGACCTGCACGGCGCAGAACGCGCCGCTTGATGCGCGGCTTGGCGGTATGTTCGACCGGAGTTATCGCTTGAGTTGCCGCGATGCGGCGGGCGCGGTGGGCACGCTGATTGCAGTGCGGCGCGATGTTTCGCTGAGCAGCGAGCCTACCGGGTTGAACGGCATTGCGCTGGCCTGTGGCGAGGCCGGCTCTGTTACCATCGACGGGATTGGCCGGGTCGATGCCGTGAACTGCCGCGATCAGGGCGCAAGCGTCGGGTACAAGCGCTATCTGATCAAACGCGCAGGGATCACCTATCTGGTTGAGGGCCTTGCGGGTTATGATCCGGCGCTGCGACTGGCGCTGGCAAGCGTGGTTACCGATGCATCTGTGTCGGGTGAAATTCGCGTAGCAACGACGGAAGTCTCGGATACGGCGGCCTTTGCGCGGGTGCAGGCGGGCCAACTTGACCGGCTTGGTGCGCGCGATGAAGGCTATTTGCGCAACAATAGCGGTCGCTTTGCTGAATCGTCCGAGTTTTTTGAAGCATTGGCAAGCCGTGATCGCAGTTCAGGCGGCATGGGACTGGCCGAGGCTATGGCCAATCAGGGATTGCAGCAATCCAACCTTGGCAACTTCGTCGGATCAGATCGCCTGCTTACGCAGGCTGGAAGCGCAATTGCGCGCGGCGATGGCCTGACCGAACGGTTGCTTCGCAACTACCGTGCGATCGACCAGCTGAATCAACGAAAGCCTGATGCGGCACTGCAGGAATTGGCAAAGCCGGTAAGCGTAGTGGGCGGCACCTTCGACCGTGAGAGCCTGTCTGCCGGTTTGATCACGCGCCCCCTGGCCGAACAGATCAATCGCGAAAGCTCCGGTCTGAAGCGGCTTGGCGCAGTTGATCCTGGCCTGACGGATCTTGAACGCGGTGAAATTCTTGACGCGCAGGCTGTTGCGCTGGGCGCGACGGCTGCGCGGATGCAGGGGCGTTTCGCAGAAGCGCAAGTGGGATTCGAGGCGGCAACGGCAAGGCTGGCCAAAGTGCGCGATGGGCAAGTCGTGTCAACGGCTTGGCTCCGTTCGGAAATCGAAATGGAGCTGGCGCTATTGGCCGAGGCACAAGGGCGCAGCAGTGCGGTGGGGGCTGGTTATGACCGGGCGCTGGGCGTGTTGCGAAATGCTTTCCCGCAATCGCCTGCGTTGCTGGCAGCAGAAGCCCGCAAGGCGGCGTGGCTGAGCAGGTCTGGTAACGAGGCTGAAGCGTCGGCGCTTTACGCGCGCATCGTGGCAGACAGTTTGGTTATCCCGGACGCCGGTTCGACCTTGCGTGATCTGCTCGGCCCCTACTTTGGACTGCTGGCCAAGCGGGGAGGAGCAGAAAGCGCAGGCGCGGTGTTTACGGCTTCGCAAGTGCTGCAGCGCCCCGGCGTGGCGCAGACACAGGCCGTGTTCGCGCGGCAGATGTCCGAAGGCAATGACGAGGCTGCGGCGCTGTTCCGTCTGTCAGTGGCACGCAGCCGCGACATTGCCCGGACCGAGGCGACGATCGCGCAACTAAGCGCTGCGCCCGCGCCGGATGGGCAGCAAGAAGCCGCGCTTAAATCTGCGCAGGACAACCTGGCATACCTTCAGCGCGAGCAGACCGAGTTGACCAGCAAGCTGGCAGCCTTCCCGCGCTACAGCGTACTTGCGCCCAAGAGTGTGGAACTTGCCGAACTGCAAGCCGCGCTTCGTCCGGGTGAAGGGTATTTCAAGCTGATGAATGTGGGCGACAGGACATACGGCCTGTTCGCCACTGCACAGGACGCCCGGGTCGTGCCCATCGCGGCCAGTCCTGAAGTGCTCGCCAACGAAGTGCAGGCACTGCGCGATACCATCGTGAAGGTCGAGAACGGGCGACAGGTCAACTACCCGTTCGATGTCGAAAAGGCGCACGCGCTTTACAAGACGCTGTTCGGCCCCGTCGAGGAGATGCTGGGAGCGACCCGGCACCTGATTTTTGAACCCGATGGCGCAATGCTGCAATTGCCACCGACGGTTCTGGTTACCGATGCCAAGGGCGTTGCCGATTACAACGAACGGATGGAAAGCCCGGACGGTGATCCGTTCGATTTCACGGGCATAGCGTGGCTGGGGCGAGGCCGCGAAGTGTCCATCGCGGTCAGTCCGCGTGCATTCCTTGATATCCGAAAACTTGCTGCGTCATCGGCCCCGCGCAACTATCTGGGCCTTGGTCACAATGCCAAGCCAGCAGCGCGCCCGATAGCTGCCGTGGCCGATGAATGCGATTGGCCGCTGGCAACGTGGATGAACCCGATTTCGGCTGACGAACTGCTCTATGCGCAGGGCAAGCTCAATCGCGGTGGCAGTGCGGTGCGCACCGATATGGAGTTCAATGACACCGCGCTGCTGGCTGAGTCAGACCTCGATCAGTACCGAGTCCTGCACTTTGCCACGCACGGCCTTGTCACTGCCCCACGCGCTGGTTGCCCGGCGCGCCCTGCGCTGGTGACCAGTTTTGGTGGGGCGGATTCCGATGGTCTGCTCAGCTTCAAGGAGATCTTCGACTTGAAGCTCAATGCCGACCTGGTGATCCTTTCCGCCTGCGATACGGCCGGCGTTGCTTCGGTAGCGGCCAGTCGCGAGGCAGGGGTGACGAGCGGCGGCAACTACGCGCTCGACGGGCTTGTCCGTGCGTTTGTGGGCGCAGGGGCACGCTCCGTCATCGCCAGCCACTGGCCAGTGCCGGATGATTTCGATGCCACCAAGCGGTTGATCAGCGGGGTGATCGAATCAAAGCCCGGCCAAGGCCTCGCCAACGGCCTTGAGGGTGCGCAGGAAAAGCTGATGGACGATCCCAACACATCGCACCCGTTTTATTGGGCGGCCTTCGTGATTGTGGGCGATGGTGCCAAGCCGCTGCTTATCGCGCAGGCCCCGCAACCGGTCCAGACAGCCGCACGATGAGGTTCGGGTAACCGGTGCTTTCGCGTGGTTACGTAGGAATGCGCAGCCCGCCAGCCGACATGCTGGCGGGCTGAATTGTCTGGTTAATGTGCCGTCCTTCCTTGTGTGCAGGGTTTGCACCGGGAGAATGGCAATGTGGCTTGATCACAGCGAAGCGCAGGTTGCAAAGCCTTGGAATCCGCAAAGGTTGCCAGCCCCGCTCGTCGCCAACTACCGGCGCGGGATTCTGCGCGCCAAGGTTAACGTGCGGCACCTCACGCGCTTTGCAGCCTCGATTGAGTGCTTGGAATGCCCGCGCGTCGGGTCGCTGGTGTGGGTCACTTTGCCGGGCCTTGAAGCGCGCTCAGCCACAGTCGAGGCGAGCGAAGGCTTCGTTTCGCACTTGCGCTTCACCGAACCATTCCATCCGGCGGTGCTCGAGGCATTTTTGTGTGGGCGCATCGCGAGCATACACTGACAAGACATCGGATTGCCGCCCTTTCGGGAGTTTCCAGTCGATGTGTATGAAACCTGCCGCTTGCGGCTAACTACCTCAATCGAGGTAGAAAATGGCTCCCTGAGTAGGATTCGAACCTACGACCAAGTGATTAACAGTCACCTACTCTACCGCTGAGCTATCAGGGAGCAGCCTCGGTTGCCCGGGGCAGGTCCGCGCTAATAACAGGCGATTCCGGTTTGGCAAGCACCTGTTTTCAAATTTTCCTCAGACCATGAACTGTTCGGCGAAGATGCGGTCCTCAAGGCTCTGTCCGCGATCGAACAGCAGCGTCAGCCGATGCTCGGGCCAAGCCTTCACGCGCACCTCGCGCACATCGCGAACTTCCTTCTGGTCCGCCACGACGAGTACCGGGCGCTTCACCGATTCCAGCGCCTTGAAGACGATCTCGTAGGTATCAGGCAGAATCGCACCGCGCCATCTGCGCGGGCGAAAGGGGCTGATCGGGGTCAGCGCCAGCATGTTCGATGAAAGCGGCAGGATCGGGCCGTTGGCCGAAAGGTTGTAGGCGGTTGACCCTGCAGGCGTTGCCACCAGCACACCGTCGCAGGCAAGCTCAGGCATGCGGACCTTGCCGTTGACGCTAACTTCCAGCTTTGCGGTCTGGCGCGTTTCACGCAGGATAGACACCTCGTTGATCGCGCAGACCGAATGCATTTCGCCAGTGTTGGTCATGGCGGTCATGCGCAATGGCGAAATGGCGACGGCGGTGGCTTTTGCCAGCCGCTCGTCAAGGCTCCGTCCAGAACGATACTTGTTCATTAGAAAGCCGACGGTGCCAAGGTTCAAGCCGAAGGCCGGGATCACATGGTCGATGTCGAGCATGGTGTGGAGCGTCTGTAGCATGAAGCCATCGCCACCGATAACCACCGCCGCATCGGCCTGCTCCAAAGGCACCCATTCACGCTGCTGTTGCAGGGCGTCGCAGGCTTCCTGCGCTCGCTCCGTCGGAGAGGCAAGCAATGCCAGGCGGCTGTATTCAGGCATGGTGTTTGCGCCTCCCCGGCGTGTGCTGCTGCCGGGAGATATGGGGTGCCGGGCATTGGCGCAATGCACAAAAGCATAGGGTTGGCATGCAGCTTTCGGGCAGAGGCCAGGAACCTGAACGGTTTGGCAAGACTTGGCGGGCTATGGCCTCACCTCATGGGTGATCCCGCCGCCACATTCGCACGCGATCCGCTGACGGGCCTTGCCGGTTCGGCTGAGGCGCTGGCGTGGTTGGAATGCGCGCCGGAGCCGGATTTCCTGCAGGCCATGTTGATCGGCCTGCACCGCTTCCGCTCGGTCAATATCGCCTATGGCAGTGCTGGTGGTGATCTGGCGCTGGCAGAAATTGCACGCCGCATCCGCGACTTTGCGGTTGAGGAGCTTGGTCCTGCTGCGATTGTTGCGCGGATCGGCGGGGGTGAGTTTCTTGTTGCCTGCAATGGTGCCCTGCCGCGTGAGCGTTGGCAGTGGCTGGCAGAGGCGCTTGGGCGCACGGTCGGGCGTGCGCTGCCGGTGCATGGTGATGTCCTCCACTTGTTGCCGCGTATCGCCTTGCTGCGTCGCGGACCGGGTGAGAGTGGTGGGCGCATGATCGACAGGCTCGATCAAGCGCTGGGCAAACTTGAACAGCAACCGGGACGCCGCGTAATGTGGGCGGATGGCTCGCACCGGTCACGCGGGCGCAGCGCGGCGCGGCTTGAGGCAGATCTGATCGGCGCGATGGCGCGCGATGAGATTGGCTTGGTATTCCAGCCACAGTATTCCGTGAACAACGGGGCACTTGCCGGGGCGGAAGTGCTGGCCCGATGGGACCACCCGCAGCTTGGCCGGATCGGGGCGGAAACGCTGTTCGCCATTGCCGAGCGCGGCGATCACATCGCCCAGTTGTCCAGCCATATCGTGTTGCGCGCCTTGGCCGCTGACGTGTCTTGGAAGGGCCGCCTGCCGCTATCGATCAACATAACTGCCGAGGATCTGGCCGCCGACGATTTTGCGGCCAGTTTCGAACGCAAACTGGCCAAGACAGCTTTCCCGCCGGCGATGGTCACGCTGGAAGTGACAGAGCAGAGCCTGATCGGTGATTTCGTGCGCTCAGCCGAAACTTTGCGCGCGATTGCCGCGCTGGGCGTGCGGATTGCGCTGGATGATTTCGGCACGGGCTATGCCAATTTCCGCACGTTGAAAGCGCTGCCCATCGACACACTCAAGCTGGATGCCTCGCTGGTGGGTGATGTCGACAGCGATCCGCGTGATCGCGCAATCCTGAAAGCCATTGTCGCGATGGCGCGGGCGCTGGGACAAAAGATCGTGGTCGAAGGGATTGAGCGCGAAAGCCAGTTGGCCGTGCTGGCCGAGGAAGGCTGCGACGTATTTCAGGGCTTCTTGCGCTCCGGTCCGGTATCGGCCGATGCCATTGGCGAAATGCTCTAAGCGGCCTTCTTCTTTGCGCGATTTACAATCGCGGCAAGGCCCTTCGTCAACTGGACCAACCCGTTCAGCCGCCCTTCGGCTGTGCCCCATGCGCGGGTGATGACCAGCTTGTTGTCTGGACGCAGCTTAGCCACACCGTTCAACCGTTCAACATAGGCGATCAGGCCAAGCGGATCGGGGAACTGGTCCTTGTGGAAGCTGACCAGCGCGCCCTTGGGGCCAACGTCAATCTTGGCGATGTTGGCGGCGATGGCCTGACGCTTGACCTCGATCAGGCGCAGCAGGTTCTGCGTGGGGCCGGGCAAGGGACCGAAGCGGTCGATCATTTCGGCGGCAAGCGCTTCCACAGCATCCGCCCCATCGGCATCGTTCATGCGGCGGTAAAGCGCCATGCGCACGGCGAGATCGGGCACGTAATTCTCAGGGATCATGATGGGCGCGTCGAGCGTGATCTGCGGGCTTAGCGCCTCCCGTTCACGCGCAAGGCCAATGTCGCCTGCCTTGGCGGCGAGGATCGCATCTTCCAACATCGATTGGTAAAGTTCGAAGCCCACTTCCTTGATGTGGCCCGATTGTTCGTCACCCAGCAGGTTGCCCGCGCCGCGCAAGTCCAGATCGTGGCTGGCCAGTTGGAATCCTGCGCCAAGGCTGTCCAGATCGCCCAAGACCTTGAGGCGCTTTTCGGCGACTTCGGAAAGCGCAGTGTTTTCCGAATGGGTGAGGTAAGCATAGGCGCGGATTTTTCCGCGACCCACGCGCCCGCGCAGCTGGTAAAGCTGGGCAAGGCCGAAACGGTCGGCGCGGTGGATGACGATGGTGTTGGCGCTGGGAATGTCGATGCCGCTTTCCACGATGGTGGTGGACAGCAACACTTCGTACTTCTTCTCGTAGAACGCGCCCATGCGGTCTTCGACCTCGGTCGGACTCATCTGGCCGTGCGCGGCGATGTAACGGACTTCGGGCACGTTGAGCCGCAGCCATTCCTCGACGTCAGGCATATCGGCAATGCGCGGCACGACGATAAAGCTCTGTCCGCCGCGCTGGTGTTCGCGCAACAGCGCCTCGCGCATCACCATATCGTCCCACGGCATCACATAAGTGCGCGTGGCAAGGCGGTCGACCGGCGGGGTCTGGATCGTGGACAGTTCGCGCAGGCCAGACATCGCCATCTGCAGCGTGCGCGGGATGGGCGTTGCGGTGAGGGTGAGGACATGGACGTCCGCCTTCAGTTCCTTGAGCTTTTCCTTGTGGGTCACGCCAAAGCGCTGTTCTTCATCCACAATGACAAGGCCGAGGCGTTTGAATTCGATGGACTTGGCCAGAAGCGCGTGGGTGCCGATGACGATATCGACGCGGCCGTCGGTCAGCCCGATTTTGGTTTCGGCTGCTTCCTTAGCAGTCACGAGCCGTGACAGACGCCCGATTTCCAGCGGGAAGCCTTTGAAGCGCTCGACGAAGTTGGTGAAGTGCTGGCGGGCGAGCAGCGTTGTTGGTGCAACGACTGCAACCTGAACGCCGGACATTGCAGCAACGAACGCAGCGCGCAGGGCGACCTCGGTCTTGCCGAAGCCAACGTCGCCGCAAACCAGACGGTCCATCGGCTTGCCTTCGACCATGTCGGACAGGACATCGCCAATCGCGCGCTCCTGATCCTCGGTTTCGTCCCACGGGAAGCGGTCGACGAAGGGACCGTAGCTGGCAGGATCAACCGGGAGAATCTCACCCTGCCGCAGTGCGCGGTGGGCGGCCGTGGCCATAAGCTGGCCCGCCATCTCCAGAATGCGCTCGCGCATCCGCGCCTTGCGGCGTTGCCATGCCTCGCCACCCAGCCTGTCTAGCGCTACGCCATCGGAGTCTGAACCGTAGCGAGAGAGGACGTCTAGGTTCTCGACCGGGATGTAGAGCTTGTCGCCGCCGTGGTATTCAAGCTGCACGCAATCGTGCGGCGAATCCCCCACGCCGATGGCTTCAAGGCCGAGGTATCGCCCGATCCCGTGGTCCATGTGGACGACGAGATCGCCGGGAGTGAGCGCCGACAACTCCGCGAGAAACGCATCTGCATCCTTGCGCTTCTTCTTGCGGCGAACGAGCCGGTCACCAAGGATGTCCTGCTCGGTCAGCAGTTCCAGATCGTCACTGGCAAAGCCGTGGTCGAGCGGCAGGACGACCGCGACCGGCTTGCCCGTCGCGGCAAGGCCAAGCGCTTCCTGCCAGCTTTCCGCCATCAGCGGCGCGGCCTTGCCAGCTTCGGCTAGCAGCGAGGCGAGGCGAGAACGTGATCCGGTGGTATAGGCCGCGACGATCGGCTTTTTGCCGCGCGTGCCGAGGGCGGCGATGTATTTGGCCGCCGATTCATAGATATTGTTGCCGCCTGATGTGGCCGCAGCGCGCTCTGGCGTGAAATCGTGGCTTGAGCTGAACCCGAAATCGACGACCTGTTTCGATTCCGGCTCGGCAAAGATCGTGGTGCGGTGGACCGGCCAGCCCGCCAGCGCGCGGTCCAGTTCATCTCGCGAAACGTAAAGCGCGTCTTCGGCCAGTGGCCGATAACTGCCGGGGGCCTTGGACGAGGAATCGACGCGCGACTGGTGATAGTCCGTGATGTCAGCCACGCGCTGTTCGGCGGCCTTGATCGCGGTGCCATCAACCACCACGAGGTCATCTTCGCCCAAGTGGTCAAACAGCGTGACGAGCCGGTCTTCGAACAGCGGCAGCCAGTGTTCCATGCCCGCAAGGCGGCGACCGTCGCTGATTGCCTGGTATAGCGGATCGCCGGTGGCGTTGGCGCCGAACAGTTCGCGGTAGCGGCTGCGGAAGCGTTTGATGCTGTCTTCATCGAGCAGCGCTTCGCTCGCCGGGAGCAGAAGGTGGGTTTCAACTGGCTGCACTGATCGTTGCGTGTTCGGATCGAACAGGCGCAACGTTTCCAGCTCATCCCCGAAGAAATCGAGCCGCAAGCCGTGGTCCAGACCGGACGGGAAGATGTCGAATACCGAACCGCGCACCGCGTATTCGCCCGCGTCGACTACTGTATCGGTGCGTGAATAGCCCTGTCGTTGCAGCAGTGCGATCAGGCTTTCGCGCCCGATCTCCGCTCCCGGGGAAAGAAGGCGGGTGGATTCGCGAATGCGGAACGGGGTGAGCGCGCGCTGCAGCACCGCGTTGATCGTGGTGACCAGAAGCTGCGGGCCAGTGCGTTTGTGCTGGAGTTTCTGAAGTGCCGCAAGACGCCTTGAACTGACACTGAGCGCGGGCGAGGCGCGGTCGAACGGCAGGCAATCCCACGCCGGGAAGTCTATAACCTCAAGGTCGGGCGCGAAGAAGGCGGCGCTGTCCGCCACCGCGCTCATCGCGGCTTCATCCGGCGCGATGAACACCGCGCGGCCCTTTGCGGTGCGGGCAAGATCGGCCAGCACAAGAGGCTGCGCCCCGCGCGCGATGGACGCGAGTGTCAGCGGCGATTTGGCGGAGAGGATGCGGTTCAGATCTGACATGGCAAGGTTGCTAGTGCGCGAGACGCAGGATCAGCGAGGGATTTCAACGTAGTCGAGCTTGCGCATCACGTCCATCATGGCACCTGCATACTCCGGGGGCACAGATTGCGTGCCGAGCGCCCAAGCCATGATGTCCACGTCTTCTTCCTCGATCAACGCTTCGAACCACGCGACCTGATCGGCATTCCACGTGGCGTTGAAGCGATCGAAATAGCAGCCGATCATATAGTCCGCTTCACGCGTGCCGCGATGCCATGCGCGGAATTGCAGGCGCTTGAGGCGTTCGGGCGTAATCTCGGCTGCGCTGTTCGTCATGGCATTGCCGTTAGGCCGAACCTGCGCCTGAAACAAGGCCGCGCAGCCTGTTCAAGCGGGCATGTGGCGCAAGATCCCGGCACACGTGGCTTCCGCGCGCCGGGATAGTTGCCGCCCTACTTGCTGCGCAGCGCCGCGATGATCTGTGTAGGCTGGCGGTCCATGAAGTCCTTCGCCAGTTCACCGATGACAGCGCGCTGCACGGCCTTGCTGTAATGGTGCCGCAATTCGCCCAGCGTACGTGGCGGAGCGATGACTACGAGTTGTTCGATCTTGTGGTCCTGCACCTGCCGGTTCAGCCATTCGGCAACCGCTGCCGCATGCGCGTCTTCATCGCGCTGATTGCCCGATGGATTGGCGGAGCTGACCGCGTGGCGGCCGCCCGATCCGTGGTTGCTTTCAACCAGTTCTGGCGTTGCCATCTCGGTCAATTCAGGCTCGGCTTCCGTTCCGCTGTTGCGCAGGATCTGCCAGTCTTCACCATCGACAAGCGCGATGACGGCACCGTGGGGGATCAGCATTGTGTAAAAACTCCTGTGACTGTTGCCTACTGAACGGATGAGACGCGCACTTGGCTCCACGCTCTATGCGCTGCATCAAAATTGGCGTGATTTTCACACAGGCCACCATTGGCGAAATACGTGTGGTCGGACTATGTCGGCGCGATGCGTCCCGATGTGCTCAACCCGCTATTCGCCGAATCCGGCAGCCTGAAAGGTGTAGGGCCGGGGCTTGCCCGTCCGCTTGAGAAGCTTGGCCTGACGCGGGTGAAGGACTTGGCCTATCATTTGCCCGACCGCTTCGTTGCGCGGCGCGCCGTCGCCAATCTGGACGAGGCGGGCGTTGGCGAGCAGATCGTGGTGGCGCTAACCCCGCGTGAGTACAAGCAATCCGCCGGGCGAGGGCCGTTCCGGGTGATGGCCGAGGATGCGCTGGGCAACTACATCGCACTCACCTATTTCGGGCGGGCGTCCTATTCGGGCAAGAAGCAGTTGCCGCTGGACGAAAAGCGCTGGGTTGCGGGGCGTTTGGACCAGTATGGCCAGACGTGGCAGATGGTCCACCCGGATCATGTGAGCGAAGACAGCGCAGGCATGCTCGGCCATTTGAACGAGCCGGTCTACCCTTTGTCCGACGGGCTTACGCAGGGTCGCTTGCAGGCGCTGGTTCACCAGTCTCTGGAAGGACTGCCGGAGCTTCCTGAATGGATCGAACCTGGGCTGGCCGCAAAGATGGACTGGCCGCGCTGGCATGAAGCCTTGCCGCTGGCTCACAAGGCCGAACATCCGCAGGCGCGGGACCGGCTCGCCTATGACGAGCTTCTGGCCAACAGCCTTGCTCTGCTGCTGGTGCGCGAAAGCAACCGCGCCAAGAAGGGAACGCCGCTGCATGGCGATGGGCGTTTGCGGGCAAAGCTCAACCTGCCGTTCGAACTGACCGGCGCGCAGAAGCGCTCGATTGCCGAAATCGAAGGAGACGTGGCCCAAGGCGCGCCGATGTTGCGGCTGCTGCAAGGCGATGTCGGATCGGGCAAAACGGCGGTGGCGCTGAACGCCATGCTGATCGCGGTGGAGGCCGGAGGGCAGGCGGCGCTGCTTGCCCCGACGGAAATCCTTGCACGCCAGCATGCGGAAACGCTCAGCCGCATGGCTGCAGGCACCGGCGTGACCATTGCCCTGCTGACGGGGCGTGACAAAGGCAAGGCGCGCGAGTCGATCCTCATGGGGCTGCTGGACGGCAGCATCGACATTTGCGTTGGCACCCACGCAATTTTTCAGGACACGGTCGCTTATCGCAATCTTACGCTGGCAGTGATTGATGAGCAGCACCGCTTTGGCGTGGGCCAGCGGCTGATGCTGTCCCAAAAGGCAAAGCGCACGCCGCACTGTTTGGCGATGACAGCAACGCCTATTCCGCGCACGCTGACGCTGGCCCAGTATGGGGAGATGGACGTCTCACGGCTTGATGAGATGCCGCCGGGGCGTCAGGCAATTGACACCCGCGTGGTGGCGCAGGATCGCCTTGCCGATGTGATCGAAGGGATCGGACGACACATCGCCAAAGGTGCGCAGGCCTATTGGGTCTGCCCGATGGTGCGTGAACTGGAAACAGCCGACATTGCCGCTGCCGAAGCCCGCCACGCGCTGCTGTCAGAGCGGTTTGGCGATACCGTCGTCATGGTCCACGGCCAGATGCGGCCCGAGGCCAAAGACGCGGCAATGGAGCGCTTTGCACGCGGCGATGCCAAGCTACTGGTTGCGACAACGGTGATTGAAGTGGGCGTGGACGTGCCAAACGCCACGCTGATGGTGATTGAGCAGGCAGAGCGTTTTGGCCTTGCCCAACTGCACCAGTTGCGCGGGCGCGTGGGGCGGGGCAGCCAGCAATCGACCTGCTTGCTGCTGCGCGGTGATGCTTTGTCGGAAACCGGGCGGGAGCGACTGGCTTTAATGCGGGAAACGCAGGACGGTTTCAGGCTGGCGGAGGAAGATTTGCGGCTGCGCGGCGGCGGCGAACTGCTCGGCACGCGGCAATCGGGAGATACCCCGTTCAAGGTGGCCGACTTTGAACAGATCGCCCGGCTGCTGCCTTTGGCGCATGATGACGCGCGCCTTCTGATGGAGCGAGATGGCGGCCTTTCTTCACCACGTGGTGAGGCTGCACGAACGCTGCTTTACCTTTTCGAGCGTGACTGGGGCGTCCAACTACTCAGGGGCGGGTAAAGGCGAAGGCGGCGCACCTGCACGCCGCCTTCGTTTCGGGTTTACTTGCTCGGCGCTGGGGCCGCTGCACTCTTGGTTGCGTCGGCGAACTGTTCAGCGCTCATGCCGATGTAGAGGCCAGTCTCGGCCTTCGCCACGGATGTGCGCGGCAGCTTGACCTTGGCGGTTCCGGTATCGAGCACGAAATCGGTTTCGCTCACTTCGCTGATCTTTCCAAGCACGGTCGCCTTGTCTGACGCATGCACTGGCGCGTCGGCGACGATGGCGGATGCCAGTTCTGCCTGTGCAGCACCTGCGGCCTTCTCGGCGGCGGCATCAAGTTCAACCTTTGTCATGCCCAATACCGGACCCTTAGGCCCGGTGCCGAGCGCGGTCAGCGCCAGCGTAGCCATATTTTTGCCGGTATCGATCACGAAATTCGGGGCAGTTACGCTTTTGATGGTCCCGACTTCAGCACCGGCGGTGTCATAGACGGTTGCGCCCACGGTCGGTGTTGCGGTTGCCGTGGCGGCCGCACCAGCGGCAGCTTCCTGCGCCATAGCCGTGGTGGCAAAAGGTGCGGTCGCGGCAAGGAGGGCGAGGGTGAGATTACGGATTTTCACGGAAGGGTTTTCCTGTCCTGTTTATGGGTAGCCCTGCCAAGGTCGGCAATCCTGCGCTGAAGCGAAAGGGCTCTTGCGTTTGGCTGCCGGAAAATATGCGGTGAATTGAAGGACTTGTGCTTCAGTTGCGACGAGTTGCGGCAAATGCACAAACGAAAAGAGCGACCCGAAGGCCGCTCTGTTTCTCACCACTGAGGGTGAAGTGGTCGGGGAAAGAGGATTCGAACCTCCGGCCCCTGCCTCCCGAAGACAGTGCTCTACCAGGCTGAGCTATTCCCCGACCGATCCGCAAGCCAGTTACCCGGCTGCGAGGCAGGCGCGCCCTATACGAAGCACTTCCGGGGCTGGCAAGCGCGCGCACGAAGTTTTTTCCGCACGGAATTTTGCGGGGAATTTTCGCAGTCCGGCTTTTGCGCAGGCGTGCAGGTGCGGATAGAAGCGGTGCCATGATCGCATCGCCCGAATCCGCGCGCCATCCAGAATGGCAGTACCTTGATCTGATGCGCCGCATCTGGGAGCAGGGCGACGAGCGCGTTGATCGCACAGGCGTGGGGACGCGGTCAGTGTTCGGGGCGCAGTTGCGGTTTGACCTGTCGGAGGGGCGCATGCCGCTGCTGACGACCAAGCGCGTGTTCTGGAAAACCGCCACGCGCGAGTTCCTGTGGTTCCTTACCGGTGACACAAACATCCGCAACCTGTGCGCACAGGGCGTGGAGATCTGGACCGACTGGCCGCTGGACCGTTATCGCAAGGCGACCGGCGACCACATTTCCCGCGCGGACTTCTCAGCCCGCATCGTGGATGACGCAGCGTTTGCGCTTGCATGGGGTGACCTTGGTCCCGTCTATGGTAAGCAGTGGGTGAATTGGCCGGTTTACGAACCTGCGGGCGACGGCTTGTTCAGCCAGCGGCCCAAAGGCGTGAATCAGGTAGCCGACGTCATCGAATCTCTTCGCAAAAACCCCGGCAGCCGACGCCACATCGTGGAAGGGTGGAATGTGGCGGAAGTGGACCAGATGGCGCTGCCGCCGTGCCATAAGACCTATCAATTCCATGTCAGCGGCAACAGGCTGAACGGCCTGCTTTACCAGCGCAGCTGTGACGTTGCGCTGGGCCTGCCGTTCAACCTGTGGGGCGCGGCACTCTTTGTCCGGTTGCTCGCGCAGCAATGCGATCTGGAACCGGGTGAACTGGTGTGGATGGGTGGAGACACGCACCTTTATCTCAATCATGGGGATCTTGTCGAAGCACAGCTTTCCCGGGAACCGGACGGCGATCCGCGCCTTGCTATCCTGCGCCGACCCGATAGCGTGTTCGGCTATCGGATCGAGGATTTCGAGGTGACCGGATATTCGCCACAGGGCCAACTGTCTGCCCCTGTTGCCGTCTGACACTGCGATTGACTCGAAAAGGCGTGTGAAATAAAATAACACACGTTTATAACTTTGCACTCGTCGAGCTTTTGCATTCGCATAGGCTGATTCGGGTGCTGGAGAGTCAGATGCAGGTGTTCTCAAGATGAGTGGAACCGCGCGTGGCAACCTTCCGCCGCTTGCGCTTCACGTGCCGGAACCCAAGTTCCGGCCGGGCGACAAGGTCGATTATTCGCACCTGCAGATTTCGGTCGCCGGAGAGCAACCTCGTCCTGACGAGGGCTGTGCCGCGGTAGAAACGCATCCGCTGTGTCTCGACCTGGTGCGCGTTCTGGGCGAGGATCACCGGGCCGTTGGTCCGTGGGATCCGAAACTTGATGCCGACACGCTGCGCCGCATGCTGCGCACGATGGCGCTGACCCGCGCCTTTGATGATCGCATGTATCGCGGGCAGCGGCAGGGCAAGACCAGCTTCTACATGAAGTGCACCGGCGAGGAGGCCACCTCGGTTGCTCCGGCGATGGCACTGGCTGACGACGACATGGTGTTTCCAAGCTATCGCCAGCAGGGCATCCTGATCGCGCGCGGCTATCCCATTGTCGAGATGATCAACCAGATCTATTCAAACCGCGCCGACAAGCTGAAGGGTCGGCAACTGCCGATCATGTATTCGGCGCGCGAGGCTTCATTCTTTTCGATCAGCGGCAACCTGGCCACGCAGTATCCGCAGGCGGTGGGTTGGGCGATGGCGAGCGCGATCAAGGGCGATACCCGCATCGCTGCGACCTGGATCGGTGAAGGATCGACGGCGGAGGGCGATTTCCATTCGGCCATGACATTTGCGGCCGTTTACAATGCGCCGGTCATCTTCAACGTGGTCAACAACCAGTGGGCGATTTCGAGCTTTTCCGGGTTTGCCGGGGCCGAGCGGACGACCTTTGCAGCGCGTGCCATCGGTTATGGCATCGCCGGCATTCGCGTTGACGGGAACGATCCGCTGGCTGTTTATGCAGCAACGCAATGGGCCGCCAACCGTGCGCGTTCAAACGCCGGGCCAACGCTGATCGAGCACTTTACCTATCGCGCTGAGGGACACTCAACGTCGGATGATCCGGGCCAGTATCGCTCAGCACACGAGCGCGAAGAATGGCCGCTGGGCGATCCGGTCAACCGCCTGAAGCAGCACCTCATCGCGCTGGGCGAGTGGTCTGAAGAGCAGCATGTTGAAATGGACCGTGAATTGATGGAGCAAGTGAAGGCCGCAACCAAGGAGGCCGAGAAAAACGGCATTCTTGGCCACGGCCTGCACCACCCGTTCCGCACGATGTTCGAGGACGTGTTCGAGGAACTGCCCTGGCACCTCAAGGAACAGAGCGAACAGGCAATTCATGAGCGCCAGGTCAAATGGCCGGATTGGAAAGACGCATGACCTACGCACAGAATTTGGCCGATGAATCCCCGGTCAGTCTCTCGCAAGCTCCGGTCCGCCGTCTGAACATGATCGAAGCGATCAACGACGCGCTGGATATTATGCTCGAGCGTGATCCCGATGTCGTCGTGCTGGGCGAGGATGTCGGCTATTTCGGCGGCGTTTTCCGCGCGACTGCCGGCTTGCAGGCCAAGCATGGCAAAACCCGTGTGTTTGATACGCCGATCAGCGAATGCGGGATCATCGGCGTTGCGGTGGGGATGGGGGCCTATGGGCTGCGCCCGGTGCCTGAAATCCAGTTTGCGGACTACATCTATCCCGGGCTTGACCAACTCGTGTCTGAAGCAGCACGCCTGCGCTATCGTTCGGCGGGCGAGTTCACCGCGCCGATGACGGTGCGTTCGCCTTTCGGTGGCGGCATCTTTGGCGGGCAGACTCACAGCCAAAGCCCCGAGGCCCTGTTTACGCACGTTTCAGGCATCAAGACGATCATCCCCAGCACCCCGTATGACGCAAAAGGCCTGCTGATCGCGGCGATCGAGGACAACGACCCCGTCATCTTCTTCGAGCCGAAGCGCATCTATAACGGCCCCTTCAACGGCTACTACGACAAACCGGTTGAGCCGTGGGCCAAGCATGCGGACAGCGCCGTGCCGGAGGGATATTACTCCATCCCGCTGGGCAAAGCGCGGATCGTGAGGCCGGGGCAGGCTTTCACCGTGCTGGCTTATGGCACGATGGTCCATGTCGCCGCAGCAGTCTGCGCTGAAAAGGGCGTCGATGCCGAAATCATCGACCTGCGCACTCTGGTCCCGCTCGACATCGAGACTGTGGAAAAGTCGGTGGAAAAGACCGGCAAATGCCTGATCGTCCACGAAGCGACGCGCACCTGCGGTTTTGGCGCGGAGCTTTCGGCTCTGGTGCAGGAGCGCTGCTTCTATCACCTCGAAGCGCCGATAGAACGCGTGACCGGTTTTGACACGCCTTATCCCCACAGCCTCGAATGGGCCTACTTCCCCGGCCCGGTCCGCATTGGCGAGGCCATCGACCGTTTGATGAAAGCCTGAGTCATGGCAACATATACATTCCGCCTGCCCGACATTGGCGAGGGCATCGCCGAAGCTGAAATCGTCGCTTGGCACGTGAAAGTCGGAGACACGGTCGAGGAAGACGGCCGCCTTGCCGACATGATGACCGACAAGGCCACGGTTGAAATGGAAAGCCCGGTTACCGGGAAGGTCGTCTCGATCGCAGGCGATGTTGGCGATGTCGTGGCGATTGGTTCGGCGCTGGTAGTGATCGAGACCGAGGGGGAGGCGGCTGACGGGCACGCTGCGCCTGCGCCCACGGAAAAGGCTGTGGCTGAGCGGATCGAGGCGGAGAATCCCGATGCTGGTGATGTGGCGAAAGTTGAGGCTGCTGTCGCGCCGACTGCACCAGAGCCAATGCCCGCCCCGGTTGAGGTGGTCGAAGTTTCCGCAAAGCACGATGTCGACGCCAAAGTCCTAGCCAGCCCCGCCGTGCGTCAGCGCGCCAGCGATTTGGGCATTGACCTGTCCGAAGTGCGCTCCTCCGAGGAAGGCCGCATCCGCCACGCCGATCTCGACCAGTTCCTCTCCTACAATGCAAAGGGCGGATACCGCTCCGCAGGCCGCGAACGTGGCGATGAATTCATCAAGGTTATCGGCATGCGCCGCCGCATTGCCGAGAACATGGCCGCGTCAAAACGTCACATCCCGCACTTCTCCTATGTCGAGGAATGCGATGTGACCGCGCTCGAAGCGATGCGTGAACAGCTGAACGCCCATCGCGGCGATAAGCCGAAGTTGACGCTTCTGCCGCTGCTCATCACCGCCATCTGCCGTGCGCTGCCCCAGTTTCCGATGATCAACGCGCGGTATGACGATGAGGCAGGTGTGGTAACCCGCTATGGCGCGGTCCACCTCGGCATGGCGGCTCAGACCCCGGCAGGCCTGATGGTTCCGGTGGTCCGAAACGCGCAAAGCCTTAATCTATGGCAATTGGCGCGCGAGATTGTCCGCCTTGCAGAGGCCGCGCGCAGCGGCAGTGCAAAGTCCGAGGAACTGTCGGGTTCCACGCTGACGGTCACCTCGCTCGGCCCGCTGGGCGGCGTTGCGACAACCCCGGTCATCAACCGCCCTGAAGTTGCCATCATTGGCCCCAACCGCATCGTCGAGCGCCCGATGTTCGTGCCTGACGGCATGGGGGGGGAGCGTATCGAGAAACGCAAGCTCATGAACATTTCGATCAGTTGCGATCACCGGGTGGTGGACGGCCATGATGCTGCAAGCTTTGTTCAAGCAGTCAAAAAGCTGATCGAAACGCCGGTACTTTTGCTGGGAGATTGATGTGGTATCCTCCCTGAAAAGGGAGACGCCCATGCCGACAATCGATCCGCGTATCGATGCGCACATTGCCAAGGCAGGAGAGTTTGCCCGCCCGATCCTTGAACGCTTCCGCGCGCTGGTCCATCGCGAAATCCCGGACTGCGTCGAAGCGATAAAATGGGGCATGCCGCACTTCACATTGCGGGGTAAGAACCTCGCCGGGATGGCCGCATTCAAGGCGCACGTCTCGGTGTTCTTTCACGATGATGAGCAGTTGGGCGGCACAGGCCCCTTCCGCAAGATCGCCAGCCTTGACCAGTTTCCTGACGAGGAACAGGTCATCCAGCGGCTGAACGCGGCGGCGGAACGGCTCTCTACTGCGTCAACCTCTCCAAAACCGAAGGCCGCACCAAAGCCTGTTCCCGACGTGCCATCCAGTTTTGCCGATGCTCTGGAAACCGCCGCTGTGCGTGACCGTTTTGACGCGATGGCACCGGGTCAACGCCGGGAATACATCGAATGGATTGTAGAGGCCAAGACCGACGCCACTCGCGACAAGCGTATCGCGCATGCCGTCGAATGGATCGGGGAGGGCAAGCCACGCAACTGGAAGTACCAGAAATGCTGACCCAGTCGGGGCATACCAAAGGAAATTTGCGGAGAGCCGAAAATGCTGCACGAACAGCGTTGACAGCCCGCAAGCTCTGCCATAGAGGCGGCGCTCCCAAGGGTGAGCGGGTGTAGCTCAGTTGGTTAGAGTATCGGCCTGTCACGCCGAGGGTCGCGGGTTCAAGTCCCGTCACTCGCGCCATTGGGAAGATTTAAAAGGCGCCTTCGGGCGCCTTTTTCTTTTCCTGATTTCCGCGTCACGCGCTGTGGAAAACTTCCCGAAATCTGGCCGTTGACACTCCGCTGCACCTGCCATAGAGGCGCGTCTCCCAAGGGGCACGCGGGTGTAGCTCAGTTGGTTAGAGTATCGGCCTGTCACGCCGAGGGTCGCGGGTTCAAGTCCCGTCACTCGCGCCACCTTGGGAATTTCTTTCAGAAGCGGTTTGTCTGACGGTGCAGGGGCTTTACGCCCCGCTCCACTCAGACCTGCGCTTCAATCACCCCCAGCGCCCGGTTTCCATCCAGATCAGGAACCGCCGCAGGGGCAGCAGCCACACTGTACCGAACACGACATACGCCAGTGTCTGCAGCAGAACGTGCCACCCACCGATGATCGCCGAAGCTGATGCAACAGCAAAGACATAGACGCACAGCGCCAAGACCAGCCCAATGATGCCTACCGGTTTACGCCAGGTTGGGCGCCAATCCGGCCTTTCAGGTTGTGTCACGCTGCATGCTCCCAAGGTCCATAGATTCGCGTTGGCGTTACCACGGCGTGGAGCGGAACGTCATGCGGCTCACGGGGCAGATCGTCTACCAACTGGCAGTCCCACGCCAAGCCGATGGGCAGCGCCGATGGATTGGCCTCCAGCCAACGGTCATAATGCCCGCCGCCTTGCCCCAATCGGCCACCATCGGCTGCAAATCCGACCAAAGGCACAAACAGCACATCGGGGATAAGCATCGCTGCATCGCCTGCCGGTTGCACAATGCCCTTCCACGGGCCCGGCACAAGCAGATCATCCACCCACGGCGAGGCCCATTCGCGGAAGACCATTGGCGATTCGCGCGATTCAAACCACGGCAAGGCAACCTTGTGCCCTGCTTCGTGAAAGTGCCGTGCATAGGCGGTTGCCGGTGCTTCCGCAGGCCCGGCAAGATAAAGGCCAACTACAGCATCATCAGGAACGAGTGCAGCCACGGGCGAGGGCGGGCGTTTGAACATCAGCGCCATCACGCGCGGGTCAATCGCCAGAACATGGGCATTGCGCCGCGCTCTCAGTTCACTGCGCAGCGCATTCTTGGCTTCCACGCGAGGCTCCGTGATTCTGCAAAATAAGGAGGGTGACGGGCCCACCGTGGTCGTTAGCTCGGAAAATCCTCTGACGCCTCGACGTCAGGTGGGGACCGCTTGCCCGGGACCAGGATCCCAGACAGGGGCAGCCCCCTTGGATTGCTTATAGCCTCAGGGATGTTCATGCGGCTCGTGCCGGGCAGATCCCGTCCCCCTTGATCTAGGCACTCACTGGCCTTTTCTCAAGGGGCTTGTTCCAAAGTCGCCGCCACAGATTCTATCCGTTCGGCAAGTCGGGTCACGCGCTCGACGATCAGGTCGTCCACCTCGGCGATGGCCACGGGTTCGTCGGCTGTCGGTGGCGGTGCCACGATTGGCGCGTGCCGGTGTGCTTCGTGCAGTTCATCGGCCAGCATCAGCGCTGAAAACAGCAGCATGCGCGGCTCGGTCTGCCCACTGCCCATGCGGCTTGCGCGCTCGTCGATCATTCGGCCGAGCATCGCAATATGGTCTTCTTCGCCATCCGCACACGATACTGTGAAGGGACGGCCACCGATCATCAGTGTCAGGTTGCTCATTTGGGCAGGCCTGCCAACAGCAGGTCCAATTGCCGCAACTCCTGCGCAACCGTGTCTTTCAGCTTGCGGTGACGGACCTTGAGAAGCGCAAGCTCCTCGGCCGTTTCACCGCCCTGTTGTATAACCGCAGCTTCAACCCGCACGAGCGCTTGCTCAAGCCGGTCCAAAGCGGTGCCCAATCCATCCATCGTCATGGTCGATGAAACTACCAGATCGGGCCTTTATCGCAACCGTCGCTCAACCCTTATTCGGGGGAATGCTGTTGCATCGTGCTAAAGACAGCGCAGGACAACGCATTTGCAGCAAAGAACCCTGTCCCGCAGCCTTGACCCATCGCCCTGCCATGACCAAAGAGGCCCGGCTCCGAATCAGCGGATTTCGTGCGGGCCAGATGCTGGCGGCACGAACAGGGAAGGGCTAATTTCAAGCATGACACGCGAAACCACCGCGCTGGCACCTATGGCCAACGCGATCCGTGCGCTTGCCATGGACGCAGTCCAGGCAGCCAATTCGGGGCATCCCGGCATGCCGATGGGTATGGCCGATGTCGCCACGGTGCTGTGGACGCAGTTCCTGAAGCATGATCCTTCGGCCCCCGACTGGTCGGACCGTGATCGCTTCGTGCTGTCGGCCGGTCATGGGTCGATGCTGATTTATGCGCTGCTGTATCTGACGGGTTATGAAAGCCCGACGATGGATGACATCCGCAAGTTCCGCCAGATCGACAGCGTTTGCGCCGGTCACCCCGAAAACTTCCTGATCGATGGCGTTGAATGCACCACCGGCCCGCTGGGGCAAGGTGTGGCAATGGCCGTCGGCTTTGCGATGGCAGAGCGTCACCTCAACGCTCAGTTCGGCGACGATCTGGTTGACCACAAGACCTGGGTGATCGCCGGCGACGGCTGCCTGATGGAAGGCATCAACCACGAAGCTGTGGGCCTTGCTGGCACGCTCAAGCTCGGCCGCCTCAACGTGCTGTGGGACGACAACAAGATCACGATTGATGGCGATACCTCGCTTTCGACCACCGAGGACATCCTTGGCCGCTACACTGCGTCGGGTTGGCATGTTACCACGTGCGATGGCCATGACTTTGCCGACATTGCCCGCGCTCTGGCCGAAGCAGAAGTCGATCCGCGCCCGTCGCTGGTCGCCTGCCGCACGGTGATCGGCAAGGGCGCGCCCAACAAGCAGGGCGGTCATAACGTCCACGGCTCGCCGCTGGGTGCTGATGAAATCGCAGCCGCGCGCGACTATCTGGGCTGGACTGCAGCACCGTTCGAAGTGCCTGCAGACATCCTTGCCAACTGGCGTGCTGCCGGTGAAGCAGGCAAGGCCACACGTGCAGCGTGGGAAGCCCGCGCCGCCGGGAGCGACAAGGCAGCAGAACTCGCCCGCCGCATGGCTGGCGAACTGCCCGCCGAAACCGGTTACGACGCTTATATCCAGTCGCTGATCGCCAATCCGCCCAAGGTTGCCACGCGCAAGTCCAGCGAAATGGCGCTCGAAGCGTTCACGGCGAATGTGCCGGAAATGGTTGGTGGATCGGCTGACCTTACCGGTTCGAACAATACCAAGACCAAGTCGACCACGCCGTTCACGCCCGAAAGCTACGAAGGTCGCTATGTCTATTACGGCATCCGCGAGTTCGGGATGGCCGCTGCGATGAACGGCATGGCGCTGCACGGAGGCGTGATCCCCTACGGCGGTACGTTCCTGATCTTCTCGGACTATTGCCGCAACGCAATCCGCCTCTCGGCGCTTCAGCACCAGCGCGTGGTCTATGTTCTGACGCACGATTCCATCGGTCTTGGTGAAGATGGGCCGACGCATCAGCCGGTCGAGCATGTCATGTCGCTGCGCATGATCCCGAACCTGCTGGTCTTCCGCCCGGCCGATGCGATTGAAACGGCTGAGGCTTGGTCGCTGGCGCTGGCCAACAAGGATCGGCCCAGCGTTCTGGCGCTTACCCGTCAGAACCTCGCGCCGGTCCGTTTCGACGCTGAAATGCAGAGCGCGAAGGGGGCGTATCGCCTCGTCTCCGCCAATGCCGCACGCAAGGTCGTGCTGCTGGCCACTGGTTCGGAAGTGGCGATTGCCAAGGACGTTGCTGTGGCACTCGAAGCGCAGGGCATCGGCGCAGATGTCGTGTCGTTCCCGTGCTGGGAACTGTTCGAAGAACAGGATGCCGCTTACAAGACTGACCTGCTGCCGGCAGACGCACTCAAGGTTTCGATTGAGGCAGGCGTAACACTGGGTTGGCAGAAGTATGTGGGCGATGGCCTGACCATCGGCATTGACACCTTCGGCGCATCTGCCCCGATCGACGTTCTCTATGACTATTTCGGCCTCACCGCCGACAAGATTGTCCCGCAGATCCTTTCGCGGGTTTCGTAAATCAACAGGAGATACCTGACATGGCTATCAAGGTTGCAATCAACGGTTTCGGTCGCATCGGGCGCAATGTCGCCCGCGCCATCCTCGAACGGCCCGATTGCGGCCTTGAGCTGGTTTCGATCAACGATCTTGCAGACGCCAAGGCCAACGCCCTGCTGTTCAAGCGTGACAGCGTTCACGGCGCGTTCTCGGGCGATGTTTCGGTTGATGGCAACGATCTGATCGTAAACGGTCAGCGCATCCAGGTGACCGCCGAGCGTGATCCCGCCAACCTGCCACATGCCGCCAACGGCATCGACATTGCGATGGAATGCACCGGCTTCTTCACCAACCGCGAAGGTGGCCAGAAGCATATCGATGCAGGCGCCAAGCGCGTCCTGATCTCTGCACCGGGCAAGAACGTCGATCTCACGGTCGTATTCGGCGTGAACCACGACAAGCTCACTGCCGATCACAAGATCGTGTCGAACGCCTCGTGCACCACCAACTGCCTCGCACCGATGGCCAAGGTTCTGCACGAAGCCATCGGGATCGAGCGTGGCCTGATGACGACGATCCATTCGTACACCAACGACCAGAAGATCCTCGACCAGATCCACAGCGATCCGCGCCGCGCCCGCGCTGCGGCGATGAACATGATCCCCACCAGCACCGGCGCTGCCGTGGCTGTTGGCGAAGTTCTCCCCGACCTGAAGGGCAAGCTCGATGGTTCGTCGATCCGCGTGCCGACCCCGAACGTTTCGGTCGTCGACCTGACCTTCACGCCAAAGCGCGACACCACGCTTGAGGAAGTCAACGGCGTGCTCAAGGCTGCTGCCGAAGGCGCACTGAAGGGCGTGCTGGGTTACACCGACGAGCCGCTGGTCTCGATCGACTTCAACCACGATGCGCACTCGTCGACCATCGACAGCCTCGAAACCGCTGTCCTCGAAGGCAAGCTGGTCCGCGTCCTTTCGTGGTATGACTACGAGTGGGGCTTCTCGAACCGGATGCTCGATACAGCAGGCGCGATGGCCAAGTTTCTTTGATCTATTTCACTGACGGGTGGATAAAGTGAACGGGCGTCTCGGGGGTATTGCGCGGCACGATAAATCGCGCGGGCCTATTGAGACGCTCGATCACGTTGCGGTGACCCGCGCGGACGGCGTTCACGGCGATCGTCGCGGTACGATCCGCGCCGGAAAGTCCGGCCGCCGCCAAGTCTCGCTGATCGAAGCGGAAAGTTGGGCTGCTGCGATGGCCGAACTGGAACTTCCGGCGGAGAAAGTGCTGGCTTGGCATGTGCGCCGCGCGAACCTTCTGGTTGAAGGTGTGCGCCTGCCTCGCGAGGCTGGAAAAGTTATCGCCATCGGCAATGGCCTGCGCATAGAAGTCACCTGCGAATGCGATCCATGCTTCCGTATGGATGAAATTCTGCCCGGCCTGAAACACGTGCTGTTGCCAGATTGGCGCGGCGGAGTGCTGGGTTGCGTGCTGTCCGATGGTGAAATCGCTATTGGTGATGAAGTGAGGATCGAGGAATGACCTTCAAGACTCTGGACGATCTCGGCGACCTGACAGGCAAGACCGTGCTGGTACGTGAGGATCTCAACGTGCCGATGGCCGACGGTATGGTCACTGACGATACGCGCCTGCGCGCCACCGTGACCACGCTGTGCGAACTGGCGGACAAAGGTGCAAAAGTCCTCGTACTCGCCCACTTCGGTCGCCCCAAAGGGCAGCCATCCGAAGAGTTCTCGCTGAAAAAGCTTGCAGCGCCGCTCGCCCATGTACTGGGCCGCCCGGTCAGCTATATTGACTGGGAGGGCGACAAGGCCGCCGTCGCTGCGCTGTCGTCCGGTGCCATCGCGGTCCTTGAAAACACCCGTTTCTTCGGCGGCGAGGAAAAGAATGACCCCTCCGTAGTCGAGCGCTTTGCCAGCCTTGGCGACATCTACGTCAATGACGCCTTCTCTGCCGCCCATCGCGCCCATGCCTCGACAGAAGGTTTGGCGCACGTCCTGCCAGCCTATGCAGGACGTGCAATGGAGGCTGAGTTGAAGGCACTTCAGAAGGCCCTAGGTGCGCCTGAGCGCCCGGTCGCGGCTGTTGTCGGTGGTGCCAAAGTTTCGACCAAGCTCGACGTGCTCAAGCATCTGGTCAGCAAGGTTGATCACCTGATCATCGGCGGCGGCATGGCCAACACCTTCCTTGCGGCGCGTGGCGTTGCCGTTGGCAAGTCGCTGTGTGAGCATGACCTGACCGGCACCGCCGAGGAAATCCTCGACAATGCTGACAAGGCGGGCTGCACGGTCCATTTGCCTTACGACGTTGTCGTCTCGAAGGAATTTGCGGCAAACCCGGCGTCGCTTCGCACGTGCAACGTGCATGAAGTGGCAGCAGACGAGATGATCCTTGATGTCGGTCCTGCTGCCATCGAAGCGCTGGCTGATGTGCTGAAAACTTGCCGCACGCTTGTCTGGAATGGTCCAATGGGGGCGTTCGAAACCGAACCCTTTGACACTGCTACGGTGGCATTGGCGAAGAGTGCCGCTGCGCTGACCAAGGAAGGCTCGCTTGTTTCGGTCGCGGGTGGCGGTGACACCGTTGCTGCGCTCAATCATGCTGGCGTTGCAGGCGATTTCTCCTACGTTTCGACGGCAGGCGGTGCATTCCTTGAATGGATGGAAGGCAAGGAACTGCCCGGCGTCGCCGCGCTCGAAATGTAAAAAAATCGCGGAGCGCGTGTTGCACTGCGGCACGCGCTTCTTTATGGCGTGATCTCGCATAGGTATGCGCCTTTTCCCCAGACGCTCGCACGATGGCTGAGCGTCTTTTTATGGCGCATTCGCGCATAGGTATGCGGAGCCGGTATTCCGGGGTTTCCGCCAGAACAGGACGGACCGATGAACACGACCGAAATGACCGCGAAGATGGCAACCGGCAATGGCTTCATCGCCGCGCTCGACCAGTCAGGCGGTTCGACTCCCAAAGCGCTGGCAGGCTACGGCGTGACAGAAGATGCCTGGACCACCGAAGAGGAAATGTTCGGCCTGATCCACGACATGCGCGCCCGCATCATCCGTTCGGACGTGTTCCACGGTGAGAAGGTCATCGGCGCGATCCTGTTCGAACGCACGATGGACGGCCATGTTGATGGCAAGTCTGTGCCTGCCGCCTTGATCGAAAAGGGCGTCGTGCCCTTCATCAAGATCGACAAGGGTCTGGAAGACGAAGTCAACGGCGTTCAACTGATGAAGCCGATGCCGACGCTCGACGCGCTGCTCGAAAAGTCCAAGGCGCTCGGCGTTTATGGCACCAAGGAACGCTCGGTCATCAACTCGGCCAACCGCGAAGGCATTGCCGCCGTGGTCGCGCAGCAGTTCGAAGTGGGCATGCAGGTTCTCGGCCACGGCATGATGCCGATTATCGAGCCTGAAGTGAACATCAAGAGCGACACCCGTGCTGAATGCGACACGATGCTGCTCGACGAAATCCTCAAGGCCCTCGACGTGCTGCCGGAAGGCACGCAGGTCATGCTCAAGCTTTCGCTCCCCGTCGCGCCTTGCACGTTTGACCCCTTGGTCAATCACCCCAAGGTCCTGCGCGTCGTCGCGCTTTCCGGCGGATTCAAACGTCCCGAAGCCTGCGTTGAACTCGCCAAGAACACCGGGATCATCGCCAGCTTCAGCCGCGCTCTGCTCGAAGACCTGCGTCACCAGATGACCAATGCGGAATTCGACGCTGCGCTTGGCGCGGCCATCAACGACATCTACACCGGCTCGACGCAAAAGACCCTCGTCGCTGCATAACCTGTTCGTTTGAGAGGACGGAAAGGCCACCCCGCCACCAGCAAAGCTGGGGCGGGGTGTTTTTATTGCGCAATGCTGAAGTGGAAGCGGTAATCCGACGGCTGCAGCGGTGTGCCGGTCATTTTCCCCGGCTCTACCGTATCGAGCATGATCCCGTCGCTCGAAGGTTCGCCAAGCATCAACTGCCGGCGTTCCGAGACGCCGCCGCGTGTGACGGCAGCATCGACCACAACACGGCCAGCCCAGACGCAACGGGCGTTCATCGGGCACCGGCTGTGCTCAACCACACTTCTCGGTCGTACCTTTACCGCGCCAACACGAGTCGTCTGACCAATCACAGCAAAGCCATCGCTGCGTTCGGCCGAAGGGATGACGGCGCAACCGGTAAGGCATACCGACGACAGCGGAAGCAGGAAGAGGAATGCGTGTTTCATAGCTGCTGCGTCGCACCGGCACGATGAACCGCATCGGAACCAGCGTTGCAGGCAAGCGCAACTCCCGATAAGGCCGCCCGCATGGCCAAGCTTTCTTCAGAACTCTACCTGATCTCCCCGCTCGAAGTCGGCGGTATTTTCCCCGATCGTCTTGCTCGCGCGCTCGATGCCGGGCCGGTGGCTGCGTTCCAGTTCCGCGTCAAGGATATGGACGAACACGCCGCAGCAGTTCTTGCCGAGCCGCTCCAGCGCATCTGCGCGGACCATGACGTTGCCTTCATCGTCAATGACTCGATCAGCCTGGCCAAGCGCCTCGGGGCCGATGGGGTCCACCTCGGGCAGGACGATGGTGACATATCCGATGCGCGTGAACGCCTCGGCCGCAATGCCCAGATCGGCGTGACTTGTCATGACAGCCGCCATTTCGCGATGGATGCTGGCGACAAAGGCGCGGATTACGTGGCCTTCGGCGCGTTCTTCCCGTCGAATACCAAGGAAACGAAACACGTTGCGGGCCTCGATCTGCTTGAATGGTGGCAGTCGATCTTCGAACTGCCCTGCGTCGCGATCGGCGGCATCACACCAGCCAACTGTCCTCCGCTGATTCAGGCAGGTGCGGACTTCCTCGCTGTCAGCAATGCAGTCTGGAACGGGGATGAGGCTGCCAACGTTGCTGCGTTCTTCGATGCGATCCGCGCCAACCCCCGCGTCAGTTCCGACGCCTGAAGGAACGCGCATGGCTTCCGGCGGTTCTGTAGCAAACAGAACGCGGAGCCATGATGTACCGAACTTTCAATGCCGCCATTGCCCTGACCATTTCCAGCGTCGCCCTCTCGGCTTGCCAGTCTGAAAAAGCCGATCCCGCAGCTTCGGAAAGTGCAACGGCCAAAGCGCCATCTTTCGTGGTTCCGATGGCATCCAATGACCCGGCACCGGGGCAGGCCGGCGAGCAGGAGGATGCAGCACGCCCTGTGATGCAGGCACAAGTCGTGCTCGAACGGCTCGGCTTTGCGCCCGGCGTAATTGACGGGAAGACCGGCCTTTCCACCACCAACGCCGTCAGCGGCTTCCAGAAGGCTAACGATCTACCCGTCACCGGCAAATTCGATGACCCGACGATGCAGGCGTTGACCCGCTGGTCCAACATTGCCGCAACGCGCGTTGTCACCATTCCGCAGGACTTTGCAAAAGGCCCATTCGCACCTCTGCCAAAAAGCCCGGAAGAACAGGCAAAACTGCCAGAGATGGCCTACACATCGCTCGATGAAAAGCTGGCTGAGCGCTTTCACACCACGCCAGAAGTGCTGCGTGGATTGAACCCGCAACTGCAGAATGCTCCCTTCGCAGCCGACCAGAAGTTCCGCGTTCCGAACGTTGGTGGAGATCGGATCGATCCGGCTCACGTGGACAACAAGGGATGGCTGGCTACCTTGGCTACACTGGGCGTCAGCGATGCGCAGCCGGATGCAGCACGGATTGTCGTGAGCAAATCGAAAGGTACGCTGGAGGTTTATGACGGTGCCGACAAGCTTGTCGCGCTGTTCACGGTCACGACCGGTTCCGAAAAAGACCCGCTGCCGCTGGGGGATTGGACGATCAACGGCAAGTCCTACAATCCTGAATTCAGTTATGATCCCAGCCTGTTCTGGGACGTGCCCGACAGCAAAGGCGAACACCTCTTGCCGCCAGGCCCGAACGGCCCGGTCGGCGTCGTTTGGATCGATCTGTCCAAGGAGCATTACGGCATCCACGGCACGCCCGAACCGCAGACAATTGGCCGCGCCGAAAGCCACGGTTGCGTGCGCCTGACCAATTGGGATGCGGCACGCCTTGCACAGATGGTCACCGGATCGACGAAGGTTTCGTTTGTAAGGTGATGCGGCTTCCCTCTGGCGTCCTGCCGTGCAAGACAGGACGAAAGATGTACAGGATGGAGCGCACATGACCGGGATAGCCAGCCCAAGGGAACTGACATTTCGGGGCATCGTGCTCGGCGCGATCCTCACGGTCGTGTTCACTGCTGCGAATGTCTACCTTGGCCTGCGCATCGGCCTGACATTTGCCACCTCCATACCTGCTGCGGTTATATCGATGGCGGTTCTGCGCGCTTTTTCCGGGACGACCATTCAGGAAAACAACATCGTCCAGACCATTGCCAGTTCGGCAGGGACGTTGTCAGCCATCGTCTTCGTGCTGCCGGGGCTCGTCATGGTCGGATGGTGGGCCGACTTTCCCTATTGGGAGTCGGTCGCGGTCATCGCGGTCGGCGGTGTTCTGGGGGTGATGTACTCGGTCCCGCTCCGGCGTGCGCTGGTGACCGGCTCTGACCTTCCATACCCGGAAGGCGTCGCTGCCGCCGAAGTGCTGAAAGTCGGTGCGGGCGTTGGCGGGGCTGAGGAAAATCGCAAAGGCCTTGCTGCAGTCACCGCCGGTGGTCTGCTGTCTGCGCTCTATCCGTTGCTCGCCAAGATGAAGCTGGCGGTCGAGGAAGTGGGTGGCGCATTCAAGGTAGGCTCGGGCGGATCGATGCTGTTTGGCGGACTTTCGCTGGCACTCGTTGGCGTCGGCCATCTCGTTGGCCTTGCGGTCGGCATTGCCATGCTCATCGGCATTGTCATCAGCTTTGGCGTGTTGCTCCCGCAATTGACCGCAGGGGGCATTCCTGCAGGAACCGAACTTGCCGATTTCGTCGGCACCGTGTTTCGCGAAAAAATCCGCTTCATTGGCGCAGGCACCATCGGGGTGGCGGCAATCTGGACGCTGCTGCGCGTAATCGGCCCGATCGTGCGTGGGGTGACCTCAGCCATTGCCGCCAACGCCTCACGCAAAGGCGGCGGGATCGACAGCCTCGACATTACCGAGCGAGACATCCCCATCGGCATCGTCGGCGGCACGATTCTCGCCTCGATGATCCCTATTGCGCTGCTTCTGGCCGATTTCGCCGTGGGTGGCCCTGTCGCGGGCGCTCTGGGCATGACGCTCATCGCCTCGGTCGTCTATGTCCTGATCGCCGGGATTATCATTGCCTCGGTCTGCGGCTATATGGCGGGCCTGATCGGCGCGTCCAACAGCCCGATCTCGGGCGTCGGCATCCTTGCTGCGTTGGGAATTTCTCTCCTCCTGCTGGGTCTGTTCGGGCAGGGCGGCAGTGAGGAAGATACCAAGGCGCTGGTCGCCTTCGCGCTCTTCGTCACTGCCATCGTATTCGGCGTTGCCACGATCTCCAACGACAACCTGCAAGATCTCAAGACCGGCCAACTCGTTGGAGCGACGCCTTGGCGTCAACAGGTCGCACTGATTCTTGGTGTGCTGTTCGGCGCACTGGTGATCCCGCCGATTCTCGATCTGCTCAACTCCACCTTCGGCTTTCAGGGTGCGCCGGGGGCAGGGGAAAACGCACTGTCCGCGCCGCAGGCCTCGCTGATCTCGGCCATTGCACAGGGAGTCCTCGGCGGCAGTCTCGATTGGAACCTTGTCGGCCTTGGCGCGGCGATTGGTGCCGGGGTGATCGTGGCCGATGAGCTGCTCAAGCGTGCAGGGAAGGGATCACTCCCGCCACTCGCGGTCGGCATGGGCATGTATTTGCCCACGCAAGTCACGCTCATGGTTATTCTCGGCACCGTCCTCGGCCATCTTTACAACCGCTGGGCCGCGCGCCAGTCAGCGCCCGAATTTGCAGAGCGCATGGGCGTGCTTACCGCCACGGGGCTTATTGTGGGTGACAGCCTGTTCAACATCGCGTTCGCTGCAATCGTTGCAGGCACCGACAACACCGAGGCACTGGCCGTGGTCAAGGATTTCCCGGCCAGCCTGCCCTTCGGCGTTGCCGCTTTCGCCGCAATCATCGCCTATGCCTACTGGCGTATGCGGCGCGACAGCGCTTCGGTTTAACCTGGAGTCGCAATCCTGACTGGGCCGGCGTGTACGCAGCGTATGCCAATTGGCGTGTCTGCCTGCGTCACTTCACGCATGATTTCCTCGCCATCCATCACGAACCTGCGCCCGGAGAATATACCACTGGTCAGCGTCAACCGGTCCGCCAGTCTGAGGTAGGTGCCCGTCGACCCATCGGGGGCAACATAGCTTGAATCTGCGATGGTCTGGAAACCAAGTTCGGGCTTTTCAGTCGCCAGCGTGTTGGCATCACCCGGAATTTCGCAGGTCCAGCCCCCCTTTTGCAACACCGTCAGCTTCCCTCCCGGCACTGCCTGAGCGGCACTTGCAACAAACATGGCAGCGATGGCGATGATCGGAAATGGCTTCATGGTCTTGCGCTAGCACGCCCGCCCCATTTCAGGCAATCGCGCTTGAAGCTGCGGCTGCGAACGGCTAAGGGCCGCGCTTCCCTACTCACGGTAAGGCTCTTTCCATCATGAAGATCAGCGGCGTGGACATCCGTCCGGGCAATATCCTGGAATACGAAAAGGGCATCTGGAAGGTCGCAAAGACCCAGCATACCCAGCCCGGCAAGGGCGGCGCGTTCATGCAGGTCGAGATGAAGAACCTCATCGATGGCCGCAAGACCAATGTCCGCTTCCGCAGCCAGGACACGATCGAGCGCGTGCGCCTCGACACCAAGGACTTCCAGTTCCTCTATGCCGAGGGCGATGATCTGGTGTTCATGGACGTTGAAAACTATGACCAGATCACCCTGCCCAGCGATCTTCTCGGCGATGCCGCAGCATTCCTGCAGGACGGCATGACCGTGCTGCTCGAAATGTATGACGAGCGCCCGATTTCGGTCCAGCTTCCCGATCAGGTCGAAGCCACCATCGTCGAAGCCGACGCCGTGGTGAAGGGGCAGACCGCCTCGTCGTCCTACAAGCCGGCGATACTCGACAATGGCGTGCGCGTCATGGTTCCGCCACACATCGGCAGCGGTACGCGCATCATCGTCGACGTTTACGAACGCACTTACGTCGGCAAGGTGGGCTGATTAGATGGCAGCCATTTCCGGCCTGATGCGCGTGATGGAGCGCGCGGCGCGCAAGGCAGGCGGCCGCCTGCGCCGTGATTTCGGCGAGATCGAGCATCTGCAGGTCTCGAAGAAAGGCCCTGCGGATTTCGTTTCCAAGGCCGATCAGCATTCCGAACGCACCCTGTGGGACGAACTGCGCGTGGCGCGGCCGGGCTGGGGCTTCCTGATGGAAGAAGGCGGCGAGATTCCGGGTGAAGATGGGAAGCCGCGCTTCATCATCGATCCGCTCGATGGCACCACCAATTTCCTCCACGGCATTCCGCACTTTGCCATTTCTATCGCCGTGCAGGAACCAACGCTGGATGGAAAGGGCTGGGGCGATGTCACCGCCGCGCTGGTCTATCAGCCCATCACCGACGAAAGCTTCTGGGCCGAAAAGGCGCAAGGCGCTTGGCTGCAGGATCGCCGCCTGCGCGTGTCGGCGCGGCGCCACCTCGATGAAGCGCTGATCGCCACCGGCATTCCGTTTGCAGGCCGGGGCGACATCAACGAATGGGCGCGCATCTACGCTGAACTCGGCCCCCGCATTGCTGGCATCCGCCGGTTCGGTGTGGCTTCGCTCGATCTGGCCTGGGTCGCCGCCGGTCGGTTCGACGGTTACTGGGAAAGCAGCCTCTATCCGTGGGATACCGCTGCCGGTTGCCTGCTGGTGCGCGAAGCAGGCGGTTTCGTTTCGGATTACAAGGGGCGCTCGCAGCCGATCTGCGATGAAACTGTCCTTGCAGGCAACGATGCGCTGCACTCAAAGCTGCACAAGCTGTTGGCAGGCGCGCTGCGTAACACTTGACCTTTCGGGACGGCTCTGGCTAAGGGCCGTCCCGGAATGTGCCCCTGTGGCGGAATGGTAGACGCGAACGACTCAAAATCGTTTGTAGCAATACGTGCCCGTTCGAGTCGGGCCAGGGGCACCATCCGTATTTGCGTCAGTCGACGCTATCCGATCCGGCTCGCGCTGCTGCGGCGGTAGCCAGTGCACTGATCTGCGCCTGCGTAGGGACAACAGGCCCTTGCTCCATTCGCTTGCGCCGCTCGGCTTCGAGCATGCGGAGATAGGCCTTGCGCTGCTCGGGCGACATGCGCGCCATCGCGGCACGGTCTGCTTCAACGATAACTGGTGCGGCGCTCACAGCAAGATATGCCGGGATAACACCGCTAGTGCCGTCGCCACCGCCGTCCATCGGCCCGTCGATAGTATCCTGAAACCCGCTGCCCCGCCCGCGCGATCCCCCTTCGCTGCGTTTGTCTATCAGCTTCTTGGCGCCAAACTTCTTCTGTTCTGCGCGCTTCAGTTCGGCCTGCTCGTTGCTCTGTGCGATGGCCTGCTGCGCCTCACCATTGGCAAAAAGTGCGACCATGCCCGATATCGCAAGCGTCAGTGCTGCGAAGTGGCGGTACATCTTGGGGTCGATCCCCAGAACCTGTTTGGACATGCGGGCCATACGCATGGTCATATCCACCGCGCGTTAAGGATAACGCCAGCCTTCATGGTTAGCAAACTGCTACCGGAATGGCGCAACTACGCTTGCGTTCCACCTATGTTCTGATAATTGGGGGCGATGGCCAAACCCAAACGTCGCTTCGTCTGCCAGGCCTGTGGCAGCGTCTCCAACCGCTGGCAGGGCCAATGCGCCGATTGCAGCGAATGGAACACGTTGGCCGAAGAAGCGCCAGAAACGATTTTCTCGGCCAAACATGATTTGTCGAGCGGGGGCCGCCGCGTCGCCTTCGTCAGCCTTGATGCACCGGTCACGCTGCCACAGCGCCGCAAGACTGGCATTGCCGAGTTCGACCGCGCGTTGGGCGGGGGCCTCGTGCCCGGATGTGCCATCCTGATGGGCGGTGATCCCGGTATCGGCAAATCCACGCTTCTGCTTCAGGCCGCAGCCAAGGTCGCCATGTCTGGCGGCACCGCAGTCTACATCAGCGGCGAAGAAGCGTCAGACCAGATTCGCCTGCGCGCAGATCGGCTCGGCCTTGGTAAAGCGCCGATCCAGCTTGCCGCTGCCACATCGGTCCGCGATATTCTCACGACGCTCGGCACTATGCCAACCCCCGATATTCTGGTGATCGATTCGATCCAGACGATGCACTCCGATCAGATTGAAGGCGCGCCCGGCACGGTCAGCCAAGTGCGCGGCTGCGCCTTTGAACTGATCCGTTTTGCCAAGGAAACCGGCACCGCGCTCGTGCTGGTCGGCCACGTGACCAAGGATGGCTCTATCGCCGGTCCCCGCGTGCTCGAACATATGGTCGATGTGGTGATGAGCTTTGAGGGTGAACGAAGCCACCAGTACCGCATCCTTCGCGCGATCAAGAACCGCTTCGGCGCGGTCGACGAAATCGGCGTTTTCGCGATGGCGGGGGCAGGGCTTGAGGAAGTTGGCAATCCCTCCATGCTGTTCCTGTCTGGCCGTGAGGAGCAGGTCGCAGGCAGCGCCGTCTTCCCTGCACTCGAGGGCACGCGCCCGGTTCTCGTGGAAATTCAAGCGCTCACCGTCCGCCTCGCCAGCGGTGCCACGCCACGTCGGGCCGTGGTCGGGTGGGATTCAGGGCGCCTCGCAATGCTTTTGGCAGTTCTCGAAGCCCGCTGCGGCCTCAATTTCTCCACGGCAGAGGTCTATCTCAACGTGGCGGGTGGGTATCGTCTGACCGATCCCGCCGCCGATCTCGCCGTCGCGGCTGCGCTCATTTCCGCCCTGTCAGACAGACCGTTGCCTCCTGCCTCGATCTGGTTCGGCGAGGTCTCGTTGGCCGGAGAAGTACGTCCCGTCGCCCACACCCCTGTCCGCCTGCGCGAGGCTGCAAAGCTTGGCTTCCGCCTTGGCTGCGGCCCGGATGCCGGCGCTGAAAAGGTTGATGGCCTGCGCTATTCACCGCTCAAGCTGCTGCCAAATCTCATTGACCGCGTGATGGGCGGCTCATAGGTTCCGGAGCGAAATGACCGGCTTCGATTATGTAGTTCTGCTCCTCGTCGGCATCGGTGCCGTCGGCGGATTCCTGCGTGGGTTTGTTGAAGAGGTGCTATCACTTGCCGCTTGGTGCCTTGCGCTGCTGGCGGTGCATTATTTCCACGAACCATTGACTTACTGGCTGGCCGCGCACCTGCCGACCGAAACCGGGGCAGGGGTGCTCGCGTTCTTCCTGCTGTTGCTAGGCCCCTATATCGCTACCCGAATCATTGCGCGCCGGATGGGTAGCGCAAGCCGCGATTCGGTTATCGGTCCGATTGATCGCTTGCTGGGCTTCGGCTTCGGGGCAGTGAAGGGCTTCATCATCGTCGTGCTCGGTTATTCCGTTGTCACCTTTGGTTATGACCTTGCTTGGGGTGAAGATGGCCGACCGGAATGGATCACAGAGGCGCGGACTTATCCATTCCTCAACGCCGCCAGCGAAGAACTGTTGACCCTCATTTCCGAACGCCGCGAACAGGCTGCAGATCAAGCGCGCGACGTTGCCAGGCGTAAGGCGCGCGAACAGATTTTGGGCGATTGAGATGAGCGCTGGAAGGGGTCTCTATACCCCCGACATTCTCGCCCTTGCGATGGAACTGACTGCCAGCCCTTGGGATGAAAACTTGCTCCATAAGGGCACTGCACGTTCGCGTAGTTGCGGCAGCACGATTGACCTTGCGCTCAATACAGACGCTGCCGGCGCCATCACCGCCATCGGGCTGCGTCCGCACGCTTGTGCCGTCGGGCAGGCAGCCGCTGCACTATTCATCCGATCCGCCAAAGGACGCAATCTGGCGAACATCGAAGGATCGCGCATTGCCATATCCCAATGGCTGGCGGGTGAAGCTTCACGTCCTGACTGGCCAGGCCTCGAATCCCTCGAAGCCGCCCGGGCCTATCCAGCGCGCCACGGAGCGATCTTGCTGGCATGGGACGCCGCCCTCGATGCCCTTGCCGCCACAAAAGCGGCTTGAAATGCAGGGCTTGCGGCGCAGCCATCAGCTTCGCTACAGCCTCACCGTATAGCCAGACGAAAACAGGGCCGGGGGAAGTTCAGCGTGTCAGCCAGCAATGCCAGCAATGCGATGTCTGAAGGCGGGAAGCTGGAGCCTAGCGCGTCCGACATCCGCCTCGTTATCGCCGCAAGCTCTGCGGGAACGGTTTTTGAATGGTACGACTTCTTCATCTACGGCACGCTCGCCGCGATCATCGGGAAAACCTTCTTTCCGTCCGACAATGCAACGTTGCAGCTGTTGCTGGTATGGGCCGGTTTCGCGGTCGGCTTCGGGTTCCGACCCTTGGGCGCAATCCTGTTCGGTTACCTCGGTGACAAGCTGGGCCGCAAATACACCTTCCTCGTCACGGTCACGCTGATGGGCATTGCCACTGCCGGGGTGGGCCTGATTCCTTCGGCAAACAGTATCGGGCTGTTCGCACCGGCCATCGTACTGCTGCTGCGTGTGCTTCAGGGCCTCGCATTAGGTGGAGAATATGGCGGCGCCGCAATCTACGTGGCTGAACATGCTCCCGGCGGGCGGCGCGGTTATTACACCAGTTACATACAGGCGAGTGTTGTTGGCGGGTTCGTTCTCAGCCTGGTTGTTGTGCTTTCCAGCAAGGCGTTGATGTCTGAAGCGGTTTGGCAAAGCTGGGGCTGGCGGGTTCCTTTCCTCCTCAGTCTCGCTCTGCTTGCCATTTCGCTGTGGATGCGGCTGAAGCTGTCGGAAAGCCCGGTTTTCCAAGCGATGAAGGAGCAGGGTGAGCTGGCCGGCAACCCCTTTGTTGAAAGTTTTACCTATCCCGGCAACAAGCGGCGCATCTTCATCGCGCTCTTCGGCATTGCAGCTGGCCTCACGGTGATCTGGTACACCGCAATGTTCTCCAGCCTCGGCTTCCTCAAATCGGCTGCGCGCATGGACGATACGCTGGCGGAGATCGTCGTGGGGATCGGCGGTGCGATTGGCATGGTGTTCTATTTGATAGCTGGCGCATGGTCCGACCGGGTAGGCCGCAAGAAGCCCATCGTGATCGGGTACGCGCTCACTTTGCTGCTGATGTTCCCTGCATTCTGGCTGCTCGGCGCGTCAGCCAACCCGGAACTCGCCGCTGCGGCCAAGCGCAATCCAGTGGTTATTGCCGGGCCTGATTGCAATTACAGCCCCTTCGCCGCCGAACAGTCGAGCCAATGTGCCAAGCTGCTATCGGATCTTGCTTCATCAGGTATCAGTTACCGGCTTGAACAAGGCCCGCTTTTCACCGCGACCGTTGGCAGCGCGTCGATGGCAATTGACAATTACCCGTGGACTGACAAAGCCGCCACCCGGATAAAGGCATTGCAAGCCGACCTTTCCCAGCACGGCTATGACTTTGCCAAGGTCAAGCCCACCACCGGCAGGCTCGTCATGGTCATTGCCGCACTTGTGCTGCTTATGGCGCTGTCCGGTGCAACGTATGGCCCGGTTGCCGCACTGCTTTCGGAAATGTTTCCGCCGCGTATCCGTTACAGTTCGATGTCGATTCCCTATCACCTTGGCACCGGCTATTTTGGAGGTTTCCTCCCTCTCATTTCCAGCTACATCGTTGCGCGCACCGGCGATCCCTACGCCGGGCTTTGGTATACCTGGGTCGTTGTCCTCGTCGCGTTTCTGGTCGCCCTTTGGGGCCTGAAGCCGGGGCTGCCCGCCGATTTCACGGACGACTGACATTTCTTCGCACCCTCCCGCCACTTTGCGTCTGGCCTTCGATCCGCAAGCCCTTGCCGCCAACTGGCGCACACTCGATGCAATGTCGGGCATTGCTGCAGCCGGTGCTGCGGTAAAGGCAGATGCTTATGGCATCGGCGCGGAACGGGTGGTGCGTGTTCTTGCCGCCGCGGGATGCAGTGACTTTTTCGTCGCGCACTGGTCTGAAGTTCCCGCGCTCCTCCCGCACATTCCTGCGGCGCGTATTGCTGTGCTGCACGGCCCGGTTAACCGTGACGAAGCCCAGTTTGCGCGCAGCACGGGCGCGCGCCCGGTCCTCAATTCCTTGACCCAAGTGCAGCGCTGGTCCGAATCCGGCGGCGGCCCTTGCCATGTCATGATCGATACTGGCATGAGTCGGCTTGGTATTGAATGGTCGCAAGTGGCAGACCCGGCCATTGCTGCTCTCGACATCGATATTTGCCTCAGCCACCTGGCCAGTGCGGACGAGGATTCACCGCAGAACGCAGACCAGTTGCATCGCTTCGAGCAGGTCCGTCGCAAAGTGTCTGCCCGCCGGTACAGTTTGGCCAATAGCGCAGGGATCGCGCTCGGGAGTGCGTACCACGGTGATCTCACCCGGCCCGGCATTGCGCTGTATGGCGGCGTAGTTCGTCCCGAATTCGCTGGTGTGATCGTGCCAGTGGCAAGGCCAGAGGCTGCGGTAGTGCAGGTCCGAAACCTCGAACCGGGTGACAAAGTCGGGTATAATGCATTGTTCTGCGCCAGCAAATCGATGCGAGTGGGCATTTTGTCCATCGGCTACGCTGATGGCTATTTGCGTTGCTGGACAGGCACAGGCCAGTTCCTGTGGCAAGGGCGCCGCGTGCCTGTGCTTGGCCGCGTCTCTATGGACCTGACCATCGTCGACCTGACTGACCTGCCCGATTGCGGCGAGGGCGATTGGTTGGCTGCAGACTACGATCTTCCTGCTGCAGCCGCGCAGAGCGGGCTTTCGCAATACGAACTGCTCACGATTATGGGCCAACGTTTTTCGCGCCAAACTGGTTCTTAACGCTACTTGTTAAGATTTGTTGCGCTGCACATACTGCACGTGCTAATACATAGAAATGTCGCAGTGAGGTGCCAGATCATGGCCAGTGAATCCAAGAATGGCGGCACGGTTATAATCAAGAAATACGCTAACCGTCGCCTCTACAATACCAGCACTTCGAGCTACATCACGCTCGACCATCTCGCGCAGATGGTGAAGGAAAATATCGATTTCAAAGTGATGGATGCAAAGACGGGTGCAGATCTTACGCACGCGATCCTTACGCAGATCATCATGGAGGAAGAGGCCGCCGGTGAGCAGATGCTGCCGACGAATTTCCTGCGCCAGTTGATTTCGATGTACGGCAATTCGATGCAGGCGTTCCTGCCCGGGTATCTTGAAGCGTCGATGGAGCATTTCCGCGACAATCAGGCCAAGATGCGCAAAGCGATTGAAGAGAGCATTGGGTCCAACCCGCTTGCCCAGATCGCGCAGCGCAACATGGAAATGCTGAAGGCAGCCGCAGCCGCCTTTGTTCCGGGTGCGCAACCTGCGGGTGAGGCCAAGGCGGCCGAAGAAACTGACGACCTTGATGCCCTGCGCAAGCAGATGGCTGATATGCAGAAGAAGCTCGACCAGCTTTCCAGCTGATTTGGTGCCCGCAATGCTCATACCGGGCATTGCGGGAAACATCTTTGCGCTTTAACGCGCAGGTCATGAACCAGCTTTCCAAGAACCCTTCGACCATCAAGCACGCGCTCAATGTGAAGCGCGCCGAAGACTTCGCGCAGTGGTATCAGGCCGTGATCGCCGAGGCCGAGCTTGCCGAAGAATCCGGCGTGCGCGGCTGCATGGTCATCCGCCCGTGGGGCTATGGCATCTGGGAACGCATCCAGAAGCTGATGGACGCACAAATCAAGGAAGCGGGCGTCGAGAACTGCTACTTCCCGCTGTTCATACCGCTGTCCTATTTTGCCAAAGAGGCCGAGCATGTCGAAGGCTTTGCCAAGGAAATGGCGGTTGTCACGCACCATCGCCTGATTTCTGACGGGAAAGGCGGCCTTACGCCCGATCCCGAAGCAAAGCTTGAAGAACCGCTGGTTGTGCGCCCCACATCGGAAACCGTGATTGGCGCGGCGATGGCGCGCTGGGTGCAATCGTGGCGCGATCTGCCGCTGATGGTCAACCAGTGGGCCAACGTCGTGCGCTGGGAAATGCGCACGCGCATGTTCCTGCGCACCAGCGAGTTCCTCTGGCAGGAAGGCCACACCGCCCATGCCGACGAAGCTGATGCGATGGTGGAAACGCTGCGCGCGCTTGAAATGTACCGCGCTTTTGCCGAAGGTCCGCTTGCCATGCCGGTGATCGCTGGTCCTAAGCCAGAGAACGAGCGTTTTCCCGGTGCGGTCGAAACCTTCTCGATCGAAGCGATGATGCAGGATGGCAAGGCTTTGCAGGCCGGCACCTCACACTATCTTGGAACCACGTTCGCGCAGGCTGCCGGCATCCGCTATCAGGACAAGGAGGGCCAGCAGGCCCTCGCCCACACCACATCGTGGGGCGTCTCCACCCGGCTGATTGGCGGGGTGATCATGACCCACGGCGATGATGACGGGCTGCGGGTGCCGCCCCAAGTGGCGCCGCAGCAGATTGTCATTCTTCCCATGCTGCGCGACAACGAGGGCGACGACGCTCTGCTCGCCTATTGCGAAGAAATTCGCGCTGCACTCGCCAAGCAGAGCGTGTTCGATGAACGCGTCCGCGTCCTGCTTGATAAGCGGCCCGGCAAAGCGACGCAAAAGCGCTGGTCATGGGTCAAGAAGGGCGTGCCGCTGATCCTCGAAATTGGCGGCCGCGATGCGGAAGGAGGACAAGTCTCCGCCCTGCGCCGCGATCAGTTGTGGCGCGCCGATGCCAAGCCCAACTTCGTCGGCCAACCGCGCGAGCAATTCATCGCTGCCGCCGCGTCCGAATTGGAAGCCATCCAGTCCTCGCTCTACGAAGAAGCCCGCGCCCGCCGCGATGCCCAGATCGTGCGTGACGTGACTGATCTTGATGGCCTGAAATCCTACTTTGCCGAAGGCAACAAGTATCCGGGCTGGGTCGAAATGGGTTGGTCCAAGCCCACCGGTGCCGCGCTTGATGCGGTGGTCGAACAGCTCAAGGCGCTGAAGCTGACCATTCGCAACACGCCCTTGAACGCGCCCGCACCCACCGGCATTTGCCCGTTCACTGGCGCGCCCGCGACAGAGACCATTCTCATCGCGCGGTCTTACTGATTGCCCGAAAGGGTGGCGCGCAATCGCCACCCTTTCGCGCCACTGCGCTTGCAGCAAAGGCGCGCGCGTTGCATTACGCTTTCATGCGCAACTATCTGATCCTGTTCCCGCTCCTCGTGTCAACGGCCGCTCATGCTGCGCCCGAGGATGCCATTTCCGAAGCCCGCCTGCGCGCCAATGTTGAAAAGCTCGTCAGCTTTGGCACCCGGCACACGCTTTCGACGCAGACTGATCCCAAACGCGGCATCGGCGCGGCGCGCAAATGGGCTGAGGCAGAGTTCCGCAAGGCCTCGGCCGCATGCGGCAGTTGCCTTGAAGTGGTGCTACCGGAAACCACGGTTACCGGCGACCGCGTTCCTGCGCCCACCCGCCTAGTCAATGTCGTGGCCATCCAGCGTGGCAGTGAGCGCCCGAACGAGGTTGTGATCGTTCAAGCCCATATCGATAGCCGCGTTTCCAACGTGCTTGACGCTACGCAGGACGCCCCCGGTGCCAACGACAATGCCTCGGGCACCGCGCTGGTTCTCGAAGCCGCCCGCGTCCTTTCGCGCGAAAAGTTCCCCACCACGATCATCTACGCCGCCCTTTCAGGCGAAGAGCAGGGGCTGCTCGGCGGCAAACTGCTCGCCGATTATGCCGCTGCGCAGGGCTGGACGGTCAAAGCGGTCCTCAACAACGATATTGTTGGCGGCTCCACCGGTTCGGACGGTTACCGCGACAACACCAATGTCCGCGTTCTATCCGAAGCCTTGCGCGCTGATTCTACCGATGCGTTGCGCGCCCAGATGCGCCGCTTTGGCGGGGAGAACGACAGCCCCTCGCGCAATATCTCGCGCTGGGTCGCCAGCCTTGCCGAGGCGGACGAAGGCAAAGGCCTCGCTGTCCGCCAGATCTGGCGCGCAGACCGCATGGGCCGGGGCGGGGACCAGTTGCCCTTCTCGGACAAGGGCTACCCTGCCGTGCGTTTCACCGTCGCGGTCGAGGATTACGAGCACCAGCACCAGGATTTGCGCACAGAAGGCGGCGTGAAGTTCGGCGATACGGCGGACGAGATGGACTTTCCATACCTTGCCAAGGTCACGCGCCTCAATGTCCGCGCGCTGGCCAAACTCGCCCGCACCCCGATGCCACCGGCACCGGTGGTCAAGGGCGCGGTCAAGCCCAGCACGGACATAGAATGGCAAGCTGTGCCCGGCGCGGTCCGCTACAGGTTGTGGCAGCGCCGCACCGATGCACCGATGTGGGACACGCAACTGCTTGAAACCGCAGATACCAAAGCCAGCCTGCCCGGCGTTCGTGCCGATGACTGGCTGTTCGGCGTCAATGCCGTGGCCGCAGATGGCTCCGAAAGTCCGGTCGCCTCTGCCGTTCCCGGCGGTCAATTCGCGCCGCTCGCCCCGGTGGCTCCGAAGCCCTAACAGCTTGCCATCGGGGGCATGAAAGACCACATGCCACCCATGACAAAACTCCGTTATCCCCAAGGCCTCCCCACGCGCCAGCAGGTGCTCGATTTCATCGCACAGTCCGATGAACCTGCCGGCAAGCGCGAGATGGCCAAGGCATTCGGCCTCAAAGGCACGGAAAAAATCGCGCTCAAGGGCCTGCTCAAGGACATGGCCGATGAAGGCCTGATCGACGGCAACCGTAGCGCTTTCCACGCTATGGGCGGCGTGCCAAAGGTCACCGTTCTGCGCATTGTCGAGATCGACGAGGGCGAACCTGTTGCCGTGCCAGACAGTTGGCAACCGGATGACGCAAGCCCCCCGCCGCGCATTCGCGTCATCGAACCGCGCGGCAAAGTGCGAGATCGGAATGCCGCACTGCGGGTGGGTGATCGTGTGCTTGCGCGCACCGAAGAAGCCGGCAGCGGCTGGATCGCGCACCCGATGAAGAAGCTGCAAGGCGGCGAAGAGCAGATGATGGGTGTTGTCGAACTCGATGGCGCGGGCAAGGGCTGGCTCGCCCCGGTTGACAAGCGCGTGCGCAACGCTGTGCCCATCTCCGACCTTGGCGGCGCGGAGAAAGGCCAACTCGTCCTTGCCGAACCCGCTGGACGTTCGCCGCGCTCCGGCATGAAAGTCGTCGCGGTCCTTGGCGATCCGCTTGCTCCGCGCGCCTTCAGCCTGATCGCCATTCACAAGCACGGCATCCCCTTTGTGTTCCCCGAAGGCGCGGTGACAGAAGCCGAAGCCGCTGCCAAACTCCCGCTTAGCGAAGAGACCCGCGAAGACCTGCGCCATCTGCCCATCGTCGCCATCGACCCTGCCGATGCGCGCGACCATGACGATGCGATCTGGGCTGAACCCGATGGCGAAGGCGGCTTCCGGGCGCTCGTCGCCATTGCCGACGTCAGCTACTATGTGCGCCCCGGCGGCGAAACCGACCGTGAGGCGCGCAAGCGCGGAAATTCGGTCTACTTCCCCGACCGCGTCGTACCGATGCTGCCCGAAGTGCTCAGTGCCGATGTCTGCTCGCTCAAATCTGGCGCGGACCGCGCGGCTATGGCTTGCCACCTGACTATCGACAGTTCGGGCAACGTCCGCGAATGGCGCTTCACGCGTGCCGTGGTGCGTATCGCCGAAGTCATCGCTTATGAGGAAGCGCAGCGGCGGATTGATGCCGATGAGGCTGCACCGCATCTTCAAAACCTCTGGTCCGCATGGCGCCTGTTGGAAAAAGCCCGCCACGCCCGCGATCCGCTCAACCTTGACCTGCCCGAGCGGCGGGTGGTGCTGAACAGCGAGGGCAAGATTGCCGAAATCGCCATCCGCGAGCGGCTTGATGCCCACCGCGTGGTCGAAGATTTCATGATCGCGGCCAACGTCGCTGCCGCCAAGGCGCTCGAAGCCAAAGTCGCGCCAGTCGTTTATCGTATCCACGAACCGCCAAGTCGGGAAAAGCTGACCGCGCTGAAAGACTATCTCGCCACGTTCGACCGCAAGCTGTCGCTGGGGCAGGTCATCACGCCCTCGCTGTTCAACCGCATGCTGAAGGACATTGCGGACGAAGCTGAAAAGGCGCTGATAATGGAGGCCGTCCTGCGCAGTCAGACGCAGGCCTATTATGGCCCGCGCAACGCTGGGCACTTCGGCCTCGCACTTGGTTCCTATGCGCACTTCACCTCACCGATCCGCCGCTATTCGGACCTGCTGGTCCACCGCGCGCTGGTGGATGCCTATGGACTGGAGCAGCCCCGGCCAAAGGCCGATCTGCCCGCCGCCTCCGGTCTGTCGGACCGTGATCGCGCCGATCTCGCCCGCGTTTCCGAAGCGCTCAGCAATGCCGAACGCCGCGCAATGGAGGCAGAGCGCGACACGATTGACCGTTATGTCGCTGCATGGCTTTCGGGCAAAGTTGGCGAAGTCTTTGACACGCGGGTTACTGGCGTACAGAAATTCGGCTTGTTCGCCACGATCATCGGCCTCGGCGGCGATGGCCTGGTGCCTGTTTCCACATTGGGCGCTGAACGCTTCAATTATGACGAAAAGGCCCAGCGCCTGATTGGCGAGCATAGCGGCGAGGAGTTCGTGATGGGCCAGATCCTCAAGCTGCGCCTTGCCGAAGCCAACCCGTTGACCGGTGCGCTTAAATTCGAACCTGTGGACGTTCCCGAAGGCGTCCAGCGGATCGAACGTCGCGGCGAAAGGGCCGGCCACAAAACCGATCACAAGGCGCGCCGACAAGGCCAACACACCGCCGGAAAACGCGGACGCCCTTCAAACATTCGGCATCAGGGCCGCAAGAAGTAGGGTGCCACCCGCGCTCCGGAACGCTTGTCATTCCCGCCTGCGCGGGGATGACGCAAATCCTGTGGGATCAACTGAACCGGTCGATTTCCTCGTCCGACATAACGCCTGGCACGATCATGAGCGGGCAGGGCAGTTGGCCCGCAATGGCCGAAAAGTGCGTCACCAGCGGTCCCGGTGAGCCACCTTCTGCCGCCCCAAGGACCAGCGCAGAAACTTCCGGGTGCTCATCAAGATAGTGACGGACGGCCTTTGGTCCATCGCCCTGCAGCACCGAAATTACCGGATTTAGCCCTGATTCGCTGGCAAGGCTGCCGGCCATGCTTATCGCCAGCACTTCGGCACGGTCACGGGTTTCCTGCTCCATTGTTGCTTGCACACCGCCAAACGCCACGAATTGCTGGCGCGGGACAAGGGCAAGGATATGAACCGTGCCACCGGTGCGCACTGCGCGACGGGCCGCAAACCGCAAGGCACCGCGCGCCTCGTCAGTCTCGTCCATGATGACCAGATAGATGCGTTGGGGCATTCCATTCATCCTTCCCGGCCCTTCGTAGTGGCAAATTCGTATGCGGTGCAAGCGCCAAGCCACTTGACCCGGCGCGCCATGCTGGTGAAATGGGGCTGACAAAAGATGCAGGAGAGGTTTCCGCTACGGCACTCTCCCTCCTGCGCATCAGGACACGGAAAACACGCCCATGCCCATCGCGATCAAGATGCCTGCCCTTTCCCCCACGATGGAGGAAGGGACTCTCGCCAAGTGGCTCGTCAAGGTGGGTGACCAAGTCCGCTCGGGCGACATCATGGCCGAGATTGAGACTGACAAGGCCACGATGGAATTTGAAGCAGTCGATGAAGGCACCGTTGTGTCCATCGACGTGTCCGAAGGCAGCGAAGGCGTGAAGGTCGGCACTGTAATCGCGATGATCGCCGGTGACGATGAAGATGCCAGCGCTGCTGCGCCCGCACCAAAGGCGGCCGAGCCTGCTGCAGCGTCCAAGGCTGAAGCTGCTCCGGTTGCAACTCCCGCCGCCACTGCAGCCCCGGTCGCCACTGCGCCCGCGCCCAAAGGTGACCGCGTGATTGCCAGCCCGCTGGCCAAGCGTATTGCCGCAGACAAGGGTATTGATCTTGCCGCCGTTGCCGGTTCCGGCCCCAACGGTCGTATCGTTCGCGCCGACGTCGAAGGTGCCAAGCCTGCCGCAGCTGCACCGGTGCTCGCAGCAACCGCTGCCGCTCCGCAAGCCACTCAGACATCCGCTCCCGCCGCGGCAGCAGTGCCGGACTTCGGCATCCCGTTTGAATCGCAGAAGCTCAACAACGTCCGCAAGACCATCGCCCGCCGCCTGACCGAGGCAAAGCAGACAATCCCCCACATCTACCTCACGGTCGACATTCAGCTTGATGCCCTGCTCAAGCTGCGCAGCCAGCTCAACAAGGCGCTGGAACCGCAGGGCGTCAAGCTGTCAGTCAACGACCTGATCATCAAGGCGCTGGCCAAGGCGCTGGTGCAGGTGCCCAAGTGCAACGTCAGCTTCGCAGGCGATGAACTGCGCAGCTTTACCCGCGCCGACATTTCGGTTGCAGTTGCTGCACCTTCAGGCCTGATCACGCCGATCATCGTCGATGCGGGAAGCAAAGCGATTTCAGCCGTCGCCACAGAAATGAAGGTGCTGGCGAACAAGGCGCGCGAGGGCAAGCTGCAGCCGCACGAATTCCAAGGCGGCACAGCGTCGCTCTCCAACCTTGGCATGTTCGGCATCAAGAACTTCGATGCGGTGATCAACCCGCCGCAAGGCATGATCATGGCTGTCGGCGCGGGCGAACAGCGGCCTTATGTCATCGACGGCGCGCTTGGCATCGCCACGATCATGTCGGCCACCGGCAGCTTCGATCATCGCGCGATTGACGGCGCAGACGGCGCTGAACTGATGCAGGCGTTCAAGGCCCTGATCGAGAACCCGCTTGGTCTGGTCGCCTGATTGCCTGACTAATCTGCGAGCGGCCACGCGCCGCTCGCTACGCTAGACGATTGGCCTGACGAGGGCCTGAAGGAGCATTTGCGTGGCTGATCAATACGACGTCATCATTCTGGGTTCCGGCCCCGGCGGCTATGTCGCGGCGATCCGCTGCGCACAGCTTGGCCTCAAGACCGCGATTGTCGAGCGCGAAAACCTTGGCGGGATCTGCCTTAACTGGGGCTGCATCCCCACCAAGGCGCTGCTGCGGTCGGCCGAAGTGCTGAACCACATGAAGCACGCGGCGTCGTTCGGCCTTGCCGCCGACAACATTCGGGCTGATCTGGACGCTGTGGTGAAGCGCTCGCGCGGGGTGGCCAAGCAGCTCAATCAGGGCGTCACCCACCTGATGAAGAAGAACAAGATTGCCGTCCACATGGGCAACGGCGTTCTGAAAAGCGCGACCAGCGTTGAAGTGACCGGAGACAAGGGCACCGAAACGATCTCGGCCAAGCACGTCATTGTTGCCACCGGTGCCCGCGCCCGTGATCTGCCCTTTGCCAAGGCCGATGGCGAGCGCGTGTGGACCTATCGCCATGCCATGACACCCAAGGTCATGCCTACCAAGCTGCTGGTCATCGGGTCTGGTGCCATCGGCATCGAATTCGCCAGCTTTTACAACGACATGGGTGCCGAAGTTACGGTCGTTGAGATGATGGACCGCGTTGTGCCGGTTGAGGATGCCGACGTTTCCGCATTCCTCGAAAAAGCGCTGACCAAGCAGGGCATGAAGATCATGACCGGCGCGGGCGTTGAAAGCCTTGCCGTCTCGGCTTCGGGCGTAAAGGCCAAGATCAAGGGCAAGGATGGTAAGGTCGCAGAGGGCGACTACAGCCACGTGATCGTTGCTGTGGGCATTGCGCCCAACACCGAGAATATCGGCCTCGAAGCGCTGGGCGTGAAGGCCGAGCGCGGGATCATTGCCATCGATGGCTATGGCCGCACCAACGTCAAGGGCCTATGGGCCATCGGCGACGTGACGCCCGGGCCGTGGCTGGCCCACAAGGCGAGCCACGAAGGCGTGATTGCCGCCGAGGCTATCGCGGCGGAACTTGGCAACAAGGACGTTCATCCCCACCCGATGGACCGCGCCAACATCCCCGGCTGCACCTATTGCCATCCCCAGATCGCCAGTGTCGGCCTGACCGAGGCGAAGGCGAAGGAGGCGGGCTACACCGTGAAGGCCGGCACGTTCCCCTTCATTGGCAACGGCAAGGCGATTGCGCTGGGTGAGCCTGAGGGCTTTGTGAAGACCGTGTTCGACGCAAATACCGGCGAACTTCTGGGCGCGCATATGATCGGGGCCGAAGTGACCGAGATGATTCAGGGCTATGTGATCGGCAAGACGCTGGAGACGACTGAGGCGGAACTGATGCACACAGTGTTCCCGCACCCGACGATCAGCGAATCCATGCATGAGAGCGTGCTGGCGGCCTATGGGCGGGCAATCCACATCTGATTTCTGAAATTTTCCCGACAATGTATTGTTGGAAAACGAAATAGCGCGGACGGGGCAACCTGTCCGCGCTTTTGGTTATTGCAGATGCCGCGCATTTTGACTTTGCGGTGTTTATGGATCACTCTGGCTGCGGGATTGACGATTACCTCTTTGCGCAAGTGCGCTTCCTCTGTGGAGGGGTGTGGACGAATTGGGCGGGACCGCACGGTTGGCTGTGGAGACTGGGGGTGCGGAGACTGGGGCAGGAGCGCCACAGTTCCGGGCCGGGCTGACCTATCTCCAACGCGCATTCTTCAGCCTGATGATGGTGGCACTGCTGTGCGCGATCAGCCTGCCATTCTTCCTGAGCCCCACGCAATTGCTGCAGGACGGCGGCGTGAGGCAGGGAATTGCCGATTTTGCGGGTCAGCGGCCTGACCGGGTGCCCATCCGGCTTGAAGGCCAGTGGACGATGGTGTGGCACGATGCGCCATACGCCGGGCGGGCTTTTCCGATTTCGGTGCCGGGCACATGGGCCAGTCAGGCTGGGCCGGATGGCAAGCCATTGCCCGCACAAGCCCGTGCCAGTTACTTTGTGACGCTGCGGAGCCTGCCACCCGGTTCCTACACCCTGCATATCCCGACTGTCTTTGCCGCCAACCGCGTATTGGTGGACGGCAAGGTGGCGAGCACACGCGGCGTAGTGGGGCGCGATGCGGCCAGCACGCGTTATCAGTGGCGATCGACAGATGTTCCGCTGGTGGCAACCGGGGCCAACATCCGGGTGGAGGTGGATGTGGCGAGCTACCTCCACCGGCGTAACGGGATAGAGGCTTCACCGGTGATCGGCACCGTGGAAGCGATGCGCAGTTGGGGCGGGCTGCGCTGGGCGCAGGAAATGCTGTTCCAGGTGGCGCTGACCGTGCTGGGCGCAATCAGTCTGGCCATTTTCCTGTTCCGGCGAAGCGACCGTGTTTCGCTGTTCGTGGCGCTGGGCTGCTTTGGCTTCATCCCTTCGACGATGATGCTGGGGTACGACAACCTGCTGTTGATGTTGGTGCCGGACCTTGGGTTGCGGCCGATGCTGGCGCTGGTGGACCTGTTTGGCACGGCATCGGTGATCTTCGCGCTCGCCTATGCCCACACGCTGTTTCCGGCGGAGAGCCCGAGGCGCATGTTCTGGATATTGACCGGGCTGGTTGGGCTGGTGTGGCTGGTGCAAGCCTTCAACTACACATTTTCGTCAGTCCTGACGACGTCTCAGGTCACCGCTTACAGCTTTCTGGCGCACGCATCTGGGCTGGCCTGGATCATTGTCATCCTGATCCGCGCAGTGTTGAACCGGCGGGACGGGGCCGTGCCGTTTCTGATCGGCATGGGTGCGATGTTTGCCAGCGTGAGCATGATTTCGGTGGTGGCGTTTGGTGTGGCACCCGGCAGCCGCGTGGCGGGGATCGATTACACCGCATTCGGCGTGGTGATCATGCTGTTTTCGCACCTTGTGGTGCTGGCCGAGCGGTGGGCCGTGACGATCAACGCCAGCGAAGTGATGAACGAGGAACTCCGCCAGTTGCTGGAAGTCAGTTCATCGATCAATGGTGAGATGAAGCTGGAAGCGCTGCTGAAGAAAATTGTCGAGGCGACCAGCCGCATCCTGCACACCGAGCGGTCGACGCTTTACCTCTACGATGCCGAGCATGACGAACTGTGGTCGATGGTGGCTGAGGGGGTGGCGCAGAAGGTCATTCGCATTGATGCGGGGACCGGTCTTGCGGGGGCAGCATTCCGGTCTGGTGAAGTTGTGTCGGTAGCCGATGCCTATGCCGATCCGCGCTTCAATCCCGGAGTCGATGTCGAGACAGGGTTTGTGACGCGGGCTGTCTTGTCCATGCCGATTACCACGCGCGATGGGCGCATTATTGGAGTAATGCAGGCGCTGAACCGCGTCGACGGCGGCACCTTTACCACGAATGACGTGGTGCGCATGGCCGCCTTTGCCGCGCAATCTGCCATCGCCATCGAGAATGCGACGCTGTTTGCCGAAGTGGTGGCATCGCGCAATTACAGCGAGAGCATTCTGAATTCGATGTCGGCGGGGGTGGTCACGCTCGACAGTGAGGGGAGGATCAGCAAGATCAATCCAGAAGCCAGGCAGATGCTGCGGTTGAGTGATGATCCGCAAGCGGACTCAGCTGCTGCCGGTGCGCGCTTTGCCGCCGCCAATCCGTGGCTGGCGCAGGAGATCGCCTCGGTGGCGCAGGACGGATCTGTGCGCAACCTGATCGACGTTCACGTGACCGTGAGCGACGGTCAGGACAAGGATGCCAACGTAAGCATCGTGCCGCTGCTGGCAGAAACCGGGCAGGTGGGCACTCTGGTGCTGATTGACGACATATCCGAAGGCAAGCGCATGGCCTCAACGATGCGCCGCTTCATGCCGCAGGAAGTGGTGCAGGAAGTATTCAGCCGGGGCGACGACCTGATCTTTGGATCGGCGATACCGGCCAGCGTGCTGTTTGCCGACATCCGCAGCTTTACCACGCTGGCCGAAACGCTGACCCCGCGCGACACGGTGGACATGCTCAACGAGATTTTCACCGAGCTGTTCGAAGCGGTATCATCGACCAATGGCATGATCGACAAGTACATGGGCGATGCGGTGATGGCTGTTTATGGCGCGCCGCTGCCGCATATTGACGACAGCGCCAACGCGGTGAGCGGGGCAATTGCGATGATCGGTGTAACGCAGCGCCTGAACGAGGCCCGCCGCGCACGCGGACTGGTGCCGCTGCGGTTGGGCATCGGCATTGCCAGCGGCGAAGTTGTCGCCGGGACAATCGGCAGCCCAAAGCGGATGGACTATACCGTGATCGGCGACACGGTGAATCTGGCCGCGCGGTTGCAGGATTCCACCAAGATCTATCGGGTGAATGCTATCGTCTGCGAGGGGACGGCGCGGAAGATCGCGGGCAGATTCCCGTTGCGTGAACTCGATCTGATCCGGGTGCGCGGGCGCAAGCAGCCGACGCGGATTTTTGAGATTGTGGATACCGGCGAACTGAATGCCGAGGGCCTGGCTGATTATGCCGAGGGTGTGCAACTGGTGGCCCAGCGGGATTGGGCGGGTGCAGAGCGTGCCTTTGCCGCCGCCGCGCTGGCCATGCCCGATGATGTGCCATCGGTGCTGATGTTGCAGCGGGTTCGCCATGCGCAAAAAGAATCGCCGCCGGCTGATTGGGACGGAGTCTGGGGTTGAGATCGAGAAAGTTGGTGCAGTGCAGATAAGTAATAACGCGTCGTGCGCCGTTAACTATTTTTCCCCAGCCTTGTTGATTGTTCGAGACTTTACCGTTCTCAGTTTAGAGTTTGAAAACGCAAGAAATTCTGGCTCCTGAAAGCTGAGCCGCGCGCGGAAAGCATACGCCCGAACGCAAGATGGCTTTCACACTCACGTCATTCAGGGCTTCTATGCCGTCATTAATTTGACGCCAGCCACATGCTGGCGCGATTTTCCGGGGACACATAGATGACCAGCCTGACCGCACTCGGCACTGCCTTTACCGAGAACTTCGACAGCCTTGCCAGCACGGGCTCAAGCTCGACACTGCCCACGGGCTGGGCAATTGCCGAAAGTGGAACCAGCGGTACGGTCAACGGTGCATATACCGCCGGAACGGGATTATCCAATACGGGCGATACCTATAGCTTCGGCGCTGCCAGCAGCACTGAGCGGGCACTGGGCACGGTGCAGAGTGGCACGAACATTCCGTCCTTTGGCGCATCCTTCACCAATGACAGCGGCACGGCAATTGCCCAGTTGCAGATCGCCTATGTGGGCGAACAATGGCGTGTGGGTACGGCAAGCCGCACGGATCGGCTCGATTTCCAGATCAGCTTCGATGCCACATCGCTGACTACCGGCACATGGGTGGACGTTGATGCGCTGGATTTCTCCTCGATCCAGGCAGCGGCGACCGGCGCGACCAACGGCAATGACGCTGCGTTCCGCTCGGCGATTTCGACAACATTGGAACTGGCATCGGAAATAGCGCCCGGCGCAACGTTCTGGATTCGCTGGACCGATTTCAATGCTTCGGGATCAGACGACGGCATGGCCGTGGATGACTTTTCGATCACCGGCATTGCGGCCGCGGCCGGGCCGGGCACGTTCTCTGTCGCCGATGCATCGGCCGAGGAAGACAGCGGCACCCTGACCTTTACGGTAACCCGCAGCGGCGGGACCAGCGGCGAAGCAACTGTGGCGTACAGCTTTGCCAATGGCACGGCACAGAACGGCAGCGATTTCAGCGCAGCGGATGGATCGGTCACCTTCGCTGATGGTGAGGCGAGCAAGACGATCACCGTGGCGTTGAGCGCGGACACCGATATCGAGGATGACGAAGCTTTTACCGTAACGCTCACCGAAACGAGCGCCGGAACGATTGGCACGGCTACGGCCACCGGCACGATCATTGGCGACGATGCGCCGCCGCTGCCGCCCACGCTCTCGATTGCAGGCGCGTCGGCCACCGAAGGGAATGAAGGCACAACGGCGATCAGCTTTGTCGTGACGCGCAGCGGCAGCAGCATCGGCGAAGTGGTCGTCAACTACACCGTCGCTTTGGGCACAGCCACAGCGGACGATCTGGCATCGGGCACTGCTCTCACCGGAACGGTCGTGTTTGCTGACGGGCAGACGACTGCCACGGTGACCTTGCAGGTGAACGGCGACACGACAGTCGAAGCAGACGAGATGTTCACCGTTTCCATCAGCAGCACCGATGAAGCTGTGCAGATCGGTACTGGCAGCGCGACGGGCACGATCCTGAACGACGATATCGTGCCCACGCCAATTGCGAACGTCTTCGTAAACGAGATCACTTATGATCCAGCGGGGACCGATAGCGGCGAGACCATCGAGGTTGCGGGCGTTGCCGGGACGGATCTGACCGGCTGGAAGCTGGTGCTCTATAACGGAAACGGCGGCGCGGCCTATGCAGCGACGGGCGGATCGACGGCGGGGATTGCGCTTTCGGGGACGATTGCCGACCAGTCGAACGGTTACGGCACGCTATCGTTTGCCGCGCCGGGGCTGCAGAATGGTGCGCCTGACGGGATTGCGCTGGTCGATGCGCTGGGGCGCGTGGTGCAGTTCATCTCCTATGAAGGCGTGATGACGGCCACGAACGGTCCTGCGGCGGGCATGACCAGCACCAATATCGGGGTCTCGCAGGAAAACGATACCATCGGCAATTCGCTGCAACTGACCGGTGCCGGTTCTGGCTATGCCGATTTTACGTGGACCGCCGGGCAGGCCAGCAATTACAACGCCGTGAACAGCGGGCAGACCTTCCTTTCGGCAGACACGCCGGGCGAAATCCGCGTGGGCGATGTGAGCGTGGCCGAGGGCGACGCGGGGATCACCAATCTGGTGTTCACGGTGCGCCGTGCGGGCGGCGGCGCGCTGGAAGCGACCGTTGACTATGCCATCAACCTTGATGGCACGGCGGATGCGGGCGATCTGGATGCTGGCGCGGTGCTGACCGGCACGGTCACGTTTGCAGCGGGCGTGAGCGTGCAGCAGATCGTCGTGCCGGTGACGGGTGACATTGCGCCGGAAGGCAACGAGACGCTGAGCGTGACGTTGAGCAACGCAGTGAATGCCAGCATTGTCATCGGACAGGCCAGCGGCACGATCACAAACGACGATCCGGTCGAACTGGCGATCTACGACATTCAGGGGCTTGGGCACGATTCCGAATATGTCGGCCAGACGGTCACAACCGACGGTATCGTCACGGCGGTCGACAGCAACGGCTATTACCTGCAGGACGCCAGCGGTGATGGCGACGCGCGCACTTCAGACGCGGTGTTTGTGCTTACCGGAACTGCGCCGACTGTCGCGGTGGGCGATGCGGTAGAGGTGACCGGCACAGTGTCGGAAGCGCTGCCTGGCAACAATGCCCTGAACTTCACGGTGACTCAGATCAGCCAGACGGCGGCGACGGTAGTTTCGAGCGGGAACGCGCTGCCGGTGGCGACGCTGATCGGGACGGGCGGGGTGCTGCCGCCGACGGACGTTTTCGACAACGACGGCTTTGCAACTTACGACCCAGAAAATGACGCGGCCGATTTCTACGAATCGCTCGAGGGCATGCGCGTTACGGTCGATGCGCCGCTGGTGGTGGCCGGGACCAACAGTTTCGGCGAGACCTATGTGGTGGCTTCGGGCGGCGCAGGGGCGACCGGGGTGAACGACAGGGGCAGCATCACGATCTCGGGCAACGCCGACGGGTTCGATGATTACAACCCCGAGCGCATCCAGCTCGACGATGACAGCGGCCTGTTTGCCGGGTTCGTGCCGGGCTACACACAGGGCGATGTGCTTTCGTCCGTCACCGGCATCATGAGCTACAACTTCCAGTCCTACGAACTGCTGGTGACTGAAGCAGTGTCGATCACCACCGATGTCGGCACGCTGGAGCGCGAGACGACGACGCTGACGGGAACCGCGGACCGGTTGACCATCGCCACCTACAACGTCGAGAACCTTGACCCGACCGATGGGGCCGTGAAGTTCAACCTGCTGGCAAGCGACGTGATCTACAACCTTGCCGCACCCGACATTATCGCGTTGCAGGAAATGCAGGATGCGGACGGGGCGGGGACGGGGTCGGACCTTTCGGCCACGGTGACGGCGAACCTGCTGATCAATGCGATCCTGGCCGCGGGCGGGCCGCAGTATGCCTATGTCGAGATCGCGCCGGATACCGCGAACACCACCGGGGGCGAGCCGAACGGCAACATCCGCAACGGCTTCCTCTACCAGGTCAACCGCGTCGACTATGTCGAAGGCAGCGCCGAACTGATCACCGATGCAGCGTTCAGCAACAGCCGCAAGCCACTGGTAGCGAGCTTTACGTTCAACGAACAGACGATCACTGCGATCAACGTCCACTCAACCTCGCGCGGGGGCAGCGATCCGCTGTTCGGCGCGATCCAGCCGCCTGCCAATGCAGGTGAGGGTGCGCGGATTGGGCAGTCGGAAGCGGTTAAGGACTACGTCGACGGGCTGCTGGCGGTGGACGCCGATGCCTATGTTGCGGTGCTGGGCGATTTCAACGCGTTCTACTTCGAGGACTCGGTGGAACTGCTGGAAGCTGGCGGGGTGATGAGCAACCTGCACCGCCAACTGCCCGAGGAGGAGCGCTACAGCTACAGCTTTGGCGGCAATGCGCAGGCGCTCGACAACTTCCTCGTCACACCGGGGCTGCTGGGTGATGTGATGGTCGATGTGGTCCACATCAATTCGGAACAGGCACCGGGCGCAGGCCGCGTGTCTGACCACGATCCGCTCGTCGCCTCGTTCTTCCTGCCCGCGCCCGATCCTTCGCCGGTGGCAGCGGCCGATAGCGTTGCGGTGGATGAGGACGCCACGACGGCCAACCTGTGGACGCAGTTGCTGGGGAACGACACCGATCCCGATGCGGGCGATGTGCTGACGATCAGCGCCGTGGACACCAGCGCGACCCTTGGCAGCGTTGTGTTCGATCCCGAAACGCAAACGCTGCGCTATGTCGCCGATGCCGACAGCTTTGACAGTATCCCGGCGGGTGAGACGGTGACCGACAGCTTCACCTACACGGTGAGCGACGTTGCGGGGAACACCAGCACCGCGACGGTGACGGTAACCGTGACGGGCGTTGACGACGGCGTAACGCTTACCGGCACGAACGTTGCCAATACACTGACCGGCACGGTCGACAGCGACTTGCTGTACGGGCTTGGCGGGAACGACACGTTGATCGGCAACGGCGGCGATGATCTGCTCGATGGCGGCATCGGTAGCGACAGCATGGCGGGGGGCGCTGGTGACGATACCTATTATGTAGACGCGGTCGGCGACACGGTTGTCGAGCTTGACGAAGAAGGCGATGACCGCGTCATAGCCTCGCGCACATGGGTGCTCGGGGCCGGGTCGGCGGTTGAAACCGTTGAGGCGATTGCGGGCAACAAGGGCATCAACCTCACCGGCAACGCTTTCGCCAACGTTCTGATCGGCAATGACGCTGCCAACAGGCTCGATGGCCTGACGGGTGCGGACACGCTGAGCGGCGGCAACGGCAACGACACGTACGTTGTCGATGATGCTGGTGACGTGGTCGACGAGGCCGGGGGCAATGGCGTTGATACGGTCGAAGCATCGGTCAGCTTCACGCTGAATGCAGACCTTGAACGCCTGACGCTCACGCAAGCCGGCCTGACCGGTACGGGCAATGCCTTGGCCAACATCCTCACCGGCAGCGATGGCGCGGATACGATGTTCGGTGAAGCGGGCGCGGACCGGATCTTTGGCAACGCCGGGGACGACGCACTGCACGGCGGCGAAAACAACGACACCATTGAGGGCGGGCACGGCAGCGATCAGATCCACGGCGATGGAGGCAATGACCGGCTGTTCGGCGGTGTGGGTGACGACATGCTCACCGGTGGCGAGGGCAATGATCTGCTGGACGGTGGCGCGGGTGCTGACGGTATGACCGGCGGCAACGGCAACGACATCTACGTGGTTGATGACGCTGCGGATCAGGTCATGGAAGCGGCGGATGAAGGCACCGACACCGTACAGGCGGCACTGTCTGTCTATACGCTGGCCGACAACGTTGAAAAGTTGACCTTTGTCGGCACAGGCGATTTCACCGGAACCGGCAACGACAGCGCCAACACCATCACTGGCGGCAACGGCAACGATACGCTTGCAGGTGCGGGCGGCAACGATATCATCAATGGCGGCGCGGGCGCAGACGTCCTGATCGGCGGCATGGGCGCGGATCGCTTCGTGTTCTCCGGTCTGGACAGCTTCGGTGTTGGCACATTTGACCGCATCGCCGATTTCACCACGTCACAAGGAGATCGCATCCGGCTTGACGCGATTGACGCCGATGCGCTGACAGGCGGCAATCAGGCCTTCACGCTGATCGGCACAGCGGCCTTCAGCGGAAGCGCCGGTGAACTGCGCTATGATGCAATCGGCGCAAATTCGATGGTCTATGGCGATGTTGACGGCGACGGAATTGCCGACTTCCAGTTCCAGGTTGACGGCGTGACGTCATTGGTCTCGGCGAACTTTTTCCTTTAAGCGGAGAGTGACACCGGCATGGTTTGAAACGACCGTGCCGGTTCCGCTGTGGCCTGCGGTTCGCGCGGCCTCCACAAGCTGATGACTCACTAGTTTGAAGGTACCCAGAGGTGCGTTAGGTGCGTTTAGGTGCTATTCGGAAATCGCGTTAAAATCAGCCTCACCGGCATGGCACCGGTGGGCTGCAAGCATTTTGTAGCGAGGGCGCTGTCCCAATTTTGTTTTGGGCGCGATCACTCGAATATGCAGGATCTGACGGGCGACGCGACGGCTTCGAGCGCGGCGTAGTTGGACTTGAACCGGAACCAAGTTCCAAGTGGTTGAAAGCCATCGTTGCCTAGGCTGCCGGTACTGCTGGCAGCCAACTTTACATTTCGCATGATAAGCACCACGCGTCCTGGTTCCAACGCTGCCTCCAAATCGAAACGCATGATCCATCCTGAAAGACCGGTGGTTCTGTCGGTTTGACCTTGCGCCACGAGAAACTGATTCTGGTCATCAACGACCTTAAAGACACTCGCGCCTTGCACCGTGCTCCGATTGTCTTGTCGATAGTAGTTTCCGGTTGCTGGACCGACCCACGACCCTGCGCTGTCCCGCAGTTGTACTTCGTCGTTATGAAGATTGGTTGCGATACAGCGTTTCACTCGAGAGAATTCTACAGGCTTGTCTGTTGCAAAAGACCAGTCGATCTTCTCCACGGTCTTGTTCTTCGCGACGGTCACATTCGCGGGGAAGTTATCCTTTGCATACGCAATGGGCGAAGTTGCCAGCGCAACGCCTGCGAAGACAAATGGAGTAAATTGGCGCATATTTCCCCCAGCGCAGCCACGTCGGCGATATATCGAAATGACATGGCGGACAGGGTGGGATTCGAACCCACGGTGAGCTTCCACCCACGACGGTTTTCAAGACCGTTGCCTTAAACCACTCGGCCACCTGTCCGCGTTCCGTCGGTCTGAGCCAACGAACGGTTCGCCGTTAGCGCTTTCCGCTTCGGACGCAAAGGGGATTCCCATAGTTTATGAACCGTGCGACACGCGGGGAATGGGATTTTTGAAACGGATAGGTGGCCTGCGGGCTGCCGGTGTTGCGGCTCTGGCGCTTTTGGCGGCTGGACCAGCGGTAGGCCAAGTGGATGCCGAGGAGCAAGGTTTTCAAGGATATCTGCAGCTTCTCGCAGCGCGTGGGCGGGCCGAGGGTGTGCGCGAATCAACCATTTCGGTGATGACTCAGGGGCTGACGGTCAACCATCGGGTGATTCAACTGGATCGGGCGCAGCCGGGGTCGTCATCGGGCGTGATTCCTGCGTTTGAGCCATATCGACGCCAGCATGTTGATGCTTCGCGCATCACACGTGGACGGCGGCAATATGCGGCAGCGGCCGGGCAACTTGGCGGGATCGAGCGGCGCTATGGCGTGCCGGGACCAATCATGCTGGCGATCTGGGGGCACGAGACGGACTACGGCGGCTATACCGGGGACTTCGATCTGGCCCGGTCCCTGGCGACGCTGGCCTATGAGGGGCGGCGGCGTGAACTGTTTGCCGACGAGTTCATTGCCGCCATGAAGATGGTGGATCGGGGCGTGCCGCGGTCAAAGCTGGTGGGCAGCTGGGCCGGGGCATTTGGCAATCCGCAGTTTCTGCCGTCGGTCTATCTGCGTGTGGCGGCCGATGGAGATGGTGATGGGTTTGCCGACATCTGGACGAATCGCACCGACACGCTTGCCTCTATCGCCAACTATTTCCGCGATGCCGGGTGGCGCACCGGGCAGCCCTGGGGCGTGGCGGTGGGCGTGCCTGATGGGCTGGACCGTGGTTCGCTGGGCACCACGATGGTCAGCCCGCGTTGCCCGCGCGTGTTTGACAGGCATACCGGTTGGAAAAGCATGGCCGAGTGGCGCGCATTGGGAATCGTCCCGAAATCAGGCGCTTGGCCGGCTGACAATGTCATGGCCAGCCTGCTGGAGCCGGATGGGCGCGGGCGGACTGCTTATCTGCTAACCGGAAATTATAGGGTTATCCTCGATTACAACTGCTCGAACTTTTACGCTCTGTCCGTGGGACTTCTTGCAGATGAGATCAGCCGCTAGCCTGACCGCGATTGCCGCAACCTTGCTTTTGACCGCCTGTGGCGGTGCGAATGCCAAGGATTCCGGGCTTTCCAAAGGCACTTCCGAAGCCGCGATGCGCGGTCCCGCCGGTGATTACCCGATGATTCTGGGGGAGCCTTTCACAGTCGATGGGGTGACATATACCCCTGCCGATACGCTCAACTATGATTCGGTGGGCTATGCTCATGTTGAAAGTGGTGAGGGCGTAAGTGGGTCTCACCGCACGCTGCCGCTGCCAAGCTATGTTGAAGTGACCTCGCTGGACAGCGGGCGAACGATTCTGGTGCGGATGACGGAGCGTGGGCCGATGACAGGGAGCGACCTTGTTACGCTATCGCCCGGGGCGTGGGCACAACTGGGCATGCCTGCGGGATCGCGGCTTCCGGTGCGGGTGCGCCGGGTAAATCCGCCCGAACCTGAACGCGCCTTGCTGCGCGCAGGTACGAATGCTCCGGCGCGGATGGATACGCCACAAGGATTGCTGACGGCGCTGAAGCGCAAGCTGGGCGTGCCAATTGCAACGCCGGCTCCTTTTGCCGCTGCGCCTGTGGCCAAGATTGAACCGAAGGTTTCAGCCAAGGCCGCACCGGTCGCCAAGGCTATTGCAAAGCCTGCCGAAAAGCCTGTTGCTATGGCAAAGGTTGAGCCGAAAATTGCCGAAAAACCCGCACCTGCCCCGGCCCCTGCTGCCGAGGCGTCGGGCCTTTACGTGCAGGCCGGGGCCTATTCCAGCAAGGCGCGGGCCGACGCTGTGGCCAAGGCTATCGGCGGTTCGGCCTCATCGGCAGGCCGCGTGTGGCGCGTGCGCGTGGGGCCGCACAAGTATCGTGGACAAGCCGATGCGGCGCTGGCGAAGGTGCGCGCGGCGGGCTATGCCGATGCCCGGGTCGTGACCGCGCCGTAATCTGAACCGCGCGGGAGGCCCCGATTGTACCGGGGAATGCTCTTGCGCGTTAAGGTCTTGGCGGTTCTGGCGATTGTTGCTGTCGGCATGGTGCCGGTGCAGGCGGCTGCCCCGGTGGTAGATACGCGGGTCAACGTTGCGCCCATGCCTCAGATCGACGCGCCGATTGCGCTTCTGCTGGATGTGGGATCTGGGCGCACGCTTTATGCGCGTGACGTCCATCGCCGTTTCGTGCCCGCATCGATCACCAAGATCATGACCAGTTATGTGGCATTCGATTTGCTGACGAAGGGCAAGTTGCGGCTCGATCAGAGGATCGGAATGCGGCCCGATACATTCCGTGAATGGCACAATGTGGGCAGCACAATGTTCCTGCCCGCCGATGCGCAGCCGACCGTGGCGGAACTGATCGAGGGGATTGTGACCGTTTCGGCCAACGACGCCTGCGTCGTGCTGGCGGAGGGCGCGGTTGGGTCGGTTCCTGCATTCACCAAGCTGATGAACGAGGCGGCGGCGGATCTGGGCATGCGTGACAGCCACTTCAACACGCCGAACGGCTGGATGGACGAAGGCCAGACATATGTCAGCGCCGCCGATCTTGCGACACTCAGCGGCGCGTTGATGACGCGTTTTCCCGAGCTTTACCGCCGGTTTTATGGTCATGCCGAGATGACGTGGGGCGGGATCACGCAGCCCAACCACAATCCGCTTTATGGCGTGGTCGAAGGCGCGGACGGGGTGAAGACCGGGTTCACCAACGAGGCGGGCTATGGCTTTGTCGGCTCGGCTGAGCGCGGCGGGCGCAGGTTGGTGATGGTGCTGGGCGGTTATGACCGGCCCAACTTACGCGCCATCCAATCGCGCGCATTCATCGAGTGGGGATTTGGTGCGTGGGAAGCGCAACCACTGTTTGCCAAAGGCGCGACGGTGGGGGCTGCGGTGGTGCAGGGCGGGGCCGCGCGGGAAGTGCCGCTTCTTGCGCCAAGAGGATTGAGCGTGACGGTGCCGCGTGGTGCCAAGCCGCGCTACACCCTCGCCGTGCGATACAAGGGACCGTTGAAAGCGCCGATTGCCAAGGGTGAGACGGTGGCAAGTCTGCTTGTGCGCATGCAGGGGGAGCCGGTGCATGTGTTGCCGCTGGTTGCGGGTGCGGAGGTGCGGAAGGGCGGCATGGTTGACCGCTTGCGCGACGGCGCTTTGGGTGTCGTGGGCCTGTGAGCGGACGTTTCATTGCGCTGGAAGGCGGGGAAGGCGTCGGCAAATCAACGCAGGGGCGCATGCTTGCCGAGGCGCTGCGGGCGCGGGGAATTGACGTTGTGACGACGCGCGAGCCGGGCGGCACCGCCGGCGCCGAAGCAATTCGTGCGATGCTGCTGTCCACCGAAGGCGATGGTTGGGGCGCGCGTGCGGAGGCGCTGTTGTTTGCAGCGGCACGCGCTGACCACGTCGAGAAGCTGATCCTGCCAGCAGTTGCACGCGGGGCGTGGGTGGTGTGCGATCGTTATGTGGACAGCAGCCGCGCCTATCAGGGCGGTGGCGGTGGGCTTTCAGATAACGATGTGATGACGCTGCATCGCATTGGTAGCGCGGGGCTTTTACCCGACCTCACGGTGCTGCTGGCGGTGCGGCCCGAGGTTTCGGCAGAGCGCCTTGCCTTGCGCGATGGCGGCGCGGCGGATCGGATTGGCGGGCGCGGTGCCGACTATCACGCGCGGGTAGCAGCCGCGTTCCGCGCCTTCGCCGAGGCTGAGCCGGGACGCTTTGCCGTGGTTGACGCCGAAGGTTCGCCAGAGGAAGTGCATGGCCGGGTCATGGCAGAGCTGATGGAACGACAATCGTGATCGGGCATGAGGAACCGTGGCGGGCATGGCGTTCGGCCCTGGCGGGGGACCGGATGCATCACGGATGGCTGCTGGCCGGGCGCGAAGGACTGGGCAAGGCGAGCTTTGCGCGGGCAGCGGCGGCCGAACTGGTGACCGAACCGGGGGTGCCGCAACCGCCGGTGGAAGCGCACCCCGATATCCTCGTGCTGTCACCGCTGCCCGCCAATGATGATGAGGTGAAGAAGCGTGACGAGGGCAAACCCTATCAACTGAAGCGCAGCATATCGGTCGATCAGGTGCGCGGCCTTCAGCGGCGGCTGACGACGCGTCCGACGCTGGGCGCGCGGCGGGCGGTGATTATCGATTCGGCTGATCTGCTGGAGAAAAGCGCGATCAACGCGCTGCTGAAGAGCCTTGAGGAGCCGCCGCAGGGGACGTTTTTTCTGCTGGTCGTCCATGCACTTGGTCGATTGCTGCCAACCGTGCGGTCGCGCTGCCTGATCGTTCGGTTTCATCCACTAAGCGATGCCGACGTCGCGCGGGCGCTGGATGCGGCGGCACCGGAACTGAATGACGAGACACGGCGCGCTGCGCTGGCGGTCTCGGGCGGCTCCCCGGGGGCTGCGCTGGCCTTTGCCGAGCAGGATCTGGGGCGCGCGCAGGCGATTTTCGAAAAGCTGATCGAGCGGGGTGACCGCGATATGAGTCTGCGGGCAGCGCTTTCCGGCGCAATCGGGGCACGGCCTGACCGTGAGCGGATCGGCGCAGCGATTGAGGCTGCACGGATGACCGTAGTGCGAGCGCTGGAGCATGTTGACGACGCCGGAAAGCTGCGTCTGGCTGAAGCCCATGCCAAGTTGGTCAAACTTGCGGGTGACGCGCCAATCTACAACTACGATCCGGCTATGCTGATGTTGGAAATCGGCTCCTTGCTGGCATCGGCTGGGCCGACTAGGGAAGGCGTTCGATAACGACGCGGATTCCTTGCAAGAAAGCGACTGGCCCAATGGGCGAACCCTATTACATCACCACCGCCATTTCCTACCCCAACGGCAAGCCGCACATCGGCCACGCCTATGAGGCAATTGCCGCCGACGTGATTGCGCGGTTCCAGCGGGCGATGGGGCGCGATGTGCGGTTTCAGACCGGGACCGATGAGCATGGGCTGAAGATGGCCCAGAAAGCGCGCGAGCTGGGCGTCACACCGCGCGAGCTGTCAGATGAAATGTCATCGTATTTCATAAAGATGTGCGATGAATTGAATGTGTCATATGACGTGTTCATCCGCACCACCGAGCCGCGCCATCACGAATCCGTGCAGGAACTCTGGCGGCGCATGGAAGCGAACGGCGACTTGTACCTTGACCGTTACGAGGGCTGGTATTCGGTTCGCGACGAGGCATTTTATGACGAAAGCGAACTCGTGGCCGGGGAGGGGGGCGAAAAGCTCTCTCCGCAGGGCACACCGGTGGAATGGACTGTCGAAGGGAGTTGGTTCTTCCGGCTTTCAAAATATGCCGAGCCGCTGCTGAAGCTGTACAACGAGCACCCGGAGTTCGTTCAGCCGGATAGCCGCCGCAACGAGGTTGCCCGTTTCGTTGAAGGAGGCCTTCGCGATCTTTCAGTTTCGCGGACCAGTTTCGACTGGGGCATCAAGGTTCCCGGCAGCGATGGCCACGTGATGTACGTGTGGGTGGATGCACTTACCAACTACCTGACAGGCTTGGGCTTCCCCGATGAAAGTGGTGATTTTGCAAAGTATTGGCCTGCAAACCTCCACTTGATTGGCAAAGATATTGTCCGGTTCCACACGGTCTATTGGCCAGCATTTTTGATGAGTGCAGGCTTGGCCGTGCCAAAGCAGGTGTTCGGCCACGGCTTCCTGCTCAACCGTGGTCAGAAGGAATCAAAATCGCTCGGTAACGTCACCGATCCGATCGATCTGGCCGAAAGGTTCGGTGTCGACCAATTGCGCTATTTCCTGATGCGTGAAGTGGCGTTCGGGCAAGACGGTTCGTACTCGCCCGAAGCCATTGTGATGCGGTGCAACGCCGAACTGGCGAACAGTTACGGCAACCTTGTGCAACGTACACTTTCCATGATTTTCAAAAACATGGATGGAAAACTTGAGAAGTTTGAAACGGCTGAGCCGGACGACGTACTGCTTGCGACCGTGGCCTACGCTTGCCGCGAGGAATTGCCGCGCGAGTTCGAAGCCCTGAACTTCTCGGTGGGCATCGAGGCGTGGATGCGCGCTGTCTTTGCGTGCAACGCCTATGTGGATGAGCAGGCTCCCTGGGCACTGCGCAAAACTGACCCGGAGCGCATGAAAGCCGTGCTGCTGACACTGTTCATGGCCATCCGCGACCTGACCATCGCCATCGCTCCGGTCGTCCCGGGGTCAGCGGCCGGTGTGCTGGATCAACTGGGCGTTCCCCACGACGAACGTGGCTTCGCCGCTTTGACCGATGCTGACTGGTACATGGCGCGCGTGGCGAAAGGTGAGACGCTGGCGCAGCCAGTGCCGGCGTTTCCGCGCCTTGAACTGCCCGAAGAGTCTGCCACGGCATGATGCTGATAGATTCCCACTGCCACCTCAACTACAAGGGACTTGTCGAAAGTCAGCCTCAAGTGCTTGATCGCGCGCGTGAAACTGGTGTTCGAGGGTTCCTCAATATTTCCACTCGCCAGCGTGAATGGGCCGACATCGTCAGCACCGCAGAGCGTGAGAGCGATGTCTGGGCGAGCGTTGGCATTCATCCGCACGAAGCTGATAGCCACGCCGATCTGGGCGAAGCGGTGCTGCTGGAAGCTGCGGCACATCCGCGTGTGATTGGCATTGGTGAAACGGGTCTTGATTACTTCTACGATCATTCAGACCGGCAGGTGCAGCAGGATCTGTTCCGCGTGCATATCCGCGTTGCACGGGAGACAGGGCTGCCGATCATCGTCCACACGCGCGATGCAGAGGACGATACGACCCGGATTATCGCTGAGGAGATGGGGAGGGGCGCTTTCCCGGCACTGATCCACTGCTTCACAGCTTCGGCACCATTCGCTGCGAAAATGCTGGAACTGGGGCTTTCGATCTCGCTTTCGGGGATCGTGACATTCAAGAATGCCAAGGACTTGCAGGCGATTGCTGCGGAGTTGCCTGAAGATCGTCTGCTGGTTGAGACCGACGCGCCGTTTTTGGCGCCAGTGCCGCATCGCGGGAAAACCTGCGAGCCTGCGTTCGTCGCAGATACCTGCGCTTTTGTCGCCGGATTGCGCGGGACGAGCAAGGAGGCGCTCGCCGACACGACGGGAGCAAACTTCTTCAGACTGTTCAGCAAGGCAGTGCTGTGAAGCTGACGATCCTTGGCTCTGGCACCTCAACCGGCGTGCCCCGGATCGGCAATGATTGGGGCGATTGCGACCCGAACGAGCCGCGCAACCGGCGCACGCGCGTGGCAATCATGGTCGAAGGTGAGGATGGCAGCCGGTTGCTCGTGGATACGCCGACAGATCTTCGGCATCAGTTCCTGAGTTGCGGGATCGACCGAGTGGACGGAGTGCTGTGGACGCATGACCATGCCGACCACTGTCACGGCATCGATGACCTGCGCCCTTTGCGCTATGGCCGTGCGGGACCAATACCAGGCTATGCGGCGTCTGAAACCGTGCGACGTCTGCGCCAGCGTTTTGGCTATGTCTTTGCCGGGCAGCACGGCTATCACACGATTGTTGAATTGGACAATCTGGATCGCGTACGGATGATTTGCGGCATCGGTATTGGACATTGCCAAATGCCCCACGGGCCGGCGCAGTCGACCGCATTTCGCTTTGATCAGGACGGAAAAACAATAGGTTACGCGACAGACTTCAGCGAGATTACCGATGAGATGATTGACCTGTTTTACAAGGTCGATGTACTTGTGGTGGATTGCCTACGGCGCAAACCGCATCCCACGCACTCACATCTTGAAATGGCGCTGGAACTCATCGAGGCGACGCGCGCCGGGCGTGGCGTGCTGACGCATCTCGACAAATCTATGGATTATCAGACACTCAGCGCCGAGACGCCGGATCACGTTGAGCCGGCATTTGACGGCATGGAGATCGTTGTATGAGCGGTGACGACATCGTCAGGCTGATCGCGATTGCAATGGCTCTGGTGCTGCTGGCCGCCAATCTGCGCGGAAAACAGATCGGATTGTCTGAAGGGCTGCGCATGGCTGCATTGTGGGCGTTTCTGTTTGTCGCCGTGGCGCTGGTGTTCACGGCTATCGGGTGGTGACGCGGCGCTTCGTTTTCACCTCTAGTTTACATAATACTTATTATCAAGTTTGATTGAATGGACCAATGCGATGGCAGCAACGGCAACTACACCCAATCTTGACCGCCTACTTGGCATTATGGCGCGGCTGCGCGATCCGCGGCGTGGATGCGAATGGGATTGCGCGCAGACATTCACGACGATTGCGCCTTATACGATTGAGGAAGCCTACGAGGTCGATGATGCGATTGCGCGCGGCGATATGGCAGCGTTGAAAGAAGAACTCGGCGACTTGCTGCTACAGGTAGTGTTCCATGCGCGAATGGCTGAGGAGCAAGGCCTCTTCTCATTTGAAGATGTGGCGTCCGCGATTTCGGACAAGATGGAAGCGCGCCATCCGCATGTGTTCGGCGATGAAAGCGATGAAGGCCAATCGCGTGAGGATCGCTGGGAAACCGCGAAGGCCGCAGAACGTGCGTCAAAGGGTGCGCAAAGTGCGATGGATGGCGTTGCGCTGGCATTACCGGGGCTGATGCGCGCCGAGAAGCTGCAAAAGCGTGCAGCCAGACAAGGCTTTGATTGGCCCGATGCACAAGGTGCTGCCGCAAAGGTTTTTGAAGAAATTGAGGAACTTCGTGAGGCTTCTTCAGAAGATGAACGCACTGAGGAAGCCGGTGATCTGCTGTTTGCAGCGGTTAACTTGGTGCGCAAATATGGCGTGCCGCCCGAAGACGCGCTCCGGGCGGCAAACGCCAAATTTGAGCGGCGCTTCCGGGGCATGGAAGCGCGCGCCGAGGGCGAGTTTGCCTCGCTTCCGCTCGATCAGCAGGAAGCCCTGTGGCAGGCGGTCAAGCAGTCAGAGCGGTGAAGCGGCCCAGTTCGCGCTGTGTAAGACGAACTTTTATGCGCATCGCGGGTTCATTTTCGGCCCCATCAATCTGATTTTCTTCAAGAATGTCACCATGCGCATGGAGCCATGCCAGACGTTGCCCGTCTGACAGCGGCACGGTGAGTTCGAGCGTCTGCGCTCCACCGGTCAGCATCTTGCTGAGTTGGTCAAGCAGGAGATCGACGCCCTCACCCGTCAGCGCCGAGATGGGAACCACCGGAACGTCGGTAATCTTGGCCGCGATGAGATCGTGCCGCATCGCCTGCTCCTCGGCGGTGAGCATATCCCACTTGTTCCACGCCTCGATCACGGGGACGAGAGGCTCCCCCTCCCCGTTGACGCCGAGATCAGCAAGTATCTGTTCGACTTCGGTTTTCTGGTCTGCCGTGGCCGGGTTGGCGACGTCGCGGACGTGTACGATCAGATCGGCCGCAGTCACCTCTTCGAGCGTGGCGCGGAACGCTGCGACGAGTTGGGTGGGGAGATCCGAGATGAAGCCCACGGTATCGGACAGGATCGCCTTGTCCACGCCGGGAAGCCGGATTGCACGCATCGTGGGATCGAGCGTGGCGAAGAGCAGGTCTTCGGCCATCACATCGGCGCCGGTCAGGCGATTGAAAAGAGTCGACTTTCCGGCGTTGGTGTACCCGACCAGAGCGATCACCGGCCACGGCGCGCGCTGGCGGCGTTCACGATGGAGGCCGCGCGTGCGGCGCACTTGCTCAAGCTCTTTGCGCAGCCGCGACATGCGGCTACGGATCTGACGGCGGTCCGCCTCGATCTGGGTTTCACCGGGGCCGCCAAGGAAGCCGAAGCCGCCGCGCTGGCGTTCCAAGTGGGTCCAAGAACGGACGAGCCGCCCCGCCTGATAATCCAGATGTGCAAGTTCGACTTGCAGGCGGCCTTCCGCTGTGGCTGCGCGCTCGCCGAAGATTTCCAGGATCAGGCCCGTGCGGTCGATGACCTTGCGCTTGAGCTTGTCTTCGAGGTTGCGCTGCTGGATCGCCGAGAGAGCGCCATCCACGATGACCAGTTCGGCATCTGACTGATTGCAAGCCACAGCCATCCGCTCGACCTGACCTTCACCGAACAGCGTGGCTGGGCGAACGGCGCGGATCGGCAGGATGAAGGCGTCAACCACCTCGATGCCGATGGCGTGGGCAAGGCCCTGCCCTTCCTCAAGCCGGGACTCAGCGTCTGCGCCGAGGCCCCCTCCCCGCTGCTTTATGTCAGGGAGGACGACGACGGCGCGCGCGCCACGGGTGACTTCACCGGCTATGTCGCCGGTATTATTGCCAAATTCAAAAGTACTCAGGAATCCTCACCATCCCAGTCGCCGGTGAGGTCAACGTGACCGGCAGGCTGAATTGTCGAAACGGCATGCTTATAAGCGAGTTGCACGTAGCCCTCACGCTCAAGCAGCATGCAGAAAAGGTCATAAGAAGCGACACGGCCCTGCAGCATCACGCCGTTGACCAGAAACATTGTGACCTGCACGGCAGCATCGCGCACGCTGGACAGGAACACTTCCTGCAGCAGGCGCGCCTTCTTGCCGTTTTCCTCACCCCCGGACTGGAAGTGAGCGACCGAAAGCTGCTGGGCCGGCATAATCGTGGAAATCGCGTGCTTGTAGACAAGCTGCGACTGGCCATCGCGGCGCAACAGGATCGAAAAATTGTCGAACCACGTGACGATGCCCTGCAGCTTTACACCCTTCACGAGGAACATCGTGACCGGAACCTTGTTCTTGCGCAGGTGGTTGAGGAACAGATCCTGAAGGTTCTGCCCTTTGCCGCCGCTGGGGGCAGCCACTGGCACCGGCGTTTCCGCCACGGGTGCAGGTTCAGCCTTCGGTTTCGGGCGCGCGGTAAGCGTTTTGCCGGTCATTTCTCGTGACTCCATTTTATATTGGCTCGGGCCCTTAACGGACCTTAGCGATCTGGCCTTCGTGCATAAGCACCCCAGCCGGGTTCAATGTTGAGTTTAAGCTGCTGCGCCGGTCACGTAAACAGCGGAAATTGCGTTGGGTTCCGAATAAATGCGTATTCACAGTTGCAGTTTCAACGTCAGTCGTCTTCATCATCATCACGCCGCTCGGCCATGCCGAGGAGCTTGAGCTTGCGGTGCAGAGCCGAGCGTTCCATGCCGATGAAGCTGGCGGTCTTGGAAATATTGCCCGAGAACCGGCGGATCTGGACCTTCAGATATTCACGCTCAAAGTTCTCACGCGCCTCGCGCAGGGGGACGCCCATCAGCGTCGAACCACTCGAATCACCGCCTATCGGAGTGGCCACGATCTCGGAAGGCAGCATGTCCGAATCGATGCGGGCGAGACGATCGCGGGGGGCGAGAATTACCGTGCGTTCAACTACGTTGCGAAGCTGACGGACGTTGCCCGGCCAGTCATAGCTTTGCATTGCAGCCATCGCTTCGGGCGAGACAGCTGGCGGGGTTACGCCCTGCTCATTGGCGCAGCGGGCAAAGAAATGGTCGACGAGCGCCGGAATGTCGTCACGCCGTTCGATCAGCGACGGGATCGCAACAGGCACGACGTTGAGTCGGTAGTACAGATCCTCGCGGAAGCGACGTTCGGCGATTTCCTTTTCCAGTGGGCGCGACGAGGACGAGACGACGCGCACATCGACCCGCAATTGCCGGTGCCCGCCGACTCGGACGAAGGACTGTTCGGTAAGGACGCGCAGGATGCGGGCCTGGCTGGACGCCGGCATGTCTGACACTTCATCGAGGAACAGCGTGCCGCCATCGGCCATTTCGAGCAGCCCTGCCCGCACCAGTTTGCCGTCCACTTCCTCGCCGAACAGTTCCTGCTCGAACCGTTCAGGCGTGATGCGCGCAGAATTGACCGTCACGAAAGCGTTCTGCGCACGGGGGCTCCAAGAATGCAGCAACCGCGCGGCGACTTCCTTGCCCGATCCGGCGGGACCAGTGATGAGCAGGCGGCTGCCCGTGTTGGCGACGCGCTTGAGCGTGGCGCGGACCTGATTGATCGCCGAACTGTTGCCGGTGAATTCATCGGACATGGCGAAGCCCTGGCGCAGGCGCTGGTTTTCGCGGCGCAGGCGTTCGGTTTCGGTGGCCCGTTCAACCAGCAGGAGCAGGCGTTCAGCTTCGAATGGCTTTTCGAGAAAGTCCATCGCACCGCGCCCGATGGCCGAGACGGCGGTATCGATATTGCCGTGGCCGGAAAAGATGATCACCGGCAGTTCCGGCTCGCGCCGCTTGATTTCGTCGAGCACTTCGAGGCCGTCCATTGGGCTGCCGTGGAGCCAGACGTCGAGCAGCACGAGGCTGGGACGGCGTTCGTCTATTGCGGCAAGCGCCGATGTACTGTCAGCCGCCAATCGGCAGCCATAGCCTTCGTCGGAGAGAACGCCGGCGACGAGTTCGCGGATGTCGCGTTCGTCGTCCACGATGAGGATGTCGAGTGCCATGTTGGGGTCCTGTCAGTCCTGTTCAGCGTGCGCGGGTGAGGTAGAAAGCGGATCGCGGGCGAAGCGCATGGTGACGCGGGTGCCGCCACCGGGTTCTGGCGTGAAGGCCATTTCGCCGCCGTGTTCTTCGACGATCTTGTGGACGATGGCGAGACCGAGGCCGGTCCCCTTCTCGCGCGTGGTCATGTAAGGTTCGAGGATGCGGTCACGCTCAGCAGGAAGGCCGATGCCGTTATCGGTGACGCTGACCGTGACAGTCTGGTCATCACCAGCCAGCGTGACGGCGATCCGCCCCCTAAAATCAATATCTGCAGACTTTGATTTCATTTCAATCGCTTCGACTGCATTTTTGACAACATTTGTCATAACCTGGCCGAACTGGTGGCGATCGCATTGGACCGGCATCGAAGGCTCGTTGCAGGCAAAGCTGAAATCGATGTTGGCGTGGGCAACTTCCTGCAAGAACAACGACTGACGCACCAGGTCGCTTGCGTCTTCGGCGCGGAACACCGGCTTTGGCAGGCGGGCGAACGAAGAGAATTCGTCGACCATTTTGCGCAAATCACCAACTTGACGGATGATCGTGTTCGTCAGTTCTTCAAACAGTTCCGGATCGTTCTCGATCTGACGCCCATATCGCCGCTTCAGGCGTTCAGTCGCAAGCTGGATTGGCGTTAGCGGGTTCTTGATTTCGTGCGCGATGCGGCGGGCAACGTCGGACCAAGCGGCGCGGCGCTGGTCAAGCAACTGTCGGGTGATATCTTCAAAGGTGATAACGTGACCGTTGCTGTCCTGCGCCACGCGCACGGCAAGCGTGCGCAGATCACCGTCGAGCGGGTGCTGGATCACGTTGTTGGGCTGGCCGGAGGCAACGAGTTGGGCAAAGACCGGCGAGAGTTCCACCAAGGGGCGGCCAATCGGGCTTGGTGCATCAGTGGGCAGAATTACGCGCTGAGCCGACGAATTGATCAATTGCACGGCCCCATCGCGCCCAATGGAGATGATTCCGGCGGTGATGGATTCGAGCACGGCCTCGATAAAGGCACGGCGCACTTCAAGCTGGGCGTTGGCGGAAACAAGCGCCTGCGTCTGCCCTTCAAGCTGCTGGGTCATGCGGTTGAACGCGCGGGCGAGCAAGCCGACCTCATCGGTACCGCTGCTTTGCGCGACACGCATGGCAAAGTTGCCACTGCCGATGGTGCGCGCTGCGGATACGAGTTCGGCCAGTGGCGCCACCTGCCTGTCGGCAAAACGCAGTGCGGCCCATACCGCGACGGCAACCAGCGCAAGGCTGACCGCGAACAACAACACATTAAAGCGCAGCTGCAGCGCCCTCGCCCGCGTGGTCAGCATGTCGTAGGACTTGAGCACGGTTTGCGCGCGCTCCCACTGTTCAAGCGCAAGTGCGTTCGACGTGCGGGCGGCATAGAGATAGATGCCGCGCTGCTTGTCTACCGGCGTGATGGCTTCGATGCGTTCGGCAGAAGCGTTGACGACGACCATTTCCCCTGAATCGAGGCGCTTCAGATCCTGATTGGTGACACGTTGCTGGCGTTCAGACTTTTCGGGGTCGACGATGGCCGCAGTGCGAAGCGAGCCGTCGGGCATACGCTCCAGAATCGCGGACTCGTTCATCTTGCGGCCGAGCACCTGATACGAATAGCCCTCGGCGAATTCGGTCGACGTGATCGGGGCTTGATTCAAATAATCGCGGATGTCGCCCGCCATTGCGATGGTTTCGTTGCCCACATCGCGCAGCTTGTCTTCATAATACCCGCGCGCAAGCTGGTTCGCGTTTTCGAGCATGCCGCGCGAATTGTCGGAGAACCAGAACTCTACACCGGACTGGAACAGCAGCGAGGCAAAGACCACCACCAGCAGCGTGGGAATGGCCGCAATCAACGAGAACAGCCAGACGAGCCGCACATGAAGCCTCCCGCTTGATCCCAGCAGGCTTTTGGTGGCGCGGCGAATGGCGAGACGGCGCCCCCCCAGCACGAGCAGTGCCATAGCCGGAACCAGCGTGCCGATCAGCAGGCTCGACGTGAGGCGCGAAGGCAAAATCTGGCCGTCGGAGCTTGCGCCGGTCAGCGTAAGCCAACTGACCGACAGCATCAGGGCAAGAATGGTGGTGGCCGCAACTTCAAGCAGAAAGAAGACGTTTGCCCTGCGCAAGCTTAGGAGCGCGCGGCGATACCAGCGCGGCATTCGGCGGATCGAAACTTTGCCGGCCTGTTGCATAGTTGCAAGGTAACAACACCCCTGTTGCATAAATGCAAGCAGAAACCGACCAACGCCAGACTACGCGGGATAAACGACTGATCGGCACAAGAGCGTGGATGTTCAATCCCTGCGCGATACATCTTCCGGCGATATCGCAAGGTCGACAAGACGCTTGCGCAACGTGTTGCGATTGATGCCCAGTATCTGCGCGGCGCGAAGCTGATTGCCGCCGGTCTGCGCCAGGACATTCAGAAATAGCGGCCGCTCAAAGGCTGCCAGCGCAGCATCATAAACCGTCCCCGCCGCAGGGGCATTGCCAGCAACCCAATGATCGACCGCCGCAGCCAGATCGGACGGATCGGTGGGCAGACCGGATCCGGTGCTTTGGACTGCGGCATTTTCGGCCTGCGCCAGCAAAGGCTCAATCGTGGCAACGTCAACAAGTTCGTCCCGCGCCAGCAAGGCGAGGCGATAAATGAAGTTGCGCAATTCGCGCACGTTGCCGCGCCAAGGCTGGCGTGAAAGCAAATCGACACCGGCCTGCGTCATTTGGCGGCGCGGCAGGCCTTCAGCCGCAGCACGGGTCAGGAAGTGACGGGACAGCGCCGCAATATCATCGGCGCGCTCCCGCAAAGGCGGTAACTCGATAGGGACGACCGCGAGGCGATAGTAGAGGTCTTCACGGAACGTGCCGGCAGCGATCATCGGCAGGAGATCGCGATTGGTGGCCGCGACGATTCGGCAATCGAGGGTTATCTCGTCTCGCCCGCCGACCCGGCGGATGCGGCCTGATTGCAGCGCGCGCAGCAGGCGGGTTTGCGCCTGCATTGGCATGTCACCAATTTCGTCGAGGAACAGCGTCCCGCTGCTGGCTTGTTCGAATTTGCCGATGGACCTGGCGACTGCGCCGGTAAACGCACCCTTTTCGTGACCGAACAGTTCACTTTCGATCAGTTCTGCGGGGATGGCCGCAGTGTTTACGGCTATAAACGGGCCTGAGCGGCGATTGCCAAGCTGGTGGATTGCTTCGGCGACCAGTTCCTTGCCCGTGCCGGATTCGCCCAAGATCAGCACCGTCAGATCATTGCGCAGGACGCGCGTGATCATGCGGTAGACCGCCTGCATCGCCGCGCTGCGACCGACCAGCGGTAAGCCTTGCGGGACGTCCTCCGGCAGATCGGGTTCCGCTGCCTCGGCCATCCCGATGGCTTGGGTTACCGTGCGGACCAGTTCTTCAAGGTCGAAAGGCTTGGGGAAATATTCGAAGGCCCCGGTGTCACTGGCGCGGACAGCGGTATCGAGTGTGTTTTGTGCCGAAAGAATGATGATCGGCAACGAAGGATGCGCTTCGCGCACGGGACCGAGCGTTTCGATGCCATCGCCGTCGAGCAGCATCACGTCAGTCAGCAGAAGGCGGTAGTCAGCCCCTGCGAGAAAGCGATCCCTGCCAGCGATGGAATCGCAACGGTCGACATTAAACCCTTCGGCTTCGAGTGCCGCGGTGATGACTAGGGCGATGGATGCGTCATCTTCGACGAGCAGGACGCGCTTGGTCATAGCTGCACCGATCCAGCGACTGGGAGGTGGATGCGGAAATGAGTCAGGCCCTGCGCCTCGTCCCGATCATGAGTGATGCGGCCATTCATTTCGCGCACCAGCTTCTGCACCAGCGCCAGACCGAGGCCCTGCCCGTTCTTTTTGCCGGTCACGAACGGCTCAAAAATGTGATCGCGCAGTTTGGGGTCGATCCCCGGGCCGTTGTCGGAAACGCGCAATTCAATAGGCAGCCGCAACGGCTTTCCTCCCGGCCCTGCGTGAAGCTGGATGCCGCTGGCAAAGCGCGTGCGGACCGAAATCTTCGGCGCCCCCTCATGCTGGCAAGCCTCTCGCGCATTGCTCATCAGGTTGAGCAGGACTTGCACCAGCGAATCCGGATTGGCCATGATCGGGGGAAGCGAAGGATCGAACGCCTCTTCGATAAGCGCCGCTCCGGGATGCGCTGCAGTGATTACTGCCTGCGCACGGCGCACGGCTTCATGAAGGTTGCACTGCTGGGCAGGTTCGGCACTTCGGCGCGAAAGCGACTGCATCTGATCGATCAGCTTGGCAATGCGATCCACTTCAGCCGTGATCAGACCGGTCATCGCGCGATCACGTTCCGAAAGCTTGCGATCAAGCAACTGTGCCGCGCCGCGTATGCCGGCGAGAGGGTTCTTGATTTCATGTGCGAGTACATCGGGCGCACGCAGGGCGATTCCCTCCCCGCCCCCGGCCCCGCTGCCATCACCGCTCAACGCCTCAACCCCGACGCCTTCGTGCAGCATCAACAATTGCCAGCCCGGACAATGCGTTACCGGGCTGGTCATCACGTCAAACCGGCGCGGTGGCTGGCCCATGATGCGCACCCGCACGCCGCGCGCGAACAGTTGCGCCTCACCATCGGCAAGGCGGCCCAAGATAAGGGGCTCTTCAAAATCGAACAGTTCGGAGACCGATTTGCCGACGAGGCGGCGGTAGCTTTGCCCCATCAACTGCTCAGCAGCCGGGTTGACCGTGGCGACGATCAGATCCGGGTCGAGCTGCAAAAGGGCGAGCGGAAGGCTGGCGACAACGCGCTTGGGTTCAGGCTTTTGCCCGGGTTCGGAACGGCGCCAGTCGGGAAGCGCGATCATGCGGCGGCGCGCTGGCCAGCTGTTTCGGCAGCAATGAGTTGGTGCTCTATCGCGCGACCATAGAAGTCGGCGAGGCTGGCGAGGACCGCTTCAGGATCGTCGATGAAGTTGACCTTGTTGCGGAAATCGGCCGAGCCGTGGAGGCCCTTGGTGTACCAGCCCATGTGTTTGCGCGCCATGTTGACGCCGGTGATCGTGCCGTAATGCTCCTGCATTGCGTGATAGTGTTCGACGATCAGGGCGTATTGTTCGGGCAGGGTCGGATCGGCCAGAGGCTCCCCGGTACTCAGCCAGTGCATGATCTGGCCCAGCAGCCAAGGACGGCCATAGGAGCCGCGACCGATCATCACGCCGTCAGCGCCGCTTTGCGCGATGGCGGTGGCCACGTCCTCGATACCGCAAATGTCGCCATTGACGATCACGGGGATGGATACCGCATCCTTCACACTGCGCACGAAGGCCCAGTCGGCAGTGCCCTTGTACAGCTGGTTGCGTGTCCGACCGTGGACGGTGATCATCTTGGCACCCAGATCTTCGGCAATGCGCGCCAATTCCGGGGCGTTGAGGCTGTCGTGGCACCAGCCCATGCGCATCTTGACGGTGACGGGAACATTCACCGCCTTGACCGTCGCCTCGATCAGGCGGGTGGCAAGCGGGATGTCGCGCATAAGGGCTGAACCGGCGTCGCCATTGACGACCTTGCGGACCGGGCAACCCATGTTGATGTCGATGATCGCCGCACCCTTGTCCTCCGAGAGCTTGGCGGCTTCGGCCATCTGATCAGGCTCGCACCCGACAAGTTGCATCGACACGGGCTCTTCGATCGGATGCCACGCAGCCTTCTGGATCGACTGGCGGGTTTCGCGGATCGCGGCTGGGCTGGCGATCATCTCGGTCACGTTCAGGCCGGAACCGAAGCGGCGCACGATGGTGCGGAACGGCAGGTCCGAAACGCCCGTCATAGGGGCGAGCACGACCGGGCAATCGACGGTGACAGGGCCGACCTGAATGGGCTTCAACTGTGGCGGGACGGGGACTTCGGACATGGATGATCAACTGCCTAAAAAACAGGCAGCGCTTAGTCGATTACAGGTGAAACGGCAAGGCTGTTGCTCCGGCATGCCAAGCGCTGGTAGAGGCGCGGCGGATGGACGCTTCTCTTCCTCTCGGGCCAACGCGGATCGCGGCGGTTGTGGTCGCTGCGGGCAAAGGGCTGCGCACGGGTGGTGCGGTGCCCAAGCAATTCGTGGTGTGGCGCGGAAAGCCACTGCTGCGTCACTCGGTTGAAGCATTACTGCAGGCTGGGGTCGCCCCCGTGATCGTGGCGATACCTGATGGCTGGGAAGATATTGCCGCCGAGGCGTTGGCTGGTCTTTCGCAAGTGCGATTCGTGGTGGGCGGGGCGACGCGGCAGGAATCGGTTAGGGCGGCACTTGAGGCGATTGAAGCTGATGCTCCTGTCAAAGTGCTGATCCACGATGCTGCGCGTCCCGTGCTGCCTCGTGCGGTCATTACTGGCCTTCTAGGTGCATTGGATGGCGCTTTAGGTGCTGTTCCGGTTTTGCCCGTGGTAGACAGCATGGTTCGCGGGGCTGAAGGCGCTATTCTTCATCCCGTGGCACGCGAAGAGTTGTACCGGGTGCAGACACCGCAGGCGTTTGATTACCCCACAATCCTTGTCGCACACCGGGCGTGGAGCGGCACACCGGACGCGGGAGATGACGCGCAAGTGGCGATGGCGGCGGGTCATGATGTGGTGCTGGTTGATGGCGATGAAGCGTTGCGCAAGGTGACGTTTGCGGCTGATCTTGAGGAGCAGGCAATGGGCGGTCAGGTCCGCACCGGAATGGGTTTCGATGTCCATCGACTGGTCGAGGGTGAGGAACTGTGGCTGTGCGGCGTGCGTATCCCGCACGGCAAAGGGCTTTCGGGCCATTCCGACGCTGATGTGGCGATCCACGCACTGGTGGATGCACTCCTTGGCGCAATTGCGGCGGGCGACATTGGCGATCACTTTCCGCCGTCTGACCCGCAGTGGAAGGGCGCCTCTTCTGACCGGTTCCTTGCCCACGCAGCGTCCTTGGTGGGCGCGGCAGGGTTTGAGATTGCCAACGTGGATGTCACGGTGATCTGCGAGGCTCCGAAGATCGGGCCGCACAAAGCAGCGATGCGTGCAGCGCTTGCCCAGATTCTCGGGATTGACTTGGACGCAGTCTCGGTCAAGGCGACTACTACGGAACGCTTGGGTTTGACCGGGCGCGGCGAAGGCATTGCGGCACAGGCGGTGGCAACAGTACATGCCCGTTGATCCTTGCAGGAGCTTGAATCACATGAAAATTTCACGATTTGCTTTGGCAGCCTCAGCAGGCCTTGCGCTGTTCCAGTCGCAACTGGCGCAAGCCGCGACGGCACCTGCCTCCTGCCTGTCCGAGGCCGAGGTGACGGCGCTGGTTGGCTATGCCCTGCCCGCCGTGATCGGCGGCACGATGAAGAGCTGCAAGCCGCACCTTGCGACCAATGGTTACTTCGCCACGCGCGGAACCGAATTCCTCGGCCGCTACGCCGCGCGCAAGGACGCCACCTGGCCGATGGCCAAGGCTGCGTTTCTAAAACTCGGGTCGACCAAGGACAGCAAGATGGTCGATACCATCGCCAACATGCCGGACGAGGCGGTCCAACCCTTCGTAGAGGGCATTGTCAGCGAAATGGTGGGCAGCGAGATCAAATCTGGCCAGTGCACCGCCATCGAGCGGGGCGTCCGCCTGCTTTCGCCCCTTCCGCCCGAAAACACGGCTGAACTGGTGACGTTCGTGCTGGTGCTGTCAGACAAGCCAAAGTCGGGCAAAGCTTCATCCTTCCCAATTTGCAAGACGGCGGCCTGAGCGGATGGACAGCCTCCTTCCACCTGAAATCGGCAATCTTGCTCGGCGGGTAGTCGCAGAGAATGCAGCCCTGAACCGCACGATCGCGGTTGCCGAAAGCTGCACTGGCGGTCTGGTTGCGGCGGCACTAACTGAAGTGCCGGGCAGTTCGGCTGTGCTCGACCGGGGGTTCGTGACCTATTCAAACGAAGCCAAGATGGAAGTGCTGGGCGTTTCGGAAGACCTTATCGATACGTTCGGTGCGGTTTCCATCGCGGTGGCGTGGTCGATGGCGCAAGGCGCGCTGAAAAAGTCGTCGGCAGATGTGGCCGTGGCTATTACCGGCGTGGCCGGGCCGGACGGCGGTTCAGACCAGAAGCCGGTAGGCACGGTGGTATTCGCCTGTGCCAAGCGCGGCGAAGACCCTGAAGCGACCAATGCCGAACTCAAGATGTTCGACACGGCATCAACGCGCGCCGAAGTCCGCTTTCAGGCGACGTTGACGGCGCTGGAACTGCTGCTGCCGTAAAGCTGCTCTGCGCGCTTTTCGAATGCGGCGACCATTTTTCGGAATGCCGCATCAAGGTACTGTCCTGCAATTTTTTCGAAGATTGCATTGCGGAACGTGAAATCCACGCTGAAGCCGATGGTGCAGCCGCCGTCGGGGTTCGGTGTGAACGTCCAGTCATTTTCGAGCCGCTTCAGCGGGCCGTCAATGTACTCAACCCTGATCTGGCTTGGGCGGGTTTTGAGAACGCGTGAGGTGAACTTCTCCCGCAGAGCACTGAAGCCCACGAGCAGGTCGGCAATCATCTCGCCTTCGCTGTCAGACTTGATCCGTGTGCCCACCACCCACGGCAAAAACTCGGCATAGCGCCGCACATCGGCGACCAGATCATACATCTGTTCAGCCGACCATTTCAGGTCACGGTTTTCGACGATCCTGGGCAAGATCAGCTCTGCGCTGCTGCCTTTTGGGCAACCTTGGCCAGTTGCGCTTCGCGAGTGGCGCGCATGGCACGGAAATCATCGCCCGCGTGGTAGCTCGAACGGGTAAGCGGCGTCGCGGCAACCTGCAGGAAGCCCTTGGCACGGGCAATTGCGCCGTATGCCTCGAACGCCTTGGGCGTCACGAACTCAATCACCTTGGCGTGCTTGGGCGTGGGTTGCAGATACTGGCCCATCGTCAGAAAATCGATCTGGGCAGAGCGCATGTCGTCCATCACCTGATGGACTTCGAGGCGCTCCTCACCAAGGCCGAGCATGACGCCTGATTTGGTGAAGATGCGCGGGTTATGGCGCTTTACCTGTTCCAACAGCCGCAGCGACGCATAGTAGCGTGCGCCGGGACGGATTGTGGGGTAGAGGCGCGGAACGGTTTCAAGGTTGTGGTTATAGACGTCCGGCCCGGCATCGACGATGGCTTCGACCGCAGATTCCATCTTGTTGCGGAAATCGGGCGTCAGGATTTCGATTGTGGTGTTCGGCGTAAGTTCGCGCAGGGCTTTGATGACCTTGACGAAATGGCCTGCGCCGCCATCGGGGAGATCATCACGGTCGACCGAGGTGATCACAATGTGTTCAAGCCCCATCTTGGATGCGGCGGTGGCCACGTTGATCGGCTCCAGCGGATCGACCGCCCGGGGCATGCCGGTCTTCACATTGCAGAACGCACACGCGCGCGTGCATACATCGCCGAGAATCATCACGGTGGCGTGCTTTTTGGTCCAGCATTCGCCGATGTTGGGGCACGCCGCTTCTTCACAAACGGTATTCAGGCCCAGTTCGCGCATCAGTGCCCGCGTTTCGCCGTAGCCTTTGCTGGTGGGCGCTTTTACGCGAATCCAATCAGGCTTGCGCTGACGTTCTGGGCGAAGATTCTGGGCCGGGTCGTTCATTGCGTTCAGATAGGCGGTAACGGCGGCTCTTGAAAGACCCTATCGTTACGCCCATTAGCTTGGACATGGCCCAAACAACTCCTGAACTCACCCACTTGCTGGCGGGATACCGCCGCTTCCGTGAAACTGGCTGGAACCGCAGGCTGGAGCGCTGGCGCGAATTGCGCGAAGGGCAAGAGCCTCAGGTCATGGTGATTGCCTGTTCCGACAGCCGGGTTGATCCCGCACAGATATTCGACGTTGATCCGGGCGAGATCTTTGTGGTTCGCAATGTGGCCGCGATGGTGCCACCGTTCGAGACGACGCCCGGCCACCACGGCGTTTCTGCCGCACTCGAATTTGCCGTTCAGGTGCTGAAGGTGAAAGAAGTCATGGTCATGGGCCACGGCATGTGCGGCGGCTGCAAGGCGGCGTTGACGCACAGCATGAAAGGCACTGCACCGGGCGATGGTGGTTTTGTCACCGACTGGATTTCATTGCTTGATGATGTGCGTGAGGAAGTCGTGGCCAAACACGGCATCGAGGGGCGCGTGGCAGAGCAGGCAATGGAATTGGCAGGCGTACGACAGAGCATAGCCAATTTGCGCACTTTTCCTTTCGTAAAGCGCAAGGAAGCCGAAGGCGAACTACGCCTGAGAGGAACCTTTTTCGCTATTACCGATGGCATCTTGCACGTGCTCGATGACCAAAGCGGAGAGTTCGCGCCTGTAGTGTGACGACGTTCTATCCCTATCGAACGATGCAAAAAGGGCGGCCCCAGCGGGACCGCCCTTCTTGTTCTTCAGAGCGGTCTTAGCCGATCAGGGGCGTGCCTGCGTTGTGGCGAAAGTCGACCACAGGCGGGCAAGGTTGGTGCGCGCACCGGTAACTTGCGCGAAGCTGGCCTTGGCCTCTTCGAACTTGTCCTGATCAAGCTGGGCAATGCCAAGGCGGGTCAGCGCGCGGTCCTTGTCAATCGCGCCCTTTTCAATCGCCATCTTGTACATTTCCTCGGCCTTGGCCGGTTCGTCATACGAGAGATAGGCGTCTGCCATCGCCAGCGCGCTCTTGCCGTCCTTGCCAGCGCGGGCATCGCGATCCAGCGCAGGAAGCGAGGCCTTGTCGGGCGCGATGCGGCTCTTCGACTGCGAAAGGGCATCGGCTACAAACGCATCGTTCGCCTTGAGCACGCCAGACTTTACGGCCATCTCGGTGACCTTCAGTACTTCGCCGGGAAGACGGCGCGGATCGGCTGCCTCGATGTATTCGACGTATTCACGCTCGACATACTTCGGGTCATTCTGGAACGCGCCCGAGCGCAGCAGCAGGCGACCAAGGTCGAGCGATTCCTGGTTGGTGAATGTACCGAACTCACGGACGAGCTGGCCTGCGCCGAGCCAGTTGAGGGGGGTCGGATCATTCTCGACCATCATGGTCGACCATTCGATCGCTTGCGGGCCAAGGCGGTTCTTGTAAGCAATCAGGTTGGCGCGCTTGAACCAACCTTCAGGCGCGACACCTCCAGCGGCCTTGCGGACGTCAAGAGCGGTTTTCAGAGCAGTAAGCGCTTCGGCGTTCTGGCCCTGCTGCGAATAGGAATCGGCCAGCAGTTCAGCGGCGGTGTCATCCTTGTAGTTGGATGCGACAACCGCCGTCAGTGCCTTGACTGCGGTGGGGTAGTCCTTGTTAGAATAGGCGAAGTTGCCGAGGTAGAACTGATAGTCGGGAACGCTGGCGGCAGGCACCTGTCCGCTATCAAGCATGTTCTGCATGCCGCGCTGGCGCATGGGGAGATCGTTGAGCACGCCGCCAACGGTCACGGCCCAACCGCCTACTGCCATGCGATCAAGCGGGCTTTTCGCGGCAGCTTCAGCGGCTGCGAGTTCGGCAGGCGCATTGGCAAGCACAGCGGCCTGCGCGGCAGCATCGGCACCCTTCTTCTTTGCTTCATCAAGCGCAGTCATGGTCTTTTGCATGGGGCCTGCGGCCGCCACGAATTCCTTCGAGTAGGCAGCCTTTTCGACCTTCGGTTCTTTTTCCTTGGCGGACGCGGCGGTGGCACCGACCGTCAGCGCGCCGGTGGTCAGGGCAAGGGCCAGTGCCGTCTTGCCGATCATGCCGCCAGTCACACGCTTGAAAGTAGCACGCATAGAAATCGTCTCCTGTTCGACCGGATGCGTTCGACGGGGCAACCTCGCCCCGACCTTGCGCACCCACGGTCCTCTCACCTGTGGTCGTAACCGCTAGTGGCGCGGAAATAGCCCTTTGGCAACGGTTTGTGCCCTATCCTTGTTGCCGTGAACGGTGATTGAATGGCACCTCGTCCGAATATTCAGGCAACTTGTCGCACGCGCTCGCAAATGTGGAAAACCGGGCGGGATTGGAGCCTATCGCGGCTGCATTGCTGGCTATCGCGGGGCAATGGGGCTAGGGACTTTGTCCGCCCTTTGTCATTATAACGAAAAGCTGTTCCAGTGAGCGACGACACCACGATCATCGACCCCCCTGCCCCCGCCCCGGAAGGCGAGTTCCAGCGGATCGACATCGTCGACGAGATGAAGACCAGCTACCTCGATTACGCGATGAGCGTGATCGTGAGCCGTGCACTGCCTGATGTGCGTGACGGTTTGAAGCCAGTCCATCGTCGCATCCTGTGGACCAGCCACGAAAACGGGTTCGTTTCGACCAAGGCCTATCGCAAATCGGCGCGTATCGTCGGCGATTGCATGGGCAAGTATCACCCGCATGGCGACAGCGCGATCTATGACGCGCTGGCGCGCATGACGCAGGACTGGTCGATGCGGCTGCCGCTCCTGGATGGGCAGGGCAACTTCGGGTCGATGGACCCCGATCCGCCGGCGTCGATGCGCTATACCGAAGCGCGTCTGGCCAAAGTTGCGGATTCGCTGCTGGCCGACATTGAAAAAGACACGGTCGATTTCACGCCGAACTATGACGGGTCGGAGCATGAACCGCAGGTTCTGCCCGCCCGCTTCCCCAACCTGCTGGTCAACGGCGCAGGCGGCATTGCCGTCGGCATGGCGACAAACATTCCGCCGCACAATCTGGGCGAAGTGATCGACGGCTGTCTGGCCTACATGGACAACCCGCTCATCACGATTGACGAGCTGATCCAGATTATCCCAGCGCCCGATTTCCCCACTGCGCCGCTGATCCTCGGCACGGCGGGCGCACGCAAGGCCTATCATGAAGGTCGCGGCTCGATCATCATGCGCGCGCGGCACACGATCGAAGAGAGCCGGGGTGACCGCCGCTCGATCGTGCTGACAAGCATCCCCTATCAGGTCGGCAAATCGGGTCTGGTCGAAAAGATTGCCGAAGCGGCCAAGGACAAGCGGATCGAGGGCATCTCGGACATCCGCGATGAATCGAACCGTGAAGGCGTGCGCGTGGTCATCGACCTCAAGCGCGATGCCACGCCCGAGGTGGTGCTCAATCAGCTGTGGCGCAACACGCCGGCGCAATCGAGCTTTCCGGCAAACATGCTGGCGATCCGTGGCGGCCGGCCCGAGGTGCTCAACCTCAAGGACATCATCGAGGCGTTTGTACGCTTCCGCGAAGAAGTCATCACGCGGCGTACCAAGTTTGAACTGAACAAGGCGCGTGACCGGGCGCATATCCTGCTTGGTCTGGTCATTGCGGTGACCAACCTTGATGAGGTGGTGCGGATCATCCGTGGGTCTTCGAACCCGGCGATCGCACGCGAGGCACTGATTACGCGCGAATGGCCGATGGGCGACATTGCGCCGTACATCAAGCTGGTCGAAGCGATCGAAGACATCGGTTCGGCGGACTCCGCAACCTATCGCCTGTCCGAAACACAGGTCCGCGCGATCCTTGATCTGCGCCTGCATCGCCTGACGGCGCTGGGCCGCGATGAAATTGGCGATGAGTTGGAAGGTCTTGCCCGGACGATTTCCGAGCTGCTTTCGATCCTCGCTGATCGTGTAAAGCTGTTCGCCGTGATGCGGGACGAACTGCTTGCCGTGCGGCAGGCTTTTGCAACACCGCGCAAGTCCGAGATTACCGCGCCTGCCGATGGCATTGAAGACGAAGATCTGATCGAGCGCGAGGACATGGTCGTCACGATCACGCTCGACGGCTATATCAAACGCACGCCGCTCTCCACTTTCCGCGCACAGAACCGCGGCGGCAAGGGTCGCAGCGGCATGGCGACGAAGGATGAGGATGCCGTAGGGACGATGTTCGTCACCAGCACCCATACGCCGGTGCTGTTCTTCTCGACCGCGGGTAAGGTCTATCGCCTGAAAGTTTGGCGCCTGCCGGAAGGTGGGCCGACCACGCGCGGACGCCCAGTGGTCAACTTGCTCCCGGCGCTCGACAAGGACGAAACCATCGCCACCGTGCTGCCGCTGCCTGAGGACGAGGCGGAATGGGGCAAGCTATCGGTTGTCTTCGCCACTGCCAAGGGCAACGTGCGCCGCAACTCTATGGACGCCTTCGCCAACATCCCGTCGAACGGCAAGTTCGCTATGAAGTTCGATGCGGATGATGAAGGCACGCCGAGCGATGATCGACTGATCGGTGTGGCGCTGCTGGAAGCGAGCGACGATGTGCTGCTGGCAACCCGCGCAGGCAAGGCGATCCGCTTTGCCGGTGACGAAGTGCGCGAGTTCACGAGCCGCACCTCCACCGGTGTGCGCGGCATGACGCTGAAGGGCGATGACGAGGTGATCTCGCTGTCGATCCTGCACCGCGTTGGTGCCAATCCGGAAGAGCGCGAGGAGTATCTCCGCTATGCCCCGTGGAAGGGCGAGAAGGAAGGCGAGATGGCCGACCAGGCGCGCTACGCCTTCATGGCCGAGCGCGAGCAGTTCATCCTCACGGTCTGCGCGAACGGTTATGGCAAGCTGTCGTCGGCATACGAATATCGCCGCACGGGCCGTGGCGGTCAGGGCATCACCAATATCGACAACATCGGGCGCAATGGTCCGGTGGTGGCTAGCTTCCCCGCCACGCAGGGCGACCAGCTCATGCTGGTGACCGATCAGGCAAAGCTGATTCGCCTGCCGCTTACCACGCTGCGCGTGATCGGGCGCGGCAGTGCCGGTGTCCGCCTGTTTAACGTTTCGGGCGGCGAGCATGTGGTAAGCGCGGTTCGTCTGGCTGAGGGCGTCGCTGGCGAAGAAGTCGTTGAGGAAATGGCTGGCGATGCACCCGTTGCCGACGTCTCTGACGCCGGGGATTCGGCTGAATGAGCGGCCGTCCGTTGCTCGCCTACAAAGTGCTGACCGCCCCTGAAATGGCAGCGCTTGAAGCAGATGGGATGTTCAATGGCGCGCCGGTCGACTTGGCAGATGGCTACATCCACCTTTCGACCGAAGCGCAGTTGACCGAGACGGTGGACAAGCACTTTGCCGGGCAGACCGACTTGCACGTCGTCGCGGTTGACCTCGCGGTGTTGGGCGATACCGTTAAGTGGGAGCCTTCGCGCGGCGGGCAGCTGTTTCCCCATATCTACGCGGACCTGCCGCTGAACGCGGCGGTAGCTTACGGCCCGCTGGAGCGAGACGAGGACGGACGGGTCAAGCTCCCGGTTGCGGGCTGAATTCCCCCTTCGCCCGCAACGTGGCGATCACGCCGGTGCAGATCAGGAACTGGCCGAAGTAGTAGAGCGGCCAGATCAACAGGCCGGGAACGGCGCTGCCGGCCAGTGGTCCCATGCGGGCGAAGATCAGCAAGTCCGACGCAGCGAACATCATCGCCCCAAGGCCAACCCGATAGCGCGGAAAACTGCTCAACCATGCAGCAGCGGCCATGCCTGAGAGGCTAAGCGCGTAAAGCGCAACATCGATCCTGCCGGTCAGTTGGTACGAAATCAGCGGAACGCCAAGCAGCGTTGCAATGGCGGCGGCTTTCTGGCTGCTCGCAGGCCGTTCGCGGCGGAATTTCGCATAGAGTGAGATCGCGGCGAGATGGCCGAGCAGAAATGCCATTGCGCCGCTGGTGAAGTTTACCTCCAACACCATATCGCCCACCGCACCCAGCGCCATGACGAGTGCGATCAGGTGCGCGTTGCGGGATGGATGGTGCGCCCAAGCGTATGCGGCAAGAAACGCGACGCCAGCGCCCTTCCACGCGATCAGCCAGATGCCGGGAACATGCCCTTTTGCGGCCAGCCAATAGCTGACGCCCGCAACAAGGCTGGCAACAAGCCAAGGCCGCTTTTCAATAAGTGCGCGTTTCGGCAATGCTTGCCCTTCCCTGCCAACTGGCCTTCCCTGCTAATCGGACGGTATTGCCGCAGCGCCGTCACAATGCCAAGGCGCAAGCCATGACACATCAGGTTCACATCATCGGCGGCGGCATGGCCGGAAGCGAAGCGGCTTGGCAATTGGCCCGGCGCGGAATTCGGGTGCGCCTTTCCGAAATGCGCGGCAGCGGCGATACAACCGCTGCGCACAACGGCGATGGACTGGCCGAACTGGTCTGTTCCAACTCGTTCCGTTCAGACGATCACGAAAAGAACGCGGTTGGCCTGCTGCATCAGGAAATGCGCGAGTGTGGCAGCCTGCTGATGGCGGCGGCGGACAAAGCGCGTGTCCCGGCAGGGTCGGCATTGGCGGTTGACCGCGATGTCTTCTCGGCGGAAGTGGAAGCAGCGTTGCGCGCGCAGCCCACGCTGGATCTGGTGCGTGAACGGGTGGACGTGTTGCCATCCGACGGCCTGACCATCGTTGCCACAGGACCGTTAACGGCCCCCGCCCTCGCCGGGAGCATTGGCTCTGCGACAGGGGCCGACAGCCTTGCGTTCTTCGATGCGATTGCGCCAATCGTCTATCGTGAGAGCATCGACATGGACGTGGCGTGGATGGCATCGCGGTGGGACAAGGGGGCCGAAGCCTCGTTGGCGATGGGCGGCGACGGGCGCGATTACATCAATTGCCCGATGACCAAGGACCAATACTTCGCTTTTCACGAGGAATTGCTGGCAGGCGAGAAGACCGAATTCAAGGAATGGGAAGCGAACACCCCCTATTTCGACGGCTGTATGCCGGTTGAAGTCATGGCGTCACGCGGGGTGGAGACGCTGCGCTTCGGCCCGATGAAGCCGGTCGGTCTCGACAACCCGCACTGGGCAACGCCCGAGCATCCCAACGGGCGATGGCCCTATGCCGTTGTTCAGCTTCGGCAGGACAACAAGCTGGGCACGCTTTGGAACATGGTCGGCTTCCAGACCAAACTGAAACATGCTGAGCAGGTGCGCGTGTTCCGCACGATTCCGGGGCTGGAAAACGCTGAGTTCGCACGGCTTGGCGGGCTGCACCGCAACACCTTCCTTAATTCACCCACGTTGCTGGATCGGCAACTCCGGCTGAAATCCGCGCCGCACATCCGCTTTGCCGGGCAGATCACCGGGTGTGAGGGGTATGTCGAGAGCGGTTCAATCGGGATGTTGGCAGGATTGCTGGCCGCGGCGCAAATAGCGGGCCGGGATTGGACGCCACCACCCCGCACAACGGCTCTTGGCGCGCTACTTTCGCATATCACAGGCGACGCTGAAGCCGAGACCTATCAGCCGATGAACGTCAACTTCGGACTGTTTCCGCCCCTGCACGAAGTGAAGAAGAAGGCGCGCAAGGAAGCCTATACCGAGCGGGCCAAGGCTGACATGGCGGCGTGGGTGGCGACGCTCGGTTGAGCTGATCGAGCAGCGCTGCCTATTTGCAAACGCACTTCTGCTTTGGCTTTGGCCGCTCTTTAGGGCGAGTGGTGACGAACTCCTCGCGCGTGAGGAACAGATCGGCGTTGCCGTCAGCGCCCTTGAACTTGTCGATTGTGGTGTGCGCCCATTCGTCAAACGTCAGCAGGTTGTTGCCGTCCTTGTCGAGTTTGCGAAAATCGCGCGCGCGGCCGCTGAGCATTTCAGTACGGCTGATCCGGTTGTCGCGGTCTTTGTCGACCAGATTGAAGCGGCGGGTTTCGCGGCCTACGCCGGTAGCCTCTGGCGGTGCCGCGCCCATCATGCCATCCACGTCGGCGCTGGGCAAATCCTCCGGCTCAGCGTCCGACGCTTCGGCAACGGGAAGCGCAGGTGCTTCGCCGCCAAACGCCGTTTCCGCCCGTCCCTGCCACCAGAAAACCCCTGCAGCAACGAGCATCAGCGCGGCCAAGCCGCCCAGCAATCCGCGAATCATGATCGAGTGCTCTCCATTCCGGAGGCAAGGCTAGTCCGGACTGGATCAAGCCGGCAGCGGCAGATGATACCGCTTTGGCAGGACTTCGTCGGCTATCGCCCGAGCAGACCGGCGCGCATGATCCGTGCAAGATCGGTGAATGGCGTTGTATTTCCGCCTTTCGCCTCACGCACAGCAAAGGCGCGCAATACGGCAAGCGGACGCATCATCCGCGGCATTGGCGATGGCAGCGGCCCAGCGCTCCGGGGATCATCAATATGTTGCACAGCCGCGCGCACAGCATCCTGCGACGTCACACCGAGGAGATCGGCCAGAGCGGTGTACGCCGTTATCCGGCCCTCCGCCAACGCGCGGCCATCGTCCTCACCGACGATGCTGGCTTCCCAGCCATCGACGATCCCCGAGAGGCGGTGATGGGTGCCCTGCCATGTTTTCAGATGGGCAAGGACAGGTTCACTGACAGGCCAGCGTTCGGGGGCCTCGGTCAGTCTATCGCGCCACCAGGCTAGCCGCAATTGCACCATGATGGGATCGCGACCGGGCCGGGCGGCATCGGCGAGCTTGCGTTCGAACTGAAGCAGCGCCTGCCATGCTCCGCGCGCAGATTTTGGAGCATAGGCGAGCGCAATGCGGTGTTTGGGGTCAAGGCCCTCGGTTGGCACCGGCTCCTGCATCAGTAAATCGCCTCAAACGCTCGAAAACTCCGCGTGCCCCTAACGCATCGGGCGATGTTTTGGAAACATCATCAGCGATATTCGCACGTCCTCTGCGGGCTGACGACGCAGCCAACAGGTTAAAGAGTTGCCAGACGCCTTTTCCGTTGAATTAAGTATCATTGACTATGAAGGGGCATGCTTCGAGCAACATGGACCTCATCTCAACCACCTTTGATCGCGCGCTCGGCGTTGCGAAAAGTGGTGCGCCTGTTCAGTGAACTCGGTCAGGATTCCAGCGGCAACGCCTTGATGATCCTTGGCTTTTCGATTGTTCCGCTACTCGCTCTGGTAGGGTCGAGTATCGACATGGGCCGGGCCTATCTTGTCGAGTCGCGTTTGCAGCAGGCTTGCGATGCGGGCGTGTTGGGCGCTCGCAAGGAATTGGGGGCTATCAGCGAGTTTGATGCAGTCGATGATAGCGTGACGGTTGTCGGCAAAGGCAATCGTTTCTTCAATGCCAACTTTGCCGACGGCATCTACAATTCGATTGATCGCGATTTCAGCATGGAGATCGGGGATGGCAATTCAATCACGGGGATCGCTTCGGTGATATTGCCGACCGACATCATGCATTTCTTCGGCAAAGACCAAATTGAAATCTCGGTTTCCTGCAAGGCGGAACTTACTGTTCCCAATACCGATATCGTCATGGCGCTCGACGTTACGGGATCAATGGCCGAGAGCAATCCCGATGATGTGACCCCAAAAATCTCGGTGCTCAAGGCGGTGGTGAAGGACTTTTACACCACGATGGAGAACACCCGTCAGCCAGAAAGCCGCATCCGTTTCGGCTTCGTGCCCTACTCTACGAACGTCAATGTGGGCGCATTGTTGCAGGACGATTGGGTCGTGTCCGAGTGGGACTATCCTTCGCGCACGCTGATCGGCGGCAAGAATGCTGGTGCGCTCTATGGCTATTTTAGCGCGGTCTCGCCTGTGTCAGGCAGTTACAACACGACCAGTTCGACCTTTGCAGCAACACCAAGTGGCAGCGGGTTTACTTGCGCCAAGCCCAGTGACACGACGACTACGGATACGGTGCTAAAATCCACCACGACTGAAGCCGTGACCGACCCTGACGGCACGCGAACAATTTCAACCTATATCCGGACGCGGAACGGAAAAACCTATGCGGTCAACCTTTCCGGCAGCACCTGCACGCTTTCGACCACAAACTATACCAATTATGCAGACACTTATCGCTACATTACCGAGCCTTCTGTGGGCAGCGGCACATCGTGGCTCTACAAGGATGTGAGGCGCGGCACGTCCGACTGGCGGACCGCATCCAACGGTTGCATCGAGGAACGCTCAACCTACGAGATCGACGATTTCGACAGTGTCGACCTTGATCGGGCGTTGGATCTGGACATCGATCTGGTTCCGACGGCGGGTGATCCCGACACGCAATGGCGTCCGATGTACCCCTCAATGATCTATGAACGTGCCAGATTGTGGAATGGCGCAGGGAACTTCGTCACCGCAACGGTCAGCACCAATGACGAATATCTTGCGCCGGGAGTGGCCGGTTTTGCGGCCTGTCCTACGGCGGCCCGCAAATTGCAGGTATGGACGCAGGCGGATTACGATGCCTATGTCGATGGACTGGTCGCGGCGGGCAGCACCTATCATGACATCGGCATGATCTGGGCCGCGCGACTGCTTTCGCCAACGGGACTTTTCGCAGCCGACAATGCAGACGTTTCAGCCAAGCAGCGCACCAGTCGGCACCTGATATTCCTGACTGACGGGCAGACGTCTTCGCTGGACATCAGTTATGGATCGTATGGCGTGGAGCCACTGGCGCAGCGTCGCTGGAACCCGGCTTCGCCGATTACACTGACACAAACAATCGAGAAACGGTTCTCATTTGTGTGTGAGCAGGCAAAGAAAAAGAACATGAAAGTGTGGTTCATTGCATTCGGGACAGAACTTAACCCCGTGATGACCAACTGCGCGGGTGAAGGGTATTATTTCCGGGCCAGCAACGCCGTCGAACTGGACGAGGCGTTCAAGAAGATTGCCAAGTCTATCGGCGATCTGAGGTTGGCATTGTGACCATTGCCCAAGCCCTGACGACACTGCGCGACGCCGACGATGGCGCGGCAGTGGTGGAGTTTGCCCTGATCGCGCCGACACTTGCGCTGGTGCTGATGGGCCTGTTCGACATGGGATATACCGTCTACGCCAACACCATGCTGCAAGGCGCACTGCAGCGGGCCGCGCGGGCGGCGACCGTTGAAGGTGCGGGCAGCAATCTGGCCTCAATCGACAGCAAAGTTAAAGACGAAGTTCTCGACGTGGTTCCGGATGCTTCGTTGACTTTCACGCGAAAGTCCTACGCCAACTTTTCGGACGTGGGCGTCCCAGAGGACTTTACCGACGCAAACGACAGCGGCGTGTGCGATGATGGCGAAGCCTATGAAGACGCCAACGGCAATGGCACTTGGGACCAGGACCGTGGTGCTGCGGGCCTTGGCGGCGCTCGGGACGCTGTGCTCTACACCGTATCGATGAGCTACGCGCGCAAGTTTCCGATGGCATCGCTAATCGGTTTGTCTGAAACGGTGACGAACAAAGCCACCACGGTCCTGCGCAATCAGCCATACGACCTTCAGAAAAGCGTCGCCAAAGTGGGGAACTGCACGTGAGCCGCGTTCGCCAACTCGTCCACAGGTTGGTGCATGCACGATCAGGCGTTGCCGCTGTCGAAATGGCGTTGGGGCTGCCGGTTGTGCTGATGCTCGGCCTTTGGGGAGCAGAGCTTGGCAATCTCGCGATCACGCATATGCGCATCAGCCAATTGGCGATGCAGATTGCAGACAACGGTTCGCGCATCGGGGATGTTTCGATGCTCGAAAGCCTCAAGGTTTACGAGAGCGACATCAATGACATAATGGCCGGCGCGAATATCCAGTCCGGGAGTCTGGATATTTTCGAGCACGGTCGCGTGGTCGTCAGCAGCCTTGAAGTCGTCCCTGCAACCGAAGATACCCAGTATATTCATTGGCAGCGCTGCAAGGGCAAGCGCAACTTCCAGTCCGCTTATGGTGGCGAAGGCACGGGCACTGACGGATCGCTTGATGGAATGGGACCGACGGGCGACGAGGTAAGCGCTGCCAAGGACGACGCCGTGATTTTCGTCGAAATCGAATATGTCTATCAGCCGCTTGTCAGCGAAAAATTTGTGCCCGATCCGGTCATCCGTACCACCGCTACCTTTAACGTGCGCGATGACCGCGATTTGACCCAAATCTACCAGCGCAATACTGCTTCACCCGATCCCGAGGCGCGCTGCAACATTTACGACGGCATATCCTGATCTGCTGGGCGCAACGAAACGGGGGCACCGACACTGCCGATACCCCCGCCTCGATACTTCAATGAAATTCTTCTATCAGCGATAGCAGACCTGACGGACAGCGACCGCGATCTTGTCCGCATTGATCAGCGCTGCCTTTTCAAGATTGGCCGCATAGGGCAGCGGCACATCTTCGTTGCACACGCGCAGGACCGGCGCGTCGAGGTAATCAAAGCCCTGCTCCATCGCGACGGCGATAATTTCGGACGCGATTGAGCAGACCGGGAAGCCCTCCTCGGCCACGACCATCCGGTTGGTCTTGGCGAGCGAGGCCAGCACGGTCGCCGTGTCGAGCGGGCGCAAGGTGCGCAGGTCGACCACTTCGGCGTCGATGCCTTCATCAGCAAGCTTTGCCGCTGCTTCCAGCGCAAAGCCGACGCCGATTGAGTACGACACAATCGTCACGTCCTTGCCCTCACGCACAATTCGCGCCTTGCCGATGGGCAGGACAAAATCGTCAAGCTTCGGAACGTCGAACGTGCGCCCATAGACCAGTTCGTTTTCCAGGAACACGACCGGGTCTTCGCTGCGGATGGCTGCGCGCAACAGGCCTTTGGCGTCGGCGGCATCATACGGAGCGATGACGACAAGGCCGGGCACGTTGGCGTACCACGGACCGTAGTTCTGCGAGTGCTGCGCACCAACACGGCTCGCAGCGCCGTTAGGGCCGCGGAACACGATCGGGCAGCGCATCTGGCCGCCCGACATATAGTTGGTCTTGGCCGCCGAGTTGATGATGTGGTCAATCGCCTGCATGGCGAAGTTGAACGTCATGAACTCGATGATCGGACGAAGCCCGCCCATTGCAGCGCCGGTGCCGATGCCGGCAAAGCCATATTCGGTGATCGGCGTGTCGATCACGCGGTCAGGCCCGAATTCTTCGAGCAGGCCCTGCGTGACCTTGTAGGCGCCCTGATACTCGGCAACCTCTTCGCCCATCACGAAAACGCGGCTGTCGGCACGCATTTCCTCGGCCATCGCATCGCGCAGCGCTTCGCGCACGGTGGTCGGAACCATAGCAGTGCCTGCGGGCAATTCGGGATCGACAGCAAGCTTCAGGTCTGCCTTTGGCGCGATGGCAGCAGCAGCCTTGGCTTTTGCGTCCTGAACATCGGGTGCAGCGCTTTCGGCAACTGTCTGTTCGACCGCCGGAGCAGCTGCAGGTGCAGCAGCCTTGCCGTCATCTTCACCATTGATAGTGGCGATCACGGTGCCGACCTTCACGCCCTCGGTCCCTTCGGCTACGAGGATTTCACCGATCACGCCTTCATCGATGGCTTCGAATTCCATCGTTGCTTTGTCGGTCTCGATCTCGGCAAGAATGTCGCCGGACTTTACTTCGTCACCCGCCTTGACCAACCACTTGGCAAGGGTGCCCTCCTCCATCGTCGGGGAGAGGGCGGGCATCTTCAGTTCGATGGCCATTTCAATAGGTCTCCACCAGCACGTCGGTATAAAGCTCGGCCATTTCCGGCTCGGGCGAGGTTTCGGCAAAGTCGGCCGATTCCGCGACAGTCTGGCGAATGCGCTTGTCGATTTCCTTGATCTTTTCCTCGGTCACGCCGCGCTTCAGCAGTTCAGCCTTGGCCCCTTCGATAGGATCGTGATTGTCGCGCATATCCTGCACTTCTTCACGGCTGCGATACTTCGCAGGGTCTGACATGGAGTGGCCGCGATAGCGGTAGGTCTTGAGCTCCATCAGCACCGGACCATTGCCAGCACGGACATATTCCAGTGCCACTTCCGCAGCCTGCCGCACTTCGAGAACGTCCATGCCGTTCACGTCCATGCCGGGAATGCGGAATGCGGTGCCACGGCGGTAAAAGTGCGTTTCGGCCGAACCGCGCTTTACCGCGGTGCCCATCGCATAGCCGTTGTTTTCGACCACAAAGATGATCGGCAACTTCCACAGCGCTGCCATGTTGAACGTTTCATAGACTTGGCCCTGATTCGACGCACCATCGCCGAAATAGGCCATGCATACGCCGCCATCGCCGCGATACTTGTGCGCGAATGCAAGCCCTGCCCCCAGCGGCACTTGCGCGCCGACAATGCCGTGGCCGCCGTAGAATTTATGCTCGGTGCTGAACATATGCATCGAGCCGCCCTTGCCGTGCGAAATGCCCGCAGCGCGGCCGGTCAATTCAGCCATGATCACTTTGGGATCGATGCCATAGGCGAGCATATGGCCGTGATCGCGATAGCCGGTGATGACGCTGTCATGCCCTTCATCAAGCGCTGACTGCAAGCCGACGGCAACCGCTTCCTGCCCGATATACAGGTGGCAGAAGCCGCCGATCAGGCCGAGGCCGTAAAGCTGCCCGGCTTTTTCCTCGAAGCGGCGAATCAGCACCATCTGCTCGTAGAACTTCAGCAGTTCCTCGTCGCTGGCATCATAGCGTTTGTGGTTCGCATGGGCTTGCTGAAGACTCCGCAACGCGAAGGCAGCTTCATCGGCGACCGAGGACGCAATTGCTGGTTCTGCCGCAGGCTTTGCTGCGCGGGAAGCCCTTGGCTTGGCAGCAGTTTGGCTCGCGGGTTTGGCGGCAGCGGGATTGGCGGCACTGGGTCTGGCGGACTTTGCCAAGTCTGGGATTCCTTTTCTGGCAGCCTCACGTTCCGTAACGTCCGGAATGCGGCACAAGCCTATACCCGAGAGTGGTGCAATCGCAACGCCGTTCGGTAGATACGAACCCTTTGTGGATACCTATGCAATATTCATGTGCCAATGTGGTTATCACTTCGCGTGCGCAGCACGCGATGGCGCAAGGCATAACGAAAAAAGCCCGCTTATCGCGGGCTTCGTTCGACAAAGTTGATGAATGGTGCACCCGGAGCGATTCGAACGCCCGGCCCTCAGATTCGTAGTCTGATGCTCTATCCAGCTGAGCTACGGGTGCCCACCAATTCATTCCCTACCATCCCCTTGGGGGGAATGGTGCACCCGGAGCGATTCGAACGCCCGGCCCTCAGATTCGTAGTCTGATGCTCTATCCAGCTGAGCTACGGGTGCTTGGGAGACGCGCCTTTAGGGGGGTGTTTCGGCTTTGGCAACCCCTTCCAGCAAAGGAATCACTGCCTTCGCCAGAGGTATATCGAGCGGCGGCATTGGCAGTGACATCAGCCCATCACGCGCAACCCATGCAATGGCGCTGCCTGCTTCCATTGCTCTTGGTTTTCCGCGCCATACGTAAGTGCCGAACAGCAGCAAAAGAACTTGTCGCTTCCTGTCTGCGGACGGTTCCATTGCAAAGAAAACTGGAAAAATATCAGCAACATCCATGCTGATACCAAGCTCTTCGTCGGTTTCCCTTACAAGTGCCGCTTCGCAGCTTTCGCCTGCTTCCACTTTGCCGCCGGGAAACTCCCAAAGCCCGCCGTGTGCCTTGTTCTGGGGGCGCTGTTGCATCAGCACCTGCCCTGCCCCGTCAATCAGAGCCACTGCGACCACGATCTGCACTGTCGGAGGATTTTCCATACTCATGGGAACCATCAACGCTTTCTTAGGGAACAAGGCGTAACATCCACGTTGCCGCTTTCTAGGAACAGTAATGAAGACCTTGCTTCAACAAATTTTTCGCGATGAAAGCGGCGCGACAGCCATCGAATACGGCTTGCTGATCTCCTTGGTCGGCCTCGCTGCTGCATTCGGCATGAAGACGTTCGGCGATGCACTGTTCAACCAGTACATCTACATCAACAATCACCTGATTGAGTGATGGACATGCGTTTACGCCTTCTTAGGCTTTGATACGTAATGATGCGAATGCCTGCTCCGGGGACAAAGTTTGGAGCGGGACGGGAAGAAGAAACCTTACACTCTAGGAGACCGACATGAAGCTTTTCCGCAACCTGCTCGCCAACAACGAAGGCGCAACGGCAATCGAATACGGCCTGATCGCCGCTCTCGTCGCTGTCGCCGCTATCGCTGCTATGGGTTCGCTGGGTGACTCGCTGGGCAACACCTTTAACAAGGTTTCGACCGACATGACGAACGCCCAGGACGGCGATCTCTAATCTGACCTAACTGGTTTGATTGAAGTGGGGCAGGCACCATGTGCTTGCCCCACTTTTCGTTTGTGCGCGCACCACGTGCGCCAATGGCCAAGTTGGGCTGCTGCCCCGCTCAATAAACGACCAGCTTGACCTTCTGTCCTGCCGTCAGCTTGCTCGACGATGTCATGCCGTTGAGCACCAGAAAGCGTTCGAGCGGCTTGTCGGTGAAGGCCATTTTGGCAGACAGCGATTGCAGCGTGTCGCCAGATTTTACAGTTACCAGCGAAACGCGGCGCGGTTTGACCGCCGTGGCCTCTGTCGCGTTGATGCGGCGGAGCGAGCGGAACAGCGAATCGAACTGTGATGATTGCCCAGCTTGGCTCATCGTCGCAAAATGATACGCTTGGTTGGGGCCAAATTCGTAGGCATAGACCACGATATCCACCTGGCCGTTGCCGCTTGTGGCACGCGTAGTACCGTAAGCAGCGGTCAATCCGTTCACCGTCGTCCGCTCAATCGTTTGCGGGGCCAATTGCTGCTCGCTGGAAAGACCCGAAAACACGGTGCGAATATAGCTGTCGAGATTGCCGCTGTAGCTGGCGCTCGAAAACTCGCCCTTCCCGCTTTGACCGGAGATGGCAACGGAACGGGTGCCATTCACAAGGTAGAAGCCGTTTGGCGCCTGAAAGGCGAGTCGCAGAGACGGGTGCGTAAAGCGCGAACCGTCCACAATGCCTTGCGCCGGATCATCGCCATAAGTCAGGCCGTTGATGCTGTTCAAAAACACATCACGGTTTGTCCGCCCGGCGGTCGACGTACCGGCCCGGCTCAAAGCGGCGCGAACGCGCGAGGCTGGATCGGGGTGCGTGCTCGCCCACTGTGGCACCTGGTTACCAGTGCCCTTGATCGCTGCATCAAGCGCGTTCTGGTTGGCCAGACTTTGCAACACGGACGACATCGCGCGCGGATCGTAACCGGCGCGCTGGAGGTAGGCGATGCCAAGATTGTCGGCTTCGGTTTCCTGCCCGCGCGAATATTTCAGCGTAAGCAGCTGGCTGCCCGTGGAGAAAATCTCCTGCCCGATCTTGCCCAATGCGCTGTTGCCCAGAACTGCACCTGCCAGAACCGATCCAAGCGCCCCGAGAATCGAGTTGCGGGTCGCCGCGCTCTGCCGCTTGTTTGAATGGCGCGCCGCCACGTGACCAACTTCATGCCCCAGCACGCCGGCAAGCTCGGCCTCATTGTTCATCAACGCCGCTAGTTGGCGGGTAACATAGATATAGCCGCCCGGAATTGCGAAGGCGTTGTTGACCGGTGAGTTCAGCAAGGTGACGGTGAAATCGCCCTTTGCGTTGCTGAGACCCGATTGCAGCGCAATGGTCTTGCCCACTTGCTCAACATAGGTTGCCTGCGCGCCGGTCATAGGGCCGCCGAATTCCTGCAAAAGCTGCGGGTGGGCTTCGGCACCCTGCTTTTTGTCGGCTGCGCTGATGGACTGCACCGCTCCCTGTGCATTCGCAGCACTGCCGGTCTGCAGAATCCAAGCTGGCAAGACTGACGCCGCCAGTACGGTGACGGTCAGCAGGGCAGCGCGCGAATGGCGGGCAATTGGCATCTTGTTCTCTCCGGTATCGACAGGCAGGCGGGTTTTGTGAGGCCTATGACCAGTCTAGCTGGTTAAGCCCGTACGTCCCGCTCAAGCGCTTTGTCGCAAATCCGGTTCCCGATTGCCAGCGGCCTTGCCGCTTCAGGCACCGATTCGGAGAAAACGTTCCGCTCGAAGATTGCGCAGCTCGTCCGCAGGCTTGCCGACCAGCGCAGCAAGCTCTTCCGAAATCGCGTTGCCCAGCGTGATGCAGGTTCCGTCAGGATCACGATGAGCGCCGCCCACCGGTTCACGCACGATGCGGTCAATCACGCCCAGCCCGTGCAAATCCTGAGCGGTCACCTTCATGGCTTCGGCAGCGTCGGCAGCCTTTTCGGACGTGCGCCAGAGGATTGAGGCGCAGCCTTCGGGCGAAATCACGGAATAGACCGCGTGTTCCAGCATCAGCACGCGCTCAGCACTCGCCAGTGCAACTGCACCGCCCGAACCGCCCTCACCCACGATCGTCGCAACCATCGGCACACCAAGCGCAAGGCAAGCCTCGGTCGAGCGTGCAATAGCTTCTGCCTGGCCGCGCTCTTCCGCCTCGACACCGGGAAATGCGCCCGATGTATCGACCAGCGTCACCACCGGCAGGCCGAATCGGCCGGCCATTTCCATCAGGCGGATCGCCTTGCGGTAACCCTCGGGCTTGCCCATGCCGAAGTTGTGGCGGATGCGCGTTTGCGTATCATGGCCCTTCTCGTGCCCGATCACCATGACCCGCCGCCCGCCGAATTCAGCAGCCAGCTTGGCAAAGCCGCCCACGATTGCCTGATCCTCGCCGTAAAGGCGGTCACCGCCCAAAGGCATGAAATCAGTGAATATCCGCTCAACATAGTCCTTGAAGTGCGGCCGCGCCAGGTGGCGAGCGACTTGCGTCTTCTGCCACGGCGTCAGCGCCTTGTAGGTGCTGGCGAGCAATTCGGCAGACTTGTTTTCAAGCCGCCGGATCTCGGACGTGATGTCGATATCGCCGCCCTGCGCTGTCTCGCGCAGTTCGGCAATGCGGGCTTCGAGCGCGGCGACCGGCTTTTCGAACTCGAGATAGGAAATCATGGCCCTTCCGCTAGGCGCGAGCGTCGATTTGGTCAACTCCCGGGCAATCGCTCAGCCACGCGCTAACGGGTGGCGCTGGTTGACGAGTGTAACAAGGCGGGCCGAATCGACGTGCGTATAGATCTGCGTCGTCGCAATATCGGCATGGCCCAGCAGCGTCTGCAGCACGCGCAGGTCGGCGCCACCCTCAAGCAGATGCGTGGCAAAGGCATGTCGAAGCACATGCGGACTGACCTTTTCGGGATCAAGCCCGGCCCTCAGTGCCAGATCGCGCAATAACTGGAACAGCCGCACGCGCGACAGGTGCCCGCCGCGCGGCGATGGAAAGACGAAGCGGCCCCCCTTCCCTCTGGCAACCAGCCAATCCGCAAGCGCGCGGGCCGCCCGTCCAGAAATCGGCACCATGCGCTGCACGCTGCCTTTGCCCACAATCGTCAGGAAAGGCGCGTCGCGCGGGACGGATGCCAGCGGCAGCGCGACCAGTTCGGTTGCGCGCAGACCTGACCCATAGAGCAGTTCGAGGAACGCCAGCATGCGCAGCCCTTCAGGCGTGCCGCCTGCTGCATCGTCCTCAGCCGCGCGGAAAAGCGCTGCAATTTCCTCATGCCCCAGCAACCGGGGTAGTGGGCGGTGCAGACGCGGACGCGGCAAGGCGGGCGAAGGATCGTCCGCCCGGATCCCCTCATCCACCAGAAATCCGTAAAACTGCCGCAGTGCCGACGCCTTTCGGGCCAGCGATGAAGGCGCAAGATCAATCCACGCCTCGCCAAGGTGCGTGATGTCGGCACGCGTCGCCGCTGCCAGCGGACCGATCACCTCTGCCGCACCAACCAAGTCTCGCCGATAGGCAGCAAGCGTATTTGCCGCAGCCCCGCGCTGTGCTGCCAGCATCGCCAGAAAGCTTTCAACCTCAGCTTCGGCTTTGGCCTTCACCGGATCAAACGCGCGAGACGGCTTCGGCAGCAATCATCCGGGCCTCACCATCCAGCCCCACCCGATGGAGCGCCGACACGATGTGGTAAAGGTGCAGCGGGGTCATCCGGTCCCAACGTTCACCCTGCATACCGAACGCCGCAAGCAAAGCCACAAGCGCCTGATTATTGGACGCTGCCGCATTTTCAATCGCGCTGCTCCACCGCGTTTTCCGTGCAAGATCGAGATCGAACTTCCCGGCAAAGTTGCGCGCTGCGGCCTGATCGACACGCTCAAGTCCCATCAGGCCGGCCAACAGGAACTGCGACCGCAACGATGCTTCTGAATCGTCGTCGGATGCAAAGGCGTTGAGGCCTTCGCTGTTGACCTGATTGGACCGGCCGGGATTTGCGAGAACCAGCAGGCCCCACGCTTCGCTGCCAATGGGACAGAACGGTGCCCATTTCAGCGCGTTGCGATCAAGCCCTGCGGTCAGCATGGATGCAATCAGCGGCGCTGCACTATCCGCGATCCCATCACTCGGAAGCACCCGCGCTGCCGCATGCGAGGTCAGAACAAGGCCGGAAAACGCGCGATCCGGGTCGCTACCATCACCCCACAGCGTCCGGATCGCCTCAAGACGCTCAGCCTGCTCCCCTGCAACATAAGCTTTGCGCAAGGTTTCTGCCCTGCCTGACCATTGGTCTGGCTGATCGTTGCCGCCTTCACGCTCTGCGTAAACCTCGCTGTAAAGATCAATCATCGCGCGTGCAGACATCAATCCGCGCGCGGCCGCGACATCGGCAGCTAGCGCGCGTGATTTCAGCGGTAGCATCGGCGCGCGCTGCGCCAGCACAGCGTAATTTGAACCAGCCTTGTCCCGCAGAGCCTGAGGCGGTTCAACGCCGGTGGCAAAGGACAGGCCGATCGTCCACGGGGTCAACGCGTCGACGTCTTCCCACTCGATCTTTACCGCGCGGCGCACGTTGGTGGCAGCGCCAGCGAATTTCTGGGCCAGCAGAATGTCGATCTTGCGACCTTTGCCCTGCCGCATGGCACGATCAAGCTGCGACATCGCGTTCGAGCCTTCGTTGGCAAAAGCCGAACATATCGCACGAACAAGATCCCAGTCGTTGCCGGGCCGCCCCGCCGCTGTGAGCGCGGTAATGGGACACAGACCAACGGGATCGGCCGTCGCGATAAAGCTTGCCAGCGCCGCGTCTTCAAGCCCCGGTGTAAAATTCCCGCTGTCGACCGACTGGACCATAGCGCGCGCTGCGTCCGCTTCGCCCATGCGCAGCAGCAATTGCGCCCGCATCGCTGCCCACTCAGCCCCGTTCATGCCAACGGGCGTCGCAAGCCGGCTTGCCAGCACCCGCCGTGCAAGGATGTGACCCCAGCGCGAGACGAAACGCCCACGCATCTTGCCGACCATACCTTCGACGAATGCACCGTTGAGATAGTAAGTCGATAGCGCGGGAAAACCGCCATCACTCTCGTCAATCACACCAACGCGGGCAAGGCTGCGCTGCCCGGCCGCAGGAATGTCCGACTTCGGGCGGGCGGATTCGATAAGCTTGGCAAGGAGCGCAGGATCGATAGAGTTGAGCAGCGCCTCGTCGCTCAGGCCTCCACCACCAACTGAACGAGTAGAACTGCCGACCGGCAAGGGTTGGACCACCGGGGTCGAAGTCGTTGTCACACCGGGTGCGGCAGACGCTGCACTTTGGCTTGCAACCGGTTGTGCTGTGCTGGTTGTAGCGCGCGGCGCAGGAGCAGGAGCGCGAGAAGGTGCGTTGCTACGTTGCGGCGCAGGCCGTGCTTGCGGTGCGGGATTATCAAAACCCGGGGGCAGCAGCGATTCCTGCGCCAACAATGTGCCCGACACTGCTGCCAACGCAGCCGCACCGCCCAACCAGAGGAAGCGTTTACGAATCATCGAGAGGCTCCAGCAGGCGCAGTTCCCGGCGTTACCGGCTGTTCGATCCACTGCATTGGCTGCGCCCCACCCTTAACCCATGCTACTGACAGAATTGCGATCAGTGCGATTGCGCCGACCACGGCAAGCTTCTTCATTTACGCGCATCCGGTTTGCGGCCAGGCCACGCCCGGCGGTTGCGACACTTCAGGCGATACTTGCAACCGGCACTAGCGCAAGTATAGGCGGCGCGGCAATGGAACAAGATACGGCCTTCCTCAGCTTATCGGAAATCGGCCGTATCGCGCGCCGGATTGATCGGCCGTTGGTTTTGGTCGGCATGATGGGTGTGGGCAAGACCACCGTTGGCCGAAAGCTGGCGGCGATGCTGCATCTGCCTTTTGTCGACGCTGACGAGGAAATCGAACGCGCCGCGCATATGCCCATTCCCGAAATTTTCGAAACATATGGCGAGCCTTATTTTCGCGATGGCGAGCGCCGAGTGATTGCGCGGCTTGTTGGGAGCGGACGCCACACCGACCGCAAGGTCTTGTCTACGGGTGGAGGCGCTTTCTGCGATGAAGGAACACGCACGCTGTTGCTCGACAAAGGCATCGCCATCTGGCTCGATTGTGATGTCGATACACTGATCGAGCGCGTTGGCCGGAAGGACAATCGCCCCTTGCTGAGAACCGGAGATCCACGCGAAATTCTGGCTCGGCTCAAGGATGAGCGCGCGCCGTTCTATTCTCAAGCCCCGATCCACGTGGTCAGCGGGGTACAGCCGCACCACGTGACTGCAAACAAGATCCTGAAAGCAATCGATCAATGGCTGTAATCCCCGTCGCCATCGCTGGCGCGCCCTACGACGTGCGAATCGAAACGGGCCTGCTGGAACGGGCAGGTGAACATTGCCGTCCTTTCCTGCGCAAGGACCGCGTTGCCATAGTGACCGACGAAAACGTAGCAGCATCATGGCGCCAAAAGGTTGAAGCGTCGTTTTCTGCAGTCGGCGTGGCCAGCGATTGGCTGATCCTGCCCGCTGGCGAAGGCACCAAGAGTTGGGAACAGCTTGCGCGGGTGGTAGACTGGTTGCTGGCGCAGGAAGTTGAACGCAAGGACAACATAATCGCTTTGGGCGGTGGGGTAATCGGAGACCTGACCGGCTTTGCAGCCTCGATGGTCAAGCGCGGCTGCGGCTTCATCCAGATCCCGACGACTTTGCTGGCGCAGGTCGATTCAAGCGTCGGCGGAAAAACCGCAATCAACACGGCTGCGGGCAAAAACCTCGTCGGCGCATTCCACCAACCGGCGCTGGTCCTGGCCGATCCGCTGGCATTGGATACACTGCCTCTGCGCGATACGCGCGCGGGCTACGCCGAGGTGATCAAGTACGGATTGATCGATGACGCGCCGTTTTTTGAATGGTGCGAAGCCAATGGTGCCAAACTGCTGGCCGGCGATTCGTCGGCTCGCGAAACAGCAATCGCGAAAAGCGTGGCAGCCAAGGCGCGGATAGTTGCAGCGGACGAAAAGGAAACTGCCGGCATCCGCGCATTGCTGAATCTTGGACACACCTTTGGCCATGCACTGGAGGCGGAGACTGGTTTCTCCGACCGTCTGCTGCACGGTGAAGGCGTCGGCTTGGGCATGGTGCTGGCGGCGCGTTTTTCGGCGCGGCAAGGCTTGATGTCTGGTCAAGACGCTGCGCGGATTGGCGCGCATATCGGCGGCATCGGCTTACCCGCTTCGATCAAGGCATTGGGGCTGGACTGCAACGGCCGTCGGCTGGCCGGCCACATGCTTCATGACAAGAAGATGGATGCGGGCACCCTGCCCTTTTTGCTGATGCGTGGAATTGGCGAGACGTTCCTCGCCAAGGATGTCGACCTCAACGAAGTCGCGGCGTTCCTCGACGACGAAATGACACGCTGAGATGAGGGCGGCGCGCGTTTAAGCCGCGCACCGCCGGTAGGGCTACTTGCCCGTGAAGGCAGGCTTCCGTTTTTCAAGAAACGCCTTTCCGCCTTCGCCGGCGTCCGCGCTATCGCCCGCCTGCCATTGGCCTTCGGCTTCGACCAGCAGGGCACTGGCGTAATCCGCCTCAAGCGCCTTGGCGAGATTCTGGCGCATTGTGCCCAGTGCGACGGTCGGTCCGGCCGCAAGCCGTGTGGCCAGCGCCATCGCTTCGTCCTGTAGGGCTGCGTCGTCCACGGCCTTATAGATAAGCCCCCAAGTCTCTGCCTTTTCCGCGCCGATCTTTTCGCCCAGCATCATCATCTGCGTTGCGCGGGCCTTGCCGATCAGGCGCGCCAGCATCCACGATGCACCACCATCAGGCACCAGGCCGATATTGACGAAGGCTTGAAGGAAATATGCGCTCCGCCCAGCAACGACGAAATCGGCCGCCAGCGCAATTGAACATCCAACGCCAGCTGCCGGTCCGTTGACGGCTGTGACAACCGGTACCGACAAGCGCGAAAGCGTCAGCATCAGCGGGTTATACGCTTGTGTAAGCGCAGTGTAAGCGCCTCGGCCACCGGCAATTGAACGGTCTCCCCTCGCTGCCAGATCAGCGCCCGAACAGAACGCGCGGCCTTCACCGGTGATCAGCACAGCGCGCGCACCGGCAAGATCGGTCAGGGCAGTTGCCAGTTCCAGCGCCATGTTCGGCGGGCAGGCATTGAGCCGTTCTGGCCGGTTGAGCACAATCTTCAGAACATCGCCGATACGTTCAACGCGAATGGTCTCATAGTCCATGTGGGAACCCTCTCTCTCGGCCGTCTGCGCTCAGCGCGTCTGCATAAGGCATACCGCCTCAGCACAACGAATCCACCAAAATTTAATTGGCCGATTAAGTTGTACCTGAATCACATACGGATCGCTGCTCGTCAGATGACAACTTGCCAACAGGCACAATTGTCAGTTGGCGTGCGCCTGCGCAAAAGCGGCGGCAGCGCCGAACAGGCCGGGCTGCGGGTGGGTGATCAGTTTTACGGGTATGGCAGCCATCAGCCCTTCAAACCGCCCCTTGGCCCTAAACCGATCCGAAAAGCCTGAACGCGACAACGTGTCCTTGATCCGCAAGCCAAGTCCGCCCGCCATGACGACGCCGGTCGCACCGTGGGCCAGCGCAAGATCGCCCGCCACGCTACCAAGTGACAAGCAGAACCTGTCTACTGCCGCTGCGGCAAGGCTGTCCGTGCCCGATGTGCCAAGCTCCCACAGCTCACGGTCGGTGCGCTGTGTGAATGGGCGGTGCTGCAGGTGCGCCAGCGCTTCGTAGATGTCGACAATGCCCGGCCCTGCAACCACCCGTTCAACTGAGACCCGGCGATGCCGCTTGCGCAGGCCCGCCAAAATTGCGTCCTCAATGGAATCGAGCGGAGCAAAATCGATGTGCCCGCCTTCGGTCGGAACCACGCGATAGCCCGCAGGATCAAGCCAGAGTTGCGCGACGCCAAGCCCCGTGCCTGGTCCGACAACGCTGACAACGCCGCGCTCAGGCAAGGCTTCGTCCGGGCCTGAAAGATGCAGAAAGTGGTCTGCATCAGCCTGCGCCACCGCGTGGGCAACCGCAGCGAAGTCGTTGACCACAACATACTGTTCCGCGCCCAGCTTTTCGGGGATCAAGCCCGGGCGGATGATCCACGGGTTGTTGGTGAACTTGATTACCTCACCGCCAACCGGTCCCGCGACAGCGATAGCAGCAGCCTTTGGCAGCGCAGCACCCTGCGTCTGGCCGAACGCTTCCCATGCCAGTTGGAACGAGCCATGTTCAGCCGTCTTCAGCGTTACCGCCTCGCCCAGCGAAAGCACGCGCCCGGCTTCGACCTCTGCAATCGCAAAGCGCGCGTGCGTGCCTCCGATATCGACCGCAACAACCTGCATCCCATCCCCCGAATTGTTCTTGCTCAGGCCAAGCGGATCAGAGACCTGCCGCCGCCAGCATTGCCGAACCACCCCGCTCCGCCGGGTCCGAATGGTCCCGCATCAGTGCGAAGATTTCGCGCCCTACGCCAATGGCGGCAGGGGGCGCAACAGAATCGGTGCGGCTGTTCCATTCTGCTTCAGCCACCAGCGCGGTCAGTTCCCCGGTCGTGGCGCAAACCCTCACCACATCGCCATCGCGCAACTTGGCCAGCGCGCCGCCAAGCTTGGCTTCCGGCGAGACGTGGATGGCGGCCGGAACCTTGCCCGAAGCGCCCGACATGCGGCCATCGGTCACCAGCGCCACCTTGAATCCGCGATCCTGCAGCACGCCAAGCGGCGGGGTCAGCTTGTGCAGTTCTGGCATGCCATTCGCCGCCGGACCCTGGAACCGGACAACAACGACGACGTCCTTCTCCAACTCGCCCGCCTTGAATGCGGCCAGTACCGAGTTCTGGTCTTCAAACACCCGGCACGGTGCCTCGATCGTCCACCGCGATGGATCCACGGCGCTGACCTTGATCGTCCCACGCCCCAGATTGCCGCGAAGCAAGCGGAAACCGCCTTCGGGCTGAAACGGCGCGGCAACCGGGCGCAGCAGTGCTTCATCGGCCGAGACTTCCGGCGCAGGCTCCCACGCCAACGCATCGCCGTCCATCACCGGCTCCTGCGCGCCTTCGTCCAAAGACTTGCCGTAGACCGTCATGATATCGGCATGGGCCAACCCTGCACCGATCAGTTCGCGGATCACATAGGGCATGCCGCCCGCCGCCGCGAAGGCGTTCACATCGCCTGCCCCGTTGGGATAGACGCTGGCGACCAGCGGCACGACGCGGCTCAGGTCATCCATATCGTCCCAGTCGATCTGGATACCGGCAGCGCGCGCAATGGCGGGCAGGTGGATCACATGATTGGTCGATCCACCCGTCGCCAGCAGGCCGACAATGGCATTGACGATGGCTTTCTCGTCGACGCAGCGACCGAGCGGGCGGTAGTCATCCCCGTCCCATCCGATCTGCGCCACCCGGTGCGTCGCCGCGCGCGTCAGTTCCTGCCGCAGCTTCTGTCCGGGCTGGACGAAGCTGGAGCCGGGCATGTGCAGGCCCATCATTTCCATCATCATCTGGTTGGAATTGGCCGTGCCATAGAACGTGCAGGTGCCCGCCGAATGATAGCTGGCGCTCTCGCTTTCCAGCAGTTCGTCCCGCCCAATCTTGCCCTCGGCGTAAAGCTGGCGAATGCGGACCTTTTCCTTGTTAGGCAGCCCGCTAGGCATCGGGCCTGCAGGCACAAGGATCGTCGGCAGGTGACCGAAGCGCAGTGATCCGATCAGCAGCCCCGGCACGATCTTGTCACAAATGCCCAGCAACAGCGCGCCTTCGAACATCGCATGGCTGAGGCCCACAACGGCGGCCATCGCAATGTTGTCGCGGCTGAACAGCGACAGTTCCATCGAATCCTGCCCTTGCGTCACGCCGTCGCACATCGCCGGAACGCCGCCCGCCACCTGGGCCGTCGCGCCCACTTCACGCGCGAAAATCTTGATCTGCTCGGGGTAGCGGCCATAGGGCTGATGCGCCGAAAGCATGTCGTTATAAGCGGTGACGATGCCAATATTCATCGCCCTGCCCGATTTGATCAGCGCCTTGTCATCACCCGATGCGGCAAAGCCATGCGCAAGGTTTCCGCAAGACAACTGCGGCCGGTTCAACCCCTGCGCGCGCGATCGCTCGATCAGATCGATATAGGCGGCGCGCGTGTTGCGCGAACGCTCGATGATGCGTTGGGTGACGCGCTCGACAGTGGGGTTCAGCGGCATCATTCGCTCCAGTAAATAGTGACGGGCGGGCCATATCCGCGCAGGAAATCGGTAACCGGGTAACGGTCGTCCCCGTTAATCGCGCGCTCGATCAGCGCCTTCTTCGAAGTGCCTGTGACAACGAGGATGATCTCCTTCGTCGCCTTGAGCGCCTTTGCGTTGAGCGTCAGCCGGTCAAACGGCGCTTCGGGCGGCAGCGGGATCGGCGTGGTTGCAATCACCGTCGGACCGGGGCGGACGTGCGCCGTCATTTCGGGGAACAGTGATGCAACGTGCCCATCCTCCCCCATACCCAGCCAGACCAGATCGAAAGGCGCAACGTCTGCGCCTTCCTCAAGCCGTTCAAACGCCGCGCCCGATGATCCCAGCGCCCCATGAATCTTGCCGAAATTGCTGGCAGCATGATCGTCAGGAACGCGGCGATCATCGGTCAGCGCAATGGTCACGCTCGCCCAGTCCAGCGGGCGATCCTTCAGCAGCGCCAGCACCTTGATCGGCGTGGAACCGCCGGTAAAGGCAATCCGCTTATGCCCCGGCGCGGCAACGACGCGGGCGATATGATCCGCCACCGCCGCCGCATCGCCCGGCTCAGCCCATTCAACCGCAACTGGCACAGGTTCAGTCATTCCAGCTCCTTCCATCGCGCTCGGTCAGCGCGATGCCGGCATTCGGTCCCCAGCTGCCAGCGGCATAGGGCTTGGCTTCCATGCCGGTATCGGCCCAGACCTTGCGGATCGCATCGACCCATTTCCACTGCGCTTCCACCTCGTCACGCCGCACGAACAGCGTCTGCTCCCCCTCGATCAGGTCAAGCAGCAGACGTTCATAGGCGATCCGGCGGCGCGCCTTGGCAAATGCGGTGGTCAGCGAAAGGTCGAGGTTCACTTCGCGCAGCACGATCCCGCCACGGTCCAGCCCCGGCTCCTTGGCCATAACCTGCAACCGCACGTATTCCTCAGGCTGGAGCCGGATGACGAGGCGGTTGGCGCGCAAACGCCCGCCACGCTCGGAAAACACATTATGCGGCACCTGCTTGAACTCGACGACGATTTCGCTGCGCCGCTCGCTCAGCCGCTTGCCGGTGCGCAGATAGAACGGCACCCCGGTCCAGCGCCAGTTGTCGACATGCGCCTTGATCGCAACGAACGTCTCGGTGTCCGAAGCCTCGCCCAGATCTTCCTGATAGCCGGTAACGGATGTGCCTTTGACCGCGCCAGTGCGATACTGTCCGCGCACCATTTCCTCGGCCTTCGCAGGACGAAGCGCACGCAGCACCTTGACCTTTTCGTCACGGATCGACGTGGCATCAAGGTTCGCGGGCGGCTCCATCGCCGTCAGCGCCAGCAATTGCAGCATGTGGTTCTGCACCATGTCACGCATCGCGCCGGTATCGTCGTAAAACCCCTTGCGCCCTTCAAGGCCCACAGTTTCGCTCACCGTAATCTGCACGTGATCGATCCCGCCCGCATTCCACAGCGGTTCGAACATCATGTTGGCAAAGCGCAGGGCCATAAGGTTCTGGACCGTCTCCTTGCCAAGGTAATGGTCGATGCGGAAAATCTGTTCCTCGGCAAAGGCTGCAGCCACTGCATCGTTGATGCGGGTGGACGAGGCAAGATCGTTGCCCAGCGGCTTTTCAAGCCCGATCCGCACGTTGGTGTGGGCAAGACCGGCGCGCTTCAGCCCTTCGATGGTGGGTTCAAACAGGAACGGCGCGGTGGACAGGAAGATCGAGAGGCCGCACGACGTATCGCCCAGCTTCTTCGCCAGATCGCCAAAGCCATCCACGTTTGACGCGTCCAGCGTCTGATATTCAAGCCGATCAAGGAAGCTTGCCAGTTTGGCTTCGTCCTTGCGGTCTTCAGGCAGGAACTCGGCAAGGGCATTGCGCGCAAATTCCCGGAATTCGTCATCGTTGTGTTCGGACCGGGCGGTGCCGACGATACGCAGATCGGGGGAAATCAGCTCATCTTCATGTAACGCGTACAGCGAAGGCAACAGCATGCGGCGGGAAAGATCCCCGGTCGCGCCGAACAGCAGCAAGGCCGAGCAGCTGGTTTCGATCATCGACGCAATTCTCCCGTTGGTGTTGCGGGCCGTAGATGGACGGCTTACGATCACCTTGCGGCACCGCCCTAGACCCTAAAGGAACACCGTTCAGCACGCATAAGTATGCAGGATAGCTATGCGCGGCGTTACGGCCGGTGATGGTTGTGCATTGCACCATCGCCGACCGCAATCCCGTCAATCCATTTCCGGCTTACTTTGCAGGCTGCAACCGCACAGCAAGGCCGCCGCCGGGGGCCAACCATGCCGGGAATACATCACCTTTCCTGACTTTCAGCGTGGCGTACGCGATGCGGTGGCGGGCATCAGTTGCATATGTGGCACCCTCGCCATCCTTCCAGATTGTGGCAGTGTACGTCTTGCCTGCGTCGAGGAAATCAAGCGCCAGTGCAACGTCACGCGCCGTCGCGTCGTTGACCCCGCCAACATACCAGTCTTCGCTGTTGCGATCCTTGCGCGCGAAAATTGCGTAGTCGCCCACCTCACCCGCAATGAGGTGGCTTTCCGACCAGTCTGCCGGGACTTGCTTGATAAAGGCCAGTTCCTTCGGGTGCGCCTCAAGGCTCTCGACAAAATCAGCCGCCATCTGGATCGGGGAATAGAGCGCCAGATAGAGGCCGAGCTGCTTGGAAAGCGTGGATGCCAGCGGCACCTTGTTCGCGCCTTCAAGGCTCAGGATACCCGGCGTGTAGTCCATCGGGCCGGACAGCATCCGCGTATAGACCAGCGTCGGCTCATGGTCCGGCCCATTGGCGAACTGGCCCCACGCGTTGTATTCCATGCCGCGCGCGCCTTCACGGTCGATCCAGTTGGGATAGGTGCGGCGCAGCCCCGTGTCCTTCACCGGTTCATGGGCGTTAATTGCGATGCGATACTTCGCCGCCGTCTGCACGACTTTCAGATGGTGCTGAACCGCGCGCTGGCCGTCGTGGAATTCCATCCGATACGCGCCGGGTGTGTCACCGGGGGCCAGAATGCCGCCCGCGTCAGCCACATAGCCAGTCTTCACCGCGCGTACGCCGAGCCGGTCATACAGCTTCATCGCATCTTCAAGCTGGGCTTCGTAATTCGCGATGTTGCCGCCGGTTTCGTGATGGCCGATCAGCATGACGCCCTTCTTTGCGCCATATCGCGTCACAGCTTCCAGATCGAAGTCGGGGGTTGCCTGCGTATAGCTGAAGTCCTTGCCACTGCCGAACCACGTGCCGTTCCAGCCCTTGTCCCAACCTTCGACCAGCACCCCGCCGAAGCCATGCTTTGCTGCGAAATCGATGTACTGCTTGGTTCGTGCGGTGGTTGCACCGTGGTTTGGACCTTCGGCCCATGACCAATCGCCCCGGATCATGCCCCACCAGATGCCGATATATTTCATCGGCTTGAAGTAAGAAACATCACCGATCTTGTTCGGCTCGTTGAGGTTCAATTCAAGATCGTTCTCGACAATGCCTTTCGCGCCATCAGCAATCCGCACCGTGCGCCACGGCGTGTTGAACGGCAGCGCACGCGTCACTTTCGGGCCACTGCCAGAAGGCGAAAGGGTTGCGCGGAACGATGTGCCGGTCTGGCGCTTGAACCACATCGCGGAATAATCAACCAATGCAGCCTCATGGAACGACAGGTGCGTGCCATCCTCCAGCTTCATCGTAATCGGGGTATGCGCAGTCGAAACGCCATCAATCGCCGTCTGCTGATAGACCTGCTCATAACGGTTCCATTCGCCGCCCGGAATCCACCATGCGGTGCCATTCTGGCCCACGTTGAACTCGGTCAGTTCGTCGGCAATCTTCATCACCTTCATCGCGGGCTGTTCCGGCATTTCATAACGGAAGCCCACGCCGTCGTTGAACAGGCGGAACCGCACGTTCATGCGGCGGCTGCCCCAATCCGCGGACTGTTCAAACCGCACGAGCAACTCGTTGTGGTTGTCCGTCACGAACCGCCGCTCACCCCACGGCTGCTCCCACGTTTCCTTGCCAGATGCGGTCTCGCTGCCCACAATCTTCTGCCCGCGCTGCATGGTCGGACCATCGCTGGTGATGAAGCCCAGCATCGACGATCCGATGAGCAACTTGCCCTTGCGCGTCACGCTATAGAGCGGGTGTCCGTCAGTGTCGGTCGTGACCGACAGGACAATCGAGCCATCGGGCGACGCTGCCGTTACCGTTTCGGCAAAAGCGGGCCTCACGAAGGCGCACGAAAGGGTCAGCGCCAGCGGCGCTGCACAAGCCACATTGTACCGCATCAGATCCTCTCTTCGATCAGCAGCGCGCCAAATGGCGGAAGCTGCTCCCCGTTCGCGCCGTTGACCGACGCAAGTTGCTTGCCGTCCCGCACCAGACCTTGTGGCGATGCTACCGGGACGGAGGACAGGTTGAACAATCCTGCAATCGATTGCTGACCGGAAACGCGCCGGATGGCAAGTAGGCATTCGTCTGCATGAAGCACTTCGAAGGTGCCAAGGCGCAAAGCGGGATGCTCGCGCCGCATACGCAACAGGGCGGTGGTCAGGTTCAGCAGCGAATCCGCGTCGGCTTCCTGCCGGTCAACCGCTCGGCCAAGGTTGTCCTCACCCACAGGCAGCCACGGCACGCCCACGGTGAAGCCCCCCTCGCCCGATTGCACCATCCACGGCATCGGTGTGCGCGCACCATCGCGCGAAAGTGTCAGCGGCCAGTTGGCAATAGCCTCCGGGTCTTGCAACTGCTCGAAAGGGATATCCACTTGCGTTAGGCCCAGTTCCTCGCCCTGATAGACGATGATATTACCCCGGAGCGATGCAAACAGCATCGCCTTCAGGCGTCCGAACGCCTCGCGATGCTCAGGCTCGCACCAGCGCGAAATTGCGCGCGGCGCATCGTGGTTTTCGAAAGCCCAGCTAGGCCAGCCAATCCCCGGCTCATCAGGCCACTTGGCCACCGCTTGCTCAACGAACTTCGGCGTGAGCTTGTCCGCATAAAGGAAATCAAAGCCATAGGCGCTGTTCAGGTGCTGCTCGCCAGCCGTGAACGCCTTCATCTCCGTCTCGGCCAGATCGCCGCCAACCTCCGCCACGGTAAACACCGCACCGTATTCATCGCACAGCGCGCGCACCCGCTGGATGAACCCGATGATGTCGGGGTGTGACTGGTTGTAGATCTTGAGTTGAAAATCAAACGGCCGCGTCTTGCGGCGCCCATCGTCGGGCGCGGGCGGATTGTCGCGTATCGTCGGATCGTGCATCAGGAAGTTCAGCGCATCCAGCCGGAACCCGTCCACACCCCGGTCCAGCCAGAAGCGCATCACGCCCAGCAGCGCTTCCTGAACTTCCGGATTGTGTGCGTTCACCTGCGGCTGGCTGGAAAGGAAGTTGTGCAGATAATACTTCCGCCGCCGCGCATCCCACGTCCACGCTGGCCCGCCGAACACCGACTGCCAGTTTGATGGCGGCGAACCATCGGGCTTCGGATCGGCCCAGACATACCAGTCCGCCTTGGCATTGGTGCGGTCCTGCCTGCTTTCCTGAAACCATGCGTGCAAATCCGATGTGTGCGCATAGACTTGATCGATGGTGACTTTCAGCCCCAACTCATGCGCCCGGGCGACCATCGCGTCGAAATCTTCCAGCGTACCGAAGATCGGATCGACGCCGCAATAGTCCGCCACGTCGTAGCCAAAATCACGCATCGGTGAGGTGAAGAAGGGCGATACCCAGATCGCATCGACGCCAAGCCGCGCGACGTGTTCGAGCCGCGAGGTGATGCCCGGAAGATCGCCGATGCCATCGCCGTTGGAATCGCAGAAGCTGCGTGGGTAGATTTGATAAATCGCCGCACCGCGCCACCACGGCACAGCGTTTTGTGTTTCGGGATCGGTTTGGAGCGCGTCGGTCAATTTCATCGAACGGGGGTTTCCGGGGAGGGAGTGACACGGCAGACCACGCTGCCGAAAGCGGGAATTTCAAGCATGACCGAACCGGGTGCTGTTACGTGCGCAGGGCATTGTCCATAAAGGCTTTCAAGGCTTGTTGCGGTCGCTTGGAGCACGCTAGGTGCAGTTAGGTGCTGTTCAGAAGTGTTGAAGGCAATCAGGTATTCCCTACCGCTGACAGGGTCAAAACGGGATACGGAAAACAACCCCGGTACCTCTGAATACGTCCGCGTAACCTGCCGCCCGCGCGCGATGGCAGGATGATCCCGGCGCAGCTTGGCCAGCGTGGAGATCAGGCGATAGAGCGGATGCGCGGTATCGAAGTTGCTCGCAGCGGTTGTCGCATTGGTGCCCAAAAGCGCGTTGTCGTTGTAGCTGGCGGTGCGGCTCGGGAACATATCCTCACGCGCATCCTGATCGTTGCCGTCACCGGTAAAGCCCTGCTCGTCGCCCGAATAGATCACCGGCGATCCTCGTAAGGTCAGCAGCATGGCGTGGGCGAGGCTCACCCGCGCGAGCACTTCGGCGTCGGATATTCCGGGCCGGTCCTTGCGCACCAGCATAGCAAAGCGGCCCATGTCGTGATTGCCAAGGAACGTCGGCATGGCAAGCGCGGCTGGTTCACCGCCCTCGTAAAGGACGTCGCCATCGAAGGTATCGGCAAGAACTTCAGTGCCCTTCCCTTGCGCCACAACTGCCCGCACCGCTCCCTGGAATGCGAAGTCCAGCACCGCCGGATAGCCGTCGCGCCGGGTATATCGCGCGATGGTGCCCGGGTCGGGGCCATCGTGCGCCACCTCGCCAAAGATCGCGAAGTTTGGGATACCCGACTGTTTGGCTGTGGCTTGCATAGCCGGAATGAAGGCCTGCCAGAAGCCGGGATCGACATGCTTGGCGGTGTCGATGCGGTAGCCGTCTATGCCGAACCGGTTGATCCAGTCGGCATAAATCTCGATCATCCCGCTGCGAACGCGTGGGTGTTCGGTGAAAAGGTCATCCAGCCCTGCAAAGTCGCCGAACCGGCTGTTTTCACCCCGGAAAGTGGTGTCTCCCCGGTTGTGATACAGCAGCGGATCGTTGAGCCACGCGGGCGTCTTGGCGTTGCGCTCAGCCTCGGGGACGAACGGTTCATAGGCGGCGGCCGGATCAGTCAGCCGGGCAAAGTTCGCCTCGCTGGAATCCTCGTCGCCTGCGAAACCGGGATTGATCGCCGGGCCATCAAGGCCACCCTTGCGCGAATAGGGCCAGTTTGCGCGGTCGCGGTAGGTGTACTGGCCGCTCTTGTACTGGATCACATCCGCCGTGTGGTTGGCGATGATGTCCATATAGACCTTCATGCCGCGCGCGTGGGCCGCATCGACCAGAGTCTTGAATTCGGCATTGGTCCCGAAATGCGGATCGACGCGGGTGAAGTCTGTGACCCAATATCCGTGATACCCGGCGCTCTCCTGCCCCGGAAGGCCCTGCACCGGCTTGTTCTTGAATACCGGTGCCACCCAGATTGCGGTTGCGCCTAGGCCCTGCAAATAGTCGAGCCGGGACATCAGCCCCGCCAGGTCGCCGCCGTGGTAGAAGCCCTTGGCCGCAGGATCGAACCCGGTGCTGTAACGATCCCCTTTCAGCCCGCCCGTGTCATTCGCCGTATCGCCATTCTCGAAACGGTCGGGGAGGAGGAAGTAGATCGTCTCTCCCGCCGCTGGACGCGCCCGGACTTCGGTGAGCGGAACATCGGCCAGCGCCGGATGGGCTGCGCAAAACGCCAGCAGAGATGCGGCAACAAATTTACGCACGGGCTGGAACCCTTCCACGGTCAGAGCGCACCTTACACTGCATTGCGTTGCAATACCGCGCAAGCAGGGTGGAGGGAGCGGGATGAGGCCGCCCCCTCCGAGGGAACATTCAGAACTTGTAGTTGAACCCGGCCATGAAACGGCGGCCATAGGTCTGATAGTTGCGGATCTGCAACGGCGCACCGTTATCGACCGAGACGAACGGTTCGTCTGTCAGGTTCTGGCCCTGCAGGAACAGTGACAGACCGTTGAGCGGGCTGCTGGCCTGAAAATCATAGCCGATCTGCGCATCAACGATGGTTTCCTTCAGCGCGCGGCGAAGCTCACGTTCTCCACCGAAGCCGACGAAGATGCCCTGGAAGGACGAGCGATAGCGGGCAGAAGCGCGCGCATTGAACCCGCCCTTTTCGAAGAACAGCGTGCCCGATCCCACCCAGCGTGAATAGTCCGGCAGGTCCATCGACTGGGCGTTTGGTCCCGGCTTGATCGAGGTCTTGGTATAGCCAAGGCCGCCGGTGAAGCCGAAGCCTTCAAATGCGGGCGTGATCACGTCAAACGGCAGGGTGCCTGCCGTTTGACGCCATAGAGCTCGCCGCCGCTGCCATTTACCGCCGTGGTGATCGTGCCCACGAAATTGGTGATCGGCACGGGTGCAACGACAGGCAGGCCACTGTAATCGAACGGCACGACATCGCGGTAGATGTAGTTGTCGAGCTTCTTGTAGAACATCTGCACCCCGACATAGCCCTTGCTGCCGAAGTACTTCTCGATGTTCAGGTCAGCCGCCCAAGCGCGATAGGGTTCGAGCTGCGGGTTGCCGCCATTGCCGGTGATGACGCCGCTGTTGACGTTGTAGCTGTAATCAAGGCTGACTTTCATGTCCTCGAAGCGAGGACGCTGAATTTCGCGGGCAGCGGCAACGCGCACAACCCAGTCGCCCGGCAGACGGAAGTTCAGATTCATGCTCGGCAGGAAGTCCCAGTATCGCGCGCCACGCGTCACCGGCACCAGACTGGCCGCGGCGAGGTTCTGGAAACCGCGCGATTTCTGTTCGGTGTTCTGCGCCAGCAAGCCGATGTTGCCGTCCATCTCCACCGCGCCAAAGGCGGCCTTGAGATCGCCCTTCAGGTAGATCGACATGACACGCTCGGTCACCGAGTAGGCCTTCGCCGGAACGTCCTTGCTGGTGTTCGGTGTGAGCACGTAGACGCCGTCCGCCAGCATCGCGAACGGATCGTAGCCGATGATCGGGCCGACGCCGATGAAGCCCAGATCGGTTGCACCAGTGCGATACTTTTCCGGCACCGTGAGAGACTTTGCACCACCGACAAGGTTCAGGAACGATTCAACCGGCGTCTTGCCCTTGGTACGGTCAACATAGGCCGTCCCGACGCTCAGCTTTGACAGGAAACCGCTCTCCAGTTCCTTGCCCACTTCGATCTGGAAGCTCTTGATCTCATCGTCGATGATGCGATCGTTGTAGTAGCCTTCCTGCGAACCAAGCGGCGCGCCTGCGCCCCAGCCCAGCGGATCGGTCAGCACAATCGTGTTGTAGTTGCCATAATCCAGTGTGTTGCTGGTGAACTTCGTGCCGGTCGGACCGCTCTCGAAAGTCAGCGTATCGTTGGCACCAACGCCCGCACCCGGACCTGTTCCGGCGTTGGTTTCCAGCGTCAGCTCGTTGCGGTCGGTCTTTGAATAGCCGAAATCGAACGACGCCGACCAGCCATCGTCACCCGTCCAGGCTGCGTTGAAGCCGCCCGAAAAGATGTCAGACTTGCGCTCATACCCGTGGTTCTTGACCACCTCTTCGACGCCCGTGAAAGTGCCCTGCGTGATCAGATTGCCATTGGTCTTAATGCCCGCCGTGGACAGTTGCGCCGGGCTGAACGCCAGCGGAAACTCGACCCCGCGCTTGATCTGCTTGTCGGTAAACTTGCCGTAGAAGCCATCTACCGTCAGCATCAGTTCGTCGACCGGCTTGAACTGGACGGTGCCCTGAATGCCAAGCCGCTGGAGCTGGGTGGAAACGCCGAATGGCTTCATGCCCCCGATGACCTTGGTGCCATTCGGCGCATCGGCATAGCCCCAGGCCTCGAACTCCTGCGCCTGATACGGCTCGTCGGTATAGGCTGCAGACAGCGCCACGCCGAGGCGGTCTTCCATGAACTGGCCAACGTAAGTGCCTGTGGCGCGATAGCCGAACTCGTTGCTGTCAGCATTGACCTTGCCCAGATCGGTGTAGGTGCCGCGCTCGCCGAACGAGATCAGGCCCTTGCCGAATTCCAGCGGACGGATCGTCTTGATGTCGACCGTGCCGACAAGGCCCTGATGCACGAGATTTGCCTGCGGTGCCTTGTACACATCCACGCGGCTGACGATTTCCGAAGGGAACTGGTCAAATTCGACATTGCGCTGTTCGCCTGTCGACGTTTGCGGGCGACCGTTGAGCGTCGTGGAAGACAGGTCCGCACTCGATCCGCGAATGGCGATGGAGTTGGCGCGGCCGAACAGGCGCTGGGTGGTCAGGCCCGGCAGGCGTGCGATGGATTCGCCGATTGAGGCATCGGGCAAGCGGCCGATGTCTTCGGCCGAAACGGATTCCACGATCACCGACGAGGTTTTCTTGGTGTTGACCGCTGTGGCCAGCGATGCGCGAAAGCCGGTGACGACGATTGCCGGCTCTTCAGCTTCGGGTGCGGCCTGCGGTTCTGCACTGCTGTCTTGTGCAATTGCCGGATTGGCGGCGAGGGCCACGGTCAATGCTGCAAGCGAAGCGCCCGCAACTGCGGTGAATGTGCGAAAAGCCATGTTGAATCTCACTCCCCCAAGCCGGACATTTCCGGCCTCGAAACCTGATCGACGTATCGTGATGCGAACCACGGAGCCGATGAACCGGCCTTCCGTTCGAATCCGGTTTTACGGGAGGGATGGGCGATGACGAATATGGCATACGTATACTATGCATTAAATGGTTTCAGATGAAGCTTTCTTGCAACGACGCCGACTAGCAGAAAACTCTGTCATATCCGCAGGTTCGCACTGATCACGTGCGCCGGCAGACTCCTGATTGCATGCGCCGAACTTCACGCATACACTCGGCGCAAGCCAGCTTCGGGACCACACCGGGCGGCGGGAGAGACGGGGATATGGGGCGTCGGCCTTCGAACAAGCCAACCAGCTTTGACATTGCCTATCTTGCAGGGGTTTCGCAGCCGACGGTCAGCCGTGCGCTGCGCGGCAGCAAATCTGTCAGCATGGCCACCCGCCAGAAAATCGAGGCGATTGCTCGTCAGCTTAATTACACGGTCGACAAGAACGCATCGTCGTTGCGCTCTCAGCGCTCAAACACGCTTGCACTGCTGTTCTTTGAAGACCCGACGCCCGATGAATCGAACATCAACCCGTTCTTTCTCGCCATGCTCGGCTCGATTACCCGCCATTGCGCCAATCGCGGTTTAGATCTGTTGATTTCATTCCAGAAACTGGATGACGATTGGCACAAACGCTATCAGGACAGCCACCGCGCTGACGGCCTGATCCTGCTCGGCTACGGCGATTACACCGCTTATGAGCCGCGTCTGCGCCAGCTTTTGCGGTCGGGCACGCACTTTGTGCGCTGGGGGTCTGTTGACGAGGGCACGATTGGCGCAACTGTCGGCTCCGACAATTTCGGCGCGGGGCGCATGGCGGGGGAGCATCTGCTGGCGCGTGGACGGCGGAAAATCGCCTTTCTGGGCCAGGCGGATTCGCACTACCCGGAGTTTGAGCAGCGTTACGCAGGTCTTGCCAAAGCGATCACCACAGCCGGGCTGGAACCGGACCGCAATCTGATCGTCGATGCCGTTTCCGATGAAGAGATCGGCTATAAAGCTGCGCGTACACTGCTGGCACGCGGAGCGGCGTTCGACGCGGTGTTCGCCGCCAGTGACCTTATCGCCATCGGCGCGATGCGGGCCTTGGCCGAGGCTGGACTTCATGTGCCCAACGATATTTCCGTTGTCGGCTTTGACGATATTCCCGCCGCCGCCTTTACATCGCCGCCGCTGACCACGCTGATGCAGGACATCCGGCTTGCCGGAGAAGCGCTGGTGGAAAGCGTGCTGGCGCAAGTGGAAGGCCGGGCACCCAACCCGCGCATCCTGCCTGCCCGTCTTGTGGTCCGCGCGAGCAGCGGCGGGTGATTCTTTGGCGTTCGTTTTTGGTATTCGTATGCGCATCGATTGCAGCATAGTCCGCATTCTGCGACGTCCCTGCGTGTGAAGCCGCAGGGCGCGCCGCATCAGACGGTCACCAACGAGCCGCAGCGCCGTGATCGGGGAGTAGAAATGTCCACACAGTCCGGCGTCGTCGCCACGCCCAAACCCCGGCAGGGCTTCTGGGGCCTGTGGAACATCAGCTTCGGGTATTTCGGCATCCAGCTAGCCTTTGCGCTGCAGGCCGCCAATGTCAGCCGCATCTTCCAGTCGCTTGGCAGCCCGGTCGATGATCTGGCCTTCCTGTGGATCGCAGGCCCGGTAACCGGACTTTTGGTGCAGCCATTGATCGGGTATTACTCGGACCGCACATGGGGGCGTTTTGGCCGCAGACGTCCATATTTTCTGGCCGGGGCGCTGCTGACTGCACTCGCACTGATCGGACTTCCCAACGCAGGGCTGCTGCTTTTTGCCGCCGCGTTTCTGTGGATGCTTGATGCCTCGCTAAACGTCGCGATGGAGCCTTTCCGTGCCTTTGCCGGAGACATGACGCCCGATGATCAGCGCGCGCAGGCCTTCGCAATCCAAACCGCGTTCATCGGCGCAGGTGCGGTGCTGGGCAGCATCGCGCCTGCCCTGTTCAACGCGCTGGGTATTGCCAATACAGCGCCAGACGGTGTGATCCCGCCCTCGGTGCGCTACAGCTTCTACCTTGGCGCGGCGGCCATCGTGCTTACGGTGGGATGGACCGTTCTGCGCGTGCGCGAATATGCGCCGAATGAAATGGCGGCATTTGAAGGTACGACCGCAGACCAGGATATTGCGCAGCATGAACCGCTCGTCCATCCGCGCTCCGGGCCGCTGTGGATCGTTGCAGGTGGAACACTTCTCGCACTGGTGGCTGTGCTCGAACTGGACAGACAGCTTTATGTTCTGGGCGGCGGACTGGCCATCTTTGGTGCAATCCAGATCGGCGTTCGCGCTACCTCTGCCAAGGGCGCGCTGGCCCACATCGTCTCAGATCTCGCGCAGATGCCGGTGCAGATGAAGCAGCTTGCCTTTGCGCAGTTCTTCACATGGATCGGGTTTTTCATCGTGTGGATCTACACCACGCCAGTCGTCACCGCGCAGGCCTTTGGCGCAATCGGGACTGCCAGCGCGGCCTACAACGAAGGCGCTGACTGGGTCGGTGTGATGTTTGCGTTCTACAACGGCGTTGCGATCATTGCAGCGTTCCTCCTGTCAGCCCTTGCACGGCGCATCGGCAATGCCGCTACGCATGCTATAGGCCTGTTGAGCGGGGCGGCCGGTTTCATCGGCCTGCTGCTGCTGCGTGACCCTGTGATGTTGCTGCTGCCGATGGTGGGTATGGGGGTTGCGTGGGCCTCGGTCCTGTCGATGCCATACGTCATCCTCACCCGCGTGCTGCCGCCGCGCAAATTCGGCATCTACATCGGAATCTTCAATTTCTTCATTGTCATACCCCAGCTTGTCGTCGCCACGCTGATGGGCGGGATCATGCGCAGCTTCTTCCCCGGAGAGCCGCGCTGGACCATGCTCGTCGCTGCGTTGATGATGGTAGCGGCGGCTGCAGCAATGATGCTGGTACGTGAACACGCAAAGGATGCTGCAAAATGAGCGCGCAAGGTTTGATCGGTGCGGTGGAAGCGGGCGGCACGAAGTTCGTTCTCGCACTCGCCACGCCGGAAGGTGAGATACTTGCCCGCACGCGCATGCCCACCAATACGCCCGCCGAAACATGGCCAGCCATGCAGGCGTTTTTCGCGCAAGCCAGCGCCGAGCATGGCCCCATCGCGGCGTTCGGCGTGGCCAGCTTTGGGCCGATCGACATTGATCCCGCCTCACCCGCCTATGGCACCTTTACCACCACGCCCAAGCCGGGCTGGTCGGGCGCACGATTCCATGATGCGCTGGGCCGGTTTGGTGCGCCGATCATGGTGGATACCGATGTGAACGGCGCGGCGATTGGTGAATGGATGGCGGGTGCAGGGCAAGGCTGCCGGACACTGGCCTATACCACCATCGGCACCGGGATCGGCACGGGCGTCGTGCGCGCTGGCCGCTCGTTGATGGGCATATCGCACTTCGAAAGCGGCCACATCGTACCCCCGCGCGATCCCTCGCGTGATCCTTTTGGCGGCATCTGTCCGTTCCACGGCGATTGCCTTGAAGGTCTTGCCTGCGGCCCAGCCATCGAACGCCGCTGGGGCAAGAGCCTTGACCAACTGGGGCCTGACGAAACCGGCCTGATCGCCAGCTACATCGCACATCTGGCCAGCACTTTGGTGCTGCTGCACATGCCCGACCGGTTGATCTTCGGGGGTGGCGTCATGAAGGCACCGGGGTTGGTGGAAGCGGTGCGCCGCGAGACGGCAGCACGGCTGAATGGTTATGTCAGCCATCCGCGTCTGGACGAAGGGCTGGAAAACTACATCGTGACACCCGGCCTTGGCGATGATGCCGGGATTACCGGCGCAATCGAACTTGGGCGTCAGGCACTCGTCAAAGGATAGCGGACCGTAAGTGAGCCTTCGCCGCGCAAGCTGAACGCCTCTCCCGCAAGGCGATGCTGCAAGGTCAGGCAATCCGCGCCCTTGCTCGCCAGCACCTCGATGCTTCCGCTGTCGAGCCAGATTTCAACAGGCGCGTCGTCGGACACGGTCATTGTCGAAGCATGGTTTAATTGCGGCGTCACTGGATCACGGCGGGTGACGCGCAACAGGCCAGTGGCAAGCGCACATTGAAATGTGCGCCCAGCATCGTCTGCAAGTGTGAACTGCCAGTTTTCCCGCGCAGGTGCTTCAAGCAGGGCTGCTGCTCCCAGCGGTGAGCGCCCATCGTCAAGCGACAGGGTCTCCGCTGGCCCGAACAGCGCGCGGCACGATGGTTCTACCGTCTGCACCAGCTTGAGGGTTTCACCATCACGCCGGAGCGAAAGCCTTCGCGGCAGGCTCATCGCCCCTCGCCAGCCTTGCAGGGGCAGATGCTTTTGCACCGCATGATTGCCCATCCACCCGATCCATGTCGGGCGGTTCCGGCCATCGCGCGGATCAGTCCAGCCAATCGCGGCGTAGAATTCATCGCCATGATCAGCGATTTGCCAAGCTGTTTCGGGCACAAAACGCACACCGTCAAACTGGCCAACCCGGTAGAGCGCTCCCGATCCGGGCGCGCCGGAAAGCACGTCCACCTTGAACAGCCAGCGCGTCTTGCCCGATCCCTCAACCGGCAGTTCGATCAGGAATGGACACTCCCACAAGTGCCCCGGTGCGCCATCGCGGGCGATCTCCGAAAGCTCGTGCCAATCCTTCAGGTTGGTCGAACCATAGATCAGCGCTCGGTTCTCGTCCGAAAGCACCACCACCATGATCCACTGCTGCGAAGGCTCATGCCAGAATACGCTGGGATCACGGAAATCGGCCATCTGCCGGTCCAGCACCGGATTGCCGGCAAACTTCGTGAACGTCCGCCCACCGTCTGTGCTGGCCGCGATGCATTGGAACTGGTGCGCCCGGTCCGTCCGCGCGCCGGTATAGACCGCGATCATTGCGTCTTTGCCAAGTCCTGCGCTGCCTGCATGGTCGATCACCGCAGAGCCGGAGAAGATCATCGTGCTGTCTTCCTCAGCCAGCGCCACCGGCAATTCCTGCCACTGCGCCAGATCGCGGCTGACGGCGTGGCCCCATGACATGTGGCCCCATTCCTCGCTGAACGGGTTGTACTGGTAGAACATGTGCCATTCCCCATCCTGCCAGACGAGGCCGTTGGGATCGCTCAGCCAGTTGGCTGCGGGGGCATAGTGATAGCGCGGTCGCATTTCAGGCTTTCATGTTGGGGATCACGTCGAAGGCAATCGTCAGGCGCTCGCCATCGTCGAACGGCACGGTGCCGTGCCACATGGTGGAAGGGAACAGAGCCAGCTTGCCCGGTTTCGGCACCACCTCACCGTAGGGTTTGACCGCAAGGCCCAGTTCCAGCGGCGCTGCTCCGAACTGCAAGTGCCCCGCTGGTGGCGTGCCGAGTTTGGCCGCGTCCGGCACGGCTACGTACAGGGCAGAACTGATCCAGCCCATCGGATGCGTGTGGACGGCGTGAAAGCCGCCCGGTCGCAGGCGCACCGACCAGCTTCCCGCAAACAGAAAACGCCCGCGTGGCGCGGCGAGCAGTGGGTGTGAGGGATCGGCGTGCGGCAGGTCATCGATGTAAAGCCGCACCGCCGTTTCGATCTTTGCCCGCGCGTTGGCGATCACTGGATCTATGCGCAGCAACAAGGGTCGCTCGGTCTGCGTGCCCCCTCGCACCGACTGTTCGTGCCAAGGTTGCTGCATCGTGTGGAGCCGACGGAGCGTTCCAGCCAGTTCGTGGAGTTCCGCTACCGTGAAATCCAGATCGAAGCTGCGCACATCGCGCATCCCGCCGTCGAGCCACTCTGCCCGCGCATCGCCAAGCAGGCGCCAAGCGAACGATAGATAGGGCCAGAACGCCCGCATCGCCGGTGTGCCCATGTGCCGCACGCAAACATCGCGCGCCCGCTCGATTTGACCACCGCGCAGGAAATGCCGCACCCGCGCAAGGTCCAGCCCGACGTCCTGCACATGCTCGACCTTATCGAACAAAGCCGGATCACTCGCCGCTTCACCGCTCTCGCTGGCAATGAACAGCTTGCCCAGCAGCGAAGCTTGCCGCTCACCCAGCGCAGCTTCGGCATCGGCAATCACGTGTCGCGCCGCATCCCAGTCCTTCGCCGTGGCAAGCACATGGAACCACGCCATGCGCAGGCCAAAGTTGGACGGATCGCGCGCAATTGCTGCGGCAAAGCTGCGTGCGAAGTCGCCGTCTCCGGCAGTTGCCCTCATCCCGCACAGGCAGCGGTGTCCATCAATCCATGCGGGGTTTTCTCCCAGCACTTGTTCAAGCAGCGCCTCGCCTTCATCCTGCCGACGTTCTGCCGCAAGCGCCGTGGCCCGGCTGCGCTGAAGGTCGATCCGCGCCGGCGAAAGTTCGGCCGCGCGGGCATAGAGACCGGCGGCAGGCTGACCTGCCTCAAACGACACCTGAGCGACACCTAACGCGACATTGGCGTCATCCGGCGCCAGCTTGGCGGCCGCAAGAATGGCCTCAAGCGCACCTGCCGTATCCTGCAAATCGCGCAACGCCACCGCACGTTGCAGCAGGGCTTGCGCGTCGCTCATACCGCCGCGCAATTGGCCGCGATGAACTGCTCATGCGTCGGCTGCTGCGTGGCTGCATGGTGCATGGCGGCGCGCAACTTGCCCAGCCACTCGCGCCCGTCGACCCCGCGATAGTCTGCCAGCGGATCGGTGCGTTCAGGGATGTTGCCCTGCCCGATATGCACCGCCAGCCACGATGGCGGCCCGAACAGGTCCGCATCGCGCTGCACCAGCCTGCCATAGCGGCGAAAATGCTCGATCTTGGTGTTGAGCGTGTCGGGAATGTCCATGTTCGCGCAATAGCGCCACAGTTCGGAATCATTCCGATCAGTCAGCTTGTAGTGCAGGATCAGGAAATCCCTGATGCGTTCGTACTCGCTCCCCGCGATGCGATTGTATTCCTCGATCACCAGCGGATCGAAAGTGCGATCGGGGAACAGTGCGAGAAGTTTGGAAATACCAGCCTGAATCAGATGGATGGAGGTCGATTCAAGTGGTTCCATGAAGCCGCTGGACAGCCCAACCGCCACCACGTTCTTTTCCCAGAACGTCTTGCGTCGCCCGGTAACGAAACGCAGCGGACGTGGATCGGCCAGCGCTTTGCCATCGAGCCGAGACAGCAGCTTCTCCGCCGCTTCCTCCTCCGAAAGGAACTGGCTGCAGAACACGTAGCCATTGCCGGTTCGGTGCTGCAGCGGAATGCGCCACTGCCAGCCCGCTTCGCGCGCGGTGGATCGCGTGTACGGCGTCAGCGGACCGGCATTTTCACACGGCACCGCCATTGCCCGGTCGCAGGGCAGCCAGTGCGTCCAGTCCTCGTATCCAGCCTTCAGCGCGCCTTCGATCAGCAGCCCGCGAAAACCCGAGCAATCGACGAAAAGCTCAGCCTCTACTGCGCGCCCATCCTCCAGCGTCACCGCTGTAACGAAGCCGGTTTCGGCATTTTGCTGCACGTTGGCAACCTTGCCCTCAACCCGCGTCACGCCTTTCGCTTCGGAATATTCGCGCAGGAACTTCGCATAGAGCCCGGCATCGAAATGATAGGCATATTCAAACGTCGAAAGCACATTGCGCTGATCGGCCATCGGCGGTGCGAAGCGGTTTTCGTTCGCCAGTGCCCACGCCATTGAATGCTCATCCAGCGGCGCAGTTTCACCCGCTTCACGCGCGCGCAGCCAGTAGTGGTGAAGGTTGACGATATCGAAAGCGCGGCCATGCGGGCCGAACGGATGAAAGTAGCGGTTGCCCAGCGTGCCCCAGTCGACGAATTCGATGCCAAGCTTGAACGACCCTTGCGTCTTGCGCACAAACTCGCGCTCATCGATCTGCAGGGTTTCGTTGAACGTGCGGATCGGCGGTATGGTCGCCTCGCCCACGCCCACAGTTCCGATTTCGTCAGATTCGATCAGCGTTATGCTGCAATTATGCTTCAGCGCCTGTGCCAAGGCCGCAGCCGTCATCCAGCCCGCCGTGCCGCCACCGACAACGGCTATGGAACGGATCATCAGGTCAGGACTGCTCATGCGTTGTGCCTCTCCTTGGCGTCAGTTCTTCCTATCGCGCTTGTGGCGATATTGAAATGAAGGGGCAAAGCGCATTTGCGCCCCGCCCCTTCATCTTGCGACCCGAAGTGACGGGAGTAGGCCAATGAAAGCCCCCCCCGCCATCCTCAGAAGTTGTAGCGAACCGAAGCCGAAACAGTGCGGCCCAGCGCTGGCGCGCCGCCGATCACCGTTGGGGTAACCGAAGCATCGGCGATGCCGCCGTTGCCGCGCAGGTCGAACGTATCGAACACGTTGTAGACCTGCAGACCCAGTTCAAGGTTCTGAACCGGATAGACCCGCAGCGAAGGGTTAAAGATCGCCTTGCCCGGATATTCGAACAGAGCGTCATCAATCGCGCTGGTCTGGCCGGTCATCGCAAGGCCAAGCGTTGCAATCTCACCGATGTCGTAGTTTGCCGATGCGGTGTAGATCAGGTCGGGCAGATTAGGTGAACGGGTGAACGAGGTTGCCCCTGCCGATTGACGCTTTGCCTTTGAATAGGTGGCATTGCCGGTGAAGCTGAAGCCGCCGTTGCGGTATGTGGCAAAGAACTCCGCGCCGGTCGATTTGAACTTGGCGTCGATCACGCAGCCACCCGCTCCACCGGGGCAGCGCGTTGCCGAAAGTTCGAACGTCGACTGCTTGAAGTTGCCTTTGAGCAGCGTCATTTCCATCGTGAACCGACCGCCGAGCAGGTCGCCACGCCCCTTCACGCCAAGCTCATGCTGCGTGACGAAGTCCACCGAAGGCGTGACGCCATCAGCCGTGCAACCGTTGCGGCCGATATCGCCCGAGGTGCAAAGCGCGCCATCGTTGCGGATCTTGCCACCCAGCGTCTGACGGTCACTGTTGAAGCGGCCACCGCGCGAAGTGCGGGCGAAGATCGTGATGTTCGGCGTTGCCTTGAACAGCGCGCCAACCGTCCATGAGGTGTAGCTGCGGGTGTAGTTCAGGTTTTCACGCACGCCATTGGCCGTGATTGCCGGAATGGTCACGCCGCTGCTGTTGATCGGAAACTCAGACCCACCACCGATGGCATAGCCGCTGGCCTTTACCCGTTCGAAGCGAACCGAGCCGTCAAGACCGAACTGGTCATGGTCGAAGTCGAGCGCAACATACGGAGCGGTGTTGGCATAGGACAGATCATAGTCGCGTGCGCAGCAATCACCCCAGTTATTGTTGTAGCCCGCTGTGCCGGCCTGCGTCAGCTTGTTGCCGGCGCTGTCGAACAGGTCGAGCTGCGAAGGATTGTCGCCGTTCAGTTCGCGCAGCGACTTGTTGACGTGCCAGTCCATCGCGATCTTCTGGTTCATGTAGAACAGGCCGGCGCGGGTGGTCAGCTTGCCCGTGGCAACATCAAACTTGCCCGCCAACGTCAGGTCATTGGCAAAGCTGCCGATGTCACGGATATTGGTACGCACGTTGACGTTGTTGTCGAGGTAAGCGTCGGTAAACAGCTGCCCTGCTTTCGGACCGCTGGCATAGCGGATCGCGGCAACAGTGCGACCGTTGACGGTGGAACCCAGCACCGTTGAAGTGCGCGCTGTGTTCAGGAACGGCGACGCGAAAGCACCGCTCATGTCGGTGTAACGCATGTTGTTGTCGACCGAGAGACCACCGTCGAATTCGTAGTGGAACTGTCCGCCGAACGACTGCGCCTGCGTGGTGATGCCGTCCATCTTGGTGCGTTCAAGATTGCCGTCGCGATTGTAGATCAGGAAGTCCTGATTGTAGATCGAGTAGTTAGAACTGTCGCGACCATCGAAGCCGGGATAGGCACGGATGTCAGTAACCTGCTTGCCGTTGATCGTCGCAAGCGCAGGCGCGCCGGTGTAGTTCGGCTCCTGCGTGTCAGCCACCTTTACCAGCATGCGGAAGTAGCCACGGCCTTCGCCAAATTCCTTGGTCAGGCTGCCTTTGATCTGGAACGAATCCGACACGGTGTAGTCCGCCTTGAGCGGGCCACGGCCGTTCTTCACAAATCCGCCAACGTGGAAATAGAGCGTGTCGTTGATCGGACCGCCATAGCGGAAATCGGCGCGGGTTTCGTCATAGCCGATGCCACGGTTGACCGAAACGAAGCCGCCTTCCTGCTTGCCGGTGTGGCTGATGTAGTTGATGACGGCGCCCGGAGCCTGCGACGCGAACGTACCAGCAGAACCACCGCGAACGCCTTCAACATTGGCAACCGATGCATCGAAGCGGGTCCAGTAATCGTTGTTGCCGAACTGGATGTCACCGAACAGCACCGTCGGCAGTCCGTCTTCCTGGATCTGCACGAAGGGCGAACCGCCGGTGGCGACCGGAAGGCCGCGCACGGCGATGTTCGAGTTGCCGCCCGGGCCTGACGTACCGGCAACCTGAATGCCGGGGATCGCACGGAACACTTCGGCTTCCGATGTGGGGCGAATGGCAAGGATCGTGTCTGCGGATATTGAGCTGACCGAAACAGCCGAGTTGAGTTGCGTTTTGTCGCGGCCCGATGCGGTGACCACGATCGCGTCAAGTCCGACCGCTTCGGGAACGGCTTCTGCGGCATCTGCCTGCGCGGCGTCCTGCGCGAACGACGGCACTGCGATCATTGCGCTGGCCAGCGCTGCGGCCGAGGCACAGGCGTAGAATGGAGACAGCTTCATAAATCCTCCCACCAAGTTGTTCCTGCGTGTTCCGCAAGAATCAATCAATGTCCGGATAAACACCACAACAATCGTTTGCAACAGAAAAGGCAATCGATTGCAGTCGCTCTGTTCAGCGTGTCCAAACTGCAACAGCGATGGCGCCGCGCCACAAGCTCCTGCGGCCAATCAGGTTGACAGGTCGGCACCTTGCAACGCATCAACCAAGGTGGGACGTGGGGTACGGAAAACACGCACGGAAATCGCTGCGCAGGATTATCAGCTTAGATGAACGACGGCACCAAACCAGCCAAGATCAAGAATATCGCAGAGCTTGCCCGCATCGCTGGCGTGTCAGCGGGGACCGTTTCACGCGCACTTGCGGATAAGTCTCTGGTAAACAAGGAAACCCGTGAGCGCATACAAGCGCTCGCCCGGGAACACGGCTTCCGCCCCAATCAGATGGCCCGCAGATTGCGCACCCAGCAGACCGGGGTGATTGGTGTGGTAATCCCTTTGGGGCATGAGCGGCGGCAACACATTTCCGATCCGTTCTTCATGACATTGTTCGGCTATCTCGCCGATGAAATAACTGAATCCGGCCATGATCTTATGCTGTCGCGTGTGATCCCCGGTGATGACGAATGGCTTGACCGGATCGTTGATTCCGGAATGCTCGATGGTGCGCTGGTGATCGGTCAATCGAACCAGACCGACGTGATCGAGCGTGTTGCGCAATACTACAAACCGCTGGTGATCTGGGGCAGTCACCGCGAAGGACAAGTGCAATGCACGGTCGGCGTTGACAATGCCGCTGGCGGCAGGCTCGCAGCCGAGCGTCTGCTTGCGCGCGGGGCCAAGCGGCTCGCTTTCTTTGGCGACACCAAAGGCCCCGAAATTGCCGACCGACTGGAAGGGGCCGAACAGGCTCTCGCAGGCGTCCCCGGTGCAACGTTGCGCACTTTTCCCACACACCTTGCCAGCGATGAAATGGCCAGCCAGATCGCCGGCCATCTTGCTGAACTGGGGGAGGAAGTGGACGGAATTGTCTGCGCATCAGACATCATCGCGATGACCACGATCCGGCTGCTGCACGAGCGAGGCATTGCCGTACCTGATCGCGTTGCCGTTACCGGGTTTGACGATCTGCCACTTTCGCAACGCATGGTCCCGCAGTTGACGACGGTTCGGCAGGACATTGCCGCTGGCGCGCGGGCGATGGTGGATGCACTGCGCCGTCGCCTTGCCGGCGAGGATGCACCCTCCACCGTGATGCAGCCTGAACTGATCCTGCGCGAAAGCGCCTGACCTTCAGCGCACCGTTACGCGGTCTCCGTCGAATGCCAAGTTGAAGCGCGGCGCGGGCGTTCCGCCAAAATTGCTGCGCAGCAATTCGGGATGATTGGCGGTCGTGCGACCCTCCATTCCCCAATAATCGACAAAGCTCCACACCTCACCCTCGCCGGTAACCCACCAGCTGTACGATTGCTTCGGCTCGGCATCGGGGTTGGCTGCCACCAGACCGCCGGAATTGACAGCACGCCACGGCCCGGCGAGGCTGTCTGCCACCGCGCCATACAGTCCATTCGGCCCGGCCACGGCATCGGGCGCGAAGGTGTGCGTCTGGGTGGACCAGAACAAATAATAGCGCCCCTTACGCACGATCACGTGTGGGCGCTCCAGTTCGTTGTTGATGCCCACCGCCTCGATCAGCGGATCACCCAGCACCCATTCGCCCTGCTCAAACGTGGCAATGCCGATATTGCCGTTGAAGGCATGGTCAGACCATGCCGCGCTGCCAGTGAATAGCAGATGCGCCTTGCCAGTAGCCGGATCGCGCAGCCAGGCTGGATCGCGGAAACCCTTGATGAGTCCGGGCGCGCCTTTGTCCTGCTTGTCCAGAACGTAGCGCACATTGTCTGCGGCAAAGATTTCGACAGGCGCGTGCCAATCGCCGGGACCGTCGGATCCAAGTCTGCCCCAGCTCAGGAACATGCGTTGCTCGCACGTCTCCTTTGCCTCACCCCAGCGGCCAGCGGCAGTGAAGAAATGCTGCACCGTTTCGCCATCATCCATCAGCACGCAGCAGCCTGCCCATTCCCGGCTGCCGGGCGTGAATCCATCGGCAAAGGCATTGCCATGATCACGCCAGCCATCATCTCCCCGCGAGAGAAGGCGGATGCGCGCGCGGCCATGACGCTGCACCGGATCGGCAAAGACGGGGGCCGAGAGGAAAAACCACCAGTTGCGCCCCATGTGCGAAACAGTGCGGCCATCCTCATGCGCCAGTGGCCAGCAATCCCACAGATCAAGGTCGTCAAACAGCCGCACGACATCGGTCTTGCCGATCAATGGGATGCGCGGAAGATTGCCGTAGGCAAGAGGCTCCCAACGGCTCGCACCGAACGGAGCAATCGATTGAACTTCAGTTGAAACCTTGGACATTGGGAACTTTCCGACGCGGCATTCAGGCGCGTTTGCGCAGGTGGAACAGGGTAACGGTTTCGGCCTTGCCCGGCGGCAGCGGCAGGCCATTGGCGCAGAGCCAGTCGGCGGCGAAGACCTGCGGCGCAGCCTTCATCGCATCGAACAGAGGCGCAGAGTGCGCGGCATGGCCACCCTGCCCCCCGGCAATGCGCAGCAACTGCACATCCCACGCACCGTCACGCCCGGCAAAGGGCAGCAGCAGCGGCTGGGGGCGGCGGTCCTGCGGCGGGGCGTTGCGGATGATGAAGAGCAGCATTTCATCTACCCGTCCCTGCGCCTGCCAGACCAGCCCGTCAGCGCCCTCGCCCAGCCACACGCGCCCCTGATGCAGCAACCCGCGCCATTGCTTATGAAAGGCAATCCAGTCGGCCAGCTCAGCCCGTTCCGCATCGCTCAGCGTGCGCGGGTCCATCTCCACACCAAGGTGACCTGTCATCGCCATCGCGGCACGGAAGCCAAGGCTGTGGCGCCGCCCCGTTGCATGGGCGGGGCTGGCTCCGATGTGCGATCCCATCACTTCGGGCGGAAGGAACGACAGGAACCCGTGCTGGATGCCGATGCGACTGACCGCGTCGATATTGTCGCTGGTCCAATAGCGGTGGCAGAAGTCGGCCATACCCACATCGTTGCGCCCGCCGCCCCCGGCACAGGCCTCAATTTCCACGGCGGGATGCGCAGCCTTGATCCGCGCAAGCAGATCATACGTCCCACGCACCTGTGCCGCACCGCCGGCCGGGGCAAGATCGCGGTTGTGGTCCCATTTTAGGTAGGTGATCGGCAGATCGCACAGCAGTGCATCAAGGCAGCCGAACAGATAATCGCGCACATCGGCCCGCCGCATGTCCAGCACAAGCTGGTTGCGCGCCGTCGGCCGCACGCGTCCATCGCTTGCCAAAGCCCAATCCGGGTGCGCGCGGTAGAGGTCGCTGTCGGGATTGATCATTTCCGGCTCTACCCACAGGCCGAACTCCATGCCGAGCGCGTTCACCCGCTCCGCCAGTGGTCCCAACCCGCGCGGGTACTTCGCAGGATCGGTGGTCCAGTCGCCTAAGCCCGCCGTGTCGTCGTTGCGCCCCCTGAACCAGCCATCATCAAGAATGAACCGCTCAACCCCCACTGACGCAGCCGCTTCGGCCAGTGCCACAATGCGCTCCTCGTCATGATCGAAGTAGCAGGCTTCCCACGAATTGAGATGCACCGGGCGCGGGCGCATCGCTCCACCCGACCAGCGCAGGCGGGCGCGCACGGCATCGTGAAACGCCGCTGCCGCGCCATTGCGGCCCTCCGTTGATATGGCAAGAACGGCATCAGGTGCCTGCCAGCTTTCACCCGGCGCAAGCCGCAATTCGCCCGGCTGCAACACAGCACCTGCCGAAAGCAGCCAGAACCCCTCGTCGTCCCGTTCAACCACGATGCGACTGTCGCCAGACCACGCCAGTTGCAGCGCGCGCACTGAGCCCGCATCAAAAGTCGCGCCCTCATCCAGCACATAAAGCCCGCCCGGCCCACCATGCCCCGACATGCCGCGCCGCCCTTCGCGCAACCACACCTGTTCCGGCATAGCTTCGCGGCATTCCACCAGTTCGGCGTTGTGCCGCCCACGCCATGAAACGATCTCGCGGGCACTCGCCGGGATCGGCAGAAGAGCGCTCGCCAGCCAATCGACATCGAAGCTGGCCATGCCAGTATTGCGCACAACGGAACGGCATACGAATGCTGCGCCCGACACTTCGAACGTCAGTTCCAGCGAAACCCCGGCCAGATCATCACGCAACGTGAAACCAACCTCTCCGGCGGTTTCGGTCACTACAGCAGAGCCAAAGGCTACGACCAGCGCAGATCCATCCGCATTGCGGAGCCGAAGCATTTCCGGTCCGAACCAGCCCAGTCCGCTTGTCGGAGCAATATCCAGCGGAACATCGGCGTCCATCGAATAGGACGCTGCCGTGCGCTGATCCGCCAGCAGCCAAAGCGCATCTGTCGCCACGCGCGCGCCACAATGCCGCCACAGCGGCGGCGCACCCACGCGCTGCTCCCACACCAGCGAAGCGTCGGCAGCGTGCAAAGCGATCATCGGCTGCATCAGGCTGCCACCGCCTGCGCCATCGCGCTCACACGGCCTTCACGCACCCACAGCACCGACAGCCCGGCCAGCATCAGGCAGACGCCGCAGAACATCAGCATGTTGCGCGGGTCATTGCCCAACACCAGCTTGTAGGCATCGAACCCGATCGACACGAAGCCGAGATCAAGGCGGCTCATCACCACTGCGAAAATCAACATCGGAATGACGATCATCATGTTGAAGATCCCCATGTAAACGCCAGTCCGTTGCGGTGGGATGGCATTGCTGAGGATAGCATAGGGGTTGCCCATGATGCTTCCCCACGCCAAGCCGATGCCCACGGCAGGCAGGAACAGTAGCGCCTTGTCGGTAATGCCCGGCAGCAGAAACATGCCTGCCCCGCCCGCAAACAGGCACAGCGCATGGAGAGGCCCCGGCCCGATGCGCCGCACCAGCGGCACCATCGCAAAGGCCGTGACAAACGCGATTGCGTTGTAGAACGCGGCAACCTCGCCGTTGGTCAGCACCGCCTCGCGGAACGCACCGGTTTGGACGTCGGACGTGCCATAGACCGTGCGGCTCATCGAATAGACTGCGTATGTCCAGTAACCCGACATGCCCACCCACTGGAACAGGCTCATCAGACCAAGCTTCCGCATTGCCACCGGCATATCCACAATCGCATCGCCAATTTCCCTCAGCGTTGCCCACGCACCCTTTGGCTGCGCGACGATGTGATCACGCTCCTGCACCGTCAAAGGGAGTTCAGGCACGCGCAGCACCGACCACAGAATCGTGGCCAGCGAAAGCACCGCACCAATCATGAAGACCACGCGCACTGTGTAGGGAATGCCGTGATCGTCCACCCAATCGCGGTTCATCCCAAAGCCGACCAGCAGCGACGGCGTGAGAAACGCCAGCATCTGGGCAAGGCCCGTGAACGCGCTCTGCGAAAGGAAGCCCGCCTGCCGCTGGTCAGGGTTGAGCCGGTCCGAAACATAGGCGCGGTATGGTTCCATCGTGATGTTGTTGCCCGCATCCAGTATCCACAACAGCGACATCGCCATCAGGATCGAACTGGAAAGCGGCATGAAGAACAGGCCGAGGCAGCACAGCACCGCCCCAATCAGAAAATAGGGGGTGCGACGGCCCCAGCGGCTCAGCGTCCGGTCGCTCATCGCGCCGATGATTGGCTGCACCAGCAGACCCGTGATCGGCCCGGCCAATTGCAGCATAGGCAACTGCGCTTCATCCGCGCCCAGATAACTGTAGATTGGCCCCATGTTGCCCTGCTGCAAGCCGAAGCTGAATTGCAGGCCAAGGAAGCCAAGATTCATTTCGAGTATGCGCGAAAGCGGAAGGTGCGGTCGCAAATGGCCCCCCGCTGCGGCGCTGACGCTACCGGTGCTGCTGCTTACGGTCACCTGCGCACTCTCCCTTCGGGCGGCTTTGCCTTTGCGGCTTGATTGGCCTCACTTCCTTCATGCCACAGCATTTTGACGCTGACAACAATCGATTGCACAAACGCGAGATGGTGCGAAGCGAAAGTTTTAACCAATGCAAATCAACATGATATGCAATCAATTTTGTCTTCCGACCAAGCATCGCAAAGGATTTCCACGCCCGGTCCGTTGAACAGGGACGCCACGGGAAGGGAATGACAAGTAATGCCGACTGAATTCACAGGCGCGAACGCGCACCAATCTGAACACATTCACGATCACGCCCATGAAGGCCTTGCTGCCGATCTCGCCCGGATCGAGCAACTGCGCGTCGGCCGCCGCCGCGCGCTTGCGTTGTTCGGCTCGGCCGGGGGGAGTGCCTTGCTATTCGGTTGCGGCGGCAGCGATGGTACAGCGTCCACCACGGCAACCACCCTATCGACGTCAAGCGCTACTGCGACAGCAACAGCGACAGCAACTGCCACGGCGACAGCAACCGCCACAGCTACCTCCGGCACATGCACTGCGCCATCAAGCGAAACCAACGGACCCTACCCGGCAGATGGAACCAACACATCTTCGGGCGTCACATCAAACGCGCTGACTGTCACCGGTGCAGTGCGCAGCGATATCCGCTCAAGTTTCGTCGGCTCTTCGACCGCAACCGCCACTGGCGTGACGATGACGTTCACCATCACGGTGGTTGATGTGAACAACGGCTGCACCCCACTGGCGGGCTATGCCATCTACCTTTGGCATTGCGACAAGAACGGCGCATATTCGCTCTATGACTTGCCGAACGAAAGCTACCTGCGTGGCGTGCAGGTGACCGACGCGAATGGTCAAGTGACTTTCACCACCATCGTGCCGGGCTGCTACAACGGCCGTTACCCGCACATCCATTTCGAGGTGTTCTCAAGCCTTGCGAACGCCACAAACGGCAATTTCGCGCGCCTGATCTCGCAGTTCGCCATCCCGGCGGCAGCCTGTGCGGCGGTCTATGCAACCACCGACTACGCCTCAAGCTTGCGCAACTACAACAACGGCAACAACTCTACCGCTTCGGACAACGTCTTCAGCGATGCCACCAGCGCGCAACTTGCTGTCATGACGCCAACAATGACCGGATCGGTTTCGGCAGGTTATACAGCCACCACAACCATCGGCATTGCCACCTAACCAAACGGATCGATCAACACCTTGCACTGGTGCGAACGTTGGCGCAGGCTTTCGAACACATCGGGCGTCGCATCCAGTGCAATGGTGTCGGTTACCAGCAAACGCGGCTCCACTGCGCCGCGATCCAGCGCATCGAGTGCCGCCTCATACTCCTGCCGCGTGAAGAAGGCGGACGTTACCAACTTCACCTGCTTCGACAGCATAGCAAAGCTGTTGAACGTGTCGGGCCGCGTGCAAAGGCCCAGCAAAACGATGGTGCCGCCATTGCGCACCTGCTCCACACCCTGCGCGATCAGGCCGGGCACACCAACGCACTCGAAAACGACATCGGCCTTCCCGCCCAAAGCGCGTTCGGCACTGCCCACCGGATCGGCAGCATCCACCACAAAGTCATGCGCGCCCATCTGCATCGCACGCTCAAGCTGCCATTCGGCCAGATCCTGCACCACCACGCGCCCAGCACCAAACCGCCGCGCCCAGAACGCCACGGCAAGGCCAATCGGCCCAGCACCCAGCACCAGCACCTTGTCACCGATGGTCATGCCGCTCAACGCCACGCCATGCAGGGCAACGGCCAGCGGCTCCACAATCGCGCCATCGGCTAAGCTGGCGCTGGCGGGCAGGCGAACGCACTGGTTCGGCCGGGTCAGCGCATATTCGGCATATCCCCCACCCTGCAGCCCGAACGCCTCGCACCACTGCACTGCGCCGGTGCGGCAGGCGTGGCATTGCCCGCAACTTTTCAGCGGGATGACCGAGACGAGATCGCCAGTGCGCAGGCCTTCCACACCCTTGCCCAGCGCGACGACTTCGCCCGCAAATTCATGCCCGAGGATTGAGCCTGCCGTTTGGCCATAGGCGGCGTCTTCGGTCATGTGCAGGTCTGATCCGCAGATGCCGCAGCGGCCCACCTTGACCACCACATCGCCTTCGCCGGGCGTCGGGTCGTCGATGGTTTCGATGGCAAGCGGCTTGTGCAGGCCCTGCATCACGGCGGCGCGCATGGCTGATACTCCTACTTGTACTTGCCGAGCATCATGCCGCCATCGATCACCACGTGGCTGCCGGTCATGTAATCCGATGCATCCGATGCCAGCAGCAGGGCCAACGGTTTGAGTTGTTCGGTCTCGGCAACTTGCCCCAACGGCACGATCGCATCCCAAGCCGCCCGCGCGACCGGGTCTTTTTTCAGCCAGCCCCCGCCGATGTTGGTCACAAACGGCCCCGGCGCAATCGCGTTGATACGAATGCCGAACTCTGCCAATTCCAGCCCCAGCGCACGCACCATGTGCAACACGCCTGCCTTTGCAGGCATATAAGGCAGGCCAACGATCGGCTCTGTCACCAGCCCCGCATTCGATGCGGTGGTGATGATCGATCCACCGGTCCGGCCATTGGCACGCCCGTCCTGCTTCATGATCCGGACCGCGTTGCTCACGGTATGGAACACGCCATTGAGGTTCACCTGAATCGAGCGTTCCCAGCGTTTGTGATCGTAGGTGTCGACCTGCCCATCGGGATTGCGGTGCCCTGCCGGGTTCCAGAACCCCGCGCCGGTATCAATGCCGGCATTGGCGAAGCAGATGTCCAGCCCGCCATAGGCCTTGGCGTGCGCGTCAAACGCTGCCACCACCTGATCCCAGTCGGCCACGTCGATCTTGTCGGCACGCACTTCGTAGCCCTCGGCACGCAGTCGAGCGGCCTCGCGCTCGGCCCCTTCGGCGTCGATGTCGGCCAATGTCACTGCCGCGCCTGCCTCAGCCATCGCCTCGGCATAGGCAAGGCCAATGCCCGATGCTGCCCCCGTCACAAGCGCAGAGCGCCCCTTGATATCGAACCTGTCGAGCGTTCCCATTAGCATCCTCTTATCGTTGTAATTTCAGTCTGTGCGCTACTGCTTTTCCCGTTCGATCAGCCTTTGCAGCATGCGTCTTGCCCGCACGCCGCCGCCATCGCCGCCAAGGATCAGCGGCCGTAGTTCCCAGAAGTCGGCCCCACGCATCAACCGGTGGCTGTCGCGGATGATCGGCATGTCCTCCTGCTCGAACGCAAATTCCAGCGCCCCGCGCATTGCCGCTGTAAACTCGGCATCACTCAGCTTGTAATCCCGCGCTGTTGCCCAGAAGTAGTGCGTGGAATCCGGCGTCTCGGGCGTGAATGCGTGGAGCGATGGCAGCAACGTGCAATCTTCATGCGGCGTCCCCGGTTCGCCTGCTCGGAAATCGAAATAGAGCACGCCCGGCGCGTGCCATTTGACCATGCCGTAAAAGTCCTGCGGCCGACCCTCGGTGCCCATCACTGCTGATATGCCCACCGAAAGCAGATCGTTCAGCCGCACATATTCGGCATAGACGTTCTCGCCATCCTGCCAGAACTTGCGCTCGCCTTCGGTAAAGGCGCTCGCCACCAGCGCTGGATGCACGAAGTTGGCGTGGCTCAGGTCAAGGATGTTGTCGCTGTAAAGCTCGAAGTGCCCCTCGGCCACAGTTGCCCCGCGCACCGCTTCCCACTTCGGGTCGGACAGCCACGCAAAGTCCGGTATCAGCGCGGGGTCGGCCTTGGCTGGCTCACCCATCCATATCCATAACAGCGCGTGCCGTTCAACCAGCGGATAGACCCGCAACTGTGCATCTGGGAGTTGCCCCCCGGGATGCGGATTGTGGACGCAGTGCCCACCGCCATCGAACCGCAGCCCGTGGTAGGGGCACATCAGCGCACCCTCAACCACGCTGCCGTGCCCCAACGGCGCAAACCGGTGTGGGCAGCGCCCACTTACCGCCTGCGCCACGCCATCCCCATCACGGAACAGCGCCACGGGTTCTTCCAGAAAAGTCCGTTGCTGCGGTGCTTCACCCAGATCGCCAGCCCATCCGGCAACGTACCAGGTGTTGCGCAGATAGGTGCCCTCCGGCTTGGCGGAGAGCTTCGGAACCGGAACCTTCTCCCCGCTCACGCCGTGCGCCTACAGATAAAGCGCAGGGTTGATCGCGATGCCATGCTCTTTGCAGTAGCTTTCGTAGTGATTCATGAACCACCACACGTCGAGCGTTTCCACATGGTTGCCATGCTCGTCGAAAAACTCGTTCGCCCCCTGCATGTGGAACAGCGCCTTCATGCCGCCCGGATCATCGGTCACCAGCGTGTGTGCGGTGCCCGGCGTTTCGGTGATGAAATCACCCGCACGGCATACCCAATCGTATTCGAGATAGCGGAACGACCCCTCCAGCCCGACAGCCCAGACTTTGCCGCCATGCTTGTGCGTGCCGATCACGCCCGGCCCTTTGATCCACAGGATGTTGACGTAGATGTTCTCGCGGACGTCGAATGCCAGATGCCGGATTGCGGCATTGGGGCCGAACGGCACCCACGGGCTTTCGGCGTCGGACGATCCCACATAGGTGCCCTCCACGCCCTTGGCGCGGATCAGGTCTCCGTACAGTTCCGGCACGTCAACAATCTTGTATGCCCCGGAAGGGGGTGCTTTCATCGTGCCCATAATTGCCTCACAGATAGAGCTTGGGGTTGATCGCAAGGCCGTTCTCGCGGCAGTGCGTCTCGTAGTGGTTGTTGAACCACCACACGTCGGTTGTATCCACCAGCACCGCGTTTGAATCGTAGAACTCGATCGGTCCCTGCATCCACCCGAACAGCTTGCAGCCCTGCGGATGGTCGGTGACGAGCGTATGGCTCTCACCCGGCGTTTCGAGGATCAGTCCGCCCGGCGTCGCTACCCAATCATATTCCAGATAGCGCACGCTGCCTTCAAGGCAGACCATCGTGATCGTGCCGCGATGGAAATGCGTACCGATCACGCCGGGGCTTTTGACCCACAGGATGTTCGAATACAGGTTTTGCCGCACATCGAACGCCAGATGCTTGATCGCAGCATTATCCCCAAACGGCACCCACGGACTGTCCACATCGGTCTGCGCATCAATATAGCGCCCGCCGGGGCTAAGCCGCGCCACCAGTTCCTTGTGCGCAAATGGCACGTCGACAATCGCGGCCTTGTTCGATGGCGGTGCGGTCATCACGGTCATGTTAGCTATCCTCTCAACGGATCAGCGTATCGACATAGTCAGCGCCGATACCGACCTTGTCGTAATGCTCGCGCGCGGCTTTGATGTAATCGAACACGTCGTAATGGCCGGTGGTGTTGCCTTCCTCGTCCAGCCACATCAGCGGGCCGGAAACCACGAAGAACACTTTCATCGGGTCTTCATGTTCGTAACAGACCAGCGTGTGGCTCTCACCCGGCGTTTCATAAACGAAGTCGCCAGCGGTCGCGGTCCACTCATGCTCAAGATAGGCCCACTTGCCGCTGATCGTGTAAGCCCAGATCGGGTGCGGATGGTAATGGCGGTTCACCAGCCCCGCCGATTTGCTCATCAACACGTCGGCCCACATGTTCTTCGATGGGCTGATCCAGACCGGCTTGGAAAACACCGTCTCCGAAATCGGCACCCAGTAGCGTTCGTCGCCCTCAGCAATCTTGGGCAAGTAGACTTCCGGCAGGCTGCCCTCACGGAACACCTTTTCTACCGGCTTCAGGTCTTTCCAGAATTCACTGTGCGCCGCTTCAGCCATTTTCTCTCTCCAAAGGGTCCAGCCTGCGGGCAGGGCTTCAAAAACACCCTGCCCGAGACCGAATTTACAGGATTAGAAGTTGATCCCGAGCCGCGCGTACCACTCACGCGGACGGCTGTAGGTGCCGTAGAACTGGCCACCGGCGATCTGTGCCTGGCCCGTTACCAGATAACGCTCGTCGGTGAGATTGGTCGCACCAACCGTCAGATCCCAGTTGCCGCCCGAACGATAGCTTACGCTTCCGTTCACCAGATCGGTCGCCGGACGCTGCAGCAGGAATGCCCGCTCGGTGTCGTTCCACAGCGACGAGCTGTGGGTGTAGTCCGCCAGGAAGACGATGCTGGCATCGCCCAAGTTCACTTCGTAGCGTGGGCTGATGTTGAACTTCCATTTTGGCGTCTTGGGAAGGTCTGCACCCGGGAAAACGCCGGCCTGGAACGGATTGGCCGCAACTTGCGCCCCTGCCAGAACATTCGTGTACTTGGCATCCGTATAGCCAACCGAGGCGGTGATCAGGAAGCTATCAACCGGAGCGACCGTCGCCTCGACTTCAAAGCCCTTGATCCGCGCATCGCCCGCGTTCTGGACCGTCGGCGAGGTGCCCTGCTGGAAGTTCAGCTGGATACCCTTGTACGCTGTGGTGAATACTGCAGCGTTGATTTGCAGCCTGCGGTCAAGCAGCGTGGACTTTATGCCAGCTTCCCAAGTTGTTGCCTTTTCCTCGTCGAAATCCGGTGCCGTTGGCAACGGGTTCGAAAGGCGGGTGGTCCAGCCCCCGGTCTTGTAACCCTTTGACCAGCTGGCATAGGCCATCACGTCCTCGCTCGGGTGGAACTGAAGGCCCACTTTCGGCGCGAAGTTGGTGAACACCTTCTTCTGCGTTCCGGCGATGTAGTAACGCAGTGGCTGACCCGGATTGGGAAACTCTGCCGCCATCCGGCATGCTTCCGAAATCGGATTGATCGATGCACATGGCGGCACACCGACCTGATTGAGGATCTTGTACGTCAGGCCGTTTGCGTCCGACTGGAAGCCTTCGAACGACTTGTTTTCCTTGGTGTAACGGCCACCAACAGTGATGCCGAACTGTTCGACCGGGCGATAGTCGATCTGGCCGAAGAACGCATAGTTCTTGGTTGCAAGATCGTTTGGTCCGTCAACCTGCAGCAGGCCTTCCGCAAACGTCACATAGTCATGCAGATCGCCTGCTTCCTTGAAGAAGTAAGCGCCCAACACATAGTTCAGCTTCTTGTCCATCGCCGAACCGTTGAGCTGCAGTTCCTGGCTGAACTGCCACTGGTTCATGGTGAAGCTGGTGTGCAGGAAGTTCAGCGGCGAACCGTCGACATCCATGCCCACATTCCAGTGAAGCTCGCGATAGGCCGTGATCGATTTCAGCGTCATCGTGTCCGACAGATCGAACTCGATCGTGCCCGAACCGCCATAGGACGTGAGCTTGGAGTAATTGTTGCCGTTGGCATAGCTTGTGTCGATGTCGCTGGTTACGAAGCGATCGTCATAAGGCAGGCGATTGTTGCTTGGATCGGCGTCCGCGTTTACGCCAAACACGGTCGGGTTGTCGAAGATCGAGTTAAGGCCGCCGATGCCACCAAGGTATGCAAAGGAAGGAGGGCCGCCCCCGCAAGTGGCAGCATCACCGACCACTCCGGCAATCGCGCAGTTATAAGTTCCGGCGAACACGGCTGGCGTTGTCTTGATCAGACGGTTGGCAAGCTGCGACTGGTCAATCTTCGAATAATCGCCCGAAAGCGTCACACGGAAATTCGAACCATTGTCATAGCGCAACTTCGAACGCAGGTTGAAGCTGTTGTCACCGCCTTCAGTGCCAAGACCGATATTCCCGTACCCGGCAGCCTTGTAGCGTGTGATCGCCGTCGAAGCTGTGTTCTCGAAGCCAGGAAATGCGATACGCTTGACATAGCCATCGCGGTTCTTGGTGGCAAAGCTGACCGACGAGCTGAGACCTTCGGTCAGCGGAATATCAACCGTTCCGCGCGTCTGGATCAGGCCAAAACGCCCAACCGTGACATCGCCCTTGAAGCGGAATTCATCGCCCGGATCGTGCGTGACGATCGAAATTGCGCCACCAATGGTGTTACGGCCAAACAGCGTGCCCTGCGGACCTTTCAGCACTTCGACGCGCTCTACGTCGGGCAGATCCTGGTTCGCACCAACCGAACGGGCCAGATAAACGCCGTCGAGGTAAATGCCGACGCCCGGATCGATGTTGAACGCAAAATCGTTCGCGCCGATGCCGCGGATATAGGCCGACAGCACTGCCGACGAACCGGAAAATGGCGTGCCGGCATCAAGCGTGACGTTCGGCGAAATGTTGGAAAGCGATGCAACACTCGTAACCGCGCGTTCCTGCAATGCATCGGCACTGAACGCCGAAATCGCGATTGGCACGTCCTGCACGTTTTCTGCACGCTTTTGTGCTGTGACCACGATCTGGGCGATGCCACCCGTGCTTGCCTCTGCTTGCGCACTTTCCTGCGCAAGTGCCGGTGCGGCGATGGCCGCTGCCATTGCGGCAATGGATACCGATGCTATTCTCATTCTTTTCTCTCCCTGTTGGTCCTGGTGGTGGAACCTCCTGCAAAGGTGGCTCCCAAGATCTCGCCAGCGTGATACGTGCTGACGGAAACGGTGGCTTGCACTGGCGCGCAAGCCGATCAGGACTGACGCGCAATTGCTGCGCGGCAGGCCGCTGATTTCTCTACATAGTACGGCGCCCCAGCCTCCAGTCGCGCGGCGCTGCGCCAAACTGCTGGCGGAAGCACCGCGTGAAATAGGCGCTGTCGTTGAAGCCCAGTTCAAACGCGATCTCGGTGATGCTGGCATCCGGGCGTGCGACCAGTCGGTCGGCTGCGCGCTTCAGCCGCTGTTCCAGCACATAGGTGGTCGGCGTCGTACCCATCGCGGCGAACACGTTCTGCACGGTCCGCATGGAAATACGGCAGGCATCGGCAATCGATGCCGTGCGCAGTGAAGGGTCTTCAAGATGCGCGGCAACCATCGCCGTCACCCGCGCCCGAAGATCGTCGTCGCCGCCCATCGCCTGCGGCCGCTGCGCTCCACGCATGGCCATTGCGGCAAGGTCATAGAACACCGCGTTGACGCCGGTTTCCCACTCGGGGTCTTCACCCGCCCGCTCACCGTGCTGCCACAGCGAAAGCAGGAAATCGTGGAACACCCGCCCGCCCGGCGTCGATCCGCACATGCGCTGCATCAGCGCATCGTCCACGCCCGGAAAGCGCTCAACCAGCGGTGCGCGCGGAAACTCCACCACCAGCATTTCATGGCCGCTTAGCTTGATGGAGTACGGCTCGTGCGGGCTGGCCAGCACGAAGTCACCCGGCTGCAGCGCACATTCCGCACGCTTCTGCGCATGCTCACTTGTGCCCCGGCATTGCAGGTGCAGGATCAGCCGCTCCTCATTCTGCGACAAGGGCGTACGCCCCACCCCGGAATGCGTGGAATCGGTGCGGATCATATCGAGTTGGCCAACCCGCCATGCCAGCATCCGCCCGGCAAAATCCTCACCCGGCACATTCACGAACGTGCCGGTGAAAACGCGGTCAGCAATCTCGTTCCAATACCGCGCGCGATCCTGCGGAGCCACATCGCCCGTGTTGAACTTGAGAAGCGCAGTCATCGTTCTTCTCCCGCTTTCGTGAGGCTCAGGCAAATGCCGGAGCGGCGCGCCGCGCGACGACGCGCGGTGCGGATTCAATCAGTCCCAGTGTGCAAATTCCTGCCAGCACCGCGCAGACCAGCATCAGCCACAGCGGTGCGGCCAAGCCGTAAACGTCGGCCATCGCGCCTGCGAAAAGTGGCGCGAGCACGCCGCCCAGAACTTCGCCTGCCCCCATCACAACGCCGGTCAGTGTGGCGGTCAGGCGTGGATCAACAGATTCTGCCGGGATCGTCGCCATGAACATCGGGAACAGGCCGTTCAGCCCCCACCCGAAGAAGAAAATCGTCGCCAGCATCAGCGTCGAACCCTGATAATACAGCCCCGCCAGCGGCAGGATCACCCCGAGGAACGAAAAGAAGATCATCACCGGCCGCCGCCCGATGGCGTCAGAGATGGCAGGAACCACAAAGCTGCCCAGCCCCGCCGAAATCCCCAGCGTCGCCATCAGCCAGCCCATCGTTTCAGGATCGAACCCGCGCGCCTTGGTCAGGAACAGCGGCATAAACGCCCAGCAAACCACCAGATAGGACACGAGCAATATCGAGATCATCGCGCACAGGATCACGTTGCGGTGGCGAAACGCCTCACGCAGTGTCACCGTCGGGGCGGCTTCATCATGCACCTCCGCAGGCGGTTCGCGCAGGGTGAACCAGATCAACGCAGCCGTTACCAAGCCCGGCAAGGCAGCAAGGTAGAACCCCGTGCGCCAACCCACCGCCACAGCCACCGGCACCAGCAGCAGCGGCGCAAGTCCCGATCCCAGCAGGTTCGACCCAAGGTTCTGCGCTACGCCCATCGCCAGCCCGCGCCGCTCAGGGGCAACTTCGGCGACGATCATCGAATGGCTGACCGGCATCACGCCACCTTCAGCCGCCCCCATCAGCAGGCGCGCGCCCAGCAGCATCAGGAACGATGACGCAGCGCCCGATATGAACGAGCACAGGCAGAACGCCACCGTGGCCACCACGATCACCGGCTTGCGCGATCCCAGCTTGTCAGAAATCCGCCCGACCGCCAGCCCGGAAAGCGCCCAGGTGAGCGATAATGCAGAGCTGAACATGCCCACTTGCGTATTGCTCAGTTGCAGGTCCGGTTGAACGAACGGCATCAGGAAGTTGAGCGCGTTGCGATCAAAGAACAGGATGCCGAAATTGAGGCTCAGCAGCGCAGTTACCCAGATCTGGTAACCCCCGCCCCGCGCCTTTTCGGCCTTGTTATCCGCCCTGCCCAACATCGCTTTCTCCCAAAATCCTTCTCGCCGGTCAGTTGCCGACATTGCCTTCGTTCTAGGTCGCCTTGTCACTCCTCTCTTGCATTGGCGCGCATCTCGACCGGGACCAGCGCGCAACGGATCAAATGAATGGCCGTACCGGGTCCGAACCATCCCAGTCCTGCGAAGCGCGCCACATCGCGGTAAAATGCACGTCCATCCCGGGCGTTGCGGGGATCAGTTCCAGAAAGCCGGGAGCCGCTGCATCGCCACCTTCAAGATAGGCCACGCTGCCCCCGGTCGGCACGGCCGCCTTGAAAGCCAGCGAATATCCCCGCGCCAGATAGTCCGGCAGCGCTGCGTCCACGTCAGCACAGGCAATCCCGAAGTGGTGGAAGCCGTATCCGCGCTGCTCGATCGTCTCGCGATAGACCGAAGGATTGGCGTCCAGTGGCTGGATCAGTTCGATCTGCATGTGCCCGACAAAGCCCATCGCAATGGTCACATCGGCAGTGGAAAGCTCACCCCGGTAAAACTGCTCAGCACTCAGAAAATGGTTGAGCAAGAAGAACGGCCCCGCCGCGCAATCGCGCTGAAAATGCGCAATCGAAGCGCGCACGTCCTCCACCACGAAAGCGGTCTGCATCACGCCCCCAAAGGGCTGACCAAAGCCAAGCATCTGCCTCATTTTACCCTCTCCGCGCCCCGCCTCTGCCGTGCGGCATCACCAAAACTTCGCGCCTAAAGCGTTATGGCCACTTTCCCGAACAGCCCCGCTGATGATTGATAGGCAAAGGCGTCCTTCAGCCCCTCCATCGCAAAGCTGCGGTCCACCACCGGCTTGATCCCATGCGCATCGATGAAGGCATTAAGCCGCTGCGCCATGCCCTTGGACCCCACGAAGATCCCCCGGATCGATGCGCCCTTGAACATCAGCCCATGCGGGCTGGTATCACCCTCGCGCGTCAACACGCCGATCAGCGCAATCTCTCCGGCAAAGCCAACGGCGGCGATAGACTGCTTGAGCGTCCCCGCCCCGCCAACTTCCACAACCTTATCCACACCCCCGCCAGCGATCCGTGCCGCCTCAGCGCCCCATTCGGGCGTGGTGCGGTAATTGATCACATGATCGGCACCCAGCGCCTTCACGCGCTCCAGCTTTTCATCAGACGAAGACGTCGCAATCACCGTTGCGCCCGCCGCCTTGGCAATCTGCAAAGCCAGCAGCGAAACGCCGCCGGTGCCCAGCACCAGCACGGTATCCCCCGCCTTCACCGGGCGAGGCCCCTCCATCAGCGCGTTCCAAGCCGTCACGCCAGCGCAAGGCAGGCACGCGGCCTCGGTAAAGTCGAGCGTCTCCGCCAGCTTCACCACGCCATGCTCTGGCAGCACGACCATGTCCTGCAGCATCCCCGGCGCAGGCGGCGCACCCAGCGCCACGCCCATTCCGGGATTGGGCAGCCCGTCCATCCAGTCCTGAAAGAAGATCCCCGCAACCCGGTCGCCCACGGCCAGCGAGGTAACGCCCGCACCCACCGCCACAACCTCGCCGGCACCGTCAGACAGCGGCACAGTGTCCTGCTGCACCACACCGCCCATATAGAGGCCCAACGGTATGATCTGGTCACGGAAGTTCAGCGAACACGCCCGCACCCGCACCGCCACTTCGCCTGCACCGGGCGCTGGCTCTGCCGCCTCGACGAGCTTCAGCCCGTCAAGCGAGGTTGATCCTGCAGAAATCAGCCACTGGCGCATTATTTTTCTCTCCCTGTCCGGAGAGCATCACCGATTCAGGGCCAAGAGATAATCAGCAGGACAAACCGATTTCACCAGATGAAACTTAATTGGGCTTCTGTTCCAAAGCCGCCCCGATTGCCCGTGCCGTAGCCTTCAGCGCGTCAAGATGCCGCTGCACCACCGCCTCGTCCGCGCCGCGCCGTCCGGGCCAGGTCACGTTGATCGTGGCAATCGGCGATCCCGCCACCATGATCGGCACAGCCATAGACCGCCGACCATCGCGCAGGATCATCTGTTTCGAACGGTCGGCCCACGGCAGCAGCGGATCGCGCGTGGCATAACCGCGCTGGCGCACCGTCTGCAGCATCTGCCGCAGTTCTGCCTCGCTCCCCTCAGGCGGGTTGGCCGGGCGCAGCCGGTCGATGATCGAATCTCGCTCCGCATCCCCGCATGCCGCCAGGTAGGCCCGCCCCGTCGCCGTATGAATATACGACAGCTTGACGCCCACCGGACCCAGAATCGCAGAATCCAGTCTGAACAGCGGGCTGTTCGTCTCCAGAATCTCCATATGATCGAGTCGCGGCGCTGCCAGCACCGATGGCCATGCGATCCGCGTGGACAGCGCCTTCATATGCGGTGATGCGATCTCGGCGATGTGGGCCGGAGACGTGACCAGCGCTCGCTCCACCCGGTCCACATGCGGCAGATAGGCCCCATCGGCCAGCCTTTGCCAGACCAGCCCCTTCTGCCCCAAAGTCACCAGCATCCGCAGCAATGTGGCCTTCGCCAGCCCTGTTGCCTGATGCAACTCATGCAAACTTGCTGCTTTTCTGGTCTGCACTTCAATAAGCACATCCAGCCCACGCTCAAGCGCGCGGACAGTTTTCACCCGCCGTTCCAGCATCCTCATCTCTCCCGGCTGTTGACCTATGGCAAAATCGGCGTTTCACCTTGTGGAACGCAAAATCCCGAAACCCCCGTGCAATGTCAACCACTCTGTCGCACCAATGGGGAACGGAGAGGATAACAACGAATGACCACCCCATCTCAGAACAGGCCAAGCGTCCTGTTCATTTGCACGCAGGATACCAAGGAAGAAGAAGCGCACTTCACGCGGGCGGCGCTCGAAGCCGCCGGAGTGGATGTCGTCCATCTCGATTCCAGCGTGCGCCGCACTGTCGGCGGTGCAGAGATCGCACCTGAAGCAGTTGCGCAAGCAGCAGGCATGACCATCGAACAAGTCCGCGCACTGGGCCACGAGGGAAAGTGTCAGGGCGTTATGATTCGGGGTGCCATCGCTGCCGCCCACGCATGGGACGCCAAGGCCCCCGTATCCGGCATCCTCGCTGTCGGAGGCTCAATGGGTTCCGCGCTTGCCGGTGCGCTCATGCAAAGCTTCCCTTACGGCCTGCCCAAGCTGATCGTCTCCACAATGGCCTCTGGCTTCACCAAGCCCTACATGGGCGTGAAAGACATCGCGATGATGAACGCGGTGACCGATATTTCGGGCATCAACACCATCAGCCGCGACGTTTTCCGCAACGCTGCCAATGCCGTGGCTGGCATGGCCAAGGGCTATGACCGCGATAAAGGCCCAGCCAAGCCGCTGGTCCTGATCACTACGCTCGGCACCACCGAAGCCAGCGTGAAGCGCATCCGCCAATCGCTTGAATCCGATGGCTGCGAAGTCATGGTGTTCCACTCCTCGGGTGCCGGCGGCCCCACGCTCGATGCGCTGGCGCAGGACAAGGACGTGGCGCTGGTGCTCGACCTGTCACTGACCGAAATTCTCGATCACCTGTTTGGTGGACTTGCGGATTCCGGCCCCGATCGCGGCAAGGCGGCACTGGCCAAGGGCATCCCCACGATCATCGCGCCGGGCAATGCCGATTTCATCATCGGTGGCCCGCTCGAAGTGTCGGAAGTCCAGTTCCCCGGCCGTCGCTATCATGAACACAACCCGCAGCTCACCGCCGTGCGCACCACGGTTGAAGACCTGAAGCGCCTTGCCGATCACCTCGCCGCCAATGTGCGCGAGGCAAAAGGCCCGGTCCGCGTTTTCACCCCATTGGTCGGCTTTTCCAGCCATGACAGCGCACAGGGCCATTTGCAGGATCTTTCCGTCCCGCGTCCCTTCGCCGAATATCTGGCGCAGGTCATGCCGGAAAACGTACCTGTCCACGCCATCGATTCCCACTTCAACGACGAGGCCTTTTCCGATGCGGTGATTGCCGCCGCGCGTGAAATGCTGGCCGCAAAGAACTGATCAGCCCATGACCGATGACCTTCCACTGACTCACGAAGATATTGCCGAAATCGCCGCGCTTCTCGAAAACTCGGGCTATCGCGAACTCGATCTCGCCACCCGCCGATTCCGTCTGAGAGTTGCCAAAGCCGAAGGCGGCGAAGGCGGCCTGACACAGGAATGGCAATGGGCAGGCGCATCGGGTGAAGTCGCCGCCGAAGCCGCGGTTGCGCAAGCCGATCCGCAGGCCATCTGCTCACCTCTGCCAGGCACGTTTTACCACGCGCCCCAGCCCGGCGCGCCGCCATTTGTGCAAGTTGGCGATGAAGTCGGCCCTGAAACGGTCATCGGCATTGTTGAAACGATGAAGCTGATGAATCCCGTCCACGCCGGGCGCAGCGGCACGATTGCTGAAATGATTGTTGCCGATGGCACGCTGGTCGCCAAGGGCCAAGCGCTGATGCGGCTTAGCTGACATGATCCGCAAACTGTTCATCGCCAATCGCGGAGAAATTGCCCTCCGCGTGATCCGCACCGCGCGCGCTATGGGGATTGAAACCGTCCTCGGCGCCTCTGCTGCCGATGTCGCCTCACTGCCCGCACAGCTTGCCGATCAGGTAGAGATCGTCGGCCCCGGCCCATCTTCGCAAAGCTATCTGTCGGTCGAAAACGTGGTCGCCGCAGCCGTCCGTTCAGGTTGCGATGCCGTCCACCCCGGCTACGGCTTCCTGTCGGAAAACGCCACTTTCGCCCGCGCCATGCAGGCCAAAGGCATCCGCTTCGTCGGTCCCGACATCGCCACGCTAGAAGGCATGGGCGACAAGCTTGCCGCCCGCGCACTTGCGGTCGAAGCTGGCCTGCCCGTCCTTCCGGGCGGTGAAGCTGCCACCCGCGCCGATGTCCATACCCGTGCCGCGCAAACCGGCTATCCCCTGCTGCTCAAGGCCGTCTCCGGCGGCGGCGGGAAAGGCATGCGCCGGGTGGACCGCGCCGAAGACCTCGATACCGCGCTCGATATGGCGCAGGCCGAAGCGCAGGCCGCATTCGGCAACGCTGCAGTCTATGTCGAACGGTTCGTGGCGATGGGTCGCCACGTCGAAGTGCAGTTGCTCGGTGACGGCACCAATGCGATCCACCTTGGCACCCGCGATTGCTCGATCCAGCGCCGCTTCCAAAAACTGGTTGAGGAAGCGCCTGCACCTGCGATGCCACTTGAAGCGCGTGAGGGTATCGAACAGGCCGCTGTCCGCCTTGCCCGCCATCTGGGCTATCGCGGCGCAGGAACGGCGGAATTCCTCGTCGATGCGACCGATTTCTCGTTCTATTTTCTCGAGTTGAACGCCCGCATCCAGGTGGAACACCCCGTTACCGAGGCGATCACCGGCGTAGATCTGGTTGAACAGCAACTGCTCGTCGCGATGGGCAAGGAACTGACGCTGACGCAGGCGATGATCCGCCCCACCGGCCACGCCATCGAAGTGCGCATCAATGCCGAAGACCCTGACGCCGATTTCCGCCCATCGCCGGGCCGCGCCACCCGCGCTGCATGGCCCGCAGGCGCAGGCGTGCGTGTCGATACCCACATTGGCCAGAACGGCGAAGTTCCGCCGTTCTACGATTCGCTGATGGGTAAGCTCATCGTCCATGCAGCCACACGCGAAGAGGCGGTCGAACGGCTCGGCAAAGCGCTGGAATCGCTGCACATCGAAGGCCTGCCCACCACTGCCCCGCTCCATCGCCGCATCGTTGCAGACCCGCGCTTCATTGCGGGCGGCGTCGATACAGGCTTCCTTACGGGACTTGCCCAATGACCGAGATACGTCTTGTTGACGTCACCATGCGCGATGGCAACCAAAGCCTGTGGGGCGCTACCGGCCTCAACACTGCGCATATGCTGCAAGCCGCTGCACTCACGGAAGCCTGTGGTTTCCGCGCAGTAGACTTCACGTCGTCCAGCCACATGGCCGTCGCAGTCCGCTATTTCCGCAACAATCCGTGGGAGCGTCTGCGCCGCATGGCCGCCGCCATGCCCACCACGCCGCTGCAATTCATCACCACCGGCCTGCGCTTCATTGCGTGGCAGCAGGCGGACCCGGAATTCATGCGCCTCGTCTATCGCACGCTGCAGTTGAACGGCGTGGGCCGCTTCGTCCTGCTCGATCCGATGCACGAAGTGCCCGCCGTGATCGAGACTGCCAAGCTGGTGAAGCAGGAGGGCAATGGCGAAGTCATGGCGGCGCTCACCTTCACGCTCTCGGATATTCACACCGACCAGTTCTACGCCAATTTTGCCCGCGCCGTCGGGCAAAGCCCGGACATCGACCTGTTCTACATCAAAGACCCGGCGGGCCTCCTCTCCGTAGACCGCGCCCGCACGCTGGTCCCTGCGGTGAAAGCCGCCATCGGTAATCGTCCGCTGGAAATTCACTCCCACACCACCGTTGGCTTGGGCATGATGACCAGTCTGGAAGCCGCAAAACTCGGCATTTCGGCCATCCACGTCGGTGTCGGACCGGGCGGTGATGGCTCATCCTTGCCCGAAGCCAACCGCATGGTCGCCAACCTTGAAGAAGCAGGCTTTGAAGTCGGCATAGACCGGGCGGCCCTGAAACGCCTCACCACCTATTGGCAGCGAGTCGCGCTGGCAGAAGGTCTTCCGCCGGGCATGCCGCAGAATTTTGATGCCAGCTTCCTGCGCCACCAGATTGCAGGCGGTGTGATGACCACCATCGCGCGCCAGTTGGACGAACTCGGCCTGTCAGACCGGATGGACGCGGTGATCGCTGAAACCGGGCAGGTCCGCGCCGATCTCGGCTACCCGATCATGGTCACGCCGTTCCCGCAGATGGTCATGACGCAGGCGCTGTACAACGTGATCGGGGACCGGCGCTATGCGCAGGTTTCGGATCAGGTGATCCGCTATTGCATGGGCAAGTTCGGCAAGCCCACCTCGCCGGTCGATCACACGGTACTGGCCACGATCATGGACCGCCCGCGTTCGCGCGAATTGGAAAATGAACCGATGTTTCCGGCACTTGCAGACTTGCGCCGCCAGTTCGGAAGCAACCTGCCAGATGAGGAATTCCTCCTTCGCGCGGTCATGCCGGGCGAACAGGTCGATGCCATGCTCGCTGCCGGTCGTTCGCGCGCCACCTACTCGCCGCACGCTGCGCCAATCCTTTCGCTGCTGCGTCAACTCGCGGCAAAGCCCCACGCACGCGACATTGTGGTCGAGCGTGATGGCTTCCGTCTTGCCCTCCATGCTGGAGCATCGCTTTGAAACTGAATACGGAATTGGCTGCCCGCATGCGCGGCGCGGCGGGCTTCATCTTCGATATGGACGGCACCATCGCGCTGGGCGATTCCAAAAGCGGCGGTCACCGCGCCCTGCCCCACGCCATCGCCGTGCTTGAAGCGCTGAAGGCCAACGGCACGCCCTATGTCGTCTTTACCAACGGCACTGCAAAGCCACCCCCCGCCTATGCCAACTCATTGCGAAACGCTGGTTTTCCGGTCGAGGATAGCCAGATGCTGACCCCGTCCTCCTCCGCTGCGGCATGGCTGAGCCAGACCGGCACCGGCAAGGTTCGCGTCCTCGGCAATGCCGGGTGCGCCGCACCGCTGATCGACGCCGGGCTGGACGTCGTCGGCCCGTCGGAAGAGGCTGAAGGTGTCGAGGCAGTCTACACCGGGTGGTTCCGGGAGTTTGATTTCACTGCTTTGGAGGCCGGCTGCCACTCGCTGTGGAATGGCGCGCGGCTGGTAACCGCCAGCAACGTCCCCTTCTTCGCCACCGAAACTGGCCGCGCAATCGGGGCGAGCTTTCCGATCAACGTGATGCTGACCGCAATGACAAGCAAGCGCCCGCGCATCCTTGGCAAGCCGTCAAAGGTTGCGTTCGACACCGCGATGAAAGTGCTTGGCCTGCCACGCTCGGCCGCGAAGGACATGGTGGTTGTTGGAGACGATCCAGCGTTGGAAATGCGGATGGCAAATGCGGTTGGCGCGATATCGATTGGCCTGGCGACCGGCATCATGAGCAGCGATGCTTCCTTGCCTGAAAAAGACCGTCCCACGGTGCTGCTGAACGATCTGCAACCGCTGCTAGACGTGCTCTAGGTACGCTTAGGTGCGCGCTAGGTGCATCTAGGTGTCGTTCAGGATTACCCTCAAAAATCGTCACAAAGTGCTGATTTATAAAGCTTTATGACGATTTTTGGGGACGCCCCGCGCGCCACAGGTAAAGTCCTGCACCCACGATCACCAGCGCGCCGATGACGGTAACCAGATCCGGCCGCTCACCAAACAAGACCCACCCGGCGCACCCCGCCAGCAGCAACTGCACATAAGTCATCGGCGCAATCGCGGCAGCGCCCGCCCGCGTTGTTGCAAGGTAGATCAACGAATGCGCAAGGCTGGCGCTGACGGCGATCCCCGCGCTTTTCACCAGCACTATCATCGGCAACGGCGGCACGGTAAACAGGGGCAAGCCGCTGAAATGCCCGGCAATTGCGGCGATGACCAGCACCACCGCGCCGATAGCTGCAACGTTGAACTGCATCGACAGCATGCTGCCTTCACCGGCCACCTTGCGGTTGGCGATAATCAGCAGCGCCATACCCGTCGCCGCGATCACCGGCAGCAACGCCACCGGGCCAAGCAGCGCGAAGTTGGGGCGCATGATGAGCAGCACACCGGCAAAGGCAACAAGGCTTGCGATCAATGTCTCGCGCCGCAGCGGTTCGGCCAGCAGGACGCTCGCCAAAAGTGCAGTAATCATCGGACTTGTAAAGGAAATCGCGGTCGCCTCGCTCAACGGCATAAGGTGAAACGCGGTGAAACCGGTAACTGCCGAAACCGCCACGCTGCCGCCGCGCAGCATCTGCCAGCGGAGGCGGGGAAAGCGGAACCCAGCGCGCCCTTCGCGCAGGAAGAGGATCACGCCCAGACCCACCGCGCCGACGACATAACGCAGCGCCGCAATCGCCGTGCCGGGCCACAGTCCCGCCATGCCCTTGACCACGATATCGCCAAGCGACAGCAGCGCGAAGCCGCCAAGCGCAAAAATCAGGCCTGATCTGTGATTGTCCTGCAAGAAGCCCCCTGAGCAATGCGCCACTTCGCCTAGCCGTCAAATCGCCCGGCTGCCAGCGCTTTGCGGCCTTTACCGAGGGTTAACCATGAGGCGCTACGCCTACGGATGACATACGGAACGGGGCCACATGACCAAGCTGATTATTCAGATTCCCTGCCTTAACGAGGCAGATAGCCTGCCCGATACGCTGGTCGCTCTGCCACGCGTGATCCCCGGCATCGACAAGATCGAAATTCTCATCATCGACGATGGCAGCACCGATGGCACCGCCGAAGTCGCCCGCCGCTTTGGTGCACACCACGTGGTGCGCCACCGCCGCAACCGGGGCCTTGCCGCCGCATTCCAGAGCGGGCTTGATGCAGCGCTCGCAGCAGGCGCGGACATTATCGTCAACACCGACGCCGATGGCCAATATGCCGGCGAGGACATCGCCAAGCTGGTCGCGCCGATCGTGGCGAAGGAAGCGGATCTGGTAATCGGCGACCGCGGCGTTGGCCGCAACGAACATTTCGGCCCCCTCAAGCAGCGTTTGCAGCAGCTTGGCAGCGCCGTGGTGCGCAACCTTTCGGGCACCGAGGTGACCGACGCGGTCAGCGGTTTCCGCGCAATCAGCCGCGCCGCCGCTCAACGCATCACCATCACCACCGAATTCAGCTATACCACCGACATGCTGATCCAGGCCGGGCGCAAGCGCTTCAAGATCATCAGCGTGCCGATCCGCACCAATGCAACCGAGCGGCCGAGCCGCCTGTTCAAATCGATCCCTCAGTTCATCGCGCGCCAGCTTATGACGATGGGCCGCGCCTATGCGACCTACAATCCGCTGCGCACCTTCGCGCTGATCGGCGCTGGGCTGGCTACCATCGGCCTGCTGCCGGTGCTGCGCTTTATGGTGCTGTGGGCGATGGGTGATGGCGACGGCCACGTGCAATCGCTGGTGCTGGGCGGGTCGCTGCTGGTGCTGGGCGTCGTGACCGGGCTGATGGGCGTGCTGGCCGAACTGGTGGGTGCGAACCGCAAGCTGCTCGAAGCCGCGCTGGGCCATATTCGCCGGTTGGAACAGGACGTTGCCGCATTGCGCGGCACCACGCCCCCGGCACTGCTGGACGAAACTCTTGTGGGCGACCGGGAAGCAGCATGAGCGCCGCAGATGTGACGCCCAACGCCACCGGCGGCGGAGCGATGCAACTGGCCACTCGCTGGCTTGCCCCTGCGGCGCTGCTGCTGGTGCTGGCCATGCAATTGCCGCTGGTGCTGAACCGTGCGATCAACTGGGACGAATTCTGGCACTATAGCCAGACGGTGCTGCTGGCGCAGGGCAATCTACGCGATCCGTTGCAGACCCTTTATACCCGCGCCTTCGTGTGGGTGACCTCGCTGGAAGGAACGGGCGTGGATCACATCATCGTGATCCGCCTGTTCATGCTGGCCTGCGAACTGGTGACGCTTGCTGCGATCATCGGACTTGCCCGCCGCTTTGCGGACCGCAACACCGCATGGCTGTGCGCGCTGGCCTATCTTTCAGCCAGCTATGTATTTCAGCACGGCACGAGCTTCCGGTTTGATCCGCCTGCGGCTGCTCTGCTGACAAGCTCGCTGTGGATTCTGGCGTGCAGACCACTCACCGCGCGCTGGCTGATGCTGGTTGGCCTGCTGACCGGCCTTTCGACATTGCTGACGATCAAGTCCGTGCTCTATGCCCCGGCCTTTGCAGGGCTGGCGTGGTTGCGGTGGAGCGAACTGGGTTTGCGGCGCGAAATTGCGTTGCGGATCAGCGCTATACCGGTGCTGGCGCTGGCTGCGTTCGGCATTGCCTATCTGCTGCATTCACAGGGACTTGCAGGCGATACCGGGAGTGCCGCCGGAACCGTGGTTAGCCGGTCTGCAGAAAAGATGTTCTCGTTTGGCGTGCCGCCATACTGGCTGGCAACCGTGCGCGCGGCGGTGTTTTCACCGTTGCAGGCCATCCTGATACTGGCCGTGCCGATTGCGCTGCTGTTCAGCAAGCGACCGATGCCCGAAAGGCTCGCCTTGCTGGGCCTGTGGTTGCCGATGACTACGCTGTGGTTCTATCACAACACCGCGCCCTACTATCACGTGTTCCTGCTGGCACCGGTCTCGGTCTCGCTCACGGCAATCATACCGGCAGCGGCAAAGCGCTTTGGCGCGCCATTGCTGGCCATCCTGCTGTTTGCCGGGGCCATCCTGACCCTGATGCGCGAGCCGGAAAACACCATCGACAAGCAGCGCAAGTTGCTTGTCGCCGCTGAGCAGATCTTCGGCGGACCGGTGGCCTATTTCGACAGTTGCGCGATGATCGGCCAGTTTCCGAAGGCCAACGCCTTTTTGACGCCCTGGGGCATCCATCAATACTTGCGCGGTGGTTTCCCCGCCATGAGCGACATCGTGGACACGAAGGTCGTGCCGCTGGTGGTCGACGATGACTATATGTTTGCAGAGGCGCTGAACACGCGCGAAGCAGTGCCAACGTTGCTGCCGCGCGACACGCAAATGCTGCGCAGCACTTACGTCCGCTTTTGGGGGCCGTTCTGGGTGGCCGGATTTGATCTGGCCGCTGACAGTGCGGAGCGCAAGATTGCGGTGCGTGTGCCGGGGCCGTATACGCTCCACGGGCAAGCGCCGATGACGATTGATGGTGTCATGCACAAGCCGGGTGCTGTGTTCAATCTGGCGCGCGGGGAGCACACGGTTGCCCCAACTGCGCAAGGCGGCCGCCTGATTTGGGGTCGCAACCTGAAAGCGCCCGCCGGACCGGCTCCGGCAGAGCCCTTCTTCATGTTGTTCTGAGGTCAGGCGTCTGGTGCGCCCGCGCGGGTGAGTGCCAGCACGCCGAACAGCAGGTCTCCCGCTATCGACGCGATGCGCAGCGCGAGAACTGCGGCGAGCAGGCTGGCGGCGGGGAATGTCTGGCCGCCGAGCAGCAGCATTGCGGCTTCTCTGACGCCCAGACCGCCCGGCGCAATCGGCACCAGAAAGCCCGCCAGCCAAGCCAGCAGGAACAATCCGGCGAACAGGCCAAGCGGTGCGCCAGCGGGCAGGACGGCCGCGCCGATCACAGCGGCAGCACCAGCAAAACACAGGAAGCCGCAAAGTTGCAGCGCCCCGGCGCGCACAAGTGGCGTGGCCGAGGATCGCGCGAGTCTGACGACGGCCGGAACTGCAAAGATGCTCAAAAATGGCCAGCGCGCGAACGCCAGTGCAAGACCCATCGCGCCAAGGCTGGACGGCAAATGCAATGCAATTTCGGCGAGGCTGCTTTTTGCCAGAGCGCGATGGTCCAACCCGGCGGCAGCGCCTTCGATCTGGCGGCTGGCGTATTGGAACACAGATCCGGGCAGATACTTGGCAAGGACGCCGCGACCGTAGATCGCGCGCATCTTGGCCGGGCCTACCATGCGGGAAGGATCAGCCAGCGCGTGCCAGGCCGAGGACAGCGCGCGATTGGACAGTGCGAAGAGCAAGGGCGCGGCCACCATCGCGCCCGCCAAGGGCCACGAGGCCTGTTCAAGCAAAACACCGGGGCCAAGCTGCGCAACGCGGTGCCCCATGAAGCCGAGGCATGTTCCGACAAGGGCGAACCCGGCAATGCGGCGGCCCAGACGGCGCTTGCGATTATCCCCGGACGGTAATGTGATGGCCGGGGCTTGCGCTTCAGGCATGAAGGATGCTGCTGAAATCCGGATAGGGAACGCAATAGGAGCGGCCAAAGTGGCGCGTCTCTTTCAAACCGCAATTGCGGATCGCGCTGCGATAGCGCGAACGGCCGGTATCATCGAACAGGATGACGCCATCGGGTTTCAGGAACGGCATGGCGCGGGCAAGGCAGGCGTTGCGATCACGCCCATCGACCACGATAAGATCGAACTGCCCCCCTGCTTCGGCGATAGCGTCAACATAGGCCGGTGTCGCCAGATCACGATGCCACAGGCGAACATTGCCGCGGTCGGCGATGAGTTCGCCAAGGCGGGAATGCCAGCCCGCGTGGTGTTCCACACTGATGACTTCGCGTGCGCGGCGCGAGAGCCAAGCCGTGCTGGCGCCCGAACCGTATTCGAAAACGCGGGCGGCAGGGCGGGCGGCCAGAAAAGCGTCAATTTCGCGCGTGGCGACGACATTCCACCACGGGCAATCGAGCGGGATCATGCGTTCCGGTTGATGGATGGCCAGCAGCGAGGCGGTCCAGCGTTGCAGTCCCCACGGGGACGAAGTGCGCGCCTGCTGCCAAAAGCTGTCCAGCACCGAAAGTCCGGCGATGGCTTGCGCTGATGCGGAATAGGCGTTTTTGGCAACCTGCATGAAACCCTCTTCATCTCTGATCATGCGAGACCTACCGCTTGGGCTGTTAAGATTGCACTAACGATGTTTTGCAAGGCAGTTGGCCGATGCGGGCCACTTGGTTGAATCATTTGATGGTTGAAACAGGCATTAGCGAAATGTCAAAGTTTGCCGAATAATCACCATAAGCGACGCCATGCGCCAAGGCTTTTCGGGCCGATGTGCGCAGAGGATCACGCAGGGGTTATAACAGATGAGCGCTTTCGGGCGAAAGACCGGACTTTCAGGCACTTCGACGGGGGGTAGGCCCTCGTTCGGCGTGGCAAGACCGATGAAAACCGGGGACCAGTCGGCATCGCCTTCTGCCACGCCTGTGCCAATGCCGATGGGAGGGGACCAGTTCCCCCCCCTGCCCGCGATGGACAACGACGATGCGCCCGCAAGTGGTGCCGCGTTGAAGGCCGATGCGCTGACTCGTCTGGCCGACCGTGCCAATGGCGTGAACGAAGGCAATTATCAGGCCGAGGGCTTTGAAGCTTCGGTGCACAAGATCAAGGAGCAGGTGCTGCCGCGTCTGCTGGAGCGCGTCGATCCCGAGGCGGCGGCGACGCTGACCAAGGACGAGCTTTCCGAAGAATTCCGCCCGATCATCCTTGAAGTGCTGGCCGAACTGAAGGTCACACTGAACCGGCGTGAACAGTTTGCGCTGGAAAAGGTGCTGATCGACGAATTGCTGGGCTTCGGGCCGCTGGAAGAGCTGCTCAACGATCCCGACATCTCGGACATCATGGTCAACGGGCCGGAGCAGACCTACATCGAAAAGAAGGGCAAGCTCGTGCTCGCCCCGATCCGGTTCCGCGATGAAAGCCACCTGTTCCAGATTGCCCAGCGCATCGTGAACCAGGTTGGCCGCCGCGTTGACCAGACCACGCCGCTGGCTGACGCCCGCCTCAAGGACGGTAGCCGCGTCAACGTGATCGTGCCACCGCTTTCGCTGCGTGGCACCGCGATCTCGATTCGTAAGTTTTCCGAAAAGCCGATCACGATTGATATGCTGCGCGATTTCGGATCGATGAGCGACAAGATGGCAACGGCGCTGAAGATCGCCGGGGCTTGCCGCATGAACATCGTCATCTCAGGCGGTACCGGGTCGGGCAAGACAACCATGCTCAACGCGCTGTCGAAGATGATCGACCCGGGTGAGCGCGTGCTGACGATTGAAGACGCCGCCGAACTTCGCCTGCAGCAGCCGCACTGGCTGCCGCTGGAAACGCGTCCGCCGAACCTTGAAGGCCAAGGCGCCATCACCATCGGCGATCTTGTGAAGAACGCGCTGCGTATGCGCCCTGACCGGATCATCCTTGGCGAAATTCGTGGCGCGGAATGCTTCGATTTGCTGGCCGCAATGAACACCGGCCACGATGGATCAATGTGTACGCTCCACGCCAACTCGGCACGCGAATGCCTTGGCCGTATGGAAAACATGATCCTGATGGGCGACATCAAGATTCCGAAGGAAGCGATCAGCCGCCAGATTGCTGAATCGGTCGATCTGATCGTGCAGGTCAAGCGTCTGCGCGATGGTTCGCGCCGCACCACGGGCATCACGGAAGTGATCGGGATGGAAGGCGATGTGATCGTGACGCAGGATCTGTTCAAGTTCGAGTATCTGGACGAGACCGAGGACGGCAAGATCATCGGCGAATTCCGCCCATCGGGCCTGCGCCCCTATACGCTGGAAAAGGCACGGCAGTTCGGGTTCGATCAGGCGTATCTTGAGGCTTGCTTGTAAGGCTTGGCGTTCAGACCGCGAACCATTCCCTTGCCGAGAGGCCGAGGAAGACGATGGCAGCGAGAAACGTGGTCAAGTAGATTACGGTCCAAGGCATGAAGCCGACCGCATCGAGATTGGTGCGGCGCAGGCGGCGGCGTTCGGCCCAGGCCGACGCCAGCGCGATGGCAAGCGCCACCGCGCCTGCGACCAAGTGAAATTGCCAGAGATGCGGGAACAGGTCTTCCATTGCTCGCCAGATGGGCAACGAGGGGGTTGATCGCAAGGGGCTTTGGCCTAAGGCCCTCGCATGAATACGCATGATCGTCCGATGCTCGCGCTGGCATTGCGCCTGTTGGCCACGGTGCTGTTTTCGGTCATGCTGCTGCTGGTCAAGCTGACTGGCGAACAAGACATTGCCCTTCCCGAAACACTGTTCTGGCGGCAGGCCCTGCCCGCGCTGGCGATCTTTGGATGGCTGGCAGCGCGCGGTCAAATTGGCCGGTTGAAAACCAAGCGACCTTGGGTCCATGCCCGGCGGGCACTGATCGGCGGGACGGGGATGTTCCTCACGCTGGGTGTGGTGCGCATTCTTCCGCTAGCCGAAGCAACGGTGCTGGGCTTTACCGCACCGATGTTCGCGGTGATACTTTCAGCGCTGTTATTGAAGGAAAAGGTGGGGCCGTGGCGATGGACAGCGGTGATCGTGGGCCTGCTCGGCGTGCTGATCATTGCCGGGCCGGATGCCACCAATCTGCCGCTGTTCGGGGTGGTGGTGGGGATCGGTGCGGCGTTCATGGTAGCGCTGGTGACGGTGCAGGTGCGCGATCTGGGACGGACTGAAGAGCCACTGACGGTGGTGTTCTATTTCTCAGCCATCAGCGCGCCATTCCTCGGGCTGTTCCTGTTCAGCACTGGCATGAGTCACGACCTGACGGGTTGGCTCATGCTGGGTGGGATCGGCGTGAGCGGGCTGTTTGCGCAGATCGCGATGACGGCATCGCTACGCTATGGTTCAGTGGCCAGCGTGATTGTGGTGGATTACGTGCAACTGGCTTGGGCAACGTTCTGGGGCTGGTTGGTGTTCAGCCATCTGCCACCTGCCAGCACGTGGATTGGCGCGCCGGTAATCATCGGGGCGAGCCTGCTGATCGTCTGGCGCGAGCATGTGCTGGGCAAACGGAGCAAGGCGGCGGAAATTGAAGCGGCAGCGGCGTTGGAACCGGCCTGACCTTCAGGCGTTCCACATTTCAGATCGGGCACGGTGAGGACATTCTCCGCCGGCCCAAGTTTGAAAGGTGCAAGCCATGATCCGCAAGTTTGTTTTTGCCACGATGATGGGTGGCCTGCTGCTCGGCGCGACTGCGTGCAACACCGTGCGCGGTGCCGGTGCAGACCTTGAGTCGGCAGCGGACACAACTCAGGGCGCGATGAACGACTGATCGTTTCGATGACAGCGTAAGGGCCGCTCCGCACGCGCGGGGCGGCCCTTTTCGTGTCAGTCTTCCTTCCACACCAGCTTCGGCTTGCGCGCGGCCAGCGTTTCATCGAGGCGGCGGCGTGGCGCGAGGTGTGGGGCGGATTTGAGCATTTCGTCCCCTGCCCGCGCGCGTTCGGCCAATGACCGCATCGCGCCAACAAACTGGTCGATCCCGGCCTTGCTCTCGGTCTCGGTCGGCTCCACCAGCATTGCGCCGTGGACGACGAGCGGGAAATAGACCGTCATCGGGTGATAGCCCTCGTCGATCAGGCCCTTGGCAAGATCGTTGGTCGAGAAGCCTTCGGCAAAGCCATCGTCCGAGAACAGGGCTTCGTGCATGCATGGGCCGGACGCGCCGAACGGGGCATCGAGCACATCGTCAAGGCTGCGCAGGATATAGTTGGCATTGAGCACCGCATCGCCCGAAACCTGCCGCAAACCATCCGCACCGTGGCTGAGGATATAGGCGAGTGCGCGGGTGTACATGCCCATCTGGCCGTGGAAGGCGCACATGCGGCCGAAGGTCTGCGGGTGCTCTTCATGCGCCTGCTCTTCCTCGATGAGCGTGACCGAGCCATCGGCCTGCCGCGCGGTGAAGGGCAGCGGGCCGAAGGGGCTCAGCGCTTCGGACAGGACGACCGGGCCGGAACCGGGACCGCCGCCGCCGTGCGGGGTGGAGAAGGTCTTGTGCAGATTGATGTGCATGGCATCGACGCCCAGATCGCCGGGACGCACGCGCCCGACGATGGCGTTGAAGTTCGCGCCATCGCAGTAGACGTATCCGCCCGCCGCGTGGACGGCATCGGCGATGATCTTGAGATCACGTTCGAACAGGCCGCAAGTGTTGGGGTTGGTAATCATCACACCGGCGACATCGGGACCGAGACGCGCGATCAGCGCGGCGGAATCGACGCGGCCTTCGGGGGTGGCGGGAATGTTTTCGACCTTGAACCCGGCGAAGGCGGCGGTGGCGGGATTGGTGCCGTGGGCGCTTTCGGGAACGAGGATCACATCGCGCGGATCGCCCTTCGCCTCAAGCGCGGCGCGGATGCAGAGCAGGCCGCACAGTTCGCCGTGGGCACCGGCCTTGGGCGTCATGGCGACGCCGTGCATGCCGGTGAGCTCGATCAGCCAGAACGCCAGTTCATTGATGACCGAAAGCGCGCCCTGCACCGTGTGGACCGGCTGTAGCGGGTGGACATCGGCAAAGCCGGGCATCCGCGCGACCTTTTCATCAAGGCGCGGGTTGTGCTTCATTGTGCACGAGCCGAGCGGGAACAGGCCGAGGTCGATGGCATAGTTCTGGCGCGACAGGCGGGTGTAGTGGCGCACGGTCTCCGGCTCTGACAAGCCGGGCAGGTTCGGGCGTTCGGTGCGGGCCATCGGGCCGAGGGCGGACAGATCGATGCTGTCCGTCTCAGGGAAGTCGACGCCCGAACGGTCGGGCAGGCCGAGTTCGAACAGGAGCGCTTCTTCCAGTTGCAGCCCGCGATTGCCGGTGAATGTCTGGATCGGTGCGCCGGGTACATTCTCGCCCATCGAAGGGCGCCAACCGGTGGGATTGATCGCGTTCATGCCAGCACCTCCTTGAGCGCAGCGGCGAGCGCTGCGATGTCTTCGTCCGTCGTGCATTCGGTGGCGGCTACGACCATGCCGTTCGCCAGCGCCGCTTCCTGCGGGTAGAGGCGGCCCAATGAAACGCCACCGAGGACTTGCCGGTCGGCCAGATCGCGCACCACCTGCCGCGCATCCTTGGGCAGGGTGATCGCAAATTCGTTGAAGTAGTGCGTGTTGACCACGGTGACGCCCGGGACATCTGCAAGTGCGGCGGCTGTCTTGCGTGCAGCGGCGTGGCTGAGCTTTGCCATGTCGGACAGGCCCGATCCGCCGAGCAGGGTCATGTGGATCGAGAACGCCAACGCACACAGGCCGGAGTTGGTGCAGATGTTGCTCGTCGCCTTCTCACGCCGGATGTGCTGTTCGCGCGTGGAGAGGGTGAGGACGAAGCCGCGCTTGCCATCGGCGTCCACGGTTTCACCGCAGAGGCGGCCGGGGATCTGGCGCAGATACTTTTCGCGGCAGCCGAACAGGCCGAGGTAAGGGCCGCCGAACTGGAGGCCGACGCCGATGGACTGGCCCTCGCCCACTACGATGTCAGCGCCGAGGCTGCCGGGGCTTTGCAGGACGCCCAGAGCGACGGGTTCAGTGACGACCGCGATCAGCAGCGCACCCTTGGCCTGTGCGGCAGCGGCGATGGCGGCAAGATCGGGGATGCGGCCGAGTATGTCGGGATACTGGACCACGACGCACGAGGTTTCGCCGTCGATACGGGCGATCAGCGCGGCGTCATCGGGCGTAGGCGTCAGTTCGGGCGCGACGGTATCCAGCACGTCGCCGGTGAACTTGGCCATCGTGCGCGCGGTTTCGACGTAGTGTGAATGAGCGCCGCCCGAGAGGACGGCCTTGCCGCGTTTGGTGATGCGGCCTGCCATCGCGATGGCTTCCCAGCATGCGGTGGAGCCATCGTAGAGTGAGGCGTTGGCGACATCGGTGCCGAACAGGCGCGCGACTTGCGTCTGGAATTCGAACAGCACCTGCAGCGTGCCTTGCGCGATTTCGGGCTGGTAGGGCGTGTAGGCGGTGAGGAATTCTCCGCGCTGGATCAAGTGATCGACCGTCGCGGGCACATGGTGGCGATAGGCCCCGGCGCCGAGGAAGAAGGGCACCGATCCGGCGGTGACATTGTTGGCGGAGAGCCGCGCCATGTGGCGTTCGACCGCCATTTCGCTGGCGTGGCCCGGCAGGCCAGCGATGGGAGCCGAAAGGCGCGCCTCGGCGGGAACGTCAGCGAACAGCTCGTCAATCGAGCCTGCGCCGATGACCGAGAGCATGGCGCTCCGGTCAGCGTCGGTCAGGGGAAGATAGCGCATGGAATCAAAGCTCCGCGATGAAGGCCTGATAGCTGGCCTCGTCCATCAGGCCATCGAGTTCGGCGGGGTCGGACAGAGTCATCTTCCACAGCCAGCCCTCGCCTTCGGGATCGGTGTTGACCAGTTCAGGCTGATCTTCGAGCGCGGCATTGGCGACGGTGACTTTGCCCGAGGCGGGGGCATAAACGTCGGACGCAGCCTTGACGCTGTCGACCACCGAGGCGCTGTCACCCATCGACACTTCGCTGCCAGCACCGGGCACTTCGACAAAGGTGATGTCACCCAACTGGCTTTGCGCGTAGTCGGAGATACCGACGGTGGCTTCGCTGCCTTCGACCGCAATCCATTCGTGGTCCTTGGTGAAATAGCGGGTCATCAAGCGGCTCCTTTACGGTGATAGCGATGGGGTACGAAAGGCATGGGCACGACGCTGGCGGCAAGCTTGCGGCCGCGCACGTCGATGGAGAGTGAGGTGCCGGGGGCGGTAAAATCGGTGGCGACGTACGCCATAGCGATGGGGCGTTCGAGGCTGGGCGAGAAGCCGCCAGAGGTGACAGTGCCGACTTCGGTGTCGCCCGAGAGAACCTTTGCGCCCTCGCGCGCGGCCATGCGGCCTTCGATGGCGAGGCCGACGCGGCGGGTTTGCGCGCCGCTGGCGATCAGGGGGAGGATGACGTCCGCGCCGGGGAAGCCGCCTTCGCTGCGGCGGCGCTTGTTGATGCCGAAGAGCAAATCAGCGCTGACCGGGTCGACCGTTTCGGTCATGTCATGGCCGTAGAGCGGCAGCCCTGCTTCGAGGCGGAGGCTATCACGCGCACCGAGGGCAATGGGCTTTACCTGTGGTTCGGCGCAGATGAGATCGGCAAGCTCGGCGGCATTTTCGGCAGGCACGGAGATTTCGAAGCCATCTTCACCGGTGTAGCCCGAACGGCTGATCCACGCATCTACACCGCCGAGCTTGAACTGCCCGCCGCGCATGAAGGTGAGCGCCGAGAGCGGGTATTCACCGGTAACCAGCGGTTCAAGGGCTTCGAAAGCCTTGGGCCCTTGCAGGGCGAAGAGCGCGCTGTCTTCAAGGTGGTTGAGCGTGATCTCATCGGGCAGACGTTCGCGCAGAGTGGCGATATCATCCCACTTGGTTGCGCCGTTGACGACGAGGTGGAAGCCCGTGCCCCAGCGCGTGACCATCAGATCATCGAGGATGCCGCCTTCGTCGTTCAGCAGCAGCGAATAGCGTGCGCCGCCGAGCGGGAGCGTGCTGAGATCGATAGGTAGTGCAGCTTCGAGTGCGGCTTCTACGCCCTCGCCCGAAACGTAGAGCTGGCCCATGTGCGAAACGTCGAAGAACCCGGCGTTTTCGCGGGACCAAAGGTGCTCGGCGATGATGCCCTCGAATTGCACGGGCATCCAGTACCCGGCGAAATCGACCATGCGGCCACCGCGCGTGCGATGCCATTGGTCGAGCGGCAGGGTCAGCGGAGCGGCGGGGCCTGCCTCCACGTCATCGTCGGCATGATTATCGCCAAGATTATCGTATGTGTTGCTCACAAATATCATTCCCGTGCAGTTAAGCGCCATTTGGCGCCCCCTCTGTCACGGAAACCTGAGAGCTTTCCCCCGCCCGCCTCTCCAGACGGGTTTCATGGGGTTACCCCTTCGGCGGCCCTTCCCTTTGCGGGAAGTGACTCTTTCCAGAGCGTCGCTATCGACCAACGCGGTCCATTTGCCTGAGAGATTCCGGGGCGGTTGCTCCTTCGGCGTCTCTCGATCCTGAACGAATCGAGAGAACTCTCCCGCGCGATCAGCGACGGCTCTTCATCGCTGCACTGCAGCGTGAAGTCAACACGGGTAGCCAGCCCTTATCGACGGTTCAGAATGCGGCGGAATTCATCGTGTTGATGGATGAAACGGCCGCGCGGCTTTGCGCCTGCCAGTGCAAGGACGACGCGCGCAAGGTTGCTGTCCTTGACCGAGCGATAGCGGCGCAGCTTGCCGAGCATGAGCAGATCGGCCAGCGGGCTGAGGACCATGCCGAGGCGTTCTGCCGGGCGCGCGGGGCCTTCGCGGTGACCGCGCAGCAAGCCGGGGCGCAGCAGATCGAGACGGTCAAAGTGCAGCTTGGCGAGCTTGTCCTCAACCTCACCCTTGACCGAAAGGTAGAAGTTTTTCGCCCCCAACTCCGCGCCGACCGAGGAGACGACGATGAGCTGGCGCGCGCCTGCAGCCTTGGCGGCGGCCGCGCATTCCAGCACGAGGTCATGGTCCACCGCGCGGAAAGCGGCCTTGTCACCACCCACGGCCTTGATCGTGGTGCCGAGCGCGATGACCACGGTATGCGGGCGCCCGGCGGCGATGGCATCGGGCCAGTGCTCGGTATCGGACAGCAGCATTTCCATGCGCGCGCCCTTGGGCAGAGGCACTTCGCGGCGAGCGACGGCGACGAGGTGGATGTCCGAGCGGCCAACAGCCTCAGCCATCACGGCGCGGCCAATCAGGCCGGTGGCACCGATGAGGACAACGCGGGTTTGGTCAGACATTTCTAAGCCCTTCGGGGGTCTGGCCGAACAGTTTGGTGTAGCTGTCGATGGCGTAGCGATCCGTCATGCCGGAGATGAAATCGGCGATATGACGCGTGCGCGCGGGTTCGGGTTCGGGCAGTGTCGAACGCCAGCTTTCGGGCATTTGTGATGGGTCTTGGGCATAGGCGGAGAAGAGAGCGGCGATCACTTCGCGAGCACGGTCTGCGGTCTGGCGCTGCTCATCGTGGAGGTAGAGGCGCTGGTACATGAACTGCTTGAGCGCGCGCTCCTGCTCACCCATCGCGGGGGAGAAAATGGCCAGCGGGCAGCCAGCGGCGCGCACCTCTTCAGCACTGGAAACGCCGGTTTGCGCGATGTTGGCCTGTGTGGTGGCGATCACATCGTTTACCATGTGACCAATCTGGCCGCGTACCAGCTCACGCAACATCCGGTCCTGCGGAGCGGCGGGAAACCTCTGTTCGATGGCACGCCATTGGTCGGCAACCGACGGCAGTTCAAGCAACTGGTCGAGGCACAAGAACCCGGCGCGCAGGCCGTCGTCAATGTCGTGGTTGTCGTAGGCGATATCGTCGGAAATGGCGGCGACTTGCGCTTCGAGTGAGGCGAAGGTGGTCAAGTCCAGCGGGAACGCCTTGTCCAGCTCGTCAAGCGCCCAGGTGGGCTTCAGAATCGGGCCGTTGTGCTTGGCAAGCCCTTCTAGCGTTTCCCATGTGAGATTCAGCCCCTCATGCCCGCAATATGGGCTTTCGAGGCGCATCAGTACGCGCAGGGTGTTGGCGTTGTGGTCAAAGCCCCCTGCTCCGGCCATCGCCTCTTCCAGCGCATCTTCTCCGGCGTGGCCGAACGGGGGGTGGCCGATATCGTGGGCAAGGCACAGGGCTTCGGTCAGATCCTCGTCCAGCCCCAATGCACGGGCGATGACGCGGCCGATCTGGGCGACTTCGAGGCTGTGGGTAAGGCGGACGCGGTAGTGATCGCCGTCGGGCGCGATGAACACCTGAGTCTTGTGGCGCAGGCGACGGAAGGCGATGGAGTGGATGATGCGGTCACGGTCGCGCTGAAATGCGCTGCGTGGCCCGCGCGAGGCCTTTTCATCGGTGCCGAATTCGCGCCCGCGCGTGTGCGCAGGGTTGCTGGCGTAGGGGGCGCGGCCCTCTATCATAGTCAGCTCAGCCGAGAATCCAGTCGACCGCGGCCTGCGCATGGATGCGGGTGCAATCATAGATTGGCAGCACGTTGGCATCCACGTCGATCACCATGTCCAACTCGGTGCAGGCCAGCACCGCAGCCTGTGCGCCGCGCTGTTCCATGTTGGTGAGCATGGTCTTGAACGTCCGTTCGGCTGCGCGGGTGGCTTTACCCTGCATCAGTTCATCGTAGATGATGCCGTCGGTCGCATCGACCTCTTCCATGACTGGCGGCAGCAGGCTGATTCCCTGCGCGATCAGGCGTTTGCGGTAAAAGCTTTCCATCACGACGTAGCGTGTGCCCAGCAGTGCGGCGGTTTCTATGCCGTCGGCCTTCATCTTTGCAGCGACCGCATCCGCAATGTGGATCACCGGGATCGATACCGCACCCGCGACATCGTCATAGACCTTGTGCATCGAATTCGCGCCGATCAGCAGCGCGGTAGCTCCTGCCTGTTCGAGGCGGCGGGCGCTTTCTGAAAGGATCGCTGCGGCGCGCGCCCACTGGTCTGGCGTGGCAAGGCGGGCGAGGCCATCGAAATCGAGGCTTTCGATCAGGAGTGGCGCGCTCGACAGCGTAGAGGTGCGCGCCTGCACCAGTTGGTTGATGTCTTCGTAATACGTGCGAGTGGAAAACCAGCTCATGCCGCCGATAAGGCCGATCTTGCGCAAAGCGATAACTCCTGCGGGCTGGAAACACCCCTGACGGGCAAGGCCTTACGAAAGGTGGCGCGGCAGGTCCAGTGGGCTGGAGCTACTTCTTCTCGGGCGCGAAGCCGGTGGCACACAAGGCGGCAGCGCTGGTCGTCACGCCGAGCAGTTCGGCATCGCCGAGGCGGCGGACGGTCAGCACATAGTCCGACAGGCCGCGCTTGGGGGCCTGCAGCGATTGCAGTCGCTGAAGCTGGCCGAGCGTAAGCCGGTCGGTCATGCGCTCGGCCATGCAGGCAGCGTTTGCATCGGACAGGCCCGCGTCGACGAGTGCCGAGCGGACCTTTCCATATGCCAATTTTGATGGCGTGCAGGCCCCTGCCGCAATGGCGAAAACCAGAACGGCGGGGGCGACGCGCCTCATCAGTGGGCCAGCGACTTGACGATATCCTCGACCATCTTCTTGGCGTCGGCGAGGAGCATCATGGTCTGGTCCATGTAGAACACGTCGTTGTCGACGCCAGCGTAGCCGACCCCGCCCATCGAGCGCTTGACGAAGAAGATCGTCTTAGCCTTGTCCACATCGAACACGGGCATGCCGTAGATCGGGCTGGACTTGTCGGTCTTTGCCGCCGGGTTCACCACGTCGTTCGCGCCGATGATGAAGGCAACGTCAGCCTGCGCGAACTCGCTGTTGATGTCTTCCAGCTCGAACACTTCATCGTAGGGCACGTTGGCTTCGGCCAGCAGCACGTTCATGTGGCCGGGCATGCGACCTGCCACCGGGTGGATGGCATATTTGACGTTGACGCCTGCTTTCTTGAGCACGTCACCCATTTCGCGCAGCGCGTGCTGGGCCTGCGACACTGCCATGCCGTATCCGGGGATGATGATGACGGTTTCGGCTTCCTTCATCATGTAGGCTGCGTCTTCGGCGGAGCCGCGCTTCCACGGGCGCTGCTCTTTGGCTGAGCCGCCCGCTGCTTCGGGTGCTGCGCCAAAGCCGCCTGCAATCACCGAGATGAAGCTGCGGTTCATCGCCTTGCACATGATGTACGAAAGGATCGCGCCCGACGAGCCGACGAGTGCGCCGGTGACGATCATCGCGGTGTTCTGCAGCGTGAAGCCCATCGCGGCTGCTGCCCAGCCCGAATAGGAATTGAGCATCGAGACGACCACCGGCATATCCGCGCCGCCGATCGGGATGATCAGCAGGAAGCCGATGATGAAGGCCAGAACGGTGAGCGTGGCGATGACCCAGACCGACTGGTCCTGCGTGAACCATGCCACGAGGCCGATGATCGCCAGCAGCGTGCCGAGATTCAGCACATGGCGACCGGGCAACATGATCGGCGAACCGCTCATCTTGCCGGCCAGCTTCAGGAACGCGATGATCGAGCCGGAGAACGTGATCGCGCCGATGGCAATGCCAAGGCCGAGTTCGATGCGGCTGACCGGATTGATCTCGCCATTCGGCAGCATGATGCCGAAAGCGTCGGGATTGAGGTAGGCAGCGAGGCCGACCATTACCGCCGCAAGGCCGACCAGCGAGTGAAACGCAGCGACGAGCTGCGGCATGTCAGTCATCGCGATGCGCTTTGCGATGACAAAGCCAATACCACCGCCGATGGCCAGCGCCACGAGGATTTCCGGCAAGCTCGCGATGGAATGCGTGAGCAGCGTGGTGACCACCGCGATGGTCATGCCGATCATGCCATAGCGGTTGCCCGCACGGCTGGTGGCGGGGCTGGAAAGCCCCCGCAGCGCGAGGATGAACAGAACGCCCGAGACGAGATAGGCCAGCGCGACCCAGGGAGAGGGAGCGACGTGTTCCATCACTTCTTCTCCTTCTTCTTGTACATCGCCAGCATTCGCGCGGTAACCGCAAACCCGCCGAAGATGTTGACCGAAGCCAGCACCACCGCGCCCAGCCCCAGCCACTTGGCAGACGGGCTACCCGCAGCCGCCGAGGCCACCAGCGCACCGACCACGATCACCGAGGAGATGGCGTTCGTCACCGCCATCAGCGGCGTATGCAGCGCCGGAGTGACCGACCAGACGACGTAGTACCCGACAAAGCAGGCGAGCACGAAAATGCTCAGGATCGATATGAAGTCCATTGTTACCCTTCCTCCCCGGCACGGGGAGGGGGACCATCCGTAGGATGGTGGAGGGGGCTATCCGCACGCGCGACGATGGCTTCGGCAGTACCGACCACATCCGCGAGTATGCGCTTCGCCGAAATCCTCAAAACCCTGTACCCGTTCTCGACCAGAAATTTAAATCGATGTGTATCGTTTATGGCGCGTTCGGTATCGTGGACCCAGCCTTCAACTTCTATGATGAGCCTTGCAGAGGCACAGTAGAAATCGGCGACGTAAGGCCCAACCGGATGCTGCCTGCGGAATTTCAGTCCCCTCGGACGTTGCCGCAGCAGTTGCCACAGCATGACTTCGGGCTTTGTCATGTCCCGCCGAAGTTGGCGAGCGCGGTAGACTACCGGGCGTTGTGTTGGGGGAGAACCCCCTCCACCCCCCTTCGGGCGGTCCCCCTCCCCGTGCCGGGGAGGATTGGGGACACGGCCCGGAGCGCTCAACCCAACAACCTCTCGTTCACCACCTTGCCGCCCTGCGTCAGGCGGATGGCGTTGCCGATTTCCTCGTCCAGAACGGGTTTGCCCTGTTCCTTGTCCCAGAAGGCCGAGAGGAAGTTGTACAGGTTGCGGCTGAACAGTGCCGAGGCATCGGCGGGCAGGTGCGCGGGCGTGTTCGAATAGCCGACGATCTTGACGCCGTGCTTTTCGACCACCTGATCGGGCACTGACCCTTCGACATTGCCGCCTTGCGCCACGGCAAGGTCGAAGATGACCGACCCGGGCTTCATCGTGGCGATCTGCGCGTCGCTGATCAGTCGGGGCGCGGCGCGGCCCGGGATCAGCGCGGTGGTGATGACGATATCCTGTTTGGCAATGTGGCTGGAGACCAGTTCGGCCTGCGCCGTCTGGTACTCCTCGGACATTTCGGTGGCATAGCCGCCTGCACCCTCACCTTCGATCCCGGCGACGTTTTCCACGAAGATCGGCTTGGCACCGAGCGACTGGATCTGTTCCTTCGTGGCAGAGCGCACGTCCGTTGCTGAAACCTGCGCGCCGAGGCGGCGAGCGGTAGCGATGGCTTGCAGGCCTGCAACACCTACACCCATGATGAAGGCTTTGGCTGCAGATACCGTGCCTGCCGCCGTCATCATCATTGGGAAAGCGCGGCCATAGAGATTGGCGGCGACCAGCACCGCCTTGTAGCCCGCGAGGTTGGATTGCGAGGACAGTATATCCATGCTCTGCGCACGGGTGATGCGCGGCATGAATTCCATTGCCAGCGCTTCAAAACCAGCGGCGGCATAGGCATCGACACGTTCACGCTTGGTGAAAGGATCGAGGCTGGCGACAATCCATGCGCCGGGATTGACACCCGATAGCTGATCTACGTCAGGCCCCTGCACGCCCAGCACGATGTCTGCACCGGCCACGGGGTTGTCGGTAACGTCCGCACCAACGGCACGGTATTCCTCGTCGGAAATCGAGGCGGTGACCCCTGCCCCGCTTTCCACGGCCACTGTGGCACCGAGGGCAATGAACTTCTTCACAGTCTCCGGCGATGCCGAAACCCTGCTCTCCCCTGCCGCGCGTTCCCGAAGGACGGCGATCTTCATTGCCCCCGCCACGGCGCTGTTACTGGATCACCAGGATGACCACGAGCACGAGCACGCAGATCAGCGGTGTGGACCACTTCACCAGATTGATGAAGCCGTCGTAGGTAGCCTTGGCGGCCTTGATGTCATTTGCAGGAGCCATGTTCTTCCCCAATGAAATTTACGCGCCCATTCCGGCGCAGCCTGACTGCTCTAGCGACGGGTTGCCTGGCACTCAAGTGCGCAGCGACCCGGACAGTTGAATCCGTTTTGACGCGCTTAATCGGCTCTTTACCCAATCCGGGTAGTCCTGCGCTCCTGACGCAAATGCGGGGGGAGTCAAAAGTACAGGTCATGCAGGAGTCCGAACAGCGCCTTCTCATGCTGATTGATGATGAACCCGCCCAGTGCCGCCTGATTTCGGCACTGGCTTCGCGGGAGGGATGGCGCACGATCATCGCCCGCGATTCGGAAAGCGCCATTGCTACGCTCGGCACGCGGCAGGGGATGCAGCTTGGCGCGATCATTCTGGACCAGTGGGTTCCGGGCGACGATGCTTGCGCGCTGATTGCCGAATTGAAAGCGCGCCGCCCTGCACTACCGATTCTGATGCTGACGACGAGCAGTTCGCCGCTTCTCGCAGTGGAAGCGATGCGTGCCGGCGCGACTGACTATCTGATCAAGCCGGTGGCTCCGGAACGCCTGTTGCAGGCGCTCCGCAGCGCGACCACGCGTGAAACCGATGCGATTGAACTGCAGCCGCTGACCGAAAAGCTGGGCGCTCCACTCGATTTCGATTCGATGATCGGTGCAGCGCCTGCCTTCCGTGCGGCCTTGGCCGTGGCAGCGAAGGCGGCTCGCACCCATTCCAACGTGATGATCGAGGGCGAAAGTGGCACCGGCAAAGAGATGCTGGTGCGCGCAATGCATGCCGCCAGCCCGCGCGCCAAGGCAGGCCTGCGGGCAATCAACGCAGGCGGCATTCCAGCCAACCAGATCGAATCCGCCCTGTTCGGCCACGAAAAGGGTGCGTTTGCCGGGGCGTTTGAGCGGCACGTGGGCCTTCTGCAACACGCCGATGGCGGCACGTTGGTGATTGATGAAATCGACCGACTGCCCGAGAATGTGCAGGAGCGGATGGTGCGCTTTGTTGAGCGCGGCGATGTGCAGCCGATTGGTGCGCGCCATTCATTCCGCGTTGATGTGCGCGTTATCGCCTGCGCCAACGCGGGAATTCGCGATCTGGTGGAAACAGGCGATTTCCGTTCCGATCTGCTTGCGCTGCTGACGCAAACGCATGTGACTTTACCGGCGCTACGTGAGCGGCCCGCAGATATTGCAGCACTCGCCCGCCATTTTCTGGCGCGAATCGGTGAACAGCCGGGTCTGAGGCCGCTGGGCATTACCGATGGTGCGCTGGCACTGCTGGGGGCCTATGACTGGCCGGGCAATGTTCGCCAGTTGCAGGCCACGCTGTTCCGGGCGGCGGTGTTCTGCGATGGGGAAGCCCTGACGCCGCAGGATTTTCCGAACCTTTCCAACCTGATCGGCGAGGGCAACCGGCGCGTACCGAGCGTGACCGACGGTGCTGGCATCACGCTATTTGCGGCCGACGGCAACTTGCGGCCGCTGGAAGATATCGAAGCCGATGTGATCCGGCTGGCCATCGGCCACTATCGCGGACGCATGACCGAAGTTGCACGGCGGTTGGGGATCGGACGCTCGACCCTTTATCGCAAGCTTTCCGAACTGGGAATCGACAACGCGGCCTGATTGGCGCTAGCCTTGGTCCATGTCTGGGGAATCCGAATTTGCAGGGCGCACCGCGCTCGTCACTGGCGCGGCATCGGGAATCGGTGCTGCGGCGGCTCGCTGGCTTGATGCACAAGGCATCGGCGAACTTTACCTGATCGATATTAACCGGCGCGGTTTGGATAAACTGGATCTTGGCTGCAAGGTTCATGCGCTTGGCGGAGATGTAACCGATCCCAATTTGTGGAAACTGTTCGAGCGCGAACTGCCACAGATCGATTATGCAGTGCTGAACGCCGGAATCGCCAGCGGTGGCGACATTGTCGATCTCGACATCGCAACCTGGCGCAAGACGATGGCAGTCAACCTTGATGGCATGTTCCTGTCGCTCCGGTCGGCGATGCGCGCGATGAAAAAGGCCGGGCGCGGCTCAATCGTCGCGACGGCTTCGGTGTCGGGCGTGAAAGCAGCGGCGGGTACGGCGGCCTATTCTGCATCGAAAGCTGCAACCATCCAACTGGCGCGCGTGGCAGCGGCAGAGGCAGCGAAGTTTGGCGTGCGTGTGAACGCAATTGCACCGGGTGGGGTCGATACAGGAATTTGGGACAGTGCCGAATGGTTCGCGCCACTGGTGGAGCAGCATGGCGGGCGAGCCGAGGCTCTGGCCGCTATGGCGAAGGACGCAACGCCGCTTGGCCGCTTTGCCAGTGCCGATGAAGTGGCCGCGCAGATCGGCTTCCTGCTGTCAGCCGCTGCCGCCACGATCACCGGCACGTGCCTTGTCAGCGACGGCGGCGTTTCGCTTTAAACCAACTGGCTGAAATCGGTCAGCGCGGCATCCCGCAGACCGCGCCACACGTGGAAGGCTTGCACGGTTTCTGCCACATCGTGGACGCGAACCATCTGGCACCCAGCGTCCATTGCCTTGATCGCAAGCATGACCGAGCCTGCCATGCGCTGGTGTGCGGGCACTTCGTTTGACAAGGCACCGATCATGCGTTTGCGGCTTGCGCCAAACAGGATCGGTTGGCCCAGCGCGTGAAACAGCGGCAGCGCGTTGATAAGCGCAAGGTTTTCTGCCAGCGACTTGCCAAAGCCGATGCCGGGATCGAGCAGGATCTTGTCGCGCGCGATGCCAGCGGCCAGCGCTGCATCGCGGCGTTCACGCAAGGCATCAAACACATCAAGCACGACATCGGCGTATTCGCCATCGGCATGAAGATCGCCGTCCGTACCGGGGGCATGCATCAAGACCACAGGAGCGCCGGATTTCGCCACAATTTCAGCGGTGCGTGGATCGTGGCGCATGGCCGAAACGTCATTGACGATGTGCGCGCCCGCCGCGAGGGCGGCTTCGATCACGGTGGAGCGGCGGCTGTCGATGGAGATGGCTGCGCCTGCTGATGCAAGCTTTTCGATCACCGGAACGACGCGCTTGATCTCGTCCCCTTCCCAAACGGCGGCGGCACCGGGGCGCGTGGATTCACCGCCAATGTCGATCAACCCTGCGCCGCCTGACAGCATGGCGTGAGCGTGATCGAGCGCTGCATCCGGCTTATCAAGGAACTGCCCGCCATCGGAAAAACTGTCTGGCGTGACGTTGAGAATGCCCATGATCTGCGGCTGATCGAGCCGGAGCATGCGCTGGCCGCAGGCAAGCGGAGCGTGGCTGCGACGCAGGTTTTCCCACTGGGTGGTGGCTTCGGCAGCAAGGGCATCGGGCAGCGCCGCAATGGCCGAGGGCATGTCTGCCGTGCCGAGGCGCTGGCGGGCGCTGACCTGTGCCCCATCGCGCACAATCAGTGCGAAGCGGCTTGCATAAGCCAGGCCGCCGCCGAGCCGCACCGCAGCGCCTTCTTCGGACTGCGGGCTGTCGGCAATGGCGATGGGACGGATGTAAACTGATGGCATTAGCGCGTCCCCGCGAAGGCGGAGACCTCTGGCGATCATGCACAAGAGGTTCCGCCGGGTTGCCTGAGGCCCCCGCCTGCGCGGGGGCGCGGTGGCGTTTTTAGGCTATCAGTCTTCCACAGCAAGCAGGTATAGCTGCCGTAGTGCGTCGATAGGCTTGACCTCGCCTTCGTGCTCGACATGCCAGAACGTCCAGCCATTGCAGGAAGGGGCGCCTTGCAGCTTTGCACCCAGACCGTGGATCGATCCCAGTTCGGCATCGGACTGGAGCGAGCCATCGGCGCGAACCACCGCGGTGAAGCGGCCTTTCTTCGCTGTAAGGCGCGTGCCGGGAGTGAGGTATCCGCTCTCCACCAGCGCGCCGAAGGCAACCTTGGGAGCGGAGCGCTTCGACTGCATGGTCACCAGCGACGATTCGTCCAGTGGCAGCGCCAGTTCGATACGCTCCAGCGCAACCTCGATGTAATCATCTTCGCGCTCGCAGCCGATCCAGTCGCGGCCCAGACGCTTGGCCACCGCGCCCGTCGTGCCCGTGCCGAAGAACGGATCGAGCACTACGTCACCCTTGTTGGTGGTGGCCAGCATCACGCGGTACAGCAGCGCTTCGGGTTTTTGCGTGGGGTGCGCCTTCGTGCCGTTGCGGCGCAGGCGTTCGGGGCCGGAGCAGATCGGCAGCACCCAGTCCGAACGCATCTGCAATTCATCGTTCAGCGTCTTCATCGCGCGATAGTTGAATGTGTACTTCGATTTCTCGCTCTTCGATGCCCAGATCAGCGTTTCGTGCGCATTGGTAAAGCGCGTGCCTTTGAAGTTGGGCATCGGGTTGGCTTTCCGCCAGATGATGTCGTTGAGAATCCAGAAGCCGAGATCCTGCAGGATCGTGCCGACGCGGAAGATGTTGTGATAGCTGCCGATTACCCAGATCGAGCCATCGGGCTTTAGCAGGCGACGCGCCTCTACCAGCCATTCGCGGGTGAACTGGTCATAGGTCGCAAAGCTGGAGAACTTGTCCCAGTCGTTCGTCACCGCATCAACATGGCTGCCATCCGGGCGCGCCAGATCACCACCCAGTTGCAGGTTGTATGGCGGATCGGCAAAGATCATGTCGATCGACGCATCAGGCAGCTTGCGCATTTCAGCAATGCAATCGCCGCGCAGGATCTGGTTGCGCGGAAGGGCAACGTCAGCCTTCAGCACTTTTGCCGGAGCGGCACGCAAAGCTTTGGCTTGAACCTTGAGCGCGCGCTCCTTGACTGCGACTACCATATCTCGTCCCTGACCCCTGTTGATAAGCCCCCGTTTGAGTCATCACGAGTCCCGCGTCAAGCCGCGACTCGCCGGATTCAGGCGAGTCGCGGCGCATCAAAAATGAGAACGGAACGAGTCCTTATCGATATGTAGAGTCTGCCCGCCACCGTAGGACTCAACATGTAGTGGTGTGCCCATACAGACTCACCGGCAACTTTTTTCAGAGCAGCAACAACTGCGCAACCGGACCGAAGCTGCGGCGGTGCAGCGGCGTTGCGCCGTGGGTGCGAAGGGCGGCAAGGTGTTCCGGGGTGCCGTAACCTGCGTTCCGCTCCCAGCCATAGTGCGGATGATCCACCGCCGCCGCGCGCATGATCCGGTCGCGATGTTCCTTGGCGATGATCGAGGCAGCAGAAATGCACGGCTCCAGCGCATCGCCGCCAACGATGGCGCGTGCAGGCCAGCACCATTCGGAGCGGCGGCCATGCGGGGTAAGATTGCCGTCTATCAGCACTTCGCCCACGCCCTCGTCTTTCGCCAATTGCTCACACAGTGCCGAAACCGCCAGCGTCATGGCCAGCATCGTCGCGCCGAAGATGTTCAGACGGTCGATCTCTTCCGGCTCCACCACACCCACCGCCCAGCGGCAACGGCGCTTTATCACCGCTTCCAATTCAGCGCGGCGTTTGGCGGAAAGCTTTTTGGAATCGTCCAGCCCCGATGGCCGCGGCTTGCACAGCACCACGGCGGCAGCAACCACCGGCCCGGCAAGTGGGCCACGACCGGCCTCATCCACCCCGATTGTCAGCATGGACGAAAAGGTTGTGGCACAAGATGCGGTTGAGGGCATTGTAGAAGGCATGACGAATCCGATCCTGCGCTCGCTATCGCCGCTCACCCTGCTCCTCGCAAGCTGCGGCACTTCTATTTCTGCCCAAGACAAGGCGCCAGAGGCCGCAGGCATCGCGGTGACTGACGTTGCGACATTCGACGAACCTTGGGCAATGACCTTCCTCCCCGGCACCGAAATGGCGCTGATAACCGAGAAGAAGGGCGTGCTGAAATTGTGGCGCGAAGGGTCGGACAAAGCCGTAAACGTCTCCGGAACGCCGAAGGTCGCCTATGGTGGCCAAGGTGGGTTCGGCGATGTGATCGCCGCACCGGATTTCGCAACGAGCGGCATGGTCTATCTCAGTTGGGCTGAACAGGGTGATGGCGATACGCGCGGCGCAGTCGTCGGCCGGGCCAGGCTGGTCATGGGTGACGCGCCGAAGCTGGAAGGCCTCAGCGTGATCTGGCGGCAGTTCCCCAAGGTCAGCGGAAAGGGGCACTATTCCCACCGCATGGCCTTTTCGCCAGATGGCAAGTATCTCTACGTAACCTCGGGTGACCGGCAGAAGTTCACGCCAGCACAGGATCTGACCGCCAACCTCGGCAAGGTTTTGCGGCTGCTGCCCGATGGCACCCCTGCCCCGGAAAATCCGATGGCAACCAAAGGCGGCGTGACCGCGCAGATATGGTCCTTCGGCCACCGCAACCTGTTGGGCATCGCGTTTTCGCCCGATGGACGGCTGTGGGATATAGAACATGGGCCTGCGGGCGGTGACGAAATCAACCTTGTGGAGCCGGGCAAGAACTATGGCTGGCCAATGGTGTCCGACGGCGATCACTATGACGGCAAGCCCATCCCGCGCAACAGCACCCGCCCCGATCTTGCCCAGCCCGCAATCAGCTGGAATCCGGTGATCGCGCCGGGCAACATGATCTTCTACACCGGCAAGGCTTTCCCGCAGTGGCAAGGACAGGCGCTGATCGCCGGTCTTGCCAGCGGTGGCATCGTTCGCGTGGGAATTGAAGGCGCAAAGGCGAAAGAGCTTGAACGCATCGACCTTGGCAATCGCATCCGCGAAATCGAGCAGGCTCCTGACGGATCGATTTACGTGCTGGAAGATGGCGAAGGCGCAAAGCTGCGCCACATCACGTTGAAGCCATAGGGGCAACCCATAGGGCAAGGTGGTAAGCCCGCTTGCGTGATGGTATGCGCCTGATCGCAAGCGGCATTCCTGCCGCGCGCGTGTGCGAGTTGCCCGATGCCTTTCGATCCCTATTGCGTCGATTGCTGGATCTTCGATCTGGACAACACGCTCTATCCCCCATCCACGCGCCTGTTTGACCAGATTGACGAGCGGATGGGCCAGTTCATCCAGAACCTGCTCGGCTGCGACGCGACGGAAGCGCGGCGCGTGCAAAAGCTCTATTTCCACGATCACGGCACCACGCTTTCGGGTCTGATGCATTATCATGCGACCGAACCGTACGAATTCCTCGGCTTCGTTCACGATATCGATATGACCCCGCTGGCAGCCGCGCCGCGCCTTGCCGATCGTCTGGCAGCGCTGCCGGGACGCAAGCTGCTCTTTACAAACGGCGACGATGCCTATGCCGCCAAAGTCCTTGCCGGTCTGGGGCTGGAGGACAGCTTTGAAGGCGTGTGGGACATCCACGCCATGCAATACCGGCCAAAGCCCGAGCCTTCGGCCTACATCTCCATGATCGAAGCTTTCGGGTTCACACCTGAAACGGCCGTGTTCGTTGAAGACATGGCGCGCAATCTGGCCCCGGCCAAGGCGCTGGGGATGCAGACCGTGTGGCTGGACCTTGCCACAGATTGGGGTGATCGCGCCAAAGACGATGCCGCCATCGATGTGGTGGCAGACGACATCGAGAAGTGGCTGGATCACACGCTGGCGAGCCTTGCCGATCCTGCTTCGCTAAGCTAGTGGCCGCGCAATTTTGTTCCATACCGATTGCCCACGGAGAAACACCATGACCCAGCTCGAAGCCGCCGTTGAAGCCGCCTGGGAAGACCGCGCGAATGTAACGCCTGCCAGCGACGCCGTGCGCGAAGTGGTGGAAGCCGCGCTCGAACTGCTGGACAGTGGCAAGGCGCGCGTCGCCGAAAAGGTTGGCGGCGAATGGCAGGTCAACCAGTGGCTCAAAAAGGCCGTGCTGCTCTCGTTCCGCCTGAACGACAATGCCGTGATCGAACATGGCGCAGGTGGCGCTCCGGCGTTTGACAAGGTGCCTTCGAAGTTTGCCGGGTGGGGCGAAAACCGCTTCCGTGATGCCGGTTTCCGCGTTGTTCCGGGCGCTGTGGCGCGCAAGGGTGCGCACATCGCCAAGGGCGTGGTGCTGATGCCAAGCTTCGTCAACATCGGCGCCTATGTCGATGAAGGGACGATGGTCGATACCTGGGCCACCGTCGGCTCGTGCGCGCAGATCGGCAAGAACGTGCATATCTCGGGCGGTGCCGGCATTGGCGGCGTGCTCGAACCGCTGCAGGCCGGCCCTGTCATCATCGAGGACGGCGCATTCATCGGAGCGCGTTCGGAAGTAGCCGAAGGCGTGATCGTCGGCGAAGGCGCTGTGCTTTCGATGGGCGTCTATCTTGGCGCTTCAACCAAGATCGTCGACCGGGCGACCGGCGAAGTCCACATTGGCCGCGTGCCGCCATATGCCGTTGTCGTCCCCGGTGCCCTGCCCGGCAAGCCGCTGCCCGATGGCACGCCTGGCCCGTCGCTCTATTGCGCGGTCATCGTCAAGACGGTTGATGCGCAGACCCGCAGCAAGACCGGCATCAACGAGCTTCTGCGCGACTGATCCGGCGGCCTTCTCCATCGTTCCGGCCCGCTTGTGCGAACCCGATTGTTCGAACATCACCGGAACAGGGGGCTTCCCCAAGCGTAGACTCGGCAAGTTCCGGGAATGCATAAGGAGAAGCTCCGTGGAAAAGCATGGCCAAGAGACGCACATCACCACAGAAGAAGCGCGCGGCGGGGAAACCTCCAACATCATGCGCTGGGTTCTGGCCGGTGGCCTGTTCCTCGCAATCGGGGCGCTGACGATCATCTGGGTCACCGGCGCGCTGATTACGCCGCAGTAATAGCAAGCAGTTTAACGGCAGGTTGGCATGACAATCGGATGGAAGCTCACCCGCGAATGTCGTGACACCCTGCTGGAGCAACTGCCGCCTGCCTACGCCCGGGTTGTCGCCGATCATGTGACGCTCTCAATTGTCGGCGATACATCGCCACCGCCTGTTGAAGAGGCAAGAATTGTCGGGCGGGCAGACGATGGTGCAGGCGTTGAAGCGATGGTCGTGGCGGTCAACGGCTCGACAGCACGGCCCGATGGAAAAGTGTGGCACGTTACTTGGTCCCTCGCAGCGGACCGCACGCCCCGCGAAAGCAATGACATAATCGCCGACTTTGGCTGGACGTCGATTGCGGAGTGCACCCTTGTTCTGGAACCTGCGGTGTGGTGATTGACATGCCAATCTCCCGGCGCAAAACCCAAGCGATGCTCACCGCCGAAGATCTGATCGACAAACTCGGCCTCTCGCTACACCCTGAAGGCGGTTACTATCGCGAAACGTGGCGCGCGCAGGCCGCACCCCACAAGCGCCCTGCCAGCACCGCAATCCTGTTCCTCCTGCGCACGGGGGACCGTTCGCACTGGCACACCGTCGACGCGGACGAGATCTGGATGTGGCAGAGCGGTGATCCGGTCTTGCTGGAAATCGCCGAGGACGATGCTGCTTCGCCCGTACAGCGATTCCTCGGCCCGGAAATCGATGCCGGGCAAACTCTGCAAGGCGTCGTGCCAACAGGGCAATGGCAGGCGGCCAAGGCTGTGGACGGACCGCACGGTTACGCGCTGGTATCGTGCGTAGTCGCCCCCGGATTCGATTTTGCGGGCTTTACGCTCGCCCCGCCGGAATGGAACCCCGGCGCGTGATGCGCGGCATGCTTCGGGCGATCCTTGCGCTGTTCTACTTTGCGGCAGGCGTCATCCATATCATTGCGCCCAAACCATTTCTGTCAATCATGCCCACATGGGTTCCGGCGCCCGAGGCCGTCGTGTTGCTGACCGGAGTTGCCGAACTTCTCGGCGCAGTCGGGTTGATCCAGTGGTTTTCCTTGCCGCTGCGCAAGGCGGCGGGCACCGGGCTGGCGCTCTATGCAGTCTGCGTTTTTCCCGCCAACATCAACCACTTCATTCTCGACATGGCGCGCCCCGATGGCGGCCTTGGTCTTGGCTATCATGTCCCCCGGATGTTCGTGCAACCATTGCTGGTGTGGCTTGCACTGTGGTGCGGTGGGGTGACGGACTGGCCCTTGCGCGGCCGAGCGACCTAGGCCCATGCTGCTTGCAGATCCGGTAGTTCTCGCCGCCTGCGTTGCGGGCGTCATCCTTGTCGGCATGGCCAAAGGCGGGTTTTCAGGGCTTGGCGCGCTGGGTACGCCGGTAGTGGCGCTGGCGCTGCCACCGTCCATCGCTGCGGCAATTCTGCTCCCCATCCTGATCGTGCAGGACGTCGTCAGCGTCTGGGCATTCCGCCATTCGTGGGACAAGTGGATCGTCGGCTGGATGCTGCCCGGCGCAGTTCTTGGCATCGCCATCGGCTGGGCAATGGCGGCAATGATCGACGAAAAGGCGCTGATGGGCGTCCTGGGCAGCATCACCCTATTGTTCGGTGTATACCGACTGTGGATCGAACGCGGTGGGCGCGTGGCGGCGGCGTCCACATCGCCCGGCTGGGTCGGTGCACTGTTTGGCATGGCCACCGGTTTTACCAGCCAGGTTGCCCACGCTGGCGGGCCGCCGTTCCAGATGTGGGTCACCCCGCGCAAGCTGCCACATCTCTCCTACGCGGGGACCAACGCGATCCTGTTTGCCGCGATCAACTGGTTCAAGGTGCCCAGCTACCTTGCCCTTGGCGCGTTCACGCATGACGTGCTTATCGCCGCGGCCCTGCTTGTGCCGCTGGCCATCGCCACCACACTGCTATCGGTGCGCATCGTGAAAGTGCTGAAGCCCGAAAAATTCTATGTGATCATCTACCTGCTGATGGTCCTGCTGGGCGCGCGACTGATCTACGCTGCCGTCGTCTGAGTTGGCCGCGTCATCGTCCAGAAGCGTGGACCATCACCGGCGACATGCCACGTGTCGATCACTTCAAACCCCAACGTGCGGTATAGACCGACATTGCTTTCCGTCGCCGTCTCCAGAACGGACGGCAGCCCGGCAGCGTCAACTTCAGCCAGCCCCGCGCGGATCGTCAGCCCGCCCAGCCCTTGCCCTTGCCAGTCCGGCCGCACCGCCGCCATGCGCAGGTAGAATTGCTGTTCTCCCTTCGGCAAGTGCTGCTCGATCGTCCGGTCAAGCCGCTCTGCCCGCATCACCGCCGTCCCCAGCATGGCGAGGAAGCGCATCATGGCAGCCGGCGTCAGCGGCGCATGTTCGTGAACCGCGCCCGGCGGACGCCACAGCGTTACCGCCTCGGCCCCCGGCGTGCCCAGCGCCATGCCGTGCCGCAAGTGATCCTCAAACGTCCAGCGCATCAAGGGTGGCAGCCGCCGCGCGCGCACGTCATCATCCGGGAACAGCCAAGTCATCGCCGGATCGCCCATAAACGCAGCTGTCAGCGTGGCGGTCGCCAAATCCGCATCAGCGGCTCCCAACCTGACAATGGTCCTGTCCATAGTGCCCGTTCCCATTCTGCCCCATCCTGAAGCGCGTTTTGCTGGCATTCGCTGCGACACCATGCCACCGCCCGAGCAGAAACATGGAGGAAATCATGAGCGACGACGAAGATTATGTCTACGACGAGGACAGCGGTGAATGGATGGCAGCATCCGATCTTGCGGCAAAACGTGCTGCTGAAACCACCATCGAAGTGCGCGATGCGGTGGGCAACCTGCTTGCCGACGGTGATCAGGTCACGCTGATCAAGGATCTTGAAGTCAAAGGCGCAGGCCAGACCCTCAAACAGGGGACGCTGATCAAGTCGATCCGGCTGACTGGCGATGCGCAAGAGATTGACTGCCGCTACCCCGGCATCAAAGGGCTGGTCCTGCGCGCCGAGTTTGTTCGCAAGCGCTGACTTTTGGTCTCTTGGCGCATGCGTGCATACGTAACAATGCACAGGTCCGGTGCCTCGCAAATCACCTAACATGCTGATTTTAAGCGGGGGTTTCGCAGATTGCAGATTGTGCAACTGGGCGGTCGGCAAATACAATTGCCGCGTTGCACACATACAGTATGCTGCAATGCAACAAGATAAGGGTGCTGAAGGTAATCTTTCCTTATCTTCCAGGAGACATTACCATGATCAAGTCTGCAATCGCTCTCGCCGCTGCCGTCCTCGTCGCCGCTCCTGCCGTTGCTGCAGAAGCTGAAGCCGGTTCGTTCACCTACCAGGGTGTGAAGTACGATTACACCGCTGAACAGCAGGGCGACGTCAAGGTTCTCAAGGGTTCGGCCTATGCCGGCAAGGTGCCTTTCGAACTGCGCGTGTCCAAGCGCACCGTCACGGGCCGCTTCAACGGTCGTCCGGTAACCTTCGACGTCAAGGACGTGAAGCCGATCGCCAGCAAGGCTGCTGCCAACGATTGACTGCACCGCAACACGGGAATGCCTCGCCAGATGGCGAGCGTCGCAAAACCCGTGAACCGCGCCAGCATGTTGCTGCGCCGGTAAGGATCAAAAGGGCGCTTCCGGTTGCGGTTGCGCCCTTTTCCTTTTCTACCGGGTTGGCCCACCCATCAGTTTGACTTCCAGCCCACTGCCCGGCTCCTTGGCTTCGTGCCGGTCGATGACCTCCTCGATCCGCGCCTGAACGGCGACCTCGTCTGCGTCGCGATCAATCGGATAGCGCGCAACGATCATGCCATCGTCCATGCTGGTCACACAGATGTAGCGAATGCGCGAACGGCTCGCGAGTTCGTCCAGATCGATGCCGTCAGCCAGCGTCCACGATTTGCCCCCGTGCGAGTGTATCGCGCGCTGGCAATGGCGGCATACTGACAACAGCATCCCACCCTCGCCGCGAGCCTTGCGCGTGACGGGTTGATGAATGCGGGTGTACCAGCATTGCGTCAGCGTTTGGGACGTCTGTGGACGGATGAGCATGGCTGCGACGATGCGCGCCTATGGTCAATTTCCGGGAAACAGCATCATCCGGCATTCTACCTAGGCCAGCGTGACGAAGATCTCCGCTACCAGCAGCCATGCGCGGTCATATCGCCGCCACTTGGCCGCATAGGTTCCGCCCGCAATCTCGATGCCCGAGCCATCGGCAATGCCCTGCCAATGACCATGCTCCATCGCAATCGGCTCGACCGGCGATGCGATCACGCTTTGCGTTATGCGGGTATAGATCGTGCGCGGCGTGGCACCAAATTCGCGCTTCCACGCAGCAAGCTGAGCTTTCCGCCCCGCTATCACCGCGCTGTCGGTGCCGGTGACAAGTATCGCATCAGGCGCGAGAAACTGCCCGATAAACGACAAATCCGCCTCCGCCAGCGCGCGATTGAACGCGGCGCGGCGAAGGCGGATTTGCAGTTCAGCTTCAGAGGCGAAGGTCATCCTTGCGCATTGGCAGGATGCAGGGGCTTTGAACAGCCCGGCTCTAACGCCTCAAAAGTGCTGGATCAGGCCGAAGCGAGATTTACAGCCGAAGCCTTGCCATTGCGGCCGGTTTCGACTTCATAGCTCAGGCGCTGGTCCTTATCGAGCGAAGCCATGCCGGCAGCCTGAACGGCCGAGATGTGAACAAAGCTGTCCGCGCCGCCGTTGTCAGGCTGAATGAAGCCATAGCCTTTTTCGGTGTTGAAGAATTTTACGGTGCCTACTGGCATGGGAGTTCCTTTCAAGAACGATGGTTGCCCGGCTGCGAAAGTGCAGACAGGCCGTGCGTCAAAATCGTCAATTGAAAGGAAATCGTCGTCAAAAGCCGCAGCCGCACCGAAATGCAGAAGCGGGAGTTTCTGCCGAAGTCCGTCGCAAAATTCGACGTCAGCGACCGCCGGTTAGCAGGTTGAATGTGATCTGGCGAATGTATTCGGCAGGCGGTGGCGCAAAACAGGTCGAGCCGCTATGACGCGGCATGAACGAAGTTGTGCAAGAGCCGTGCCTGACCATCCTCGTCGATGGCGATGCCTGTCCGGTAAAAGACGAAATCTACAAGGTGGCTTATCGCCGCAATGTGCCGGTGGTGGTCGTCAGCAATTCACCCTTCCGCGTGCCGGTGCATCCGCTGGTGCGGCGCGTGGTGGTGAGCGATGGGTTTGACGCTGCTGATGACTGGATCGCAGAGGCGGCCCACGCAAAGGCCGTAGTCATCACCGCCGATATCCTGCTCGCCGACCGCTGCCTGAAGGCTGGTGCGAGCACGCTCTCCCCATCCGGCAAGCCCTTCACAACCAGTTCCATCGGCAGCCAGATCGCAACGCGAGCGATCATGGCAGACTTGCGCGCTGGCGGCGATATCATCGGAGGCCCGGCACCCTTCTCCAAGAATGACCGCTCACGCTTCCTCTCGGCGTTGGATGAGATACTGGAGCGTCTGGCGCGTTAGCGTTCGCTATTGGGGCCTGAAAGGTCTAACCTGCAGGCCGGGCAATCGCCCCAAGGAGAACGATAATGGCGAAGAGCCAAAAGAAGTCGAGCAAGGAAACCCGCAAACCAAAAGCGGAAAAGCCCAAGAAGCTCAATGCCTCCAACCCATCGCAGAAGACAGGTGTGGTTGCCGGTCTGGACAACATGAAAAATACCTGACGCGCGCTATTCGCGTTGCCAAGACCCTGCCCCTCCCACGAATGGGAGGGGGTTGGTCGAGCTTAGCGGCAGCGCACGTTGTTGTCGCGATTGTTGCGATTATTCCGATTGTTGCGATTTCCGCTGTCAATCGCAGCACCGGCTGCAGCGCCACCGATGGCTCCGATTATGGCACCCAAGGGCCTGCTGTCGCCCGGCGCGATGATCGCCCCAAGCGCCGCTCCGCCAACGCCACCGACGATCAATCCGGTCGATCCGTCCGAACGGCGGCAATAGTAGCGATCGTCACGCCCGCGATAGACGCGGTCGTTGTTTGAAAGCTGACGTTCGCGATACTGGGAGTTGTTGCGATAATACCGGTCAGCTTCGTACCGGTTGCCGTATCGCGGATCGGGCCGATCATAGTCATAGCGGCCATTCTGCTCGTAGTATCCGCGATCATAGTAGCCCCAATCACCATTCCCTTGGGAGTAGCCGGGCCGGTCGTAATAACCATTGCTGGTGCATGCGGCGGTCAGCGAGGCTGCAGCGGCCAGCGCGGAAAACATCAGGGCCTTGTTCATGGCCGACATCCTTTTTGAAAGGTGACGCCAAAACGGCGCCTTGATGATCAGGCAATGGTCGGCAAGGCAGGACGTTCCCCGCAGCACATTTTGTGCAGCGCACCTTGCCCGCACGGTCTCTCCGCAATAGCATGGTCGGCATCATGGGCTTTATCTCGTTCCGCTCCCGCCTGCGCGCCTTCCAGACGATGCGTTGCGATCCGCCCGATCCGGGGTTCATCGCCGATCTCGAATTTCTGGAAAACCGCGATCTTGACCTTTCGATCCGTCTCGGTGCGATGCTCGGCTTCAATGCCTTGCTTATCACCATCGGCACGCACCCGATTTCGGCCAGTCCCGGCGCGCCGCTGTCGCTGGATGCGCCAAGCCAGCCTGCCTTCGTGCTGGCAAACATTGTCGCGCTCATTCCACTGGTGATTTCATGCGCCTTTGCGCTGCGCGCAATGCTGCTGGGCGAGGAGTTTGATACCGACGGACTGGACGGCGACGCCGCATTGCGCCAGCGCCTGTTCGCCACCTTCATTCGCTCAATCGATGCCCAAGCGCGTTTGCTATACCACGCTGTGCGATGGACCTTGGCAGGCGGCGCGCTCAACCTGATGCTGTGGGCAGCCATTTTGGCCACTAAGGTGTTCTGAAATTAAACATATCAAAAAGAATAACGGCGAATACTCGGCCATATTCCGTTAATAAAAGCTCCAATTGGGACAACCTGAATCAAACCACTGTTTGCTTCAGAAAATGTATTTTCAACTATATTTTTATCCCCGTTCTCTCTCTTGTAAACTCGGCTGTGCCGTTCGTCCTCCCACCGATACGAAGATATTATTCCCACTAAAGATGCCCCTAGTTCGGTCATCTTAAACAGTGGTCCGCCAGAAAATCCGGGATTGTTAAATCCATCTAAGATTATGAGATCTAAATCTCCCTGCTTTATAACACCGCTGAAGAATGCAGTCCTCACTAAAGGGCTAGGAAACGCCAATCTGCCCGGTAAGGTGCTTGAAATTCCATGCGGATATCCAAGGAATTTTAACTCTTCACCTAAGTCTAAAACGCCGCCCATTTGCGTGTCTTTTAGATGCTCAACGCAAACCCCATCTACTGATATCGCACAAATATCGTAACCGCTTTCGCATTCAAAATATGCAACTACGGAAAAGAAATTTTCTTCTGCATTCGATATGATTTGAATACTATCACCTACTTGAATGCCACTAAATATGTGACAAGCTGAAACTATAACAGTTTTACTGTCAATTGTAACTAAATAACCAGTTCCTCGATTTTTTCCGTAAGCAACATTGATGGTCGACATTGTTTGATTCGGACCAATTTGAAATTTATTCAACATTGATTAATACCTCAAACCTGCAGTTGTAGGGTGAAAGAGATTTCTCATTCACCCTACAACGGCGTCAATCGTGCTCCCGCCCGCCCGATCCGATGTAGAGCTCGCGCCCCATCTCGTCGTACTTCTCGCTCATCGCCTTCATCCCGGCTTCCGCCTCAACCTCATTGGCAACGAAGGTTTCAACGCCTGCATTCTGCTTGGCGGCGAATTCGCGCACTTCCTGACTAATCTTCATTGAGCAGAACTTCGGACCGCACATGGAACAGAAGTGCGCAGTCTTGGCGCCTTCGGAAGGCAGCGTCTGGTCGTGGTACTGCTCCGCCGTTTCGGGATCGAGCGACAGGTTGAACTGGTCACGCCAGCGGAACTCAAAACGTGCCTTGCTCAGTGCATCGTCGCGGACTTGCGCTGCCGGGTGGCCCTTGGCGAGATCAGCCGCGTGCGCAGCCAGCTTGTAGGTGATCACGCCAACCTTCACGTCATCGCGATCCGGCAGGCCAAGGTGTTCCTTGGGCGTCACGTAGCAAAGCATCGCCGTGCCATACCAGCCGATCTGCGCAGCGCCGATGCCGCTGGTAATGTGATCGTAACCCGGCGCAATGTCGGTGACCAACGGCCCGAGCGTATAGAACGGCGCTTCGCCGCACGCTTCAAGCTGCTTGGTCATGTTCTCCTTGATCTTGTGCATCGGCACATGGCCGGGGCCTTCGATCATCACCTGAACGTCTTCTGCCCAGGCCCGCTTGGTCAGCTCGCCCAGCGTATAGAGTTCAGCAAACTGCGCTTCGTCGTTGGCATCATAGATTGATCCGGGACGCAGACCATCGCCCAGCGAATAGGCCACGTCATAGACCTTCATGATCTCGGTGATCTCGTCGAAGCGTTCATACAGGAACGATTCCTTGTGATGCGCCAGACACCACTTCGCCATGATCGACCCGCCACGGCTGACGATCCCAGTCATGCGCTTTGCGGCAAGCGGGATGTAGGGCAGGCGCACGCCAGCATGGATCGTGAAGTAGTCCACGCCCTGCTCGGCCTGTTCGATCAGCGTATCGCGGAACACTTCCCACGTCAGGTCTTCGGCCACGCCGCCGACCTTTTCCAGCGCCTGATAGATCGGCACGGTGCCGATCGGCACGGGGCTGTTGCGAATGATCCATTCGCGGGTGTCGTGAATGTTGCGGCCGGTCGAAAGGTCCATCACCGTGTCCGCACCCCAGCGGATCGACCAGACCATCTTGTCCACTTCGTTGGCAACGTCAGAAGCTACAGCGGAGTTGCCGATGTTGGCGTTGATCTTCACGAGAAAGTTGCGGCCAATCGCCATCGGCTCGGATTCAGGGTGATTGATGTTCGAAGGGATGATCGCCCGCCCGCGCGCCACTTCATCGCGCACGAACTCAGGCGTTACGTAATCGGGGATCGAAGCCCCCCAATCCTGCCCATCGCGCACCAACGCTTCCAGCGCCTGCTTGCGGCCAATGTTTTCGCGGATCGCCACGTATTCCATCTCGGGCGTGATGATACCCTTGCGGGCATAGTGCATCTGGCTGACGTTCTGCCCTGCCTTGGCGCGCAGCGGACGCTTCACCACATTGGGGAACGCCGGAACACCCGCCGAACGATCCGGCCCCTTCAGCCCGTTGTCCTCCGGCTTGATTTCGCGCGCGGCATAATCTTCCACATCACCGCGCGCCATGATCCAGTCACGGCGGAGCTGTGGCAGGCCGGTGGCGATATCGATAGTGACGTTCGTGTCCGTAAACGGCCCTGAGGTATCGTAAACCCGCACCGGCGGCTCACCGCTGGAAGGTTCAAGCGAGATTTCCCGCATCGCCACCTTCACATTGGGGAAGCGCAGGCTTTCAACATGAATCTTGCGGCTGCCACGGATCGGGCCGGTGGTAACCCCGATCTCCAGCTTCGAATTGATGTCGGCCATATGCGCGCTCCTCTTCGCAGCGGATGAGGAGCGGGCCTTTAAATTGCTCTGTAAAAGCAGGCCTCCCTCCCTCCGCCCGTGCTAACGGGTTCAGGTTCGACGGGTCGGGCTGCGTGACCAGCCCCTCTCAGCCAACACAGGCTCCCCGGGGTATGCCATTCCAATACGCAGGTTTGCCGCGCGGAGCAACCGGCCTTTGACGCCAAAGGCTATTCCGCCGCCTCGGCCATGCCCGCTCCGGCCCGCACGCCGTCATAGACAAACTCCTGCCCTTCCAGATCAATGGCCGGAATGGCATTGCGCTCCAGCCAGTAGTTCTGGTTGTGCCGCCATATGTCTCCAGCCCCCCGCTTGGGCAGCTTGTCCATATCGCGCATCAGGTAGCCGGGGTTGAAGTTGTCAGCCTCGATCCACGGCGCGATCTCCATGCCCTCGTCCTCATCACGGAACGCCGCCTCCACCTTCTTTGCGCCGCGGGCATCCATGTGGCGCAGCAGCCCGCAGACAAAGTCTCCGACAATATCCACCCGCAACGTCCAACTCGCGCGGAAATAGCCGAAGACCCAAACCATGTTGGGAACGCCGGTGAACATCATCCCGCGATAAGTCACCGTATCGCCCCAGTTAATAGCCTTGCCGTCAACCTCGAACGGAATGTCGCCCAACACTTTCAGGTGGAACCCGGTGCAGGCCACGATGATGTCCGCCTCCAGCAATTCACCGGAAGCTGTCAGAACGCCTGCGTCGGTGAACCGGTCGATGGTGTCGGTAACGACCGAGGCATTGCCCGCCACCACGTGCTTGAACATGTCGCCATCGGGCAGTTGCGCCAGCCGCTGCTGCCACGGACGATAGCGCGGTGTGAAATGCGGCTCGAACGCGAAATCCTCCCCCGCGTAGCTGCGGATCAGCGTGCGCAGTTCCTCGGCAATTACCTCAGGCTCCTCGCGGCTGCGGCGGTCCAGTTCGTAGAAGTTATGGATATAGTCCTGCCGCACCACGCGGTGAACGGTCGGCTCGTCAATACCGATGGCGCGCAGCCGGTCGGCCAGCTCGCTCACGTTGGGCGCGCAATAGAACCATGTGGGCGAACGCTGCAGCATCGTCACCGTCGCTCCTTCATCGCACAGCGCCGGTACAATCGTGGCTGCGGTCGCCCCCGATCCGATCACCAGCACCCGCTTGCCGGAAACGTCGGTCGCCGGATCCCACAACTGCGCGTGGACGAACTGGCCTTTGAAGTCCGCAACGCCCTGCCACTCCTTGGGGATATAGGGCACCTGGTGGTCATAATAGCCCTGACACATCCACAGGAAGTTCGCGGTGAACGTGGCGTTGCTGCCATCCTTGTGCACCGCCTCCAAAGTCCAGCGGTTTGCCTCGCTACACCATTTCGCGCTCGTGATCGTATGGCCATAACGGATATGCTGGTCGATCCCGCCTTCCGCGATCACCTCGCCCATGTAATCGAGGATCGCCTGCGCACTGGCAATCGGTGCGCCGACCCACGGCTTGAACCGATAGCCGAACGTATAAAGATCGCTGTCTGACCGCACACCGGGATACTTGTGCGTCTCCCACGTGCCGCCGAACGTGTCCTTGCTCTCGATGAGCGCATAAGTCTTGCCGGGACACTGGTCCTGCAAGTGCCAGGCAGAGCCGATGCCAGAGATTCCGGCCCCAATGATCAGAACGTCGAAATCGCCGCCCGAACGTGCTTGTTCGCCCATCTGTCCTCTCCATGATCCGCTCCTGCTGTGCAGGACTGGTCCGGCCGTTCTCGGCTCATGCTGGAAGGTGACATTGATCGCTATGCAGCCGCAACCTGATGCGCCCGGCAATGAGGCGATCCGTCAAGAAAATCAGACGTTCAGCCCGCCGCCTGCCATTCGCGCACCGATTCCAGCGGATAGGCCAGCATCAGCACATTCAGCGCCAGATTGTCCCGGATCATGGCCAGCGTGAACATTTCGAACACCAGCGCCATGCCCACCGTCACCATCGCCGGAACCCGCGCCGCGAACAGGAACCCAAGGCTCATGAACGCCATGTCGCAGAACGAGTTCAGCACGCTGTCCCCGGAATATCCCCACGAGACCGTCACCGCGCGATAGCGGTCAATGATGATCGGCGAGTTCTCAAGTATCTCCCAAGCACCCTCGACCAGCACCGCCAGCGCCAGCGCCCAGCGCGGCGAGAGGGCCTGCAACCCAAACCGCCGCCACAAAAGATGCGCTGCGCCATAGAACAGAAAACCGTGGATCACGTGGCTGAAGCTGTACCAATCGGCAATCTGCTGGCTGTTCTCCGCCGATTCCACCACCCCCTGCCACAACCGGATCGTGCCACACTCGCAGATTGGCGGGCGGTGCATGCCCAGCAGGATGATCACGATACCCAGCGCCACGCCCGCCGCCGCAATCTTTCCGGCGCGATCCGGCAGCAGTTCAATTTTCATGCGTCTTCATTCCCCATCCCGTCCATGCCCTTTCTGACGGGTCGTTCGCCAAGCCACAAGCCTGTGGTTGCACCGGCAACCGCATACTCCTAAGCGCTGTGGCATGAGTTTGCGCAATTGCGACATAGCGATCCTTGGAGGCGGACTGGCAGGCGGGCTGGTCGCGCTCTCGCTGAAACAGGCGCGGCCCGATCTGTCGATTGTTCTTGTCGAACAAGCCGATACAATCGGTGGCCATCACGTCTGGTCCTTCTTCGGGACCGACGTTGGCAAGGCTGGCCGCGAACTGCTCGATGGCATGATCGTTGCCGCCTGGCCCGAATACACCGTAAAATTCCCGCAGTACGAACGCCGCCTCAAAACCAGCTACTATTCGATCACTTCTGCCCGCTTTGACCGGATCGTGCGGGAACGCCTTGCCAATGATACGATCATCACCGGCATCAGAGCGCTCGCCTGCAGCGCCACCTCGGCCACGCTGTCCGACGGCACCCGGATCGAGGCCGGGGCCGTGATCGATGCGCGGGGCCTGCGCCACGTTGGTGACCTTACGGGCGGGTGGCAGAAGTTCGTCGGCAGGCGTTTCCGGCTCGAAGCCCCGCACGGCCTTGAGGTGCCCATCGTAAAGGACGCCACTGTCGAACAGATTGACGGTTACCGCTTCGTCTATTCCCTGCCCTTCGCAGCCGACGAAGTCTTCGTAGAAGACACCTACTATTCCGATGGCCCCGCGCTCGATGTCACCGCCGTGCGCGCCCGGATTGACGAATACGTCGCTGCACGCGGCTGGAAAATCGCGGAAGTGCTTGACGAGGAACAGGGCGTACTCCCCGTTGTGGCCGGCGGCGATTTCGGCGCATTCTGGCGGTCGAGCGGCGGCAATGTGGCACGTGCCGGCGTCCGCGCAGGGCTGTTTCAGGCCGTTACCAGCTACTCGCTTCCCGATGCGGTGAAGTATGCCCTCGCCCTTGCCCGGCAACAGGATTTGAGCGGCGAGGCGCTCGCACAATTCAGCGAAGCATGGTCGCGCAAGCACTGGCAGCAGTCCGCCTATCTGCGCGCGCTGTCCGCGCTCCTGTTTGCAGGCGCTGAGCCGCACTTGCGCTATCGCGTGCTCGAACGCTTCTACAGTCTGCGCCACGGCTTGATCGAACGCTTCTACGCCGGTCGCAGCACCACGCTCGACAAGGCGCGCATCCTCGCTGGAAAGCCCCCGCTGCCGATCACCCGTGCCCTCGGTGTGCTCACCGGTCTCGGCGCGCGGCCCAAACACCTTTCGAATTCAGGAACCAGAACATGAAGCGTGCATGCGTAATTGGCTCGGGTTTCGGCGGTCTCGCCCTTGCCATCAGGCTCCAGTCGGGCGGCGTGCAGACCACCGTGGTCGAAGCGCGCGACAAGCCGGGTGGCCGTGCGTACCACTGGCAGAAAGATGGCTTCACCTTTGATGCCGGCCCCACCGTCATCACCGATCCTTCGTGCCTTGAAGAACTGTGGGCGCTCAAGGGCCACCGTCTGTCCGACGATGTCGAACTCATGCCGGTCATGCCGTTCTACCGCCTCAACTGGCCCGATGGCACAAACTTTGATTATTCAAACGATGATGTCAGCCTGAAGGCTGAAATCGCCAAGATCAATCCGCAAGATGTCGCGGGATATGAAGATTTTCTGGAATACTCCGCAGGTGTTTTCGAGGAAGGCTACGTCAAGCTTGGCGCCGTCCCGTTCCTCGATTTCGCCAGCATGCTCAAGGCCGCCCCGTCGCTTGCCCGCTATCAGGCATGGCGCTCGGTCTATTCGGTCGTGTCCAGCTATGTGAAAAGCGAAAAACTGCGCGAAGCCTTCAGCTTCCACAGCCTGCTCGTTGGTGGCAATCCGATGACCACGAGCGCGATCTACGCCCTGATCCACAAGCTGGAAAAGGACGGCGGCGTATGGTGGGCCAAGGGCGGCACCAACCGCCTGATCGAAGGCATGCTGACCCACTTCCAGCGCATTGGCGGCGAAGTGCGGATGGGCGATCCGGTGGTCCATGTCGATACACTGGGCACGCGCGTAACGGGCGTTGAAACCAAAAGCGGCTGGTCCGGCAAATTCGATGCCGTCGCCTCCAACGCCGACATCATGCATTCCTATCGCGATCTGATGCCCGACAACACCCACGCGCAACGCCGTGCAAAGTCCTTGGGCAAGAAGCGCTATTCCCCCAGCCTCTTCGTTGTCCACTTCGGGCTTGAAGGCACATGGCCGGGCATTCCGCACCACATGATCCTGTTCGGCCCGCGCTACAAAGGCCTGCTGGACGACATTTACACCCACGGCGTGCTGCCGGAAGATTTCTCGATCTACCTCCACCACCCGACCGTTACCGATCCGTCAGTCGCCCCGGAAGGCAAGAGCACGTTCTACGCGCTGGTCCCGGTGGCCAACATGGGCAAACTCCCGGTCGATTGGGACGAAGTCGGCCCGATCCTTGAAAAGCGCATCCTTGATGAAGTGGGCCGCCGCCTCATCCCCGATATCCATTCGCGTATCGTAACGAAGTTCCATTACGCTCCGGCAGACTTCAAGACCGACCTGTCCGCCCACCTCGGCAGTGCCTTCAGCCTTGAACCGCTGCTCACGCAAAGCGCATGGTTCCGCGCACACAACCGTGACGATGCGATCTCGAACTTCTATCTGGTCGGCGCTGGCACCCATCCGGGCGCCGGAATTCCAGGCGTGGTCGGCTCTGCCAAAGCCACAGCGAAACTGATGTTGGAGGATCTTGCGTGAAACGTCTCGCCGTCTACTGCGGCTCTGCCTCGCCGGTCGACACTCGTTACGTCACGCTCGCACGCGAAATCGGGCGGGAACTCGCCCGGCGCGGCATCGGTGTCGTCTATGGCGGCGGACGGCTCGGCCTGATGGGCGCGGTCGCTTATGGCGCGCTTGATGCTGGTGGCGAAGTCATCGGCGTTATCCCGGAAGGACTCGTCAATTCCGAAGTCGCCAACAACGATTGCACCGCACTCCACGTCGTCTCCGGCATGCATGATCGCAAAAAGCGCTTTACCGACCTGTCGGACGGCTTCCTGACCATCCCCGGCGGCGTCGGAACGATGGACGAATTGTGGGAAGCGGTCAGTTGGGCGCAACTGGGCTATCACGCCAAGCCGGTGGGCCTGCTGAACGCGTTCGGCTTCTATGACCATCTGCTGGCCTTCAACAATCACATGATCGACGTTGGCTTTATCCGCCCCGCCCACGCAAACATCATCATCGCCGAGCCTGACCTCGATCTGTTGCTCGCCCGCATGGAAGCACACGTTCCGCACACCCCGATCTTCGCGATGAAGGCTGACGACCTGTAATTCATGCAAGATCGCGCCACCCTCGTTAGTAACGCCCGCAAATCGATCCTGAAGGGGTCGAAAAGCTTCGCCATCGCCAGCCACCTGTTCGATAACGTAACGCGTGAAAGGGTCTGGCTGCTCTACGCCTGGTGCCGCCGCTGCGATGACATCATCGACGCGCAGGACCACGGTGGTGCATTGGGCGATCAGGCAGGCGCGGCCGATCGGCTGGCGCTGGTGCGTGAGAAAACAGCGCTGGCCTTTGCAGATAAGCCGACCGACGATCCCGCCTTCGACGCGCTCGGCCTCGTCGCGCGCGAAACCGGCCTGACGCTGGACATGGCGCGCGCCGTTATCGATGGCTTCGCGCTCGATGCCGCCGAATGGCAGCCCCATTCCGAGGCTGACCTTATGCGCTACTGCTGGCACGTGGCCGGTGCGGTGGGCGTGATGATGGCAGTGGTGATGGGCGTTTCGCCGGACGACGAAGACACGCTCGACCGGGCGTGCGACCTCGGCCTCGCCTTCCAGCTTGCGAACATCGCCCGCGATATCGAGGAAGATGACGCGGCGGATCGCAGTTACATCCCGCTGGACTGGCTGGCGGAGGAGGACATCCCGCCCGGCGAGCAGATGAAGCCGCATTACCGCCCCGCCCTCACGCGTATCGTGGCGCGCATGTGCAAGACGGCGGAAATTCACGAATGCTCCGCCCGCATCGGCGCATCGCGACTGAAGCCCCGGCAGCGCTGGGCGATCCTTTCAGCGGCGGGCATCTACGGCGAGATTGCACGTGAGGTTGCGCGGCGTGGCGACCATGCATGGGACCATCGCACGGTCGTTAGTAACGCGCGCAAACTGGGGTTCGTCGGCAAGGCGGCATGGGCCGCACTACGCCCGGTGCGGCGATCCTGTATAGCACTCGCAAGTACCCGGAAATACAGCAGAATGGAGCTTGTGGCGCTGTCCGACAAGAACGGTGTTCCGAAGTACACCTAGATGCACCTAGCTGCACCTACGCGCACTTGGACGACCGAAATCATCGTTTGAGATGCACGCAAAGCGTGTCACACTGCACAAGCCAAACGGAGATTGAACGTGGACGCCGAAACCTCGCCCGTTACGTTGCAAAATCCGCCCGAAGCCCCCCAAAAGCTCGTCTACCGCTCCCGCCTCCCCGTGCGGATCTGGCACTGGCTCAACGCCCTGTCGATCTTCGCCCTGCTGATGAGCGGCGCAACGATCTTCAACGCTCACCCGAGGCTCTACTGGGGCAAATTCGGTGCGAACTACGATCAGCCCTGGCTGGTGATCGGCAAGCGCGGGCAGGAAGGGTTCTTGGCACTCGGCGGCCTTGAAATCCCGACGACCGGCTTTCTGGGATACACCCCCTATTCCACCAAGGCGATCCCGCCGCTGTTCACGATTCCAAACTATTACAGCCTTGCCGAGGGCCGCCAATGGCACTTCTTTTTCGCTTGGGTGCTGGTGATATCGCTGATAGCATTTTTGATTTATGCCATATTATCCAAGCATCTATCACGCCATCTTGCAATTACTTCTGAAGAGCGGAAACCATCACACCTGTGGCAGGATATCAAGCAGCACGCGCGTCTGCGGTTCCCTACGGGTGAGGCCGCGCGGGCGTATAACCCTTTGCAGAAGATTGCCTATCTCGGGGTAATTTTCGTTTTAATTCCGGTGGTTATTCTGACGGGCATGACGATGTCGCCAAATCTGAATGCGGCTTTCCCGTTCCTGCTGGACATCTTTGGCGGTCGGCAATCAGCACGATCCATACATTTTCTATGTGCAGCAGCATTTTGCGCATTCATCTTCATCCATCTTCTGATGGTAGTGCTGGCAGGGCCGATCAACGAACTGCGGTCAATAGTTACCGGATGGTATCGACTGCCGTCAGCGCGAAAGGATTTGTTATGATTTCCCGGCGCGGTGCCTTGATCGGCGCGAGTGGGCTTTTGCTCAGCGGCTGTGACCGTATCACAACGTCACCAACGGTGCGTAAGATGCTGACTTTAGGTGAAAAAGCGACACTAACGGGGCAGCGTCTCGTAACGGACAGGAACGCCCTCGCCCCCGAATTCACCCGCGCCGACTTGTCCCCGCGCTTCAGGGTGAACGGCAACTTCATGCCGAAATCGCCAATCCACGCCAGTCACCTCGCCAACGGCTTTGCAGATTGGAAGCTGGAGGTTGGCGGGTTGGTCGGACGGCCCATGACGCTCACCCTCGCCCAACTCAAGGCCGCGCCGCAGCGCACGCAGATTACGCGACACGACTGCGTCGAGGGGTGGAGTGCGATCGGGGAATGGACCGGGGTGCCGTTGGCACTGCTACTGAGGCAGACAAAAATTTCCGATAAAGCACAATATATTGTATTCCATTGTGCAGATGACTTCTCAGGTATTCCCTACTACGAAAGCATCGACCTGATCGACGCAATGCACCCGCAGACAATCCTTGCCCACACGATGAACCGCCAGCCTCTCCCCGTCGGCCACGGCGCGCCGGTCCGCCTCCGGGTGGAGCGCGCGCTGGGATACAAGCAGGCGAAGTACGTCATGCGGATCGAGGCCGTGGCTTCGTTGGCGGGCATTCACGGTGGCAAGGGTGGGTACTGGGAGGATCGTTCCGGCTATCAGTGGTTTGCCGGAATTTGACGGCCCAAAAAGCGCGGCCCGCTACGTCAAGAATGTGACGTAACGGGCCGTAATTTCTATGTTTTTCAGCAACCTGCGCCGTAACGCATTACCGCATCAGCACGAGTTCTTCGGCCATCGACGGATGCAGCGCCACCGTATCATCGAAGTCCTGCTTGGTGAGGCCTGCCTTGACCGCGATAGCTGCGGCCTGAAGGATTTCCGGGCTGTCGGGGCCGATCATGTGAATGCCCAACACCTTCTCGGTCGTGGCATCGACAATCATCTTGTAGAGGCCGCGTTCGGGGCGGTGGCCGAAGATGTTCTTCATCGGGCGGAAGTCTGACGAATAGACCTTCACGTTGCCGCCATAGGCCTGCCGCGCTTGGCTTTCGGTCAGGCCAACGCCTGCCAGCGGCGGCTGTGAGAAGACGGCGCTGGGGATGCAGTCGTAGCTGATTGTGGTGTCCTTGCCGCCGAACACTCGGTCGGCAAAGGCCTGCCCTTCGCGGATCGCCACTGGGGTGAGTTGGACGCGGTTCGTTACGTCACCGACGGCGTAGATGCTGTCGCATGTAGTCTTGGCGTGACCGTCCACCGGGATTTCACCCTGCGCGCCGAGTTCGATCCCGGCGCTTTCAAGGCCGAGGCCGTCTGTTTTCGGCCGTCGGCCGGTCGCAACCAGCACCACGTCGGCGTGGAGCGGATCGGGCTGCTTGCCCACGTAGACGTCGAAGGTGCCGTCCTCACGCTTTTCCACGCGATCAAACGGGCAGTTGAATTTGTATTCGATGCCGCGCGCCATCGTGATCTGCAGCAGGCGGTCGCGCATGGATTCGTCATAGCCGCGCAAGATCGTCTCGCTGCGGTTCACAATCGTTACGTGACAGCCCAGAGCATTGAAAATGCCTGCGAATTCCATCGCAATGTAACCGCCACCGGAAATCACCACGCGCTTTGGCAGGCTTTCCAGATGAAACACCTCGTTGGAGGTGATGCAATGCTCGCTGCCTTCAAACTCGGGCATGACCGGCCACGCACCGGTAGCAACGAGGATGTATTTCGCGCTGATCTCGCGCCCCGAGGCAAGCTTGACCGTGTTCGGTCCCGTAACGGTGGCGCGTTCGAGGAAACGTTCGACCTTGTTGGTCTCAAGCGTGTTCGTGTAGGCGGTGTTGAGGCGATCGACGTCCTTCAAAACCGCGTCACGTAACGTCGGCCAGTCGAAGCTCATCTTCTCGACCGTCCAGCCATAGTTGGCTGCGTCCTGCAATTCCTCGGCGAAGTGCGAACCGTAGACCAGCAGCTTCTTGGGCACGCAGCCCCGGATCACGCACGTGCCGCCGACCCGGTATTCTTCGGCGATGGCAACGCGCGCACCGTGGCTGGAGGCAATGCGGCTGGCGCGGACGCCGCCGGAGCCTGCGCCAATCACGAAGAGGTCGTAGTCGAATTGCTGCTCAGACATATGCGCTCCTTGGTCGAACAGCGCATATGGCCTCTGGTCTTGCGCAAGACCAGAGGGATTAATGGGAAGCCGTTAGGCGACCTTACAATCAGGCACCGATTCCAGCAGCTGCAAGGAGGGCTTCGGTCGAAGGGTCAAAGCCTTCTCCCTCACCAGAGTCGATCTGCTTGGCGATGGCCTTGCCCAGTTCGACGCCGAACTGATCGAACGGGTTGATGCCGAGCATGGCCGCCGACACGAACGTCCGGTGTTCGTGGAAGGCGATCAGCGCGCCCAGCGTGGCGGGGTTCAGGTCATCACACAGGATCGTGGCAGAGGGGCGGTCACCGGGATAGTCCCGCGCGCCATCGTCAGAGGCAGACCCGGCCATGAGCGCTGCACCTTGAGCGAAGCAGTTTGACAGCAGGATCTGATGGTGGACGGGATCAAGGTCGTGGCCGGGCACTTTGACCGCCAGGAAATCCACCGGGATCAGGTGCGTGCCTTGATGCAGCAACTGGAACACGGCGTGCTGGGCATCGGTGCCTACCCCGCCCCATGTGACCGGCGCGCTGGCCCGCATGAGGGGTGAGCCATCGGCCAGCACACGCTTGCCGTTCGATTCCATTTCGAGTTGCTGGAGATAGTCGGGCAGCAGGGCCAGACGCTCGTCATAAGCGAAGACTGCGCGGGTCTGGCAGGCGCGCACTTGTGCATAGTAGAGATCGGCAAAGGCCGCACGGACGATGACGTTTTCGGCAAGGTCGATGTCGATGAAGTGGCGGTCGATGGCAGCGGCCCCGTCGAGGAACTCGGCAAAGCCTTGCCAGCCAAGGGCGATCGCCACCGGAAAGCCGATTGACGACCAGAGAGAGTAGCGGCCACCCACGGTTTCGGAAAATGGCAGGACGCGGGTTTCATCGACGCCCCATTCCACGGCCTTTTCCGGCGCGGCTGTCAGCGCGACCACGCGACCGAAGGGATCGGACACGCCGCCATCACGCAGCCAGTCCAAAGCGGAGTGGGCATTGGTCATGGTTTCGGTGGTGGTGAAAGTCTTCGAGGCAATGGCGATCATGGTGGTGGCCGGATCGCAGGCCTTCATCGCGGCTTCGAGCGCACAGCCATCGATGTTGGACACAACGTGGACCGCGACCTTCGCGCCCTCACGCGTCAGAGCATCAATGGCCAGCGCGGGGCCGAGCGCGGAGCCACCGATGCCGATGTGGATGAGGCTGTTGACCTCCCCTAACGCGCCTTCGTGGATCGCATCGACAAGCATCTGCATGCGGGCATGGAGGTCTGCGGCGTCCTCGACGCTGCTTTCCTTGCCCACGCCGCGCTGGGCAGTGTGTTCTGCGGCGCGCCCTTCTGTGTTGTTGATCTTTTCCCCGCTGATCAGCGCATCGCGGCGACCTTCAAGGTCCATCGCGGCGGCAATGGAGCCGAGCAGCGCTTCGACTTCGGGCGACAGGTGCGTTTTGGACCAATCGAAAATGATCGGACCGCCCGGTAGATCGACTGTGGCGGAATAACGTGCGAGCCGCATAGGATCGGCGAACAGGTCTTTCAGCGTGGGCCGGGGCAGGCCTTCCAGTGCCGTCCAGAAAAGTTCCGCTTGGGCATCGATCATGGCAATCCTCATCGTTTCGCATGTGCGTAATGGCCCTAATGCCCGCTAAGCAGCCTGCCGCCAAGCCGACTGTTCATTCACGGGCAAGCTTTGCAAACGTATTTCAGGGCTGTATTATTACGATAACACACTTGACGAAGGGGCTTGCGAGCAACATGACCGCGACGATGAACGACACGCCCGAAGCCAGCAGCACGCCACCGGTCCACCCGGCTTCCACTCCGCCAAGTGCGAAGAAGGAAAAGAAGGAGGACAGCTTTCCGGTCTTCCTGATCAAGCTGGTGTTGGTGGTGGCGATCTTCCGCAGCTTCATCTTCTCGCCGTTCAACATTCCTTCGGAATCAATGCTGCCCCGGCTGGAGAATGGTGACTACCTGTTGGCGGCGAAGTGGCCTTATGGATACAGCAGCTATTCGCTGCCGTTCAGCGCGCCGCTGCTGCCCAAGCGCATCTTTGCCAGTCAGCCGGAACGCGGTGATGTGGCGATCTTCAAGGCGCCCCCGGGCAACGATGTCGATTACATCAAACGCGTGATCGGCCTGCCGGGCGATACCGTGCAGATGATCGACGGTGTGCTGCATCTGAACGGCAAGGCCGTGCCCAAACAGAAGGTTGCCGATTTCGTTATTCCGGTCAGCGTCAACACCGATTGCCTTTCGACCGAGTTCGCTGTGACTGAAGCCGATGGCCGCCAGACCTGCCACTACCCGCAGTTCCGCGAGACGTTGCCGAATGGGAAGAGCTACAACGTGCTCGACATTGGCCGCCGCGATGCTGACAATACGGTTCCGGTGCTGGTGCCTGAAGGGCAACTGTTCCTGATGGGCGACAACCGCGACAATTCGATGGACAGCCGCTTCCCCGCGATGGAAGGCGGCGGCATTGGCCTTGTCCCTCAGGATAACCTGGTCGGCCGCGCCGCGATCATGATGTGGTCCACCGACGGCAGCGCCAACTGGTTCCTGCCGTGGACTTGGTTCACCGCCGCGCGTTGGGAACGGATCGGGGGCACGTTCTGAGCAAGCTTTCCTCCGAGAGCGTCACGTTCCTCACGGACCTGACCGGGAGCGCGCCCACGCGCGCCGATCTGTGGGCCGAGGCACTGACTCATGGTTCTATGGGTGAAGCACGCGATTACCAGAGGCTGGAGTTTCTGGGCGACCGGGTGTTGGGCCTGGTCATTGCCGATTGGCTGCATGAAAAGAGCGACGCTGCCGAGGGCAAGCTCTCGCAGCGGCTGAACGCGCTGGTCAGCCGCGAGACGTGCGCCGATGTTGCGCGTTCTATCGCCCTGCCGCTGCACATCCGGCTGGGAAAGCAGGCGCGCGACGATGGCGGGGCGCAGAGCGACAATATTCTGGGCGACGTTATGGAAGCGCTGATCGGCGCGCTGTTTGTCGAGCGCGGGTTTGATGCAGCGCGGGTGTTCGTGCGCAAGTTGTGGGACAAGCCGATGGCTTCGGGCACGGGCCAACGCAAGCATCCCAAGGCGGCGTTGCAGGAATGGGCGGCGGGCAACCGGCGCAAGCCTCCCGTCTACACGCTCGTCGCGCGCGAAGGGCCGGATCATGCCGCGAAGTTCACCGTCTCGGTCGAGGTGAAAGGCGTGGGCGATGCCAGCGCTACGGGATCGAGCAAGCAAGAGGCGGAAACTGCCGCTGCCAGCGCATTCATGCAGGCTTACGGCTGACGCGCATTTGGCCTACTATGGCCGAAGATTTTCAGAGAATTGGATTTATGACCGAAAAATGTGGCCTCGTGGCCGTCCTTGGCGCACCGAACGCCGGCAAATCGACATTGGTGAACGCTCTGGTGGGGCAGAAGGTGGCGATTGTATCGGCCAAGGCGCAGACGACGCGCGCGCGGCTGATGGGCATTGCGCTTGAAAATGTGGGTGATGACCGGGCACAGATCATCCTTGCCGATACGCCCGGCCTGTTCGAACCCAAGCGCCGGCTTGACCGCGCGATGGTGAGCGCTGCTTGGGATGGAGCGCAGGAGGCCGATGCGATCCTGCTGGTGGTGGATGCGCGCAAGAAGAAGCGCGACTACCTCGAACCGATCCTTGCCAGCCTGAAGGACCGGCCCGAGCGCAAGATCCTGGTGCTGAACAAGGTGGATTCCACGCCCAAGGAGCCGCTGCTGGTGATGGCAGAGGCGCTGACGACCGAAGCGCAGTTTGACGAGGTGTTCTTCGTATCGGCGCTAACCAACGACGGCGTGCCCGAACTGAAGCAGCGACTGGCGGCGCTGATGCCCGAGGCGACGTGGCACTACCCGGAAGATCAGGTGTCTGACGCAAGCGAGCGGCTGCTGGCAGCCGAGATCACGCGCGAGCAGTTGTACCGGCAGCTTCACGACGAACTTCCCTATGACAGCACGGTTAGGCCCGAGAAGTACCTGACGCGCAAGGATGGCTCGATTGAGATACACCAGCAGATCGTGATTGCGCGCGAAAGCCAACGGCCGATCGTGCTGGGCAAGGGTGGCGCGAAGATCAAGGCGATTGGCGAGGCTTCGCGCAAGGAACTGGCGCAATTGCTGGAAACGAAAGTCCACCTGTTCCTCCACGTGAAGGTTGATGAGAACTGGGCCGATGCGAAGGAAATCTACGAAGAAATCGGTCTTGAGTGGGTGAAGTGATGCGACTCCTGATATGCTCTGCCGTTGCCGCGCTGGTTTCGGCACCGCTGGCGGCAAAGCCTGCTGCGCCTGTTGCCGGTGACCGTTACGTTGCGATGGGCAGTTCGTTTGCAGCCGGTCCGGGTGTTGGACCCAATACGCCCAGCACGCCGCAGCGCTGCGGGCGCGGGACGCTGAACTATCCGAACCTGCTGGCGAAGGAACTGGGGTTAGAACTGGTCGACGCGACATGCAGCGGCGCGACCACACACCATGTTCTGGGGCCGTGGAATGAAGTTCCGCCGCAGATCGACAGCGTGGATGCGAACACGAAGCTGGTTACCGTGACCATCGGCGGGAACGACATTGCGTTTGTTGGCAATATTTTTGCGGCGGCCTGTGAACAGATGACCACACCCGATCCGCGTTGCCAGAAGTGGCGCGAGGTGACCGACGCGGAGTGGCAAGGAGACGAGGAGCGGATGCGGCGCATTGTGAGCGCCATCCGTGAACGCGCTCCAAAGGCGCGGGTGGTCTTTGTTGATTACATAACGGTCCTGCCGCCCAAAGGCGCCTGCGCCGCTGTCCCCATCACCGACGAACGGCTGAAGCAAAGTCAGGTTGCGGCAAAGCGCCTTGCCAAGATCACCGCGCGCGTGGCCAAGGCGGAAAACGCCGAAGTCTTGAGGTTCTCTGACCTTTCGCGCAACCACGCACCTTGCTCGGCTGAACCGTGGAGCAATGGAATGACCGCGCCAGAGGGCGATGGCATTCCTGTTCACCCGAACCGCGCGGGCCATGTTGCAGCGGCGAAAGCACTGGCTGAATTCCTGCGACGCAAATGAGCCTGCCCCGGTTTCCGGGCACCCTACCCCACTTTGCTGTACTGCAACACTCTTGCCGCAAATCTGACAGCAAGCGTTCATGACCCTCATCTAGTGCCGTAGCGAAGGGATCCGCCGCGCCACCCGTTAGGCCTCCGGATGCCATTGCAACGGAGTGCGGGAATGAACGAAGCGGGTGCGATTACCCCGGCGACTGTCGGGGCTGTGGCGATTCCGGTTTCGACAGGACGCACATCTCGACCAATCGCAACCGGATTGCAGCGGCTGCCCTCGTGGCTCATTCCTGCGCTCGCCTACTTGGGCCTGTTCCTGATCACGCGCAGTTTCCTGTTCGGCAATCCGGTGGTTCACATTGATGAGCAGTTCTACCTGCTTGTTGCCGAGCGTATGCGCGACGGGGCCGTGCCCTATGTCGACATCTGGGATCGCAAGCCGATCGGCCTGTTCATCCTGTATGAGGCATTCACCGCCCTGCCCGGCGATGCGCTGCTGGCCTACCAGTTCGGTGCCGCGCTGGCGACGGCTGGCACGGCGCTGGTCATTTCCCGGCTGGCGCGCGAGATCGCATCGCCCGCCGCATCGTGGCAGGCCGGGGCCGCCTATGTGCTGTTCATGCCTGCGTTCAACGCCGGGATGGGGCAGGCTCCGGTGTTCTACAACCTGCTTGTCGCAGGTGCCGCCTTGATCGTCGTCGATGCGATGAAGCGGAACGAGGACCAGGCACTGGTGGGGCGTGGGTGCGCGGCAATGCTGCTGCTCGGCCTGGCCATCCAGATCAAATATACCGTCATATTCGAAGGCGCTGCCCTTGGCTTGATGCTGCTGGCGCGCGGCTTTGCCGACATCTGGACGATGCGCCGCCTTGCCGGGGTCGCGCTGCTGTGGGTTGCCGTGGCGCTGCTGCCGACGCTGGCCGCCATCAGCTGGTATGCCGGGATCGGGCATCTTGACGCTTTCATTTACGCCAACTTCGTGTCGATTTTTGAGCGTGGTTCGGACGGCGCGCGATCCTATGGCCGCCTTGCCAAGGAGTTTGCAGCGCTGTTGCCAGTGTGGCTGGCGATATTTCGTGCGCCGAGGATGTTCGACACGTCAGGCGGATTGTGGCCGCGCTCGCACGGCATGCTGAAGATCTGGGGCGCGGTTGCCTGCCTTGGCTTCCTGCTGTTCGGCACGTGGTACGACCACTATGTCGCGCCTCTGCTGGTGCCGCTTTGCGTGCTGGCGGCCCCTGCATTGGCGCGCGTGCAGCGCGGGCAGCGCTGGTATGGACGCTTCCTGCTCGGCTTTGCGGCGCTGGCGGGGACAGTGGTGCCGGTCTATCAGGTCTGGCGGCACGGGACGACCGCGCAGTACGCGGAAATGAGCGCGCTGATTGCGCAGGAGATGCGCGGCGGCTGCCTGTTCATCTTTGAAGGCGAGCTGGCCTTTTACCGCACGATCCCAACCTGCCTGCCAACCACGCGCATCTTCCCCAACCACCTCAACACGTTCATCGAATCCACCGCCGTGGGCATGGATCCGACAGCCGAAGTGCGCCGCATCCTTGCCCATCGGCCCGATGTGGTCCTGATGTGGGCACCGCAGAAGCTCTATCTGCCTAATCTGGAGACGCGCGCCGTTATGGCCAAGGGGCTGGCGCGGGAGTACGAGCGTTATGCCCGCTACACCCTCGGGACGCGTGAATACTGGCTTTATCGCCTGCGTCCGAACCTGCGGAAACCCGCTGGTCCGAACGCGGCGCGCTAGCGTTGGCGGATTACTCCGACGTTTTGGCAACGGCCTTTTTGGCTGGAGCTTTTTTGGGCGCTGCCTTTTTTGCGGGAGCCTTTTTCGCTGCAGCCTTCTTAGGCGCTGCCGTTTCGGGGTCAGCTTTATTCGCGGGCGCTTTCTTGGCCGGAGCCTTTTTGGCCGGGGCCTTTTTCTTGCCCTTGGCCGGTCCCTTGGCCGCGCGCTCGTTGATCAGCGTCACCGCTTCTTCCTCGGTCAACCCTTCGGGCTGCTTATCCTTGGGCAGCGTGGCGTTGGTGGTGCCATCGGTGACGTAGGGACCATAGCGCCCCGCCATCAGCTTGATTTCTCCGCCCGAAACCGGATGTGCGCCGAACACCTTGAGCGGCTCGGCTGCAACCCGACCGCCACGCCCGCCCGCACCGGCAGCGGCTGCAGCAAGCAGCATGACGGCAGCGTTCATGCCGGTTTCGAACACTTCTGACGTGCTCTTGAGCCGCGCGTACTTGCCATCATGGACAAGATACGGGCCATAGCGCCCAATGTTGGCCGATATCGGATTGCCGCTTTCGGGATGCGTCCCAACTTCGCGCGGCAATGACAGGAGCTTGAGCGCCCATTCAAGGTCCATCTCGCCGATGTCCTTGGGGATCGAGGCGCGCTTGGCCTCCTTGCCCTCACCCAACTGGATGTAGGGGCCAAAGCGACCAGCTTTGCGCACCACCTCAAGATCGGTGACCGGGTCTTTGCCCAATACGCCATCTTCCGCGCCCTCGCCCTCGGCTCCGCCGGGTTGGGCGAACTTGCGGGTGTACTTGCATTCGGGATAGTTCGAGCAGGCAACGAACGCGCCGTACCGGCCACCGCGCAGCGAAAGCCGCCCGGCCTCGCACTTCGGGCACAGACGCGGGTCGGTGCCATCGTCGCGCGGGGGGAAAAGGTAGTCCGAGAGGAATTCATCGAGTTCGGCCGTTACTTCGCTCGGCTTCTTCTCCATGACCTCATCGGACTTGGGTTTGAAATCGCGCCAGAACGCGGCGAGCACCTTCTTCCATTCAGCGCGCCCGCCCGAAACATCATCAAGCTCATCCTCCATCCCTGCGGTGAATTCATAAGCGACATAGCGAGCGAAGAAGCGTTCGAGAAACGATGTGAGGAGTCGGCCTGATTCCTCTGCAAAGAAACGGTTTTTTTCAGTCCGCACATAGTTGCGGTCTTTGAGCACCTGTAGCGTCGATGCGTATGTAGAAGGACGCCCGATACCCAGTTCCTCAAGCCGCTTTACAAGGCTGGCTTCTGAATAGCGTGGCGGCGGCTGGGTGAAGTGCTGCGTTGCATCGACGCCGCGCTTGGCTGGCGTATCGCCTGCGTTCAGCGCGGGCAGCAGGTTCGCATCCTCGTCGTCGCCATCCGCCTTCTGGTCGCGGCCCTCTTCGTAGACAGCAAGAAAGCCGGGGAACTTCACGACCTGCCCGGTCGCGCGCAACTCATGCTTGCCGGTGCCATCGCGCAGAGTAACACTGGTGCGCTCAATATTGGCAGAGGCCATCTGGCTCGCCATCGCGCGCTTGTAGATCAGGTCATAAAGCCGCGCTTCATCGCCCGAGCCATAGCGGTCCTTGGTGAATTCGGTCGGCCGGATAGCTTCATGTGCTTCCTGAGCATTCTTGGCTTTCGTCTCGTAATGACGGGGTTTTTCTGGCAGATAGTGCCCGTCATAACGGTCAGAAATCGCCTTGCGCACGGCGGAGATGGCGCTGGGGTCCATCTGCACGCCATCGGTACGCATGTACGTGATCGCACCCGCCTCATAGAGCGTCTGCGCCACGCGCATCGTGTGGCTGGCCGCAAAGCCAAGCTTGCGCGCTGCTTCCTGTTGCAGCGTAGATGTGGTGAACGGCGGATAGGGATTGCGGCGGGTTGGCTTGGTTTCAACCTCTTCGACGCGGAAGGTGCCAGCCTCGACCACAGCCTTGGCCTTCAGCGCCGCGCCTTCGTCGCCCAGCGTCAGCTTGTCGAGTTTCTGCCCGTCAAACTTGACCATCCGCGCGGAAAACTCGGTCCCGCCCTGCTCGAGCCGGGCGATGACCGACCAGTATTCCTGCGCGCGGAACACTTCGATGTCGCGTTCGCGCTCAACGATCAGGCGTAGGGCCACAGATTGCACGCGGCCTGCCGATTTCGCACCCGGCAGCTTGCGCCACAAGACTGGCGAGAGGGTGAAGCCGAACAGGTAATCGAGCGCACGGCGTGCCAGATAAGCGTCGATCAAGTCCTGATCGAGTTCGCGCGGGCGCTTCATTGCATCGGTCACCGTCTGTTTGGTGATTGCGTTGAAAGTGACTCGTTCAACTTCCTTAGGAAGCACCTTACGTTTCTTCAGCAACTCCCTGACGTGCCATGAAATTGCCTCACCCTCACGGTCAGGGTCAGTTGCGAGGATCAGGCGGTCGGCAGTTTTGGCAGCATCGGTGATTGCCTTAACGCGCGACGCTTTATCGCCGTACATTTCCCAATCCATCGCGAAGTCTTCGTCCGGGCGGACCGAGCCGTCCTTTACCGGGAGATCGCGGATGTGCCCGTAGGAGGCGAGCACCTTGTAGCCGGGGCCAAGGTACTTCTCGATGGTCTTGGCCTTGGCCGGAGATTCAACAATGACAAGCTGCATGATCTGAAAAAGCAGTCCTTACGTGTACGTGTGCGCGAGGGTGGGGGCCTTCGGTTGGGTTCGTCAAGCGTTCGAACGTCAATTTGAAGACAGGCTGACCCGTCCTGCTGCATGGCGCGTCAACCTGCCCGCCAATTCCAGTTCGAGCAGCGCCATCTGCACCGCGCCGGCGCTAGCACCGCTTTGCCGGATGATTTCGTCGACGCCCACCGGGGCAAGTGTGAGCAACCCGGCGATGTCAGCCGGTTCATCCGCATCACTGGCTGCGAAGTCTGGCCCACTCTCACGAAAAGTGGACCGGGGCTGGCCTTCAAAGCCGACCAGCAGTTCGATCACATCCTCGGGCGATTGCACAAGGATCGCGCCATCGCGGATCAACTGGTTGCAGCCATGCGAGCGACTATCGAGCGGGGAGCCGGGAATGGCCATGACCTCACGCCCTGCCTCTGCCGCCAGCCTTGCGGTGATGAGCGAGCCGGATCTGGGCGCAGCTTCGACCACCAGCGTGCCGGTAGCCAGTCCGGCGATGATGCGGTTGCGGTGCGGGAAGTGGCGGGCCAGCGGTTCGGTACCGGGCGGCATTTCGGCGATGAGCAGGCCTTCGCAAGCAACCTGTTCCTGTAGTTCGGCGTTTTCGGGCGGGTAGGCGATGTCCACGCCGCTGGCGATGACGCCCACGGTGCCGCCGCCGTCAGCCATCCCGGCCAGCGCACCGCGATGCGCAGCCGCGTCGATCCCGCGCGCCAAACCGGAAATCACGGCATAGCCCCTCCCCGCCAATGCCGTTGCGAAATCGCGAGACAGCTTCACTGCCGCAGCCGAGGCATTGCGGGCGCCGACCACTGCCACCGAAGGGCGCGCAAAAAGCGCTGCATCTCCGCGCACCGTGAGGATCGGAGGCGGGCTTTCCAGCGCCGAGAGCAGTGCCGGGTAATCTGGCCCATCGTGAAAAAGATAACGCGCGCCGGATTTGCGCACTGCGGCCACCTCCGCGTCGATCCGCTCAATTGCGGCGGGGCGATAGGGCGCGCCGCCCCTCGCCGCGAGGTCTGGCAGAGCGTCAATCGCTGCCGTGGCGGTGCCGAACCGCCGCAACAACTGATGGTAGCTGACAGGGCCGATGTTGGGTGAGCGCAGCAGGCGGATGCGGGAGAAAGCCTCGTCGCGTGAAAGCGTGGTCGGCGATGCTCTGGTCACGTCTTGCTGCCGACCTTGGGTTCGGTCCCGGCGCGCAATCGCGCAATGTTTTCACGGTGCAGGAACACCACGAGCAGCGCCAGAAAACCCAGCACCGGCACGTAGGCCATGTGCCCGAGCAGCAGCGCTGCCACGGGGGCTGCCACCGCTGCGCACATTCCGCCGAGCGAAGAAATCCGGCTGATGAACAATACACCCAGCCACACCACAGCATAGGCCAGCCCGATCGGCCAAGCCAGGCCGAGCGAAATGCCCATCATCGTGGCCACGCCCTTTCCGCCCTTGAACTTCAGCCACACGGGGAAGCAGTGGCCCAGCACGGCAGCAAGCGCGGCCAAATCCTCGCTCCCCGGCCAGACATGGCGGGCGATCACCACTGCTGCCAGGCCTTTGCCCATGTCGAGCAGCAGGGTGGCAGCGGCAACGCCCTTCTTTCCGGTGCGCAGCACATTGGTTGCGCCGATGTTGCCCGATCCGATGGCGCGCAGATCGCCGCCCCCGGTGACGCGAGTGAGGATGAGGCCGAAGGGCAAAGACCCCAACATATAGCCAACGAGCAGAGGCAAAAGCGTGTCCACAACCCGCTCATATCCGCAACACAGTGACAAACGAAAGAGGCCACTTCCCATTTTGCCGCCATTACCGATACAAGCCTCGTCCGATGACAGCCCAGAACCTATCTCCACCTCCTGCTCCGCAGGTCGATCCTGCCGCGCCGTTACTGCTGTTCGATTCGGGCGTCGGTGGGCTTTCGGTGCTGCGCAAGGTGCGCGCACTGCTGCCCCAGGCTCCGGTGATCTATGTCGCGGACAACGCTGGATTGCCGTATGGCGCGAAGAGTGAGGCGCAAATCGCAGCGCGCGTTTCTGGCCTGCTTGGCCGTTTGACCGAACGTTTGCACCCGCGCCTTGTCTGCATCGCCTGCAACACCGCATCGACCATCGCTTTGGCATCGGTGCGCGACGTGTTGGAAGTACCGATTGTCGGAACCGTTCCTGCGATCAAGCCGGCGGCGGCGATGACCCGAACGGGCGTGATCGGCCTGCTCGGCACCGAAGCGACGATTCGGCAGAGCTATGTCGACCGGCTTGAGGCCGAATTCGCCGCTGACAAGCGGTTGCTTCGCCACGGCGCACCCGAACTGGTCGCCGCAGCAGAAGCCAAATTGCGCGGCGATTCGGTCGACCCTGAGGTCTACGCTCGCGCCGCAGCCGCCTTGCGTGCACAACCCGGCGGCGAAAATATCGACACCGTAGTGCTGGCCTGCACGCATTTTCCGCTGATCGAAGGCGAACTGGGCGAAGCGTTTGGCCCCGGCGTTGCATTCGTTGACGGATCGGACGGTATCGCGCGGCGCATCGCATTCCTGACCGACGGGCAGCCCTGGGATCGGCGCGCGCCTGATCTGGCGTTGTTCACCCGTGGCGGAGACGAGGTTAACCGGCTAGAACCCATGCTTGAAGCACACGGCCTGGGCCGCGTGGGAATTTTCTGAAACCGATTTCGCGGAGCGGGGGCCGGGCGGTGGGTCGATTTTCAAAGGTGGTGATCGTCCTGCTCTTGGCTGCGGGAATCGCCTATTACTGGCTGCTGGTGAACGCCGGCCCACGCGGCGTTGCGGCGCGTCCGTTCGACATTGCTGCATTGCGCGCTGCCGCGAATGCCGAACGTGGCGCCAAACCTACCGGGATATCATTCGTCATTCTGGCCACCCGCCGCATTCCGTCAGCTTCGCTGGCGGCCGGCACTGGTCTGCGGCAGGTGACTTCAGGCGTAATCGCATGGCGGATCGACACGCCAGGAGGCGGTATCGTGCTTGACCCCGGGCTTTCTCCCGCCGATGCCGACGCGATGGGCTTTACGGGCTACAACAAGGCCGGAATGGCGTTGGTCGATGATTGGATGGGCCGGGCTGAACTGATCCTGTTCAGCCATGCCCACGTGGATCATGTGGGACGATTTCTTGATCACCCACAATTTGATGACATTGCAGACAAAGCGCTGATAACGCCAGGAATGCTTGGCGGTATCAATGCGCTTTGGCGCGAGAATGGCAGCCACATTGCAAAGACGCGGAAACTTGGCCCGATTGAAGCCGTTGCGCCCGGCGTTGTCGTGATTCAGACACCGGGCCATACGCCTGCATCGCAGATGGTCTATGTGCAGCTGGCGAGTGGCCGGGAGTACCTTTTCACCGGGGATACAGCATCGCTAGCCCCGAATTTCGAAAGGGCGACGCCGCGCTCACGGTTGCTGTCGGATATTCTGGTCCCTGAAGATCGCCCCGCCGTGATTGGCTGGCTCAAGGGCCTCAAAGCGTTGAAAGAGCATAACAAAGCTTTGGTGTTATTGCCTTCACACGATGCTGACTGGGTGCAAGAAAATCGTGCAGCCTTCGGCATCGTGTCCGAATTAGGGAGTAAACCATCACGCGATTAACGCGGCTGTTCGAACACTTATGCCAAATTGCATGCGCCTTAAATGCCACTGGCAATGCCGTTTGAACAAGCGTAGAAGCCGCCCATTCGCGGGGTAGCCCAACGGGATAGGGCCATAAGGGACGAGCTGGCGTCCCGGTTGCTGGAAGGAGCGGCGGGGTGAATTACGATCAGGTTTTTGATTCAGCGATCGAGCGTCTGCACTCCGAAGGCCGCTACCGCGTTTTCATCGATATCCTGCGCAACAAGGGCGCATACCCTAATGCGCGCTGCTTTGCCGGGCACAACGGGCCAAAGCCGATCACGGTGTGGTGCTCGAACGATTACCTCGCGATGGGCCAGCACCCCAAGGTGATCGCTGCGATGGAAGAAGCGCTGCACAATGTCGGCGCGGGCTCCGGCGGCACGCGCAACATCGGCGGCAACACGCATTACCATATCGAGCTTGAGGCTGAACTGGCCGACCTTCACGGCAAGGAAGGCGCGCTTCTTTTCACGTCCGGCTACGTGTCGAACGATGCCACGCTTTCGACGCTGGCCAAGATTCTGCCGGGCTGCGTGATCTTCTCGGACGAACTGAACCACGCCTCGATGATTGCCGGCATCCGCAATTCAGGCGCGGAGAAGAAGGTCTGGCGGCACAACGATGTCGAGCATCTCGAAGAACTGCTCGCCGAGACTGACCCCAACGTGCCCAAGCTGATCGCGTTCGAATCGGTCTATTCGATGGACGGCGATGTTGCTCCGATCCACACGATCTGTGACCTCGCCGAAAAGTACAACGCATTGACCTATATCGACGAGGTCCACGCTGTCGGCATGTATGGGCCGCGCGGCGGTGGCATTACCGATCGCGATGAAGCGGCGCACCGTATCGACATCATCGAAGGCACGCTGGGCAAGGCTTTCGGCGTGATGGGCGGCTACATCGCGGCCGATCGCAAGATAATCGACGTGATCCGCTCCTATGCTCCCGGCTTCATCTTCACGACCTCGCTTTCACCGGTACTGGTTGCGGGTGTTCTCGCCTCTGTCCGCCACCTCAAGGCTTCAAGCGTCGAGCGTGAAGGCCAGCAAGCTGCTGCTGCCTATCTGAAAAAAGCCTTCGCAGATCAGGGCTTGCCCGTGATGCCTTCGACCACGCACATCGTTCCGCTGATGGTGGGCGATCCTGTGCGCGCCAAGAAGATCGCTGACATCCTTCTCGCCGAGTACGGCGTTTACGTACAACCGATCAACTACCCCACCGTCCCACGCGGCACAGAGCGTCTGCGCTTCACGCCCGGACCTTCGCATACCGAAGCGATGATGGACGAACTGGCAGGGGCGCTGGTGGAAATCTGGCAGCGCATGGAACTGGAACTGCAACGGGCAGCCTGAACGGGCCGCCTTGCTGAAATGAAACGGCCCTCCCCTGACCGGGAGGGCTTTTTCGTTGGACTTGCCTTTCCGTGGCGTGGCGTTAGCTTTAACCGGACAATTAATTCCGGGAGAGTTCATGCCTGCGCAGACGTATGATGAAGTGGTCTTGGGCCGCCGTTCGATCCGTGGCTACCTCGATAGGCCGGTGCCGCGCGCATTGATCGAAGAAGTGCTCGCGCTGGCGATGCGCTCTCCCACATCGATGAACACACAGCCGTGGCACTTCCACGTGATCACCGGCGAACCACTGGATCGCATCCGCAGGGGAAACACTGAGCGCATTCTGGCGGGTGAACCGGATAGCCGCGAGTTCCGCCGGGGCGAACCATTCGCCGGGGTTCACCGGGAACGACAGGTAGAAGTTGCCAAGCAGTTGTTCGGCGCTATGGGCATTGCGCGTGATGACACGGCAGCCCGGCAAGACTGGGTGCTGCGCGGTTTTCGCCAGTTCGATGCGCCAGTGTGCGTGATCATTGCCTACGACCGCGAGTTATCGGGCAGCGACGATACCGCTTTCGATTGCGGCGCGGTGACGAATGCTCTGGTCAACGCGGCATGGTCGCGCGGGCTCGGCTGCGTGATCAATTCGCAAGGCATCATGCAATCCCCCGTAGTGCGAGAGCACGCGGCCATTCCTGACGATCAAGTGATCATGAAGGCCGTGGCCCTTGGCTGGCCGGACCCGGACTTTCCGGCCAACGCAGTGGTCAGCCTTCGCAAAAGTGTTGATGAAGCAGCGCGGTTCGTCGGTTTCTGACCGCAAACGGAAAAGGCCCCGCCTTGCGGCAGGGCCTTTCCTCGATTCACACCGCAGCGCAGGCAATCAGCGCAGCGACACCACGTTGTCCGACACGCGCGGATCGCGGCGGTCGCCACGGTACTGGCTGGCCATTGGCTCGTCCGAAACTTCAAACACGTCCGTAGCGCCAAAGCCGTTGAACGCGGTCTTCATCGCTGCGCCATAGGCACCCAGCATGCCGACTTCGATATAGTCGCCCACTTTCACGTCCACCGGCAGTTCAAACGGACCTTCCATGTGGTCCATATCGTCGCAGGTGGGGCCGTAGAAGCTGAAAGGCTCCAGCACGACCTCAGCTTCGTCGTTGGCCACCTGTTCGCGCAGCACGCGCACAGGGAAGCGCCAGCCTACGTGAGCGGCATCGAACAGCGCGCCATAGGCACCGTCGTTGATGTAAAGCTCGGTCCCGCGACGGCGTTCTACCCGCACGATCATCGAGTTGTATTCGGCACAGAGCGCACGGCCCGGCTCGCACCACAGTTCGGCGGAGTACGAAACCGGCAGCGATTCATAGGTGCGGTCGATCACGCCGAAATAGTCTTCAAGCGGCGGAGGTTCCATGCCGGGGTAGATCGACGGGAAGCCGCCGCCAACATCGATGATGTCCACGAGCACCGATGCATCAACAATCGCCGCACGAACGCGCTCCAGCGCCTGCACATAAGCGTGTGGGCTCATCGACTGGCTGCCAACGTGGAAGCAGATGCCGAGCGAATCTGCCACCTGGCGCGTTGCCTGCAGCAGTTCCGCCGCATTGGTCAGATCGCAGCCGAACTTGGACGCGAGGCTGAGTTCCGAATACTCCGACGAGACGCGCAGACGGACGCACAGAGTCAGATCTTCAGGAACGTTGCCGTCGGCATCGGCCGTTGCCGCCTTGATCTTCTCCAGTTCCTCAAGCGAATCGAGGCTGAACACGCGCACGCCATAGTTATGGTATGCGTCGCGGATCGCGGACGGCGATTTGACCGGGTGCATGAAGCACAGCGTCGCGTCGGGCAGCGTTTCACGCACAAGCCGCACTTCGACAATCGAAGCGACGTCATAATGCGTCACACCCGAATCCCAAAGGATGCGGATGAGATCTGCCGACGGATTGGCCTTTACCGCATAGAGCGACTTGCCCGGAAACTTCTCGACGAAGAAGCGGGCAGCGCGCGCGGCGGCGTGCGGACGGTTCAGAATGGCGGGTTGTTCAGGCGCGGAGGCGCGAACTACAGCCAGTGCGTCAGGATGGATGTGCAACTCAAGGGACCCCCAAACGGAACGTTGAACGAAGCTGCCTTGCGGTTTGGAAGTCCCCATGGGGCAGCGAGAGGGGGGTAATAAGGCTCCTGTGCTGAACATCAAGTGAAAAACTCAACGCCCAACATACCTGTCAGAAAAATGAAACACTTCCAGATAGATCGCTTTTTATCAGCACTTTAGGGCATGTGACAGCGCCGCCCATGCCGGAAGGGAAAGCGGATCATTGGCACCGTTTGCCGCGATCGGGTGCGATGCGAATCGTGCAACCGTCATTTCCGCCTCCGGATCGACCCAAATCGTCTGCCCGTGGATGCCCCTTGCGGAAAAACAGCTCCGATTGTTGTGGGTATGCCACCATTGGCTGCCGTAGCTCCAACCCGGCAACTGCGGATAGCGATTGCGGTCAAAATGCGCAGGGTCACCACCTGTGCGAATGCGCTCCACCACCCGCGCCGCAATCACACCCGCACCCCCAAGCCGCATTGCCTCCCCGAAGCGGGCAAGGTCTTCCAGCCGCAGATTGAGACCACCTCCGGCAAAGGCCATGCCCGCCTGATCCAAGATCAGGTCCGCATCGCCGAGCATACCCAGTGGCCCCCACAGCCGTTTAGACAGGACATCGGCAAAGTGCTTGCCTTCGATCCTGGCGATGATCCACGCCAGCACTTCGGTGTTCGGCGTGCGATAGGTGAAGCCCTGCCCATGTTTGCCGGTCTTGCCGATGGTTGGGAGATAGCTGGCAAGGTCGGTCGGCCCCGCATACCCATCAGGCCGTGGTGTCAGGCCGAGCGCCGCACTGTAGGCCCCGATGCCCGAGTTGGGATCGGCATAGTCTTCAGAGAAATCGAGCGCGGTGGTCATGTGCATGACCTGCTGCACGCTTGCGTCGCCAAAACCGCTGCTGGCCAGTTCAGGTAAGTATTGCGCAACCGGCGCGGCGGGATCGAGCCTTCCTTCCTCGACCAGCATTTCGGCAATCGTGCCGACGAAGCTTTTGGTGACAGAGAACGCGATGTGCCGGGTTTCCGTATCGGTCACCCCAAACCAGCGTTCGAACACCACCTTACCGCGATGGAGGACTAGAATGCCGTCGGTATAAGCTTGGGTCAGTGATTCCCCGAATGTGACCGGCGCGTCACTATTCACGGGGACGAACGGCACCTCGGCCAGATCGTCGCGCAGCGCCCGCTCGAAAGGGTTGCCGCCTACTCCTGCACCAACGCGCCGCGACGGCGCAAACTGGCGCATGTTCGAATAGGACCAGCGGATCATGGGAAAGCGCATGTGGTCGGCGCGGGAGGCAAGCAGGAGCCGGTCCGCAGGCGGCGGGAAGCCCTGCATCCAGCCCATGAGCAATGGATCACTGGTCACGCCATCAAGCACTTCACCAGCCATTGCACTCTCCCGCCGCCATTGTTGTTGGCGGGCAGCATGCCTCAGGAAAGGCGGTCGCGAAAGTCCTCGTACGTAAAGCCGCGAACCTTCTCCAATGCGTCGGTCTCACTGTCCCACAGCCAGATCGATGGCAAAGGCACGCCGTTGAACGTGGTGGTCTTGACCATCGAATAGTGCGCCTGATCGAGGAACGCGAAGCGTGTGCCGGGTTCTGCGCCATGTGGCAGGCGGTAATCGCCGATCACGTCTCCGGCGAGACACGACGGCCCACCGAGACGCACCGGCGCGCCACCCTCGCCTGCATCCTCATACTCATCGATAGGCAGTTCACCCAACATGGCCGGGCGATAGGGCGCCTCGATCACGTCCGGCATGTGGCACGTGGCCGAAATGTCGGTCACGGCCAACTGCATCCCGTTCCAGTGCGTATCGAGCACGGTGCCCACCAAAATGCCCGCATCAAGCGCCACAGCTTCACCCGGCTCCAGATAGATTTCACAGCCGGTGCGAGCCTTCACCTCACGCAGGAACGCCACCAGATCGTCGCGCTGATAATCGGAGCGGGTGATGTGGTGACCGCCGCCAAAGTTCAGCCATTTGAGCTGTCCGAAATACGGGGCGATGCGGGCTTCGAGCGCGTCCCATGTGCGCTGGAGCGGTTCGAAGTCCTGCTCGCACAGCGTGTGGAAGTGCAGCCCCGAAACGCCTTCGAGGTGTTCGGCGGTGAGTTGGTCCATCGGAAAGCCAAGGCGCGAATGCGGCGCACAAGGATCATAGCGCGGCACTTCGCCCTCGGCATGGAGCGGGTTGATGCGCAGGCCGATATCGAACGCCTCACCCGCCGCCCGCGCCGCTACGATCTCTCCCGCAAAACGTGCATGCTGGCCGGGCGAATTGAAGATCACATGGCCGGACAGGCGCAGGATTTCGGCCATATCCTGCGCCTTGTAGGCGGCGCAATAGGTCGCGATTTCGCCGGAGTAATGCTCCCCCGCCAACTTTGCTTCCCACAGGCCGGAAGTGCAGACGCCGTCGAGATACTGCCCGACAATCGGCGCGACTTTCCACATCGAGAACGCCTTGAGCGCGGCCAGCACCTTGATCCCGGCACGGTCCCGCACATCGGCCAACACAGCCAGATTGGCGCGCAGCTTGGCGGCATCGACGACAAAGGCCGGGCTATCCACCCGGCCCAAGTCAAACTGCGCAAACGCGCCCGGATCGCCGGCTCTGGTTTCCATGCTCAGCCCTCAATCTAAAACAATGCGCCCCCGCGAAGGCGGGGGCCTCGTGCCGTCAAGCACAGCGTTAAACGCCTGAGGTCCCCGCCTTCGCGGGGACGCACCGGCATTGGATCAAAACTCCAGCGGCCCCGCCAGTTCCTTCACCTGCCACGGCAACCCGTGCTGGTTCAGCATGTCCATGTAGGGATCGGGATTAAACTGTTCCATGTTGAACACGCCCTCGCCCGACCAGATGCCCTGCACCATCATTGCCGCACCGATCATAGCCGGAACGCCGGTGGTGTAGCTGACCGCCTGATTGCCGGTTTCGGCATAGGCGTCTTCATGATCGCAGATGTTGTAGATGTAGAAGGTCTTTTCCACCCCGTCCTTAAGGCCGGTGGCGATGTCGCCGATGTTGGTCTTGCCCTTGGTGGTTGCGCCGAGCGAAGCGGGTTCGGGCAACACGGCTTTCAGGAACTGCAGCGGGATGATTTCCTGCCCGTTGTACATTACCGGATCGATCCGCGTCATACCCACGTTCTGCAGCACGGTCAGGTGGGTGATATAGGCATCGCCGAAGGTCATCCAGAAACGAATGCGTTCGATCTCGGGCAAGTGATGCGCGAGGCTTTCGAGTTCCTCGTGATACATCAGGTACATGTTCTTCGGGCCGACCGCCTCGAAATCGAACTGCTGGCGGATGGTCAGCGCGGGCGTTTCGACCCATTCACCGTTCAGGTAATGGCGCGCAGGCGCGGTCACTTCGCGGATGTTGATTTCGGGGTTGAAGTTGGTGGCAAAGTGCTGCCCATGATCGCCGCCGTTGCAATCAAGGATGTCGAGCGTGCGGATCGTGTCGAGCTTGTGCTTGCGCAGCCACGTGGCGAACACGCTGGTCACGCCCGGATCGAAGCCAGACCCCAGCAGCGCCATCAGACCCGCTTCCTTGAACCGCTCCTGATAGGCCCACTGCCACGAATATTCGAACTCGGCCTTGTCGATCGGCTCGTAATTCGCGGTGTCCATGTAGTTGACGCCTACGGCAAGGCAGGCATCCATGATGTTCAGATCCTGATAAGGCAACGCCAGATTGACGACGAGGACAGGCTTGACCTCATTGATCAGCGCGGTGGTGGCGGCAACGTCGTCAGCGTCGATCTGGTAGGTGTCGATGACAACGCCGGTGCGCTCCTTCACCGAAGCGGCGATGGCATCGCACTTGCTCTTGGTGCGGCTGGCCAGCGCAATGCCGGTGAAGATGTCCGAATTCATCGCCATCTTGTGGACCGCGACCGAGCCGACGCCGCCTGCGCCGATGACGAGAACTTTTGCCATTATTGCTCCAATTGTCTTTGTGCGCCCCGCGCCAAGGTTGCGCAGGACAATCATGGGCAGGGCCTTTAGAGGAGTGGCATGACAAACCCAAGTCCTTCTGTCGCTGACCGGCCCCCAACGCGCCACGGAGTCTTGCGCGCAGCAGCAAAAATGGCTGAACTGCTGCCGCAAACGCCTCTGCTGCCGCTGGAATTGCCCGATGGTGCGGTGATCTGGTGCAAGGCCGAGTCCCTGCAACCCGTAGGTGCATTCAAAATTCGCGGTGCCTGGCACCGGCTTACCGATCTGGACGAAGCAGATCGCGCCCTCGGTGTCGTTGCTGTGTCGAGCGGCAACCATGCACAAGGCGTCGCCTGGGCGGCACGCAGGCTTGGGATCGCAGCAAAAATCGTGATGCCCAACGATGCCCCAGCGGTGAAACTCGCCTCAACCCGCGAACTGGGCGCTGAAGTCGTGCTGTATGACCGCCCCGGAGGCGAGGACCGCGACGAGGTGGCCTTGCGCCTCACTTACGAAAGCTGCGCAACGCTGGTCCATGCCTATGGCGACCCTTGGGTGATTGAGGGCCAGGGCAGCTGCGGCATAGAACTGCTGGCACAGATGCAATGCGACGCAGGTGGCCCGCCCACACGCGTGGTCACACCCTGCGGAGGCGGCGGTCTTGCCTCTGGCCTCGCGCTGGCGCTCCCTGATGCCGTGATTGTGCCGGTTGAGCCAGAAGGCTGGGACGACGTGGCACGCAGCCTTGCTTCGGGCACAATCCAGCGTGTTGCCGCGAACGCGCCGAAAACCGCCTGCGATGCCCTGCAAACACCCGCGACCTACCCGATCAACTTCGCTGTCATGACGTCGCGCGGATTGCAGGGAATCAGCGTGTCCGAAGCTGAGGTGCGCACAGCGCAGCGCTATGCCTTTTCAAAGCTGCGGCTGGTTGTGGAACCGGGTGGCGCGGCAGGGCTTGCTGCGATTCTCGCAGGCAAGGTTCCCACCGATGGCCGAACGGCCGTGATCCTGAGTGGCGGAAACGTCGACCCCGCCGCCTTTGCTGCCGTCATTTCAGAGGTTTGAGCGCGCGTCTTACAACTTGCGGTCAGGTTGGGCAAAACTGCCACACAGTCGCAATGGTCACGTTCTAGTCGAACTCCCGAACACTTACCCCGGGGGTCACCAAAATGCTGGAACGTGCCCGTTCCCATCCCATAACGCGTTCGGTTGTGCGCCGCAGCTCCGGCATGGCCAATCGCATGCTCGATCACGCCTTTGCGCTGGCCTTTCGCGGCCTCGTCTACGCGCAGATCTGGGAAGATCCCGAAGTTGACATGAAGGCGCTGCAAATCCGGCCAGACAGCCGGATCATCGCAATTGCCAGCGGCGGCTGCAATGTCCTGTCCTATCTCACCGCTGATCCAGAGGCGATCACCGCAGTAGACCTCAACACTGCGCACATCGCCCTCAACAAGCTTAAGCTGGCGTCCGCGCGCCATCTGCCCGATCACGCGCACTTCCGCCGCTTCTTTGCCGAGGCCGATAGTGCAGCCAACATCGCCGCCTATCGCGCGCACATCCTGCCACACCTTGACGAGACGACGCGCCGCTATTGGGAAGGGCGCGATCTTTCGGGTCGCCGCCGTATCAGCGGATTTTCGAGCAACATCTACAAGCGCGGGCTTCTGGGCAACTTCATCGGCGTCGCCCACCTCCTCGCACGCCTTTACAAGATCGATCTCTCCACGATCCTCTCCGCGCGCGATCTTGATGAGCAACGCCGCGTGTTCGAGCGGGAGATGGCCCCCGTGTTCGACAAGCGCTTCGTGCGCTGGCTGACAGACCAGCCCGCCTCGCTGTTCGGCCTCGGAATTCCGCCCGCCCAGTTCGACGCGCTGGCCGGCAACGAGCCGATGGCCGAAGTGCTGCGCCGCCGTCTGGCCAAGCTTGCCTGCGATTTCCCGGTCGAGGACAACTACTTTGCCTGGCAGGCCTTTGGACGTGGCTACGGCCGAGGCGACCGCTGCCCTCTGCCGCCCTATCTGCAAGCTGCCAACTGGCAGGCCGTGCGCGACCGCGCCGACCGTGTCGAGGTGCGCCACGCCAACCTGACCGAACACCTCACCGCCCAGCCCGACGCCTCGCTCGACCGTTACGTGCTGCTCGATGCGCAGGACTGGATGACGGACGACCAGCTCAACGCGCTGTGGACCCAGATCACCCGCACTGCCCGCCCCGGCGCACGGGTGCTGTTCCGCACCGCCGCCGAACCCAGCCTGCTGCCGGGCCGCTTGGCCGACGCGCTGCTTTCGCGCTGGCACTACCACGAAGCGCTGTCCGCCGAATGCACCGCGCAGGACCGGTCGTCGATCTACGGCGGCGTTCATCTCTACGAGCTTGCCTGATATGGCAACCCTCGCCCCGCCCTCCCCGCATGGCGCGCTGATGGACGCGGTCTATCGCCGCCAGAAGCACATCTACGATGCCACGCGGAAGTTCTACCTGTTCGGGCGCGATGGCCTGATTGCGGGGCTTGAAGCCGCGCCCGGCATGAACGTGCTGGAAGTGGGCTGCGGCACCGGGCGTAACCTCGCTTGCATCGCCCGCACATGGCCCGGCGCACGCCTTCACGGCCTCGACATTTCGGACGAGATGCTCTCAGTTGCCCGCGGCCGCCTTGGCCCGGATTGCCAACTGGCGCGCGGGGACGCCACGGATTTCGATGCCACCGCCCTGTTCGGCAGGCCGACATTCGACCGCATCGTCATCTCCTACGCGCTGTCGATGATCCCCCAATGGCAACTCACGCTCGGTCACGCGGCCAGCCTGCTCGCACCCGGCGGCTCGCTGCACGTCGTAGACTTTGGCGATTTCAGCGGATTACCCGCGCCCTTGCGCGCGCTCATGCACCAATGGCTCGCCCGCTTCCACGTCACCCCACGGGAGGATTTGAGCGCAGTCACCGTGCGCATCGCCGCTGACCGAAACCTTGCCTTGCGCACCCTGCGCGGGCGCTATGGATATTTCAGGCGCATTTCCCTGCGCCGATAAGTTGCATTTGACAATCTAACCTACTGCACGCAGTCTCCCGCAACATCTCGGGGGAGACAATTGATGCAAGCGCAGATCCTGACGCCAGCCGCAATACTTGTGGTGTGGTCCATCATCATGCTCATCTGGATGGCCACCACGCGCCTTCCCGCGCTCAAGCAACTGGGCGGCCTCGGTCAGGCCAAGGCTGGCGGTCGCGGGCAGGATCTCGAAGGCGTGCTGCCCGATCAGATAAACTGGAAATCGCACAACTATGCCCACCTGATGGAGCAGCCGACGCTGTTCTACGCCACGGTCGTGATCCTTGCGATCCTTGGGCCAAGCGCGTTCGATGTCATGTTGGCTTGGGCCTACGTCGTGCTGCGCGTGCTGCATTCTATCTGGCAGGCCACGGTGAACCGCATTCCTGTGCGTTTCAGCCTGTTCCTGCTGTCGTCGCTGTGCCTTGCGGCGCTGGCCTTGCGCGCGCTGGGAGCGACGCTCAGCCACGGATAATGACTTCAATCGAGGGGGAAAATGCCAATGGAAAGCGCAAAAATTCTGCAGCCTGCTGTCGCACTGATGGCGTGGACGATGGTCATGTGGCTGTGGATGTACGCCACCCGCATCCCAGCGATGAGCGCTGCAAAGCTCGATCCGGACAGCCTCGCCAAAGACCCGACCAAGACGCTCGACGATATTCTCCCCGCCGCAGTCCAGTGGAAAGCGCACAATTACAACCATCTGCACGAAGCGCCGACGCTGTTTTATGCGGTGTGCCTGGTGATTGCGCTTACCGGAAACGGCGGCGGCACCAGCGCAACGGTGGCGTGGGTCTACGTCGGCCTGCGTGTGGTACACTCAATCTTGCAGTCAACCGTGAACAAGGTGATGATCCGCTTCATCCTGTTCACGCTGTCGTCCATCACGCTGATGGCGCTGATCTATCACGCGGCGAAGATCGTTTTCCGCTTCTGACCGCATCCAGCCACAAACCCTGCACCCCCGCGAAGGCGGGGGCCTCAGGCCTTTCAAGCTGACGCTGCGAAACAACACCGAGGCCCCCGCCTTCGCGGGGGCACACCAACCTATCGTCAATCGCGCAAGAACAAACTCGCCAGTTCCACATGCGTGGACCAGCGGAATTGCCCCACTGGCCGCAATTCGGCCAGACGATACCCGCCAGCAATCAGCTTCACCGCATCACGCGCCCAACTGGCCGGATTGCAACTGATATAGACAACGCGAGGCACCTTGCTCAGCGCAATTTGATCGACCTGCTCCGTCGCGCCGGCACGCGGCGGATCAAGCAGGACGCCCGCAAAACGATCCAGTTCCTCCACCCGCAGCGGATTGCGAAACAGGTCACGGTGCAGCGAATGGACCGGCTTTCCGTTCATACGCGCCGCGCTCTGGCAGACGAGGAAAGGCTCACGCGCTGCCTCCACCGCCAGCACCTTGGTCGTCGGTCCAGCAAGCGCAAAGGTAAACGTGCCCAGCCCTGAAAACAGATCCGCCACGGTCGCCGCGCCATCCAGCCATTCGCGCGCTGCGCTCACCAGCGTAGCTTCGCCATCTGCCGTTGCCTGCAGAAACGCACCCGGTGGCAACGATACCGGAACACCGCCCAGCGTTACGGTAACCGGCTCAGGCTCCCATACGCCTTCTGCGCCATAGCCGGAATCCATCGTCAACCGCGCCAGCCCAGTTTCGCGCGCAAAGTCCAGCAACGCCTCGGTCTTCGCCAATCCTTCAGCGGTAAGGCCCTTCAGCCCCATCGAAACGCCCTGATCGGTCATGGCAAGGTCGACATCGACCGCCAGTTTCTTGCTGCCCCACCCTTCCAGCAGAGTGCGCAACGGGGCGACCAGCGCAAACATCTCGGGCGTCAGGACATGGCATTCGCGCATGTCGATGATCTTGTGCGAACCTTGTTCGCGGAAACCGATCACCACGCGCTTGCCAATGGACTGTGCGTGCAGCGTTGCCCTTCTGCGGGACCGTGGCGGCGAAAGATGCGCGGGCGCGGCGTTCACATCCCACAATTTCTGACCCGTCGCCCCGCCAATCACGCGATCATAGACGTAATCGCTCAACGCAGCTTCGGACAGATGCTGCAACTGGCAGCCACCACAAGCCGGGAAGTGCCGACATGCCGGATCAACATGGTTCGGCCCGCGAACCACCGTGCCATCGTCCTGCAAAACATCGCCCGGTGCAGCAAGCATGGCATACCTGCCGTCGGCAGTCGCGCCTTCCCCTTTGGCGGCAACGCGCACGATCAGGCCGGATTCAGTCATTCAATACAATCCCTCAAGGCCGCCTGCACGGCATGGGCCAGTTCACCCGCAGTGAAGGCCGCGCCGCAGCGCTTTGCCGCATCGGCGTGGAGCCATAGGCCTTCCTCCGCCGCGCGCAAGGCTTCGCCGTTTGTCGCAAGGCGACCGGCGATGGTCCCCGCCAGCACATCGCCGGTGCCCGCAACCGACAGCCATGACGATGCACGCTGTGCCAGCACCAGTTCGCCAGACGGCGCGGCAATCACGCTGTCCGGCCCCTTGAACACCACCACAGCGCCCGATTTCGCTGCCAGAGCCAATGCTCGATCCCGGCGCAGACCTTGGCCGGAAAGGCCGAAGTTCCGCTCCAGCGCTGCCATCTCACCCTCGTGCGGAGTCAGCACACAAGGTGCGCCACCCAGCATCTCAGGCCGCAGCAGCACAAGTGCATCGGCATCAATGACGCAGGGCTTCGCCGCATGGAGCGCTTTCACAAGCAGTCGCGAAGCGCCATCCGAACGCCCCAGCCCCGGCCCGACCAGCAGCGCCGCCATCCGCGCATCGCCCAACAAGGTATCGACGTCGCCGGTCACGACCAGTTCTGCCGGAGCGCCCGGTAGAGCACCCGGTGCCGCCAGCTTGACATAGCCAGCCCCCGCTCGCAGCGCTGCCGTCGCAGCAAGCAGCGCCGCCCCCGGCATATCGCCACCCAGAATGCCCAGCATCCCGCGCCGATATTTGTGGGAATCTGCCGCCGGAGCCGCCAACACAGGTTTTGCCAGCACCCTTGCCGCGCCCGGCACCGGCGCCACGCCAATATCCACAAGTCGCAGCGCGCCCGTTGCCGCGCATGCTGGCATGGCAAAGTGCGCATGCTTCCACGCACCCAGCGCAATCGTCAGCGTCCAATCCGGCAAGCCATCGTTCAAGGGTCGCCCGCTGTCGCTCTCGACACCGCTTGGCACATCGATCGCAATGCGGTGGCGGTGGATCGCGGCCAGACGGCCCAGCAAAGCCGCCAGTTCCTCAGGCAAAGCCCGCGTCAAACCGCTGCCGAACAAGCAATCCACGAACACGTCGCCCGACACATCCGCGTCCGCAGCCACAACCTCACCACCGTAAAGCGCCTGCGCATGGCGCGCGGCGTCCGTCGTCGGTTCGCGCGCGGCAATAACCCGCACCGCATTGCCATGTTCGCGCAAGTATTCAGCGATTACCCAGCCATCGCCGCCATTGTTGCCCGGCCCGCACAGCACGGTCACCGAACCGCCGCCCGCTATCCGCCGCACCCATTCGCCAGCGCGCCGTCCGGCACGCTGCATCAATGCATCCACGCTCGTGCCAGCCGCAATAAGGTCATCCTCTGCCGCGCGCATTTGCGCAACGGTCAGCACTTGGCTCAATATGCCATCACGGCTGCGGCGCATCGGCCTTCATCCGCGCCGGAAAGCGATAGCGGTCACCCGCCACGCTCACTTCCAGCACGCCTTCCGCAGACCACTTGGCAGTCGCCTCGTCAGCACCATCGGCGGCGACAACACCGCGCCCGTCATCGACCATCACGAAGCGCCGGAAGGCCCCGTCCTTGTGCCGCACGGTCAGCACCTGCTGCTCGCCACTGCGCGAATCCTGCACGAAACAATCGGGCGCAAACTTCGCCGCGCCGGCCAGCGCACAATCGATGACGCGACCCTGCGGCTTTTCCTCGGTCTGCGAACACGCTGCCAGCGCTGCCACGGCAAGAAGGGAAAGCCCGCGCCGCATCAATCGACCCCGATCTGCTTCAGATCGCGCACCGCACCACGCGCCGCGCTGGTGGTCATCGCGGCATAGGCCTTGAGCGCCGTCGAAACCTGTCGTGGACGGGGTGCCGCTGGCTTCCAACCCTTCGCGTCCTGCGCGGCGCGGCGCTGCGCCAGCACCTCGTCCGACACGGCAAGGTTGATCGTGCGCCCCGGAATATCAATCTCGATCATGTCGCCGTTCTCAACCAGCCCGATCTCGCCACCTTCTGCCGCTTCGGGCGAGGCATGGCCGATGGACAGGCCCGAAGTGCCGCCCGAAAAGCGCCCGTCGGTCAGCAATGCACAAGCCGCGCCGAGGCCCTTCGATTTCAGATAGCTGGTCGGGTAGAGCATTTCCTGCATGCCCGGCCCGCCCTTTGGCCCTTCGTAGCGGATTACCACCACGTCGCCCGCCACGATCTGCCCGGTCAGCACTGCCGTCACCGCCGCGTCCTGGCTTTCATAAACCTTGGCGGGGCCTGTAAACTTCAGGATCTTCTCGTCCACGCCCGCCGTTTTCACGATGCAGCCATCGCGCGCTATGTTGCCGTAAAGCACAGCCAGCCCGCCGTCCTTGCTGAACGCGTGCTCGGCTGAACGGATCACACCGTTTTCGCGGTCAAGATCAAGCTCCTTCCACCGGCGATCCTGCGAGAATGCCACTTGCGTCGGCACCCCACCCGGTGCGGCGCGGAAGAATTCCTGCACGCTGGGCGAATTGGTGCGCGCAATGTCCCACCGGTCCAGCGCTTCAGCCAGCGTGCGGCTATGCACGGTCGGCAGGTGCGTGTGGATCAGCCCGGCGCGGTCCAGTTCGCCAAGGATCGCAAAGATTCCGCCCGCACGGTGGACGTCTTCCATGTGAACATCAGCCTTGGCCGGTGCCACCTTGGACAGGCACGGCACGCGGCGGCTCAGCCGGTCGATGTCGGCCATAGTGAAGTTCACCCCGGCCTCGAACGCAGCGGCCAGCAGGTGCAACACGGTGTTGGTCGATCCGCCCATCGCAATATCAAGGCACACGGCATTTTCGAACGCATCGAACGTGGCAATCGAGCGCGGCAGGGCGCTGACGTCGTCCTCTTCATAGTACCGCTTGCACAGGTCTACAGCAACGCGGCCCGCTTCAAGGAACAGCCGCTTGCGATCCGCATGCGTCGCCAGCGTTGAACCATTGCCCGGGAGCGAAAGGCCCAGTGCCTCGGTGAGGCAGTTCATCGAATTGGCGGTGAACATCCCGCTGCATGATCCGCAGGTCGGGCAGGCAGCACGCTCGATAGCGTCCACCTCGGCATCGGTCAGCGTGTCATCAGCCGCAGCAACCATCGCATCGACCAGATCGAGCGCGTGCTCCTTGCCGTTCAGCACGACCTTGCCCGCTTCCATCGGCCCGCCCGACACGAACACCACCGGAATGTTGATGCGCAGCGCGGCCATCAGCATGCCGGGCGTGATCTTGTCGCAATTGGAAATGCACACCATCGCGTCGGCGCAATGTGCATTGACCATGTATTCCACGCTGTCGGCAATCAGATCACGGCTCGGCAGCGAATAGAGCATGCCGTCGTGGCCCATCGCGATGCCATCATCCACCGCGATAGTGTTGAATTCCTTGGCAACGCCGCCCGCAGCCTCAATCTCGCGCGCGACCAGTTGCCCCAGATCCTTGAGGTGGACGTGCCCCGGCACGAACTGCGTGAAGCTGTTCACGACCGCTATGATCGGCTTGCCGAAATCTTCGTCCTTCATGCCCGTGGCGCGCCAAAGTCCGCGTGCGCCCGCCATATTGCGGCCGTGGGTGGTGGTGCGCGAACGATACGGGGGCATTTTTTGAACTCCGGACAGGGAATCAGTTTTTATGGGCGACTTGGCAACGTTCCCTAGCCGACCGGGACCGCCGCTGTCGAAGGTAATAATTACAACTATGTCAGCGCGGAAAGCCCGGATTTCCTAGCCGATTTCAACTGCAACCTGATTGGCAATGCGCGCCAGCCGCTCGGCCCACTCCACCTGCCCCGCCGCGTGGCCGATCAAATCCTGCCGCACCTCAATGCCCAGATAAGGCCGACCCTCGCTTTCCGCGTGACGGTTCATTGTCGCATTCAGCAGCTTGCCGGAATAGGGCAACTGATCCCCCACACACAGCCCATCGGCTTCCAGCAAAGGAATGGCGATTCGCGCCGCGCGATCATCCTCGTTGTAGAGCACTCCCACATGCCAAGGGCGCACTTCATCACTTGAGGAGAGCTGCGGCGTGAAACTGTGCAACGACAGGATCAAAGCCTGCGGCACATCGCCTAGCAATGCCTCCAGCCCATCATGATAGGGCCGGAAGAACCGCGCCAGCCGCGCTTCATGCCCCGCGTGATCCAAAGCATTGCCCGGAATGGCGTGCCCGTCGCTGGCAATCGGCACCACTGCCGGCAAATGCTCATCACGGTTGAAATCGCACACAAGGCGGCTCACCCCGCCCTGAAACGCCGCGATGCCGGGCCGCGCCGCCATCAACGCGCCCACTTCGGCCACGCCAATGTCCACCGCGATGTGCTGGCCCAACAACTCCGGTGCGATGCCAAGGTCGATGTCATCGGGCACCCGGTTCGATGCATGATCCGACACCACCAGAATACCACCAAAGCGCGGGGTGCCAATGATCCTGAAAGCCTCGCTCACCGCAACGCTCCTGCCAAAGTCCACCATCCGCGCGGCATCGCAGCCCGCGCTTCATCGCGTCCTTCTGCCGTATCATAGAGCGCAAAACAGGTCGCCCCCGATCCTGACATCCGCGTCAACCACGCGCCCGTCCGCCGCAACGCCGCCAGCACATCGCCAATTTCTGACACGAGCGTCAGCGCCGGAGCCTCAAGGTCATTGCGCCCCGCCAATGCCATCTCTCGCAAATCCGCCCCTTCAAGCGCCCCGCGATCCACGCCATCCCAGGCCTTGAACACTGGCCCCGTCGCCAGTGGAATGCGCGGGTTGACCAGCAGCACCGGCACGCCCGCCAGATCGTTTACAACCGGCTCAAGCTCGGTCCCCGTCCCGCGACCGATGCAGGCCACGCTGTTCACACAAGCCGGAACGTCCGCCCCCAGCTTCGCAGCCCGCGCATGCCAATCGTCAGGCAGTCCATGCGCCCGCTTCACCATACGAAATACCGCGCCCGCATCGGCAGAGCCGCCACCCAGCCCCGCCGCCACCGGCAGGTTCTTCTCCAGCGTCACATCCCAGCCAGCGCCGTGCGGCAAAGCACCCAGCGCCTTGGCCACAATGTTCCCGAACGGATCGTCCAGCGCCCCGCCAAACTCGCCCACAACGCGCAACGAATCCCGCTGCGAAGGATGCGCGGTCACTTCGTCCCCCGCATCCACGAAGGCAAACAACGTCTCAAGCTCGTGATACCCGTCATCCCGCCGCCGCCGCACATGCAGCGCCAGGTTGATCTTGGCATAGGCGGTTTCGCGCATCATTCCGCCCCCCGCGGGGGAGGGGGACCATCCGCAGGATGGTGGAGGGGCACCCTCAGCCGAGCGCCAAGCTTGACCCCACGCTCCTCGCAAACAGCAACGATGCGCGTCAAAACCAATGCCATATCTTCAAGCACAACCTTCGCTGGAATACGCAGAGTGGCGACGCCCTGCGAACGCAGAAAATGCGATTTCGCAGCATCCCGCTGCATTACTTCAGGCGCATCGTGCGCGACACCATCCACTTCAATCGCCAACTTCACCGCCGCGCAATAAAAGTCGATCACGAAGGCTCCGGCTGGATGCTGTCGACGAAACTTGAACCCGCCCGGGCGCTTGCGCAACTCGCGCCAAAGCAGACCTTCCGGCAAAGTCATCTCGCTCCGCAACTTGCGGGCAAGTTTGACCGTGCCTTTGGGTCCGGAGATCAGCGTTTCGATCCTTTTTTGCCGGAGGGGCTGCGCTTCGTGGCACCTGCCCCTCCACCATCCTGCGGATGGTCCCCCTCCCCGGTTCGGGGAGGAACGTGCCTCACATATTCGGATAGTTCGGCCCGCCGCCGCCTTCAGGCGTTACCCACTCGATGTTCTGCGTCATATCCTTGATGTCGCAGGTCTTGCAGTGGACACAGTTCTGGGCGTTGATCTGCAGGCGTGGATTGCCTTCTTCCACACCGACGTACTCATAGACCCCCGCCGGGCAGTACCGCGCCTCGGGCCCGGCATAGATCGGCAGGTTGATCCGTGTCGGCACGGTGGGATCTTTCAGCACCAGATGGCACGGCTGATCTTCCTCGTGGTTGGTGTACGAGAACGCCACGCTGGTCAGTCGGTCGAACGTGATCACCCCATCGGGCTTGGGATAGGCGATCGGCTTGAACAGATCGGCACGCTGCGTAGCCTCGGCGTCCTTGTGGTGCTTCATCGGCTTCCAGATGCCGAACCCGCCAATGGTGCGCAGCCACATGTCCGCCCCAGCCAGCACAGTGCCCAGTTCGCCACCGAACTTGGCCACCAAGGGCTGCGCATTCTGCACCTTCTTCAGTTCCTTGGCGATCCAGCTTTCGCGCACGGCGGTGTCATATTCCACCATGTCGTCCTTCTCGCGCCCGGCCGCTATCGCCACCACGATGGAATCGGCGGCCAGCATCCCGCTCTTCATCGCGGTATGGCTGCCCTTGATGCGCGGCACGTTCACGAAGCCTGCCGAACAACCGATCAGCGCACCACCGGGGAACGAAAGACGCGGCACCGATTGCCAGCCACCCTCGTTGATCGCCCGCGCGCCATAGGAAACGCGCCGTCCGCCTTCTAGAATCGCGCGGATTTCAGGGTGCTGCTTCCAGCGCTGGAACTCCTCGAACGGATAGACATAAGGGTTCGCGTAATCGAGCGCGGTGACGAAGCCCAAAGCCACCTGATTGTTCGCCTGATGGTACAGGAACCCACCGCCCCACGAATTTGATTCCGACAGCGGCCAGCCCTGCGTGTGGATCACGCGCCCCGGAACATGCTTTTCGGGATCGATGTCCCACAGTTCCTTGATGCCGATGCCATAGACCTGCGGCTGGCAATCACGCTCCAGATCGAAGTGCGCTTTCAGCCGCTTCGTCAGATGCCCGCGCGCGCCTTCGGCAAACAGCGTGTACTTGGCATGCAGTTCCATGCCGGGCTGGTAATCGCCCTTCTTCTCGCCATCGCGGCCCACGCCCATGTCGCCGGTCGCCACGCCCATGACCGCGCCACGTTCGTCAAACAGCACTTCGGCGGCGGGGAAGCCGGGGAAGATCTCCACACCCAGTTCCATCGCCTGTTCGGCCATCCAGCGGCACAGGTTGCCAAGGCTGCCGGTGTAATTCCCGTCGTTCGACAGGAACGGAGGCATCGGCCAGTGCGGAATGCCCATCTTGCCCGTCTTGCTCAGCACCCAGTGCCAGTTGTCCGTCACCGGCACTTCGGCCATCGGGCAGCCCATCGTGCGCCAATCGGGCAGCAGTTCGTCCAGCGCCTTGGGATCGATCACCGCACCCGAAAGGATGTGCGCGCCGATCTCCGAACCTTTTTCCAGCACGCAGACCGAAATCTCGGGATTGATCTGCTTCAGCCGGATCGAGGCCGCCAACCCAGCAGGCCCGCCGCCGACGATGACCACGTCATAGGGCATCGATTCCCGTTCGCTCATGCCTCGCTCACTCCCGACTTCAGACTAATTGCGTGATTGAATTCCAATTGTGCCTTGAAAGAGGCTACCGGCAAGGTCAAGACCGCAAATTAGACTGTAAGGAAGCATAGGTTGCCCGATACCGCTAACCAGCAAAGCCCGGATTGGAGCGCTGCCGTAACGGCGGCCTTCGATTGGTGGCGCGATGCGGGGGTGGACCACGCGTTCATCGATGATCCCCAAGACTGGCTGGCGCAAGTGCGCGAAGTGCCTGACACGGCTGCTCCTGCCCCCGTGAAGCCCCTGCGCGAACTGTCCGCAGAGCGCAGCGATTCGCCGCAGATTGCCAAAGTTGCCGATAAGTCGGGCTGGCCGCAGTCGCTCGATGCCTTCGCCCCGTGGTGGCTGGCAGAGCCTGCACTCGCCCCGGCAGGCCTGCGTCGCCTGCCGCCTATCGGCCCTGTCGGTGCCGATCTGATGGTGCTGGTGCCAATGCCCTCAGCAGATGACACCGACGCCCTGCTCAGCGGCCGCGCCGGGCGCCTGCTGGACGGTATTCTTGCGGCGTCCGGGATTGACCGTGCGCAGACTTATCTTGCCTCCGCCCTGCCCGCGCATGTTCCCATGCCCGATTGGCACATGTTCAACACCGCCGGACTTGGCGATGTCCTTTTGCATCACATTGCCCTTGTCGCGCCGCAACGGTTGCTGATTTTGGGCATATCAAGCATTTCAACGCTTCTCGGCCACGATCCGCCGAATATGGCTCTAAGTTTACGCGGTATTAATCAAGAGAGTTCACCAATCGCCGCCTTGCCGGCGTGGGATCTTGAGGCCATGCTGACGCGTCCCGCCCTCAAAGCGGGATTTTGGAGCAGATGGCTCGAATGGACAGGAACGGAAACGGTTTGAAACTGGGACGCGCCACAAAGTTGACGCTGGTCGCGCTGGTAGCGTCGACCGCTGCACTTTCCGCAGTGCCCGCACAGGCCAACAGCGCCGCCGTGGATTACTTCAGGGGCCGTGCCGCCCGCACCGCTGTGCCAACGCTCCTCAGCGCCGATGACCGCGGCTATTACAAATCGCTGTTCTCGGCGATTGAGCAGGAAGACTGGACCAAGGTTCAGGCCATGTTCTCCCAGCGCAGCGATGGCCCGCTCCATACCGTCGCCCGCTCGCAATACATTCTCGCCGCCACTTCGCCAAAAGCGGAACTCGCGCCGATCACCGAAGTCCTTACCCGCGCGCCCGATCTGCCTTGGGCCGAACAGCTTGGCCGCCTCGCACTAAAGCGCGGCGCGAGCGAACTTCCAGACCTTCCGCAATCGCAGCGCTTCGTCTCGCTGCCCAACGTGTCCAAGCGCATCCGCCCACGCTCGATCAGCGATGGCACGATGCCCGCCAGCGTGTCAGACGCCATACAGGACCGCATCAAATTCGATGATCCTGTCGGCGCGCGCCTTTTGCTCGATGGCATCGACGCCACCCTATCCTCCGATGCCCGCGCCGAATGGCGGCAGAAGATCGGCTGGGCCTTCTATATCGAGAATGATGACGCCACCGCCCGCGCCATCGCGCTCAGCGCTACCGAAGGCACCGGCCCGTGGGTTTCTGAAGCACACTGGACCGCAGGCCTCGCCAGCTTCCGCCTCGGCGATTGCCTCGCTGCTGCAGATTCGTTCGAAAAATCCGCCGGGTCTGCGCACAACGATGAACTGGCCTCTGCGGCTCATTATTGGGCAAGCCGCGCCTGGACGCGCTGCCGCAAGCCGGAAAAAGTCTCGTCTGCATTGCGCAGCGCCTCACGCTTCCGCGATACGCTCTATGGCATGATGGCGGTCGAAGCACTCGGCATGCGTGAAAGCCAGCCCTCTGCCGCACCCGATTTTTCGACCAACGATTGGCAATCACTGCGCGATGTGCCGAACATTCGCACCGCCGTGCAACTTGCCGAGATCGGCGAGGACGGCCTTGCCGACGAAGTGCTGCGCCATCAGGCGCGGATCGGAAATCCTGGCCAGTATGCTCCGCTCTCGCGCCTCGCCCGCGATCTGGGCCTGCCATCAACACAGCTTTGGATGGCCTACAATGCACCGTCTGGTGCGCGTCCGGATGAAGCCGCTCGCTTCCCCGCGCCAAAATGGACGCCGACCACTGGCTGGAAAGTCGACCCCGCCCTTCTGTTCGCACACTCCCTGCAGGAATCGAACTTCCGCACGTCTGTCACCAGCCCCGCTGGTGCCAAGGGCCTGATGCAACTGCGCCCCGGCACCGCGCGCGATATGTCCAAGGTCGAACCGATGATGGCCGGGCGCGACAAGCAGCTTGATCTGCCCGACGTGAACCTCGCCTTCGGCCAGCAATATCTCCAGCACTTGCGCGATAATGACGCCACGCAAGGCCTGCTGCCCAAGGTCATGGCCGCCTACAACGCCGGACCGCTGCCGATCAGCCGCTGGAACACCGAAATTCGCGGTGGCACTGATCCGTTGCTCTGGATGGAATCGATCCCTTACTGGGAAACGCGCGGATACGTCGCCATCGTCATGCGCAATTACTGGATGTATGAGCGGCAGGCGGGCGGCCCTTCGGAAAGCCGGATTGGCCTCGTTCAGGGAATGTGGCCGAAGTTTCCGGGGCTTGCCGGGTCTGAAAATGTTAGGATAGCATCGCGTGGCAATTGACACCTCGCGTGAGTTCAAGCCCGTCAACATCGCCCTGCTCACCGTTTCCGACACGCGCGGCCCCGACGAAGACACGTCAGGTGACATTCTGGCCGAACGCGTCAAGGCCAAGGGTCACCGTCTGGTCGCCCGCGCGATGGAGAAGGACGAGGCTGACCGCATCGTCAATCGTCTCAACAACTGGATCGATGATCGCGGTGTCGATGCCGTGGTCATCACCGGAGGCACTGGCCTGACCGGGCGCGACGTGACACCCGAAGCGCTGGAGCGCGTGAAAACGCGCGACATTCCGGGCTTTGGCGAACTGTTCCGTTGGCTTTCGTTCAAGACCATCGGCACCAGCACAATCCAGTCCCGCGCCTGCGCCGTCGTCGCACGCGGCACTTATATCTTCGCACTTCCCGGCTCGACCGGCGCGGTCAAGGATGGCTGGGACGGTATCCTCGATGAACAACTCGACAGCCGCAACCGCCCCTGCAATTTTGTAGAACTGATGCCAAGGCTGCTGGAAAAGTAGGCTTTTTCACGCACACTTGCACTATCGTTCCGCTTATGTTCTAATCCTGCCATGTCCATTCACGGCAGAGGTGCGCAATCGGCCCAGGTGCCCACCCGCTTCGGCCTCGCCACGCGTGAGGCTGACGGCGACTGGCTGGACGCGCGCGGGGAAATCGACGGTCCCGGCCCCAAGCTGCGCACCACCGTCACCGAAGAACACCCGCGCTCAATCCTCAGCTTCAACCAATCGCCCGACATTCCCTTCGACCGCTCGGTCAACGCCTATCGCGGCTGCGAACACGGCTGCGTCTATTGTTACGCCCGCCCCAGCCACGCCTTCCACGATCTGTCCCCCGGCCTCGATTTCGAAACCAAACTTTTCGCAAAGCCCGATGCGGCAAGGCTTTTGCGCGAGACGCTGGCGAAAAGGAGCTACACTCCGGCCCCCATCGCGATGGGCACCAACACCGACCCGTACCAGCCCATAGAGGGGCGCTACCGTATCACGCGGCAGGTGCTGGAACTCTGCCTTGAACTGCGCCATCCCGTTACGATCACCACAAAATCCGCCCGCGTGCTTGATGATCTGGACCTGCTGGCCGAACTCGCCAAACATCGGCTGACGGCTGTCGGAATATCGGTCACCAGCCTTGATCCGCGCCTGTCCGGCTTGCTCGAACCGCGCGCATCATCGCCCCCCAAACGACTGGATGCGCTGGAAAAACTGGTGAGCGCCGGAGTCCCCACCCACGTCTCGGTCGCCCCGGTCGTCCCCGCGATCACTGACCACTTCATCGAAGCCATCCTCGAAGCCGCCGCCCAGCGCGGCGTCCGCTCCGCGGGTTGGATCATGCTGCGCCTCCCCCATGAAGTCGCCCCGCTGTTCCGAGAGTGGTTGGACACGCACTTCCCGGATCGCGCCGGGAAGGTCATGTCCATCGTCCAGCAGGTGCGCGGCGGGAAGGACAACGACGCGCAGTTTTTCACCCGGATGAAACCGCAAGGCACCTGGGCCGATCTCATCCGCACCCGTTACCGCATCGCCTGCCGCAAACACGGTATCGGCAAGGCCCATGTTGACCTTGATTGCACGCAGTTCAAAAAACCCAGCGCTGACGGACAGTTAGACCTGTTTTAGGGCGCGTTGGTGTCACTTAGGTGCAGTTAGGTGCATCTAGGTGCACTTCAGACAACCTCGCTCCAGCTGTACTCCCGGAACTGTTCGCGCAGGTCTTTTTTGCTTATTTTTCCGGTGCCTGTGTGCGGAATCTGGTCCACGAAAGCCACCGCATCGGGCACCCACCACTTCGCCACGTGCTGCATCAGGAAAGCACGGATATCATCCTGCGAAACATCCATCCCCGGCTTGCGCACAACCACCAGCAAGGGCCGCTCATCCCACTTGGGATGGTGCACGCCGATCGCCGCAGCCTCAGCCACAGCAGGGTGCCCCACGGCGGCGTTTTCCAGTTCGACCGAGCTGATCCATTCGCCACCAGACTTGATCACGTCCTTGGTCCGGTCAGTCAGTTGCAGCGTGCCATCAGGATGAATCAGCCCGACATCGCCGGTATCGAACCATTGCCCCGCCACCACAGCGTCGGCCTCGGCCTTGAAGTAGCGCTTGACCACCCACGGCCCGCGTACTTGCAGCGCGCCCGATGTAAGTCCATCGCGCGGCAGGACTTTTTCGGGATCGTCCAGATCGACGCAGCGGATTTCCACGCCGAACGGCGGCCGCCCCTGCATCGCCTTCACGCTGACCTGCTCGTCAAAAGAAAGCTCGTCCCAATCCCACGTTTCCGCGCCGGTCGTGCCGATAGGCGAAGTTTCCGTCATGCCCCATGCGTGCGCCACGCGGCAGCCTGCGCGCATGAAACGTTCAATCATCGCGCGGGGCATGGCCGAACCGCCGCAGACGACGGTTTTGAGGCTTTGCGGAATTTCCGTGCCAGTAGATTCAACGTGTTGCAGCAGCGCCAGCCACACCGTCGGCACGCCAGCCGAGCAGGTAACCTTCTCGCGGTTCATCAATTCGCACAGGACGGCGCCTTCATTCACCGCCGAATAGACGAACTTCGCGCCCGCCGCCGCGCCCGCCCAAGGCAGACCCCAACTGGCGGCGTGGAACATCGGCACGATCGGCAGCATGACCGAGCGGCAATCCATGCCGAACACCGGCGGGCTGATCGCGCTCAACGCATGGAGCATGGTCGAGCGGTGTTCGTAGAGCACGCCCTTGGGGTTGCCGGTGGTGCCGCTGGTGTAGCAGAGCATGCATGGGTCGCGCTCATCGCCATCGTACCATTCGGCCTGCCCGTCTTCGGCGCTGATCCATTCCTCGAAGTGAAGCGCAGGCTCGCTGCTGTCATAACAGATGTAGTGCTCAACCGTTGGCCAAAGGGGCTTCATGCGTTCGACAATCGGTGCCCACACTTTGTCGAACAGCATCACCCGGTCTTCGGCGTGATTGACGATATATTGGAGCTGATCGTCAAACAGGCGCGGGTTGAGCGTGTGGAGAATGCCGCCTGCGCCAACCGCGCCGTACCATGAAACGAGGTGGCGGTGGTGGTTCATCGCCAGCGTGGCAATGCGATCTCCGGGCTGCACGCCCAGCTTGCGCAAGGCTTGCGTCATGCGCAGGGCATCGTGACGGATGCCTGCCCAATTGGTGCGCGTTTCGCTGCCATCGGCCCAGCGGCTGACGATTTCGCGCGCGCCATGTTCGCGCGCGGCGTGATCGATCAGGTGGGTTACCCGCAGCTTCCAATCCTGCATTGCGCCCAGACTTTGGCCAAGCTGCTGCATATTCTCTCTCCCGATTGGCGTCTATTCGACGAGCCGCAGATGCCTTTCCGGTCTTGCGGTCAGCGCTACATTGGCAAGGCCTTCTATCGGAATCAATCGTTCGATTAAGTCACTGTCCAGTTTAAAATCATTGCCGAGCCGCACGAGCGGTTCTTTCGGCCCGCCAGTGCGCAGGCGCGCGAAGACTTCACCCTTGGCACCCTCCCCGCGCGGCAGGAGCAGAGCGAGTTCGGCGATGGCTTGCGGATTACTGACATCAAGCTTCAGCTGCATCTGCGAGGCACTGCTGACGGAGGCCAACGGCCTTGCGCCACGGACGGTGATGCGCGGCGGCTCATCCGGGTTGGGTCGGTCAAGTTCCACATTCAGCAGCACGCAAGTGCCGTCCTTTGCCCATTGCTGGAACGGCTCGACCAGCGATTCTTCAAAGCAGGAGGCCGTGAACAGACCCGAATTGTCGGAGAAGTCGGCCATGACGAAGTCCTTGCCCTTCTTCGTCTTGCGCTTCTGCACGTTTTCAACGAGCGCCGCCATAACGGCCCCGGAACGTCCGCCGGGTTCTCCGGTGCCGGTCATCAGGCTGCCATAGGACCGCGCGCCATTGGCCGAGGCGACGGCGCGGTATTCCTCCACCGGATGCGCGGCGAAATAGAAGCCGAAGTTCTCGCGCTCTGCCGCCATCTGGTCGGCCCGACTCCAGGGTTTGGCTTCGGCAAGCCGCGTGGCGGGGGCTGCGTGATCATCTCCGCCAAACAAGCCACCCTGCCCCGATGTGCGCGACCGGGCAGCTTCATCGGCCACGGCCATCAGCAGTTCGCCATTGGCGATGACTTGCGCGCGGTTTGGCGCAAGGCCATCAAGCGCACCGCCAGCCGCCAGTGCTTCCAACTGGCGACGGTTCATTGATCCTGCGGGGATGCGTTTGAACAGATCGTCGAGCGAGGTAAACGGGCCATTGGCTTCCCGCTCGGCCACGATCTGCTCCATCGCCTTTTCACCGACATTGCGCAGGCCCGCGAGTGCATAGCGCACCGCAAAGCCATCGCTGGTGCGCTCGACCGTGTATTCGGCTTCGGAATGATTGATGTCCGGCCCCGCCAGCGCGACGCCATTGCGGCGCATGTCATCCACGAAGATCGAAAGCTTTTCCGACTGGTGCATGTCGAAGCACATCGAGGCCGCGTAGAATTCGTGCGGGTAGTGCGTTTTCAACCACGCCGTCTGGTAAGCGAGCAGCGCGTAGGCAGCGGCGTGGGATTTGTTGAAGCCGTAGCCTGCGAACTTGTCGATCAAATCGAACAGTTCGTTGGCCTTGGCCTTTTCAATGCCGGACACGGTCTTGCAGCCATCGGCGAACCGCTGGCGCTGCGCATCCATTTCCTTCTGGTCCTTCTTGCCCATCGCGCGGCGCAAAAGGTCTGCATCGCCGAGCGAGTATCCAGCGAGGATCTGCGCGGCCTGCATCACCTGTTCCTGATAGACGAAGATCCCGTATGTCTCTGACAGGATGCCCGCCAGCTTTTCATGCGGATATTCAATGCTTTCCAGCCCGTTCTTGCGGCGGCCGAACAGCGGGATGTTGTCCATCGGGCCGGGACGGTAGAGCGAGACGAGCGCGATGATGTCACCGAAGTTGGTGGGCTTCACCGCTGCCAGCGTGCGGCGCATGCCTTCGGATTCAAGCTGGAACACGCCGACGGTATCGCCCGATTGCAGCAGCTTGTAGGTCTGTTCATCGTCCCACGCCAGCGCGGACAGGTCGATCTCGATGCCGCGCTTGCCCATCAGGTCCACGGCTTTGCGCAGCACGGACAGCGTTTTCAGGCCGAGGAAGTCGAACTTGACGAGGCCCGCATCCTCGACATGCTTCATATCGAACTGCGTGACCGGCATGTCCGAACGTGGATCGCGGTAGAGCGGCACGAGCTGCGCCAGCGGGCGGTCACCGATCACCACGCCTGCCGCGTGGGTGGAGCTGTTGCGCGGCAGGCCTTCCAGCTGCATCGCAAGGTCGATGAGGCGTTTGACCTCAGGGTCGCGGTCGTACTCACGCTTCAGCTCCAGCACGCCATTCAGCGCGCGCGGGAGCGGCCAGGGGTCGGTTGGGTGGTTGGGCACCATCTTGCACAGGCGGTCGGTCTGCCCATAGCTCATCTGCAGGATGCGGCCGGTATCGCGCAGCACGGCGCGGGCCTTGAGCTTGCCGAAGGTGATGATCTGGGCGACGTGGTCCAGCCCGTATTTGCGTTGGACGTAGCGGATCACTTCGCCGCGCCGCGTTTCGCAGAAGTCGATATCGAAGTCTGGCATGGAAACGCGTTCGGGGTTGAGGAAGCGTTCGAACAGCAGGCCAAGCTTGATCGGATCAAGGTCTGTAATGGTCAGCGCCCATGCCACCAGCGACCCTGCGCCCGATCCGCGCCCCGGCCCCACCGGAATGCCCTGATCCTTGGCCCATTTGATGAAATCGGCCACGATCAGGAAGTAGCCGCCGAAGCCCATACGGTTGATGATACCAACTTCGAATTCTAGCCGGTCACGGTAGCTGATGACCTCTTCCCATACGCCTGCGACGTTGAGTTGCGGGTAATCGGCGGCATCAGGCTGGGCATCGGGACCGAGGCACAGCAGGCGTTCGAGTTCGACGTGGGCGGCTTCGGGGTAATACGGCAGCAGCCGCAGGACGAGGCCCTTTCGGCTGTCCGCCGCGCACATCCGCGCCTCGCCTTCCTGATCGCCGGCAAGGCTGGGCAGGATCGGCTTGCGCTTGGGCGGCATGACCGCGCAGCGCTGCGCCACGACGAGCGTATTGGCGATGGCTTCGGGAAGATCCTTGAACAGTTCCTCCATCACCTCGGCAGGCTTGATCCACCATTCCTTGCTGGAACGCGGACGATCAGTGCTGTCGACGTGGGTGGAACTGGCGATGCAGAGCATGGCATCGTGCGCATCGTAAAAGCTGCGGTCGGCAAAGCGCGCAGGATTGGTGGCCACCAGCGGCAGATCGCGGGCATAGGCGAGGTCGATCAGCGCTTCTTCGGCAGCTTCTTCCTGCGCATCGTTGCGGCGGGCGACTTCGATGTAAAGGCGCTGGGGGAACAGTTCCTGCAGCCGGTCGAGATAAGCCTCGGCGGCGGCCTGCTGGCTTCCGGCGAGCAATTGCACCAGTGCGCCTTCTCCGGCGGCAGTCAGGCAGATCAGGCCATCGGTGTGGCCGACAAGGTCTGCCAGCACGACATGGGCTTCGAATTCGAGCGGGCGATCCAGATGCGCGCGGCTGACGAGGTGGCAGAGATTATCGTAGCCGGCGGAATCCTGCGCATAGAGCGCCAGCCAGTCAATCGTCGGGGCGGCGGGGCCGAAGCCGGTGGCTGCACCATCGCGATCCGGGCGGGCGACGGCGAGCATCGTGCCGATGACCGGCTGCACGCCCATATCCTTGCACGCCTTGGCATAGGCGACGCTGCCGTAGAGGCCGTTGCGGTCGGTAATGGCGGCAGCGGGGAAGCCGCGTTCTGCCGCCGTTTTGGCGATGGCCTTCGGATCAATCGCGCCATCGAGCATCGTGTAGGAGGAGAAGATGCGAAGCGGGACGAATTGGGCGTGGGGCATGGTCTGCAAGGTAGCAACTTGCGGAGCGATTCAGGAGGGGGGAGTGGCAATCATCCCCAACTGTTTCAGGACGAATTGCGTCCCCGCGAAGGCGGGGACCTTGGTGGTGTTGTGGAACCTCACGTAAAACGACTGAGGCCCCCGCCTTCGCGGGGGAGCAGGTTGGCTGAAATCAGAGCAGCTTTTCGATGTCCTTGGCGATGCTTTCCGGCTTGTCCGTCGGGGCATAGCGGCGGACGACCTTGCCATCGCGGCCGATCAGGAACTTGGTGAAGTTCCACTTCACTGCCTTGGTGCCAAGCACCCCGGGTGCCTCTTTCTTGAGCCAGTCATACAACGGGTCGGCACTATCGCCATTGACGTCGATCTTGGCCATCAGCGGGAAGCTCAGGCCGAAGTTGACCTTGCAGAAGCTTTCGATCTCTTCCGCCGACCCGGGTTCCTGACCGCCAAACTGATTGCAGGGAAAGGCGAGGACTTCGAAGCCTTTGTCGCCGTAGTCCTTCCACAGCTTTTCAAGGCCATCGTATTGCGGGGTGAACCCGCATTTGGAGGCCGTGTTGACGACCAGCAGGACTTTGCCCACTTTCTCGGACAGGTCGATCATCTCGCCGTTGGGCTTCTTTGCCTTGAAATCGGCGATGGTGGTGGGTTCGGTCATGTCAGGCCCTCCTGCTTGGCGAGTTCGAGCATTTCGGTGACGTTGAGCGATTTGCCCCCGCTTACGTCAAGTACCAAGCGGGCGCGGCGGCTGGCGTCCATTGAGGCTACGTCTGCGACAAGATCGCGCAATGGGCCTTTTTTCAGCACACTGAAATTGTACTGCATTTCCGAACCCGCGTCGTCGCGCTCGTGCAGTGTCGCCTCGGCATTCCAATCAAGACCAGACATGAATTCTCCCCTTGTTGTGCAAATGGTTCGCACGACAAGGGGAGCGGATCAACGGTAAATCGGGTCAGGCCGGAAAGTCGTCCCGGTGCGCAAGGCTGGCTATTTCGGCAGCGGAATACTGGCGGTCGCCGCTCTTTTCGATGACGAGCGTTGCGCGTTCGCTTTCGGGCATGCGGCTCACCAAGCGGACCATTTCAGCGAAAGTGCCGGAATGGAGCGAGGCGAAGCCATGGAAGACGCCGTCAGCGGCCTCACGGCGAATGACGGTGGCATGGTCTGACCAGAAGGAAGCGGCATCGGCAGCTTCGGCGCGGATCGTGGTGTTCATGGGGACGATCTCCTTTGCGCTGTGAAACGCGCGAAGGAGACCTTGTATCCCTATTCCAGCACGCCTTCGTGCAGACGCACAACGCGGTCCATGCGCAGGGCAAGGCGTTCGTTGTGGGTGGCGATCAGGGCGGAGCTGCCCTCACCCCGGACGAGCTTGAGAAATTCTTCAAGCACACGGTCGGCCGTGGCTTCATCAAGGTTGCCGGTGGGTTCGTCTGCCAACACCAGTTCGGGGCTGTTGGCGAGCGCGCGGGCAACGGCCACACGCTGCTGCTCGCCGCCGGAAAGCTGGCTGGGGCGGTGGTCGAGACGTTGGGCGAGGCCGAGCGCGGTGAGCAGTTCGGTGGCGCGGGCGTCAGCTTCGGCGCGTGTCTTGCCGGCGACCATCTGTGGCAGGACCACGTTCTCCATCGCGTTGAAATCAGGCAGAAGGTGGTGGAACTGGTACACGAAGCCGAGGTGATCGCGGCGCAGCGTGGTGCGGGCATCGCCTGAAAGCTCGGACGCTCTCGTGCCCGCAATCTCGATCAGGCCGGAAAAGCCGCCTTCGAGCAGGCCGATGGCTTGCAGCATGGTGGACTTGCCCGAGCCGGAGGGGCCGAGCAGCGCGACGATTTCACCGGGCTGAATGTCAAGATTGACGCCGCGCAGCACGTCGATGGTCACGCCGCCCTGGCTGAACGAGCGGCGCAGGTCTTTGAGGCGGACTACGGGGTTTTTGGCCACTGGATCACTCATAACGCAGCACCTGAACGGGGTCCGTGCTCGCGGCCTTGAGTGCCGGGTAGAGCGTGGCGAGGAAGGAGAACAGCAGGGCCATCAGGCAGATGGTGGTGATCTCTACCGGATCAGACCGACTGGGCAGTTCGGTGAGGAAGCGGATCGAGGGATCCCAGAGGTTCTGCCCGGTTATCCACTGCACCGCGTTGACGATGGGCTGGCGGAAGAACAGGAAGACGAACCCAAGTCCAAGGCCGGACAGAGTGCCCAGAGCGCCGATCACGAAGCCGATGGTCACGAAAATCTTGAGCAGGCTTTTCCGCGTCGCTCCCATCGTGCGCAGGATCGCAATGTCCCGCGTTTTGGCGCGGACCAGCATGATCAGCGACGACAGAATGTTGAACACGGCCACCAGCACGATGATCGACAGCACGATGAACATGGCAACGCGCTCTACCGCCAGAGCCTCGAACAGGCTGGCGTTGATCGTCTTCCAGTCGGTGACGACGGCGACGCCTTCAAGCTGCTTGGTGATGGGGGCAAGCGTTTGCGAGACGGTATCGGCGTTGGTGGTGGTCACCTCGATCATGCCGATGGAATCGCCGGTCAGCAGCAGCGTTTGTGCATCGGATATGGGCATGACGACATAGGCGTTGTCGTAGTCATAGACGCCGACTTCAAAGATTGCCGCGACCACATAGCCGATTTCACGCGGGACGGTGCCGAACGGGGTGGCGCGGCCCTGCGGGTTGATGATGGTGATGGTATCGCCCACCCGCGCACCAAGGTTCTGGGCAAGGCGTGAACCGAGTGCGATGTTGCCCGAGGCGGGGCGGAGCGAAGCAATCACACCATCGACGCGCTTGTCCTCAAGCCGTTTGATATCGCCATCGGTATTGCCGCGCACCAGCACGGCTTCGACACGACCGTTGAAGCTGGCGAGCAGGGGCTGTTCGATCAGCGGCGAGGCGTGGGTGACGCCGGGTGTGGCTTCCACCTTCTTCAGGATGTCCTGCCAGTTTTCCAAGCGTCCGCCATAAGCCTGAATGATCGCGTGGCCATTGAGCCCCACGATCTTGTCGAGCAGTTCGGCGCGAAAGCCGTTCATCACGCTCATCACGATGACAAGGGCAGCCACCCCAAGCATGACCGCAACAAGGCTGATCCCGGCGACGAGGGCGATGAACGCCTCTCCCCTGCCCGGCAGCATGTAGCGCTTGGCGATGGTCCATTCGAAAGGAGAGAGGATCAAGCAGCGGCCCTTTGGAAACGGTTTGCCGATTGCGCGCACGGAGCGACGCTGGCGGTTGCCGATGTAGGGGCATGCTGCGCAAACGGCAATGGGCAGCAATGCTCGCCGCCCGTCACGCCACCGGGCGCTGGCTTTCCAGTTCGGCAATGCGTGCTCGCATCTTGCGCATCTCCAGCACGCGTTTTGCCCGTTCGCATTGCAACGGCAGGGATGTGAGGACGGTTACTGCCACATAGAGCTGGAAGAACTGCAGCCGATCCCCCATCGACCAGTCCATCGCAGCGATTGGCCCCTGCCCCGTGAACGTCATCGATCCACCAATCAGCATCAGCAGGACCGGCAACAGCATCAGGATAGCGCTGGGCTGGGTTGCCGCGCAAACGACGATATAGATTAACGGAAAGACGAGCAGCGGACGCATATCCAGTGAGAACGCGGTCACCGTTACCAAGATGAACGCACCAACCACAAGCGTAGCCTGCGGAAGCATTTCGCGCGGGGGCAGGAAGCTTCGGCCACGCCCAAGGCGGCTGTATATGAAGTGAAACACCGGCAGACAGGCGAGCAGACCGAGCGAATGCCCGATAATCCAGCGGGTGAAGTTTTCGACCACTGGCTGATCGTAGATCAACCATGCGGTGAAAGCGCCAGCAGCTCCCGACAGCAGTGGGACCGTCAGGACGATGCCGACATAGAATGATGCGACCCATTCGAGCGTTTCGAAAGGCCAGAAGGCCTTGGTTATGCGCCGCCAGATTACAGCCGCGCTGGCCGCTTCGAAAATGTTGATGATAGCCAGCGGCAGTGCCGCCCCCCAACCGAAACCCCACAGCCCGGTTGCCAGGCCGCTGGCCGCCGCACTGCTGATGAGCCACGGTGTCCAACGGTGTTCAGGCAAATGCAGCAGTCGCCCGGCCAGCATGGCACTGGCGATCCACACCATCGCCACGCCGCCGGTAAATCGGGCAAACGAGACTGAGCACGCCGCCAGCGCAAGATAGGTCAGCGCAACTCCGGCGGGACAGGCAAGAAATCGAGCAAGGCGCATTTTGCGTGGATGAACGATTTTGATTAAGATTTCACATCTTGGGCGCTGTCGCGGGTATGCCATCCCGTTGAGCTACAGCGCCCCACAACCTTGCACTTGCCATTGTGGGCAAACGTCGCCATTTGAGCGCCAGCAATTGGCCGGCGCGTATGCGCCCATGCGAGTCCACGGGACCAATGACATCAAATAGCGATTTTTTCGACGCCACGCCGTGGGATGTTGGGCCAGCGCACAGCGACGGCGATGACGACAAGCTGCGCGAAGAGTGCGGCATTTTCGGCGTACTCGGCGTTCGTGACGCTGCGGCGACAGTTGCGCTGGGCCTCCACGCGCTGCAGCATCGCGGGCAGGAAGCCGTTGGCATCACCAGCTTTGACGGGCAGGAGTTCTATTCGCGCAAGGGCATTGGCCACGTTGCTGCGAATTTCTCCACCGGATCAGCCATAGCTGAACTGCCCGGTGTGATGGCATCGGGCCACGTGCGCTACTCCACCACGGGTGGCGCGGGCCTCCGCAACGTGCAGCCGCTGTTTGCCGATCTTGCATCGGGCGGCTTTTCCATCGCGCACAATGGCAACATCTCGAACGCGATGTTCCTGAAGCGCGATCTGGTGCGCAAGGGCGCGATTTTCCAGTCGACATCAGACACCGAGGTGATCATTCACCTTGTGGCGACAAGCCGTTACCCGACGCTGCTCGATCGCTTTGTCGATGCACTGCGCCTGGTCGAAGGCGCCTATTCGCTGATCTGCATGACGCCGCAGGGCATGATCGCCTGCCGCGACCCCATCGGCATCCGTCCGCTGGTGATGGGCAAGCTGGGCGATGCTATCGTGTTCGCCAGCGAAACCGTGGCCTTGGACGTGGTTGGTGCAGATTTTGTCCGCGAAGTGGAGCCGGGCGAGCTGATTCAGGTCGATCTTGACGGCAAGCTCAGCAGCCATCGTCCCTTCGGCACACCCGATGCGCGGCCATGCATCTTTGAACACGTCTATTTCAGCCGCCCGGATTCGGTCATGGGCGGGCACTCGGTCTATCAGGTGCGCAAGGCCATTGGCGAGCAGCTGGCGATTGAAAGCCCTGCTGACGCCGATCTGGTGATCCCGGTGCCCGACAGCGGCGTTCCTGCAGCGCTTGGCTATGCCCAGCAGTCCGGCATTCCGTTCGAGCTTGGCATTATCCGGTCGCACTATGTTGGCCGGACATTCATCCAACCCTCGGATGGCGCACGCAACGCCGACGTGAAGCGCAAGCACAACGCAAACCGCGCACTTGTGGCGGGCAAGCGGATCGTGCTGATCGACGATTCGATCGTGCGCGGCACCACCAGCCTCAAGATCGTGCAGATGATGCGCGATGCGGGCGCAGCCGAAGTCCACATGCGCATCGCCAGCCCGCCGACCGAGCATTCGTGCTTTTACGGTGTCGACACGCCCGAGCGTTCAAAACTGCTTGCAGCGCGCATGGACGTGGCGGCGATGGCCGAGTTCATTCATGCCGACAGCCTTGCCTTCGTTTCCATCGACGGGCTTTACCGTGCCGTGGGCGAGACCGAACGCAACAAGGCGCGGCCGCAGTATTGCGATGCCTGCTTCAGCGGCGAATACCCCACGCGGCTGACCGACATGGCTGAGCGCGACAATCCTGATCAGCTTTCGCTCCCGGTCGGCAAGGTTGCCTGACATGAGCATGACCGGCCAGACCGCACTGGTTACCGGTGCAAGCCGGGGCATTGGCGCGGCAACCGCCAAAGCACTGGCTGCTGCGGGCGTACACGTGATCCTTGTGGCGCGTAGTGCCAAGGAACTGGAGAAGATCGAGGAAGAGATCTTCGATGCAGGCGGCAGCGCCACGATTGCGCCGGTCGATCTGGCCGAGCCGGACGGTATCGCCCGCCTCGCCACTGCTATTTCGGGACGCTGGACGGCGTTGGACGTGCTGGTCATCAATGCCGCCGCTTTTCCCACGCTCACGCCGGTTTGGCAGATCGATGCGCGCGAATTCAATCAGGCGCTGACGCTGAATGTGCTGGCAACGCAGGCCCTGCTCGCCGGGTTTGACGGTATGCTGCGCAAAAGCAAGGACGCCCGAGTTATCGGCGTGACCAGCAGCGTGGGAGCCAGCCCGCGCGCCTATTGGGGTGCCTATGGCGCGTCCAAGGCAGCGTTTGACACTCTGCTCAATTGCTATGCGCAGGAAGTGCGCAATACCGCATCGATCCGCGTGGCTGTGGTCGATCCCGGCGCAACCCGTACCAAGATGCGCGCCAAGGCCTATCCGGGCGAAAATCCTGACAGCGTGAAGCCACCGGAAGCGGTGGCTGACGCCATCGTGGCGCTTCTTGGTGAACAGTTTGCCAGTCCACACCGCATCCGCGTTAACCAGGATTGATAACGCACAATTAACAAGCAGGGCCGATTCTTGACGTCGGTTTGCCGGACAGTTTCCGGCAAGCAGATGACGTCAACGGGTCAAGGATGCCCCGCATGAATGCGACGGACTGGAACACGGAAGTTTACGGGCAAGCCGCGCTGGAAGATCGCAGCGCGCAGCGGCAACGGATAAACATTCCGGCAACCCTGCGCCCGTCCGGAGGGCAAAGCTTCAAAACCGTAGTACTCGACCTATCGCTTGGCGGATTTTGCGCCAACGCAGTGCAGCGGATACCCATTGGCAATCGCTGCTGGCTGACGCTGCCGGGAATGGAAAGCCTGCAGGCAGACGTGGTCTGGTGGGATGCCGGCCGCGTCGGCTGCGCGTTTGCCAATCTGCTCAGCCCGATGGCGCACGACAATGTTCTTGCGCGCTATCGCGGCGATGGCGTGTTCAGACGGCTTTGATCAGCGTCACCTGACTGACGTTGATACCCCCGCCCCTGAAGCCGCCCTCGCAATACATCAGGTAATAGCGCCACAGATCAACAAAGCGCGGATCGAAGCCGGGCGGCAGGCGGTCTTCATCAACCGCGCGATCCAGACTATCGCGCCACAACCCTAGCGTGCGGGCATAATCAAGGCCGAAATCTTCGCGCTCCTGCCACGTCAGTCCGCGTTCGCGCGCAAGCTGCGAAAACTCGCTTTCGCTGATGAGCAACCCGCCGGGGAAAACGTAGGCCTGAATGAAATCGGCACTGCTGGCGTAGGCTTCAAACAGATCATCGCGGATGGTGATGTACTGCAGCGCGGCGCGCCCGCCCGGTTTCAGGCAGCGGGCAAGGCAATCGAAGTAGGATGGCCAGTATTCACGGCCTACTGCCTCAACCATTTCCACGCTTGCGATGGCATCGAATGTGCCGGTCACGTCGCGATAATCCTGATGGCGATATTCGATGCCGGACAGGCCTGAGGTGACGAGTTCGTCCCGTGCCCATTCGATCTGTTCATCTGACAGGCTGATGCCGGTCACCTGCGCGCCAGTGGTTTCGGCAAAGCGCCGCGCGAGGTAGCCCCAGCCGCAGCCGATTTCCAGCACTTCGCTGCCGGGCTTCAAGTCGAGCCGCGCGGCGAGGCGATCTACCTTGTTGGCCTGCGCTTGCGCCAGTGGGGCATCTGCTGCGATCCCTTGCCACAGTGCGCTGGAATAGCTCATCGTCTGGTCCAGCCACTGGCGGTAGAAATCGTTGCCCAGATCATAGTGTGCCGCAATGTTGCGGCGGGCTTGCTCGCGCGAATTCTTGCGCAGAAAATTCAGCGCACGCCCTGCCAGCCGCCACGGCCCCTTGGCGCGCCCTACATCGCCCAGCGTGGACGCATTGCGCATGAACAGGTCGAAGATCAGCACCGGATCGGGGCTTTCCCACTCACCCGCAACCCACGCCTCGTACCATCCGATGGAACCGGCGGTGGCAAGGCGGATCAAGGCGTTCCAGCTTTTGAGGTGGATGCGAGCGACCGGCCCTTCGCCATGCCCGCCAACGCTGCGTTGTTCACCGTCGGGCAGCGTGGCGTGAATCGTGCCTTGCACCAATCCCCGGTCGATACGGTCAACAACCTTGCTGAAAGAACCGGAAAACAGGTGCGCCAACCAGCGACCAGCGGCGGACATATTCCACCCTCCGGCAACCAGATGCCCTCCCCTCGTAGGCGTCTGCGTGTTCATGATGCCGATATGTCGCCCGGTGACGTAACGTGCAAGGTCAACCGGCAGCTTTCATTTCGTCATGGGCCGAAAGGGCACGTGCGCGGGCCTGAACATGGGGGATAATCTTGGCCGGATAGCCACGCGGCGGGAACACCGGGTCGTGGATATCAGCATCCGGCAAGTGCGCCAGTTCGGGCACCCATTGCCGGATATAGCCTGCCGCATCAAACTTTGGCGATTGCGTTAGCGGGGCCATGATCCGCACGAACATGTTGGAATCAACGCCCGTGCCCGCTGTCCACTGCCAGTTGACCGCGTTGGAGCCGTAATCGGCATCGACCAGCGTATCCCAGAACCAGCGCTCACCCTCACGCCAGTCGATCAGCAGATGCTTCACAAGGAAGCTGGCGGCGATCATGCGCACGCGGTTGTGCATCCATCCGGTGTGCCACAACTCGCGCATTCCCGCATCGACGATGGGGTAGCCGGTGCGGCCCTGTTGCCACGCTTTGAGGTCCGCCGCTTCGTCGCGCCACGGAAGCCGGTCGTAGGCTTCGCGCGCGTTTTTTGTGCCGTAATCGGGGAATTGCACGATCACATTTTGCGCATAATCCCGCCAGCCCAGTTCACCGAGGAACACGTCAACCGAGCCGCCCGAATCGGCGACGCGGTGCCAGATCGTGGCGGGGGAAATCTCGCCGAAATGCAGATGCGGCGAAAGGCGCGAGGTGCCTTCCTGCGATGGCAGATTGCGGCATTCGCCATAGCGGCGCGCGTTGTCTTCGAAGGCGTCGAGCCGTGCGAGCGCGCCAGCCTCACCCGGGGTCCATTCGTTGCGCATGCCGCCTGCCCAATCGGGTTTGGTCGGCAGCAGGTTCCAGTCTTGCAGCGCATCGCTTTCGGGCCAGATATTGGGTGCAACGAGGCCGGCGGGGGCAGGACACGGCAGTGCGGGTGGCATCCGCTCTTTCAGCGCTTTCCAGAACGGCGTATAAATCTTGTAAGGTGCGCCACTGCCGGTGAGGATTGTGCCCGCTGGGGCGAGGTAGTTGCCGTGATGAAGTTCGAGACGCAGAGTTTTAGCGACTGCCTTCTCAGCGTTGCGCCACCACGGTTCGTAGTGATGCAGGGCATGGACCACCCGCGCGCCTGTTTCACGGCGGACAGCAGCAAGCTCCTCGTGGCATTTGCCTCGGCGCAGGATCAGGCGGGAGCCAAGCTGGCGTAAGCTTTGGTCGAGGCTCGAAAGGCTTTGGTGCAACCACCAGCGCGAAGCACCGCCCATTCTGCGGTGTTTGGGCGCGTCATCATCCAGCACGTAGACTGGAATCACTGGCCCTTCGGAGGCAGCGGCCAGAAGCGCAGCCTGATCAGCAAGGCGGAGATCGCGGCGGAACCAGACGATGACAGGATCGGGAACAAGATCAGACATTGACCTAGTTTGGCCCCTGCGCCCTACTCTTTCCACCCTCGCCGACGTGCCCCTTGGGACAGGTTCAGGGTTTTGCGCAGGCGTTGCGGTCAAGCGCAACGGATGCCGTGGCCATGAAGCTTTCGCGCATTTCGGGCGCGGCAAAACGGGCGTCGCCGAAAGTGACCACCGCAGTGCAGCCCTGCCGCTTTACCGAAGCAAACGGCATTTGCGACCAATCCAGAAAATCGCGCACTTCGTGTGTGGCAAGGGCGGCACGCTTCACCACGGGATCAGCCATGTTGTCCGGCATCATATCCTTCCGGTCAAACAGCGACGTCGGATGGGTGATGAGATCGAACTGCGCCCGCCCGATCATGCCGTCCTGCCGCCAGATCACCTCGCGCTGCCAGAATCGCAGCGGCGCGGGCGAGGCGAAGACGCGGTCGGGCATAGGATAGGGCGACGACATGCGCAGCGCATCATCTGCCAGCCGCGAAATGCCTATGTTGACCAGGATGAAGCCAAGCGTTGCTGCCAGCGCAGCCACAGCAGGCCAGCCCCTCAATTTGCGCCGTGCGCCCCAGATGCCAAACCCAAGGAAAGCTAGGAGCCAAGCCGAGACGATGAACAGCCCATCGGTATGGAACCAGCGTTCACTGAGCGGCGACATCAGTTGCACCGCATAGACGTTCTGCAGATCGAGCAGCGGGTGCGTGAGCGCGCCAAGGTAGCACAGCGTAACCAGCCAGCCGAAGTGCATAGGCGGCGCGCTGCTCGCAATCCGTCCTTGCCCTTGCTGCCAGCGATCCAGCAGCCACAGCAGCCCTGCCAGCAGCGGCGGCATGAGCAGCACTCCGCCGACCAGCCCATGCGTGAACCCGCGATGCATCGCCAGCGGCGCCCACGGCACCCAGCCGAAGAACACATCGATATCCGGCATGTTGGCTGCCAGCACGCAGGCGGGAAGGCCCTTGCGCGTCCGATGCTTCAGGCCCGTTTCGGCAAGCGTCCAGCCGACAAGGCTGTGGGTCAGATTATCCATTCGACAGACTCATGAAAAAGGCCGCAGGGGCGCGACAGTGTCACATCCTTGCGGCCTTATGCATTCAGTTGAAGCAGTTTCAGATCGGATCAGCCGCCGTGCCGCTGACGGTCCAGGTCTGGCCTTTGCCAAGCAGCTTGGCGAGGTTGGCGTCCTTGCCCTTGCGAGCCTGTTCGTCCTGGCCGAGCAGCACCGTTTCATAGGTCGGGCGTGGATCGTCGTAGATCACGCCCAGCGCCATCGGGAACGGGCCGAACGGCATTTCCACCAACATGTGCGCCAGCGCGCGGTTCTTCACATTGTGGACGATCACGCCAGCCGCCTGCCAGTCGCCATCAACAACATCGACGACCTTGAGGCTGAGCGTCTCCATGTCGAGCGCGATGCCCCGCACGCCGCCGGACTTTTCCGAGCCGAACAGCATCGGCTCCCCATCGTTGAGCCACAACTGGTTCTGGTCGGCAACGCCTTTGGCGACGAAATCGTCGAAGCGGTCCTTGTTGTAGACGATGCAGTTCTGGAAGATTTCCACGAAAGACGCGCCCTTGTGGGCGTGGGCCGCCTTGAGCACGGCAGACAGGTTCTTCGACACGTCATAGGCCCGCGCGATGAAGCGCGCGCCCGAACCAAGCGCGAAAGCGCAAGGCAGCGCAGGACGGTCAACCGAACCCAGCGGCGACGTAGGCGAATTGGTGCCCTCACGGCTGGTGGGCGAGAACTGGCCCTTGGTCAGGCCGTAGATCTCGTTGTTGAACAGCAGGATCTGCACGTTCACGTTGCGACGCAGAATGTGCATCGTGTGGTTGCCGCCGATGGACATGCCATCGCCGTCGCCAGTCACCAGCCATACGTCGAGGTCCGGGTTGGCCAGCTTGATACCAGTGGCAAACGCCGGCGCGCGGCCGTGGATCGTGTGGAAGCCGTAGCTTTCGATGTAGTACGGGAAACGGCTTGAGCAGCCGATGCCGCTGACAAACACGGTGTTGGCAGGGTCCGCACCCAGTTCCGGCAGCGTGCGCTGTACCGCCTTGAGGATCGCGTAATCACCGCAACCCGGGCACCAGCGTACTTCCTGATCGGTTTCCCAGTCCTTGAGCGTGGTCTGGACCGCGATCTTGGTCATCTCGTTCATGGGTTCACACTCTTGATGCTGGGCAGTTGCGTCTTGTCGGCGTCGACCTCGCCGCCAACGTCCCCGCCAAGGGCGGCAACGATTGCCTCTTCGATTTCCGCGATGGTGAAAGGCTGGCCGCTGGTCTTGTTGAGCGGCTGTGCGTCGATCAGGAACTGGTCGCGCAGCACGGTCTTGAACTGGCCGGTGTTCATTTCGGGCACCAGTACCTTGTCGTAAGCCTTCAGCAGATCGCCAAGGTTCGACGGCATCGGCCAGATGTGGCGAACGTGGACATGGCTGACGTCCAGCCCCTTGCGGCGCGCGCGGCGCACGGCCTGATAGATCGGACCATAGGTGCTGCCCCAGCCGACGACGACCAGCTTGCCCGACGCTTCGCCGTGGACCACGTCCTGCAATGGGATCGTGTTGGCCACGCCGTCAACCTTGTCACGCCGTGCATCGGTCATGATCTGGTGGCTGGCGGGCGAGTAGTCGATGTTACCCGTGCCGGGGTTCTTCTCGATGCCGCCAATGCGGTGCATCAGGCCTGGAGTCCCCGGCTTGATCCACGGACGCGCGCCCTTTTCATCGCGCGCGAAAGGCAGAAGTTCGCCATTCGGGCCATTCTTTTCACCAAGGAACTTGGCTGGGAACGGCTTGATGCTGGCAGGGTCTGGCACCTTCCACGGCTCAGCCGCGTTGGCGATGTAGCCATCGGTCAGAACCATGACCGGGGTCATGTACTGCACAGCGATGCGCACCGCCTCAATCGCCACTTCAAAGCAATCCGAAGGACTACGCGCGGCAATCACCGGCATAGGCGCATCGCCATTGCGGCCATAGACTGCCTGATAGAGGTCCGACTGCTCAGTCTTAGTCGGCAGGCCGGTGGACGGGCCACCGCGCTGCGAATTGACGATGACCAGCGGTAGCTCGGTCATGATCGCAAGGCCCATCGCCTCACCCTTGAGCGCGATGCCGGGGCCGGACGATGACGTAACGCCAAGCTGGCCCGCATAGCTGGCACCGATGGCCGAAGCGATGGCGGCAATCTCGTCTTCCGCCTGGAACGTGGTGACGCCGTATTCCTTCAACCGTGCAAGGTTGTGCAGAATGGCCGAGGCGGGCGTGATGGGATAACCGCCGAAGAACATTGGCAGTTCGGCAAGCTGCGCACCGGCAACCAGACCAAGGCTGATCGCCTCTGCGCCCGTGACCGTGCGGTAAAGGCCCGGTTCGCTTTCAACGGGAGCAATGTGATACTGCTTGAGCGGCCCTGCCAGTTCCGCCGTTTCGCCATAGGCATGGCCAGCGTTCAGCGCCGCGACGTTGGCTTCTGCCAGTACCGGGTTCTTGCCGAACTTCGCATTCAGCCAATCGATCAGCGGCTGCCGGTCACGGTCGAACATCCACAGCGCGAGGCCGAGCGTCCACATATTCTTGCAGCGCAGCGCTTCCTTGTTGCCAAGGCCGAATGGCTTCACGGCTTCAAGCGTCAGCGCCGAAATGTCGAACGCAAGCAGCTGCCACTTTTCAAGGCTGCCATCCTCAAGCGGGTTGACGTCGTACTTGGCCTTTTCAAGGTTGCGCTTGTTGAACTCACCCGTGTCGGCAATGATCAGACCGCCAACCTTCAGCGCGCCAACGTTTGTCTTCAGCGCCGCCGGGTTCATCGCCACCAACACGTCGGGCTGATCGCCCGCAGTGTCGATCTCGGTCGATCCGAAGTTGATCTGGAAAGCAGAGACGCCAAACAGCGTGCCTTGAGGCGCGCGGATTTCTGCCGGAAAGTCCGGGAAGGTCGCCAGATCATTGCCTGCAAGCGCGGTGGAAAGCGTGAACTGGCCGCCGGTCAGCTGCATGCCATCGCCCGAGTCTCCGGCAAAACGCACGACCACCGCTTCGGGATTGGAAGTGTCCTTGCCGCCCGTCAGCGCATCTGGTCCATCAACAAGTGTAGCCATATCGTCCTCTGCTGTGCGCCGGGAGTTTCACCCGGTGCTGAAACGCGCCTATGCCTGTGCCGCCCCGTTCGCAAAGAAGAAAAACTGCGCGTGGCGAAAAATCCTCCTGCGCTCTTGATTCCGAACGCGCTTGCCGGTCAAGTTGCAAAAGCAAACTTACCGCGCTGTTTATAACGAATCCCATCAAGGGGACGAGGAACGTCATGACCGATCACACCACCCACTACGTGCGCCCCGATGTGCAGGCTTTCCTTGGCTTCCTGAACAGTACCGGCGCGCCGCCGATGAGCGCATTGCCACTGGCCGAAGCGCGGGCCGGCTACATCGCGATGGGCCAAGTGGCCGAAGCTGATCCGCGCGAACTGGCGGTAATCCGTGATCTGACTTGCCCAGGTCCTGCTGGGGATATCCCGCTGCGCCTGTATGACTTGCGGGACACGCGCGAACCCGGTCCAGCGGTGGTGTTCTTCCACGGTGGCGGCTTTGTTATCGGCGATCTGGATAGCCACCACAGCCTCTGCACCGAAATTGCGGCGGAACTGGACATGCCCGTCATCGCGGTCGACTATCGCCTTGCGCCAGAACACCCCTTCCCCGCCGCGCCCGATGATTGCGAGGCAGCGGCCCGCTGGATTGCAGCCAGTTCCGCCACGCTTGGGCGCGAGATCACAGGTCTGATTCCGATGGGTGATTCGGCGGGCGGCAATCTGGCCATCGTTGTCACGCAGGCACTGGTGGAACACCCTGCCGCCGTGCCGGTTGTAATGCAGGTGCCGATCTATCCGCTTTCGGATGATCGCCCGGACCATGAATCATTTGCCCATTTTGCCGATGGCTTCCTTCTCACCGCAGAAACAATGCAATGGTTTGCAAAAGCCTATCAAGCGGTTACCGGCCACAAACGCGCTTACCCTATCTACGGCGATCATTCGACTACGCCGCCAACGGTGCTAGTGACCGCAGGGTTGGACCCGATTCGCGACAGCGGCCGGGTCTATGGCGCGGAACTGATCCGTTCCGGCGCCGAAGTCGTGTTCCTTGAAATGAAAGGGACAATCCACGGCTTTACCCAGGTGCGCAAGGCCATCCCGAGCGCGCAGGAAGACATGCAGTCGATCTTCAAAGCCGTAAGGTTGCTGCTGGAAAGGTTAAAATGACAGACGAATTTGCCGGGCTACCCTACCGTCCCTGTGTGGGTGTGATGCTTGTGAACGGCGCGGGTCGCGTCTTTGTGGGCAAGCGCATCGACAACAAGGAAGTGAATGCGGACGCCTGGCAGATGCCGCAGGGCGGGATCGATGATGGCGAAGAGCTTCATCCCGCCGCCCTGCGCGAACTGGAAGAGGAAACCGGCGTTGCGCCCCACCTCGTCACGATCATCGCCGAAAGCCGCGAAGAACACTTCTACGATCTGCCAGATTTCCTGATGGGCAAGTTGTGGGGCGGCAAGTATCGCGGCCAGCGCCAGAAATGGCTGCTGTTGCGCTTTGCTGGTGAAGATACGGACATCAATCTCGACGCGCACAAACACGCCGAATTTGAAGCATGGAAGTGGGTGGAGCCGGAGCAGCTGCCCGACCTGATCGTGCCGTTCAAGAAGCGCGTCTACCGGCAGGTTGTGGAAGAATTTCGCGGGTTGATCTGATCACGGGCGGCAGCATCAGCGCCGCCCCCGCCTTCGCCCGGACTCAGTTGTTCTCGATCTTGCTGTCCGACGTCACAGCTTCAGCCGATAGCACTTTCGGCGCAGGCCCGCGCGAGATTGCGGCGGACAGTTCGGCTGTTTCAGAGCAGCCCTTTCCACAGAGGCCTTCAAGCCGGGTCAGGTTCCGCTTGGCCTTTTCGACCGCGCCCTTTTCAACCATCGCACCACCTTCACCAGAAATGGCGACGACATTGTTCGGTTCACGCGAAAGCACTTCGCGGTAATAGTGGATCGCTTTGCCTTGCAAGCCCTCACGGCGGGCGGCGTCAGCCAGGCCGAGCAGCGCGGCGTTGCTGGCAGGATCGATCACCAGAGCAGCCTCGAAACTGTCGGTGGCCAAACCAGCCTCACCTTTGGCCAGTGCCGCACGGCCATCCTTGAGCAGCGATTCGACGCGCGGATCAGCCGGAGCGGTACTCCGCGCCACGCCCATGCTCCCGGTAACGCCAACAACAAGCGACAAGGCAAGAGCAACGGGGGCGTAGCGCATCAGCAACTCCTTGGGCCGGAAACCATCTCTGAATGAACCGGCATGCATGACGCTTCAATTAACACGCCGCACGAGTGTTGCGAAGAAAAACCCGTCGGTGCCATCCCAAAAGGGCACGAGCCGCCACCCATGCCCGTGCGGACGGCCAGCAGGGAGCGATGGAAGCACCACGTCCCAACCCGGATTGGCCGCCAGAAAGGCAGCAATACGGTCAGCGCCCTCGGCATCAAGCAACGAACAGACCACATAGGTCAGCCGCCCGCCGGGCCGAACCAGCCCTGCGCCGATGGCCAGGACATTGGCCTGCATCGCGCAATAACGATCAATCGCCTTGGCATCCAATCGCCAGCGCGCCTCAGGGTTGCGCCGCCAGGTGCCTGTGCCGGAGCACGGCGCATCAATCATCACGGCGTCAGCTTTGCCCTGCCAATCTGCGAGCATGGCCGGCTCGCTGCCGGGATTGAGCAGACGGGTTTCTGCCAGCACCCCGGCGCGGACGGCGCGATCAGGCAGGCGCGAAAGCCGCGCGCGATCTATATCGCATGCCAGCAGCGCGCCCTTGTTTTCCAGCGCTGCGCCAAGCGCAAGCGTCTTGCCGCCCGCTCCTGCGCACAGATCGACCACCGCCTCTCCCGGCTGCACACCCAGGGCCATGCAGGTGATCTGGCTGCCTGCGTCCTGCACTTCGAACAGGCCCTCGGAAAATTCCGGCCAGCTCTCCGCCGCGCTCCCCGAAGGCAAGCGCAGCGCGTGTGGCGCGATGGCAGGTTCCGCCTCTACCGGGAGCCGCGCGCGCAATTCCTCACGCGTGATCTTGAGCGTATTGGCCCGCACATCGAGTGGCGCGCGGCCAAGCAGAGAAGCTTGCGCATCGGCATCAAGGCCCGCAGCGGTCAACCGCTCGATCAGCCATGCAGGCGCGATGCCGCCTTCGGCCACCGGCTCGCCCGCAGCAATCGGCGCGGGACCATAGTTGGAACCATCGAATAGCCCGCAAAGCGCAGGGTCGCCATCAGCCAAACGCAGCATCGCAGCACGCCCGGATGCTGGAACCGGCCCGCAGGCCCGGATCGCGCTCCACACCATTTCACGAATTGCGCGACGGTCCTTGGAGCCGACAAAACGCCGCGCCCGGAACCACTCCACTGCAATCCGGTCGGCCGAAGCGCCCTGTCCCTGCGCCGCCGCGATCACCGCATCGAGCAGATCAATCGCGGCCTGAACGCGCGCGGAAGGAGTCATTTAAGCCCCGCCCGCAAGCGGGAGGGGTTTGGGGTGGGTTGAGGCCGGGCGCGACGGTTCTTGTCCGGCCCACCCCCGACCCCTCCCGCCTGCGGGAGGGGGGAAATGACCAATTCAGCCCGCCTTATAGTTCGGCGCCTCGCGCGTGATCGTCACGTCGTGAACGTGGCTTTCGCGCAGGCCCGCGTTGGTGATCCGCACGAACTGCGCACGCTTGCGCAAATCTTCGATCGTGCGGCTGCCGGTATAGCCCATCGCAGCTTTCACGCCGCCGACGAGCTGGTGGACCACGTCCTTGGCCGGCCCCTTGTAGGGCACCTGGCCTTCAATGCCTTCAGGCACCAGCTTCATCTGGTCCTTGATGTCCTGCTGGAAATAGCGATCCGCACTGCCGCGCGCCATCGCGCCGACCGAACCCATGCCGCGATAGGACTTGTATGCGCGGCCCTGATACAGGAACGTCTCTCCGGGCGCTTCCTCGGTCCCTGCCAGCATCGATCCGATCATCACCGAACTTGCGCCCGCTGCCAGCGCCTTGGCCGCATCGCCCGAAGTGCGCAGACCGCCGTCGGCAATCACCGGAACGCCCGACTTTTCAGCCTCTTCGGCACACTCCATCACGGCAGTAAGCTGGGGCACACCCACGCCTGCAACAATGCGGGTCGTGCAGATTGAGCCCGGTCCGATGCCAATTTTCACGCCATCGGCGCCCGCATCGATCAATGACCGGGTCGCCTCTGCCGTGGCGACATTGCCCGCGATGACCTGTACCGAATTCGAAAGCTTCTTGGCCGCTTCGACAGCCCGCGCCACGTCACGGTTGTGACCGTGGGCGGTATCGATGATAACAACGTCGCACTCGGCCTCGATCAGCGCCTGCGTGCGGGCCAGGCCCTTTTCGCCGACGGTTGTGGCCGCTGCCACGCGCAGGCGTCCTGCAGCGTCCTTGGTCGCGTTCGGGAACGTCACGGCCTTTTCGATGTCTTTCACCGTGATCAGGCCGATGCAATGAAACGCATCGTCCACCACCAGCAATTTCTCGATCCGGCGCTGGTGGAGCAGGCGGCGCGCATCGTCGCCGCTTGCGCCCAGCTTCACCGTGGCGAGGTTGTCCTGCGTCATCAGTTCGTGCACCGGCTGCAGCGGATTGTCGGCAAAGCGCACGTCGCGGTTGGTCAGAATGCCGACAAGCTTGCCCGAAGCTTCGACCACCGGGATACCGCTGATCTTGTTGGCGCGCATGATCGCGTTGGCTTCGCCCAGCGTTGCGTTGGGCGCGATGGTGATGGGATTGACCACCATACCGCTCTCGAACCGCTTCACCGCGCGCACCGCAGCACACTGCTCTTCGATCGAGAGGTTCCGGTGAAGCACGCCGATGCCGCCAAGCTGCGCCATGACAATCGCCATGTCCGCCTCGGTCACGGTGTCCATTGCCGAGGAAACGACCGGTATGTTGAGGCTGATGCTCCGCGTGAGGCGAGTGCGCGTATCGGCCATCGAAGGCACGATGTCCGACTCGGCGGGACGCAGCAGCACGTCGTCGAAAGTAAGGCCGAGAGGGATATCCATGATGCGTGCCACTTCTTGAGGTCCGGGGAGATTCGTGGCGGCCCATGTAAACAGGAAGGTGCGGCTGCGCTAGGGGGTTTGGCCCGGCTTTTGAACCACTGTAGAGGCCTTTGCCGGATGGCGTCTGGCATCGGCAAAGGCGCGCACCAGTTCAACCTGCAAGTTGACGTCATCGGCCATGCCTGAATAGTCGATGGTTGCACCAGCCTCGTCGCTCGGACGATGGTAGATATCCTCCATGAAACGCTCCAGTCGCTCCATGTTGCCATAGCTGTTGCTGACCATGACGGTGGGCACATCGTGCTGCATCAGCACCCACGAATCCTGCCGCTTGATATAGGCATTGGCCCCATCGCCCGGCGCGAGCTTGCGCTTCATGCGCCGGACCACATCCGCAATCAGCGGGTCGAGCCGGGTTTGCCCCTTGCCAACCACCCCGATCAGCCCTCCGGCCGGGACAAGGCCAGTGCTGTCGACGTTGAAAGCCGCGACAAAGCGGTCGAGCGGGATCGGCGGATTTTCAGCAAAGGCCATCGCGCCAAGCAGGCCCAGTTCTTCACCGGTCGTGGCCACGAAATAGACGTCGCGGTCCAACGGCTTGCCTTTGGCCAGCAGGCGCGCAGCCTCGGTAATCACGGCAAGGCCCGATGCATTGTCGATAGCGCCGTTGCAAATAAGGTCTTCGGCCGGTGCCGATGCGCATTCACCGAAGTGGTCCCAGTGGGCCATCACCAGGACTGCACCCGCCCCCGGATCGCGGCCCGGCAGCCGCCCGATCAGGTTGTGCGTCTTGATCCGGGTTTCACCACTGGTCGCCTCGAATGTGCCCAAAACCCCAATTGCATAAGGTGCAAAAGCCGCAGAGCGCGCATCGCTCCGCAGCTTTCCCAAAGTGGCGTGCTGGCTTCCGGCCAACAACAGCTCGGCAGTGGCCGGAGAGAGAAACGCCTCAATCTCGCTGCCCAGCGTTTCACCCGCCACGGCATAGCCCGCCCGCCGACGCCGCGCGATCACATCCTCAAGCCCGCGCTCGTCGTCAAGCACTGTCAGGACTGCCAACGCGCCGGCATCCAGCAACCGCCCGGCCCGATCCCCGGCGACATCTCCTGTCATCCCGGTAGGCAGGCTATCGAGCATCACCGCCACGCGCCCTGCCAGTTCAGCGCGCCCCAACATGCTCCCTGTGGCGTGGCCGACAAAAACCAGCGGCGCGTCCTGAACCAGACTGCGCAGCCCCGAAGTTACCACAAAGACGCTATCGGCAGGCAGAACGACGCGCTTTTTGCCGCGCATGAAAGTCGCGCGCGAAAGCACCGGCTCACGCTCGACCAGTTCAACCGGCGCAAACCAACCGCTTGCAGGGATATTGGTGCCCGCTTCCAGCCCGATGTCGAACCACTGCCGCGCGAGATACCGCAGAGTCTTCGTCTCGCCTTCTGTCCCCGGCTCTCGCCCGCCGAAATCGTCGCTGGCCAGCGTCTCTACGTGCGTCTTGAGTGCAGTTTCGAGCGGGTTGGTGCGTTTAGGTGCAGGTCGGGCAGCGACAACAAGCAGCGCGCCAAGGACCAAGGCCCCCGTCATCACCCCGCGCAATACCCCCGCACGCTTCATCGCCAGCCCCAAACGCCTCGTCGCGTACCATTGCTCTCAAAAGCAGCAGCGCGATGCAAGTTCCCAATTGAGCCTGTCTGGATGAACGGGGGTTTACCAACGCCCCGACAATCTACCCTTATTGCGCCACCCAACCACCATCGACACTGTAGTTGGCCCCGGTGATATTGCGTGCTTCGTCGCGGCACAGGAACAGCGCCAGCGCCGCCAGTTCATCGGGCTGCACGAACTGCTTGCTGGGCTGACGTTCGAGCATCACTTCGTTGATCACCTGCTCACGCGTCATGCCCCGCGCCTTCATCGTATCGGGGATCTGGTTTTCCACCAGCGGCGTCCAGACATAGCCCGGGCTGATGCAGTTGGCGGTGACGCCCTGAGTCGCCAGCTCCAATGCCAGCGTCTTGGTCAGCCCCGCAATGCCGTGCTTGGCCGAAACATAGGCCGCCTTGAACGGCGATGCGGTGAGCGAGTGGGCAGACGCTGTGAACAGGATACGCCCCCAACCCTTTGCCTTCATGCCCGGAATGCACAGGCGGCAGGCGTCGAAGGCAGACGTCAGGTTCAACGCGATGATCGCGTCCCACTTTTCGACAGGAAATTCGTCCACCGGGGCAACATGCTGCATCCCGGCATTGTTGATCAGAATGTCGACCGCGCCAAATTCTGCCAGCGCCGTGGCCACCATCGCCTCGGTGCCTTCACGCTTGGTCAGGTCTCCAGCCGCAAAAATCGCGCGTCCTCCGCTGGTTGCAGCCAGTTCCTCGCACAGCTTGGCAATTTCGTCGGCATCGCCAAAGCCGTTGAGCACCACATGGGCACCCTCCGCCGCCAAGGCCCGCGCATAGGCGAGGCCAATGCCCGATGTGGAGCCGGTTACAAGCGCGCACTTGCCCTTCAGGAACATTCGATTACTCCGGGAATTCTGGACGGGTTGATTGCACTGGCATTGCGGGACACCTCCCGCTTGTCCAGTCGCAAGTGCAAAAAGAGGGGTAAGCCGATGCGGCTCGACGATTTCGACAATTCCATCAACGTCGAAGACCAGCGCGGTGGCGGCGGCAGCCGGTTCCCGATGGGCGGCGGCGGAAAGCTGGGCTGCGGATCAATCGTGATCGCGCTGATCGCAGCGGTGGTATTCGGAGTCGATCCGGCGCAGATGCTTGGCACGTTGCAACAGGTGCAGACGCAAGGCCCGGTCCAGCAGGAGCAGGCGGGCGGCACGTCGCTGGCCGAAAGCTGCGCCGCCAACGAATTCAGCCGCGAAAGCTGCAACGCGCTGTCCTCGCTCAACAAGACGTGGGTGCCGCTGTTTGCCCAAGCCAACATTGCGTACCAACCGCCCAAGCTGGTGTTCTATGCGCAAAACGGCAATTCCGGCTGCGGCGCGGCGCAAAGCGCAATGGGTCCATTCTATTGCCCGGCTGACAACGGCATCTATATCGACACCGATTTCTTCACGCAGATGGACCAGCAGATGGGCGCTGGCGGCGATTTCGCGCGTGTCTATGTCATGGCGCACGAATATGGCCACCACATCCAGAACGTGCTCGGCACCTCCACGCAGATGCGCCAGGCGCAGCAGCGCAGCCCTAGCCAGGCAAACCGGCTGTCGGTGGCGCTTGAGCTTCAGGCCGATTGCTATGCCGGGGTCTGGGCGGGCAAGAACCGGGACCGGATTGAAGCTGGAGACATCGAGGAAGGTATGCGTGCCGCCCACCAGATCGGCGATGACGCGCTGATGAAAGCCGCAGGACGCCGCCCGGTGGAGGAAGGCTTCACCCACGGCAGTTCCGCTCAGCGTATGGAATGGCTACGGCGCGGGCTTGAGACGGCAGACGAGGATCAGTGCGACACGTTCAAGGCGCTATAATCCCCGCACAGCAAGTTTGAGGAACGAACGGCCCAAGGAACAAAAAGGCAGAGCGTGGCGTTTCAGCGGCAAAGGGGATTTCCACAATGCCAAGCACTGCCTTCCGGTTCGCACTCTTTCTGCCATGCATGTTCGCAATGGCCTATCCCGCAATGGCGCAAACCGCCGTATCGCAAGAAACTGTCACTGTCGGCGATGTCGCCACAAAACCGCTGAGCGACTTCAACCTCAAAAAGGACGAAGTGCCCGAGATACTCGTTTCGGCGCGCTCAAAGCCCTACGACCTCACGGGAATGAAGCGCTGCCCGGCCATCGGGGCCGCCATCGCCAATCTCGACGCGGTGCTGGGCGACGATATCGATGTGGCGCGTGATGATGGCAACGCCACGATCAACATGGGCAGCCTTGCCCAGTCTGTCGTCGGTTCGTTGATCCCGTTTGGCGGGGTGATCCGTGAGATCAGCGGCGCAAACGCCCAGCAGCGCAAATGGCAGGAGGCGATCTACGCGGGTTCGGTCCGCCGCGCATTCCTCAAAGGCGTCGGCCAGCAGCGCGGCTGCGCATATCCGGCCCGCGCCGCCACGGCAAAGGACTCTGCCGCTGTCCACGCCGCCCGCGATGCCGCCGAAGCGCGCGAAAAGAACAGCAAGGAGGACAAGAAGGACGACAAGTCTGCCAAGGCTGGCAAGTCAGGCAAGAACCAGTCGGTCAGCTTTGAAAGCCGACCGGTAGTGCAGCGCACGCAGTAGACGCGTCAGCTGCTGGCCTGCAATTTGGCGATTTCCGCATCGAGTTCCTGAAGGACTTCGGTGCGAATTTCGTCCGATAGCGCGCGGTTGCCCGCAATCGCTGCGCGTGCAGACCTGATGCCGCTGATCGCCTTGGCCATCGCATGGCGTTCAATCTGCTGTTCATCGATCACCGTCTTTGCGCCAGTACTGCCATCCTTGATCACGACAACACGGTGACCGGCGTGGTGCGAGCCATGTGCTGGCACCGGCGGAAGATCGGCCTCTGCCTTGGCAATGCGGCGCTCGAATTCCTCATCGGACAGCGGCCTGTCCGTCTTGAACACAAACGTCTTGCCGTCGCGCGTGGCAGTGCGGACGTGCGCTGCGCCACGCTCCCCACCCTCACGCTCAATCACGACAACCCGCGCGCCCGGCTCACCGATCTGCGGAGGAGCAGGCGGCGCTGGCGGTGCTGGCGGCGCTGGCGGTGACGCCGCAGAAGGGGGCGCTGGAGGCGCAGGCGGTGCCTCAGGCAAAGCTTGCGCCACAGCTCCGGCAGAAACCAGCAGGCCCGCACCCATCAGCACACCCAGCTTCACATTGCGCTTTTCGAACATCATCGCGTGCCTCCCCGGCAGGCCGGTAATCCCGGCACAAAAAGAATGGCGCCGGAGTATCAAACCCCGGCGCCATCTCATGCCTTGTTCGACCAACCGCTGGCCCTGCTGGACCAGCGTCGGGATCAGTAAACGCGCTTCTTTGGCTTGATGTATTCGACATCGTCGGTCAGCGTGAATTCGTGGACCGGGCGGTAATCGATCTTGATTTCGCCGCCCTTGCCGCCCCAGCCGTTGAACCATGCTGCGGTGTGCTTCATCCATTCAGCATCGTTGCGATCAGGGAAATCTTCGTGCGCATGTGCGCCGCGGCTTTCCTTGCGGTTGTGTGCCGAATGCATCGTCACCGCTGCCTGACTGATCAGGTTGTCGAGTTCCAGCGTTTCAACCAGATCCGAATTCCAGATCAGCGAACGGTCGGACACGTTGATGTCCTGCATGCGCTCATAAGTCGCCGCCAGCTTGACCTTGCCTTCGGCCATCAGTTCGTCGGTACGGAACACCGCGGCATGGGCTGACATCGTGCGCTGCATTTCGATACGCACTTCTGCGGTGGGCGAGCCGCCATTGGCGTGGCGGAAGTGGTCAAGGCGGCCAAGCGACATATCCGCGCTGTCCTTGGGCAGCGCGTTGTGTGACGTGCCCGGCTTGATCAGTTCCTTGAGACGCAGGCCGGTGGCGCGGCCGAATACGACAAGGTCGATCAGCGAGTTTGAGCCAAGGCGGTTTGCGCCGTGGACCGAAACGCACGCCGCTTCACCAACCGCGAACAGGCCCGGAATGATCGTTTCAGGATTGCCGTCCGCGCCAATGGTCACGACTTCGCCGTGATAATTGCAGGGGATGCCGCCCATGTTGTAGTGGACGGTCGGCACAACCGGCAACGGCTGGCGGGTCAGGTCAACACCGGCAAAGATCTTGCCGCTTTCGGTGATGCCCGGCAGGCGTTCCGCCAGCACCTTCTGGTCGATATGATCGAGGTGAAGGAAGATGTGGTCCTTGTGCGGCCCCACGCCCCGGCCTTCGCGGATTTCCAGCGCCATCGAGCGTGAAACCACGTCACGCGATGCCAGATCCTTGGCCGACGGAGCGTAGCGCTCCATAAAGCGCTCACCTTCGGAGTTGGTCAGGTAACCACCCTCACCACGCGCGCCTTCGGTGATCAGCACACCCGCGCCGTAGATGCCGGTCGGGTGGAACTGCACGAATTCCATGTCCTGCAACGGCAGGCCAGCGCGCAGTACCATGCCGCCGCCGTCACCCGTGCAAGTGTGGGCCGAGGTCGCGGTGAAGTATGAACGGCCATAGCCGCCGGTTGCCAGCACCACGGCATGGCTGCGGAAACGGTGGATCGAACCATCGTCCATGCACAGCGCGATCACGCCACGGCACTGGCCGTTTTCCATGATCAGATCGATGGCGAAGTATTCGATGAAGAAGTCTGCGTCGTACTTCAGGCTCTGCTGATAGAGCGCATGAAGCATGGCGTGGCCGGTGCGGTCAGCAGCCGCGCAAGTGCGCTGAACCGGCGGGCCTTCGCCCATGTTCTGCATGTGCCCGCCGAAGGGACGCTGGTAGATCGTGCCTTCGGGGTTGCGGCTGAACGGCACGCCGGCGTGCTCAAGCTCATAAACCGCAGCCGGGGCTTCGCGCACCATGTATTCGATGGCGTCCTGATCGCCCAGCCAGTCAGACCCCTTGACGGTGTCGTACATGTGCCACGTCCAGTGGTCGGGCGAATTGTTGCCAAGGCTGGCAGCGATGCCGCCCTGTGCCGCCACGGTGTGCGAGCGCGTCGGGAAGACCTTGGTGATGCAGGCGGTGCGCAGGCCGGCTTGGGCCGAACCCATTGTGGCGCGCAGGCCCGAACCACCCGCGCCGACGACGACGGTGTCGTAGGTGTGGTCGATGATCTTGTAGGCTGGCTGAGTCGAAGTCATGTCTTACGCGCCCCCGAGCGCAATGCGCAGAACCGAAAGGATGCCGAAAGCGGCTGCCGCGAAGGGCACGATATTGACCAGCAGCCATGCTGCGATCTTGCCGCCCTCTTCGTGGACATAATCCTCAAGCATGACCTGCACGCCCATACGGGCATGGGTGAAGGTGTTGATCATGATCAGGATCATCGCAATCGATGGCAGTGGCCGTGCCACCCAGCCGCGCACCGTGGCGTAGCTATAGTCCGGCAGCAGCGCGAGGCTGGCGATCAGGAATGTGATCAGGACGAGGTTGCCCACGGCCGTCAGCCGCGAAGTGAGCCAGTGGTGCGTGCCGTGGTGGCTGGAACCCAGCCCGCGCACGCGACCGATGGAGGTGCCGTTACCCATGTGGAGTAGCCTTCCTTGCTATGCGATCCGTGCCGGCGCTCAGCGCAGCAGCACGAAAGCCCAGAATGCGATGGTGAGGAGGATCGAGATAACGATCGTCAGGCTCGACCAGCGGGCGTTGGTGTTCAGCTCGTAACCTGCACCGATATCGAGGATCAGGTGGCGGATGCCCGATGCGGCGTGCTGAAAGAAGGCCCATGTCAGCCCCACAAGCACGATCTTGCCAAGCACCGAAGTCACCGTCTGCAAGCCGCCGCCAGTGCCGAGCCACACCCAGTCGAGGAACGTCTGATAAGCCTCTGGCCCGCTGGCCAAAGCGCCGATCCACCACAGCAGAAGACCAAGCCCGCCGAACGCCAGCCCGTTGCCGGTGATGCGGTGCAGGATCGAAACCAGCATGGCCGGGCCCCAGCGCCAAATCTGGAGATGCGGAGAAATCGGCCGTGCCTTGCGCGTTTGCGCCATGAATATACCCCCTCGACTAGGTATTGGTATCAGGTACTGGGATCGCGGACGTCCGCGACAGGATTGCGAGTCCTATTAGTCGAAAAGCCCCGGCGCGCAAGCGTATGCGGGATGTAAAAAAGGACAGCCTGTTGCGCTGCGGTGAAGCGGTGCCTAGACGAGCAGGCCATGAGCATCACACTCGCCTTTCTCGCCGCCGCAACCGCCTCCCCGGCACCCGCTGATCCGGGCGCTGCACGCGAAATCATCCGCCAGTGCGAGGGCAAGGATGGCTTTTCCGATCCCGCCCCCCCCGCGCGGATTTTCGGCAACGTCTGGTATGTCGGCACCTGCACCGTCACGGTACTGCTGATCACGGGGCCGGATGGGCACATTCTGGTCGATGCCGGAATGGAAGATGCGGTGCCGCAAGTTCTCAAGAACATCGCGAAGCTTGGCTTTGATCCGCAGGACATAGGCTTGATCGTCTCGAGCCACGAACATTTCGACCACATCGGTGGCTTGGCAGCACTTCAAAAAACGACAGGCGCGCGCTTTGTCGCCACGGCAGATGCAGCCAAGGTGATCCGCAGCGGAAAGGTCAGCCCTGCCGATCCTCAGGCGCAGGAAATCCACGGATCGCGGAAGGCTCGCGTTGATCGCGTGATACGCACTGGCGATGTCGTCAGCATCGGCCCGCTCAAACTTACGGCGTTTGCCACACCCGGCCACACCGAGGGTTCAACGAGCTGGCACTGGAAATCGTGCGAGGGCACCGATTGCCGCACCGTCACTTATGTCGACAGCGTGACGGCCTTTCCGCTCGGCACCTATCGTTTTGCCGATCATCCTGATCGCGTTGCCATGTTCCGCCAGACCTTCGCGCAAGTCGAAGCGCTCGAATGCGGCATCCTCCTTACCCCCCACCCCTCTGCCAGCGCCATGTTCGAACGGATGAGCGGGGCAAGGCCGTTGGAAGACCCCGAAGCCTGCAAGACGCTTGCCGCCGGAGCGCGTGATCGGCTTGAAAAGGCACTGACCCAATGAGTTGGAAAGTTACCGCTTTCGCCCCACGCGATGTCGTGCAGGCCGCGCTCGTCGCACATGAGGACGCGTGGGACTGGGATCATGACATCGTGATCGCCGGTAGCGAGATCGCCGAAGACAAGCCCGACGATTGGCAGCTTGAAGCATGGATGGCACGAAAGCCGACCAAGGCCGACCAGAACGCCATTGCCGACCTGTTCGAAGGCACGCCGCCCCAGTTGCAGGTAGAGGAACTGCCCGAAGAAGACTGGGTGACGCTCAGCCAGCAGGGCGTAGAGCCGATCCGCGAGGGTGTGTTTTACGTCCACACCCCAGAGTATCCACCGCTAGCGCAGCCGGGTGTGCGCGATTTCGTGATCCCGGCCAGCCAGGCTTTTGGCACAGGCCAGCACGCGACCACTGCCGGGTGCCTTGCCATGTTGAGCCACATGAAGCGACAGGGCGTGACCGTGCGCAATCTGGCCGATATCGGCACCGGCACTGGACTGCTGGGCTTTGCGGGCTTGCATCTGTGGCCCGGCTCCCGCGCCATCGCCAGCGACATCGACGCGGTCTGCGCGCCGGTTGTGGCAGAGAACGCCGCAAATAACGGCATCGCACTGGGTGACGGCGCGGGCCGCATGGCGATGGTCATAGCGCCGGGCATGGACCATGCCTTGCTGCATGCCGCCGCGCCCTATGATCTGCTCATCGCAAACATTCTCGCCGGGCCGCTGGTGGAACTGGCCCCGGATTTCGCCCGCGCTGTGGTGCCGGGCGGCTCGGTGCTGCTGGCGGGGTTGCTGGAGACGCAGGAAGCTGCGGTGCGCGCCGCCTATCGCAAGGCGGGCCTCAGGCTGGCAGCGCGAATGGTGCGCGGCGACTGGTCGATCCTGTGGCTGCGCCGCCGCGCTGGCGGGAGCATCCGTTTGAGTCGTATGGGCGGACTGACAGACGGGGCGAAGTGGCAGTAATTCGTTCAGGGGTGCGATTGCGCAATCAGTGTGTCGCGCAACAGCAGCAAGGCCCCCTGTGTAAACATCTGCATGTTTTCAAGACGGTCATTGCTCTCGGTCACGACCAGTGTCGACGCCTCGAAGCCCTCCGGGCCGACCACACCAATAGCGCTGGTGCCTGAGGCCACGCCAAGTGGATGCGCGCTACCGCCCGAAGCACCCGTTTCGGCAATGCCCCAATCCGCGCCATAGCGTTCGCGAATTAGGCGGGCCTGCGCCAGCGCATAGCCCTCGGTCGCCGAGGTGAAGCCGCGCAGCGAGCCGGGTTCGTGGCCGAGGACAATGCGCCTTCCTTTGAGCGTGTAGATCACCCCGCCGCCCAGATAGAAGGCCGACGCTCCGGGTATGGCAAGCAGGCTGGCCGAAATCAGGCCACCCGTGGAACCGTCAACCACGGCGATAGTCTGCTTGCGCGCTTTCAGCAGCGTGCCTGCTTCGGCGGCGATTGCAGCAAGGGCGTCAAGCATCACGTTCTCCCGTCGCTCAGCTACGCGATGCCAGCATACCGATCCCAAACGCAACGAAGATACCTCCAGTCACTCGGTTGAACAACGTCTGCAGGCTGGGTCGGGTCAACGCTCGGGAAATGGACCGGCCACCCAGCGCGTAGATGAAGAACCACGAGATTTCGATGACTCCGAAGGTCAGGACCATAATCCCGAACTGCGGCAGTTCCGGGCGGCTCGCGTCAATGAACTGGGGAAGAAACGCAGCGGCGAACAGCAGCGCCTTGGGGTTGGAGATACCAACGCCAAAAGCGGTGCGGAATATCTGCACGTTGGAAATTGCCGGAGCAGCCCGCCCAACGCCGGGTTCGACCACTTCAGGGCGGGCGGTCCACGCCTTGTACCCCAACCACAGCAGATAGCCCGCGCCTAGCACACGCAACACCGTGAAAGCCCCCGGCAAAGCACTGAGCAAAGCCGTAAGGCCGAGCGCCGATGCTGTCAGCAGGCTGACGACGGCCAGGAAGCAGCCCGCCATTGCATAAAGTGTCCGCCGCAGGCCAAGCTGCACGCTGCGGCTCATCACATGGAGCATGTTGGGACCGGGCGAGCCGGAAATGAAGAATACGGTGACGACGAAGAGCCACCATGTGTGAAAGGCCACGCCCCTACCCCGCTTGCCGGACGATTTCGGCCCATGCCGCTTCGTCGATTACATCTATGCCCAACGCTGCAGCCTGCTTCAGCTTCGATCCTGCACCGGGGCCTGCAACCACCAGGTCTGTCTTGGCCGATACCGAACCGGCAGCGCGCGCGCCCAGTGCTTCGGCTTGGGCCTTGGCCTCGTCGCGGCTCATGGTTTCGAGCTTGCCGGTGAAGACGATGGTCTTTCCGGCCACGGCGCTGTCCTTCGTCTCCACCACATAGGGCGGCGGGGCAACTTCGGAGAGCAGGTCTTCCCAGACGGCGATGTTGTGGGGTTCATGGAAGAAGTCGCCAAGCGCCTCGACGACGACGGGGCCGACGCCGTCGATGGAGAGCAATTCCTCCCCGGCACGGGGAGGGGGACCATCCGCAGGATGGTGGAGGGGCACGTGCGGTGAGGGGGTTTCGTCCTTTGGGTGCCCCTCCACCAGCTTCGCTGGTCCCCCTCCCCCGTGGGGGGAGGAATGCGTTGCTTCAGCCGCTTCACGCAGCGCTGGCAGCGTTACGAAGCGCTTCAGCAGATCGCGCGCCGTCACTGCGCCGACGTGGCGGATGCCGAGGCCGAAGAGCAGCCGAGCGGCGTCGGGTTCGCGTTTGGTTTCGATGGCTGCCAACAGGTTGTCCACAGACTTGTCCTTCCAGCCTTCGCGCCCGACGATATCGCTGCGCCGCTGACGCAGCCGGAAGATGTCGGCGGGGCTTTCCAGCCAGCCAAGCTGGAAGAATTCGACGATAGTTTTCTCGCCCAGCCCCTCGATATCGAGCGCGGCGCGGCTGACGAAGTGCTTGAGCCGTTCGACGCGCTGGGCCGGGCAGATCAACCCGCCGGTGCAGCGCACATCGACTTCGCCCTCTTCGGCCACGGCTTCGGAGCCGCATTCGGGACAATGGTCGGGGAAATGGTAAGGCTCGCGGGGCTCGTCGCGCGTCAGGTTCTCGACCACTTGCGGGATCACGTCGCCCGCGCGCTGGAGCACGATGCGGTCCCCCACGCGCACCCCAAGGCGGCCGATCTCGTCACGGTTGTGCAAGGTGACGTTGGTGACGGTGACTCCGCCGACCAGTACCGGCTTGAGGCGTCCCACCGGCGTCAACTTGCCGGTGCGTCCCACCTGAATGTCGATGGCTTCAAGCGTGGTTTCGGCGCGTTCGGCGGGAAACTTGTGCGCGATGCCCCATCGTGGCGCCTTGGCGACGAAACCGAGGCGATCCTGCCAATCGAGCCGGTCGACCTTGTAGACCACGCCATCGATGTCATAGGGCAGATCCGCGCGCTGCGCGCCGATGCTGCGGTAGTGCGCGACCATCTCTGCGGCTGACGAGCAGCGGACCAGCAGCGGCGAGACGGGCACGCCCCAGTCCGCGATCTTGCGCATCATCTCATACTGGGCGCTGGCAGGAACCTCGCTCGCCGCGCCCCATCCGTGGGCGAGGAACCGCAAGGGGCGGCTGGCGGTGACACTGGCGTCCTTCTGGCGCAGCGATCCGGCGGCGGCATTGCGCGGGTTGGCGAAGATCTTGTCTCCGCTCTCGGCCTGGCGGGCGTTGAGCGCGAGGAAGTCGGCCTTGGCCATATAGACCTCGCCGCGGATTTCGAAGATGGCGGGGATATCGAACAGGCCAGCGCCTTTCAATTCCTGCGGAATGTCGGCGATGTGCGCGACATTGGCTGTCACATCCTCGCCCACCTGCCCGTCACCGCGCGTGGCAGCACGAACCAACCTTCCGTTTTCATAGCGCAGCGAGCAGGAAAGACCGTCGATCTTGTCTTCAGCCGTCATCACCACTTCAGCATCGTCGGGCAGCGCAAGGAAGCGCCGGACGCGCGCGACGAATTCCTCGACTTCCTCGTCGGTAAAGGCGTTGTCGAGGCTCATCATCCGAACCTCGTGCGCCACCTTGCCCAAGGGCGAGGCAGCGACCTCATGGCCGACTTGGGCGCTGGGGCTGTCGGGCCGGATCAGGTGCGGATAGGCGGCTTCAAGCTCTGCATTGCGCCGGACGAGCGCATCATACTCCGCGTCCGAAATCTCGGGCGAATCCTCGGCATGGTAGAGCCGGTTGTGCTTGGCGATCTGCCGGGCCAGCCGCATGAGTTCGTTGGCGGCATCGGCTTCGGTAATCTCAACGCTCAACGCTGGTCCCCAACCCGCTCCACCTCAGCCCTCGCCCCGAAGCCCGCGATGATCGGGCGGGCCTTGCGGATGGCCTCCTGCACTTGCGGCAAACCGAGGCTCGCTTTGTGCGAGGCTTCGTCGCGCCAGACTTCGGTGATCCAGATGCTGTTCTCGTCGCCCTTGTCGCGCCAGATTTGGTAGGCGAGGTTGCCCGGCATGCCCTGTGAACCTTCGCCCAGATAGCCGATCAGTTCCTCGCGGTTGCCGGGGGCAGCCATCATCTGGCCGATGATGGCATAAACGTTTTCGGGCTCGATCTCTTCCATCGCCAGACCTTTCCTTGCAACCAGAAGTGCTGCGGCAGCGCCCGCCAGCACCGTTCGCCGCGCGAACATCACGCCTTTTCCAGCAGGCGATCGGCCTGTGCGCGGGCCTCTGCGGTGACTTCCGCGCCGGAGAGCATCCGCGCGATTTCCTCCTTGCGTGCCGCTGCATCAAGCAGGCCGACCGAGGTGCGCGTGACGGTGCCTTCGGAGGATTTGGCGATCATGTAGTGCCGGTCGCCGCGCGCGGCGACTTGCGGGCTGTGCGTAACAGCAAGCAGTTGCCCACCGCTGGCAAGGCGGGCCAACCGGTCACCGATAGCGCTGGCCACCGCACCGCCTACGCCCCGGTCGATTTCGTCGAAGACGATCGTGGCCGCCCCGCCCTCTTCCGCCAGCGCAACCTTGAGCGCGAGGATGAAGCGCGAGAGTTCGCCGCCCGAGGCGATCTTGCCCAAGGGCGCGAAATCGGCGCCGGGGTTGGTGGAGATCAGGAATTCAACCGCATCAATTCCGCCCGCGCCCCAGCGATCTTCGGGCAGGCGCAGGACGGCGGTGTGGAACTTGGCGGCATCAAGCTTGAGCGGCGCAAGTTCGGCAGCGACGGCCTTGTCGAGCCTGCGCGCAGCCTCGGCGCGCAAGACGGAGAGCGTTTCGGCCTTGGCCTGATAGTCCAGCGCAGCCTCGCGCGCGGTGCGTTCAAGGCCCGCAATCTGCGCCTCACCGCCTTCGATGGCATCGAGCGCGGCGCGCATTTCGTGCATCTTGTGCGGCAGTTCATCGACCGTGCAGTTGTGCTTGCGGGCTGCGGCGCGAAGATCGAACAGGCGCGTTTCGATCCGGTCGAGCATGGCCGGATCGTGCGAGAGCAGTTCGGCAGCGCGGGCGAGCTTGTCTTCGGCCTCCCCCGCTTCGATCACGGCACGGTCCAGCGCTTCCAACGCTTCGGCCAGCATCGGATGTTCGGCGGCAATCCGGTCAAGCCGCCGCGCTGCGCTGCGCAGGGTGGCGAGCGCGGAGTCCGAGCCTTCCCAGAGGCGTTGCAGTTCGACGAGATCGCCCGAAAGCCGCTCACCCTTTTGCATATCGGCGCGCTGGCCTGCCAGTTCCTCTTCCTCGCCAGGCTCTGGGGCGAGTGTTGTGAGTTCGGCGAGGTGAGCAAGCAGCAGGTCTTGTTCTTCTGCAGCCTTCGTTACGCGGGCCTGCGCTGCGTGGAGTGCGTCTTCAGCCTTGCGCCACTTGATCCATGCAGTTTCGACGCCCGCCGAATCCGCGCCGGCATAGCGATCGAGCAGCGCGCGATGCCCGCGCGCGTTGACGAGGCCGCGATCATCGTGCTGGCCGTGGAGTTCGACAAGACTGCGCGCGATCTCGCGCAACAGGGCCACACCCACGGGCTGATCGTTGATGAAGGCCTTTGATCCGCCGTCGGCCTTGAGCCTGCGTTTGACGATCAGGGGCTCGCCCGGCTCAAGGTCCACTTCCGCTTCGCCCAGTGCGTGGCGGATCGTTTCGGGCAGGCGATCGAACTCGAACGTGGCGGTAACGCTGGCCTGAGCTTCACCCCCGCGCACAAGGCCACTGTCCGCGCGGTCACCCAGCACGAGGCCCAGCGCATCGAGCAGGATCGACTTGCCCGCGCCGGTTTCACCCGTCAGCACGCCCAGCCCGCCGGAGAACGACAGGTCTAACGCTTCGATGAGCACGACATTGCGGATCGAAAGGCTGGTGAGCATCGCGCGATTCTCTAGCGCGTCAATGCGCCCGCGTCACGCTCCCATGTCATGTTTCGTTCTCCATGTGTTTCATCGAGGTTACACAGTGCCACACGCGCGCAATGCGAATCCGCCAAAGCGGCCTGACATCGAAAGAGGTGCGCTTATGGCTACCCGTGCCAAGCATGACGGCAAGACCCTGTTCAAGACCGCCGCTGAACTCAGCTCCTCCATCCCCGCGTGGCTTGATCTGCCCGAACCCCGCGGTTTCCGACCCAAGCGGAAGTACCGCACCGTGTGGATTTCTGACGTCCACCTTGGCACGCGGGGCTGCAATGCGGCGCTGCTGCTGGATTTTCTGGCGGCGATTGAGTGCGAAACGCTCTATCTGGTGGGCGACATCGTCGATGGCTGGCGGCTGAGCAAGGGCTGGTACTGGCCCGATGCGCACAACGAAGTGATCCGCCGCATCCTCAAGATGGCGCATCGCGGGACGCGGGTGATCCTGATTGCGGGCAACCATGACGAGATGCTGCGCCCTTATGCCGGGATGAGCTTTGGCGGCGTGGAACTGGCGCTCGACATGATTCACGAGACTGCCGACGGCCGCCGCTTGCTGGTCACGCATGGCGACGGGTTCGACGGTGTGGTGCTCTATGCCCGCTGGCTCGCGTTTCTGGGCGACAAGGCTTATTCGGTGCTGCTGCGGGCGAACGTGTGGGTCAACATGATCCGTCGCCAGTTCAAGATGCCATACTGGTCGCTGTCGTCTTATCTGAAGATGCGCGTGAAGAACGCGGTCCAGTTCGTGTGCGATTTCGAGGAAGCGGTGGCGCACGCTGCACGCGACATGGGCGTGGATGGCGTGGTCTGCGGCCACATCCACTGCGCCGAGATCCGCCAGATCGGCGACATCACCTATTATAACGACGGTGATTGGGTCGAAAGCTGCACCGCGCTGGCCGAAGACCAGTTCGGCGAAATCACCATCATTGATTGGGCCGAGGAAACGCGCAGGGCGGCAGCGGTAAAGGCCGTGCTGAAGCCCATTCCGGCGCTTGAGGAGGAACCAGCATGAGAATCGCGATCTGCACTGATGCCTGGCACCCGCAAGTCAACGGCGTGGTCCGCACGCTTTCAGCAACGGTCGACCGGCTCGCTGCGCGCGGGCACGAGATCGAGCTGATCACGCCCGGCCAGTTCCTCACCATGCCCCTGCCCGGTTACAGCGAGATCCGTCTTGCTATGGCACCGCGTTTTGGCACGCGCCGCACGCTGGCCGATTTCGCGCCCGATGTGGTGCATATTGCCACCGAAGGCCCCATTGGCTGGAGCGCGCGGAGCTGGTGCAAGGCTAATCGAGTGCCGTTTACCAGCGCTTTCCACACGCGCTTTCCGGAATATGCAGCGGTGCGCACGGGGCTTTCCGCCGATCACTTCTGGCCCCTGATGCGCCGGTTTCACGGATCGAGCCGGGCCGTGCTGGTTTCCACGCCTACACTGGGCGCTGAACTTGCCGTGCAGGGTATTCACCACACGCGCCTGTGGACGCGCGGGATTGACCGGCAGCTGTTTCGCCCGGGACACGAGCCGCTGGCAGCGCTGGCTGACCTGCCGCGCCCGATCATGCTGAACGTTGGCCGGGTCGCGATTGAAAAGAACCTCACGGCGTTTTTAGATGCCGATGTGGCGGGAACCAAGGTGGTCGTCGGCAACGGGCCGGATATGGCGCGCCTGAAAGTGGCCTATCCCGATGCCGTGTTTCTTGGCGCATTGCATGGCGAAGACCTTGCCAGCGCCTATGCCTCCGCCGATGTCTTCGTATTCCCAAGCAAGACAGACACATTTGGATTGGTGATGATCGAGGCGCTGGCCTGCGGGTTGCCGGTGGCGGGCTTCCCCGTTCCCGGCCCGCTGGATGTCATTGGAACGCGCGGATACGGCCCGGCTGACGATCTGCCAATGCAGATTGGCGCGTTGGACAATGATCTGGCGCTGGCGATCAACAAAGCGCTGCGCTGCGACCGCATCGGAGCCGCAGTACAGGGCGCGCGCTACAATTGGGATCGCGCGACCGATGAGTTTCTGGCAGCGGTCAGCGAAGCGCTGGAGCCGGTGCGCGAACGCGAAGTCGCCTGATATAAAACACCCCGCGCTGCCGGTTGGCGAGAGCGGGGTGTTGATTCGTCGTAAGGCAAAGTTTCGTTACACGCCTGAGGCCCCCGCCTTCGCGGGGGCGCACGACGTGTGTTGCGGTGTTGGGCTTAGAGGACGCTTTCCAGCCAACCCTTGAGCTGGCTCTTCGGTGCAGCGCCAAGCTTCTGGGCAACCGGCTTGCCATCCTTGAACAGGATCATCAGCGGGATCGACTGCACGCCAAACTGGCTGGCGGTGTCGGTGTTTTCCATGATGTCGACCTTTACGATCTCGACCTGGTCAGAAAGCTCTTCCGAGATTTCTTCAAGCGCGGGTGCGATCATCTTGCACGGGCCGCACCAGTCCGCCCAGAAATCGACAAGCACCGGCTTGCTGCTGCCCAGCACTTCGGTGGCAAAAGTGGCGTCGGTTACGGCCTTGGTCGACATTGTGATGAACTCCTGAATGGTTAAAGGCAATCTAGGCACTGCGTGGCGCGGTGCAAGCGATCAGCCCGCAAAGGATTCCTGAACCCCGGCAAGGCGCAGCTTTTGCGCCGCGATCAGATCATCGGGCAGAACGAACAGTTCAGGCGTGTGGGTATAGAGCAACGCCGCCTCAACCTGCAGGCCGGGATGGATCACCTCTAACGCCGCAACATAGGCCGCCATCTGGCGGATATAGGCCATCGGAACCGCCGCGATTGACGCCGGGGGACGCCGCGCAGTCTTGAAATCCACGATGCGGATGCGGTCTTTGCCGATCACCAGCCGGTCCACCGTGCCACTGACCACACGCCCGCCGACAACGGCAGCAAGTGGCACTTCGGCCAGCGAATCCGGGCCGAACACATCAGTCCAGCCGGGATGCGAAAGCACGGCAAGCGCGGAATCGACCATCGCGGCCTGCTCGGACGCATCGAACGCATCATCGGTTCGCGCCAACCATGTCACACCAGCAGCGCGGCGGTCTTCAACGGCAAGCTCCGGCAAGCGCTCGATCAGGCGGTGCATCAACGTGCCACGCCGCGCCGCCAGCATCGCGTGCGGTCCCGGCGATGCTGGAGGATCGGACGCATCGTCCTCACCCAGCGAAGACGGCGCAAGCGGACGTGGCGGGCGCGGTTCAGGGCCGATGGGGGTCAGCAGAACGTCTGGAAGGATCGAGCGTGACGCTGCGGCAACATCAGCCTTGGTCGCGGCAAGCGGCGGCGGGCCACCGATCTGGCGGATGCCGCCCCACAGCGCGTCTTCACGCCAATCATCGGCGAACAGTTGTTCCAACTGCGCGTACCAACTGTCCTCGGGCAGTTCACCGCCGCTCTTCTTGCGCTTCTTGCCCTTGGCTCCGGCGATGAACAGCGCTTCTTCGGCACGAGTCATCGCCACATAGAGCAAGCGCCAGTGCTCCTCACGCTCTGCCCGCGCTGCTTCAGCCTCGGCTTCAAGGACAGCCGGAGCTTTCTCCTCCTTGCGCAGCGAAGGCAGCGGAACCTTGCGGCAATGGCCAAGAACATCTTCGATCAATTCAAGCTCGCGCGGACGCGAGGCATCGGGATCATCCGCCGCATCGGCCAGAATCACGATAGGTGCCTGCAGGCCCTTCGATCCGTGCACAGTCATTACGCGGACCAGACCTTCCGCCCTGCCCGCCTCACGCTTCAATTCACCTTCGCCCGCGTCAAACCATTGCAGGAACCCGACGAGACTGGGGACATTGGCGCTGGCATACGCCATCGCTGCGTTTAGCAATTCGTCGATGGGATCGTTTGCCTCACGCCCCAACCGCGCGACCAGCTTTGACCGGCCGCCCCACGGGCCGACCAGCAACCAGTGCAGCAAGACTTGTGGCGGATCGTAGTCTGCACGGTTCAGCAGACCGAGCAGTTTTTCGGTGGTTTGCGCGGCGAAGGGCTGGTGATCGTGGCGCAGCTTGTCCCACAGGCGCACGCCGCGCTTGCGATAGCCATGTTCAAGCAAGTCTTCCTGCGACCAGCCGATCAGCGGGGAAACCAGCAATGACGCAAGGTTCAGGTCATCTAGCGGCTGCGCGGCAAAGCGCAGCGCGGCCACCAGATCCTTGACGGCCAGAGGCGCACCTAAACGTAACCTGTCAACACCTGCGACGGGCACACCGCGCGCATGGAGCCGCGCGACGATCAGTCCGGCCAGTTCCTTGCGCTTGCGCACAAGGATCATCACGTCACCGGGACCAGCAACTTTGGGTCCGCCCTTGCTGAGCGGGAAGCCACTTGTGATCCAGCCTTTGACTTGCAGCGCGATCTGATCCGCCAGCTTGCGGTCTGGCCGCGAAAGCCAACTTTCCGCACCCTCGTCGCCCGCACCCTCGCCCGTCTCTTCCTCTTCGGGCGCATCATCGCCCACCACGCGCCACATGCCGACCGTGCCGGGGATGTCGAGGCCGACGTGGCGTTCGGGCTTGTTTTCCAGACCGAGCCGGTCCCAGCCGATGTGATCGATGGCGGCATCGACGAAATCGAGGATCGGGCGCGCGGTGCGGAAGGATTGGCCGAGGCCGAGTTCGAGCAGCTTGCGGTCAGGATCGCGCAGGATTTCAGCCACATCGGCCAGTTGGGCGCGGACCTTGTGGCTGGCGCGGGCGAAGTTTTCGGGGCTGGTGCCCTGAAAACCGAAGATCGCCTGCTTGTAATCGCCCACTACGAACAGCGTGCGAATGGCCGGGCCGCGCTGGCCTTCGCCGGTGAAGAAGTCCGACACCAACCCTTCGAGCACGATGTCCCACTGCGAGGCGTTGGTATCCTGCGCCTCGTCCACAAGGATATGGTCGAAGCGACGGTCGAGCTTGAACCGAATCCATTCGGCACTGGTGCGTTTGGTCAGCAATTCCGCGGCGGTGCGTATCTGGTCATCGAAATCGATGAAGCCCTCGCGCGCCTTGGCGGCATCCCATGCGAGGGCGAAACGCCGGCCAACGGTGAGCGCGATGTCGAGCAGGTCTGCCAGATCTAGCTGAGATTTGCGTGCTTTGACCGCTTCAATGCAGGCAATCACCCGTGCCGCATAGCCCGGGTAGTCGGGCTGCTTCTTCTCAATGTTGGCGGTCGAGCGCGGCTCGTCCTTCGCGGTTAGAAACGCAGATTTCAGGCTGGCGAAATCGGCAAGGCGTTGGTCAGAGGTTGCGGCGATCCAGTCACCCAGCAGATTTGCGGTTTCGATACCGCCCTTGGTGCCCCACGCAGCATTCATTTCCATGCAGCGACGCACTGATTGCACGTCGAACGCATCGTCAGAACACATCGCAGCGAGGCTTTCAGGGCCGTCGCCTTCGTCCAGCCCGATCACGCGGTTGATGCGTGGGCGCAGTGGCGGTTGCCATGCGCCAGTGCCCTGCCACAGTTCAAGTGCGCCAGCGCAGCGGAGCAGGAATGTTTCCACCTGATCCTCGCCCATCCGGCGTGAGAGGGTGGCGAGGTTGTCTATCAGAGATTCGTCGCCATGCTGCTCGGCGCTGACCAGCAGTTCGGCCAGCACCTGACGGACCAGCAACGCGCGGTCGCGGTCTTCCATTGCGCGGGTGCCGGGGCGCAGGCCCGCTTCGACCGGGAAAGAGGCAAGCAACCACTGGCAGAAGGCGTGGATCGTCTCGATGCGAAGGCCTCCACCGGGGCAATCAAGCACGGCGGCAAAGCGGCTGCGCGCGCGGGCGACAGTTTCGGGGCCGAACGGCGCGCCGATGGCAATGAGATCCTTGGCGAGGCGCGTGTCGTCCATCCGCACCCATCCCGCCAGCACTTCGTTGACGCGCGTGGCCATTTCCGCCGCACCCGCCTTGGTGAAGGTAAGGCAAAGAATCTGTTCCGGTTCCACACCATCCTGCAACAGCAGGCGCAGCACGCGGGCGGACAACACCTGAGTCTTGCCCGTGCCTGCCGAAGCCGAAAGCCAGACCGTGCGCTGCGGGTGGACGGCGTGTGCCTGATTGTCCTTGAGCGGGTAGACCTTGCTCATGGCTCGCCTTCCCCTTCGCGGCCTTGCCATTCGTCGAGGCGCATCAACTGGTCGTAATCGGCGTAGCCCGGCAAATCAGGATTGAGGCGCGCTGTGAAGGGTTCGCTACCGAGCAGCCAGCGGGCAATAGCCTCGCGCAGGAAGCGTTCGGTTTCGGGCAGGAACTGGTCGAGCGGGAGGCCAGACTTCTTGCGGCCTTCGAGGACCGGGCTATCCATGTAGCCGAAGCCGCGCTGTTTGTTGCGGCCCAGTGACCAGTATTCGAACCGCGCAGGTTCACCCTTCACACCATCGATGCCGCCTCGCGCCGCAATCATGCCAATCAGGCCGAGTTGCAAGGCGTACCCTTCCTGCACCATGCGGCCCGATGGGGGCATTCCCGTCTTGTAATCCACAATAGCGATTGTGCCGTCCGCCAGCTTGTCGATGCGGTCCGCCTGACCGTGGATACGGATGCCATCGATGCGCATTCCGCCCTTCCTTTCGATGGCCAGCACTTCGCGGTTCTCGCCTGCAAGGCGGTCCGTCTCTTCCTCGATCCAGTGCAGCGCATCGATCAGACGGGGTTTCCACATGGCGCGCATGAACGGGTGCGCGCTCATTTCATCGAACTTGCGTTCAGCCAGCGGGATCAGCTCTCCGGGAACGCCGCCCGCCTCGTGCCAATCCTGCAGGATTTTGTGAACGGCGGTGCCTTTCCATGCGGGCGTGGGATCAGCGTCGACTGGATCGAGGCTGCGTAAGGACAGGATGGCCGAAGCATAGAACTGGTAGGGATCGCCGCGCAGACGATCCAGCGCGGTGACGGCGATGTCGACCTTGCGCTGTTCGGCGGTGGGCATGGGATGCGGGCGCGGGTGTGCAGGCGCTGGGGCCGGGTTGGCTAGTGCCTGTGCGAGTTCCACCGCGCGAGTTTCATAGCGCAGTTGCTCGCCCAACATGGCGTGGATGCGCAGCAGAAAGCGTGAGGGGATGACCGGGCCGGTAGCATCGCGCTGCGCATGGCTCAGCACCACTTCGGGCGCGCCCAATGCAGCGGCAAGATCGTGCGCAGACAGGCCGATGCGGAAATCGGCGCCGGGAATGCCGAGCGCGCGCAGCACCGGCGGCGCAAGCAGCGGATCGGGCGCTGGACGGCCCGGCCATGTGCCTTCGGTCAAGCCACCGCAGATCACCAGATCGGCGCGACTCATCCGCGCTTCGAGCAGGCCGTAGATGGCAAGGCGCGGGTGGCCGCCGTAGGGCGGACGGACAGAGACGTCCTCCATCGCATCGCGCAGCAGCGCAGGCAGTTCCTCAGCCGCCAGCAGCGTGGGGGCGGCTGTTGTCGCCTCACGCCAGCGCTCAATGAACTGCGCGAGGCAGCGGCCATCGGCCTGCGCCCACAGGCCCGTGCCGCACAGTGCCTCGCCAGCTTCGGACAGCGCGATGAGCGCAGCGTCGAGCGTGATCTCGCCTTCGAGCGCGACGAGCGGGAACAGCAGATCCTCGACGCCAGACCACCATTCGGTGAGGCCGGGATGGCGGCGTTCATATTCCTCAACACGCTGCCGGATGGCGGGAAGCCCCGGCCCCGGCCTTGGCCCGCGCAAGATCAGATCAAGCTGGCGGACGCGTTCAAGCCAGATTACACGCCCCTCACCTGGCTGGACCAGCGGATGGCTGAGCAGGGCGAGCAGCGGCACCGGCGCGGCGCGTTCGGCCACAAGTTCGGCAAGTTGCAGCAGCACGCGCCCAGCGGCGGTCTGCGGCAGGGGGCGACCAGCGGTGTCATCGGCCACCACGTTCCAGCGCGCAAGATGCGCGACGACGCGGGCGGCGAGGCTTCGGTCAGGCGTTATGACCGCAACGCGGCGTTCCGGTTCTGCCAGCGCCTCACGCACCAGAATGGCGATGGCTTGCGCTTCCTCCTCAGGGTTTGCGCTGTCCATCACGCGCACGCCCGCAAGGCGGCGATCCTTGGCTTCGAGCGAAACCCACGCGGCGCTCGCTTCGGGCGGGAGGAACAAGTTGGAAATCGCGCGGCTGCGCTCTGGCGGTGCGGGCGAAAGGCCGGAGCGATGCCACGGCTCTACCTCGTCGCGCGCGATGCCCATGCGGTTGAGCAGCAGCTTCAGGTGATACTGCGGATGGGTCACCACATCGCCGCGTTCAAACACTGCGCCATCGGGGCCACCTGCCGAGCCGAGCGCGTCCCACACCTCAGCGTCCAGCGCGAGGTCGAGATCGGGAAGTATCACACCTCCATCCGGCATATCGGCCACCACGCGCAGCAGCTTTGCCACGGCGGGAGAGGCCGAGGTCACGCCTGCGGCAATGACGGGATGTTTGGGCGGGCAGCCCTTCCAGCTTTGCGCAGCATGATCGAGCAGGCGGTTGCGGCGTTCGGGCGCATCGACCCGCCCCAGTTCCTGAAGTTCGAACTGCCACTTGGCAAAGACCGTGGCGAAGAGGCGCGTGGCATCCTGCCAGTGTTCTGACAGTTCTGTTGCGATGCCGACGACGGTTTCGTCCAGCATGTCTTCAACGCGAACGCCTTCGACAAGCAGGCGGTCTATGCCTTGCGCGATACCTTTGGCCTGCCGGATCAGCGCGGCCTCGCCCGGTGCCTCATCGCCCAGTTCTGCGCTCAACAGCGCGGCGAGACGCAGAAGCCGGAAGGTGGGATCGACGGCGGCGGGAATGTCCGCCCCTGCCCCGATGGGATCAAGCAGCGGGCCTAACGTCTCATCCAGATCAAGGTCGCCGACCACGGCCATACGGGGCAGAAGCAGCCCTGCGCCGCTGGCGCGGACGAATGCTTCGGTAATCGTGCGCACCGCACGCTGGCTGGGCAGCAGCAGCGTGAGCCTTGCCAAACCGAAGCGATCTTCGCGGTAGCGTGGGATCAGGCCCGCCACCAGCGCATCGGCAAAGCCACGGTGCGCAGCAATTGACCATACACGCGGACGCTTGGGAAGGGGCTCGTCGCCCATCAATCGGACCTGAGTGCCGCCTCGGTGGGCGCGATCATCTGCGGTTCGCCCACTTCATACCACAGGCCCTGATGCGACACGCCATAGAGCCGCCCCTCCTCAATCGCGCGCTGCCACAGGGTCATCGTGCCGAACGCCCCTTCGGGCGCATCGCGCAGCAGGCGGTGCGAGACGATCTGGATGCCGCTGTAGATGAACGGTGCGACGCGCCCCGTGCGCCGACGCGAGATGCGGCCAACCGCGTCCATGTGGAAATCACCCTTGCCGCGATAGTTGAATGCGCGGGCGTGCGGCACCAGCAGTAGCAGCGCGTCCATCGTCTCGGCGTCCCAGTGGTCTGAAAGGTGCGCGAAAACATCACGTGGGCCATCAAGCCAGATATTGTCCGAGTTTAGGCAGAAAAACGGATCAGTGCCGATCAGCGGCAACGCGTTGACCATGCCACCGCCGGTTTCCAGCAGTGTGACACGCTCGTCAGAAATACTGATGGCCGGAACCTGTCGCTGGGCAAGATAGGCCTCCATCGCATCGGCGAGATAGTGGACGTTGACCACCGCGCGGGCGACGCCAGCTTCCTCCAGCTTGTCCAGCGCATGATCGATCAGCGGCTTTCCAGCCACTTGCACCAGGGGCTTGGGGCGTGAAGCGGTGAGCGGGCGCATCCGCTTGCCAAGCCCGGCTGAAAGCACCATTGCCACATCGCTTGCCAGCGGCTTGGTCATGGCTCGAACCGGCCACCGCCAGCGGCGCGAAGCTCTGCCGGGACATGCGTTGCGAACCATTCTGCCACCGGTGCAAGCGCCGGGTGGGCCAGATCACGCTCCAGCAGCGCCCATACGCGCGGGATGTAATCAAGATAGCGCGGCTTGCCGTCGCGCTTCCACAGCCGCACGAAAATGCCGACGATCTTGGCATTACGCTGCGCACCAAGGCGCGCGTAATCAGCAAGAAACTCCTCACCCTCACCCGATTTCTGCATGTAATAGTCCAGCATGCGCGCTTCGAGTTCGGGCGAAACATCGCGCCGGGCATCTTGCAGCAACGACACGAGATCGTACGCCGGATGGCCCACCAGGGCGTCCTGAAAATCGAGCAGGCCCTGCTTTTCCAACCCACCGAGCAGCATCACGTTTTCCGCGTGATAATCACGCAGCACGGTCACGCCGGGACGCTGGCGTGGCAGGAGTTGCGAGATCACCGCTCCCCATGCGTTCGCCCAGCTGCGGCTGTCGACATAAAGCCCCCGCGCAGGCACATACCAATCGACAAACAGGCTCGCCTCGCGCTGATACTCGGCAAGGCTGTAGGCAGTGAAAGGCCCCGGCGGCAGCTTTCGCAGTTGCAGCAGGGCATCGACGGCGTTGCGATAGACTTCCTCTTCGTCCTGCGGCCAGGCATCGAGGTACTCGCGCATCCGAACGTCGCCGAAATCTTCAAGCAGAACAAAGCCCTGCTCGGCATCTTCGGCAAGGATAAGCGGCGCACGCAGGGCATTGGCATCGAGCCATTTGGCCGCGCGCAGGAACGGCTCGGGATCTTCGTTGGGTGGTGGCGCATGCATCAGCATGGCGTTGCCGGTTGAACGGCGGATGCGGAAATAGCGGCGGAACGAAGCGTCCCCCGGCAAAGGCTCAATCACGGCACCGCCCCAGCCTGCCTGCGTGAGGAAGGCTTCAGCGCCCGGGGGAATGGTCAGGTCCATGTGCCTCGCTCTAGCCAATTGGGACCGGCAGTTACAATGGCCCGTCTGCCGTTTTCCGTGGATTCCAGCAGGATCGAAAGACAAGCAGGTTCATGCGCGAAGCCACCGGCATGTTCTGGCCACTCCGCCAGCATCGCCGCACCTTGGCGATAGTCGTCGAGACCGATCTCCTCGGCCTCGGCAGGGTCTTTCAGTCGGTAAAAGTCGGCATGGACCAGTGGCAGGCGAACGGCGGGGGGATCGTAAAGTTCGATGATCGCAAAACTGGGGCTTGGCACTTCGCCCTGATACCCCAGCGCTGCGATGATGCCGCGTGCGAGCGTGGTCTTGCCAGCGCCAAGACCGCCTGAAAGCGCCACCACGTCGCCGGTTTTCAGTTCCGCCGCGATGCGCTGGGCAAGCGCCTCGGACGCTGCGAGATCGGGAAGTTCGATGATCATGGCAGGACAACGATGGCGCTTGTGCCAAGGCCGGGTTCGGACATGAGTTCAAGCGTGCCGCCGTGCGCTTCGACCAACTGGCGCACCAGGGGCAGGCCAAGGCCTTGCCTGCGTTCGACAGTCTTGCCATCGGCGCTGACTTTCAACCCTTCCAGCGCGCGGGCCAGCACGGCAGCTTCCATGCCGCTGCCATTGTCTGAAACGACCACCTGCACCGCCCCGCCCTTCTTGCGCCCCGCTTCGACAAGAATGCGCCCGCCCTTGGGCGTTGCGGCGATAGCATTGTCGACCAACTGGCCAAAAGCGCGGCGCAGTCGGCGGGCATCCCCGGTGATGGTGCCAGCGGATTTGTCGCCGCGCAGATCGAGCGTTAGCCCGGCGGCGGACAGACGCTCGCCCCGTTCGGTAACGACTTCAGTCAAGAGCGGAAACACTTCAACCGACTCTTGCGCCAGCGGCAGGGTGCCCGCTTCGCTTTGCGACAGGTCTAAGACGTTCTCTATCTGCTCGCCCAGCCTTTCAACCGAGGACAGAATTGCATCGACGTATTCATCCTGCTGCTCGGTCAATTCACCCGCGATGCCGCTTTGCAGCAGTTCGGCAAAGCCACCGATTGAGGTAAGCGGCGTGCGGAATTCGTAACTCATGTTGGCGATAAAACGGGTCTTCACCGCGTCAGCTTCCACCAGCGCAGCATTGCGTTCGCGCAGCGCAGCTTCAGCCTTCTGGCTGTCGGTGATGTCCAGAACGGTGAGCATACCGTTTCCGTCAGGCAGCGGCACTCCTGCCAGCGCAAGGTGCCGCCCATCGGCTAGCGTAAGCCGCCCGGTGCGCTGCTTGCGCTCCAACGTAGCGGCCTGAATAACTTGGGCGATGGTGCCGATCTGTGCGGGACGCTTGAGCAGTGGAGCCAGCTTGTTGAGCAGGACGTCGGCGCGCGGGTGGGTGGTAAGGAAGTCCTCCTCCAGCGCCCAATCGGCAGCAAAGCGCCGGTTCCACAGCTGCAGCTTGCCATCGGGCGCAAACACGGCGAGCGATTCAAACAAGTTGTCGAACGTGGCGGTGCGGGTGCGCAGCAGTGTGTCGCGGGTGGCGGAAAGCTGGAGCTGTTCGGTGCGATCCTCGAAGATCATCAGCAACCCGCCATCGGGCATCGGCTGGCCCACCACGCGCAAATGCGTGCCGCCCGAAAGGTGCCACGATTCCTCCACCGGAACGCGCGAAAGGAACCATGCCTGCCGTTCACGCCGCCATTCGGGAAAATCGCGCACTTCCGGCAGGCGTCCTGCATCGCGCATCCGGTCAAGCACGCGGTCGAACGGCGGTGTATCCACCACCCACGCCTGCGGCACGCCAAAAATGCGCAGGAACGGCTGGTTGGCGAAAACGAGGTTCCGCTTTTCGTCAAACTGCGCGATGCCAGCTGAGAGCGTATCGAGCATCTCACGTTGCGCTTCGCGGAAGCGGCGGAACTGCCGGATGAGTTCCTCCATTTCCTCAATGTCCACCGCGTACCCGGCAACACCTTCCTCGCCCAGCGGCAGGTCGATCACGCGCACAGCGCGGCGCTGACCTTTTACCGTCGCAAGGAGCGAACGCTCCACCGGCACGCGGCGTGATTGCGCCTGCCGTGCCACTTGTGCTGCGCTGAGGCCATCGATCGGCTCGATCAGTTCCACCGCTTGCGCAATCACCGCTTCGGCGCTGGCGGCGCCCACGGCTTTTACATAAGCGCTGTTGACCAGACGCAGCTTTAGATCTGGCCCCCGGAACCACATCGGCAAGGGTGCGGCTTCGATAAGGCCGGAAAGCCCCGCAAAGTCAGACTTGGCGCTTTGCGTTTCCTCGCGCAGGCGGACGAGTTCCTCCTGACTTTCAGAAAAATCGAAAAACCAGACGAGCGCCGAACCACCGGGCGATACTTGTGGATCGGCAAGGTGGCCATGCGCGGCAAGGCTGCGGGTGCCGCCTTTGGGCGTGAGCGCCATGCGGAACGGTGCACCCGTCTTCTGTGCCTTGCGCACGGCATCGCTGAGCCGCGAGAGTTGCACTTCATCGAAGCCCCGGCCATCGGCGTCGAGTTCGGACAGGTAACCCGGCATCGCATCGAAGCCGAGCCATCCGGCCAGCCGCGCAGGCCCTTCGATCCGGCCATCGGCGCGCACCAGCAGCGGCAGCGCTGGCGATTCATCAACCATCCGCCCCAGCTTGCGCGCCTGACGCAGCACCGCTTCGCCCTTGCGCGCACGGCGGCGGGCATCAAGCACGAACCATCCCGCCCCCGCCGTCCACGCGGCAAGCAGCACTCCGATCAGCACCAGTGCAGTCTGGGTAAGCAACGGCATCGCGTATTCGCTACGGCGTGCGCCGCACAATTACAATGCGGCGTGTTGAAGTTGACGCTGCAACTTGCATCAATTGCCACACAACTTGTTAAGCGCGCCCCCGCGAAGGCGGGGGCCTCAGGCGTTTGAAAGTGCCTTCAAATGCACAAAAGCCCCCGCACGGTAGCGGGGGCTTCTGCGTGTTCCGGCTCCATCAGCTCAGAGCGATGGAGGCCCCCGCCTTCGCGGGGGAGCGGATCAATCCCGCTTAGTAGCGGTAGTGATCCGGCTTGAACGGGCCAACTTCAGGCACGCCGATGTAATCAGCCTGCTTCTTGCTCAGCTTGGTCAGCTGCACGCCCAGCTTTTCGAGGTGAAGCGCTGCAACCTTTTCGTCGAGGTGCTTGGGCAGCACATAGACGTCGTTCTTGTAGTTCTCGCTCTTGGTCCACAGTTCGATCTGCGCGAGCGTCTGGTTGGTGAAGCTGGCGCTCATCACGAAGCTGGGGTGGCCGGTGGCGCAGCCCAGGTTCACCAGACGGCCCTTGGCGAGAATGATGATCTGCTTGCCATCCGGGAATTCGACGAGGTCGGTGCCCGGCTTCACTTCGGTCCAGTTGTAGTTGTCGAGAGCGGCGATCTGGATTTCGCTGTCGAAGTGGCCGATGTTGCACACGATGGTCATGGGCTTCATCGCCATCATGTGCTCGGCGGTGATGACGTCTTCGTTGCCGGTGGCGGTCACGAAGATGTCGCAGCGCTTGATGGCTTCTTCCATCGTGACGACTTCATAGCCTTCCATCGCGGCCTGCAGCGCGCAGATCGGATCGATTTCGGTGACCATCACGCGTGCGCCGCCCTGACGCAGCGAAGCGGCCGAACCCTTGCCAACGTCGCCGAAGCCGGCAACGCAGGCAACCTTGCCGGCCAGCATCACGTCAGTGGCGCGACGGATCGCGTCAACCAGCGATTCCTTGCAGCCATAGAGGTTGTCGAACTTCGACTTGGTGACCGAATCGTTCACGTTGATCGCGGGGAAAGGCAGCTTGCCGTCCTTGGCGATCTGGTAAAGGCGGTGAACGCCCGTGGTGGTTTCTTCCGAAACGCCCTTGATCGCCTTGACCGAGGCGGTCAGGTAGCCGGGCTTCTTCTTCAGGAAGGCATTGAGCGCACGGACGAATTCGATTTCTTCGGCGTTCGAAGGTTCGAACAGCTTTTCGCCTGCTTCAACGCGTGCGCCCCAGAGCGCGAACATGGTGGCATCGCCGCCATCGTCGAGGATCATGTTAGCGGTGATATCATCACCCCAATCGAAGATCGAACCGACATAGTCCCAATATTCGGCAAGGCTTTCACCCTTGATCGCGAAGACCGGGATACCGGCTGCGGCGATGGCAGCAGCGGCGTGGTCCTGCGTCGAATAGATATTGCAGGTGGCCCAGCGCACGTCGGCGCCCAGCGCGGTCAGCGTCTCGATCAGCACGGCGGTCTGGATCGTCATGTGCAGCGAACCGGTGATGCGCGCGCCCTTGAGCGGCTGCGATGCACCGAATTCTTCGCGCAGGGCCATGAGGCCTGGCATTTCGGTTTCGGCGATCTTGATTTCGGCGCGGCCAAAGTCGGCAAGGCCGATGTCGGCGATCACGTAATCGTTCTTGGCGTCAAGCACGCTGGCCACGAAGCAGTCTCCTGATAGAAAATATGTGCGCGGCATGCGCGCCTCTGGAGTGCCCATAGCGCGCGACAGACGCTTGCGCAAACTTAATATAAAGTTTTCTTTATATCGCTCTCTTTTGACCGAAGCCCTTCCCCCGGTTGCAGACCGCAATGCCGCCCCTATATCCATGCAGCCATACCGGAAAGGGGCACCGCCGCCCCGCCCAAACGAAAGGAAATTGGGGATGACTATCGCTGTTGGAGACAAGCTGCCCGACGTGAAGATCGTCAAGGCAACCGCAGACGGCCCTGAAGCCGTTCAGTCCGCCGACTATTTCAAGGGCAAGAAGGTTGCCCTCTTCTCCGTCCCCGGCGCGTTCACCCCGACCTGCTCGGCCAAGCACCTGCCGGGCTATGTGGAAAAGGCCGCCGAACTGAAGGCCAAGGGTATCGACGAGATCGCCTGCACCGCCGTCAACGATCCCTTCGTGATGAAGGCTTGGGGCGCTGCTTCCGGATCGGCTGATGTGACCATGCTGGCTGACGGCAACGGCGACCTTGCCGAAGCACTTGGCCTGACGATGGACGGCTCGGGCTTTGGCCTTGGCAAGCGTGGCCAGCGCTTCTCGATGGTTGTGAATGACGGCGTGGTCGAACAGCTCTTCGTCGAAGCACCGGGCGACTTCAAGGTCAGCGCCGCTGAGTACATGATCGACAACATCTGACTCGATGCAGGCTCGCCACGGCGAGAATGTTATTCAGATACGGAAAGCCCCCGCACCTGCGGGGGCTTTCTTGTATCCGGGTCAGAAGGACATACGCACCCGCGCCAGCACGCGGTCACCTGCGTGCTTCAGGTCTGCAAAGGGCGAGATTGAGACGGTTTGTGCAACATCGATGTCAGTGCCAACGTAGTCCACGCCGAAAGTGAACGGAAACTGGTTGAACTCTGCGCCAACCTTCCAGTCAGTATAGTCCCCGGCAGGGCGCAACCGTGCAGAGCGTGAATCCTGCGTGTCGCCAGTGGTATAGCCAAGCGCGGCAAACACCGAGACCGGAAAGCCCGGCAACCCGGCATCCGCGGTTGCGCGCAAATGCAGATTATCACCGCCGATGTTATCCTGCTTGGGCGCATACCACGCCATGCCGCCCACTTGCAGCGGCCCGATTGAATAGCGCGCGCCCAGGCCCAATTCGCCGTAGTTCATGTTGCTGTCGGCATTTGTGAAAACGTGGCCGATGGCTTCGGTCCGCAGGGTAAAGGCCCCCGCCTCCCAGTCCTTGCCCAAAGCCAGATCCGCCACCGCATCTGCGTTTGCATGACGGTCCGATTTGCGCAGCATGGCCAAGCGAAGCGAAGCGTCAAGTCCGCCGAAACCCACGCGGGCATCGGCAGAGCCAGACACTTCACCATCGCTCCAGCTAAGGCCGCGCCGCACTTCGTCGGTCGTCGCCTCCACGCCAGCATCCACCGACTGCGCTTGAACTTGTGGCGCAAGGCTGACAGCAATTGCGCCAATAAGAGCCGCGCCAAGGCTGCGGTGGATGCCGGTCATGTGTTCAATGCTCCTTATCCCACGCGCTGTTTTGCGTGGGCGCTATCTGCTTCAACGAGGATCACGTCACGATCCTGCGCCACCATCGCCATCATCGCGTTGCGCAATTCATCGCGGCGCGCTTCAACGATCTGGTCGATGCCACTGCCCCGTTCAGAGCACCATCCCGGTGACGTTCCCTTGATCACGTCATCGCGCGTCATTGAACGCTTTGCCTGCAAACTTGCGCCGACTTGTGCATGGCGCTCGACCGAAAGGGAAACGGACCACTGACAGCGCAATGACGAAGGGCGACCGCCGACCCCGGCAGTGCCGATCTGCTGCATTTCCACGCGGGTCGCTCCGGTATAGTCAGCTGCGATCGGGCCAACGGGATGTTCGATCACCGCCTTATGCTCCATCGCCTGTGCGGGTGCGCTCAACACCAGTCCCGCCGCAATTCCTGCGAATGCGAAAGTCTTCATGTTCCTGTCTCCTGCTGCGTCCCGGTTTTTTCCCGGTGACGCTTCGAAGATAGGCTTTCGGTGTCGAGCCGCCAAGCAATCGGCCTGTAATGTTTCTTTGCTGTGCAGCAGATCAATAGCCCATCAGGCTTAGCACTTCCTTGCGGCTGCGTTCGTCGTCCAGGAAAGTGCCCATGAGCCTGCTGGTGACCATGCCAACGCCGGGTGTGCGCACGCCGCGGGCGGTCATGCAGGCATGGCTCGCCTCGATCACCACAGCAACGCCATGAGGCTTGAGGTTCTGCCAGATGCAATCTGCAACCTCGGCGGTGAGGCGTTCCTGAATCTGCAAGCGGCGCGCAAATCCATGCAGCACGCGGGCCAGCTTGGAAATGCCCACCACCTTGTCACGCGGCAGATAGGCAATAGCTGCCTTGCCGATGATCGGGGCCATGTGATGTTCGCAATGGCTTTGGAACGGGATGTCTTTCAGCAGAACGATCTCGTCGTATCCGCCCACTTCCTCAAACTGACGCGCAAGGTGGATCGCCGGGTCTTCGCCATAGCCCTGACAATACTCCTTCCACGCCCGCGCAACGCGCTTGGGCGTATCCAGCAAGCCTTCACGCGCCGGATCATCGCCTGCCCAGCGCAGCAACGTGCGGATAGCGTCCTGCACGTCGGCAGGCACCGGAGCCTTGCCACGTGCCAGATCGTCGTCTTCGTCCGTCCCCACCAAACTGCTCATCGCGCGTCCTTATGCTTTCCCGGCCGCCGCAAGAAGCGGCTTCTGAACAACCCCTTGCGGTAGAAGGAGAGCATCTCCTCCGGCCGTTCAGGATCGAGCACCTCGTTGTCAGCAAGCGCCTGCTCCGCCTCGCTCAACTCGTGCGGAACGAAGGCCCCAAGCCTTTTCCCGTCCTGCGGCGCAGCTACGATCATTGCGGCCATTGTGTCATGCTGTTCGAGCAGTTCCGCTACCTGTTTGGGCGAAATACCGCAATGCTCTGCCAGCAGCGAAATGCGCAAGCGCCGGATGGCATCGCCGCAGTGATCGTTGCCGGGCCGCGCACAATCGATGAACACGTCGCACTCGCTGTCCAGCCCCATCGAGCGGTTGTTGAGATTGGCTGAACCGATGCGCAGGATTTCGTCATCGACGATGGTAAGTTTTGAATGGACGTAGATTGGCTGCCCACCCACCGTAAACGGATGCCACACCGAAAAGCGCTGCTTGTGATCAGCTTGCTGGATCGCACGCACCAACTGGACACGCGCACCGTCCATCGCAGCCTGCTCAAGCCATCCGTCCGAGCTTTGCGGATTGATCAGCACAACCTCGGGCGGGTCCGGCTCCATCATGCGTTGCGCAATCGCCTCGGCCACAGAGCGTGAGGAGAAATACTGGTTTTCAAAGTAGATGAAACGCTTTGCGCGCGCGATGTGTTCGATGAACAAAGCTTCGATTTCACGCACTTCGCGCGCTTCGGCATAGTGTGAGCGCGTGCGTGCAATCCCGATCTCGACATCTCGGAATTCTGCCTCGATATGCCCGGGCCACGGCGAGGACTTCTGCGGCTTGCATGGCCCAAACGGCTTTCCGCCCGCCTGCTCCCACCGCTTGCGTCCGAAATCGCCCAACACGCGCGCGGCCTCGCCTTCCAGCAGCATCGTGCAATCATGCCACGGCCCATATGTGCCGCCTCCCGGCCGTTTCCGGCGCGGGTCATTATCCAGATGATCGCGGGTGTCCCAACGATCACCAGCCATGTCGATGCCCCCGCAAACAGCAAAACGATCATCGATAACGGCAATTTTCTGGTGGTGGCTGCAGCCTAGCGGATGCGCACTATCAAGCTTGAATACGATGCGCGGATGACGCCACCAGCGCAGCAGATCAAGCATCATTGAGCCGCGAAAGAACGCCTTGAGCGCGCCGAAATTCCACTTCAAAACCCGCACATCGATGTTTTTTCGGCGATTGGCCAGCCACAGGATGAACGGGCCAAGCCGTGCCGGCGAAACGCTGCGGCGCGGAAGGTTCCACCAACGGCGCCCTCCGCCAATCATGATGCGCGTGTCAAAGTCCCAACCGATCAGGAAAATTCGCTGCTGCGCCCGCATCATCGCATCACGGATCAACGCAAAGTAATCCGCTGCATCAATTACCGCGTGCGCACGGCTGGCATGGACATAGCGCCAGACTGAAGAGGAGTGAGGCTGCATCTGATCAGCGCCTGCATCGCTGCCAACCACGGATTCCTGCAACGCATCGGCCTGCAATATGCCGGCCGGGTCTTCGCCACCACGGCGCTTCTGCGTCAAACCAGATCCCCTTTAACCACAGCCGTCATGCGCCCTTCACCAAACACCATCAAGCCGCAAATGGCCAAAGCGTTCCCCGCCGGGCCTTCGCAAATTCCGGATGCACTGGCTGGACAAGAATGCCAGCTCAATTTTTTACGGGAATGACCAGCTCGTCAGGATGGGCAACATTAAGATTGCTGCGAAGCAATTCGCCGACAAGATCAGGGTCGGCGTGACGCGGGTCGAGCAGCGCGACGCGGTTCTTCACACGATCACGCTCAGCCGTGAGCCGGGCGATTTCCTGCTGGCGCTGCTCAAGCAGGCGCGCATTTTCGCCCCAGGCGAGCAAACCGCTTGGTCCTGCAACGCCTGCAGCGCCGAGCAGCAGCAGCGCGATAAGCGCCAGCGACTGTGTCAGACTGTCTTTCGGGAGCAACGGAGACCTGCGGGTGTTCATGATTTTTGTTGAATCACAAAAGCATCTGCGGATCAAGCACCAAAGTCCCCTACCGCAAAACTCTGTAGGCGTCAGCAGAACGCCCGAAGACGCCGCACCGATACGCAGGATTAACCTTGTGCGGATAGAATGTATGCCGAATGAGTTCTGCTACCGCCTATCGCCGTGACATCGACGGACTTCGCGCTTTTGCGATCCTGCCGGTGCTTGCCTTCCACGCAAAGCTGCCGGGCTTTTCCGGCGGCTTTGTCGGCGTGGACGTGTTCTTCGTCATTTCCGGCTTTCTGATCACGGCCATCATCGCACGCGAGATTGATGCTGGGCAGTTTTCGTTGCTGAGGTTCTACGAACGCCGCGCACGCCGCATCCTGCCGGCCCTGCTGGTGATGATCGCTGCCGTGCTGGTGCTGGCTGCATGGCTGTACTTGCCCGCCGATTTTGCTGCCGTGCCACGCTCGGCGCTGATGACGCTGGGGTTTCTCGCCAACGTCTGGTTCTTCACCCAAACAGGATATTTCGGCGGCCCGGCCGATGCAATGCCGTTGCTCCACTGCTGGTCATTGGCGGTGGAAGAGCAGTTTTACGTGGCTTTTCCCGCTGTGCTCTGGCTTTGCGCAAAATTCGCGCCGCGCCAGCGATTAACCATCATTGCAGTGCTTGCGCTCGCCAGTTTTGCGCTCGCTGTGTCGAAGCAAGCCGATACCGATGGCTTTGCGTTCTACCTGCTTCCTGCCCGCGCATGGGAACTTCTGGCAGGATCGATGCTGGCGCTCTTGGCCCAACCACAGCCTGACAGCCGCCCCCTGCCGCAATCGCTTGCACTGGTTGGGCTGGCCCTGATCGTGTGGCCGGTGTTTGCCTACGGCCGCACTACGGTGTTTCCCGGCGTCACTGCACTGGCCCCGGTACTGGGCACGGTTATGCTGATCCGCTTCGCCCCGGGCACTGTGGTGGGGCGCATGCTGTCGCTGCCGTTGCTGGTTGGCGTCGGACTCATCTCCTACTCGCTGTACTTGTGGCACTGGCCACTGATCGTATTTGCCGAATATGTTTCCAACGCTCCCCTTGTCGGCGCAAGGCAGGCCGTCGTTATTGCCGCCAGCTTCGTTTTGGCATGGGCGAGCTGGCGCTATATCGAGCGCCCCTTCCGCAATGCGCAGCGTTTCAGCCGTCGCCGTATTTTTACACTCAGCGCTGTCGGCATGGGCGTGATTGCGGCCACCGCTGTGGCGGTCTTGCCGCTGGGCGGTTGGCCCGCGCGCTTCCCGGCACAAGTCACGCGCATGGCCGAGGCCGTCAACGACATCAGCCCAAAGCGCGGTGCCTGCATCCTTGACAGCGCCGGAGGCGACCGCCCCGACTGCGTTCTCGGCGCTGCCACCTCGCCAACCGCCGCGCTATGGGGCGATAGCCACGGCGTCGAACTGGCATTTGCGCTGGGCGAAAAGCTGGAGCGCAGCGGTGGCGCTATTGTCCAGCGGACCCGTGCGAGCTGTCCGCCCGTCGTTGGCTACACTGTGGCGTCAGATCCCGGCTGCGGGCAAAGCAATGCCAACACACTCCAGCACTTGCTGGCGTCTCACAACATCAAGCGGGTCTATCTTGTCGCGTTCTGGGCTAGCCCAGCCTATCGCCAACCCGGCATGATCCGCATGATCGACGATACAATCAGCCGATTGCAGGCGGCGGGCAAGCAGGTGGTCCTCATCGGCCCGGTGCCACGCCAGCCCTTCGACGTCCCCCGCCATCTGGCCCACGCCACCGCACGCGGCACACTTGCATCAGCGCGTGGAACAACCCTTGCGAAGTATCGCGACGAAACATCGTGGCTAACGTCACAATATCCCCGCTGGACAAGCAGAAACGTGGCCATCATCGACCCGCTGGCCGCACTGGGCAACGGTGATCATTCGCGCCTCAGCATTGGCGGAAAGCCTGCCTATTTCGATTCCCACCACCTCAGCCTGACAGGCGCGCGAGCAGTAATAGCGAGCGCACGCATCGATTGAAACTGCGGAAAATGGTGCGCCCGACGGGATTCGAACCCATGGCCCCCAGATTAGGAATCTGGTGCTCTATCCTGCTGAGCTACGGGCGCCCGCGTTGTCTTTAGGCAGGCAGGCGAGTGCTGGCAACGCTGTTTGGGCGAATTCAGTTGGCTTCCTCAGGCGGGATCACCGGCACGAGCAGTGGCGCCACTTGAATGCCCTCCTCGATCAGTTCACGCGCTTCATCCAGCGTCGCCTTACCGTGGATGGCCGCCGCATCCTTTTCGCCATAATGCATGGCGCGGGCATCATCGGCGAACTTTTCGCCCACCCATGTGGACGACTTGATGGCTTCGGCCTGCATTGCTGCCACAGCCTTGAACATGGCAACAGCTTCGGGCGGCAGCGGAAGGTTGGTGGCGGCTTGCGGCGGGACTGCCGGCCGTGCCGTGGCGACCGGCAACTGATTGCCCTTGCGGCCAAGATTCGGCGCCATCACGGCCTTGGTCACATCGGCCGATCCGCATGTGGGACAGGACACCAAGCCCCGCGCGCACTGGTCCTCATAGTCCGTCGACGAGCCGAACCACCCCTCGAAGCGATGACCCATCGGCTCGCATTGCAGATCGAAGACAATCATTCTCTCGATCTAGGGATTTCGCGCTTGTTGGCAAGGCTTGGCAACTGGGCGCGGACCTCAACCGTTCGGGCAGGGTCGATCGTCGCAAAGCCGAGCGACGTGCCCTCACCCCCATCGTAGAGCACTTCGCCCCAAGGATCGACGACCAGCGAATGGCCATAGGTCTCACGCCCATCCTCATGCAGTCCGCCTTGCGCCGCCGAAATGACCCACGCACTTGCCTCCACCGCGCGGGCGCGCTGCATCAGGTGCCAGTGCGCCTTGCCGGTAGGCACCGTAAACGCGGCCGGAATACGGATCACATCGCATCGCTGCTGCCCAAGTTCTTCAAACAAAGCCGGAAATCGCACATCATAACAGATCGCAAGGCCAAGCTTGCCGACCGGCGTATCGACCGTCACCACTTGCTCTCCCGGCGTGTAGGCCGCAGATTCCCGCCAGGTTTCGCCGGTTGCCAGATCGACGTCAAACATATGGATCTTGTCGTACCGGGCAGCAATCGCGCCGTCAGCATCAACCACGAAGCCCCGATTCGCCCACTTGCCATCATCGCGTAGTACGGCGAGCGATCCCAAGTCGATCCATAGACCCAGCTCCCGCGCCACATCGCAAGCCGCAGCCAGCACCGGGCTGTCGCGCTCGGGCACGATATTGGGCGTGGCCCGCGCACGGTTGCGATCAAGCAATCCGCACATCTCGGGCGTGAACAGCATCGCCGCCCCCGCGTCCGCAGCGTTGCGCGCGGCATTCACGATGGCAGTTGCATTGGCCTGCGGATCGATGCCGCTGGTCATCTGGAACAGCGCGACCTTGACCGGGCCGCGCGCCACCGCCCCCGTCACAGGCCGAGCATCATATCCAGCTTGCCCTGCGCATTCAGTGCCGAGAGTTGGTCAGACCCGCCCACGTGAATGCCATCAATGAAGATTGAAGGCACTGTCAGGTGGCCGGGCGCACGATCCAGCATCTCCGCCTTCTTCGGCCCGCCCATCGTGACGTCAAATTCTTCATAAGCCACGCCCTTGCCGTCGAGCAGCTGCTTGGCGCGCGAGCAATAGGGGCAGCCCCACTTGGTATAGATTTCGACCTTTGGCATATTCGACATGAGCACCTCGAAAAGGGGTCTTGAAATGCGAAATTGGCTAACACACATGGGTTCACGTGTCATGCGCCGCAAGTCGGGCATGGCCACCAAACCGCCAAGGCGGGCGCCGGGTTCCGGGCACGCCAAGGCAAGTGCAGATTGCTCATGTTGAGGATATTGCCATGAACCGTTTTGATTTTACGCCCTATCGCCGCACCACCGTGGGTTTTGATCGCCTGTTCGACCTGCTCGAACGCCAGGCCCGCGCCAATGCTGGTGACAACTATCCCCCCTTCAATATCGAGCGCAGCGGCGATGAATCCTATCGGATCACGCTGGCAGTTGCCGGATTCAAGGCCGAGGATATTGACATCACCGCGCAGCAGAACCTGCTGGTGGTCAAGGGCCAGCGGCCCGAACCGAGCGAACGCGAGTACCTGCATGTCGGCATTGCCAACCGTGGGTTCGAACGCCGCTTTGAACTGGCCGATTTCGTCCGCGTCGAAGCCGCCGACCTTGCCGACGGCCTGCTGGCGATTGATCTTGTCCGTGAAGTGCCCGAGGCGATGAAGCCGAAAAAGGTGATCATCGGGGGGCACACCCAGCTCAAGGTGATCGAGGGCGACAACTCTGCCGCCGCCTGATCTGGTGTAATATAAACCAAAGGGCGGGCCTCAGCGTCCGCCCTTTGTACGTCACCAGGCCTCGGCCACATCGATCAGCGCGTCGCGGTCAAGGATCGTCACTCGCCCGCCCTTCAACCCGACCATGCCGTTTTCCGCCCATGCGGAGAGCTGACGATTGATCTGTTCGCGGGACATACCCGCAAAGTTTCCAAGTTCGCCTTGGCTCAATGCGATCTTCAATTGGTTCTCGTTGCCTGCACCCTCGGCCATCATCAGCCGCAGCAGGAACCGCGCCAGCCTTGGCCCTGACGTGTAGGCGCGGTCCGCCTCGATCACCGCATTGTTCTGACGCAACCTTCGCGCCATCGCTTTGAGCAGGCGCAGCGCCAGCCCCTTGTGCTTTTCGATGATGTCGGAAAAAGCGCCGCGCGTCAGCACCAGTGCCTCGACAGGGTCGATCACCTCGACCGTTGCCGTGCGCTCACCCCCGTCAAGAAAGGCAATCTCGCCCAGAACGTGCCCCGGTTCGGCATAATCCAGAATGATCTCACGGCCGTTGGCCGCAACCATGCTTACGCGGGCCAGCCCTTTGAGGACGATGAACAGGGTCGATCCTTGCTCACCCTGCCCCATCAGGACTTGTCCGGGTTTGAACGCCCGCACTTGCCCGCGCGCGATGATGTCGGAAAGTTCAGCCTCCTCGCAATCAGCAAAGAGACTCTGCGCCGTCAGCGCCTCGGCCAACCGTGCCGCATCCATTACGCCATCCCCTGAATACTTGCCCCAAGTGCGTTCAGGGGCAACTAATCAGGGAATACCGCTAAATACCAGTGATTTTGCGCACCATCAAACCAGACGCGCCTGCTTCACCGCCGCAGCAATGAATCCCGCAAAAAGCGGGTGCGGTTCAAAAGGCCTGCTTTTCAGTTCCGGGTGGAACTGCACGCCGATAAACCAAGGATGGTCGGGCCGCTCAACGATTTCCGGCAGTAGTCCGTCGGGCGACATGCCAGAGAACACAAGGCCGCCCTTTTCAAGGCGCTCCTTGTAAGCGACGTTCACTTCGTAACGATGGCGGTGCCGTTCGCTGATGTCGGTCGCGCCATAGACGTTGGCGATATGGCTATTGCCTGCCAACTTCGCCGGGTATGCGCCCAGCCGCATAGTGCCGCCCAGATCGCCGCCTTCAGAACGCTTTTCCAGCCCTTCAGACGTCATCCATTCGGTGATGATTCCCACAACCGGTTCATCGGTCGGACCGAACTCGGTTGACGACGCGTTGGCTATGCCCGCTGTGTTGCGTGCACCTTCGATGCAGGCCATTTGCATGCCAAGGCAGATGCCAAAGAACGGCACCTTGCGTTCCCGTGCAAAGCGCACCGATGCAATCTTGCCTTCGGTCCCGCGCTCGCCAAAGCCGCCGGGCACCAGAATGCCGTGCATCGGCTCCAGCGCTGCAGCGATCTCGTCGTCGTCCTGTTCGAACAGCTCGGCGTCGAGCCACTTGATCCGCACTTTCACCCGGTTGGCCATGCCACCGTGCACCAGCGCTTCGTTCAACGACTTGTAGGCGTCTTGCAGGCCGACATACTTGCCGACCACACCGATGGTCACTTCGCCTTCAGGGTTCGAATGCCGATCGACAATGTCATCCCAGCGCGCCAGATCCGGTTCAGGCGCAGTCATGCCGAAGTGGCGCAGCACTTCGCCGTCAAGGCCCTCGGCGTGATACTGCAGCGGGACCGAATAGATGCTTGATGCGTCAAGCGCTGGGATCACCGCCGATTTGCGTACATTGCAGAACTGCGCGATCTTCGCGCGTTCACCTTCGGGCAGCGGCTTTTCGCAGCGGCACAGCAGGATGTCAGGCTGGATGCCAAGCCCGGTCAATTCGCGCACCGAATGCTGCGTCGGCTTGGTCTTCAACTCACCGGCCGCCGCGATATAGGGCACCAGCGTAACGTGGACGAAACAGGTCTCGTCCCTCATTTCATTGTGCAGTTGGCGCAACGCTTCAATGAAGGGCAGCCCCTCGATGTCGCCCACCGTGCCGCCAATCTCGCACAACACAAAATCCAGATCTTCGGTTTCCGCCTGAGCAAATTCCTTGATCGCATCAGTCACATGCGGGATCACCTGCACCGTCGCCCCAAGGTAATCCCCGCGCCGTTCCTTGGCGATGATGTCGCGATAGATGCGGCCCGACGTAATGTTGTCAGCCTGCCGCGCCGAGACGCCGGTAAAGCGCTCGTAGTGGCCAAGATCAAGGTCGGTCTCGGCACCGTCGTCAGTCACATAGACTTCGCCGTGCTGATACGGACTCATCGTGCCCGGATCGACGTTCAAATAAGGGTCAAACTTGCGGATCCGGACGCGAAATCCGCGCGCCTGCAGCAGCGCTGCAAGGCTTGCCGCCATAAGACCTTTGCCGAGCGAGGAAACCACGCCGCCGGTGATAAAAATGTACCGCGTCATGGGAGTCGGGCCTTAGCGTCAGAGGTTGCAGTTGCGCAAGCGGTTGCGGCTGTAATCTCTGCCGCAATCCACAGGCGTGGTCGAATTCGCATTGATCGAACGCAACAAGAGAGCCGCCCCGCGACCGTTGGGAAGCGGGTCGGCGGTCTGTCTTGCTCAAAAAACCTTATTGAGGGGCAGCGCCACCCAGTGGATCAGCAGCCGGAGCTTGCGCTGCTGCCGGAGCCGCACCCGAAGGAGCAGCGACAGGCTGGCCACCTTGTGCCGGTGCCAGCGGATCGGCGGCGGGCGCATTTTGCACCGGCGCAACACGCTCAAGCGACGTGTCGATCTCGCGGCTTGATGTCGTGCCCACGGCCAGCGCTGCCAGCGTGATGCTCAACACCACGAACGCCGTTGCCAGAATCGTCGTCATGCGCGTCATGAAATCGGCCGCGCCACGTGCCGACATGAACCCGGCCGGGCTTCCACCCACGCCAAGGCCACCGCCTTCAGACTTTTGCATCAGGATCACGACGACAAGCAGCGCCGCAACGATTGCCTGAACCACGGTGAGGAAAATGAACAGCGACATGAATCTCTACCCTTCGCGCCGATGAGCGCAGGAATTTCCGGCCATGTAGGCGCGAGAACGCCTCGGCGCAACCCGCGCGATGTGCTTAAGGCTATCAGGCCTCGCCAATACCCGCCGCTGCCACGATCGGAAGAAACGCCTCAGCCGTCAGGCTCGCGCCGCCAACCAGCGCGCCGCTCACCCCGTCAGCCGCCAGCAGTTCCGCCGCATTCCCTGCGTTAACCGACCCGCCATAGAGGATGCGCACTTTCGCGCCGCTCTCTCCATAAAGCGCCAGCAAACGCTCACGAATGGCGGCATGCATCGCAACCACATCGGATACAGCGGCAACACGCCCCGTCCCGATGGCCCAGACCGGTTCATAAGCTACGGCAACCTTGCTTGCGGCAACGGCCTCACCAAATGCATCTGCATCGGGCAACGAGCCATCAACCTGACCGGAAACGACCGCCTCAGCCTTGCCCGCGTCCCGCTCTTCCAGCGTTTCACCGACACAAACGATGATACCAAGGCCTGCGGAAAGCGCCGCTTCCGCCTTGGCTTTCACCACAGCGTCGCTCTCACCATGATCCTTGCGCCGTTCGCTGTGCCCCACGATCACCACGTCCGCGCCGGTATCGACCAGCATCGCAGCAGAAACATCGCCGGTATGCGCGCCCTTGGCCTGTGCGTGGCAGTCCTGCCCGCCCACGCCCATTGCCGTCACAGCCTCACGCAACGCGCCGATCAGCGTGAACGGAGGAGCCAGCGCCACTTGCACATCGGGATAGCGGGCTGCCGCACGGTCGATAGCGCGAGCTTCGGCCAGCATGGCGCGGCTCCCGTTCATCTTCCAGTTGCCAACAATATATGGACGATGCGACATGATCAGCCCGTTCCCCTGTTATACCCTGCCGAGACACAAAGTCTCGAAACATTCAAATTGGGCCGATTTGGCCCTGAGTCGCCGGGCGGCTATCAAACCCTGAGTGATTCTGCAAAACCCCTGATCGCATAAGTGCTTAATCAGCACGGTGCGCAGACGCACATTGCCGCACTCAAGGCGCTGCGCACCATTGCGGGAATTGCGTTTGGCTCCTAAGGCATCGGCAAATTGTCATTCGGTGCCCTTGGGTGCCCTGAAAAAGAGACGAACACCCGCAAATGCTCGGCTTCTTCCGCTCGTTCCTGAAATCCCGCATCGGCGTCGTCGTTGCGCTTCTCTTCCTCGGCCTCATCGCGCTTGCCTTTGCCAGCGCGGATGTCACCGGCAGCGGCTTTGGCGGCATCGCCGGGGGTGATCGCGCGGCAAAGGTCGGCTCCAGCCGTGTCGGCACTGCCGAACTGGCCAAGGCGCTGACCAACGCCTTCGAACAGGAACGCCAGCGCCAACCCGGCCTGACGATGAAGCAGTTCCTCGATGCAGGCGGCATGGAAACCGTGCTCACCGGGCTGACCGACCGCCTCGCTATGGCCGAATGGGGCAAGCGCCACGGCATGGTGGCGAGTGATCGTCTGGTCGACAGTGAGATCGTGAAAATTCAGGCGTTTCAGGGTGTTGACGGCAAGTTCAGCCAAACAACCTATGAACAACTGCTCGCCCAGCGCGGCTTGACCGACAAGGAAGTGCGCAAGGATCTGGGGCAAGGCCTGCTCGCTCGCCAACTCCTGTTGCCTGCCGCATTTGGCGCGCAGATGGCCGATGAATCCGTGCAGCGCTACGCCGCGCTCCTCACCGAAAAGCGCATCGGCACCATCGCCACGATCCCGTCGCTGGCCTTCGCCCCCGCCTCACCGCCGGACGCGAACACGCTGAGCGCGTTCTACAACGCCAACAAGGGCCGCTACATGCAGCCCGAACGGCGCACGATCCGCTACCTCGTGGTCGATGAAGCCACCCTCAAGACGGTGCCAGCCCCTACCGAGGCCGAAGTGGCCAACCGCTACAAGCTCAACACCGCCGTCTATTCCCCGTCGGAACAGCGCTCGGTCACGCAGGTGATCGTCCCCACCGAAGCCGCCGCCAAAGCGCTCGCCGCCGAAGTGGGCAGCGATGGCTCGCTGGAAAACGCCGCCCGTGCAAAGGGCCTCGTCCCCAGCAAGCTGGAAAGCCAGACGCGCGATACGCTGGCCAGCCAGACCGCCAAGCCTGTCGCCGACGCAGCATTCTCCGCCGCGCAAGGCACGCTTGCCGCACCCGCCAAGTCCGGTCTCGGGTGGCATGTGGTCAAAGTTGACGCGGTGAAGCGCAACGAGGGCAAAACGCTCGATCAGGCCCGCCCTGAGCTTGTCGCCGCACTAACACTCGAAAAGCGCCGCGCCGCCCTGTCCGATCTTGCCGCTCAGGCAGAGCAGGAAATCGACGGCGGCACCGGCCTTGCCGATATCGCCAAGACGTTGAATCTCACCGTCGCCACCACGCCGCCGCTCACCGCCAATGGCAGCGTTTATGGCAAGCAGGGCGAAAAGGTCGCCGAAGACCTCGCCCCGCTGGTGCAGGCTGCGTTCGCAATGGAGCGTGAAGGCGAAGCACAACTGGCTGAACTGAAGCCGGGCGAAAAATTTGCAATCTTCGATGTCGGCCAACTCACTGCCGCCACCCCTGCCCCGCTCGATCTGATCAAGGGCAATGTCGCTCGCGATTGGGCCGTCGATCAAGGCTCGGCCAAGGCCAAGGCAGCGGCTGACAAGATCCTCGCCGCGCTGAACAAGGGCACGCCGATGGCCGAAGCGCTCAAGCTGGCAGGCGTTGCCCTGCCCGCGCCGCAGCCGATCGATCTGCCGCGCGCCGCGCTGACCCAGATGCAGGGCCAAGTCCCCGCCCCGCTTGCACTGCTCTTCGCGATGGCAAAGGGCAGCAACAAGCGGCTCGAAGGCGCGGACAAGGCTGGCTGGTATCTCGTCGCCCTCAAAGACATCGTGATCGGCGATGTAAAGCGCGGCGATCAGGTCTTCGCACAGGCCGCACGCTCGTTCGCAGCCGACAGCGGCGATGAATTCGCCCAGCAACTGCGCAGCGCCATCCGCAAGGACATTGGCGTCGAGCGCAACGAAGCCGGTATCAAGGCCGTCCGCGATCAGCTGACCGGCGCAAACACGCAGTAAATCAATGATCACAGCCATCGCAGACCCTATCACCGCACTGCCTGAAAACCACGGCCCAGCGCTCACCCAGCTCACCGCCGGAAAGCCCGCGCTGGTTTGGCGCAAGCTGATCGTGGATACCGAAACCCCGGTCGGCGCAGCGCTGAAACTGATGGAATCAGGGCGCGGCGATTTCCTGCTCGAATCCGTGCAGGGCGGCGAAGTGCGCGGGCGCTACAGCCTGCTCGGGATTGACCCGGATCTGGTCTTCCGCGCCACCGGCACCAGCGCCGAAATCAACCGCGTCTGGCGGCACGACAAGGCCGCTTTCACCTCGCTGCCCGATAACGCGCTGACAGAACTGCGCGCGCTCGTCTCCGCCTGCCGGATCGATGTGCCCGCCGCCCTGCCCCCGGCACTCGCCTGCCTCGTCGGCTATTTCGGCTACGAGACAATCGGCCTCGTCGAGAAACTTCCGCGGCCTGCGCAAAGCGACCTCGTCCTGCCCGACATGCTGTTCACCCGCCCCACCGTGGTGCTGGTGTTCGATCGCCTGTCCGACGAACTCTTCGCCATCGCGCCGGTCTGGGCCGAAGGCGGCGCACCTGCCCAACTGCTCGAAACCGCCGCCGAGCGCATCGACAGCGCTCTGCGCAAACTGGCCGACCCGGTCCCCGCCGACACGCGCCTCGCCGAAAGCGTCGACGTGACCCCGCAACCGGTCATGCCGTCGGCAAACTATGCGCAGATGGTCATGCGCGCAAAAGACTACATCGAGGCGGGCGACATCTTCCAGGTGGTCCTCGCCCAGCGCTTCACCGCGCCCTTCCCGCTGCCGCCCATCGCGCTTTACCGCGCCTTGCGCCGCATCAACCCCTCGCCCTTCCTCTACTTCCTCGACATGCCAGGCTTCGCGCTCACCGGCTCAAGCCCGGAAATCCTCGTCCGCATTCGTGACGGGCAAGTCACCATCCGCCCCATCGCCGGAACCCGCCCCCGCGGAAAGACGCCCGAAGAAGACCGCGCCAACGAACTCAGCCTGCTCGACGATCCCAAGGAACGCGCCGAACACCTGATGCTGCTCGACCTCGGCCGTAACGATGTGGGCCGCGTGGCCAAGGCCGGCACGGTCAAAGTCACCGAAAGCTACACGGTCGAACGCTACAGCCACGTCATGCACATCGTCTCGAACGTGGTCGGCCAACTCGACACCAACCGCGCCGACAGCGTGGACGCCCTCTTCGCCGGTTTCCCCGCAGGCACCGTGAGCGGCGCGCCCAAGGTCCGCGCCTGCGAAATCATCGCCGAACTCGAACCCGAAACCCGCGGTGCCTACGCCGGCGGCGTCGGCTACTTCGCCCCCGACGGCTCAGTCGACAGCTGCATCGTCCTGCGCACCGGCGTGGTCAAAGACGGCGTCCTCCACGCCCAGGCAGGCGCAGGCATCGTGGCGGACAGCAACCCCGAATACGAACAGCGCGAGTGCGAGTTGAAGAGCGGCGCGCTGTTTGCGGCGGCGCGCGAGGCTGTGCGGGTGGCGAGTGAACCTCGTTTCGGACAGTGAGCTGTTTTCGTTTTAACTCTTTGCTCCAATTGGCTGGAATAAGCCCAGCTGAGACGGTCTTGCTGCGGCATCAGAAGGTAATTTCTGGCCGCCCTACTCCGTATGGACTCTGGCGCACTAACCTTGCGGAGTTCGATCGTTTTCAAAGCTATCAAAGCCCGAAAGACAGAAGTTTCTTCTCACGCCCCAATTGGGCCAGCTTCGTAGTGACACCAAGTGGCGAAACGCTTTTCGTCGGCTTGTACGAGGTTAAGTTGATAGGATCAGCGCCTTCGGATGTTATAGATCCAGTCACAGGCGTCGCCCCCGGAGCCGACAAGACCAAAGAACCAATTACCCCCCCTTACGATCTATATTCACTCATCCGTTCCAACGCATTGGCGGATTACGCCGGACGCATTGTTATAGATTGGGGTAAAGGCCATCGTAGTTGGAGGCAGGTTGCTAGCAAGCAGGATAAGCAAGTCATCGAACTCCGAAGGGGGGTTATCGAACCGCCCTTCCCCGGCTTTCTTCGCTTCATTGGCTCATTGAGTGAAATTGCTTCTCTCCCAGTCGCTTGGCAGGAGGCGCTATCTTCGGTTCGTGGCATCTATCTTTTGACGTGCCCGAAAACCCGTGAACAGTATGTCGGGATGGCCAGTTCAAGTGGTGGCTTCCTACAGCGATGGATGGAATATGTGGTCACGGGTCACGGAGGCAATCTTGGTCTCAAACTTCGTGATCCCAGCGATTACCAAGTGAGCATCCTGGAGGTATGTGGATCGTCAGCGACTCTCGACGACATCGCTGGTTGTGAGGGACTTTGGAAACGGAAACTTCAAAGCCGCGAAATGGGATTGAACAAAAACTAATGATCCTCGTCATCGACAACTACGACAGCTTCACCTGGAACCTCGTCCACTACCTGATGGAGATGGGCGCCGAGGTTGAAGTCGTGCGCAATGATGCACTTACCGCTGAACAGGCGATCAAGACTGGCGCGCAAGGGTTTCTGCTCTCGCCCGGTCCCTGCACACCGAACGAGGCGGGCGTCAGCCTCGACCTTGTCGGCGCGGCGGCGGATGCGAATTTGCCGCTGCTTGGCGTGTGCCTCGGCCACCAGTCTATCGGGCAGTATTTCGGCGGGAAGGTCGTGCGCGGCGGGCTGATGCATGGCAAGACCAGCCCCGTCACCCACGATGGAACCGGCGTATTCGCAGGCCTGCCCTCGCCCTTCATCGCCACGCGCTATCACTCGCTGATCGTGACCGACATTCCCGATTGCCTCGAAGTCAACGCGCAGTCCGATGACACGCACGTCATGGGCTTCCGCCACACCTCGCTGCCCATCCACGGCGTGCAGTTCCACCCGGAAAGCATCGCCACCGAGCACGGCCATGCGATGATCGGAAACTTCCTCAAGCTCTGCGGCATCAACACGCGTCCCGTCCCGGCATGAGCCTTCCAGACGTCACTCACCCGCTGGACGAGGCCGAAGCGGAACACGCCTTCGCCGCTGTGCTGGACGGCACCGTGTCGGACGAAGCAATAGCGCAGTTCCTCACCGCCCTGTCGGACCGGGGCGAGACCGCGTCTGAAATCGCCGGAGCCGCCCGTGCGATGCGCGCACGCATGATCCCCGTCAAAGCGCCTGCCAACGCCATAGACGTCTGCGGCACCGGCGGAGACGGGCACCACACGCTCAACGTTTCCACCGCCGTCAGCCTCGTCGTCGCGGCCTGCGGCGTGCCCGTGGCCAAGCACGGAAACCGCGCCGCAAGTTCAAAGGCAGGCGCGGCAGACACTCTCGAAGCCCTCGGCCTCAACCTTGATCGCGCCGCCGAAACCGCCGAGGAAACGCTGAACGACCTCGGCATCTGCTTCCTGTTCGCTGGAAAGCATCATCCGGCGATGGGCCGCATCATGCCCATCCGCAAGGCGCTGGGCCGCCGCACCATCTTCAACCTGATGGGGCCGCTCGCCAATCCCGCAGGCGTCCGCCGCCAACTCGTCGGCATCGCGCGCCCAGCCTATGTGCCGATCTACGCCGACGCCATGAGCCGCCTCGGCACCGACCACAGCATGGTCATCTCGGGCGACGAAGGCCTCGATGAATTGAGCCTAGCAGGGGGCAACGAACTGGCCGAAGTGCGTGGGCACGAAGTCCTGATGCGCCGCCTCACGCCACAAGACGCAGGCCTGCCCACCGCGCCCGTCGAAGCCCTGCGCGGTGGCGACGCACAATTCAACGCTGCCGCCCTGCGCGCCCTTCTTCAGGGCGAGGAAGGCCCCTACCGCAACGCCGTCCTGTTCAACGCCGCCGCTGCGCTTATCGTCGCAGGCGAAGCGCATGATTGGCACGAGGGTGTTGAAGAAGCCGCCGAAGCCATCGACAAAGGCCTCGCCAACGCGCTGCTCAACTGCTGGATCGCGGCGCTGAAATAGCGCCTGCCCACCCCCAACCCCTCCCGCCTGCGGGAGGGGAGCAAGTCAGCGCTACGACCATGCCCTCCCGCAGGCGGGAGGGCCGCGAGACTTACTGAACGCAGTGAAGTTAGTCGCAGCGGGGTGGGCTTGTCGAAAGACACACTTGCCCCCAACCGCGCAACCTCGCTAAAGCACCCGCAAATGACCGACATGCTCACCGAAATCTGCGACGCCAAGCGCAGCGAAGTCGCCGCCCGCAAGGCTGCAGTCTCCCTCGCAGACCTAGCCGCCCGCGCCAGCGAACAAAGCGCCCCGCGCGGTTTCGAAGCAGCACTGCGCGCCAAAGCGGCAACCGGCTACGCCCTGATTGCTGAAATCAAAAAGGCCAGCCCCTCCAAAGGCCTGATCCGCGCCGATTTCAGCCCCGCAGATCACGCGCGCGCCTATCAGGCTGGCGGAGCCGCCTGCCTCTCGATCCTCACCGACGCCCCCTATTTTCAGGGGCATGAGGACTACCTGATCGAAGCCCGTGCCGCCTGTACCCTGCCAGTGATCCGCAAGGACTTCATGGTCGATCCGTGGCAGTGCGCCGAAGCGCGCGCCATCGGTGCCGACGCCATCCTGATCATCGCCGCCTGCCTGTCAGACGCGCAAATGGCCGAAATCGAAGCCGCCGCCCACGAACACGGCATGGACGCGCTGGTCGAAGTTCACAACGAAGCGGAAATGGAGCGCGCCGCGCGCCTCAAATCCCGCCTGATCGGCGTTAACAACCGCGATCTGAAGCGCTTCGTCACCGACCTCGGCACCACCGAACGCCTCGCCACGCTGGCTCCCGAAGGCACACTGATGGTCAGCGAAAGCGGCATCAACACCCACGCCGACCTGCTCCGCCTCGAAAAGTGCGGCGCGCGCACGTTCCTTGTCGGTGAAGCGCTGATGCGTCAAGCCGATGTCGCGGCGGCGACGCGCGAACTGTTGCAAGGCTAGAGTTCGCGCAGCACCTGCGCCGGTCGCGTCCGCAGCAGACCAAGCGAGCCACCCACCGCCAGCACCATCACAAGCCCTACGCCAGCGCCCAGAACGCCCAGAATCCGGGGCCAATCGGGCAGCCAGTCGAACTCGAACAGCCACACCACCACGGCCCAGGCCACACCGCTGCCCAGCGCCAATGCCAAAGCGCACAGAAGTGCACCTAGCAGCACATACTCGGCCATCAGCAGCACCAAAAGCTGCTTGCGGCTCGCGCCAAGCACTCTCAAGATCACGTTGTCATAAGTCTTGCGTTCCCGCGCTGCCGCGATGGCTCCTGCCAGCACCGCCATGCCCGAAAGCACCGCAACACTCGCCGCCGCAAGGATCGCCGTGCCCATCTGCGACAGGATTTCCCGCGCTTGCCCCAACACCGGCCCGATCTCGACGACCGAGCTTGATGGCAGCGCTTTTACCAGCCCGCCAAGGATTACGCGGCGCACTTCTGGCGTTTTTTCCTTTTCCGGCAAGCTGATGGTCGCCGCCAGATTGTGCGGTGCATCGGCAATCGCGTTCGGGCTGAACACCAGCACGTAGTTGAAGCCCATGTTTTCCCAATCGATCCGCCGGAACGATGCGATCTTCGCGGTGCGCTCAACCCCCAGAATTGAAACGGAAATCCGGTCACCCAGCTTGAGGTTCAGTGCCTTGGCCAGATCGTCGTCGACCGAAACCAGCGGCTCCCCGGCGTAGTCAGTCGCCCACCATTCGCCCGCCGTCAGCGCGTTGCCCTCCGGCACCTCGGCAGAATATGTCAGCCCCCGGTCGCCGCGCAAAGGCCAAGCGTTTTCAGGTATTTCCTTGAGATCGGCGACCCGCGTCATCGCGCTTTCCGGCCCATAGGCAACGATGCTGCCACGTAGCGCCGGCACCTTGCGCACCTCGGCCCCCGGCGCGGCGGCCTTCACGATGCTATCGAACGCCGCGACTTTGCCCAGCGGCAGGTCCAGCACGAAGTAATCCGGCGCCTTGTTCGGCACCCGCTGCGCGATGTTGCCATCAAGGCTGGTCTGCACGCCCGCCAGCAGCACGAAGGCGGAAAGACCGAACCCCAGCGCGACCACCAGCGCGGACGTTTGCGCGCCCGGTCGGTGCAGGTTCGCCAGCGCCATCCGCGCGATTGCTCCCTTGGGCTTGGGCACCCGCGCCGCCAGCCTCTGCACACCCCAGCCCAGCGCAGAAAGCAGGACGAACAGCGCCGCTGCACCTGCAAGAAACCCCGCCGCCAGCAGCTTTTGCGGCGCAGTCAGCACCGCCAGCGCAACAATTCCGCCGAGGCCAAGCGCAACGGGCAGCACCGCCCCGCGCCAGCCGCCTTCCAGCGGACTGACCCGCGCGCGCATCAGCGCCATCGCCGGAAAACTCCGCGCCCGCACCAGCGGTGGCGCGGCAAAGGTCAGCGCGATCAATGCGCCATATGCTGCTGCAATCGCCAGTGCGCGCCAATCGAACACGAACCCCGGCTCGATCGGCAACAGGCCTTGCAGCGCCCGGCCCAGCAGCGGCGTAACGCTCACCCCTATCATCAGCCCGGCGATGATTGCCAACGAGGACGCTGCCGCCAATTGCAGCAAGTAAATCCGCGCGATGTCTCCGCTCGACGCGCCAAGGATCTTGAGCGTTGCGATCGAACTGCGCCGCGCCTCAAGATAGGAATTGACCCCGTTGCCAATGCCGATCCCGGCAATCGCCAAGGCAGCCAGCGCCACCAGCACCAGAAACTGCCCCATGCGCGAAACGAAGCGGTCCAGACCTGGCGAAGCTTTCTGGCGTGTGCGCACTTCATATCCGGCGAGCGGGAAACGCTCCTTGATGCTTTCACCCACCGTCACCGGATTGGCCCCGGAAGGCAGCTTTACGCGCAGCTTCGAACGCACCATCGACCCCGGCTGCACCAGCTTTGACGCATCGAGCGCCGCCTTGCCGATAATCACCGTTGGCCCGAGTGAAAAACCTTCGGCCAGCCGGTCAGGCTCTGATCCGATGACGCCGCCAACGGTCAGCACGGCTTCACCCACTTGCAGGCGATCACCAACTTTGACGTCAAGACGGTCTGCCACACCCGGCGCAATCCACGCCGTCATGCCCTGAGGCGCCCCGGCCTGCTTGCCGCCAACCAGCGTAAACCGTCCATAAAGCGGCCATTTCGCGTCGACGGCCTTCAATTCGATAGGCGTCGTGCGGGTATCAGCACCCGGCACGCGGGCCATCGCCTGCATGCGCGCGCCTTCGGAAAGCTCGCCCAAAGCCGCAATCGCCGCGCGCTCATCGGCTGCAGGCGTCCGCGCGGCCAGAGTGAATTCCAGATCCGCGCCCAGCATCTCGCGCCCGCGCGCTGCCAGTTCACTCTCAATCGCGCCGGTCAGCGTACCGATGGCCGAAAGCGCCGCCGTGCCCAGCACAAGACACACCAGCAGCAGTCGCAAGCCTTTGAACCGCCAGTCCAGCCCTCGCCGCGCCAATCCCCAGGCAGCGCTCCACGAAAGGTTCATGCGCTCATGTCCGCCACGGCATCAGACACGATCTGCCCATCGGCCAGCCGCACGATCCGCCCACAACGCGCGGCCAGCGCTTCATCGTGCGTCACCATGATAAACGTCGCGCCCGCTTCGCTTGCGCGGGCAAACAGCAAATCGGCCACGGCATCGCCATTGGCATGGTCAAGATTGCCAGTCGGCTCATCGGCAAACAGAATCGCGGGCTTGGGCGCCAGCGCGCGCGCAATCGCCACCCGCTGCTGCTCTCCGCCCGAAAGCTGCGCCGGATAGTGGTGCAGGCGGTGACCAAGGCCAACCGCCACCAGTTCCGCTTCGGCTCGCGCCATCGCATCGGCCATGCCTGCCAGTTCCAGCGGGGTCGCCACGTTTTCAAGTGCCGTCATCGTGGGCAGCAGGTGGAAGGCCTGCAGCACTATGCCGATGCGCCCCCGTCGTGCCGCCGCCAGCCCATCTTCATCCAGCGACGTAAAATCCGCGCCGGCTACGTTCAGCGTGCCGCCGCTCGCCCGCTCAAGCCCGGAAAGGATCGCCAGCAGCGAGGATTTGCCCGATCCTGATGGCCCAAGCAGCGCGAGCTTTTCGCCCTGCATGACTGTCAGGTCGATGCCGCGCAGTATCTCTACCCGCGCCTCCCCTGAACCGAGCGACAGGGTAAGGGCGGAAGCGGCGATGACCGGGGATGTGGTGTTTGTCACGGGCCTCAAGTGGCATGGATTGGTTGCAACGTGCAACCGGCACTTGGGTGCGCGACTGGCGAGTTTCAATGTGCGTGGTCCACCCTTTCCATAATCCTGAGCGGCGCAGCGGGATCGCGCTCGCCCAACCCTTGTCGCAACACCCTTCGACAAGCCCGGAATGAACGCGTATTGCATGGGCATGAGAAAGATCGCGCTGTTCGCCGCCCTGCTTCTGGCCGCATGTTCTGCAGAAGATGCTCCTGAATCAAAGGCTTCCGCCTCGCCTCAGGCATCCGCCCCTGCCGCTGCCATTCCCGCTGACGCACCCGTCATTCTTGCCTTTGGTGACAGCCTCTACGCCGGATACAACCTGCAGCCCGGTGAAGGCTATCCGCCGCGTCTGGAGGCAGCGCTGAACGCTGGCGGCACCCCGGCGCGGGTCGTCAACGCGGGCGTTTCGGGTGATACCACGTCCGCCGCGCTGCAGCGGCTCGGCTTCACGCTGAACAACCAACCGGTCAAGCCCACGCTGGCGCTGGTTGGCCTTGGCGGGAATGACATGCTGCGTGGCCTGCCGCCTGAAGAAACGCGCGCCAACCTCGATTCGATCCTCACCGAATTTGACCGGCGCGGCATTCCCGTGGTGCTGACCGGAATGCTCGCCGCCCCCAACCTTGGTGCGGATTATACCGAGCGATTCAACCCGATCTGGCCGGATATGGCCAAAAAGCACAAGGCCGGGCTGGTGCCTTTCTTCCTGCAACCTGTCCTTGGCAACAGCGCGCTGATGCTGGGCGACAATGTCCACCCCAATGCAGAGGGCGTCGAGAAGATCGTGGCGGCAACGCAGGCGCAAGTGGCCGATGCGCTGAAGAAGGCGGTTGAGAGCGAGAAATAGCGCTGTCCTACACAATGCGGCACTGTCAGAATCGCCCTATGTCCGCAAGCCGCCTCCCCACCTTGAAAACCGCCACCTATCCGGCCATTGCGATGTCCCGCCGGGGCCTGAGAGTTCTCTCTCTGGACTGTGTAAACTGTGTAAACCTGTTCAGGGAAAGGGCGCACTGAATGAACGGATTGACCCATATCGATTCGGCCGGAACCGCCCGCATGGTCGACGTGGGCGGCAAAGCCGAAACGCAGCGCGTCGCCATCGCGCGTGGTGCCATCCGCATGAGCGCGCCGACCTTGCAAGCGGTGCGGGAAGGCAATGGTCCCAAGGGTGACGTGCTGGGCACCGCGCGGATTGCCGGCATCATGGCCGCAAAGAAAACCGGCGATCTGATCCCGCTGTGCCATCCGCTGGCGCTGGATGCAGTGAACATTGACCTTGCCTTCACCGACAGCGGCGTGGACTGCACTGCCACCGCTTCTCTCACCGGGCGCACCGGTGTTGAAATGGAAGCATTGACCGCCGTGTCGGTCGCCCTGCTGACGGTCTACGACATGGCCAAGGCGCTCGACAAAGGCATGGTGATCGAAAACATCCGCCTGATCGAGAAGCGCGGCGGCAAGTCCGGCACATGGCGGGCGGAAGACGCGTGAGGACACCGCCGCTCCCCCTTGCCGAAGCGCAGGCGCGGTTGCTGGCGCTTGCTCCAAAGCTGCCGGTGGAACATCGCGTGGTGGGAGAATGTCTTGGCTTCTACCTTGCCGAACCGCTGCACGCGCGCCGCACCCAGCCGGCAGCGCCGCTATCGGCGATGGATGGCTATGCGTTGCGCTCCGCCGATTTGCGCGGCCCGTGGCGCGTTACCGGCGAAAGCGCGGCGGGCCATCCCTTCGGTGGCACTGTCGGTGCAGGTGAAGCGGTAAGGATCAGCACGGGCGCGATTGTTCCGGCCGGCGCCGACATGGTGCTCTTGCAGGAAGACGCAGCACGTGATGGCTGCGACATGCGGCTTACCGGCGAACCTCCGATGCCTCGGGCGCGTCATATCCGCCCAGCAGGCATGGATTTCACTGCCGAGGCCGCGTTATTGGCAGCGGGTGCCCGCATCGGTGCAGCGCAGATCGCCCTGGCCATCGCGGCCGGGTATAGCCATCTGCCAGTGCGGCGGCGGCTGAAGCTGACCGTGATCGACAGCGGCGATGAACTGGTGCTGCCGGGGCTTTTGCCAGACCAGCACCAATTGCCCGCCAGCAACGGCCCGATGCTCTGCGCGATGGCAGCGGCGTTGCCGGTGGAATTGCGGCACCTTGGCCCGATCCCGGACAAGCTGGAGGCTCTGGCTGCTGCACTGGAAAGCGCTGGCGATGCTGACGTGATCGTCACGAGTGGCGGCGCTTCGGTGGGCGACCATGATCTGGTGCGCCCTGCGTTGGCGGCGGTGGGCGCATCAATCGATTTCTGGCGGGTCGGGATCAAGCCGGGCAAGCCTTTGCTTGTTGCGCGGCGCGGGGATCAGGTGATCCTTGGCCTGCCGGGCAACCCTGCTTCGGCTTTCGTCACGGCTTTCCTGTTTCTGCTGCCGTTGCTACGCACCGCGCTTGGCGCAAGCATGCCGTTGCCGCGCGCCATTCCGGCGCGGCTGGCAGGGCCGCTGGGGAAAGGCGGCAGCCGCATGGAGTTTCTGCGCGGCGTCTGGGATGGGGTGAGCGTCAGCCTCGATCCGCTGCAGGATTCGGGCGCACTCTCGCCACTGGCGCGCGCCAACGCCCTGATCGTGCGGGAGGCCGGGGCGCAGGAGAAGGCAACGGGAACGGATGTTCCGGTCTACCTGCTCGAAAATGGCGGTATTGCTTGACGGGTTAATCGAAGTTGCTTATCCGTTCCTCATTCGTTCACCTGCGGAGGAACCGCCAATGTTGACGCGCAAGCAGCATGAACTGCTCACCTTCATTCAGATCCGTCTGGAGGAATCCGGTATTTCTCCTTCATTTGAGGAAATGAAGGAAGCGCTCGATCTCAAATCAAAATCTGGCGTTCATCGCCTGATTTCGGCTTTGGAAGAACGGGGCTTCATCCGTCGCTTGCCTAACCGAGCGCGCGCATTGGAAGTGCTGCGCCAGCCTGACAGTTCCGTCAGCAAACCCGCCGCGCCCGTGCGAGAAGCGGCAAACGCCAACACGGCGCTTACCCCGCTGCGCAGTATGGCGAAGGCAACGCCAGCCCCGGCGAATGACGTGATCGAATTGCCACTGCATGGCAAGATTGCAGCAGGCATGCCCATCGAAGCGTTTGAAACCACCGCCACGTTGCCGGTGCCTGCCGCCCTGCTTGGCGCGGGTGAACATTACGCGCTGGAAGTGTCCGGGGATTCGATGGTCGAAGCCGGTATTTTTGATGGAGACTACGCGCTGGTCCGCAAGACCGACATCGCACGCGACGGTGAAATCGTTGTGGCGCTGGTGCGCGGCGAGGAAGCGACGCTCAAGTACCTCCACCGGGAAAAGGGCATGATCCGGCTCGATCCGGCAAATGCTGCCTATGATCCGCAGTTTTATAGGCCCGATGAGGTAGCCGTGCAGGGTAAGCTGGCAGGGTTGCTGCGCCGGTATCATTGAGCGAAGGGGTTATCTGCTCGCCGCACCTGTTAGCGCGGGTAAGCTTGAAGGTTCAGGTTGGGGCTGGGGCTGATCGTTCCGGCGGTCAGCCAGAGGCTCTGGCCAGCGATACCAGCCGTGCTGCCCTTGCGTTTGCGCCACTGTCCTGATCGCGCCGGTTTCAAGGTCGACAGCCAATCCGCCGGTGGTGGCCAGAAAGCGACGGTCAGCCTTCAACATGCGGGGGCGGCAGGAGAACGGCAGGCGGCGGTCTGATACGATGATGTCGGTGCGTTCGCAGGCTGCAGCGAGGGACATTTCGTCGATGTAGGCACGACTGCGGGAGAGCAGGAGCGTGAACCGCTTGCCATTGCTGTTAATCGTGGCTGTGCAGAAGTCATCGTTACAGCGAGCGGCGGGCCATTCATCTATCGGCCGGAGGGTGCCTTCCATACCGGCAAGTTCCAGCAAGTTGTCACGCATGTAATCACCCCGGCCCATGCGCAGAACGATCAGATCGTCGCCCTCGCCCGTCAGGCCGACGTGGTGGCCGTCTCCGGTGACAAGTATATCCGGCGTCGGTGTGACGATCATGGCGATGACCGCAAAGCCAGCCGGGATCGCACCCCACAGACGAACCTTGCCGGTCCACAGCGCGAGCCACAGCATTCCACTGACAAACAGTGCAAAGGTCCACGGCGCAATGGCCGGAAGCATGGTCACTGCGCCGGGCCGCGCTGCCACGAAGTGGGCGAGCGCGAGGAGCAGTTCGAGGCTCTTTCCAGCAAGCCACCATGCAGGCGCGCCGATGCCAACACTATCGAGCAACAGGGCGAGGCCGATAAGTGGCATGGTGACGAATGTGGTCAGCGGGATGGCGATGACGTTGGCCAGCGAACCGTACACGCCAGCGCGGTGGAAATGGAACAGGCCGATGGGCATGAGCGCGAGTTCGATGACGAGACCCGTGGCAAGCAGCAAAATCAGGTTGCGCGCCATGCGGACGAGCGGGCCGTGATGCTCTGCGGTGAGAAAGCCGCGCACCGGGGCGGCGGAGTGGAACGCAATGATGGCAATGACGGCGGCGAAACTCATCTGGAAGCTGGGTCCGACGACCGCCTCCGGCCAGAACAGCATCACCACCAGCGCGCCAACCGCAACCATCCGCAGGGAAAGCGGATCACGACCCAGCGCCAGCGCGATCAGAACCAGCAGCGCGCCAATGCACGACCGGATGGTCGGCACCTCTGCCCCTGTGAGCAGCGTGTAAGCGATCCCCGCCAGCACCCCCATCAGCGCAGCGGCAATCGGCACGCGGATACGCAGTGCGACCCAAGGGATGGCGGCAAGCAGGCGCGCGACGAGGAAATAGACCGCGCCAACCAGCGCGCTGACGTGAAGACCGCTGATTGACAGCAGGTGCGTGAGGCCCGCGTCGCGCATAGCGTCCTCGTCCGCCGTAGCAATTGCGCCCCTGTCTCCGCTGGCCAATGCAGCGGCGATTGTGCCGGGGGATCCGCTGAGTTGTGATCGGACATGATCGGCCAGCGCGCGCTGCGCGCCACGCAGCGTTGCGCCTTGCATCGACGGAGAGATGATCGTCACTTCGCCCAGCGCGCTGCCGGTAGCGGCAAGGCCGTTGAACCATGCGGTACGCGCGAAGTCATAAGCGCCGGGCAGCATTGGTGCAGCAGGCGGCATCAGGCGGGTCCGAACGCGTATCTGTGCGCCCTCGGTGATGGCGGGTGAGTCCTTGCCGAGCGGCAGGTTAACGCGGACGCGGACGGCCTCGGCAAATTCCGGCAGCCGGGCGATGAGGAGCAGGCGCGCGCGCGCCTTGGCCGGCTCCTCGCGCCGTTCAAGCACCCTGCCCTCCAGCGTGACCACAATGGGGCGCGCTATTCCCGGTTGGCCGAGCAGTGCGGACTTTGTCCAGACGGTAGCAGTGCCTGCCGCAAGCATCACAGCGAAGCCGAACAAGGCAAGCCGCAGGTGAGGAAGGCGCGCTTCATCAAGGAACAGCAGCGAGATCAGCGCGGTGGCGAGCGCGGTGAGCACGAGTGCGGTCCAGTCCGCCTGCGTGGGCAGAGCAACCCACGCCACGATCCCCGCTGCGAAGGCCACCACCAGCCACAGCCCGCGTTCGAACGGGTGGGAATCAAGGAAGCCGTCTGCAAGCTCAAACATCTTGGCAAGCACGCTGGACAATCGCACGCGGATGTCCCAATGCCGCGCTCGTCCGGCCGGGGCAGTGCCCGGATCGGCGGCGGGAATATCTGCCGCAGGTCCATCTGCCGCCGGGGACGCCATGACATTCAAAGCAAAGGAAAGCGCGGCCAATGGCAAGCGCCACTGACACCATTTCCGCAGGATCACCCGCAAAGGGCAAAGTGGTCACGCGGTTTGCGCCCTCGCCCACGGGATTCCTGCACATTGGCGGCGCGCGCACTGCGCTGTTCAACTGGCTTTATGCGCGCCATCATGGCGGCACATACCTGCTGCGGATCGAAGATACGGACCGCGCGCGGTCTACCGACGCGGCGATTGAGGCGATCTTCGACGGGCTGAACTGGCTTGGCCTTGGCGGAGACGCGGAACCTGTGTTCCAGTTCGCCCGGTCTGACCGCCACGCCACAGTCGCGCATCAGATGCTGGACGCGGGCTATGCCTATCGCTGCTATCTGACGCAGGAAGAACTGGCCGCACGGCGTGAACTGGCACAGGCTGAGCGTCGGCCCTTCCGCATCGACAGCGAATGGCGCGATGCAGGCGCAGACCAGTGGCCGGACGGCCAGCCTTATGTCGTCCGCATGAAATCTCCGCGTGATGGCGAGACGACCATAGACGACAAGGTGCAGGGTTCGATTACCGTCCAGAACAGTGAACTGGACGATTTCGTGATCCTGCGCTCCGACGGTACGCCGACGTACATGCTGGCGGTCGTCGTGGACGATCATGACATGGGCGTCACCCATGTGATCCGGGGCGACGACCATATCAACAACGCGTTTCGCCAGTTGGTGGTGATCCGCGCGATGCAGGCGATCGAGGGCGGATGGCCCGATCCGGTCTATGGCCATATCCCACTGATCCACGGCTCCGATGGTGCCAAGCTCTCCAAGCGTCACGGCGCGCTGGGAGTTGACGCCTATCGCGACGAAATGGGCCTGCTGCCCGAAGCGGTGTTCAATTACCTGCTGCGGCTTGGCTGGGGCCACGGTGACGAGGAAATCATCAGCCGCGATCAGGCGGTGGAATGGTTCGACATCGGCGATGTGAACAAGGGCGCGTCGCGGTTCGACCTCAAGAAACTGCTCAATCTTAACGGCCATTACATCCGCGAGGCTGAAGATCGGCGGCTGGCGGATCTGGTAGCACCCAAGCTGGCGACGCTGGAGCCGGGCTTCGATGTTGCCAGCGGCACAGACCTGTTGGCAAAGGCCATGCCGGTTTTGAAAGTGCGCGCAGCGGACCTCAATGAGCTGGCAACCGGGGCAGTATTCCTCTTTGCCCAACGGCCTTTGCCGATGGTGGAGAAAGCCGCTGCCCTGCTCACCGACGATGCGCGCGCCATTCTTGGCAAGGTGTTAAGCCGCCTTGAGGGCGAAAACGTCTGGACAACGGAAAGCCTCGAGGCCACGGTAAAGCAAATGGCCGAGGAGCTTGGGATAGGCTTGGGCAAGATTGCCCAACCGTTGCGCGCAAGCCTGACGGGACAGACTACCTCGCCGGGGATTTTCGACGTATTGGCGCTTCTCGGTAGGGATGAGTCGCTGGCCCGCATTGGCGATTCAGCGGCTTGAGCCGGGTAAGTGATTGCAAATCAGAGATAAACAGGAGGGTTAAGGCGTGAGCGATAACCAGGCTTCTTTGACAGCCGGTGGCAGCACCATTGAAATGCCGGTCAGGAGCGGCACGATCGGTCCGGATGTGATCGATATTCGCAAGCTCTATGGCCAGACGGGCATGTTCACCTACGACCCTGGCTTCACTTCGACGGCCAGTTGCGATTCCGCGATCACCTATATTGATGGCGACGAAGGTGTCCTGCTGCATCGCGGCTATCCCATCGGCCAGTTGGCCGAGCATTCCAGCTTCATGGAAGTCAGCTACCTGCTGCTGAACGGCGAATTGCCGAGCGCGCAGGAACTCAGCGATTTCAGCCGCACGATTACGCGCCACACCATGCTGCACGAACAGCTTGCCACGTTCTATCGCGGGTTCCGCCGCGACGCACACCCTATGGCGATCATGTGCGGCGTGGTTGGCGCGCTTTCCGCGTTTTACCATGACAGCACCGACATTGCGGACCCCACCCACCGCAAGATCAGTTCGCATCGCCTGATCGCCAAGATGCCGACGATCGCGGCGATGGCGTACAAGTATTCGGTCGGCCAGCCTTTCGTCTATCCGGACAACAAGCTGTCCTACACCGGCAACTTCCTGAAGATGACCTTCGGCGTTCCGGCAGAAGAGTATGAAGTGATCCCCGCCGTGGAAAAGGCGATGGACCGCATCTTCACGCTTCACGCTGACCACGAACAGAACGCATCGACATCGACCGTGCGACTTGCCGGGTCTTCGGGCGCAAACCCGTTTGCCTGTATCGCTGCGGGCATTGCCTGTCTGTGGGGTCCGGCGCATGGCGGCGCAAACGAAGCCGCGCTGAACATGCTGAAGGAAATCGGCACGCCCGACCGCATCCAGCACTATATCGATCGGGCCAAGGACAAGAACGATCCGTTCCGCCTGATGGGCTTCGGCCACCGCGTGTACAAGAACTACGATCCGCGCGCGACGGTGATGCAATCGACCGTGCGCGAAGTGTTTGCGGCGCTGAACGTGCAGGATCCGCTGTTTGAAACCGCGCTGCGGCTTGAGGAAATCGCGCTGAGCGATCCTTACTTTGCAGAAAAGAAGCTGTTCCCGAACGTGGACTTCTATTCGGGCATCATCCTTTCGGCCATCGGTTTCCCGACCACGATGTTCACTGTGCTCTTCGCCCTTGCCCGCACCGTGGGCTGGGTGGCGCAATGGAACGAAATGATCAGCGATCCAGGCCAGAAGATCGGGCGTCCGCGCCAGCTCTACACCGGCCCGACTGCGCGCGATTACGTGCCGGTGAGCGAACGCTAAGAAATTGACGTAACGAATTAGGAGCAAGCGGCGATGACGACAATTCTCAGGATTTTCGGCATCGCCGCTCTTCTTATGGGCGGCCTTTGGACCGGCCAAGGACTGGGCCTGATCATGTGGCCATCTTCAAGCTTCATGCTGGCGCAGACACAGTGGGCCTATATCGGCGCTGGCCTGATGCTGATTGGTGTGATTGCGCTGTGGCGTGCAGGAAAGCGCCGTTAGCCTAGCGCTGAGGCCTGGACCGAAGCGTCTGCAGGCAGGCTCAACACGAACCGGGCGCCGCCGCCCGCCGCGCTTTCTACTGAAAGATCGCCGCCCATTGCGCGCGCGAGCTTGCGCGAAATGTATAGGCCAAGGCCGCTGCCGCCATCACCGCTACGACCAAGCCGTTCGAATTTGTTGAACACCCGGTCAGCCTGTTCGGGATTGATCCCGTCACCCTGATCTTCGACCGTGAGCCATGCCATTCCCAAATCGAAACCGGTTTCGATCCGCACCGTGGTATGCCCGGGTGTATAGCGGACTGCATTGCCGATCAGATTGAGCAGAATCTGCAACACGCGGCGAAATTCGCCGATGGCAGGGGCAGCCGCATCTTCCGACGGCAGGGCGAGTGCGATGTGCCGCTCCTGCGCGCGGACGCCAAGGATACCTGCCGCCCGGCGCGCGCAATCAGCAAGGTCGATGTGGTCTGGCGCAGGCGCGAAGTTCTCGTCTTCAACCGTTTCCAGAACGGCAAGATCCTCGACCAGCGAAAGCAGATGACGCCCGGATTCTGCAATATCTCCGGCATAACCGACGTACGGCTCGGCAATCGGCCCCGCCAGGCGGGTGCGGATCGTTTCAGCATTGGCGACGATCCGGTTGACCGGCAGGCGCAGCGCCGGGGCAAGATTTTGACCAAGCAGGCCTTTCCAGTCAGCCTTGGATGCCAACGGTTGAACCGTGCCAGACAAAGCCCCCGGCGATTCGGCCAGCACCGTTTCGGCGACCAGCAACAGTTCGAACCCGCCGTTGCGCAGTGGCAACAGCCGGGCATTCCACCGCCGGACAGAGCCTGCGACCTGCACCGCCGCATCATCAAGCAATCGCCAGTGCAACGGCTGATGATGACTGCTGCTCTCAACCGTGACCAGATCGGTCCAATAACGCCCGAAACCTTGCTGCACTGCCGCCGCGAAAGGATGAAGGTCTGCTCCATCGACGAAGCCGGAAATCACGCGCTGTTCCGCGTCGAGAACAATGTGGGCCTCAGCCAGTTGGCGCAGTAGCGCAACGTCATCAGCGCCGCTTCGGTCAGTCGTCCAGGCGCTGGCGGAAAGCCGCCATTCAGTGATGGCGATGCGGGTGCCGCCATCTTCGGGCACAACGTTGGCACGGAAAGAAAGCGGCTGCCCCTCGTCCTCAACCGCGACCATTGCGGTGAGCGCAAGGCTTTCGGCGCGCACCTTGCGCACCAGTGCAAGCAACGCGGGCATGGCGATTACGCCGGGATAGCTGCCTCCGATGCGAACTTGCAACGCCGCCAGTGCCTCGTCGGCTTCGACAAGACGATCAGCCGCGTCGGCGCGGGCGCGGATTGGCCCTGCGGCAGTCATCTCAATCCTGCGCGTCCATTGGCGTGCTGGCCAGCAGCACCGCCGCGCGTGCCGGATCAAGCCGTTCGATGCCAGCAGGCACTGCGATGTCGGGATGGAGCGCGGAGAAAGTGGCGACCACGCCTTCGCGCTGGACGTGGGCGGCCACAAGCGAGAGTGCGAGGCGCGGCATCTGGCTTTCGGTTGTGCACATGATCGCGGTTTCACGGGCGATCCCGGCATTGGCAGCAAGGCCGCTTAGGAACAACGCCACACCGGCATGATCAAATTGCAGCGTGGCAGACCGTTCCGACCCGAGCGCCGAGACAATGTGATCGAGCAGATCGACCCGTGAAGCCGCGACGGAACGGCGCTGCCGCAGGGTAATTTCGGACATTTCCGCCGCAGCTTTTCCGGCAGCGTCTTCGCCGACATAGTCTTGCATCGCGGCCAGCGCGATTTCGTGCAAACGCGTTGGAAGTTCGGCAAGGGGTATCTGCATACGCCGGACTTGCTGGCCAAAGCGGGCCTGCGCCGCCAGCAGGTTCATGCCACGCGCGGCGAGATCGGGGTCGGGCGAGGCAATCACGTCTTGCAAAAGCGGCGTGAGCACTGGATCTATGGCAAGCCTGCCCTGCAATTTTTCGGTCAATTGCCATTCAACCGCCAGCATGTGCAAATGGTGCAGTAGCGGCTGCCTGGCGGCCAACATCTCGGCAAGGCCCGGCCCCGCCTCGCGCGCCCATGCGGCGGCATCGGCGTGGCCTGCAGCCTCGCCCATAGCCTGCACCAGTTGGCGCGCTACATCGGCGAGCATGCCGCGCACCCGCGCGATGATTTCGTCGCTGAAAATCGAACGGTCATCATTCTGCAGGAGGTGCCGCAGAATCGGCCCCATGTGCAGCATCGCCTGATCGGCGTGGAACAGATCCTGACCGAGCAACGCCTCTATCGCTCCGGGGCGTGCTTCGGGATCGGTGCCCGCAGATGAAGTCCCAGCAGATGCAGTCATGGCCATATGAAAGTTCTTACTGGCGAGTGGTTAACTGCAGGTTAGGCGCAGAGGCTGCCGTTGGTCCCGTTTCGGGCGGAATTGTGCCAAACTGGAGCGTCAACAAGCATGCGCCGAACAAGGCGATGACGGCAAGGCCGATAGCTGCGTCAAATGGCAGAAACAAGCTGGCGGCGACCAGAAAAAGAGCGATGACCATGCGATCTGAAAGCCAGTGCGCCCACACCTGACCGGGCAATGCCAAAGCCACCAATCTTGCCCCGCCGACCAGCAAAAGCGGCGCAAAAATGCTTGCCCCCGGCGGTATCAATGACCCATCCGGCAGGCCACTGCGCCAGCCGGCCAAAGTCACCAGCCCAGCGTCGATCAGCAGGTGAAACGCCGCTGCACTTCGCCGGGCGATACCCGAGGCGAGCAACGAATCGCTCTCTACCTGTCCAAGCAGGCTGGCCATCCGCTCAACCAACCAGGCCAGGCCGAGCAGCGCAAACCCGAGGGCAAAACTGCCGAGCCACCCTGCCCCGCCGCCCAGCAGCCCCAGCGCACCGGCAGCAAGCCCGACCAGCGCCGGGCGGGTGCCCGCATGCAACATGGCCGGACCAAAGCGGTTGACGACGGCTATCGCAAGTCGCTCACCGGGCGTGGCCGGTTCTTGCCCGGCAAAGCGGGTGTGGAGGCGCAACCACCGCCGTTCGGCAAAATGTGCCTCGTCCTCATCGCGCAGGATGCTCCAGCGCCCGTCGTCCAGCACGGCAGAAGGAATGCTGCGAAGGGCAACCCGACCCTGAATGGCAAGGCGCAGCAGCGCGGATTGCGCGTTCCATTCGGGCGGAAGATCGGCCAGCCCCGCCGCTATGCGCCCCGGAAAGCGCATGGCTGCAGCAAAGGCATGGTTGATGTCGATTCGCTCAAACCCCAGTGGCAACGCGGTTTCGACGGGCAAAGTCAGGATCACCGCCCCCACCTCGATCTGTTCGCGCAGGGTGTCGGGCATTGCCAACAATCCGTCGCCCAGCACGATCACGTCGTCTTCGGGCGCGAGCAAGGGCACCAGTGCGCGCGCGGTGGCAACGACGTGGAACTGCGCACCTCCCGCTTCGGCAAAGTGCTGGAGCGCCACCAGTTCGCCGCTAATGGCCTCGGCAACGACGACGATCCGCCGCGCACCAAGCGACAGCGCGAGGCCGATCTGATGGCGCAGCAGCGACCGCCCGCCAATAGGCAGGTATCCTCGCAAGCTGCCCGGATCTGCCCTGGCGGCTTCGATCAGCGATAGAACTGCGACCCGCACCCGCCTGCCTCCTGACGGGGTATCGTAGAGGTTGCGAGCCGCGCTGCCAAGGCGGCGGCAAAACTTGTCAGGGTTCTACTGCAAGATCGCCAAGCATCTGCCGCAGGCGTCGCAACACCGAGGGATCGCCGGGGACCGTATCAACGGCCTCCTCAGCCAATGACAGCAAGCCATCGGCATGGAAACTTGCAGCCAGCCCTTTGAGCCGCATCGCCGCTACCTGCCAGTTTCCGTCGCATCGTGCGCGCGATAGAAGATCGATCTGATGCTCGGCGCTTTCGATGAACGCTGCGCGCAATTCGCGCACCAAATCGGGATCGTGCCCTGCGGCAACGGCGAGATTGGCGTCGAGTGAAGCACCTTCGTAGGCCATATGACCGGCCTACGTGGCGAAGTGTTAAGGCAGGGTTTATGACCTTTGCAAAAACGTGATATGCACAACCGTATGAACGGGGGAACACGGATCAATCCGATTGAGGGTGCCGACACAGGCACCGGTGCAACTGATTCTTTCGAGGCAGCCGCCCCGGAAGGATCACTCCTGCTGGGGCAAGCTGTGGAGTTCGATCCCTCCCCCGGCATGCCCGCTCCAGGAAACCTTGATCGGCCTGATCAGGTATGGGACGACGAAGCCGAACTCTATACCAAACCCCGCGATTTCAGCTGGATACCCCCTCTACTGGCTGGCCTTGTCGTAGCGGCCTGGACCGCGTTTTTCGCTTGGTCAGTGATCCTGAAGCAGCGCGAAGCGATTTCTCCAGACCAATGGGTGTGGTGGATCGCGCAATGGTCGGCCCCGACGCTGCTTGTCATGGTGGCGCTGCTTCTGGTCATGCGCACGAGCCGCCGCGAAGCGAACCGCTTTGCCGATGTGGCGCTTTCGCTCTCGCGCGAGTCCAGCGAGCTTGAGAAGCGTCTGGTTTCGATCAACACCGAATTGTCACTGGCCCGTGACTTCATCGCCGCACAGGGCCGCGATCTCGAATCGCTCGGGCGCGTTGCCGTCGACCGCCTTTCATCAAGCGCCGTCCGGCTTGACGAACTGGTAGGCCGCAACGGCGCGCAGGTTGACCGCATCGCAGAAGTGTCGTCGGCGGCGCTCGACAACATGGAGAAGTTGCGCGGGCAGTTGCCGGTGATTGCCAACGCCGCCAAGGATGTGACGAACAACATCGGCAACGCCGGTCGTACAGCACACCTTCAGCTGGAAGAGCTGGTTTCCGGCTTTCAGCGGCTCAACGAATTCGGCCTTGCCAGCGAACGCCAGGTCGCGTCGGTGCGCGAACGGGTTGAAGGGTCAATTGCAGCATTTACCAAGGCGTCAGACGATCTGGCAACGCTGGCCGAGACCCGGTTCCATGAACTTGCGCGGAGCAGTGCCGAACAGGCTGGCTTGACGCAGGAATCTGAACAGGCCGCACTGGCAGCATGGCGTGAACGCAGCGATGCGCATGTTACCGCGCTGCGCGACGCGCTAAATCGGCTTGCTGCGGATCATGAAGCGGTGCTGGCACAGTCTACCAGCCAGCTTGGCCATTTTGAGGACGCGGCACGCGCGCTTCATACGCAGATGGGTGATGACGTTCGCAATCTGGACGATCAACTGTCCCGTCGGCGCGCCTCTGCTGAGGCGAACGCGAAGGACCAGCGAGCCAGCCTCGAACGGCGGCTTGCCGAAATCGACGAAGCCATTGCGCATCGCCGCGTAGCGATGGAACAGGCGGCCGGATTGGCTGCCGAGGGGCTGGCGACAAAGCTTGCGGAGCTTGACCTGGCGGTTGAAGCCCAGCGCAAGCTGCAACTGGCTGAGGCCGAGGATCTGGCAACACGGTTTGACCAAATTGGCCGGAAAGTCAGTGACTTTACCGCACTTCTTGGCAGTTCAGGTGCGGAAGGCGTTCAGGCAGCAGCATCCATCGACACATCGATTGTTGCACTCAATGGCCGACTTGCCGAAATGCGTCATGCGCTATCGGGGACGGATCTTGAGATCGGTGAGCTGACGGATTCGGCAGTGCGGCTGCTTGAACTGATTCAGGCTGGCAGCGATCATACACGGACACAGATGCCCGAAGCGCTGCGCAGCACTGAAGCCGGGCTGCGGGGGCTGGAAGACCGGGTGTTCACTCTGCGCGACACCCTGCGCGAGGCAGGCGACGGCGGGCAGACCCTGTCGGAGACGGTCGGAACCGCTCGCGGCGAGGTGTCGGCAACGATCAAGGAATTGCAGCAGGCACAGAAAACTCTTGCCGAACAGGCGAGCGAGCGCGAAGCGCGGATCGCGGCACTGCGTGACATGCTGGCAGCAGCCAAGGCCGACAGTGCAGCATTGGCTGACGAAATCGAACAGCGCGTGTCGGGTGCCATTGCCCAGCTTGTTGATGCCGCAGGGAAAGCTGGCGAAAGCATCCGCGCCAGTACGGCTGGCGAAGTGGAAGCGATCGCCGACCGGCTGGGCGAACAGAGCAGCGCCGCAATTGCCCGCGTCTTGCAGGGCCGTGCCGCAGAGCTGATCGGCAGGCTGGAGGAAGCCATTGACGCGGCTGCATCGGCAAGCCGCGAGACAGCAATACAGATGCGCGACCAGTTGACGAAAGTCGATGAACTGGCCGGAAACCTTGAATCGCGGGTGAGCCGCGCACGCGAAAAGGCCGAAGAGCAAGTCGACAACGACTTCGCGCGCCGCGCCGCGCTGATTACTGAATCGCTCAATTCCTCGGCAATCGACATTGCCAAGGCACTGTCGGTCGACGTATCGGAAACCGCATGGGCGTCGTATCTGCGTGGCGATCGTGGCATCTTTACGCGCCGCGCCGTGTCATTGCTGGAGAATGCCGAGGCCAGAGCGGTGCAATCGCACTACGAGGCCGAGAGCGAATTTCGCGAGCATGTGAACCGCTACATCCACGACTTTGAATCGATGCTGCGGCAGTTGCTCTCCACCCGTGACGGTAATGCACTGGGTGTGACGTTGCTGTCATCGGACATGGGCAAGCTCTATGTCGCACTGGCGCAGGGGATCGAACGGCTCAGGAGTTGAGTTTCGGGTTACGTGAAATCGCCTGTTCTGGAGATGATCCGCGCCTTGGGCTAAAGCTCCGAAAGCCTTGTGGCTACCGTGCGCAAGTCATTCGCAAACTTGACCTCTTCGGCAGCGCGGCTCTGCTCCGGTAACCGCAGCAAATAGCTGGGATGCGTGGTGATCCACAGCTCACTACCGTCATCCAGCACGTGCGGCTGCCCCCGCACTTTCTGCACACTCACAGTCTTGCCCAGCAAACTGCGTGCCGCGCTGGCTCCCAATGCAAGGACGAGCCGGGGCTGGACCAGCATCCGTTCGCTTTCAAGCCACCATCGGCACATATCAATCTCTCTGGCGGTCGGCGTTTGATGCAAGCGTCGCTTGCCCTGCGCCACGAACTTGAAGTGCTTTACCGCGTTGGTGACGTAAGCCTGATTATCAGCGATGCCCGCCGTTTCCAGATGGGTGCGCAGCAACTGACCAGCAGGGCCGACAAAAGGACGGCCTTGCGCTTCCTCGGTATCGCCCGGCTGCTCTCCGACGATCATCAGCGGACCAGCGACAGGCCCCTCACCCATCACGGCGCGGGTGCCGTTGCAGCCGATCTCGCAGCGACGGCACGCCTGGATCGCTGCGCCAATGGCATCGAGGTTCGGCGGGCGCTCGCCAAAACTCTGTTCCCCCGCTTTGACCATCTGCGCCTCGCGTGCCTGCGCTCCAGCGATCAAATCGGGGATGAGCGCTGCCTCGGGCATGTTCTTCCAATATTTGCGGGGCATTTCCTTGAGCATTGCCCCCACCTTCAGGCGCGCCGGATTGAAGATCGATGCAAAGTAGCCACGCCACAGCGCCTCAACCGGATCGCCCGATGGCGCATCAGCGCGAGTCGCTGGCGGGCCTTCCTGCAACGCCTCCCCATCCCAGTGAAGCGTCCCGCGCGGTGTGAGGATGGACCAGCGCATCGCGGTGAAGCGGCGCGTGAAAAACCCTGCATTGGCGCGAAGGATGTGATGCTCCGGTTCGAACCAGGCAACGTAGTGCTCCCCCGTTCCACTCTCCAAAATGCGAAAGCGGACGAAAGCCCGCATCTTGTGAATGTCGCGGCGCACTTGCCGGGCAAAGTCCTCCATCCTGCGCACGTCCGAATCGGCCTTGTCCTCCATCAGGCGTGGGAGGGATTGGAGCCGCCACAGTGTGCGGTAGAGCAAAGAAAAGCGTTCTGTATCAGAGTGAAGGATCACGCTTTGGGCAAGTTGCAGGAAGTCTCGGGAAGCGCGAGGCTGCGGCGCATCAACGAGGGGCGATGGAAGGCGGCCGTTGCCTCGGGAGAAAAGATCGGCGCTTTGATCAGCAGGAGACTCCCATGTTACCCGGTCTGGCGACACATCTGCGCAGATCATTCGGCGCGCCGCATCGCGCCAACCATCAAAATCATCGGGCGCGGCGAGCGATATGCGGAACGCCTCAGCCAAGGGCAGGTCGCGGGACGGCGTCATGCAAAGAGTTCCAACTGCTCGCCTCGCGCTGCGGGCGCAACGAGACTGCGCAGATCGGCACGGTCAGCCAGCAGCACCGGCCGCCAATCCTCCGTGACGATGAACGGGCGCATCTTGGCGATCGAAACGGTGAGTTTGCCCACGTCTGCCAGGTGCAACCGGCGCTGGCGGCGTGCGGCGATCAGCGCATTGACCGCGTTTACACCCAGCCCCGGCACACGGAGCAGTTTTTCACGCGGCGCACGGTTCACATCGACCGGGAAATCACCACGAAAGCGCAGCGCCCACGCCAGCTTGGGGTCGATATCAAGCGGCAGCATGCCATCGGAACCCGCCGCTTGTTGCACCTCGTGCGGCGCGTACCCATAAAATCGCATCAGCCAATCGGACTGATAGAGCCGATGTTCGCGCATCAAAGGCGGGCGCTTTAGCGGCAGGACCGCGCTGGCATCAGGGATTGGGCTGAACGCGGAATAATAAACCCGGCGCAGGGAGAAACGGTCATAAAGCGTGCTGGCACGGCCAACGATGTCGGCGTCAGTCGCCGCGTCCGCTCCGACGATCATCTGCGTGGATTGGCCACCAGGTGCGAACTTCGGCGCATGGCGGAAGCGTTTGCGAGCATCCTTGGCCTCAACGATGGCATCTTTCAACGATCCCATCGCCCCTTCGATCTGCGGCGCAGACTTGTCGGGCGCCAAACGCGTGAGGCCCGCTACCGTGGGCAGTTCGACGTTGATCGAGACGCGATCGGCATGAAGCCCGGCCTGTGCGACCAGCCCGGGATCGGCCTCCGGGATAGTCTTAAGGTGAATGTAGCCGCGAAAATCGTGTTCTTCCCGCAGGATACGGGCGACTTCTATCATTTGCTCCATCGTGTGGCTGGAACTTTTGACGATCCCGGACGAGAGGAAAAGCCCCTCGATATAATTGCGGCGGTAGAAGGACAGCGTCAGGTCCACCACTTCCTGCGGACTGAACCGCGCACGGCGGGTGTTCGAGCTTTTTCGGTTCACACAGTAGTGGCAATCGAACACGCAGTGATTGGTCAGCAGAATTTTCAGCAGCGAGATGCAGCGTCCATCTGGGGCGTAGGCGTGGCAAATGCCCATGCCTTCGGTCGACCCGATACCTTTTCCGCCCGTGCTGTTGCGCTTGGTTGTGCCCGACGATGCGCAGGAAGCATCGTACTTGGCAGCATCGGCGAGAATCTCAAGGCGTTCCAGAACGGAAAGTTGCTGCATACGTTCTATATATGTTCTTAAACTGGAATGCGCCAGCCTGAACATGTGGGCAGACAGTAAGCGGAACGCGAAACGGGACGAACGGTTTAGTCATCACCAAACCAGAACCCAAGGAACGTAGCGCCATGCCGATGATTGAAACTCGCGACGGGACAAGCCTTTACGTCAAGACATGGGGCGATGGTCCACCCGTGGTGCTGATCCACGGATGGCCGCTTTCCTGCGACAGTTGGGATCCGGTCAGCCACGCATTGGCTGAGGCGGGATTCCGCGCCATTGCCTATGACCGACGCGGCTTCGGTCGGTCGCACCAGCCCTCAAGCGGTTATGACTACGATACTTTTTCCGACGATCTGGCAGACGTCATGGCGGCCATGAGCGTTAAGGAGGGCGCTGCGTTGGTGGGCTTTTCGATGGGTGGCGGCGAGATCGCCCGCTACATGTCGCGCCACGGTGGTCGAGGCGTGTCGCGGGTGGCGCTGATTTCTTCGGTCGTGCCTTATATGCTGAAAGCCGACGACAACCCCGACGGTGTGCCCCAAACGACTTTTGACGAAATGACCGACGGCATGCTGGAAGATCGTGCCAAGTTCTTCACGGCATTTTTCAAGGACTTCTATGGTGTCGGGTTGCTGTCTCATCCGGTGAGTGACGAGGTTTTGCAAGCTTCGCGGATCACCGCGATGCAAGCGGGTCTGCGCCCCACACTGTTGGCCGCAAAAGCCTTTGCAACGACAGACTTCCGAGGAGATCTGGCATCGCTGCGTGTGCCGACACTTGTGATTCATGGCACGTCAGACAAGACAGTGCCGATTGACGCGACAGGGCGCGCGGTTGCCAAGGCCGTGCCTCATGCCACGTTGGTGGAATACGATGGTGCGCCACATGGCGTTTTTGCCACGCACGCCGAGAGATTGAAGAAGGATCTGCTCGACTTCGTTGCAGGGAACCCAGTGGAGACAATGCCGCAAGAGGTTCTCGATACGCTCACCGCGCAAACGCTGGTCGCTCCAACTATTTGAACAACCTGGATTTTGTGGCGAAACGTTCATCCAGCGAATTCGTCCGCACCGCAGCAACACATATCGCCACTGGTTGGGTCAGCGGTTGTGCCCATGCGCCGTCGTTTCGGCGAGGTTGCAATCCGAATCATCGCGCCATCCTGCGCAACATTTGCAGGCAGTTCCGGCAGGGAACCAGGCTCGTCCCACCCCGTTCAATCAGCAAGGTCACCATACGAAAGGCAATTTTCCGATGAAGTACGACCAAGGGAATCCCGAGGAACTGCGCGAAAAATTCTGGAAGGCTATGTCGTCATCGCCCTACGTCATGCTGCAGCTTGACGATGATCCGGATTCAGCCGCGCCTATGACGGCGCAACTCGACAAGGGCGCCAACAGCGCGATCTGGTTTTTCACCAACCGCGACAACCGTTTTGCAAAAATGGGTGGGGCGACGGCCACATATGCGTCGAAGGGGCACGATGTTTTTGCCCGCTTCCACGGCATGCTGGTGGAGGAGACTGATCGCGCCACGCTGGAGCGGCACTGGAACAACTTTGTCGAGGCGTGGTTTCCCGGTGGTCCGGACTCACCTGATCTTTTGTTCATGCGGATGAACCTTGGCGATGCCTCGATCTGGTCGGGCGAACTGGGCGTGATCGGTGTGGCCAAGATGGCGTTGGGCATGGATGTGACCAACGATGTGAAGGGCGGGTTCACCGAGACCACGCTTTAACCATCCACGGCGAAGATACATTCTCTCTCAACGTAACGCACGGGAGAGAAGGCGATAAGAAAAGGGCCGCTCCTTTCGGGGCGGCCCTTTTCACGTCTCCAAAAGCCGGATCAGTTGATCGGCGGCACCGGCTGCGGCGGTGCATCAGCATCGTTTTCATGCACTTCGACCAGCCCCAAACCCACATGGCTGCGGCTACGGCTGTATGCATAGTAGACTACCAGCCCGATCACGGCCCAGACCACGAACAGCATCTGGCTCTTCTCATCCAGCTTGTAGAACAAGTAGCAGCAGCCGAGAAACGCGAGTGGCGACGTGAGGTAGATCGCCGGGGTGCGGAACGGACGATGGCGGTTCGGCTCACGACGACGGATCACGAGCACCGCAACCGACACAGCGGCAAAGGCAAACAGCGTGCCCGAATTCGAGATGTTGGCCAGCAGGCCGACCGGGAAGAACGCTGCAAACAGCGCAACAAAGATGCCGGTGATGATCGTGATGACGTGCGGCGTGTTGTAGCGCGGGTGGATTTTCGAGAACGAGGCAGGAAGCAGGCCGTCGCGGCTCATCACAAAGAAGATGCGCGTTTGGCCAAACATCATCATCAGGATGACTGACGGCAGCGCAAGCCCGGCAGCAAGGCCGATCAGGTTGCCAATCTGCGGCCAACCGATTTCACGCAGCGTCCACGCCAGCGCTTCCTTGGAACAGACGACCGCTTGATCGCCCATTGCGGCGCACTGTGCAGCCAGTTCGCGGCTGCCCGGTTCCATGCTCAAGCCATTGGCGTCAAGTACCGGCTGTGCGCCGACCGAACCGATCACACCGGCTGCAACGAGCAGATAGAACACGGTACAAATCGCAAGGCTGCCGATCAGGCCGATCGGCATGTTGCGTTGGGGATTCTTGGTTTCTTCCGCCGCAGTCGAAACCGCGTCAAACCCGACGTAGGCGAAGAAGATCGAAGCTGCTGCCGCACCGATCCCGCCGAAGCCGAGCGGAGCGAATGGCTCAAAGTTCTCCATTTTCATCACTGGCAGGGCCAGAATGACGAACAGCGTCAGCGCTGCGACCTTGATTGCCACCAGCACCGCGTTGACCGAAGCGCTTTCTTTGGTGCCAATCACCAGCAGCCAGGTAACCAGCCCTGCGATCAGCATGGCGGGAAGATTGACCAGGCCGCCATCATAAGGCCCGCGCACCAGCAGATCTGGGATGTCGATAGCAAACGCATTCTCGATCAGCCCGACGACGTAGCCGGACCAGCCGACGCTGACCGCCCCTGCCGCGACGGCATATTCGAGGATCAGCGCCCAGCCGACCATCCAAGCGATCAGTTCGCCCATCACGGCATAGCTGTAGGTGTAGGCAGAGCCGGACACCGGCACCATCGATGCCATTTCAGCGTAACACAATGCAGCCACGGCGCAGACGAATCCGGCGATGATGAAGCTGATCATCATGCCCGGCCCGGCTTTTTGCGCGGCTTCGGCGGTAAGCACGAAGATGCCGGTGCCGATCACGGCACCCACCCCGAGCATGGTCAACTGAAACGCACCGAGCGACCGGTGCAGAGATTTCTTTTCTGCAGTAGCAAGAATGGCGTCGAGCGGCTTGACGCGACCGAACATGAATTTCTCCCGCCTAGGTCCAGCGCAAAACCCGAAACGGTTGCGCCGGAAACCAGCTAATGGCGGCGAAGCTAGCGGGAACAGCCTTGCGCGCAAGCCATTTTTCCCCAGACTTGCATCAAAGGCGGACCAGCCTTGCGGGTTTGCGCCAAGCTACTAGAAGCAACTGCCCGCCACGGGCCTTGACTGAAAGGATGCGCGTTCATGTCCACCACCTTCCAGCTCGACACGGGCACCAGCCGCGCCAACCCCACGCCCGCGCCGATGAAGCGGCTGACAGTTCCGGCGATCCGTCAGCGCAAAAAGGACGGCGTAACCGCGCAGCCGGTGGTTATGTTGACCGCGTATACCGCGCGGCAGGCGCAGTTGCTTGATGCGCATTGCGATCTGTTGCTGGTTGGAGATTCGCTAGGACAGGTGATCTATGGCCTGCCCTCATCGGTTCCGGTCACGCTTGACATGATGGTAGCGCACGGCGCGGCCGTCGTGCGCGGATCGTATCATGCGGCGGTCGTTGTCGACATGCCATTCGGATCGTATGAGGCATCTCCCCTCCAGGCCTTTGAAAGCGCCGCGCGCCTGCTCAAGGAAACTGGCTGTGCGGCGGTAAAGCTGGAAGGCGGCGAAGCGATGGCCGCGACGGTCGCGTTCCTTACCGCACGCGGTATTCCCGTGATGGGCCACGTCGGGCTGACCCCGCAAGCGGTCAACGTCCTCGGCGGCTATAATGCACGCGGACGCAGCGAGGCCGAGGCTGCCAAGATCGTGGGCGATGCCAAGGCCCTGTCAGACGCAGGCGCCTTTGCCATCGTGATCGAAGGTGTGGTCGAACCCATCGCCGTGGCGATCACGCAGGCTGTCCCCTGCCCCACCATCGGCATCGGCGCTTCGGCGCAATGCGATGGGCAGGTGCTGGTAACCGAAGACATGCTGGGCATGTTCGAGCGCGTACCGCGTTTCGTGAAGGTTTATGAGAACATCGCCGGAACTATTTCTGGCGCAGCGGCGCTTTATGCAGAGGAAGTGCGAGCGCGCAGCTTTCCCGGCATTGAACAGACCTATCAGCCGAAGTAAGTGCTGCACCACACCACAGGGGAATTGAGTTTGCTGCGCTTCTACAAGGGATCGATCCTTTTCACGCTGGTCTGCCTCGCGCTTGCGGTGGCTTATGGCTGGATGCAGACCGGGACGACCGGCGGCACGCTGTCCTTGCTTTGGATTGTGTTCGTCCTGTCGATACTGGAAATCTCGCTGTCGTTCGACAACGCAGTGGTCAACGCCGCCGTGCTGGAGGAGATGGACGAGGTCTGGCAGAAGCGCTTCCTCACATGGGGTATGCTCATCGCCGTGTTTGGCATGCGCATCGTCTTTCCGCTGGCCATTGTGGCGATTGCGGCGGGGCTTGGACCGGTAGAGGCGCTGAACCTCTCGCTCAACGATCCCAAACGCTACGAAGAAATCGTCAGCAGTGCGCATGTCGGCATTGCCGGCTTTGGTGGCGCATTCCTTGCGATGGTCGGCCTTTCCTTCTTTTTCGATGGTGAAAAGGAAGTGCACTGGATCAAGTGGGTGGAAGAAAAGCTGGCGCTGGTTTCCAATGTGAAGGCGGCAGAAATCGCGCTGCTGCTGGTTTCGATCTATGGCATTTCGCTGCTGCTTTCAGACGCGGACGCACTGACATTCATGGTTTCGGGCGTGTTGGGGCTGGTTACCTTCATCGCGGTTGAAGCGCTCGGCACGATCCTTGAAATGCGCGATCAGGCGCAGAAGGCTGCGGGGCTTGTGGTTCGCTCCGGGCTTGGCGGGTTTCTCTACCTCAACGTGCTGGACGCGTCATTCAGCTTTGACGGCGTGATCGGGGCCTTTGCACTTTCGAACAACATGGTGATCATTGCCATCGGCCTGTCGATCGGTGCCATGTTTGTGCGATCCATGACCATCATGCTGGTCAAGAAGGGCACGCTATCGGAATACCGCTTCCTTGAACACGGCGCGTTCTGGGCGATCATTGCGCTCGGCGTCATCATGCTGCTTTCGGCCAAGTTCCATATCCCTGAAACCATCACCGGCCTGATCGGCGCCGCGCTGATCGGCATTTCGCTGTGGTGGTCGGTCCGCCACAAGCGGCTTCATCCCGACGCCGAGATCGAAGCCGCTGTGCGGGCAGACTAAGCTTCAGCCCTTGCTGCGCCCCGCCAGCGAGGGTCTGGGTGCGGGCGTGCCGAGGAAACGCGGGGCGGGCGCGGGCATCACCATCCCCTGATCTTCGATGAACGACCCACGTTGCGCATTGTGCGGATGCTTCGGTGCCTCGCGCAGGCTGAGCACCGGGGCAAAGCAGATGTCGGTGCCATCCATGATCGCGCACCAGTCATCGCGCGTCTTGGTCAGGAACAGTGCCGTCAAGCGTTCCTTCAGCTTGGGCCAGACGCGCGGGTCCATTTGCGGCGCAAATTCAGGATCGTTCGCCAGCCCGGTTTTTTCCAGCAACAGCGCATAAAACTGAGGTTCGATTGATCCGATGGAGACATATTTGCCGTCGCTGGTCTCGTAGGTGTCATAGAAGTGCGCCCCGCCATCAAGCAGGTTGACGCCGCGCTCATCCTTCCAGCGGCCATTGCCGAGGAACGTGTAGGTCATCGCCGAAAGGATCGCTGCGCCATCCACCATCGCGCAATCGATGACCTGTCCCTGTCCGGTCTGCTGGGCCGAAAACACCGCCGCCATGACGCCAAACGCCATCAGCATGCCCCCGCCACCGAAATCGCCGACCAGGTTGATCGGAAACTGCGGCTTGCCGCCCGCTTGGCCAAACCCATGTAACGCACCTGCCAGTGCGATATAGTTGATGTCGTGGCCTGCCAGCGGTGCCATCGGCCCGTCCTGCCCCCAGCCGGTCATGCGGCCGAACACCAGTTTCGGATTGTCGGCCAGCAACACGTCCGGCCCAAGGCCCAACCGCTCCATCACGCCGGGGCGAAACCCTTCGACAATCGCATCGGCCTGCTTCACCAAGTCGCGGATTTGCGCGATGGCTAACGGGTCTTTCAGATCAAGTTCAATGCGCTCACGATTGCGGTTGAGAATATCGCGCTGACCTTCATCTCCCACCCTTGCACCCTTTGAGGGGCGATCAATTCGGATGACCCGCGCGCCGTGGTCGGCCAGCATCATGCAGGCGAAAGGACCGGGGCCGATCCCTGCAAATTCGAGTACGGTCAGCCCTTCGAGCGCGCCTGCCATCATCCACTCCCAATTTAATCGTTCGATTGAATTGGGAGTAATCACACGATCAAACGCTGTCGAGCGCAAAACCATGACGAATTGCGCAACTATGGATTGCGTAGACCTCGCGCCACCAGCACTGCCTCGATCCGCTCGGCTCCAACCATATCGTCCAGGGCGGCGCGCCCATAGGACAGCAGCTTGAGCGCCTGTGGGTTGCCTGGATTTTGCCGCAAGTAGCGCGCCGCCACGGCATTGGCTTCGGCATCGCGGCCGGCCAGCCGCAGGGCATGGTCAATCCGCTGCAAGGTCGGCAGGTTAAAACGGATCAGCGCACCGCGGCCATATTGGTCCAACGCACCCAGCGCATCGTTGCCAATCAGGCGCGCATCGCCCGCCAACAGCCAAGCCTCGGCAGCGCCGGGATTGGCGAGTTTAAGCCGGTCAGCCACTGCAATTGCCTGCCGATCTTCGCCTGCCTCGATCAGCCCGCGAATGTAAGGGACGGCATTGCTCGCCAGATTGGGACCATCGCCATAGCTAATGGCCAGCACTCCCAGCGGCTGGCCTGCCGGGAGGTACTCGGATGGCCTCTGCCCCTCCTCGCCGGCGCGGTCGAACAGCGTCGCCGATTCGGTTTTGCGGCCTTGCGCGCGATAGGCTTCCCCGGTCAATTGCAGCAAATAGGGCGGTGCCGATTGCAGATTGGCCCACACGCCCGCTGCCTGCGCCGCTTGCGCATCCAGCCCACGGCTGCGCAGCGCACGCACCAGCATCATGCGCGCCTGCAGGTTGTCCGGCTGCATTCTTACCAGCCTGTCAAAATGCTCGACCGCAAGATTGGTGTTGCCTGACCGGTATTCGAGAATGCCGTTGAGCATGATCGCAGCTGGAAGATCGCGCAGGGTTTTGCCGGTTTGCAGCAGGATTTTGCGCGAAAGTGCGGTTTGCCCTGCGCGCGCGGCCAAAACGGCTTGCAGATAAAGCGCCCGGACGTTGCCAGGATCGACTTTCGCCAACTTCCTGCAGACAATCAGCATCGCGCGATACTGGCCAAGATCGCCCAGTGTTGCGGCATATTCGCTTAACAGGCCGACGTCGTCTGGAGCAATCCGCAAGCCGGCCTCAAACCACTGCAGCGCCGATTGAAGGCCAAACTGCTCGCGGATCAGCAGCCCGCGCAGTTCCAGCCCGCGAGGGTCTTTCGGATTGAGCTTTATCGCGCGTTCGGCGGCGTCAATAGCCTGCGCGTGTTCGCCACCGATGAAGCGCAAACGGCCAATATCGATCCACAGCGAGGCATTGTCCGCACTGATCCTGTGTGATTGGTCAAAGGCCTGCCCAGCCTCGACCAACCTGCCCTCTTCCAGTTCCAACCGGCCACGCATCTGCCAGCCGCGAGCAGCGCTTGCCGGTGCAAAATCACCGCCCATGAGCACTTCACGAGCCTTGCGACGGTCCCCTTGCAGCAACAAAGCCTCGCCAAGTTCCGCACGCACGGCGTCACCCGGCACACCGTTGCGCAGCGCCTGTTGCAATGGCACTTCCGCTGCGATCCCGTCGCCTTTGGCCAACGCCGCACGCGCCGAGGCAAGCGCATCGGCAGGCGCATCGCTCCTTGCCGGTGCAGCGGCAAGAAGCGTCAGCGCCAGTGCGGCGGCAAAGGCCCTAGCTCTGGAGATCGTACTGCTTGAGCAGGTCATAAAGCGTGGGGCGGCTGATACCGAGCAGGCGGGCCGTGCTGGAAATGTTGCCTTCGCTGCGGGCAAGCGCATGGCGGATGACTTTGCGGTCGGTCACCTCGCGCGCCGTCTTGAGATTAAGCGGCGCACTGTCCTCGCTTTCGCCGCCCGGCAGATCAAGGTCGGCGGCGGTCACAAGCTTGCCATCGGCCATGATCACGGCGCGCTTCACCCGGTTTTCCAGTTCGCGCACGTTGCCCGGCCAGTTCCAGCCATCGATGGCCGCCAGCGCGTCGGGCGCAAGGCCCTTCACTTGCGGGTTCATTTCCTTGGCAAAACGCATAAGGAATGTCTTGGCGAGCAGCGTCGCATCGCCCGGACGTTCAGCCAGACTGGGAATGCGCACCACGATTTCAGCGAGGCGATAGAACAGATCCTCTCGGAACCGTCCGTCGGCGATCATCGCTTCAAGGTTCTGGTGCGTGGCGCACACGATACGCGTGTCAACCTCGATGGACTTGCGTCCACCAATGCGTTCGATGGTGCGTTCCTGCAAAAAGCGCAGCAATTTCACCTGCAGTTGCAGCGGAATATCGCCGACTTCGTCGAGGAACAGCGTGCCGCCGCTGGCCAGTTCGATCTTGCCCTCGGTGGTCTTGACCGCTCCGGTAAATGCACCCTTCTCGTGGCCGAATAGCTCGCTTTCCAGAAGGTTTTCCGGAATCGCCGCGCAGTTGATCGCAATGAACGAGCCGGTCGACCGGCTGGAAGAATCGTGCAGACCCTTCGCCAGCAGTTCCTTGCCCGTGCCGCTTGCGCCCAAGAGCATGACTGAGACATTGGTGTTGGCCACACGCTCAATCGTGCGCGCCACCTTGATCATCTCGGGCGCGGCGGTGATCATCCGGCCGAGCACTTTGTTGTCGCTCGTCGCGCGCGTCGCAAGGTTGCGGTTCTCACTCTCGATCCGCGAAAGATGCAGCGCGCGGCGCACAATCAAGCCCAGCGCATCGATGTCCACCGGCTTCTGGTAGAAATCGTAAGCGCCTTTCTCGATGGCCTTCAGCGCGGATTCTCGCGCGCCGTGGCCACTGGCGACGATCACCTTGGTCTGCGGGCGCAGCTTCATGATTTCGTCGAGCACGGCAAAGCCCTCAGTCGTACCGTCGGGATCTGGCGGCAGGCCAAGGTCCAGCGTGACGACAGATGGCTCCTCGGACCGCAACAGCGTCAGCGCGCTCGCGCGGTCACCGGCGATGAACACGTCGAAGTCCTCATAGGACCATTTCAACTGCGCCTGAAGGCCGGGATCGTCCTCGACGATCAGCAGCGCCGGGCGTTGGCCGGGCTTGCTCTCACTCATCATGCCACCTTCTTGCCTTGGGTGCCGCCCGCAGGCTTTGGTTCACCCTGAATGGAATCCATCAACGGTTGCGCAGCCGCAAGTGGCAGGCGCACAGAAAAGCGGCTGCCAAGGCCTTCGCGGCTTTCCACGTCCAGCTTGCCGCGCATCGCGCGCACCATCTCGCGCGCCTCGAACGCCCCGATGCCAAAGCCACCCGGCTTGGTGGAGACGAACGGCTTGAACAGGCGATTGCGCATGAACTCGGCGCTCATGCCGCAGCCGGTATCGATGACTTCGATGCAGCCATTCATGCCATCAACATTGCATTGCAGGAACACCGCCATGCCGTCCGGGCTAGCGTCGATCCCGTTCTGCACCAGATGAAGCAGCACTTGTTCCAGCGCCTCGCGATTGGCGAGGACATGGCATGCGCCTTCATACACCACATGCACGCGTATCAGGCCCGGCGCGTTATAGCGTGCTGCAACGGCGCGCATCACATCGCCCGCGTCAACATCGTCAACCCGCTCGCCACCGCTCCCGCCATAGCGTGAGAGCCGCGCCAGCAGAGCGTTCAGCTTGTCTGCCGAATTGCGCAGCGTGATCAGCATATCCGCCCGAAACGCCGGGTTCTCCGCGTGCTTTTCGGCATTGCGCGAAAGCAGGCTGAGCTGGCTGGCAAGGTTCTTGATGTCGTGCATGACAAACGCCATGCGCCGGTTGAACTCATCAAAGCGGCTGGCCTCAAGCAGCGCTGACTGCCCGGCATGCTCAGCCAGATAGCTGGCAAGCTGCATTCCCACTACGCGCAGCAGGTCGAAATCTTCCCAGTCCAGCTTGCGCGCCACCGGCGGTCGGGCAAGCACGACAAGTCCAACCAGCCGGTCAAAGTGCAGCAGGGGCACCAGCGCCCACGCTGAATGTTCCTCGATCAGCCACTCGGGCACCACCGCGCGCTCGCCCTGATAATCAATGCCGCTGCGCACTTCATCAAGATCGACGATGAAGCTGTGCTTTTCAAAGAACGGCACATGATCCGCCGCCAGCGCCTCGCCCGGAACGTCCGCCGTCGGCCACTGCCAGCGCGATGCCAGAACCAGTTCGCCACTCTCCGCCGGAACCAGCAGCAACCCCGCCGAACTATCGGTAATATCAGCCAAGGCCTGTACCACCCGCTCGTGCAGTGGCGGCGTCTGCCCGCCTGCACGCCCGATGGTGCGCGTAAACCGCAGCCATTCGGCGCGATAGTCATAGCGGTGCTGGAAGAAGTGCTTGGCCAGCATGACCTTCAGCCAGCCGCGCACCCGGCCTGATGGCATGATCGCAACGACCAGTACGCTGCTGACAAACACGAAGCCCAGTTGCGCCAACTGGCTTGAATTGCCGCCCAGCCAGGCCAGCGATTGTGCTGCGCCGACCATGACCAGCATGTAGGCGCCGATCACCAGCAACGAGAGCGACTGGAACGCTACCGCGCGTGACGGCGAAAAGCGCAGCGCCGAACGCCCACGCACCGCGCCGATCACCAGCAGCCCTATCGCGGCAAGCTGCGCCAGCCCACGCAGCGCTGCCAGTTCGGGCGGCATGGCACGTGCAAGGTAGGCAATCGTGTAAAGGTTGAGGTCATAGCCCCACACCATCGCCATCGCCGCGCAGGTCCAGCGCAGCGCGGCGCGTTGCTGCGCCATCGCTCCTGCATAAAGGTTGTGGACCAGCACCAGCGCGCCAGTCGCCACCAGCAGGCGGAACAGGACCGAGATGTGGAAGATCATGCCCAGCGCAACGGCATTGGTCCCATCACGCAAAGTCATCAGGAACAGGATCGGCTGCAGCAGTTCGACAAAGACCAAAGCGGCCATCATCGGCCGGATCGGCGCGACGCTCGAATGCCTGCCATCGCGCGTGAACAGCGCAAATGAAAGCGCCAGCCAGCCAAGGCTGCGGAACGATTCAAACAGCTGCGAAAGCGGCGTATCAGCACCCGTGCCTGCCACCACCAGCGCCCACACCGCCGTCAGCGCAAACGCTGCGATCTCGGCAAGGCCGGTGGCTTCCCTGTCACGCCTGCGCCGATCCCAGCGCCAGCCGACCAGCAGCAGGAACGCAAACGCCGATGCGGCAAATGCCCACTGCCCAAAGCCAGCCCAGGTAAAAGGGTTCAGCATCGCAGGCTCACCTCGCCCCTTCAGACCACAGCACGACGCGCAGCGTCTGCAGCAGGATCAGCAGGTCAAGAAACGGCGTGTAATTCTTGGCGTAATAGAGGTCGTATTCGAGCTTCTGCCGCGAATCGTCGAGTGACGCGCCGTAGGGGTAGTTGATCTGCGCCCAGCCGGTAATGCCCGGCTTCACCATGTGGCGCTCGGCATAATAGGGCAGCTGCTCTTCCAGTTCAGCGACGAATTCCGGCCGCTCCGGGCGCGGGCCGACAAAGCTCATCTGGCCCTTGAGCACGCTCCACGTCTGCGGCAGTTCGTCAATCCGCACTTTTCGGATGAACCGGCCGATGCGTGTCACACGCGGGTCGTTCTCCTGCGCAAACTGTGCCCCGCCCACTTCGGCATCGGTGCGCATCGAACGCAGCTTGATCACACTGAACGGTTGACCATAAAGCCCGACACGGCGCTGGCGATAGAAAGCCGGTCCCTTGCTGTCCAACTTCACCAGCAGTGCAAACAGCACGATAACCGGCAGCGTCAGCGAGAGCAGCAGCAGGCTCGCGGCAATGTCGAAGATCCGCTTGGCCGCACTTGAAAGTGCCCTGCCGGAGGAGAATCCGTCCGAGAAGATCAGCCAGCTTGGGTTGACGGTATCGAGATCGACCCGGCCCGTCTCGCGCTCAAGGAACGTGGAGAAATCGTTCACGTGAACGCCCGTCGTCTTGATCCGCAGCAGGTCTTTCAGCGGCAGGGCATTGCGCCGTTCCTCCAGCGCCAGCACCACTTCGCTGACGCCAAGGTTCTCGACATAACGCGTCATGTTATTGATCGCATCGCGGTGGATCGCCTCGATCACCACCGGTGCTGCGCTGCTCATGCCGATGTAGCCAACAATGGCAAAGCCCGCCTCAGGCCGTTCGCCAAGCTGGCGCAAACGCTCTGCCCGGGCACCAGCACCAAGCACCAGCACGCGTCGCCTGAATGCAGACGTTCCCAGCAACCCGCCCAGCAACACCCGGATGGCGACAAGGAACCCCATCCCGAAGAACATCGCGTACAGCAGGTTGGATCGCCACAGTGTGCGGCCCGGGAGCAGGAAGTAAACAACCGACAGCGCAATGATGCCAAGGCTCACCGCTACCAGCAGCCGCGCAGTGGCATAGCGCATGGATCGTAGCGCATCCGAACCATAAACGCCGACCGCGATCATCGCCGTCTGCACCATCACCGCAAAAAGCAGCAGTGGCGTGGTGCGCAACGCTACCGCACCCGGGTCCATGCCAATCTGATGCGCACGCACTTGCCAGCTGATCTCGCCCGCACAGATCAGCAGGACAAAATCCAGCAGGCCCAGAAGCAGGACCGAATGCGGAATATAATGTTTGAACAGGCGGATCATCAGATCGGCGCTCGTCACCCAAGTGGGGCGCGGAACGGCCCCTTCACGGGTGGCCTTACACTGCAAAGGGTAAAGCGTCGGTTACCCTGACAGTCTGCCACGAGCAGCGTCGACAAAAAATATCTATATTTTTCAGATATTTTGCGCCTCGACGCAAATTTTGCTGTCGGCAAGTTTTACACCAGACCTCGTGCAAGTTCGCACTGGCTAGCCGCTCGCAAGCCTGCCATTGTGCATGCATGCGGCAGAAAGAACTGCGGATTGCCCTTGTCTGCTACGGCGGCATCAGCCTTGCCGTCTACATGCATGGCGTCACCAAGGAACTGTGGCGCGCCACCCGCGCCAGCCGCGCGTTCCATTGTCCCGAAGGCCCCGATCCGCAGGGTGTGGAAGCAGTCTATCTGCGTCTGCTTGAAGAAATCGCGCTCACACGCGAGCTGCGACTGCGCCTTTTGCCTGACATCATTTCGGGCGCGAGCGCGGGCGGCATCAACGGCGTATTTCTTGCCCAAGCCATCACCACCGGGCAAAGCCTCGAACCTCTGACCGCCATGTGGCTCGAACGTGCAGACATAGACGCGCTGCTCGATCCAGACGCCAAACCTTGGAGCGCGCTTGCCAAATTCTGGGCGCAACCGCTCGTCTGGTTCGTGCTGAAACGCCCCGGAAACGTCGTCAGCAGCACCGTCGCGCCCGAAACCCGTTCTGAAGTGCGGCGCAAGGTCTCGCGCCTGATCCGCGCGCGCTGGTTCGCCCCGCCGTTCAGCGGGATCGGCTTTTCGCGCATGATCGCAGACGCTCTGGATGCGATGGCGAAAACCCCGATGGGCGATCCGCTCCTTCCCGAAGGCCATCCTATCGACCTGCTGGTTACCGCCACCGATTTCAATGGCCACCTTGAAGAACTGCGCCTCAACAGCCCCGAAGTGGTGGTGGAAAGCGAACACCGCCTATCCATCGGCTTTCGCCGCACCATGACGCGCGGGCCGGACCGCGATCTTGCCCCCTGCCCCGAGCTGGTTCTCGCCGCCCGTTCCACCGCCAGTTTCCCCGGCGCGTTCCCGCCGCTTGTACTCGATGAAATCGACAAGCTTGTCGCCGAGCGTGGCAATACATGGCCTACCCGGCAAAGCTTCATCGAACGTATCATGCCCACCCATGCCCGGCGCGGCACGGCAGATAGCGTTGCGCTGGTCGATGGCGCGGTGCTGGTCAACCGCCCCTTCGCGCAGGCAATCGACGTGCTTCGTGATCGCCCCGCCCGGCGTGAGGTGGACCGCCGCTTCGTCTACATCGACCCCAGCCCCGATCACATGCGCATCGCGCCAAAAGGCGGGCGCACGGTCGGCTTCTTCTCCGCCATCTTCGGCTCGCTTTCCTCAATCCCGCGCGAACAGCCGATCCGTGACAACCTCGAAGCGCTCGAACGCCAGTCCCGCCAGCGCGCGCGCCTGCGGGTGATTGTTGACGCTCTGCGGCCCGAAATCGAAGATACCGTCGAATCCCTGTTCGGTCGCACACTGTTTTTCGATTGGCCCAACCAGCGCCGCCTGACGTCATGGCGCAACAAGGCGCAGCAGGCCTCGGCCGAACGCGCAGGGTTCGCCTTCCACGGCTACGCCCAGACCAAACTCTCGGGCATCGTCGCCGATCTCGCCTGCCTGATTCATCAGGCCGCACCACAAGCCGCTACCGAGGCGGACGTAGAAACCGCGCTGTGGAAACACCTTGCCGCCAACGGACTGGACCGCCTGTCCGCCCTGCGCGGCGGGGCGACGCCCGAAGCCATCGTGTTTTTCCGTACGCACGACCTCGCGTTCCGCATCCGCCGCCTGAAGCTGCTGGCCCGCCGCCTGACGCGTGATTGGGATGCAGGCGAAGTTGTCGAACCAGCCGCACGCGAAGTGGCACGCGATGCTGTTTACCGGGCACAAGCGCTCTATCAAGGGCGCGAAACTGCCGAAGGTCTTGGCCCCGGCTTTGCCGAAACCGCCGCGCTCGCCACGGTTGACCCCGGCGCGGTGCTTAGTGCCATCGCAGCGCGGCGCGATCTGATAACGCTGGATCTGCAAGTGGACGGGCTGCTTGTCTCGGCCCTTGAGGCGATGGACAGGCCGCTACGTCGCCGCTTCCTCCACGCCTATCTCGGCTTCCCGTTCTACGATATCGCCACCTTGCCGCTGCTGCAGGGTGAAGGTATGGGCGAATTCGACCCGGTAAAGGTTGATCGCATCTCGCCCGACGATGCCACCTCAATCCGCAAAGGCGGCACGTTCGCCTGTCTGCGCGGGGTGGAATTCTTCAACTTCGGCGCATTCTTCAGCCGCGCCTACCGCGAAAACGACTACCTCTGGGGACGGCTCCACGGCGCGGAACGCACGATAGACCTGATCGCTTCGACAGTGGAGGAACCTTTGCCTGCCGATGTCATCGCAGGGTTCAAGCGCGATGCGTTTTTGGCGATTCTGGAGGAGGAACAGGGCCGCTTGGTTGCCGAACCGGGCCTGATTGACCGCATAAGAGCCGAGGTTATTGCAGCGTTCGAATAGCAAGCAACCAACCGACTAAAAGCGCTCCCCCGCGAAGGTGGGGGCCTCAGGCCGTTTAAGCTGCCGTTCCGTAACACCCCTGAGGCCCCCGCCTTCGCGGGGGCGCAGAGCTGCCGTCAGCTACTCCGTCAGATCCGTCCAGGCATCCTTGATCCGGTCAAAGAAGCCCTTCGACTGCGGCGACTCATCGCCCGTCTCGGTCGCCTGAAACTCACGCAGCAGTTCCTTCTGCCGCGCTGAAAGCTTGGTCGGCGTCTCCACGTGGATTTCCACCACCAGATCGCCAATCCCACGCCCTTGCAGCACCGGCATGCCCGCACCACGCTTGCGCAACTGCTTGCCCGACTGGATGCCTGCGGGAATCTCGATCACGTGGACGTTGCCGTCCATCCCCGGAATTTCGATCTCTCCACCCAGCGATGCTGTCGTAAAGCTGATCGGGCAGCGCGTCAGCAATGTCGTGCCTTCGCGTTCAAACACCGAATGCCGCTGGATATGCAGGAACAGGTAAAGGTCGCCTGCCGGCGCGCCAAACGGCCCTGCCTCACCCTTGCCCGCCAGCCGGATGCGTGTGCCGTTATCGACACCCGCCGGAATGTTCACCTGCAACCGTTGCTCAGCATCAACCCGGCCTTCGCCCCGGCAGTGCTTGCACGGAGATTCAATCACTTCGCCCCGGCCATGACAGGTCGGGCAGGCCCGCTCCACCATGAAGAAGCCCTGCTGCGCGCGGACTTTTCCGTGGCCCTTGCACAAGTTGCAGCGCCGCGCCGAAGTGCCCGGCGTTGCACCAGAACCACCGCAAGGATCGCACTTCTGCGAAACCTCAACGGCAATCTCGGTCTCTTTGCCGTGGAACGCATCTTCCAGCGTGATTTCCATGTCATAGCGCAGGTCCGCCCCGCGCCGCGCCTGCTGACGGCCACCGCCGCCACCAAATGCGCCGCCGAAAATCGTCTCGAAGATATCGCCGATATCGCCAAAATCCCCGCCGCCGCCAAAGCCGCCCGGGTTGCCACCGCCGCCCTGCTGGAAGGCGGCATGGCCATAGCGGTCATAGGCCGCCCGCTTCTGCGGGTCTGACAGGCACGCATAGGCCTCGTTGATCTGCTTGAACTTCGCTTCGCTGTCCGCACAGCCCGGATTCTTGTCCGGATGGAACTTCATGGCGAGTTTGCGGTATGCAGACTTAAGGACTTTCTCGTCCGCGGTCCGCTCAACTTCGAGCAATTCGTAGAAATCGATTTCGGCCGACATTGCGCTTCCCTAACGCGAAGACCCGCCGCCAGCGCATTCACGCAAGCGGCGGGCCGGTTTCATCGCAACATCACTTGTTGTCGTCGACTTCCGAAAACTCGGCGTCGACCACATCGTCGTCAGCTTTCGGAGCTTCGGCGTCAGGCGAAGCAGCAGCGGCCTGCTCCTTCTCGTAGATCGCCTGGCCCATCTTCATGGCCTTGTCGGTCAGCGCCTGAGTCTTCGCAGTCATGTCTTCGACATTACCGCTTTCAACCGCCGTCTTGGCTTCGGCAATGGCAGCCTCGATTTCAGCCTTCAGTGCAGCGTCAACCTTGTCGCCATTCTCTTCAAGCTGGCGCTCGGTCGCGTGGATCAGGCTTTCGGCGTTGTTCTTCGCCTCGGCCTCTGCACGGCGCTTCTTGTCCTCATCGGCAAACTTCTCGGCATCGCGGACCATCTGGTCGATGTCTGCGTCCGAAAGACCACCAGACGCCTGAATGCGGATCTGCTGCTCCTTGCCGGTGCCCTTGTCCTTGGCCGAAACGTTCACGATGCCGTTGGCGTCGATGTCGAACGTCACCTCGATCTGCGGAACACCACGGCGTGCGGACGGGATGCCCACCAGATCGAACTGGCCGAGCATCTTGTTGTCCTGCGCCATTTCGCGCTCGCCCTGGAACACCCGGATCGTCACCGCCTGCTGATTGTCCTCGGCAGTCGAATAGACCTGGCTCTTCTTGGTGGGGATCGTGGTGTTGCGGTCGATCATCTTGGTCATGATGCCGCCCAGCGTCTCGATACCCAGCGAAAGCGGGGTAACGTCGAGCAGCAGAACGTCCTTCACGTCGCCCTGAAGAACGCCAGCCTGAATGGCAGCGCCCATCGCAACAACTTCGTCAGGGTTCACACCGGTGTGCGGTTCCTTGCCGAAGAAGTCCTTCACCACGTCGCGCACCTTGGGCATGCGGGTCATGCCGCCCACCAGCACCACTTCGTCGATGTCCTTGGCAGACACGCCCGCGTCCGCCAGTGCCTTCTTGCAAGGCTCCAGCGTGCGCTGGATCAGGCCTGCAACCAGCTTTTCCAGATCGGAACGCGTAATCGTTTCAACCAGATGCAGCGGAGTGGTGCTGCCACCTTCCATGCGCGCCGTGATGAACGGCAGGTTGATTTCGGTGGTCTGCGCCGAAGACAGCTCGATCTTCGCCTTTTCCGCCGCTTCCTTCAGACGCTGCAGGGCAAGCTTGTCGCCGCGCAGGTCCATGTTTTCCTTGGCTTTGAACTTGTCGGCCAGGTACTCAACCACGACCGTATCAAAGTCTTCACCGCCCAGGAACGTGTCGCCGTTGGTGGACTTCACTTCGAACACGCCGTCGCCGATTTCCAGCACGGAGATGTCGAAGGTGCCGCCGCCAAGGTCGTAGACCGCAATCGTCTTGCCGTCGTTCTTGTCGAGACCATAGGCCAGCGCCGCAGCCGTAGGCTCGTTGATGATGCGCAGCACTTCAAGGCCAGCAATCTGCCCGGCGTCCTTGGTCGCCTGGCGCTGCGCGTCGTTGAAATATGCCGGAACGGTGATGACGGCCTGCGTCACAGTCTCGCCAAGATAAGCCTCGGCGGTTTCCTTCATCTTCTGAAGCGTGAATGCGCTGATCTGCGAAGGGCTATATTCCTGCCCACCTGCGGCAACCCATGCGTCTCCGTTCTTGCCCTTCACGATGGTGTAGGGGACCAGTTCGGTGTCCTTCTTGGTCACCGGGTCATCGAAACGGCGCCCGATCAGGCGCTTGACAGCAAAGATAGTGTTGTCACCGTTGGTGACAGCCTGGCGCTTGGCCGGCTGGCCGATCAGACGCTCGCCATCCTTGGTAAAAGCGACGATCGACGGCGTGGTGCGCGCACCTTCCGCGTTTTCAATAACCTTGGGCGTGCCCCCGTCCATCACAGCAACGCAGCTGTTGGTCGTGCCAAGGTCGATACCGATAACTTTAGCCATGAGTTCCCCAGTTCCTTCTATTCAAGACACCGCGCGAGAAGAGATCCCCCTGCCGGGCAGACCGCCATGTGCGGCTCGATTGAGGGCGATATAGGTAGGGTTCCGCTTGGCACAAGCCCTGCACATGCTTACCCGGTGCAGCATTGTCACGTCAGGAGTCGCAGGTAATGCGCAAGCTCGTTCTCGCAGGTCTATCCGTTCTTGCCCTTCCGCTCGCCTCGTGCGGTCAATCCGCCGATGAAGCCGCGCCCACACTTGCGGCCACAATCGATTCCGCGCCCCAGAACGCACCGGGCATAAACGTCACCGACGCCATGATCCGCCTCCCCGCCGCGCCCGGCCGCCCCGGCGTTGCCTACTTCACCGTCACGCAGGGCGGCGGGGAACCGCACGCTATCGCCGCAGCCTATGTAGAGGGTGTTGGCCGTGCAGAAATGCACGAGACTGTGACCGAAAACGGCGTGTCGAGAATGCAGCCGGTCAAGGCCGTGCCGATCGAATCCGGCAAAACCGTCCAGTTCAAGGCAGGCGGTCTCCATGTCATGCTGTTCGAAGTGGCCGACACCTTGAAGGCCGGTGCCACCACCGAAATCACCCTCACGCTCGACAATGGCGACAAGATCAGCGCACCCGCCAAGATCGAATCCATCGGCGGCGGCATGAGTGAGGAAATGGACCACTCCGGCCACGATATGAGCGAAATGTGAGCGAACCCGGCGCTTCCTGCCCCATCGGTGGGGAGCGCCCGCTGACCGGCGGAGAACGTGCGCTGGTCGCAGAAGTTTTCGGCAGCGCGATCAACCCTGATCCCGTGCGCATCCGCCGCCGCCGCTGGTTCCCGTTCCAGCCAACCGGCACGGTCATGGCCCCGATGGGCCACCTCCACTTCGCCCCTGCCAGCCCGCATTGGTGCGACGATTTCGCCTGCGCCTCCTTCGGCGCACAAGGCCTGTTCATCCACGAAATGGTCCATGTGTGGCAGGCCCAAAAGCGCGGCAAATGGTGGCTCCCGCTGATGCGACACCCGTTCTGCCGCTATACTTACACCTATGAAGAAGGCCGCCGGTTTGACCGCTACGGCATTGAACAGCAGGCCGAATTGGTCCGCCACTTGTTTATGGCAACACGGGGCAATCCGTCACCGAACGCCCCGCCATTGCCTACACTCGAAGCGCTGGTGCCTTTCGGCAAAAGCTGATCAGCAGCGCACTTCGTATTCGCGCCCACGATTGTCCACGCGATAGCAGCGGTTGTCACGCTTGCGGATCTGCGAACCGCCAGCTGCGCCCACTGCGCCGCCAATGGCCGCGCCGGTAGCAATATCGCCACCTGTCGCAGCGCCGATGCCTGCGCCTACTGCGGCACCCAATGCACCGCCTTCTGCCGTGTAATTGCGAGCGCAGCCGCCCAGCGTCACCGCCGAACCCATGATAAGCGATGCAATGATAATCTTGCGCATGTGGTATCTCCGTTGTTCACGGATGTGACGCCCTAAACGCCCGCAAGTTCCTGAATTCACGACGAACCGCTTGTCGCAGCAGGCAAGCGACAATCCTAAAACAACTGCGCCCCCGCGAAGGCGGGGGCCTCAGGAGTTTTACGGAAGGTTTGTGTAAACGGCCCGAGGTCCCCGCTTTCGCGGGGACGCACCAAAATCCGCCCGCAGTCAGTCCGGCTTCTTCGCCACCACCACCATCGCAGGCCGCAGCAGGCGGTCCTTGATCATGTACCCAGCCTGCATTTCCGAAAGCACCGTGCCCGGCTCTGCATCGGCGGACGGCATTTCGATCATCGCCTGATGCTGGTGCGGGTCGAGCGGCAGGCCAACGGCGGCGATGCGCGAAATACCGTGGCTGCCGAAAATCTTCTCGATCTCGCGGCCCGTGGCCTCAAGCCCGGCGACAAGGTTCTTGAACTTGTCGTCCTCGCGCAACTCTGCCGGGATCGTCTCCAGCGCGCGCGCCAGATTGTCCGCTACCGACAGGATGTCGCGGGCAAAACCGGTCGCGGCATAGGCGCGGGCATCGGCAATGTCTTTTTCCATGCGGCGGCGCACGTTCTGCGTCTCGGCCTTGGCGTAAAGCACATCCTGCTTCGCCGTTTCCAACTGCTCGCGCAGCAAAGCCGCTTCATCATTGGCCGAGGGCTGATCAATCATGTCTTCGGGCACACCCTTCAGTTCCGCTTCGATTTCTGCATCCGTGGGGCGCGTGTCGTTATCGCTCATTTTCTCGAAAACCCGTCTTGTCCGATGAATCTGCCCAGAGTCTGGGCGGTGAAATCAACGATGGGGACAACGCGCGCATAATTCAACCGCGTTGGCCCGATTACCCCCACCACGCCGACCACGTTTCCTTCGTTGTCGCGCCACGGTGAAGCGATGACCGATGACCCGGAAAGCGAGAACAGCCGGTTCTCGCTACCGATGAAAATGCGTGTCGCCTGCGCCTCACGCGCGGCATCCAGCACGCGCGCAATCGCCTCGGCCCCTTCCAGTTCGTCCAATAGTTGACGCACGCGTTCAATATCGCCCAGCGCCGCTTCATCCAGCAGATTGGCTTGCCCGCGCACCACCAGCACCGGCCGCGCCGCCGCATCCTGCGTCCACACCACCAGCCCGCGCTGCACCAGATCGGCGCTGGCAGCATCCAATGCCGAACGCCCACCGGCAATCTCTGCGCGCACCACGCTCGCCGCTTCGGCCAAAGTCCGGCCATAAAGCCTGCTCGTCAGGTAATTCCCGGCCTGCTCCAAGGCGCTCGCCCCCACCGGCTCGGGCAGATCGATGACGCGATTCTCAATTCCGCCATCCTCGCTCACCAGCACCGCCAGCGCACGCACCGGCGATAATGGCACAAAGTTGATCTGCACCAGCCGAGGCTCCCGCTTGGGCACCATCACCACCGCCGCACCCGCCGAAAGTTCGGACAAGGCCGAACTCGCCGCCGCCAAAGCGTTCTCGATGGTTCCGCCCTGCGCCAACCCACGCTCAATCTGCGCACGGTCTGCCGCAGAAGGTTCGGCCACCTGCATGATCCCGTCAACAAACAGCCGCAGGCCCACATCGGTCGGCATCCGCCCCGCGCTGGTATGTGGTGCGGCCAACAGCCCGGCGTCCTGCAATTCCTGCAAGACCGACCGTATCGATGCAGGCGAAAGATTCACGCCCCCCGGCCCTGCCAGCGCTTTCGACCCCATCGGCTGCCCGCTGGCAATATAACCCTCCACCACAAGACGGAAAATCTCCCGCGCGCGGTCGGTCAGGTCGGTCAGGGTTGGGCCACTCATCATCACCATTCTATTTACTGCTCTTGCAGGCTCAAGGGCAATGCGCCAGAGGCCAATCAAACTTGCGAGGGAAATTCCATGAGACCTTCCGGCCGTGCGCCCGATGAAATGCGCCCCATCACCATTGAAACCGGCTTCACCAAACATGCCGAAGGCTCCGTCCTGATCGGCTTTGGCGATACCAAGGTGCTCGTCACCGCCTCCATAGAAGAGCGCGTGCCGCCATTCCTGCGCGGCAAGGGCGAAGGCTGGGTCACCGCCGAATACTCGATGCTCCCCCGCGCCACCCACACGCGCGGCAGCCGTGAAGCGGCCAAGGGCAAGCAATCGGGCCGCACGCAGGAAATCCAGCGCCTGATCGGCCGCTCGTTGCGCTCGGTCACCGACATGAAGAAGCTGGGCGAACGCCAGATCACTTTGGATTGCGACGTGATCCAGGCCGACGGTGGCACCCGCACCGCCTCGATCTCGGGCGCATGGGTCGCCCTGCGGCTTGCCGTGCAAGGCTTGCTGGCCAGCGGCGCGATCAAGGAAGACCCGCTGACCGAAAAGGTCGCGGCCATCTCCTGCGGCATCGTCAACGGCCAGCCGGTGCTTGACCTTGATTACATCGAGGACTCCTCGGCTGACGCCGACGCCAACTTCGTGCTGATCGAAGGCGGCAAGATCGCCGAAGCGCAGGCCACCGCCGAAGGCGCGACCTACGACGAAGAAGGCCTCCTGCGCCTCCTGCGCCTCGCCCGCATCGGCTGCAACGAAATCTTCGCCGCGCAGGAAAAGGCCGTTCGCGGATAAGATGGAGGTTGTGCGCCCCCGCGAAAGCGGGGGCCTCCCTCAACCCAGCGAAACTTCGGTTACCCCCTTCCTCGTCATTCCCGCGCAGGCGGGAATCCAGCATACGCCACGCCCGACTGGATTCCCGCCTGCGCGGGAATGACGAAAATGGGTGGGCAAAGGACCAACCATGCCCCGCCTCAGCACCGGCAAACTCGTGATCGCCACGCACAACGCCGGAAAGCTCAAGGAAATCCAGGCCCTCCTCGCCCCCTATGGCATCGAATGCCTGTCAGCGGGCGCACTCGGCCTGCCTGAGCCTGCCGAAACGGGCACGACCTTCATCGAAAACGCGCTGATCAAAGCCCAAGCCGCCGCCCAAGCCGCGCAAATCCCGGCCTTGGCGGACGATTCCGGTCTCTGCGTCGAAGCGTTGGGCGGAGCGCCCGGCGTCTACACCGCCGACTGGGCCGAGGCCGACGTGTTCGAAGGTGGCCCCCGCCGCGACTGGTACATGGCAATGGGCAAAGTCGAAGGCAAACTCGCCGAACTCGGCCCCGATACCCCACGCAACTGCCACTTCGCCTGCGTTCTAGCCATCGCATGGCCCAATGGGGAACACGCCGTCTACGAAGGCCGCGCACCCGGCACGCTGACGTGGCCCCCACGCGGCAAGTTGGGCTTCGGTTACGATCCGGTGTTCGTCCCGGTCGGCGATACGCGCACATTTGCGGAACTCGACCCTGCCGAAAAACACGCCATCAGCCACCGCGCCGACGCCTTTGCCAAGCTGGTAGCGGACCAGTTCGCCTAACCCCAAAATCCCAAGCCGCCGCTCCCCCGCGAAGGCGGGGGCCTCAGGCCCTTTACCGAACCTCAGCGTAAACCGCCTGAGGCCCCCGCCTTCGCGGGGGAGCAGATCGGTGCTAGAGGACAACCGATGCAACCCCTAGCCCTCTACATCCACTGGCCGTTCTGCCTCGCAAAGTGCCCCTATTGCGACTTCAACAGCCACGTGCGCGAGCGGACCGATGTCGCAGCGTGGACCGCCGCGCTCCTCGCCGACATGCGCCATGAAGCACGATTGACACCGGGCCGCCCCCTCACTTCAATCTTCTTCGGCGGCGGCACGCCCTCGCTCATGCCCCCCGCGCTCGTCGAAGCGCTGCTGCGCGAGGCCGAGGCGCTGTGGGGCTTTGCGCCGGGTATCGAGATAACGCTTGAGGCCAATCCCAGCTCCGTCGAAGCCGCGAATTTCACCGCGCTGGCCTCTGCCGGGATCAACCGCGTCTCGCTCGGGCTGCAGGCGCTTGACGACAAGACATTGAAATTCCTCGGCCGCCTCCATGACGTCAGCGAAAGCCTTGCCGCGCTGGAACTTGCGCAGAAAACTTACGCGCGTGTCAGCTTCGACCTGATCTATGCCCGCCCGGAGCAGTCGGCGGAGCAGTGGGAAGCTGAACTGAAGCGCGCTTTAGGTTTCGGAACCGGGCACCTTTCGCTCTACCAATTGACCATCGAACCCGGCACCCGCTTCGCCACGCTCGTTCGCGAAGGCAAGTTGACCCCGCTTGACGACGATGCCGGCGCAGACCTCTTCGCGCTCACCCGCGAACTGACCGCCGCCGCCGGTTTGCCCGCCTACGAAACAAGCAATCACGCCCGCCCCGGCGAGGAAAGCCGCCACAATCTGATCTACTGGCGCTATCAGGATTACATCGGCATCGGCCCCGGCGCGCATGGGCGCAGGCTGGGTGCAGCAACGGTGCGGCACAAGAAGCCCGAGAACTTCCTGCGCGCGGTGGCCGAGCAAGGACATGGCATTTCGGAGGAACGCTTGCTTCCCGTAAAGGAGCAGGCGACCGAGGCTTTGCTGATGGGTTTGCGGCTGACCGAGGGCATCTCCCCCCCTGCCCTTGCCGCGCGCTTCGGCCTTTCCCAAGACGCGATGATCGACCGCAAGGCCTGCGAACGGCTCGGAACAATGGGGTTTCTGAAGTGCACCAAGATGCACCTAACCGTCACTGAAAAGGGTGCACCGCTGCTTGAAGCGCTGCTGGGTGACATCGTTTCGCACCAACTGGTGAGTGCATGACGGCGGCCGAAATCCTCGAGGTCTACAACGCCCACCTCGCCCTCTCCCGCCGCCGCTCCCCCCACACCGTCCGCGCCTACGCCGCCACCGCTGCCCGAATCCTTCACGCGCTGGACGGCGAGTTGGATTGGGCAAGAGTGGCGCAGATCGACGCTGCCACCTTGCGCACCCATCTGGCTGAGCGGCGCGCTGATGGGCTTGGGAATGTTTCGGCGGCGCGGGAATTGTCGGCGCTGAAGACGTTCATTGCCTTTGCCAAGGAGCAGGCGGGCGATCTGGATGCCAGCCGCCCGCGCCTGCGCGGCCCACGTGTGAAAAAGGGCCTTCCCCGCCCGATCACGCCGGATGAGGCTGTAAACCTTGCAGAAACCGTGGCCGACGATGCCAGCGTGCCGTGGATTGCGGCGCGTGACCGGGCGGTATTGTTGCTCCTGTATGGTGCGGGAATGCGCATTGCCGAGGCGCTGGCCTTGCCAGCTTCGGTCCTGCCGCTGGGCGAAAGCGTGGTGATCATCGGCAAGGGCGGGCGGCAGCGCGTAGTGCCGCTTCTGCCCATCGTGCGTGAAGGCGTGGAGGATTACGTGCGCCAGTGTCCGTGGCCGCTGGAGAAGACCAAGCCCTTGTTTCGCGGCGCAAAAGGTGGCCCTTTGGCGCAAGGCATGGTCCAACGCGCCGTAGCGCGGGCGCGCGTCGTGCTGGGCCTGCCCGCCACCGCCACGCCCCACGCGCTGCGGCATTCCTTCGCCACGCACCTGCTGGGCGCGGGCGCGGATTTGCGCAGTCTGCAGGAACTGCTGGGGCACGCCAGCCTGTCATCGACGCAGATTTATACGCAAGTCGATGCGGCTACGCTGCTCGACGTTTACCGCAACGCCCACCCGCGCGCCTGACGTTACTTCCCCGTTGTCGCCGACCTTGGCAGCCTGAGGACTGAGAGCAAGCCTCCCAAGTCCTCGCTTTCCTTCAGGTCGACGCTACCGCCGTAGATCTCGGCCACATCGCGCACGATGGCGAGGCCGAGGCCGGTGCCGGGTTTGCCGGTGTCGAGCCGTGCGCCGCGATCGAAGATGCGGGTTCGGGCTTCTTCGGGGATGCCCATGCCATCGTCTTCCACCCAGATTTCGCAGAACTTGGGGTCGGTGGGCGCAGCATCGATCGTGATAAAGACCGAACCGCCGCCGTATTTGGCCGCGTTTTCAATGAGGTTGCCGAGGATTTCGTCCAAGTCCTGCCGCTCTATCGAGACTTCGGCGGTGCGGCTTCCGTCCATGTCCAAGCGGACATTGGGATAGAGCCGCACGACCGCGCGCTCCACCGCCTGCGCGCTTTCCCACACTTGCGCGCGCGACAGGCCGACGGCGCGGCGGCCCACGGCGCGGGCGCGGGCGAGGTGGTGATCGACCTGGCGGCGCATGACGGCGGCTTCGCGGATCACCGTGTCGGCCAGATCATCGGCCTTGGCGGTGGCGGCGTTCATCACCACTGTCAGCGGTGTTTTCAGCGCGTGAGCAAGGTTGCCCGCGTGGGTGCGCGCCTCTTCGGCCTGCCGTTCCGAATGTTCGAGCAGGGCGTTGAGTTCGGTCACCAGCGGCTGCACTTCCAGCGGCAGTGGGTCGGTGACGCGGCTTGCCTCGCCCTCCCGCATGCGCGCGATGGCGCGGCGCACGCGGCGCAAGGGGCCGAGGCCGTAGTAGGTCTGCAGGCCCGCCATGCCGACCAGCCCTGCCCCCAGTGCGAGGAACGACCAGATCAGGATCGAGCGGATGCGGCGAATCTGCGCGTCGATTTCGCCGCGACTGGCGCCGATCTGGAATTCCCACAACGTATTGCTGCCGGGCAGGATGACCGAGCGTTTGATCAGGCGCAGGCGCTCGCCATCGAACTGGTCACTGTCTTCGATGAACGGCTCGACGTGGTTTTGATCGAGCGTGGTCTGCAGCGTGCGGTCCCACAGCGAGCGCGAGGGGAAATCATCGTGCCCCTGCCCCGAAATCTGCCAGTACAGGCCGCTGTTGGGTTCAAGGAAGCGCTGGTCGCCCAAGGGGCGGTTGAAATAGATCTCACCGTCAGGATCGACCTCGGCCGAGGCGACCATCGCGGTGAGCATGTATTCCAGTTGCTCGTCAAAATTGCGGGTAATCAACCCGGTCAGCGTCTGATCGAGCGCGAGGCCTCCGCCGAGCAGCAGCACGGTGATCCAGCCCGCCGCGATGAGCAGCATGCGCCGCGCCAGCGAACCGGTGTGCGGCGCTGGCTGCGGTTGCTGGGCGGGTTCAGGCCGTGGCGTGGGCACAGGTTGTCCGTTGCCGGAGAGGTGGGGAAGCCCACCCCGCTGCGACTAACTTCGCTTGGCGCTCAGCAAGTCTCGCTCCCCTCCCGCAAGCGGGAGGGGTTGCCAGCTTATCTCCCCTCCCGCAAGCGGGAGGGGTTGGGGGTGGGTGTGCGACGCTGGCGTGCAAAGGCGGCAGCCGATCAGCCGCGACCGGGGCCAGCCGGATCGTCGAGGCTGTAGCCAAGACCACGGATCGTGGTGATCACATCGGGGCCGAGCTTCTTGCGGATGCGTGTGACGAAGACTTCGATCGTGTTCGAATCGCGGTCAAAATCCTGATCGTAGATGTGTTCGATCAGTTCGGTGCGGCTGACGACCTTGCCCTTGTGGTGGAGCAGATAGGACAGGAGCTTGTATTCCTGAGCGGTCAGCTTCACCGGCTCGCCATTCAGCGTAACGCGGCCCGAACGGGTATCCAGCCGCACGTCGCCTGCGGTCAGTTCGGACGAGGAATTGCCCGAAGCACGGCGGATCAGCGCGCGCAGGCGGGCGATCAGTTCTTCGGTCTGGAACGGCTTGGCAAGGTAATCATCGGCCCCGGCATCAAGGCCCGCCACCTTGTCCGACCATGAATCGCGCGCGGTGAGCACGAGAACGGGGAACTTGCGCCCCTCCTTGCGCCACATGCCCAGCACGGTCAGGCCGTCAATCTCGGGCAGGCCGAGATCGAGCACGACCGCGTCATATTCCTCGGTGGAGCCCATGAAGTGCCCGTCTTCACCATCGACCGACAGATCGACGGCATAGCCGTTCTGTTCGAGCGTGTTCTTGAGCTGCTTGCCGAGAGTGGGTTCGTCCTCGACGATCAGAATGCGCATCACTTGCCCCTTGTTGCGCGCGTATGCGGCGCGGTCAGTTGGAGGTGTAGATGGGGCGGGAAACCTGAACGGTCAAGGAACGGGGGTGATGGGGTTGGTTCAGGGGCGCGGGTGAGCGACAGCCATCTCATTGTGTACACTAGGTGAACCACCCCAATCTCGTGTATGATACGCCATGCCTGGGCAAGATCAGCGCAACCTTGGTATTTGGTTGCGAATTTCTCCAGATACCTCCACACTTCGGCCATGACACAAGACCAGAGAGGCAACTGGATTAAGGTCCGTAATGAAGACCTCCTCAAAACACATCCGCACCTTGCAGAGTTTATTCCATTCCTCGACGTATTGAATAGCGAAAGTCCGCGGGGCGCTGTTCTCGTCGCGGCAAGCTTTATTGAAACGCGCCTTCTTAAAATCATTCAAGCCTTCTTGATTGAAGGTAAGCCGAAAGAGCAAATATTGAATGGTTTTAATGCGCCAATTGGCTCACTTTCTGCCAAGATCGCTTTAGCGGCTGCGCTGGGGCTGATAAGTGAACGTGAACGTCGTGAGTGCGATCTCCTTAGGCGCATCAGAAACAAGTTTGCTCACAATGTGCATCCCAGCTTTAACGATAGCGATATCAAAAGCTTGAGCTTAGAATTGTCGTTTAGAGCAATGCCTTACGAAAATGTTGAAGTTGATGCCAAGGGATCTTTTTCAAGCGCTTCGGTTGCTTTGATCCTAAGCCTGACTAACCGACCTACCTACGTTTCAAGAGTTAGACTAAAAGCTGTAGATTGGCCCACATGAGGAAAGGCAATGTAAAATGTCTCGTGAGCTAATTATTTTTGAATTAGTCAAGTTAGGGCTGCAGGCAGTCGGTGCAATACTTGTAGCCCGTCTCGCAGTTAAGTAGGCACTATCTCGTTATAAAGAAGAAAAAATTTGGGAGCGTCAACTTACGGCATATGCTGAGGTTTTAGCTTCTCTTGGAGAGATGCGCTTAATTGTCGGAAAATGGGCCGATGAGGCCGAACAGTACACAAATTACACCGACGAATATAAGAAAATGCACAAGGAACGCTACAAAGCCGCCAAACGTAAATTTGAAGAAGCATTGTCGGTTGCAAGCTTAATCCTGCCCAAGCAGACACATACCTTGTTACACAAACTTGACCGAGACATTGAAGCCATAACATTCGACGACATATGGGAAGCCTTTAATCAAGAATATAGACTAATTGACCATGCCCTCGCAGAATTGCTGGGCCAAGGCAGAGAAGCCTTAGGCTTCGCAAGGTTTGCGGTTCGATGACATGCCGTGAACCCATACAGCATGGTTGCTTGCCTACGCGACGTTGAGGCCGCCTGCAGAAGTGCTTTGAAGGTGCCTGCCTGACACGATACGGGCACCGGATTGGCTACCTCTAACGACTCGCGCTCTGCTTCCGCGCCCGGCAAATCCTGCAACGGCAGAGCGTCATCAAATCTGGATCACAATGAATTATCGCCATTCCTTCCATGCGGGCAACAGCGCCGATGTGGTGAAGCACAGTCTGCTGATCGCGCTCGTGCGGGCCTTGCAGCTTAAAGACAGCGCGCTGACGCTGATTGATACGCATGCCGGGTGCGGACTCTATGATCTTCATGGCGAGGAGGCCGGGCGCACGGGTGAGGCGGCGCAGGGGGTGGTGCGGGCTTTTGCCGATGCCAACCCCTTGCTCGACGACTATCGCGCCGCCGTGCGGGCGGTGAATGCGGGGGAGGAACTGCGGCTCTATCCCGGATCGCCGCGCTTTCTGGCGCAGCTTTTGCGGGCGCAGGATGTGCTGGTCCTGAACGAGAAGCATCCCGAGGACGCCTATGCCTTGCGCGGTGCGATGCGCGGGACGGCTGCTGCGGTGCATGAGCGGGACGCCTATGAACTGTGGCTGGCGCTGCTGCCGACCCGGACTCCGCGCGGTGTGGTGGTGGTTGACCCGCCCTATGAGCAGACCGACGAACGCGCCCGGATCGTGGCCACGCTTGCCGCCGCGCACCGCAAATGGGCGCATGGCGTGACGGTGATCTGGTATCCGCTGAAAGACCGCCACACGCATGTGCGTTGGAAGGAGCAGCTATGCCGGCTGGGCATTGCGAAGATACTGAACGTGGAGCACTGGCTCTATGACAGCTATCAGCCCGGCATCTATAACGGCGCGGGGCTGTTTTTCGTGAATCCGCCCTATGCCTTTACGCAAGACCTGCCGCCTATGCTCGAAGCGCTGCGAGCGGCGCTGGCGCCGGAGGGGCATCGGGGCGAGATCACCGGCGAATGGTTGGGGTGAGGCTGGCCGTTGCCTCAAACTGACAGGTCCTCCACGTTCGTCATCCCGGACTTGATCCGGGATCCCGCTTTCTGTTTTCCTTCAGGTTTTGCGCGGTGCCCAAAAAATAGCGGGACCCCGGGTCAAGCCCGGGGTGACGGGTAATGTGGTGGACTTTGCGTTAGCGGCTTTCGCCCATCACCTGCCCCGTGCGCGCATCCACATCGACGAACACCACGCGGCCATCGCGGATGAATTTCAGGCGGTAGACCATCGCCGAGGGATCGTATTCCGGGCCGAGGTATTGCATTCCGGGCTTGGTCGGCAGCACGCGGCGTTCGATATCGCGCAGCGAGCGCACGTTGCCTGCGCGCAAATCGCGGCGGGCCTCGTTCTGTTCACTGGGGCGCTGTTGCTGTGCAGGTGATGCAGCAGGCAGAACGGCGAGCGTGGCAGCAATGAGGGCAGTCAGTCGGTTCATGATGGGGGAATGCCTACCGCGCAGCCTTTGAACAAGCGGTGAATGCGCAAAGGGTGGCCGCAACCGGTGTCAATTGCGCAGAGGCGTTGCGAAAGCGCAACGGTGCGGGTAAGCGCGCGGCATGGCGGCACCGATACTCAGCTGGGAAGGCCTTGGCCTGATCCAGGGCAATGGTTGGCTCTTTCAGGACCTCGACATCCATATCCAGCAGCGCGACAGGCTCGCGCTGATCGGGCGCAATGGTGCTGGGAAAACGACGCTGCTCAAACTGCTGGGCGGGCAAGTGGATGCCGACAAGGGCACGCGTTCGATCCAGCCGGGCACGAAGATCGTGACGCTGGAGCAAGACCCGTTCTTCACCGGTTACGACACGCTTATGGACTTTGCGCTTTCGGGCAAGGATGCGCCGCCGCAGCATGAGGTTGAGGCGATCGCGGGCCAGCTTGGCATCGATCTTTCGCGCAAGGCGGACAGCGCCAGCGGGGGTGAGCGGCGGCGGGCGGCGCTGGCGCGGGCGCTGGCGAGCGAGCCGGACCTGCTGCTGCTGGACGAGCCGACCAACCATCTTGATCTGGCGGCCATCGATTGGCTGGAAGACTGGCTGACCCGCTATCGCGGGGCGTTTGTGGTGATCAGCCATGACCGCACGTTCCTGGAACGGCTGACCAAGGCAACGCTGTGGCTGGATCGCGGATCGCTGCGCCGCAAGGAGATCGGCTTTGGCGGATACGAAGCGTGGATGGAACAGGCCTATGCCGAGGAAGCGCGCGCGGCGGACAAGCTGGATGCAAAGCTGAAGATCGAGGCGCACTGGCTGGAACGCGGCGTCACCGCGCGGCGCAAGCGCAACATGGGGCGGCTGGAAAAGCTCTATGAAATGCGCGAACAGCGCGCCGCGATGCTCACGCCGCAGGGCACGGCCAAGCTGGCGCTGTCCAGCGACGATGCCAAGAGCAAGGCGGTGATCGTTGCCGATCATGTGAACAAGGCTTTTGGTGAGCGGGCGATCGTGAAGGACTTCACCCTGCGCATCACGCGCAAGGACCGCATCGGTGTGGTGGGATCAAACGGTGCGGGCAAGACCACACTGCTGAAGCTGCTGACCGGCGAACTGGAGCCGGACAGCGGCAAAATTACGCTGGCCAATACGCTGGAAGCCGTGTTCATTGACCAGCAGCGCAGCCTGATGTCGCCCGAAAAGCGCGTGCGTGATGTGCTGGCCGATGGCAGCGACTGGATCGACGTGCGGGGGGTGCGCAAGCATATCCACGGCTATCTCAAGGACTTCCTGTTCGACCCGAACCTCGTTGAAGCGCGCGTGGGCACGCTTTCGGGCGGGGAGCGATCACGCCTGCTGCTGGCGCGCGAGTTTGCGCGGTTTTCCAATCTGCTGGTGTTGGACGAGCCGACCAACGACCTTGATCTCGAAACGCTCGACCTGCTGCAGGAAGTGATTTCGGACTATGATGGCACCGTGCTGATCGTCAGCCACGACCGTGACTTTCTGGACAAGACGGTGACGATCACGCTGGGCATGGATGGATCAGGCCGCGTGGACATCGTGGCGGGCGGCTATGCCGACTGGGAGAAGATGCGCAAAGCCCGCGCGGCGGGCAAGCCGGTGGCGAAGGCGGGCGGCGACAAGGCTGCGGCGGCTGCGCCCCCTCCCCCGCTGCCAGCGAAGAAGGGCAAGCTATCGTATAAAGACCAGCGTGATTATGAGCTGTTGCCCAAGCGCATCGAGGAACTGGACGCGCAGATTGCGCGGGGTGAGGCGCAGTTGGCCGACCCGGATTTGTATGCCAAGGATCCGAAGAAGTTCGATGCCCTGATGGCGGCGCTTGAAAAGGTGCGGGCCGAGAAGGACGCAGCGGAAGAGCGCTGGCTGGAACTGGCGGAGATGGTTGAGGGGTAGGTTCTCAACAAAACGCTTCGCACCCCCGCGCAGGCGGGGGCCTCAGGCCGTTTACGCTGATGTTGCGTTAGAACCCTGAGGCCCCCGCCTTCGCGGGGGCGCGCGGTTTTTAGCGCAAGTTTCAGGTGGCGAGGTTACGCCTTCAGCGCAGCAGCCGTCCGCTCCTCGATCCGCTTTTCCAAAATCGACAGCGGCATCGCGCCTTCCAGCAGCACCTCATGGAACTGCTTGATGTCGAACTTGTCACCCAATGCCTTCTGCGCCTTTTCACGCGCGCGCAGCCAGGCGATGTGGCCGATCTTGTAGCTGCAGGCCTGCCCGATGCTGGTGCAATACCGCTCCACTTCGCGCAGCGTGCGGGGGCGGGTGAAGCCGGTGGTGGCGACCATGTAGTCGGTCGCCTTTTCGCGGCTCCAGCGCTTGGTGTGCAGGCCCGTGTCGACCACGAGGCGGGTGGCGCGGAACAGGAAGGACTGCAGGTAGCCCGCCTTTTCGATGCCGTCATAGGCGCCAAGTTCGTCGGCCACCTGTTCGGAATAGAGCGCCCAGCCTTCGGAATAGGCCGAAAAGCCGCCCGTCTTGCGGATCAGCGGGATGCTTTCAGACTTCTGCGCAAGGCTGATCTGCAGGTGATGGCCGGGTGTGCCTTCGTGGTAGGTCAGCGACGGCAGCGTGTATTTCGGCCAGTCGGACACTTCCTTGAGGTTGATCCAGTAGATCGCCGGGCGGCTGCCATCGAGCGACGCCGAATAGTAATAGCCGTTGGCGGCACCGTCCTGAATTTCCACCGGCACGGCGCGAATGTCTAGCGGCTGGTCGGGCAGCGTGGCGAAGGCCTTGGGCAGCAAGGCGTTCATCTTCTGCACGCCCGCATTCAGGCTTGCGATCAGTTCGGCTTTGCCCTCGGGCGTGGCGGCATAGAGCTGTTCGGGCAGGGTGTTGAGCGCGGCCAGCCGTTCGCCCACGGTGCCCTTGGTATAGCCTGCGGCCTTGAGCACGACATCAAGTTGGGCGGTGAGGTCGGCCACCTGTTCAAGGCCGATCTTGTGGACTTCATCGGGGGTGTAGTTGGTGGTGGTCGCCTGCATCAGCGCAGCAGCATAGATCTCGTCACCGCGCGGGATGCGCCATGCGCCGTCACCGGCAGCACTGGTGGGCTTGAGCTGTTCGAGCAGCGCGATCTGGCGGTCGATGGCGGGGTAGATCGCATCGCGCACGATGGCTTCGGCGCGGGGCTGCCAGTTGCCGGCAATGCCCTTCTTCGCGGTGCGGCGAACGATGGATTGGACCATCGACGATTCGCCCGGCGCAGGTGCGCGCAGCTTGCGCAATTGCATCAATGCAAGATCGAGTGACCATGCCGGAGCGATCAGGCCGCGCGCAGCCTGTTCGCGCTGTTCGGTGATGTCGTTGTCGATCTGGGTGCGCAGGCCCGCAAGACGAGCGAGATAGGCCTCAGCGTCCTCGGCACTCTCCATCGGATGCGTGGAATCGAGAAAGTCGGGCACACTGAAAGCGGCGCAGGAGCGCTGTGTGATACGATAGGGCGATTGCGGGCTGTCTACGCCGACGCGCGGACCATCAAGGCGGCGCTCAAGCTGATAGCGCACGACGTCGAGATTGACCTTCATCGGGGCCGACAGCGCCTCGCCGTCAATCTTGGCGAGGTCTGACAGAGCGCCACGGGTCTGCGCGATGGCGGCCGTGCGGCCCGCTGCGCTGTTGTCACCCAGCTTCGAACGCAGGCCAGCCATCGCCCCCTTGTCCAGCCCGAGCGACGTTGCGTATGTCGGAGCCAGCATCATCTGATCGTTGAATATGCGGGTAAACAGCGCGTCCAGCCGCGCGTCCTCTCCGGTGGCGGCGGCAAAGGCGAAGCGCGGGCTGAAGGCCAGCGCGGAAGCGGCGCTGGCCGAGGCAACAAAGGAACGGCGGCTGAAGCGGACAGTCATGAACATCTTCTCCGGGAATCAGAAAGTTGCGGAGCGGTGCCACAGCCGGAGACGCGTTCAAAGCCCTTTTGTTGCAAAAGATACCTTCGGTCAGGGCATGCGATAATGATCGGCCACCCGGTCCAGCGCGATGCGCAGCACCAGCTTGCCACTGCGTGCAGGCCAATCTAGCACCTTTTCCGCGGCCGGAAGCCCCTCGCCCGCACAGACAACGCGCCACAGGATGTCGGACAGACCTTTGCCCGCATCGGCAACGGCGGCATCGAAGCGCTGGCGCGCGGCAATCTGGCGCTCGCTTGCATTCAGGCCGCGATCACCGGTGCTGCTGATCCGCACGGCGTCCCAGCGCATAGTGACGGAAGGCGCGAGTTGCCCGCGTTCGTAGTCGGCGCGAAGGCGCTCTCCGGCATCGAACTGACGGTCGGTCAGGTGGCCGCGTGCGTGGAGCCAGGTGAGTGGCGATTCGGAGAGGTTGACGGTGACGGAGCGGGCGCTTGGGCCACAATCGGCGCTGCGCCGCGGGCCTTCCGGGGTCAATTCACGGGTTGCGAGCATGCGGGCCAAGGACTGTCTCCTGCTGGGAACATGGGTGGAACAAGCAAAGCACTTGCCTTGCCCCCGGCTTTGTAGGAAAGCGAAAAAACACCGTAGCGGTTAAACAGGCTCGAGAGATGACTGACGCATGATCAATCGAATTCGCGATATCCGTCGGCAAAAAGGCATGACGCTGGCCGATGTGGCGGCGCGCTGCGATCCGCCGACCACGGCGCAGACCATCGGGCGGCTTGAAACCGGCATGCGCAGCCTGTCGCTGACGTGGATGAACCGCATCGGGGCGGCGCTGGGTGTCGATCCGCAATTGCTGGTCAAGGCTGACGAGGAAAGCCCGGCGCGACTGGTAGCCCGGTTTGGCGCACAAGGCGCAGAGGCTTTGGCCAAGCCGATGGATGCGATCCTGCCGGTGACGCTTGATGGATCGGCCCGGCTGATGGCGATGGCAGTGGACGATAGCGCGGGCGAATACCGCGCTGGCGATCAGGTGTGGCTGCGGCAGATCGAGCCAGAGGACTTTGCGCGCGCGTTCAACCGCGATGTGCTGGCCCCCCGCCCCGGCGGACGCTTTGCCTTTGGTCGGTTGATCGACCAGCGCGATGGGCGCGTGGCCATTTTGCCACCCGGCCCCGGCCAGCGGCAGGTGGTGATTGATCGTCCGGTCTGGCTCGGCCTTGCCGAAATGCTTGTGCGCAAGCTCTGAACTTGAAGCGCCTGCTTTCAATCTCGACGCTGTACCCGGCGCCGGGCCGCGCCGGTTTCGGCCGCTTTGTTTCGCGCCAGATGGAGGCTCTGGCGGCGCGCGGCGATTGGGAGGTGACGGTGGTCAATCCCATCGGCAAGCCGCCTGTGCCGATGCAGCGCTACGCCGCGCTGGAGCAGATTCCGGAGGTAGCGCAGCAAGGCGAGGTGACCGTCCATCACCCGCGCTTTATGTTGGTGCCCGGAGTCTCGGGGCCGATCAATCCGTTCCTGATTGCCAGCGCCGTGTTGCCGCTGGCGCGCAAGCTCCATGCGGAAACACCGTTCGACATGGTCGATGCACAGTTCTTCTATCCAGATGGGCCAGCCGCTGCGAAAGTGGCGCGAGCACTGGGCCTGCCGCTGGCGATAAAGGCGCGCGGATCAGACATTCATTTGTGGGGCGAAAAGGCGCTGGCGCGGCGGCAGATGCTGGCGGCGGCAGAACAGGCCTCGGCTCTGCTTTCGGTCTCGTGCGCTCTCGCCCGCGATATGGTGGCGATGGGCATGCCCGAGACGCGGATTTCCGTTCATTACACCGGGCTGGACCGCGCACGCTTTCAGCCGCTGGAGCGCGAAGCGGCAAGGCAACTGATCTCGGCCATTCCGGCCATGCAGGTCTGGTCCGAAGGGCGGCTGCTGCTTTGCGTTGGCGCGCTGCTGGCAATCAAGGGACAGGCGTTGGCGATCCGCGCACTGGCGCTGCTGCCCGACGACGTGCAGTTGGCAATTGCCGGGACCGGAGCGGATGAACCCGTGCTGCGAAAGCTGGTGAGCCAGCTTGGCCTTGACGCGCGGGTGCAGTTTCTTGGGAGCGTGGAACATGACATGCTGCCGCATCTGTTGTGTGCAGCCGATGCGATGGTGCTGCCATCGGAGCGTGAAGGGCTGGCCAACGCATGGATCGAGGCTTTGGCCTGCGGAACGCCGGTAGTTATCCCCGATGTGGGCGGCGCGCGTGAGGTGGTGCAGGATGACAGCGCGGGCCGCATCGTGGCGCGCACGCCCGAAGCCATTGCGCAGGGGGTGGCAGAGTTGCTCGCCAATCCACCCGGTCAAGCTGATGTTGCCGCAAATGCAGAACGGTTCAGCTGGGACGCCAATGCAGCAGCGCTGGCGGAAATCTACACGAAAGCGGCGGAGAAGCACTGAGCTTCCCCGCCGCATTTCAAGCAACAGTTTGGGAGATCACGCCCCTTCGCGCGTCAGCCGTTCCTGCTTTTCCATTGCCGTTTCGGTGGGCACGAAGCTGTTCGGATTGACCTTCAGCCAGATCAGGATGGGCGCGGCCATATAGACAGAACTGTAAGTGCCGACGAAGATGCCCAGCGTGATGGCAGCGGTGAAGCCGAAGATCACATCAGGGCCGAGCAGCAGCAATGCCAGCAGCGTAATCAGCATCGACAGGGACGTAACGATGGTGCGCGCCAGCGTCTCGTTCACCGAAAGATCGAGCAGTTCGGGCATCGGCATCTTGCGGAACTTCTTCATGTTCTCGCGGATGCGGTCGTAGACCACGATGGTGTCGTTCAGCGAATAGCCGATCAGCGTTAGCAGCGCAGCGACGATGTTGAGATCGAACTCCATGCCCGTCAGCGCGAACAGCCCCAGCGTCAGCGTCACGTCGTGGACGAGTGCGAACAGCGCGCCGACGCCGAACTGCCATTCAAAGCGCAGCCAGATATAGGCCGCCACCGCCAGCGATGCGAAGCCGAGCGCCTTGAACGCATCCCAGCCGAGTTCCTTCGACACCTTGCCTGAAACCGAATCGACCCCATCGATCCGCGCGTCTGTGTGGTTCTTCTTGATGTCGGTGGTGATCGTGCGCGCCATCTTGTCAGACAGGGCGGCATCGCCTTCAGCGCCTTCTGGCAGCTTCATGCGGATCGAAATTTCGTTCGGCTTGCCGAAGCGCTGGATCACCGGTTCGCCATAGCCCAGCTTGGCAACCTGTTCGCGCAGTTCGACCACGGGCGCTTCGGCGCTGCGTTCAAAGGTCACGCGGATCATCTGGCCGCCGATGAAATCGACGCCAAGATTGAGACCCTTGGTCGCCACCAACCCCAGCGATGCCGCCATCAGGATGATGCTGACCACATAGAACGGCACGCGCCACTTGAGGAAGTGGATGTTGGTGTTGTCCGGGACGAGCTTGAGGAGTTTCATGTCTGTTGCCTCCTCTTACAGGGCGATTTCGGTGGGACGGGCGCGGCGGAGCCATTGCGCTACCCACAGGCGGGTCAGCGTGACGGCGGTGAACACCGAGGTGGCAATGCCGATCATCAGCACGACCGCAAAGCCCTTTACCGGGCCGGAGCCGAACGCGAACATCAGCACTGCGGCAATCACGTTGGTGATGTTGGCATCGAAAATCGCGCGACTGGCTTCCTTGTAGCCCAGTTCCACCGCCTGCACGACCTTGCGCCCGCGATGGCGTTCTTCGCGGATACGTTCGTTGATCAGCACGTTGGCATCCACCGCCGCGCCAATGGTCAGCACGAAACCGGCAATGCCCGGCAGGGTCAGCGTGGTGCCGATAATGCCCATGATGCCCAGGATCATGATAACGTTGATGAATACCGCAAGGTTGGCATAGACGCCAAAGCGGCCATACGTGATCAGGATGAACACCGCGAGCGCCAGCGTGCCGACCCCCATCGCGATCATGCCCTTGCGGATCGAATCCGCGCCAAGGTCTGGCCCAACGGTGCGCTCTTCCACGACCTTCAGATCAACCGGCAACGCGCCCGAACGCAGCGAGATTGCCAGCGCATTGGCGCTTTCGGTGGTGAAACTGCCCGAGATAATCGCGCTGCCACCAAGGATCGGCTCATTGATGGTCGGCGCGGACAGCACCTTGCCATCAAGGATGATCGCAAACTGCTTGCCGGTGTTCTGCGTAGTCAGCTTGGCGAATTTCGCCCCGCCTTCGGTGTTGAAGGTGATGTTGACGACCGGTTCGTTGTTCTGCTGGTTGTTGCTCTGCTGTGCATTGGTCAACTGATCGCCGCGAATGCCGCCAAGGCGCTTTACCGCGATGGTCGGCACGCCGCCGCCTGCCGCTGGGCTGGCGAAAGGCACGATCTCACTACCTGGAGGCGCAATGCCCTGCGCCACGTCAGACGGAAGTGCGGTGGTATCGACCAGCTTGAATTCGAGCTTGGCGGTCTGGCCCAGCAGGTTCTTGAGCGCCTGCGGGTCTTGCAGGCCCGGCACCTGGACGACGATACGCGTAGGGCCGGAGCGGATGATCGTCGGTTCCTTGGTGCCCAGCGCGTCAATACGCTTGCGCACGACCTCAACCGCCGTGTCCATTGCCTGCGTTACCGCTTGATTGACCCCCGCCTCGGTCGGTTTGAGCACGAAGCGGTTGCCATCGACAACATTGATGTCCCAATCGCGCTGGCCGGTGAGGCCCGCTCCATTGGTCAGCGGCAGCACCGCTTCCCGCACGGCATCGACCTGCGAAGGCTCGGCAACAACGAAAGTCAGCGCGCCATCACGGTTCGAAATGTCGCTGATGCGGATGCCCTTGCCATCCTGCTTCAGCTTGTTCCGGACCGATTCCTCCATCCCTTCGATGCGCTGTTGGCGCACCTGGCTCGGATCTGCTTCAAGCAGAATGTGGCTGCCACCTGCAAGATCAAGCCCAAGGTTGATCTTCGGTTCGGGCAGCGAGGAAGGCCAGGCAAGGCCCATCGTGGAAGTGAGCGAGGGGATCGCGGCCGCGACGCAGACCAGCGTCACGAACCAGAGCCAGATCACCTTCCAGCGCGGAAAATCGAGCATGGGCGGGCAGCTTTCAGGTAAATTGAATCAGTCGTTGGCAGGTGCGGAACCAGTCGGCGGCACGATATCACCAATGGTGGCGCGCACGGCCTTGACCTTTACGTTCGGGCCAAGCTCCAGTTCGGCGTAGTGATCGTCCAGCTTGATCACCTTTCCGATCAACCCACCTGCGGTGACGACCATATCGCCCTTCTTCATCGCGGCGATCTTGGCCTTGTGCTCTTTCTGCTGCCGCATCTGCGGACGCAGGATCAGGAACCAGAAAATGAAACCCATCGCAACGAGCGGCAGGAAGCTCATCCAGGCGGGAGGCTGGCCGGAACTGGTAGCGGCGGCGGAGAGAGTGCTAAACATCATGGGTCCGTTTCTGGGATCGCATCGGCAGGATTACAACCGCGCAGGCTGCGGTTTCCCCGCAAAATCCTGCGCCAGTTGGATTGATGGGGGCGGTTAGCAGGTTGACAGATGCAAGGCAATGAATGCCCGGATTGAGCATCAGCCGCAATTCAAGACCCGTTCGGCAATCGGGCGCTTGCCTTCCTGAAAATGGCTGCCTATAGGCGCGCTTCCGGTCGGGACGTAGCGCAGCCTGGTAGCGCATCACACTGGGGGTGTGGGGGTCGGAGGTTCGAATCCTCTCGTCCCGACCAATTTCAAGCCAATCTCAAGATTGCTCAAAAGGCCCGGCGCATCGGCGTTCCGGGCCTTTTTGCTGGAAAGCATTTTCCTACACGAACCGATATGGTTACATGCCTTCGCGTCCCACATCTTGAAAGGACGCATCTCATGGGCATTCTTGAAGCACTGATTTCCCCCATCTCGACGATCATCGACAAGGTCATTCCTGACAAGGAAGCACGCGACCGGGCCAAGCTGGAACTGCTGAAGCTGGAGGGCTCGCAGGAACTGGAGCAGATCCGCACGCGCATGTCTGCGATTGTTGCCGAGGCCAATTCCACCGACCCGTGGACCAGCCGTGCACGACCCGGCTTTCTATATGTCATGTACATCATGATCCTGTGGGCGCTGCCGATGGGGCTGATCGCGGCATTTCGTCCCGAAGCCGCCAAGGGCATCGCGGCGGGCATCAACGCCTATCTGGGTGGGCTGCCAGAGCCGCTCTACGCGCTCTTCGGCACGGGATACCTTGGTTACACGGCCGCGCGGCAATGGGGCAAGACCAAGGGCAGTGATCGCTAAGCGCGCTGCGGTTTGGTTAGTTTTCGGTAACCTCCCTTTGGTACACCCTCGCAATGATCAACCGATCCGCACATAGAGAATCGCCTTCGGGCAAAAGCAGCGGCGGGCGGCGCATGCGCACCGTCCCCGCTCTCCTCATGCTTTCGCTTGCGCTCGCCGGCTGCGGCAAGGCGTCGGAAGAGGAGAAACTCGACGCGCGCCTTTCCGAGATGGAAAAGAAGGTCGAGGCCGCCGACAAGCGCTCGCGTCAGGCGATTAGCCTGGCCGCGCAGCCCGGTTCAGCGCCGCTCCCGGATGCAGGTGGTGAGCCGACATTCGATGATGGCGGCGAAGGCTTTGACACCGGCGGCGACAGCGACATGGGCGAAAGCCAGGACGGCGTGCCCCCACCGCCGCCAATCGGGCCGGAAGGCTGATCCCGCACCGCGCAGACTTGCACAAGCTTTGGCAATGACTATCACGGCCCCCGATCATGCTATCGGGGAAATGCCATGACTGAGCCTGCCACGTCCATCGCGACGGTCTATGTGCTGAACGGGCCTAATCTCAACCTTCTGGGGCTGCGCGAGCCGGAGATCTATGGCTCGCAGACGCTCGACGATATTGCCGGGATGCTGGAAGACCGGGGCCGCGAATTGGGCCTTGAGATCGACATGCGCCAGTCCAACCACGAGGGCCACCTTGTGGACTGGCTGCATGAAGCACAGGCCGAAGGTGCAAAAGCGGTGCTGATCAACGCCGGTGCCTACACCCACACGTCGGTCGCAATCCATGATGCGATCAAGTCGATAAAAGTGCCTGTGATTGAAGTCCACCTGTCCAACCCTCACAAGCGCGAGGAGTTTCGGCACAAATCCTATGTCGGGATGGCCGCACTCGGCACAGTGTGCGGTTTCGGTGCGAACAGCTATCTGGTCGCTTTGGACGCAGTTTCGCGGCTCTGAAGCCAGCGTTTTCCACGTTCCACGCCCCATAGCACTTGCCAGCCCGCCACCTTGCGGGCATGGCGCGAGGCTAGAATCCATACCCCGCGAGGAAATACCAATGGGTCACGAACGCGGCGACAAAGCCGACAACATGGCAATCGACAGCAAGCTGGTGCGCGAACTGGCTGAACTTCTTGCAGAAACCGGACTGTCCGAAATCGAAGTAGAAGACGGCGAACGCAAGATCCGCGTCGCCCGCCAATTGACCGCAGCGCCGGTTGCCCAAGTGGCGGTTGCTGCGCCTGCACCCGTTGCGGCGGCTGCGCCCGTCGCAGCTGCTGCCCCTGCACCGGCAGAGGTCAACGCCAATGCCGTCAAATCGCCGATGGTCGGCACTTGCTACCTTGCCGCCGAACCAAGCGCGCCCAACTTTGTTTCGGTGGGCCAGACGGTGAAGGCAGGCGAAACCCTGCTCATTATCGAGGCGATGAAAGTGATGAACCCGATCACCGCGCCTGCCGCCGGTGTGGTTCAGGCCATCCTCGTCGAAAACGCGCAGCCGGTCGAATTTGACCAGCCGCTGGTCGTGATCGCGTAAGGGCGCGCAAATGGCCATTAAGCGCCTGCTTATCGCCAATCGCGGCGAAATCGCGTTGCGCATTCATCGCGCTGCGCACGAAATGGGGATCGAGACGGTCGCGGTGCATTCCACCGCCGACGCCGATGCCATGCACGTGCGGCTGGCAGACCATGCGGTCTGCATCGGCCCGCCAGCAGCCAAGGATAGCTACCTCAACGTAGCGGCGATCATTTCGGCGGCGGAAATCACGCATGCCGATGCGATCCACCCCGGCTACGGCTTCCTTTCGGAAAACGCCAAGTTCGCCGAGATCGTCGAAGCGCACGACATCACGTGGATCGGCCCGAAGCCTGAACATATCCGCACGATGGGTGACAAGATTGAGGCCAAGCGCACTGCCGGTGCGCTCGGCTTGCCGCTGGTCCCCGGATCGGACGGCGCAGTCTCGGATATTACCGAAGCCAAGGCGATTGCCGAAGCCGCAGGCTATCCGGTGATCATCAAGGCTGCATCGGGCGGCGGCGGACGCGGCATGAAGGTCTGCAACGGCCCTGACGAACTGGAAACACTGATCCAGCAGGCCGGGACCGAAGCCAAGGCCGCGTTCGGCGATGCCACTGTCTATATCGAGAAGTACCTCGGCAACCCGCGGCACATCGAATTCCAGATCTTTGGCGATGGCAACGGCAACGCAATCCATTTGGGCGAGCGTGACTGTTCGCTGCAACGCCGCCATCAAAAGGTGCTTGAAGAAGCGCCCTCGCCCGTCATTTCCGCCGAAGAGCGGGATCGCATGGGCGGCATTGTGGCCAAGGCAATGGCCGACATGGGCTATCGCGGTGCTGGCACCATCGAGTTCCTTTGGGAAAACGGCGAGTTCTACTTCATCGAGATGAACACCCGCCTGCAGGTGGAACATCCGGTCACCGAAGCGATCACTGGCGTTGACCTTGTGCGCGAACAGATCCGCATTGCCGATGGCAAGCCGCTCTCGGTCAAACAGGAAGAGATCGAGTTCAAGGGCCACGCGATCGAGTGCCGCATCAACGCGGAAGACCCGTTCACTTTCGCGCCCTCGCCCGGTCTGGTGAAGAGCTATCACGCAGCGGGCGGCATGCATGTGCGCGTCGATTCGGGGCTATACGCCGGGTACAAGATCCCGCCGTACTATGACTCGATGATCGCCAAGCTGATTGTCTATGGCCGCACGCGCGAAGGCTGCATCATGCGGCTGAAGCGTGCGCTGTCGGAAATGGTGATCGAAGGCCCCAAAACCTCGATCCCGCTGCACCAGCGCCTGCTGAATCAGCCCGATTTCTTGAGCGGCGATTATTCGATCAAGTGGCTGGAAGAATGGATGGCGAAGGACGCCTGATTTTCCTGCTCTATCAAATGAAAAAGCCCCCGAATTTCGGGGGCTTTTTTGTGCCGTCGATCAGTCTTGGCTCTCGCCATCTTCCAATGGCAGCCGCGCCCTGATCGCGCGCCAAGCCGGTTCGGGTCGATCATTCTTGACCAAAATGGCCTCAACTTCGTCAAACTCTTCCAGTTCGAGCGCTTCAGTAACGCTCAGCGGAAAATAGACGTTTTCGTCATTATCCGTCCGCACGGCATAGGCCCCGCGTCCTTCTTCACTGCGTGTAACGATGCACATGGCCTTCACTGCCATAGATAATACCTTTGATTTGATAGATCTGAAAAACCCGCACGTGTCGGGTAAAAACCCAATGACCAGTCGCCCGGCATAGTCAAGTGCAGAGCTACCCGCCGCGCGGCTTCCACGTAATCACGCGCCAGACATAAGCCACCGCCACAACGGCCAGCGTGCCCGTTGCCACCGGCCCGGTGTACTTCTCGATCTCTCCAAAATTGCGCCCGAGGTAGTATCCCGCACCAGCAAGGATGGCATTCCAGATTGCCGCCCCCGCAAAAGTGAACAGCAGGAACCGGCCGTGGTCCATGCGGGTAAGCCCCGCAGGCAGCGAGATCATGGTGCGCATGAAGGGAGCAAAGCGGACCGCGAACACGACCCATTGCCCGTGCCGCCGAAAGAAGCCGACGATCGCCTCCACGTCTTCCCACTCCATCGTCAGCCAGCGGCCAAAGCGGTTCACGAAGGGCTGCAGCCTTTCATACCCCAACGTGCGGCCAACCAGATACCAGCAATAGTTGCCCAAGGTGGAACCGACCGTGCCGGCCAGCATCAGCGGCCAGAATTCCATGCGCCCGCGCGCCACGGCTATGCCGCCAAGGCCCATGATGACCTCGGAAGGGATTGGCGGAAACACGTTCTCTATGACCATCAGGAAAGCGATGCCCCAATAGCCACCGCCTTCGATGAGGTGGGTGATCCAATCGTTCATGTGGAGGGTAACGCTTCCAATGGATCAAAGGCTCCCGCGCTCCCGCGCAGGCGGGGGCCTCTGGGTTGTTACGGAACGTCAGTTTAGGCCGCCTGAGACCCCGCCTGCGCGGGGACACGCTGCATTAAGCGGTCACACCCGCCCCTCAATCGCGTCCCAGATCATCCCTGCCGTATCCGTGCCATTGAACTTGTCGATAGCCACAATCCCGGTGGGTGAGGTCACGTTGATCTCGGTCAGCCACTGTCCGCCGATCACGTCGATCCCCACGAAGATCAGGCCCAGCCGCTTCAACTCAGGCCCCAAAGCGGCGCAGATTTCCTGCTCCTGCGCCGTCAGCTCGGTCTTCTCGGCATAGCCACCAACGGCAAGGTTCGAGCGGAACTCTCCCTCGCCCGGCTTGCGGTTGATCGCGCCTGCCACTTGCCCATCGACCAGCACGATACGCTTGTCGCCCTTGGCCACTTCGGGAAGGAAGGCCTGCACCATGTGCGGTTCGGGCCAAGTCTGGTTGAACACCTCGAACAGCGCGCCAAGGTTCTCACCCTCTTCCGAAACGCGGAAGATCGCCTTGCCGCCGTTGCCGTGGATCGGCTTGATCACGATGGCGCCATGCTTCTTCTGGAACGTGCGCACTTCATCGACCGAGCGGGTCACGATGGTCGGCGGCATGAAGCGCCGATAGTCCAGCACCATCACCTTTTCCGGCGCATTGCGCACGCTGCGGGGGTTGTTCACCACCAGCGTCTCGCTCTCGATCCGCTCCAGCAGGTGCGTGGCGGTGATATAGCCCATGTCGAACGGCGGATCCTGCCGCATCAGCACGACGTCGATATCGCGGCCCAGATCGATCCGCCGTCTCTCGCCCGCCGTGTAGTGATCGCCCAACACGCGCTGCACCGTCACTGGCACGGCATGGGCAATCAGCCGGTCATCCTCGTCCAGCGTCAGCGAACCGACGTCGTAATGAAAAACCTCGTGCCCCCGCGCCTGCGCCGAAAGCATCAGCGCAAAGCTCGAATCCCCGGCAATGTTGATCGAATGGAGCGGGTCCATCTGGACTGCGACGCGAAGTGCCATAAGTGAACTGAGCCTCAGGGGTTTATCTCACCCGCGCCTTAAAGCCGATTTATCGCCTGTGCGACCATTTTCGGCCTGCGCCAAACACGGCGCCACGCTTTTGACTGGAGCCTTTGATGCGCAAACTGTTCACCGTCGCCGCCGCTGGTATCGCTGTTCTCGGCTGGTCGGCCCAAGGCATCGCCAATCCCGATCCGCACCCCACCTCGGCCCCGCACGACGAACACAAGGGTGAAAAGAAGGACGAACACCACGACGAGCACAAGGACGGCGAGCACAAGGAAGACCACAAGCCCGCTCACTGATCGCAGTAGTTATTCAGGCCTCAAGCGCCGGGTTGCCACGCATTGGCAATCCGGCGCGGCCATGTTCGGGGGGCCATCAGGATCACATCGATCCGCACATCGTCCCCCGCCCTGGCATAGCGCGGTGCCAGCATTTCCGCCGCCCGTGCCACCCGGCGCAACCGGTGCGCATCAATCGCCTCACCCAGCAGCGCGGCATCGCGCCGCCATTTGACCTCGACGAAGGCCACCGTCCGCCCCTTGCGCGCCACGATGTCGACTTCGCCCACCTTAACTTTCACCCGCTGCGCCAGAATGCGCCACCCGCGCAGCCGCAGCCACCACAGCGCCAGCACCTCTCCGCGCCGCCCCTGCCGCTCGGCTTCAGCCCTGCTCAAGCCTTGAATTCCATAGCTCGCGCATAAAGCGCCTTGCGATCCAGCCCATGCGCCTTGGCCACTTTGCCTGCCGCCTGTGATGGCGACATCTCCGCCAGAGCCGCACGCAAATCTGCCTCAACCGTATCCTCGTCAGGGGCCTCCGCCGCCCCCGGAGGCGCAATCAGCAGCACGATCTCACCCCTCGCCGGATTCGCGGTGTAATGCGCCGCCAGTTCCTCGGCCGAGCCGCTGCGGCATTCCTCGTGCAGCTTGGTCAACTCCCGCGCCACCGCCACCTCACGCCCCGGCAGACGCTGCGCAATCGCTTCAAGCGAAGCCACCAGCCGCGGCCCCGTTTCATAGAACACCAGCGTCGCCGGAACGCCCGCCAGTTCGGCCAGAACATCCCCCCGCGCCTTGTCCTTGTTCGGCAGAAACCCGGCAAACATGAAGCGGTCTGTCGGCAGCCCAGCCATCGAAAGTGCCGTCACCAGTGCGCTCGGCCCCGGGATCGACGTCACCGGAATCCCCCGCGCCCGCGCCTCGCGCACCAGCCGGTAACCGGGGTCGGAAATCAGCGGCGTGCCTGCATCCGATACCAGCGCTACCGGAGATTGGACCATTTCGGCCAGCAATGCTTTCCGCGCGGCATCGCTGGCATGGTCGTCATAGCGCCGCATGGGCCTGTGCAACCCCAACAGATTCAAAAGCTTGCCCGTCACCCGCGTATCCTCGCACGCCACCACCGCGCAGCGCTCAAGCGTGTCCACCGCGCGACGAGTTATGTCACCAAGATTGCCAATCGGGGTGGCAACAATATAGAGACCGGGTGCAAGGGGTGACGTGTCCATAGGTGTTCCAATGGACCGCGCGACCAAGAGCGACAAGAGGGTGCGCAGGGAATGATCGATATGCAGACGGGCGAACACGCGCTTTCGGGCTTTCGCCAATCGCGCCGGTGGGCTGTCATCGGCGCGCTGTCGCTGCTCGCAGGCTGCGCCGTGATCCCGAAAGGCTCCGCCCCTGTCGCCGAGCCGACCGAAAAAGCGCCTGACGCCAATGTTTTGCCCACCGACGCCGGCCGCCATCGCGTCGCCCTGCTCGTGCCGATGACCGGGGCCAACGCCGCCGTGGGCCAGTCGGTTGCCAATGCTGCCACGATGGCGCTGCTTGATACCAACGCCGCCAACCTGCGCATCACCACGTATGACACCGCCACCGGCGCTGGCACCGCCGCTGCGCGCGCCATCAGCGATGGCAACAAACTGATCCTCGGCCCCTTGCTGGCTGATGACGTGACGCAGGTTGCGAACGTCGCGCGCACCTCCAAAGTGCCGATGATCTCTTATTCCAACGATAGCGCCGTAGCCTCACGCGATGTTTTCGTGATGGGTCAGGCCCCCGGCCAGTCCATCGCCCGCGTGCTGGGTTTCGCCAAATCACGCGGGATCAAATCGGTCGCGGCGATCATCCCCACCGGTGACTACGGCCAACGCTCCACCGCCGGCCTTACCGAAGCCGCGCGCGCGCAGGGCATCGCTGTCACCAGCATCGAAACCTACGATCGCGGCAACACCTCGGTCGCCAGCGCCGTCCGGCGCGCGAAGGACAAGGGCAAGTTCGACGCCCTGCTGATCGCCGATGGAAGCCGCATCGCGCTGCAAGCCGCGCCGCTGGCGGGCAAAGGCGTGCGCGTGATCGGCACCGAACTGTGGAGCGGCGACGGCACCATTGCCAAGGCTCCGGCCATGCGCGGCGCATGGTTCGCGACCGTATCGGACCAGCGCTTCGGCCAGTTCGAAAAGAGCTACACCAGCCGTTTCGGTGCCACGCCCTCGCGGCTGGCCACGCTCGGCTATGACAGCGTGCTGCTCACGCTCAACGTCGCACGCGGGTGGAAGCCGGGAACGACCTTCCCCACCGCCAAGCTGTTCGATCCGCAAGGCTTCATCGGCCTCGACGGTGTGTTCCGCTTCACCGCCACCGGCATGGCCGAACGGGCGATGGAAGTGCGCGAGGTTGGCGCTGGGACGTTCGCCACGGTCAGCCCGGCACCAGCGAAGTTCTGATCGTCCATATTTGCGCGGATTTCACCGGATAAGGCGGCATCCGCGCTTGCGCGCTGAATCCAGCGTGTTCTATACCCGTTCCCATGTCCGATGACCTTTTCGACAAGCTCCCCGCTACAAACGCAGACGAAGCCTATGACGGCTCCGCAATCGAGGTGCTCGAAGGCCTCGAGCCGGTCCGTCGCCGCCCCGGCATGTACATCGGCGGCACGGACGAGCGCGCGCTCCACCACCTCGCCGCCGAAGTGCTCGACAATGCGATGGACGAAGCGGTGGCAGGCCACGCCAACCGCATCGAATTCACGCTCGAGGAAGAGCCCGGCGCGGCTGGCCGCCTGACGATTGCAGACAACGGTCGCGGCATCCCGGTTGATGAACACCCGAAGTATCCCGGTAAATCCGCGCTCGAAGTGATCCTCACCACGCTGCATTCGGGCGGCAAGTTCTCTGGCAAGGCCTATGCCACCAGCGGCGGCCTCCACGGTGTCGGCGTCTCGGTGGTCAACGCGCTGTCCTCGCTCACCCGCATCGAAGTGGCCCGCAACAAGGAGCTTTACGCGCAGGAATTTTCGCGCGGGCTTCCCACTACCAAGCTGCTGAAAGTCGGCAACGCGCCCAACCGGCGCGGCACGCAGGTCACCTTCGTTCCCGACACCGAGATTTTCGGAGCCGACGCGAAGTTCAAACCCGCCCGCCTGTTCCGGTTGGTCCGTTCCAAGGCCTACCTGTTCGCAGGTGTCGAAATCCGCTGGAAGTGCGCTCCTTCGCTCACGAGCGATGAAGTGCCCGCTGAAGCCGTGTTCCAGTTCCCCGGTGGCCTCGCCGATCATCTGGCAGAGCAGGTCTCGGGGCGCGAATGTGTCACCTCGGTGCCGTTTGCGGGCCGTCAGGACTTCCCGCTGGGGCCTAATGGTGAGGAAAATGGCCGCGTCGAATGGGCCATCGCCTGGCCGCTGTGGTCCGATGGCTCGTATTCGTGGTATTGCAACACCATCCCCACGCCCGATGGCGGCACCCACGAACAGGGCCTGCGCGCCGCGCTGACCAAGGGAATCCGCGCCTTTGCCGATCTGATCGGCCAGAAGAAGGCCAAGGACATCGCGCCCGAGGACATGATCACCGGCAGTGAAATCATGCTCTCGGTCTTCATCCGCGATCCCCAGTTCCAGAGTCAGACCAAAGACCGCCTGACCAGCCCCGAGGCCGCGCGCATGGTCGAAGCCGCCGTGCGCGACCATTTCGACCATTTCCTCACCGACAATATGGAGCGCGGCAAGGCCCTGCTCGGCGCGGTGATGGAACGCATGGACGATCGCCTGCGCCGCAAGGCGGAGCGTGAAGTCAAACGCAAGACCGCCACAAATTCGCGCAAGCTGCGCCTGCCCGGCAAGCTCACAGATTGCACCGGCGAAGGCAGCGGCGAGACCGAACTGTTCATCGTCGAAGGCGATTCCGCAGGCGGCAGCGCCAAGCAGGCGCGCGACCGCAAGACTCAGGCGATCCTCCCCATCCGTGGCAAAATTCTCAATGTCGCCAGCGCTACGGCGGACAAGATCCGCGCCAATCAGGAAATCGCCGATCTCGCGCTCGCGCTCGGCTGCGGCATGCGCAAGGACTGCAATGCCGACGCGCTGCGCTATGACCGCGTGATCATCATGACCGACGCCGACGTTGACGGCGCACACATCGCCACGCTGCTGATGACGTTCTTCTTCCAGGAAATGCCCGACCTCGTCCGGCGCGGCCACCTCTACCTAGCCCAGCCCCCACTCTACCGCCTGACCCACGGCAGCACCTCGGCCTACGCCAAGGACGACGCCCACCGCGCCGAACTGGAAGCCACCAAGTTCAAGGGCAAGAAAGTCGAAGTCGGCCGCTTCAAGGGCCTTGGCGAAATGAACCCCGGCCAATTGCGCGAAACCACAATGGCCCCCGCCACCCGCAGCCTCATCCGCATCACCCTACCCCCGGAATACGAAGGTAGGGCTGCGGTGAAGGATCTCGTCGACCGCCTGATGGGCCGAGACCCGGCGCAACGGTTCATGTTCATCCAGAACCGGGCGAGCGAGATCGATCCTGAGTTGATTGACGCGTAACACCGGGCCGACGCGCGCCGCTGCCGGTCAGCCGTGCTTGTCGTCGACCCGCTTTTCAGGCTGTACCGACCATTCCGGCGGCGTGTCGTTCGGCTCATCGGCTTCGGCGTCTTCGCTCGTTTCGTGCACACGGCCCACCGCATGATGGACGGGCGCATAAATCGCGTAAAGCTGCATCGGCTCGTCACCAATATTCGTCACGTTGTGCCACGTGCCTGCAGGCACCAGAATGCACCACCCGTCTGAGACTTCCTGCTCGAAGGTCAGTTCGTCTTTCTTCGGACCCATTTGCATGCGGCCCTTGCCCGCGTCGATGCGCAAAAACTGGTCGGTTTCGGGATGCGCTTCAAGGCCGATGTCACCGCCCACCGGGATCGACATAAGCGTGACCTGCAAATAGCGCCCGGTCCATGCGACCGAGCGGTAGTCCGCGTTGGACTTGGTCGCGGATTCGATATCAAATGCCTGCGGATCAGGTCCGATGTCTTTGATGCGGTCTGCGCTGCTTGCCATCTAACGATCCCTCGTTGCTTGATTGCACCCGCATAACCCGCGATTCAGGTTCCTGTTCCGTGAGCGGCCTTTTGGGCATTCAACCGCTGGGGGCTTCGCTGCCCTCACCCTTCTTGGGCCGGAAATCGAACCGTATCCGCACCCATTCTCCCACCTGCGGCTTCCCGTTCACGCGCGGGGGCCGCACCAGAAACTGCCACGAGGCCTGCCGGATTGCCCGCGCGAGGCCCGATCCCGGCGGGCTTTCACCCAGTTCCTGGCAGTCCTCGACGTGGTATTTCTCCACCGTCTTGCACGCGATCATCGCCCAATCGCCCTGCGTCCGCCGCGCTGGCAGGTAAGGCCCGATTTCCGCATCGGTCGGCTCGCGATACCATTGCGCTGCATAGAGCCGGACTCCGCCCGGCCCCTGCCCCAGACTGGCCGAATCCCCCGGACTGCCGCCCGATGGCGCACCGCCGCCCGAGTCCTGCCGCTTCATCTTGCTGATATCGCCTGCGCGATAGTCATTGCGCGATAGCTCGATGAAGCCTTCGGGCCACTGCACTTTGCCCGGGATCGGCACGGTTGGCGGCGCTGCAGCTGGCTGAACCGGCGTGGCTTCAGCGTTTTGCGCCTGCTTGGCCTGCTTCTGCTCCGGCTGCTTTTCCGCCGCCTTTGACTCGTCCTGCCCCGCGTCAGTCAGGTCGATCGCGGTCAGCCGGGAACTCTCGCCCCCGCCGAAGCCCGTCACCGCGCCCATCTTCCACATGATGAGGAACAACAGCGCACTGGTGGTGAGCGCAAAGACGAACGCCCCCGCCCGCTCGCGTGGCGACGCCTGATAGCCTTGCCTCAAAGGATCGATGCGCCACGCAAACATTGCCAAGCCGCCTACACGCCGCCAATGCTTCCGGCAATTCCGCACCGCAGGACGACCGCCGCCAGCGACACTTTGATACCAAACTTTCCTGACGGATCAGTCAGCAACGACAGCCATAAATGACGCATGCGTCAACAAAGCATCCTATAACTGACGCACCTGTCACCAAACTACCCTATTGCAACGCGCAAACCAGCGCCCTATCGCTTAACCAAACGATTAAGATACAGGAACCGCCGATGCGCTTTGAAGGCACCAGCAATTACGTCGCTACCGATGATCTGAAGGTTGCGGTCAACGCCGCCGTCCTGCTCCGCCGCCCACTGCTGGTAAAGGGTGAACCCGGCACCGGCAAGACCGTGCTGGCACACGAAATCGCCAAGGCTGTTGGCGCACCGCTGATCGAATGGAACGTGAAATCCACCACCAAAGCGCAGCAGGGCCTCTACGAATACGACGCCGTCGCCCGCCTGCGCGATGGCCAGCTGGGCGATGAACGCGTTCACGACATCAGCAACTACAGCAAGAAGGGCAAGCTCTGGGAAGCCTTTACCGCCCCTCAGCTGCCCGTCCTGCTGATCGACGAGATCGACAAGGCCGACATCGAATTCCCCAACGACTTGTTGCAGGAACTCGATCGCATGAGCTTCGACGTCTACGAAACGCAGCAGCGCATAACTGCAGTAGAACGCCCCATCGTCGTCATCACCTCGAACAACGAGAAAGAGTTGCCCGACGCGTTCCTGCGCCGCTGCTTCTTCCACTACATCAAGTTCCCCGACCGTCAGACGATGCAGGCCATCATCGACGTCCACTTCCCCGGCATCCAGAAGACACTGGTGAGCAAGGCGATGGAAGTGTTCTACGAAATCCGCGAAGTTCCCGGCCTCAAGAAAAAGCCCAGCACATCGGAACTGCTCGATTGGCTGAAACTGCTGCTGAACGAAGACATGCCTCTGGATGTCCTCCAGAACCGCGATCCCACCAAGGCTATCCCCCCGCTCCACGGCGCGCTGCTCAAGAACGAACAGGACATCATGCTGTTCGAAAAGCTCGCCTTCATGGCGCGTAGACCGGGTAACTGAACCTAACCGTTCGCATCACAATCCCCCAACCCGCTCATGCTGAGCTTGTCGAAGCATCTGGCCCTGCAGTGGCGCCAGCACCCTTCGACAGGCTCAGAGTGAGCGGGAATGGTGAAGGTCAGCTCCGCCGCCCGAGTTGCTCCAGTTCCACCTGCTCGAACATCGCCTTCACCGCAGGCCGCGCGTTGATCTGCTCGATCCAGCGCATCAGATGCGGCGTGGCTTCCTTGTTCACCAGTTCCGCAAAGCCGAACTGCATGCCATTGGCGATGGCGAAGTTGCAGATGTCGGCCAAGGTGTATTGCCCCGGCACCAGCCACTCATGGTCAGCCAGATGGTCGTCCAGCTTGCGCACGGAATAGGCGATCTTGCGCATTTCCTCGTCGAGCATGTCCTGCGGAAAACCCTCACGCGCGCGGCGCCACTTTACCTGTTGCTCGACCACCGGAATGGCTTTCACCTTTTCCTCGAACTCGGCGTCGCTGTAGCCCTTCACCATGTTGCCAATGTAGCGGTGCCAGCCGATGGTTGAGACGCACCAGCAGAAATACTCGTCCACCCACTTGGTCCAAACGCGCATCTGCGCGCGGCCAAAGCTGTCTGCCGGGCGCAGCGAAACATCGGTCGGATACTCGTCCTCAAGGTATTCGCAGATCACCGTCGATTCGGTGATGACCTTTCCGTCATCGACAAGCGCCGGAACCTGTCCACGCGGATTGATCGCCTTGAACCAGGCGGTATGATGTTCAAACTTCGACGGATCGAGCCGGTTTTTCTCAACATCCAGCCCCTTTTCGAACACCGTCAACAGCGGCTTCATCGAATTGGCGGCGGGACCAAAGGTGTAGAGTTTGAGCATGTTGGTGTTATCCTCTCCGTATGGTCACACCATGCCAATTGTAAGTAACACTAACAATACTCAATCGCACACACCACGAAAGGACGCAGCAGAAATGCCCTATACCGGACAATGCGCCTGTGGCTCCGTCGCGCTCTCCATCGCGGGTGAACCGATCGCCACGCGCCAGTGCTGGTGCCGCCAATGCCAGCAGATTACGGCAGGAAGTCCCACCAACAACGCGATCTTCAAAGCAGAGGACGTGGTGATCACTGGCCCGTTGGCGCACAACACCTGGAAAGCAGCCAGCGGCAACACGCTGACGTTCAATTTCTGTCCGGCCTGCGGTAGCCAGGTGTTCGGCCAAAGCTCGGCCCGCATGCATCTCAAGACCGTGCGCTTCGGCGTGCTGAATGCCGACCACGGCCTCGCCCCGCAGGCGATTATCTGGACTGACGATGCACCTGCATGGGCGCATATCGATCCCACGCTCGAATCATGGCCGCAACAACCGCCAGCACCACCGCCGACGGATTGAACTAGCTGACCCTGAAACAGTCCTGTCCGGCGCGCTTGAGCGTCGTGCAATAAGCATGTGCGCCCGGCGCGCTCGCGCGCAAGCGATAGAACTGGCGCGCACCAACCACGGCTGGCACCACCGATTTGCGGAATCCGGCAAGCTCGGGATGCTGCGCTACCAGCCCCGCCCAGTGGGCCTCGGCCTCACCGGGACTGGTCGCGGCGGCAAGCTGGATCGTCTGCCCCGGCCCGGAAATGCGCGGCGCTGCCACTTGTGGCGGCACCGGATTGGCCAGCACTGGCGCAACCGGAATCCCCGCCAAAGCCGGAGTTGGAGGCAAGCCAGGCGCAACCGGGCGCGGCGTCTGTGTATTCAGCGCCAGCGTGATTGCGCTCTCATCAGACCGCACCGCTTCGTTGGTCACCACCACCGTCGTCGCGTCAGCCTTCGTCAGCGAAAACAGGGACTTAGCAAAGCTATATGGCAACCGGATGCACCCGTGCGAGGCGGGATAGCCCGGCAAGCGCCCGGCATGGATCGCAATACCGCGCCATGTCAGTCGTTGCATATATGGCATAGGCGCGTTGCTGTAGATGTTGGAACGGTGGTGGACCCGCTTCTGCAGGATCGGGAACACCCCTGCTGGCGTGCTGTGCCCGCGCTTGCCAGTGGAAACCGGTGATGAAGCCCACGGCACCCCATCCTTGAACACGAACATCCGCTGCGTCGGCTTGCTAATCACGATCAGGACGCCAGACTGCAGCACGTCGGAAACCTGCGGCGGCAGCTTCGGCGCTGCAGGCGCAGGCTGCACCGGCACTGAGGGCTGTGTTATGGCGCTCGCCGGACCAGCCACTTGCGCCTGCGCCTGCTCGCTATTCCCGAACGGAAGCCAACCCGGCACCACCGCGATCGCCCCCAGAAGCAGAACTACAGATGCGCCAATCGCGCCGGCAAACCGCTTCATGGTAAACAGCCCCTTAACCACGTTTGGCAACGTTAGCCCGCAGCGGCCTGCACTCAACCGATTCTTTGTCCGATTCACCCACAAAGGGCGCATCTACGGCCTTCCGGCAGGTCTTGCCGTCTCCGCTTTCAGCGCTTAATCACACGGTTAAGTCAAAGGAGCGGCCTCACGTGTTTTTCAATTTCATCGATGAACTGCGCGCCGCCGGGATTCCCGCCAGCTTCAAAGAGCATCTTGTGCTGCTTGAAGCGCTGGAAAAAGACGTGATCGAACAGACGCCTGAGGCCTTCTACTACCTCAGCCGCGCCACGTTTGTGAAAGACGAAGGCCTGCTCGACCGCTTCGACCAGGTGTTCAACAAGGTCTTCAAGGGCCTGCTGACCGATTATGGCCAGCGCCCGGTCGACATCCCGGAAGACTGGCTCAAAGCCGTCGCCGAAAAATTCCTGTCCGATGAAGAGATGGAAAAGATCAAGGCCCTCGGCAACTGGGACGAGATCATGGAGACGCTCAAGAAGCGTCTGGAAGAGCAGGAAAAACGCCATCAGGGCGGCAACAAGTGGATCGGCACGGGCGGCACCAGCCCGTTCGGCAATTCCGGCTACAATCCCGAAGGCGTGCGCATCGGCGGTGAAAGCAAGCATGGCCGCGCTATCAAGGTCTGGGAAAAACGCGAATTCGCCAATCTCGACAACACCAAGGAATTGGGCACGCGCAACATCAAGATCGCGCTGCGCCGGTTGCGCCGCTTTGCACGTGAGGGTGCGGCCGACGAACTCGATCTCGATGGCACGATTGAAGGCACCGCACGGCAAGGCTGGCTCGACATCAAGATGCGCCCGGAAAAGCGCAACGCCGTCAAACTCCTGCTGTTCCTCGATGTCGGCGGATCGATGGACCCGTTCATCAGGCTGGTTGAGGAACTGTTCAGCGCAGCCACCGCCGAATTCAAGAACATGGAGTTCTACTACTTCCACAACTGCCTGTATGAAGGCGTGTGGAAGGACAACAAACGCCGCTGGTCTGATCGCACCAAGACGTGGGACATCCTGCACAAATTCGGCCATGATTACAAAGTGATCTTCGTCGGCGATGCGGCGATGAGTCCTTATGAAATCAGCCACCCGGGCGGCAGCGTTGAACATTTCAACGAAGAAGCAGGTGCGGTGTGGATGCACCGCGTGGCGCAGACTTACCCCGCCACCGTCTGGCTCAATCCTGTGCCGGAAAAACAATGGAGCTATTCACAATCCACCAAGATGCTCAAGGATCTGATCGGCGGCTCAATGTATCCGCTCACCCTTGAAGGCCTTGATGGCGCGATGCGAGAACTGACCCGCAAAAAGCACTGAGACGGAATTTCGGCGTAAAACCGGATCAAAATGACACCTCGCGGATTTACGCCACTTACTGCGCCTCTAAAAGGTGCGAAGGACGCCGGGCATCCGGCTTTGCGCCTATGGGGGAATAATGATCGACAGACAGCGGGTAGAGAACGGTGGCTTGATCCTGCTCCTCGCTCTTGTCACCATCGGCTTGGCCATGGTGGTATCGGAATTCGCCAGCGCGCTTTTGTGGGCGGCGTTGGCGGCAATTCTGTTCCAGCCATTGTTCCACCGCTTGCACGAACGCTGGCCCGGTCGGCGCAATCTTGCTGCCGCGATGACGCTGTTGACCATTACCGTTGCGGTCATCATCCCGGCTATGGTGATCGGCAGTCTGGTGGTCGATCAGGCCAGCGGCGTCTATCTGCAGATGCGCAGCGGCGAGATCAATTTTGCGTTGTACTTCCAGCAGGTTCACGATGCCCTGCCAGAACGGCTGCAGAGCCTGCTGGGCAAGGCGGGATTTGGCACTTTCGAAAGGGCACAAATCCGGATTTCGGAAGCGCTCGGCAACAGTGCGAGTATGTTGACACAGCGTGCGCTGGCAATCGGCGCGAATGCTGCGGCCTTTCTGCTCGCATTCGGCGTAGCGCTCTACGTCACGTTTTTCCTTGTTCGGGATGGCGAGGAACTCGGAGCCAAAATCGTCGCTGCTCTGCCTCTGGAACCATCGGTGGCCCAAAGACTCGCTACGGTGTTTGCAACCGTGGTCCGCGCCACCCTTAAGGGTTCAGGCCTTGTTGCCCTGGCGCAAGGTGCGCTGGGTGCCATCACCTTTTCCATCGTCGGCCTTCCCGCAGCGCTCCTGTGGGGTATGTTGATGGCGATTGCCGCGCTTTTGCCGGCAATCGGTCCCGCCATCATCTGGGGACCAGTCGCCGTCTATCTCTTCGCTACCGGTGCGATATGGCAAGGCGCAGTGGTGATCGCGTCAGGGGTCTTTGTCATCGGCCTGTCGGACAATATCCTGCGCCCGATGCTGGTCGGCCGCGATGCCGGAATTCCCGATTGGCTGGTGCTGGTCACCACGCTTGGCGGGATCGAACTGATGGGCCTTAGCGGCATCGTCGTCGGCCCCCTTGCCGGGGCGCTGTTCATCGCCAGTTGGCAGATCCTTACTGAACAGCGAAAAGCAGACAAAGCGCTGTCCTACCCACACCCCGAAGCGTAGCGTCCGACCCACTCGTTGAACCGTCAAACACTATGGAATGGCGCAAAAAACTGCCCTCAACCTAAACGAATTCAGTAGAGCAGGAACTGCCGCCGCTCTTCCGCCCAAGCCGATTCGTCCAACGCTGCAACCACTTCCAGATCGCCAGGCCGGGAGGCGCGATCATCTACCCACTCGCGCAATGCTGGCCCGCCGTTGATCACATCGATCGCCAGCTTGTCGAACACATATTCATACGGAAAATCCCGCCACAACGGATAATCGGGGTACAAACGCCGGATCGCCTTGAACGCAAGGGCCTGCAACCGCCACGGACGGAATGCATGGTGATTATAAAACGCACCCTCAGCGTGGATCATCAATCCGCTGCACAAAGTCTTGGCGTGTTTGTGGAATGTCGGCTCGAACCAGCATTCGCGGATCGCGCAGCCTTCCATCCACTGCGGCGCGAAGGCACGCATCTCTGCCAGCACCGCCTTTGCGTCCACGTCCGGCGCGCCGAACAGCACTTCCAGAGGCCGCGTGGTGCCGCGCCCTTCTGAAACCGTCGCGCCCTCGATCATCACTGTGCCCGCATAGGCCCGCGCCATGTTGAGGCTGGCCGCGTTGGGCGAAGGGTTGATCCAGACGCGGCTCTCCGGCCAGCCGAAACCCGGTCCCTGTTCCGGCGTCCAGCCCTCCATCGTGATCACGCGATAGTCCACGTCGAGCTTGAAATGCTCCACAAACCACGCGCCCATCTCACCCAGCGTCATCCCGTGCCGCATCGGCATCGGCCCAGCGCCCACAAAGCTTTCCCACCCCGGCAGCAGCGTGGTGCCTTCTACCGGACGGCCCGCCGGATTGGGCCGGTCCAGAACCCACACCGCCTTGCCGGTGCCATTCGCCGCCTCAAGCAGATAGAGCAGCGTGGTGACGAAGGTATAGATGCGGCAGCCCAGATCCTGCAGATCAAACAGGAACACATCGGCCGTGCTCATCATCTGCCCGCTCGGACGGCGCACCTCGCCATAGAGGCTGAACACCGGGATGCCATAGACGGGATCAAGCTCGTCCGCCGTCTCGACCATGTTGTCCTGCTTGTCGCCCTTCAGCCCATGCTGCGGGCCGAAAGCCGAGGTCACTCGCAAGCCGGACGCCATAAGCGCGTCGAGCGAATGCACCAGGCCCCCCGTCACCGAAGCGGGATGCGCAACGAGCGCGACGCGCTTGCCTTCGAGTGGCTTTCGCAGGGCGGGGTCGGCAAGCAGCCGGTCGATACCGAATTTCATGTCGCGCTCGGTGCCGCAAGCCGGGCGGAGAAGCAAGATGCATCATGGAAGTCGGGCCGATCCGCACGGTGCGCCATCGCCCAATAGGACTTCACGCCGCCCTCCTCCTCGATCACAGCGGTCAATCCGTAGGCAAACGGCAGCGCGGGTAACCCAGGGGCGGGCAGCGCCACGTCAAAGATCAGTACCGATTGCCCCCGGCGCGGCGTGCAGACCGGCGCACGCGGCGCAGTCCGCTCTGCCATGCCATCGCGGTAGCCAGAGAAATCATACGCAGCCCAGCTTTGCGAGGGTGAGAAGTTGAACTCTGCATAACCCTCGCCACCCTCAGGCTTCACAAACATCTCGAAACACGTCGTCTGCCACAGACCATCGGCCCGGCGCTTGCCCGCAAACGGCGGCAGCACCAGTACTTGCGCGCCTTCCACGCGCCAGCGCAGCGTCATCCAATGCTCGTCCAGCCCTATGATCCGCGCTTCGATCTTGCTCACGGCCTTGGGTGGATTGGCCGGATGGGGCAAAAGCTCAAACGTTCCCAATTGCGCAACTCCGTGCTAGGCGCGCCATCCCGATAGTGAGTGGCCGAGATGACCGAATATACTTCTTCCCTGCTGCGCCTGCTTTCCGAGCGAGGCTACATCCACCAGATGACCGACGCGAGCGCGCTCGATGCGTTGGCGGCAAAGCAGGTCGTGCCCGGCTATATCGGCTTCGATCCCACCGCGCCATCGCTGCACGTGGGTTCGATGGTGCAGATCATGCTGCTGCGCCGCCTGCAGCAGGCGGGGCACAAGCCGATCGTCGTCATGGGCGGCGGCACCGGCAAGATTGGCGATCCCAGCTTCAAGGACGAGGCGCGCAAGCTGCTGACCAACGATCTGATCGCGCAGAACGTGGCTTCGATCAAGACCGTGTTCGAACGCTTCCTGACCTTCGGCGATGGCCCGACCGACGCGATCATGGTCGACAATTCCGAATGGCTCGACAAGCTCGAATACATTCCGTTCCTGCGGGAGATCGGCCAGCACTTCTCGGTCAATCGCATGCTCAGCTTCGATTCGGTCAAGCAGCGGCTTGACCGCGAACAGTCGCTGTCATTCCTCGAATTCAACTACATGATCCTTCAGGCCTACGATTTCCGCGAACTTTCGCAGCGCTATGATTGCCGCCTGCAGATGGGTGGATCCGACCAGTGGGGCAATATCGTAAACGGCATCGAACTGACCCGCCGCATGGATGGCAAGGAAGTGTTCGGCGTGACCACCCCGCTGCTCACCACTGCCGATGGCGCGAAGATGGGCAAGACCATGAACGGCGCGGTCTGGCTTAATGAAGACGCCCTGCCCGCCTGGGATGTCTGGCAATACTGGCGCAACGCCGATGACCGCGACGTGGGCAAGTTCCTGCGCCTGTTCACCGATCTGCCGCTGGACGAAATCGCACGGCTGGAAGCGCTGGAAGGCAGCGAGATCAACTCGGCCAAGATTGTGCTGGCCAATGAAGTCACCCGGCTGGTGCGCGGTGACGACGCGGCCAAGGCGGCGGAAGCAACCGCAGCGGCGACGTTTGCGGGCGGCGGGCTGGGTCAAGACCTGCCTACCTTCGACGTGAGCGCGGACGATATCTCCATTGTCGATGCACTGGTCGGACTTGGTTTCGCGGCCAGCCGTGGCGAGGCCAAACGGCTGGTGACAGGGGGCGGCGCGCGCGTCGATGGCGTGGCAGTGACCGACGAATCGCACCGTATCAGTTTGGCAGACAAAGACATTCGTGTTTCGTCGGGAAAGAAGAAGCACGGCATAGTTCGCCGCGCCTGAATTGCGCGGAAAACAGGGTTTCCGCATCCCTAACGGCAAGAGCCTGCCGCCTCCGGCAAGCTTTTGCCGGAGGCTTTACGAATTGTTCGCCAATTCGGGCCTATATCCTTCGACATAGTCCCGGAAGGGTCACTCATGCGCGAAGGAGGAACGATGCGCGGCGGAGCACAGCTTTCAGTCACCGACCTGCGTCGTTCGACTCGCCACCCGGTAAACCTGCCGGTAATTGGCGAACATCGAACGCGCGGCGACATCATGCTGCATCTGGCAAACATCTCGACAACGGGATTTCTTGCCACCGAAGTCGAAGATCTAGGTCGTGGTGAAAGGCTGACCGTGCGTTTGCCCGTCGTCGGCCGAATTGAGGCATTCGTGGTTTGGGTCGAAGGCGGACGCGCTGGATTCCAGTTCGAACGGATCGTTCGAATGGACGATTTCACCAAGATGATCCGGGCGTTGCAGCCCAACGTCAAAGGACGCTGACCCCACTGCGGGGCGCGCAACTTTTGCTTTCTTGGCAAGCGCTGGCCCCGGTGGCATGGCGCATGTCGTGAGTACGACCCAACCCGCATCGCCAATACCGACCTCCCCGCTCGACATACCCGATTACCGCAAGTTCTGGATCGCGCGGTTTTTCTCGGTCGTGGCAACGTCGGGCATGGTCGTAATTCTGGGCTACCAGCTATACGACATAGCGCGCGGGCAATATGGCATGTCTATTGCGCAGGCCGCGTTTCAGTTGGGCCTGCTCGGTCTTGCACAGTTCCTGCCGCTGTTTCTGCTCACGCCGGTTGCTGGCGTGGTTGCGGACCGGTTTGACAGGCGCAACGTGGCGGCCCTTGCCATGTGCATCGACCTCGTCGTCGCGCTGACTCTGGCTGTGGCAACCGGCAGCGGCGCGCTTACTTTGCCACTGCTGTTTGGGCTTGCTGCGCTGCACGGCACCGCGCGCGTTTTCATCGGTCCCGCGCTGTCATCCATTGCGCCGAACGTCGTGCCTGCTGCACTGATGCCCAAAGCGGTAGCGATCAACTCGATGGCGTGGCAAATCGGGTCGGTAGCAGGCCCGGCCATCGCCGGCCTGCTGTTTGCCGGACACCCGACACTGCCTTACTGGACCTCAACGGTGCTGCTGGCGCTGGGAGCCGCCTGCACCTTCAGCATTCGTCGCATCCCGCCGCCCGATGGCAACCGCGATGTCCACCCCGTGCGCCAGATCCGCGATGGGCTTTCCTTCGTATGGAATGACCGCTTCCTGCTGGGCTGCGTCACACTTGATCTGTTTGCCGTGCTGCTTGGCGGAGCGACTGCGTTGCTGCCGGTGTTCGCGCGCGACATCCTGTTGATCGATGGTCAGCCGGTGGGCGCAAATGGCCTTGGGATCATGCGTGCCATGCCAGGGCTTGGCGCTGCCCTTGTCGCCTTCGTGCTTTCACGGCGTCCGATTACCAACAATGTCGGCAACAAGATGCTGCTGGGCGTTGTCGTGTTTGGCTTGTTTACCATCGGCTTCGGGATTTCGACCAACTTCTACCTGTCGCTGCTGATGCTTGTGGGCATTGGCGCGGGCGATATGGTTTCGGTGTTTATCCGCAGCACCCTTGTCCAACTGCACACGCCCGATGCAGTGCGCGGGCGTGTCTCGTCGATCTCGGGCCTTGCCATATCGGCATCGAACGAACTGGGCGAAATGCAATCGGGCGTCGCAGCGGCACTGCTCGGTGTCGTAGGCGCAGCGGTGTTCGGCGGCGTCGGCGCGATTGCGGTTACAGCCGCATGGTTTTTCCTGTTTCCGGAACTGAAGAACGCGCGAACCTTTGCAGCACGGTACAGATAGTCCTAAACATTCCCGTCTACCCAGCAGGAGCAAGCGACATGAGAGCGGATTCGATCCTCGCCACCATCGGCAACACCCCGCACATTCGCCTGTCCCGCCTGTTCCCCGATCACGAGGTATGGGTGAAGAGCGAGCGCGGCAATCCCGGCGGCTCGATCAAGGACAGAATCGGCCTCGCCATGATCGAGGCTGCCGAAGCCGACGGCAGCCTGCTGCCCGGCGGCACGATCATCGAGCCGACATCGGGCAACACCGGCATCGGGCTTGCGATGGTCGCGGCGGTAAAGGGCTACAAGCTTGTGCTCGTCATGCCTGAATCTATGTCGCTTGAACGGCGGCGGCTGATGCTGGCCTATGGCGCATCGTTCGATCTGACCCCGCGTGAAAAAGGCATGAAGGGCGCGATTGAGCGCGCAAAGGAACTCGTTGAACAGACCCCCGGCGCGTGGATGCCGCAGCAGTTTGACAACCCCGCCAACGTGGCCGTCCACGTGCGCACAACCGCGCAGGAAATCCTCGCGGACTTCGGAAGCGACCCGATTGACGTGCTGATCACCGGCGTCGGCACCGGCGGGCACCTGACGGGCTGCGCGGAAGAACTGAAAAAGCACTGGCCCTCGATGAAGGCCTATGCGGTGGAGCCTACGCTTTCGCCGGTGATCTCGGGCGGGCAGCCTGCCCCACACCCGATCCAGGGCATCGGCGCAGGCTTCATTCCCGGCAACCTCCACACCCAGTCCATCGATGGTGCGATCACGGTAGACCCGGCTGACGCAAAGGAAATGGCGCGCCAGTGTGCCGCAAAGGAAGGGATGCTCGTGGGCATTTCCTCCGGCGCGACGCTGGCTGCGATTGCGCAAAAACTGGAGACCCTGCCCGCTGGGAGCCGCGTGTTGGGCTTCAACTACGATACCGGCGAACGGTATCTGTCCGTGCCAGATTTCCTGCCGGAGTAAGCGCTGTGGAGATGGAACAGGTCGATTACGAAGATGGGGGCGTCGCCCTCACAGGATTTCTTGCAAAGCCCGAGGGCACGCCACGCGCCGCCGTGCTGGTCCTGCCGACCATTGCAAATTGCAACGCGCCGATGGTCCGCCGCGCGCAGATGCTGGCGCAAGCAGGCTATCTGGTGCTGGTGGCTGATTTCTATGGCGTGCAGGTGCGCGATTTTGACCATGCTCGTGAACTGGCAGGCCCTTTGCGCGCCAGTGCGCAGGGATACCGCCAGCGTTTGCACGCCGGGCTTGGGGCGCTGACCGGACTGCCGGAAGCGCAGGGACTGCCAGTGGCCGCGGTGGGCTATTGCATGGGCGGGCAGGCTGCGCTGGAATTGGCGCGTGACGGGGCCGACCTTGTTCTTGCCGCCAGCTTCCACGGGCTGCTCGATACACAAGCTCCCGCTGAACCGGGCGCAGTCAAAGCGCGCATTCTGGTCTGCCACGGCGATGCCGACCCGCTGGTGCCGCGCGAACAGGTCTTGGGCTTCTGGCAGGAGATGGACGCCGCCGGGGCCAATTGGCATTTCCACGCCTACAGCGGCGTGAAGCACGGCTTCACAGAACCCGGCAGCGATGCGCGCGGCATGGCGGCCATCGGCTATGACGCCAGTGCTGACCGGGAAAGCTGGGGTGCGCTGATAGACCTGCTGGACGAAATTCTGGCGTGACCCGGGGAGGCTCCACAGCCTCCCCACATCCATCAATCAGGCGATCGCAAGCTGCTCTGGCGTCAGCGCCATGATCGTCTCGCATCCCGCTTCCACTTCGCGACGCAGCGCGCCCACTTCGGTGGTGGAACGAGTGGCCCAATGGCGGGCGCAAGTCAGCTTGGCCTCGTAAAACGCCTTGTCGTCAGCGCCATTGGCGATGGCAGCAGAAGCAACCTTGGCCATGCGCAGCCACATCAGGCCGAGCGACACGATCCCGGTCAGCGTCATGTAGGCATAAGCGCCAGCGCCGAGATTGTTCGGGTTGGCCATCGCATTCTGCATGAACCACATCGTCGCAGCCTTCATTTCGCCGGTCGCCTTCGATAGGCGTTCGGCAACAAGCTTGACTGTCTCGTCTGGGCTTTCTTCGGCGCATTCGGCATCGATCAGTGCGAACAGCGCCTGCACCGCGCGACCGCCGTTGAGGGCAAGCTTGCGCCCGGCAAGGTCCATCGCCTGCACGCCATTGGTGCCTTCATAGATCATGGCGATGCGGGCATCGCGCACGAACTGCTCCATGCCGTTTTCCGCGATATAGCCGTGGCCACCCCAGATCTGCTGCATGTCGGTGGCGACCTTGTAGCCCATGTCAGTCCCGTAACCCTTGATCACTGGGGTCAGCAGGCTGATCAGGTCATCGGCCATCTGGCGTTCTTCGGCTGTTGCCGCCTTGTGCGACAGGTCCACCTGCAACGCCCCCCACAGGCACAGTGCGCGCATGCCTTCGATGAAGGTCTTGGCGTCCATCAACATGCGGCGCACATCAGGGTGGACGATGATTGGATCGGCCTTTTGCGAAGGATCGGCAGGCCCGGTCAGCGCGCGTCCCTGGCGGCGATCAAGCGCGTAGGCAAGGCCGTTCTGATAAGCGACTTCGGCCTGCGCCAGCCCTTGCATCCCCACGCCAAGGCGCGCCGCGTTCATCATGATGAACATTGCGGCAAGGCCCTTGTTTTCCTCGCCAACCAGCCAACCCTTCGCGCCGTCGTAGTTCATCACGCAAGTGGCATTGCCGTGAATGCCCATCTTCTCTTCGATCGAGCCGACGGTCACGCCGTTGCGCTCTCCAAGCGAGCCGTCGTCATTCACGATGAACTTGGGCACGATGAACAGGGAAATGCCTTTGCTCGATTCCGGCGCGCCCGGAGTCTTGGCAAGGACAAGATGGATGATGTTCTCGGTCAGGTCTTGATCGCCCGCAGAAATGAAGATCTTGGTGCCGGTGATGGCATAGGAGCCATCCAACTGCGGCTCTGCGCGCGTGCGGATCATGCCAAGGTCAGTGCCGCAATGCGGCTCGGTCAGGTTCATCGTGCCGAGCCACTCGCCGCTGACCATCTTGGGCAAATACATCGCCTGCTGCTCGGGCGATCCCTTCGCAATGATCGCCGAGATCGCGCCGTTGGCAAGGCCGGGGTACATCGCAAAGGCCTGATTGGCGGTGGCGAGATACTTCTCCATGATGAAGCCCATCACATGCGGAAGACCCTGCCCACCAAACGCTTCGGGCGCAGAAAGGGTGCCCCAACCGCCTTCGACATACTGCCGATAGGCGTCCTTGAAGCCGGTGGGCGTGGTCACACTGCCATCGGGATGGCGCGTGCAACCTTCCTTGTCGCCCGAAAGGTTGAGCGGCGCGATGACTTCGGACACGAAGCGCCCCGCTTCTTCAATGATGGCGTCGGTCATGTCCTGCGTTGCGCTTTCAAAGCCGGGCAGGTTGCCATAGCTTTCAAGGCGGATCAGTTCATTGACGACAAAACGGGTGTCGCGGGTGGGCGCATTGTAAATCGGCATGTGGTCCTGTCCCTTTAAGCGTCCGGATTGCGGCCTTCAGACCGCTCCTTGGCGATGACGAGATCGACGAAGCTGGTCAGCTCCTCGATCGTTGCAGCAAGGTCCGCCTGCTGGCGGCGCATGCTTTCAATGCGTTCGCGACATTTGGCGAGCGTGACGCGGCGCTGCTCGGCGCGGCCATCGCCCATGTCGTACAGGTCGATCATGTCGCGGATTTCGGCCAAGCTGAAACCCACGTTCTTGGCGCGCATGATCCACGCCAGCCGCGCCCGGTCCCGCCTTGAATAGATGCGCGAAAGGCCGATGCGTTCAGGCGCGATCAGCCCTTCGTCCTCATAGAAACGCAGCGCGCGGGCCGTTACGCCAAACTCGTTCGAGAGATCGGATATGGTGAACTGGTCCCGCTTCAGCGCGTCTGGCTGATCAAGGTGGCCAGTGTGGCCGGACTCGGGCGTTCCGGAATCCGGCTGCCGGGCTTGGGCATGAATCGCGGTGGCGGCTTGTTGTGACATGCCACCAAACCTAACTAACCTTTACGTAAGCGTCAATCCGCGATCCGCTCCAGCGCACCCTCGTCGGTAATGCGCCGGTAAAAGCACGAAGGCGCCAAGGTGTGGCACGCAGGCCCCGCTGCCTCGACACGCAGTTCCAGCGCATCCTGATCGCAGTCGACGCGAATTTCGACGATCTTGAGCACATGGCCCGAGCTTTCGCCCTTCATCCAGAGCCGTCCGCGCGAACGCGAATAGAAATACGCAAAGCCAGTTTCGAGCGTCTTGCCCAACGCCTCGGCATTCATGTGCGCCAGCATCAGCAAAGCGCCGGTGGCGTGTTCAACCGCCACGGCAGTGATCAGGCCGTGCGAATCAAATTTGGGCATGAACGCGGTGCCCTGCTCGCGGCGGGCGCTGTCTTCGGAAGCAGACAAGAGGGGCGGCCTTTCTGTCGGATATGCCGGGGCGACGCTATGTGGCGGATTTGTTGCACGATAACCACACAAAGTGGCGAAATCTACCGCCTGCACACAATATGCTTTCGCCGCAGGCCTTAATGGGGAATGAAGCCTTTGCGGTTTGAGGGAACCGTGAACTGAACGGCCACCCGCCAAAACCGGGCAGGCAGTGCAAGAAGCGCCAATGTTCAGGGACATATGATGAGGGACCGGTTGGTCGCCTTTGCAGCAGGCTCCATAGAGCCGCGCAGGGCGGTCACCGGACGATGAGGGAACAAGGCGGGACGGTCAGGGGGCCGTCGGTATCGCGGATTACGCGAACGCCCGCAGAAATTCGTCACGAGGACGCCCGGAATCGAAAGATTCCGGGCGTTTCCTGTTTCAGGCGGGCAACCCCACGCTTTCACGCAGGGAATCAAGCGCCTCGTCCAGCACACGCGCGAAACAGGCGATGCGGACTTGTGTCGCTCCGGCCTTGCGCAGCGCGGTGATGCAAGCGTTGGTCGTCGCGCCGCTGGTCATCACATCATCCACCAGCAGAACGTTCGCGCCTTTGAGCCGAGCCTGCCGCCCGGCATGCGCCGCGATTGCGCCCGACAGGATCCGCGCCCGCGCCTTTCGCCCCAGTCCACCCAGCGAGGGCGTGGGCCGATGGCGGACCAGTCCGTCGACCACCAGCGTCTGCCCGGTCGCCCGCGCAATCTCCCGGGCCAGCAGCGCCGACTGGTTGAACCCACGCCGCATCAAACGCCAGCGGTGCAGCGGCACCGGCACCACCAGCCACTCCCCTTCGAGCACCGGCAATCGCGTCAGCATCATCCGCGCCATCATCGGCGCAAGCCCGATCCGCCGCCCGTGCTTGAATGCAAGCACCAGCGCGCGCGACGGTTCGTTGTATAGCGTGGCGGCGGCGATCCCGGCATGCTTCGGCGGGTCGGCCATGCACGGCGCGCAGATCAGTTCGGCATCTGCACCGTATCGCTCCCCCATCGGCCGCTGACACAGCGTACAGCACGTGCCCGATGGCACCGCCAGCTTGTCCCAGCAGCCAAGGCATAGCCCGCCATGCGCCGCCACCGGATCACCGCAGAGCGGGCAACGCGGCGGGAACACGAAATCGATCACAGGCGTGAGGGCCGATGCCAGCTTCATGCGACAATCCTTGCACAACGCACCCCCTTGGCAATCCCCGCGAAGATGGGCACTGCCCTGAAATGGCCACTTCACCCCCCACTATTTTCGCGCCAAAACGGCGGGAAGCCCTGCGCCGCCGCATGGCGCGTCTGCAACAGCAGCCAGACGCCGCACGCTATATGATCGATGACATGGCCGACGACGTGCTCGACCGCCTCTCGTTCCTGCGCCACGAACCGAAAAGCGCACTCATCATCGGGGATTGGACCGGCACGCTCGCCACCGCACTCACCGCCAAAGGCTGCTCGGTCGAAACCCGCGATCCGGTCTTGGGTGAGGCGCTGCTGGACGAAGAAGCGCCCTACCCGTTCGCCGATGGCTTCGATTTCATCGCCACCCTCGGCACGCTCGACACGGTGAACGACCTGCCCGGTGCGCTGGTCCACTTGCGCCGCGCGCTGGCCGATGGCGGACTGATGATCGCGAGCTTCATGGCCGCCGGATCGCTACCCGCCCTGCGCGCGATCATGCTTGAGGCCGATGCCGACCGCCCCTCCCCGCGCATCCACCCGCAAGTGGACGTCCGCGCCGGCGGGCAATTGCTTCAGCGGTGCGGCTTTGCTGATCCGGTGATCGACAGCCATCATCTGGACGTGCGCTTCCGCTCGCTCGATGGGCTGGTGGCGGATTTGCGGCAGCAAGGCCTCGGCAATTGCCTGGCCCGGCCCGGAGCGCCGCTGAGCAAAACCGCGCTGTCTCGGGCGCGCGAAGCCTTCGCCGCCCGCGCCGAGGCGGATGGAAAGGTCACCGAACGCTTCGAAGTGCTGACCCTCAGCGGCTGGGCAAAACCCCTGCGCCCACCAAAGTTCTAAAGCGGAACGGTAGAGCACAAAACCCAATTGGAATGTTTCTCCGGGGAAACACACCAAATGGGTTATGGCTTGAACCCTGCTCCCCCGCGCAGGCGGGGGCCTCAGGCCTTTTACGCGAGTGTTCTGTAACACCACCGAGGCCCCCGCCTTCGCGGGGGCGCCAGACTGCGAAAGTTGCTTTGCTCCCCCGCGCAGGCGGGGGCCTCAGGCCGTTAACGCGAACGTTCCGTAACGCGCACGAGCCCCCCCCCCCCTTTGCGGGGGTGCAACAGTGCCTGGAAACGCGCCTTGAATGTCAGCCCAACGCCGCCTGCGCCGCCGCCAGCCTTGCAATCGGCACGCGATACGGACTGGCTGAGACATAATCCAACCCCGTCTTTTCGCAGAACGCGATGGATGCCGGATCGCCGCCATGCTCGCCACAGATGCCCAGCTTCAGGTCGGGCCGCGTCTTGCGTCCGCGCTCTGCGGCCAGTTCGACCAGCTGCCCCACGCCTTCGATATCTAGAGAAACGAACGGATCGCGCGGGTAGATGCCCTGATCGACATAGGGATTGAGGAAGCGCGCCGCATCGTCGCGGCTAACACCCAGCGTGGTCTGCGTCAGGTCGTTGGTGCCGAACGAGAAGAACTTGGCCTCCTCGGCAATCTCGCCCGCCATCAGCGCAGCGCGCGGCAGTTCGATCATCGTGCCGACCATGTATTCCAGCGTGCGGCCCTTTTCGGCAAAGACCTCCAGCGCCACGCGGTCCACCAGCGCGCGCAGGATTTCCAGTTCCTTGCGCGTGGCGACCAGCGGGATCATCACTTCGGGGATCGGCGCATCGCCGCTCTTTTCAGCCACGTCGCACGCAGCTTCAAAGATCGCACGTGCCTGCATTTCGTAGATCTCGGGGAACGTGATGCCCAAACGGCAGCCGCGATGGCCCAGCATCGGGTTGAATTCGTGCAGTTCCCCCGCGCGGCGCTTCAGATGCTCGACGCCCAGCCCGGTCACTTCGGCAAGGTCGGCAAATTCGGCATCGGCATGCGGCAGGAATTCGTGCAGCGGCGGATCGAGCAGGCGGATCGTGACCGGCAACCCCGCCATGACCTCGAAGATCGACTGGAAATCGCTGCGCTGTTCGGGCAGCAGCTTGGCGAGAGCCTTGCGGCGGCCCGCCTCGTCTTCGGCCAGGATCATCTGGCGCACGGCGCTGATGCGGCCGGCTTCAAAGAACATATGCTCGGTACGGCACAGGCCGATGCCTTCAGCCCCGAACTGACGCGCCACCTGACAATCGAGCGGCGTTTCAGCGTTGGCGCGCACTTTCATGCGGCGATGTTTGTCGGCCCAGACCATCAGCGTGCCGAAATCGCCGACCAGTTCCGGTTCCACCGTGGCGACCTTGCCCGCCATCACATCGCCGTTCGATCCATCGAGGGTGATCACATCGCCCTCTTTGATGTCTCGCCCACCGATCTTGGCGGTCCGGCTGACCATATCGATCGACACCGCCGAAGCGCCCGAAACGCACGGACGGCCCATGCCGCGCGCGACCACCGCCGCGTGTGACGTCATGCCGCCGCGCGCCGTCAGGATACCCTGCGCCGCGTGCATTCCGTGGATGTCCTCCGGCGAAGTTTCCACCCGCACAAGGATCACCGCTTCACCGCGCTCCGCGCGCGCCTGCGCCGTATCGGAATCGAACACGACGATGCCCGAAGCCGCACCGGGCGATGCCGGAAGCCCCTTGGTCAGCACGTCACGCACAGCCTTGGGATCGAGCGTGGGATGCAGCAACTGGTCGAGCGCCATCGGATCGATCCGGCGGATCGCGGTGGCTTCGTCGATCAGGCCTTCGCCCACCATGTCCACCGCCATCTTCAGCGCGGCCTTGGCGGTGCGCTTGCCCGAACGGGTCTGCAGCATCCACAGCTTGCCCTGCTCGACGGTGAATTCGATGTCCTGCATGTCCGCATAGTGCTTTTCGAGCAGGTCGAACACAGCGGCCAGCTCGGCATAGGCACCAGGCATCGCCTCTTCCATCGAAAGAGGTTTGGCATTCGCCCGCTCGCGCGCGGCCAGCGTCAGATACTGCGGCGTGCGGATACCGGCGACGACGTCCTCGCCCTGCGCATTGACCAACCATTCGCCGTAGTAGGCGCGCTCACCCGTCGCCGGATCGCGCGTGAAGGCAACGCCGGTGGCCGAAGTTTCGCCCATGTTGCCAAAGACCATCGCCTGCACGTTCACAGCGGTGCCCCAATCGGCGGGAATGTCGTTCAGTTTGCGATAGACCTTGGCGCGGTCCGATTCCCATGAATCGAACACGGCACCGATGGCGCCCCACAACTGTTCGTGCACGTCCTGCGGGAACGGACGGCCAAGCTGCTCTTCCACGATAGCCTTGTATTCGCCGACCAGCGCCTGCCAATGTTCGGCACCCAGCTCAACATCGTTGTAGAAGCCGTTGTCTTCCTTGACGATTTCCAGCGCGTCTTCGAACCGGTGATGGTCCAGCCCCAGCACCACGTCGGAATACATCTGCACAAAGCGGCGATAGCTGTCCCAGGCAAAGCGCGGATCGCCCGATCCGGCGGCAAGGCCTTCGACCGTCTGATCATTCAGGCCAAGGTTCAGCACCGTGTCCATCATGCCCGGCATCGAAACACGCGCGCCCGAACGCACCGAGACGAGCAGCGGGTTCGCCGGATCGCCAAACGCGCGGCCGGTGGCCTTTTCCACGTGCGCCACGCCATCCGCCACGCCTGCGCGCAGCGCATTGTCAAACGTCTTGCCGCTGGCATTGTAGGCCGTGCAGACTTCGGTGCTGATGGTGAAGCCCGGAGGCACCGGCAGGCCGATTCCGGCCATTTCGGCAAGGTTCGAACCCTTGCCACCGGCGATGGTCTTGTCCTTCGCGCGCGGATCAGTCGAAACGGCACCGCCGCCGAAGTGGAATACGTATGCGCTCATGCCGCCAACGATGCTCCCTGCGTAAATCTGTTCTTGCCGGTCCGGGCCGGATTCGGCCTTTCGCGATTTTCGGCCCATTAGCCCTCTATGCGCGAAAAGTCCGCAACTTTGTGCACTGCAGCACGGAAACGGTCAAGCAAGGCGAGACGACTTGCCCGTTTGTTAGCGTCTGCATCATTCACCGTCACGCCGTCAAAAAAGGCATCGATCGGCCCGCGCAAGCTGGCCAGCGCCGCCATTGCCGAGGTAAAGTCCTCGGCGGCGATGGCGCTGTCGGCCTGAGGCTCCGCAGCATTCAGCGCATCGACGAGCGCCTGTTCGGCAGGTTCGGCCTGATAGGCAGGCGCGCCCGCCGCGCTGAACATCTGGTCGGCAATGCCTTCAAACGCCGGATCATCGACCATGACCATCGGGTCTTCCTCCCCATCGGTGGGGATCAGGTCGGAGGCGGTGAAGCCTTCCTTCTTGAGGATATTCGCGGCGCGCTTGTAGCCTGCGAGCAGGTTGGTGCCGTCCTCGGTAGTGACGAAAGCCTGCAATGCATGGACGCGGGCGAGCAGGCGGACGAGATCGTCCTCCCCGCCGAGCGCGAATACAGCGTCGATCAGGTCGTGGCGGACGCCTGCTTCGCGTTGCTGGACTTTCAGGCGGTCTGCGAAGAAGGCTGGCAACGTTACGTCCACATCCTTCTGGAACTCGTCTAGCCAGTCTTTCGCAGCGATAAAATCCGACTCCGTCATACCACGATATGCGCGCTCATCGATGAAGCGAAGGATGCTCCTTCCGATAACGTCGAGAAGCTCAAAGCGGAGAGAGTTTTCAAGCACTACTCTGATAAAACCAAGCGCCGCGCGTCGCAAAGCAAAAGGATCGCGTGACCCCGTGGGTCCTTGCTTTATCGCGAAGAAGCCAACCAACGTATCCAACTTATCCGCCAGCGCCACCGCCACCGTCACCGGCGCAGTCGGCACGTCATCGCCCTGCCCGACCGGCTTGTAGTGATCGCGGATGGCGTCGGCCACGGCATCTGGCAGGCCTTCGGCGCGAGCGTAGTAGCCGCCCATCAGGCCCTGAAGTTCGGGGAATTCGCCGACCATTTCGGTGACGAGATCGGCCTTGCACAGACGCGCGGCGAGTTCGGCCTGGTCTGCCAGCTCCGCCTGCGTCCCCGCGAAGGCGGGGACCTCGTGAGGTTGTGCGCTGCTGCCTGAGGCCCCCGCCTTCGCGGGGGAGCCGGTTGCCCCGACGATCCCCTCTTCAACCAGCCACCGCGCCAGCTTGGCCACACGCTCGACCTTGTCGGCCACGGTGCCCAGCTTCTCGTGGAAGGTAATCCGCCCCAGCTTTTCGGCATGAACCGACAGCGGCTTCTTCTTGTCCTGCTCCCAGAAAAACCGCGCGTCTGAAAGGCGTGCGGCGAGCACCTTGCGGTTTCCATCGACAATCGCCACCCCGCCGTCCTTCGCCTCGATATTGGCGGTGCAGACGAAGGCGTTGGCGAGCCGCCCATCCTCCCCGGCACGGGGAGGGGGACCGCCCGCAGGGTGGTGGAGGGGGCTGTCGGTCGGGCGCTGCGTAACCGGAGAGCCCCCTCCACCATGCTGCGCATGGTCCCCCTCCCCATTCTGGGGAGGATAATTGCACACGAAATACTTCTGGTTCACGCGCGCCGTCAGCTGGATGACCTCAGGCGGCACATCCAGAAACGCCTCGTCAAAGCGGCCCAGCAGCGGCACCGGCCATTCGGTCAGGCCGGCGTTCTCGATCACCAGCCCCTCGTCCTCGACCAGCACCAGCCCTGCCGCTTCCGCCGCTGCCTTGGCCTTCTCGCGCACCAGCGTCTCGCGCTCAACATGGTCCACGATCACATGGCAGGCGCGCAGCTTTTCAGCGTAGTCGCTCGCCCCGCCAATCGTGATCTCGCCATCATGGTGGAACCGATGCCCGCGCGTGGCATAGCCCGACGTCACGCCGCCAATCTCGCACTCGACCAGATCTTCGCCAAGGATCGCCACGATGCCGGAAAGCGGGCGCACCCAGCGCAAGGATTCGGTGGAGAGCGAAGCCGCGCCCCAGCGCTGGCTCTTGGGCCAGGGGAAAGCGCGGATGATCGCGGGGATCGCTTCGGCCAGCACGTCCTTCGTCGCCCGGCCCGGCTTTTCGGTTACGGCAAACCAAACGCCATCGCGTTCGGTCAGTTGGTCCTTGGTCAGCCCGGTCTTGCGCAGGAAACCTTCAAGCGCCTGTTCGGGCGCAGAGGTCTTCGGCCCCTTGGTCTCTTCAGACACGGCCTCGGTCGCCAGCGGCAGGTCACGCGCGATCAGCGCAAGGCGGCGCGGGGTGGACCAAACGGTCACCTCGCCCGCTTTCAGCCCGGCAGCGTCGAGCGCCTTGCGGAACAGCTTTTCCAGATCGGCGCGGGCGCCTGCCTGCATGCGGGCCGGAATTTCCTCGCTGCGCAGTTCGAGAAGGAAATCGGTCAATTGCTCCACTCCGGGTACTTGGCCGCCCACTGATCGGCGTTCTTTTCCATGTGCGCCTCACAAGACCCGCGCGCCAGATCGCGCACCCGGCCCATGTAGCTGGCGCGTTCCTGCACGCTGATCACGCCGCGCGCCTGCAACAGGTTGAACAGGTGGCTGGCTTCGATCGCCTGCTCATAGGCGGCAATCGGCACACCCGCTTCGAGCGACCGCACGCATTCGGCCTCGGCCCGGCGGAAGCCTTCGAACAGGCTGTCGGTATCGGCCACCTCGAAGTTCCACTTCGACATCTGCTTCTCGTTTTCGAGAAACACCTCTCCATAGGTCACGCCGTGACTGTTGAACGCGAGGTCATAGACGTTGTCCACGCCCTGAATGTACATCGCCAGACGCTCCAACCCATACGTCAGTTCGCCCGCCACCGGCTTGCAATCGAAGCCGCCCATCTGCTGGAAATAGGTGAACTGGGTGACTTCCATCCCATCGCACCACACTTCCCAGCCAAGGCCCCACGCGCCCAGCGTCGGTGATTCCCAGTCATCCTCGACAAAGCGGATGTCATGCACCAGCGGATCAATGCCGATTACGCCGAGCGATTGCAGATACAGCTCCTGCAGGTTCTCTGGCGAAGGCTTCAGGATCACCTGATATTGATAATAGTGCTGCAACCGGTTCGGATTCTCGCCATAGCGACCGTCGGTCGGCCTGCGGCAGGGCTGCACGAACGCCGCATTCCACGGCTCCGGCCCCAGCGCGCGCAGCGTTGTGGCGGGGTGGAACGTGCCCGCGCCCATGCGCATGTCATAAGGCTGAAGGATCAGGCAGCCCTGCTCGCTCCAAAAGCTGTGAAGGCGCAGGATCATGTCCTGCAGGCTGAGAGGCTGTTGCGTGGGTTCGGCCATAATGCCGGGGCTTTGGCCGATAGGGCGCGCCAAATCAACCGGCATCACCGCCAGTGGCTCCACACGCGAGCAACATTTCCTTCATTCCCTGGCAAGACGTTTGCGGGCAAAAGGCAGCGCATGACAAAAGCCTTCCGCACCCTCACCGCCGCCATCACCCTTGCCGCCTGCGCCTTCACCACGCCAGCAATGGCGCAGACACAGCTCAAGCCAGCGCTGTGGAAAGTCGCGGACGAGGACACCACGATCTATCTGTTCGGCACGGTCCACGCCCTGCCCAAGGGGCTGGTCTGGCTCGATGGCCCCATCGCCGCAGCGCTGGATGAATCGTCCGAACTGCTCACCGAAATCCCCGATGTGTCCGATGCGGAGCAGCAGAAAGCCGTCATGGCCATCGGTCTACTCAAAGGCGAAACGCTGCGCTCCATGATGAGCGACACTGACCGCACCAGCTTCGAAGCCCTGCTGGCCCGCCTCAAAATTCCGCCCGAAACCTTCGATCCGCTTGAGCCGTGGCTGGCAGGTATCACGTTGGCGGTCATCCCTTATGCGATGGCCGGTTATGGCGAGGAACAGGGCGTCGAAACCGTGTTGCGCAAGGCTGCGATGGCAAAGGGAAAGAAGCTCGGCGGGCTGGAGACGGTCGACTACCAGCTTGGGCTGTTTGACCAATTGCCACGTGAATCCCAGCTCAAGTTCCTCGGCGCAGCGGTCAACGATTTCGACAAGAGCGCCGGACTGATCAACGCCATGACCGATGAATGGGGTTCGGGCGATCCCGATGGCCTTGGCCAGATGCTCAACGCGCAGATGGACGATCCGGACCTTGCCGAAACCCTGCTCTTCCAGCGCAACCGGAACTGGGCGACATGGGTGCGCCAGCGCCTGCAGCAGCCGGGGACAGTGTTCGTGGCAGTGGGCGCAGGCCACCTTGCCGGGCCGAACAGCGTTCAGGATGCCCTGAAGGCCCAAGGCGTGGAAACGGCGCGCGTGCAATGACGCTGCTCCGCCGCCTGATCTTTGCCGTGGTTCCCGCCCTGCTGCTCGGCATGGCCTTCACATGGTTCAGCCGCGAAAAACCCGCCGAGGAGATTGCCACGCCTGCAGGCTCAGGGCGCGTCGCGCTGTGGCAGATCACCGACAAGGGTGGCACCGTGCGCGGCTATCTGTTCGGCACAGTCCACGCGCTCCCGCCCAAAACACAATGGCTGCGCCCCGCGATCACCGATGCGCTGACCAAATCGGACCGCCTCGTCCTCGAAATCGCCGAACCCATTGACCAGACCACTGCCGGGGAAGCGCTGGCCGAACTCGCCGGAACCGAAGGCCTGCCCCCGCCGTCGGAGCGCATCGGCCCCAAACTGCGCGGCGATCTGATCAAGGTCTACAAGAAGCTCGGCCTGACCGACGCCGATTTTGCCGATACCGAAAGCTGGGCGGTGGCGCTGCAACTGGCCGCGATTGCCGGGCAAAAGGCCGGGTCCGATCCCGAAAGCGGATCAGAACCAGCCCTGCGCCGGCTTGCCGAGGGCAAACCCGTGGCTGGATTCGAAACGCTGCAGAGCCAGTTTGCAGTGTTCGATGCCCTGCCGCCGCAGGAACAGAAAGTCCTGTTGCAGGAAGTCACCATCGAGGCCGCCAGCAATGGCGACGAGGAAGCCCAGATGATCGCCATGTGGCTGCGTGGCGATGACCTTGGCATAGCGCGTGAAGCCAACGAAGGCTTCCTGGCTGATCCCGGCCTGCACACCGCGCTGCTGACCAACCGCAACCGCATGTGGGCAGATCAGCTTGATGCCATGCTGAAAGGCGGCGCCAAGCCTTTCGTGGCCGTTGGCGCGGCGCATCTTGCAGGGTCAGACAGCCTGCAACGCCTGATGATGGCCAGAGGGTGGCAGATCAAGCGCGTGCCTTGATGAGAACTTAATCCGCCGGATTGTGCTTCCGCAAAAACCCTTCCAACGCCCCCAGCAAAGCCTCACGGTCCGCCGTGCGCGAGAATGAGTGATCAGCCTGCGGCAGGGACACCAGTTCCACGTCCTTGCCCGCATCCTTCATCCGGTTGAACATGCTCTGCGACTGGGCGTGATCGACCGTCAGATCCTTCTTTCCGTGGACCAGGAGCATCGGTGCCTTGATCCGATCAATGAAGTTTATCGGCGATACAGCCTGAAAATCCGGCGTCATCGCCGTCCACTGTTCCTTGTAGCGCTTGCTATACAGCGCTCCGCCAAAGTCGTTCACTTCGCGCCGCAAATTGGCCACGCCCGCGATGGACACCGAACAGCGCCACAAGGCCGCGTCGCGCGATGCGCCCCACATCGCCACGTATCCGCCATAGCTTGCGCCCACGATGCAGGCGCGCTTGCCATCGGCCATGCCCCGCTTCACCGCCCAGTCCAACGCATCGTTGACATCGTCCTGCATGGCAAAGCCCAACTGGCCCTCGCCCTTTTTCAGGAATGCTTCGCCATAGCCGGTCGATCCCCGAAAATTGGGCTGAATCACCAGATAGCCCCGGCTTGCGATGAACTGCGCCCAGTAGTCCCAGTCCAGCGTATCATGTGCCCACGGTCCGCCATGCGGCATGACCACCACCGGAAGGGCCTTTACCTCGCGTCCGGGCGGCGTGGTGACGATTGCCTCGATCTCCAGCCCATCTCTCGCTTTGTAGGTTAACGCTTCAACCTTCCCTGCCGGTTTGCCATTCGTTTCGCTGTTGAGATTGGCAAACAGGCGCAGGCTGCCATCTGCCTGATCGAAATAGTAGAGCCGCCCCGCCTCGTTCGCCTTGTCCACGCGGACCAGCATGCGCTGGCGATCTGTGGAGAGGCTGACAATCCGCGCACGGCGGCCATTCAGGCTCTTTTCAAACGCCTTCTGCAACTCGTCCAGACTTGGATCGAGCCAGTGCAGGGGTTCACTGCTGCGCCCGCCAAGATAGACGCCAAGCACTTCATTGCCCGCATCGTCATAACGCACGCCGTCAATTTCAATGCCCTCGGCCGCTTCATAAACCGACTGCAGCGTGGCACCGCTGGCAAGATCGATTTCCAGCAGCGCGTCGCGCTTGCCCTTTCCATCGGACTTTTCACCGGATTTGGCATCGCCTTCGGCACCGATCGTGCGGATTACCAGCGCTTTTCCTTCGGCCGCACGGATCAGGTAAGGAACTTCCAGATCTTCAAACGCTGCGCGCCCCAAGCGGTCGAACGAAGCTCCCTTTTTCGGCCGATGCAACAACGTCCGCGTCCCGCGCTCGCGGTCTATCGAAATCGCCATGCGCACCACGCCTGCCGGGTCCGCGATCCAGTCCATCACATCGGTGCGGCCTGCAAGATCAGTCGTCTTGCGGCCGGTCGTCACATCGACTGAATAGACCGCGGGCCAGAAATCCTTGCCCAAATATATCGAATTTTGCCCCGCAATCAGCATTTTGGTAGAACCGTCAGTTGGCACCCACAAGATGTCCGAAGCGTCCTGCCCTCCAATATCCCACAACAGCTTGGTGAACTTGCCGTTTGCCCGATTGAACGCCACCACGCGCGACACGTAGGCCCGCTCACCCGCACCAAAAGGCCTGATCGCACGCAGGCGTATCACCACGTTCTCATTGCCAACCCAGCCCAGGCTGCTGATTTCTGTGTCATCAGGAAGGACGGCCTGTCTCATGCTGCCGGGTTCAAATGGCGAGACGATGACCACCCGTTGCGAACCGCCAATCGCAAACATCCCGGCGATCCACAGCCCGTCGGGAGAAAGCTTTGCACCCTCAACAAACGGCAACTGGGCATAGGCGGCGACCGAGGGCGGACCACTGCCTGCCTGTGATGTGGCCGCTACAGGCGCGTCAGGCGCGGCGTTCGCCTGCGCAGTTGCGATGGTTTGCGATGCAGCAAGGCAAACGCCCGCAGCCAGTAACACTTTCAACGATTTCCGCACGATGCCCCCGTCTTTGCGCCCGATCCAGGTGCTAGAATCCTGAAACACACCAGACAAGTGAGGCAACACACCTTTTGCAGCCCGCGCGCATTTGCGCTGTCCTACACACTCCGAATTCGACAATCTTGCCGGATGTCTGCGCCGCTGTTCCATTTCACACCCCGCTCCCCCGCGAAGGCGGGGGCCTCAGGCCGCATATCGCACCCGCCGCAGGCCACACCGAACCCCGCCCCGCCATTTTTCCTCAGGACTGTGTAAACCCCGTAAACCTGTTCAGCCCCGCCGCCGCAGACCTGAACAGAAACACCCTCTACCATTGGGCAGGCTTCACCCTCTTGCCCCTCGCGCTGCAATCGCTAAGGACGACTCACATAGGTATTCACGAACTTCGCGGCACAGGAAACCAAGATGGCGAACTTCTCGCTTCCGAAGAACTCCAAGATCACCGGCAAGGCGCGCCACCACGCTGCCGCCACCTCGGGCAAAGTCCGCAAGTTCAAGGTCTACCGCTACGATCCCGATAGCGGCGAAAACCCGCGTTACGACACGTTCGACATTGATCTCGACCAGTGCGGCCCGATGGTGCTCGATGCGCTGATCAAGATGAAGGGGGAGCAAGACCCCACCCTCACCTTCCGCCGCTCCTGCCGTGAAGGCATCTGCGGTTCGTGCGCGATGAACATGAACGGTCGCAACGGCCTTGCCTGCACCACCGCGATAGAAGATTTGACGGGCGAAGTGCGCATCACGCCGCTGCCGCATATGGAAGTGATCAAGGATCTCGTCCCTGATTTCACGCACTTCTACGCCCAGTATTCGTCGATCCGCCCCTGGCTGCAAACCGTAACGCCCACGCCTTCGGGCAAGGAACGCCTGCAATCGCCCGAACAGCGTGAAAAGCTGGACGGCCTCTACGAATGCATCCTGTGCGCCTGCTGCAGCACGTCTTGCCCAAGCTACTGGTGGAATTCGGACAAGTTCCTCGGCCCCGCCATTCTGCTTCAGGCCTATCGCTGGCTGGCCGACAGCCGCGACGAGATGACGGGTGAGCGGCTTGACGAGCTGGAAGATCCTTTCCGCCTCTATCGTTGCCACACCATCAAGAACTGCGCCAACGTGTGCCCCAAGGGCCTCTCGCCCGCACGCGCGATCGCCGAAATCAAGAAGATGCAGGCCGAGCGTCTCGTCTAAATAGTGACTGGCCAAGCTTTCCAATATGAACCGGCCGAGGATCATCCCGGCTGGTTCACCTGGAACCTCACCGACGAGACCCGGTTCAACGCCCAGACGATGGGCCGGATGCTCACGCGGATTGAGGAGCGCGCCGATGGCGTGCGCGTGGCGCGGCTGCGGATGTTTCCCGAACGCCGCCACTCCAACCTGCTCGAAGCCGTCCACGGCGGCGTCACTCTCGCCCTCATCGACATCAGCCTGTTTTCCGCGATGCGTACCCTGCTGTCGGGCGATGCAGCGGGATCGGTCACGCTCGACCTTTCAACCCAGTTCATCGGCGCGGGCCGCCTTGGCGAACCGCTGGACGCCGTCGTCGAAGTGCTGCGCGAAACAGGTCGGCTCGTTTTCCTGCGCGGCTTGGTTCAGCAGGGCGATGACACCATCGCAGCCTTCAACGGCACCATACGCAAGCCGACAAAGCGATGACCTCGGTTCTCCAGCGTTACAACGAACTGGTCGCGGCTGGCGAACTGCGCCCCGATCCCGAACAGGCCACAGCCGCCGCGCGGCTTGATGTGTTGCAGCAAGAACTGGAAGCGCCGCCGCCCTCACCCGGCCTGTTCGGCAAGTTGTTCGGCGCCAAACCACCCGCTTCCCCACGCGGCGTGTATATGTGGGGCGGCGTTGGGCGCGGCAAGTCGATGTTGATGGACCTGCTCCACGATAACCTGACCATCGCCGCAAAACGCCGCGCGCATTTCCACGAATTCATGCTCGACGTCCACGCCCGCCTGCGCGAGGAACGCAAAAAGGAAAGCGGCGACCCGATCCTTCCGGTTGCCGCCGCCATCGCTGCCGAAACGCGGGTGCTCTGCTTTGACGAAATGGTCGTCAACAACAGCGCCGATGCAATGATAATGAGCCGGATGTTCACCGCGCTGATGGTCGAAGGCGGCGTCACCGTCGTCACCACATCAAACCGCGCGCCGTCCGATCTCTACAAGAACGGGCTGAACCGCGAACACTTTCTGCCCTTCATCGCGCTGGTGCAAAGTCGGCTGGATGTGCTGACACTCAATGGCCCGACTGACTACCGCCTGCAGCGCATGCAAGGCGTGGGCACCTGGCATGTGCCGGTTGGCCCTGAATCGACCGAGAAAGTGCGCGAAGCGTTCTTCCGCCTGACGGACTACCCGCCCGAAGACAGCGCACACGTGCCGGCCTGCGAACTCGATGTTGGCGGTGGCCGCCTGCTCCACGTGCCCAAAAGCCTGAAGGGCGTGGGCGTGTTCAGCTTCAAGAAGCTGTGCGGCGAGGCGCGCGGCGCAGCGGATTATCTTGCCGTTGCGCGGCACTTTCACACCGTCATCATCGTCGCAATTCCCCGGCTTGGCGCGGACCTGCGCAACGAAACGTCACGCTTCATCACGCTCATCGACGCGCTTTACGAACACAAGGTAAAGCTGATCGCCACCGCGAATGCCGAACCGTCAGACCTGTATGACTGGAGCGGCAAAGGTGACGATGAAGGGCGCTTCATGTTCGACCGTACCGTCAGCCGGTTAATGGAAATGCAAAGCCAGGATTATCTGGCGCTGGGCCACGGCGAGGACTGACAGGGGTAAAAACCTTGTCGCAGCCTTTGATCAAGTCCCCGCAAACGCGCGTTTCGCAAAAATCGCGTTAACCAAAGATGGATGTCCAACCAACAAACGATTCGCGCCGCCTATCCCTTTCGGAGATGGGCAGCGCGTAATGTAGTGCATATGCAAAACGCTGAATTCCCTAAGGAATTCAGCGTTTAGACATCAGGTGAAGATCCAGCGAAGGATTTCGATCACTGCGTTGAGAGCTGCAAACATTCGTGCCTCCATTCACGTTTGGAGACACATAGTTAACACCGACCTAACTGGTTAACAACTTCTAAAGGACGCCCTTTCGCCGCTGTCCCATTTTGAGAAGCCCCTGATAGAGTTCGGCGAAAGGTTGTGGACGACCCAGGTAGTACCCCTGCCCGATGTCACAACCCAGTCTTGCCAAAGCGCGATATGTTGCCTCATCCTCAATCCCTTCGGCCACAACAGTCTGACCCAAAGCATGCGCCAGATCGATGGTGGAACGGATGATTTCACGCTCTCGCTGGTGAGTCAGAAGCCGTGACACGAATCGGCGATCAAGCTTCAACTCGTCGCTGGGAAGGTCCGCCAGATAGGCCAGACTTGCCTCCCCTGTGCCGAAATCGTCGATCGACAAGCGAAAGCCCATCGCGCGGAGTTGTGATAGATTCTGCACGGCAGCGGGGCGGTTTCGCACACTCGACGTTTCGGTAACCTCAATCGTCAGCAAATGCGGATCGATGTTCCGCCGCCGGATGATTTCTACGAGATTGGATACCAGCGAAGGCTTGTCGACCATTTGGGCCGACAGATTGATGCTCATTTGGAAATTCTGGTCGATCTCGGCCAAGGCCAAGGCTGCCGTAATCGCCTCATCCACCACCCAATAGGTGATAGCGTCGATTCGTCCCGCGCGTTCGGCCTGGAGGATAAAGGCATCGGGCGCGATTGGGCCGCGTGTGGGGTGGCTCCAGCGAATCAGCGCCTCGGCACCGCACGCGCGCCCTTCGCGCATGTCCCACTGGCTCTGGAATGCCAGCCAGATCTCACCATTGCGCAAACCTTCGTCGATCCTTGCGTGGAGCGAAAGTTCCCACGGCGCTTCGGCCAAGCGCTCAGCTTCGAACAGCTCCACCGAACGGCCGCTTGCCAGCGCATCGTTGGCGCTGGCAACAGCCGAGTTCACACGGGTAGGCGCATCAATGCCCTCATTGCGGTCAAGGCCGAAGTGAATATTCGTATCGAAGGTATAGCTGCCAATCTGTAATGGTGCCGAGAACAGCGCCCTCAACCCTTCCAGATGGTTCAACTGCATCTCCAGGGGGCGGGCCTCTTCGGTCCAGGCAAAATGGCCGCCCTCGCCGTTGTACACTCTGTCGATCCCTGACCCCACGGACAGCCGCCGCGCGATCTGTCGCGCGCATTCGCCGTGAAGATCCTTGGGCAGCGTTGCGAGAATTTCCTCGTAGCGCGCGATTACGGCAACCACGACATCGCAACCGACCTGCAGAGGCTGCGCACTCAACGCCAACAGATTGGGCAACCCTGATGCGCTGGTATGCTGCACCCGCCGCATGCGCTTCTGCCAGAGCCGCGCACCACCATAGATCGCAGCAGACAACACAGCACCACCTATGCTGATAGTGATGCCGACGATCTGCAGCAGTACTGGCAGAAAGATTATGGACCCGATGGCTGTGACGTAGAGCGCAAGTTTGCGGCGCTTGTGCAACGCGCGGCTGCCAAAATATGTCAGCGTCCAGAACACCAACAGCAGGAGCGGTAGATCGGCCAAGGACAGCGCAAACGGCTTTCGCAACGCGTCCGCGCCCGCCAGATCAAGCGCCAGCGGATGAACACGACCCCGACCGAAATACCCAATCGGCGATACCGTGCCGGTGGAATTGACGATCACAGTGCGTCCGGTCAGTAATCCTGGTGGATAATCGCCAGTGAGAAACTTTCCGGCGTTAAGGTGCGGGATGCTATCGACATCAAGCAGATTATCAGGCGCGAACATCCCCTGCTTCACTGCAGGTGCATGCGCCAGAGCTACCGGAAACGTGGGGTATACGGTCTTGCCGATGCGGATGCCATAATCCGAAGCAACGCCGAACTCGATAAAGTTGGCGTGCCAGGCCGACAGCACAACCGGCGCGCCGCCAATTTTGTCGGGTGTTGGAATGTCGAAATCGCCTGCGGTAAACGGGCGTTCCAGACTGCCGATCTGCTTGCTTCGCACGACAAATGCGACATCGGGTTGCAGCCGATGAATGGCTTGAGTCAAAGCCCTGTCGCCTTCAACGTCCTCGCCAAATTTCACCGGACTATCGACGAAGACGCGCTGCGGCATCTGGCTGGCAACTTTTTCCAGCACGCCTGCAAGTTTGCGGGTGTCAATGTTGGACTTGTCGGTTCCGCTCACACCCCCGTCAAAAGACAGCACGATCGTGCTTTGCGGCGCGGCATGGCCGCCGATCTTGAAGCGGACGTTCCAGAAGCCGTGGTCGATGGGAGACAGCAGATCGCTGGCAAAGCCCAGCAACGCCGGGATCAGCAGCGCGAGATACAGCGGGGAGCGCAGTTTCTTCAGCATGGACCCACGGTCGTTGTTTCCACACCGAACTAGTCCGAAATGGTGAAGATCACCTTACCGTCCGCACAGAAATTAAGCGGAGGTCAACCAATCCGATCGAATGATTTCCGCAACATAAGCAGCTGCCAGATCAAACGGCTGTGGTCAGCCCGCCCGGCAATGTGGTCTTCGGCCAATGTCTCAATCCGTGCAGAATCGAACCAACCGGTCACTGCCAGCGCGCCGCTGGAGGCCAGTCCACGCGCTTGCGCGGCAAGTGGCCCGCGCAACCATTGCGCGATCGGGGTGACGAACCCCATTTTCGGGCGGAACAGCACGTCCTCGGGGAGATAACGGCGCATCGTCTGCTTGATCAGCCATTTACCTGTAGCGCCACGCACGCGCATAGACTCAGGCAAACGTGCACCAAACTCCACCAGGCGATGGTCCAGCAGCGGCTCGCGCGCCTCAAGGCTCACGGCCATGCTGGTGCGGTCCACCTTGGTCAGGATGTCGCCGGGCATGTAGAACTTCAGGTCGGCATACTGCGCACGGTCGAGGCCGGAACGCGCCGGAGCATTGCGCATCAGGTCGATCAGCGGCTGTTCGGCCCGATAATCCCCACGCAAACGCTTGAAATCTACGCTGTAGAGCGTTTCGCGCAATTCGGGCGAAGTTGCCGCCAGTGCACGAGCATACCCCTCCTCGCCCGATGCAGCCAGGCTGAGCAGTGTGGTCTTGGCCCGCAGCGGTCGTGGCGCCCAGTCCGCCTTCGGCCAGATCCGCCCCAGCCCACCAAACAGTGGCTGGCGCAACGCGGCGGGCATGAAACGCCGTGCCTGTTCCTCGCGGTGATGGAACGTTTGACGGCGATACCCGGCAAAGGCCTCGTCCGCGCCATCGCCCGAAAGCGCAACGGTCACATGCTCGCGCGCCAGTTCGCACACGCGGAACGTTGGCAGCGCCGAGGCATCGGCAAAAGGCTCGTCAAACATGCCCGCAAGCTGATCCACCAACGTGAAATCCTGCGCAGAAACCGTTCGTTTCCAATGCTGTGTATGGTACTGCTCAGCAATTCTGTCAGCATAGGCCGTCTCGTCGAGCGCCGAAACGTCAAAGCCGATTGAGCAGGTCTTGACGGGGGTCGTGCTCGCCTCTGACATCAGCGCGACGACGCTGGAACTGTCCACCCCGCCCGAAAGGAATGCGCCCAACGGCACATCAGCCAGCATGCGTGATGTAACGGCTTCGCGCATGTGGTGAAGGAGATGCGCACCAAGATCGTCGGCATTGCCCTTCGCCCTGTCAGCAAACGAGATGTCCCACCACTGCACTGGCGCAGGCGGCGGGGCATCAGGGCGAAGCAACTGGTAATGCCCTGCGGGAAGCTTCTCCACGCCCTTCAGGATCGAACGGTGATCGGGCACGTAACCCCACGCGAGGTAGTCCTCCACCGCCAGCGGATCGATTTCACGCCGCAACGAACGATGGGCCAGCAAGGCCTTGAGCTCAGACCCGAAAATCACCGCGCCATCGGAAAGGCGCGCGGTGAACAGCGGCTTCACGCCAAACCGGTCACGCACCAGCAGGGTCGTGCGCTGCCGCAAGTCGTATAGCGCGAAGGCAAACATGCCGTGGAGGCGTGGCAGGCAATCAAGACCCCAGTGCCGCCACGCCTGAAGGATCACCTCGGTATCACCATCGGTGCGGAATGTTGCACCCAGCGCCTGAAGTTCGGCGCGCAAGTCCCTGAAATTGTAGATTTCGCCATTGAAGACGATCACTGCGTCGCCTTCTGCCGCCATCATCGGTTGCGGCGATCCGGCCAAGTCTATGATCGACAGACGGCGGTGACCGAGGCCTACCCCTGGGGCGGTCCACACGCCCTCGCCGTCCGGCCCGCGATGTGCAATTGCATCGCACATGCGGCGGACGCGGTCAGGATCGACGGGCTTGAGGCCCTCGGTGTGAACTATTCCAGCTATTCCGCACATGGCCCGGCCCTAGCGCCCGGAGCCTGCGCGGTCCATCCACGCCTCAAGCGGCCCTGCCGCAGCGAGAAACGCGCGCATCGACTGTTCGGCAGAGGGTTGGCCCGGCATTTCGTCCTCAGCGGAAAGGATCAGCGCAGCGGTGACGTTCTCGCGAAGCAGCAGCCGATCAAAGATGTTCCGCATTTTCAAACGACTGTTGCTGCCAGTTAGCAGATCACCTGAATAATAGAAGGTTTCTGCAAGGCGATGCACCGGGCCGGCTGTCTGGATACGGTCGGCATGGCCCCCGGCCAGTGGCGCGGGAGAGCGTTCCCATGACCAGCCCGTGTCCGGCGCCAGCACGCCTTGGCCAAACCCGCCTGCCTCGCGGCCTTCGTTCTGCGCAGAATAGAGCGCGTAGGATATGTCGACGGTATGGCCCGCAGCGTCGCGGAAGCGTCCAAGCAGCACGTGCGATGCCCCGGAATGACGCGGACGCCACGCGGCGCGGGGGGTATAGTCCACTTGCTGCCAGCCCGGAACTGCGGGGAAAGCGACGCTTGGCGGCACTTGCGCCTCAAGCCGGTTGGCCCACGCACCCCAGCCGATGCACAGCGCTGCGAGCGCCGCCATCACGCCAAGCGCGCGGCCCTGCGCGACGCGGAAGGCCGCAAGGCGCGCCAGCCGTGGATTGGCCGCAATCGCTCCGGCGTCGACCATCCGGTCCTCGATCGCGCGGTCAAAGAACTTCCACGCAACGCCCATCACCAGCACCATGACCACAGCGAAGAATATCCAGCCGTAGAAGATGTGATCGAAGCCCACCGCAAATTCGATACCCTGGCTTTGCGCTATGTAGATCGTGCCCCATGCGCGCACGCCATTGGCAAGGATCGGCATGACCACGCTGAGGCCCATGAAGGCAATGCGGCGCGGCCACGAACGGAAGCAGACATTGGCGACAAGCGCGCCATAGGCAATCATGGCGATCAGGAATTTGACGCCCGAACAGGCCTCAGCCACTTCGAAATAGCCGCCCGGCGTGGTGATGAACACGCCCTCGATATGCGCAGGGACATTTGAAATATCGAGCAATGCCATCGTGATGGCGGCAGTGATCGTCTGCAGTGTGGGGATCAGTTCGTCACCCGCTGGCACCAGGAACAGCATGTAAGCCAGCGGGAACAGCAGTGCTGCCGATGCGCGTGGGCCGAGCAGTGTCAGCACGCTTGCCTGCGCCATCAACACTGTCCCGAGTTGGGTGGCCAGTGACAGGCCAGCGAAATCGCCCAGCAGCCAGAGGAATCCTGCCGCCCCAAACAGCACCAGCCCCGGCCACCAACCCTGCGGCGCGATCTTGATAACCTCGCGCCAGCGCAAGGAAATCAGCCAGGCGAGGATGAACGGGATCAGCAGCACGTGGTTGTAGGTAGAGCTGTCCCACCACTGCAGGAACATCGCTTTCCAGTCCGACGCGAACAGCACCACGTTGGCCAGCCACGCCAGCGCCAACAGCCCAAGCGCACGCCGCCACTCCGCCGGAAGCGCTGCCCAGGCCCGCCCGATGGGGGCATCAAGGGCGAGGTTACGCGGCAACACGCGGTGCCTCCGGCCCGGTCAGGCCCAGCAGGCCGGCCAGCGGCGCAAGCACGCCTGCCCAGCCGCATTTCTCCAGCACGAAGGCGCGCGCAGACTGGCCGATGGTCGCGGCGCGCACCTTGTCGTGCAGCAAACTGAGCGCCTGCTTTGCCAGCGCATCGGCCCCGGCGGCAACGACGATCTCGTGCCCGTCACGCGCCGGAATGCCGGTGGCGGCCTCCGGCGTGGCAAGCACCGGGCGGGCCATCGCCATCGCCTCGAGCACCTTGTTCTGCACGCCGCGCGCGATGGTGAGCGGGGCGACAATGAGGTCCGCCCCGGCGATCCACGGGCGCACGTCGATCACCGCGCCGGTCACATGCGTGCCGTTCACGCCTTCAAGCGAACGCACGGCGAGGGTCGGCGCACGGCCCACTACGTTGAACCGCGCCTGCGGGAAAACGCTGCGGATCTGCGGCATCACCTGCCGCGCGAACATCTCGACCGCCGCGACGTTGGGAGGATAGTCCATCTGCCCGGTGAACGTCAGATGCGGCCCCTCGCCCACCATTTCCGGCGCGGCGGGCATGCCTTCGGGATCGAAGAATTCCGTATCAATGCCGTTGCCAAGCGCAATTACCTGCGGTTCGACACCCGGCGTCATCCGCTCGCGGAACAGCGCAGCTTCCTCGTTCGTAACCAACAGGCTGGCATGAACGCGGCGCGCCACATCGCTTTCAAATCGCGAGAGCAACCGCGCCTCACGCGCATACATCTGGCTTACCGGAAAGCGCGCCTGCGCAGCATAGGCTTCGAATTTGGCCGAATCGACATCGACAAAATCCATCACCACCCGGCCTGCAAAGCCATCGGGAATGTACTGCGCCATCTGCCCGGAGAAGACATAGATCGCCCCAATCGGACGCTCGGCCAGAACGCGCGCAACATAGGCAGCTATCGCCTTGTCGGCAAAGGCCGTCAGGCTGACAGGTTTGCCCGTGGCCAGCGCCTCAACACCCGCCAGCTTCAGCGAACGCGCCCGTCGGACAAGGCAATGGCTCTTTGCCACGGCGGCGAGGTCAGGCTCGTGGCCCATGTCGCCCTCATCGTCGGCAAAGCAGGCGACGTGGATCGGCGCGAGCGCGGCGATATGGCGCAGAACGTGGCACGAGCGGATCTTGTCTCCTCGGTCCGGCGGAAACGGGATGCGGTGGGCAAGGAACAGCACCTCGCTCATGCAAGGCCCTGTGCGATAAACGGCCCAACGCGGTTGGCGACCGCCAGCGGCAGCTTCTGCCACAACCTGATCTTGGCCTGATAGCGGGGGCTGAGCGGGTTGACGTCACGCGGGGCCTGTCCGTCGGCGGTCCAGTGGGCGTAGGTCAGCGGCTCGGGCAAAAGGCCCCAGTTGCGCTTGAAGTGGTAGGCCCCGGTATCGACTTTCGAGCGACCGAAATCAAAGCGATCGCAGCCCTTCGCGCGCGCATGGTTCATCAGCGCATAATACATCACATCGTTCGCGCGCATGGTCCGTGCGGCAAATACGCCGCCGCCCCAATAGGGCATGACAGCGCCAAGATGATAAAGGCTCAGCACAGAGGCCAGCGGCTGACCCTCATGAAGCACCGTCAAAATGTCGGCATCCTCGCCGAAGGCATCCATCACCGCATCAAACAGGCGCTTGGGGAAGACCGGCGTGCCCAGATTCCGCACCGATTCAGCATAGACCGCATAGTGCGTCGCGCGGTCCTCCGCGCTCCGCCCCGTCCGCACCTCCATCGCATGCCCCAACCCGCGGCGCACTTCGGCACGCTGCTTGCGCGGGATCGTCAGCAATTGGGCTTCATCATCGGCGGCAAGCGGCATGACGAACCCGGCGTGGCTGTCGGTCTTTACATGCCAGCCCTGTGCTTCGGGCAAGGGCCCGCCGCGCAGTTCAAGACTGGGGCAGTGCAACCGCACCGCCAGTTCCTGCGCCGCAGCGAACAGCGCCGCATCGCCCTCACCCACCACACCACCGCCGACGCCAAAGCCGGTCGAAACCAGCGCGCGTCCGAACAGCGGGGAATGGACTTCGTGCAAGGGCAGCACAGCACGGATCGCGCCATCCTGTTCGGAGAGCAGGATGTGCGCCTTGTGCCCGGTGGATTGCTCCACGGCATCGAGCCATTCGAGCCGGTGGAACGCGGTCGTATCGGGATGATCGGCCAGAAAGCGCGCAATTGCGCCCCGGTCACCCACATCGGCCAAGCGCGCAACGGCGCTGGATGGGAAGAACGGCGCGTTCATGCGGCGCACTTCAATGGCGTGCGCGCTGCTTCGATGGCGGCGACTTCATCCATGCGACCCCATCGGAAATCGTGGACCAAACGCGAAAGTTTGGCCGCCATTACATCAAGGTTGGTATAGTGCCGCAGCCGCGATTTGAGCGGCGCAACCTCTGGTCGGGGCTGGTCCGGGTCAATCTCCCACGGGTGGAAATAGAACACCGCCGGTCGGCCATCGCGCAAGTTCACCTGCCGGATCGCCCAGCGCGACACGGCATAGGGCAACAGGCGAAAGAACCCGCCGCCGCCCGCAGCCATGCGACGCCCTGCCACTTCCGCCGTGGTCACCGGTATCTCGATCAGGTCCGCGCCTTCAACCGGACGGAACGTAAAGCGCGGAGCCTCGCGCCAGCCGTAGTGATCATGCACGATCGGTGCGACCGACGAGGAATAGACATATCCATGTTCCGCCAGCACTTCGTGTGCCCATGGCGTGCGGGCATCGATGGAAAAGCTGGGCGCGCGATAGCCGATCACGCGCTGCCCGGTCGTGTCTTCCAGCACCTTGCGCGCGCGCTCGATATCCGCAGCAAAGCCCTCACGTCCCAGTGTAAACACGCGCGCATGGTCCCAGCCGTGGCTGGCGATTTCATGGCCCGCATCCGCAATCTGCCGCATCATCTGTGGATAGCGCTGCGCAATCCAGCCGAGCGTGAAGAACGTGCCTTTCACCCCTGCAGCATCGAACAGCGCAAGGATTTCGGCACAGTTGCGTTCGACCCGGCAGGTCAACCCGTCCCAGTCCTTGCGGTCGATCACGGTTTCGAACGCGCCGACCTGGAACCAGTCCTCAACGTCGACCGAAAGGCCGTTCAGCACCGGCGACGGCGCGGTCATTGCTGTTGTCCCCACAAATGACCGCTCAGGCAGCGGCGCGGTGGAAGTCTTCGGCTTCAATCCACTCGATCAGCATGGTCAGCGTGTGACGGATCGCCAGTTCCTGCTCGGCGGTGCGCGTCTCAAGGCTGGCAATGCGGCGCTGCACTTCATCGAAGGCGGCGAGGATCTGTTCGTCTCCGGCACGGCTTTCAAGCGCGGCAATGCGGCGGTGCGCTTCTTCCAGAGCTGCGACCACTTCCTCGTTGATGTCGGTTTCACCGCCCACCGGACGCGCTTCAAGTGCCGCGATACGGCGATTGGCCTCGTCCAGTTGCGCCAGAACCTGCGCTTGCTGCGCAAAGTCGGGAACCACCGGCTCCACCGGTGCACCGCGCATGTCGGCCAACTCGATGATGGCCTGCTGCAATTCTGCAATCTGCTCATCGCGCTCAGCCAGAGCCGCGCGCCATGCACTGTCGTCAATGACCGGAGCCGATGCAGGTACCGCCGCAAACGTCTGCGGTGCAGGCGCTTCAGGCATCTCGACAACCGGGGCTTCGGCGGCGGGAACCGGCGTAACCGCAGGCTTGGCGCTGCCGAACCCACCATCGCCGGTGAGGTCGTTGAGGACCGCTTGCAGCAGGGCTGCATCAATGTGGTCGCGCTTTTCGACCGCGCCCATGAGCAGCAGGCGGTTGATGATCTGGTTCACCCGGCGCGGCACGCCACCGCTGGCCTTGGCAAGATCGGCATAGACGCGGGCGTCAAATTGCGGACGCCCCTGCCAGCCGACAAGCGCCAGGCGATGTTCGACATAGGCACCGACTTCGGCAGGCTCCATCGCATCAAGATGGTGCGAGGCGATTACGCGCTGGCGCAGTTGCTCCAGCTCGCTTGAGGTTTGTAGCAACGAGCGGAATTCGGGTTGGCCCAGCAGCAGAATCTGCAGCAGCGGGTGCGCGCCCAACTGGAAGTTGGACAGCATGCGCAGCTCTTCCAGCGCCTCGACCGAAAGGTTCTGCGATTCGTCCACCACCAGCAGGCAGCGACGGCCTTCGCGCGCCTCATGGTGCAGGAACGCTTCGATCTGTGCGAGCGCGGTGGCCTTGTCATGCCCAGCCACTTCGATGCCGAAAGCGCGTGCGGCCACATGGATCAGTTCTTCGCCATCCAGCGCCGAAGTGACGATCTGCGCCGCCGTCAACCGCGCGCGGTCGACCGACGCCATCAGGTGCGCTGCCAGTGTGGACTTGCCCGCGCCCACCTCGCCGGTGATGACGATGAAGCCCTCGCCCTGCGCCAGACCGTAACCCAGATAGGACAGCGCCTTGCGGTGCGTCCCGCTCTCGAAATAGAAGCGCGGGTCCGGCGTCAGCTGGAACGGGCGACCACTCAGGCCATAGAATTCATCGTACATCAGCCGTCTCCAGGCATCAGAAGCTGTAGCGCAGGCCAACAAGGCCGGATGCAATTGTCTGATCTTCAAGCAGAGTTTGGTTAAAACTATCTATACCGACTGCTGCGGAAGCTGCTAAGCGATCTGTCAGGTTGCGGAAATATGAGGCATTTGCGCCCACCGCCGTGGTGTTTCCAGTGCCCGTCGTTCCCGGCTCAAACCATGCAGAATAGGCCGAGATGGTAAAGCTGGACCGGCGATCGATCGGGCCGTTCAGCCCGGCATTCACATAGTAGCTCTCATCCAGCACACCGTTTGCTGCACCCAGCACCGAGTCTTCGCGCGCGATGAAGCTGCGGCGGATGTAACCCGCGCCGATCCCGGCGGTCATGCGGCCAATCTGGCGCGAATAGGTGCCGTTGATGCTGCGCGCACGGAACACTGCCGACGAGACGGACGACAGCGCGTTGTTCACGCAACCGCCCGCTTGCGATCCATTGGCGCAGCCGCCGATCTGCCCGTTGAAGGGATTTCGCGTCACTTCAAAGTCAGTCGGCAGATCGCGCAGGGCACGCGTCACCTGCCCGCCAAAGCCGGAGATGTTGTCAGAAGCAGCAATGGTCAGTTGGCTGCGCGCATCGGGCACGTAGGAGAAGCTGCCGTAATAGGTCGTGCTGTCATAGCGGCGGCCTACAAACGCGCTGAGCGCAGTACGACGGCTGGGCCGCCACATCACACCTGCGTCCCATGTCAGGCCATCGGTTTCATAAGCGATCTGCCGCGGTTGCGATTTGTCGGTAACAAAACGGCCATCGTCGCCCACCAAAGCAACGCCATTGCCATCGCGCACGGCATCGCGTGACGAGATTTCGACGTCCTCGTAGCCAATCGCGCCCACTAAGGCGAGCGACATGGTCACCGGCAAGGTCACCTGCACACCGCCACGCACATCACGCACACGCTGGTCGAGGTTCGAGATGTCTTCCTGGAAGTACGAGCCAGAAGCCGTTACCCCCACCGGCAGTACCGTGCCCGGTGCAACGCCTGCCGAGATCTGGGCCGACTGCACCACAGAATCATCGAAGATGTCGTTGAGCGGCTGCCCAGCGGAACCCTGCAGCACATTCTCCTGCTCCAGCCGGTTATACCCGACCAGATAGGACGCCGACACCGCAACGTCGCCAACATTGGTCGACAGCGCAGGCCCGGCATAGAGCGAGTAGATCTGGCTCACCGCATCATTGGTAGCCAAGGCATTGAGCGCCGATGCACCGCCCAAACCAACGTTGCTCCGCGTCGCCAAAGCGCCCGCTTCCACCGAAAGCGTGCGCGGGATCAGATCGTGGCGCACGCGGGCCAGGCCCGAAAGCGTATCACCATCGGCCACCCGGTCTGATTGCGAGATACGGCGTTCATATCGCACCGAAATCGCACCTTCGGTCCGCCGCCCACGCAGGCTAACGTCCACGCCCGCCGCCAGCGAGCTGTAGGTCAGCACGTCGTCGCCGGGGGAAAGCTCCCACAGCACGTTCTGCACCGCCTCGATATAGGGCCGCACCGTGGTGCGCGCGCCCGCGCCGCCGCCGCTGCGTGAGGACGAAGCGCTGGATGAAGGCGCATCGCCCCCGTCCATTCCTTCATAGCCAAGCGACTGCGCATGCACAGGCGCTGCGGCAAAAGCCGTTGCGGCCAGCAGAAGCAGGCGGAGGGGAAGAGCCGGTCTGGTCATTCCTTGTATCCGTAATAAGTGCCAAATCGGCGGCCCGTGGTTGAAAAGCGGGTGCCGTTGAGCAGGAGTTTGATGTCTTCGCATGCCCCCAGCAGGCCCACCGCATCGCGCAGCGCGGCCTCGCCGGTCACATCGGCGCGCACTACGACGACCGTCTGGCCGACATGGTTGGCAAGCACCGTGGCAGGCGAAGCGGCCAGCACGGGGGGCGAATCGAAAATAACGATGCGGCTGGGCGAATGCGCCGTCAGCCGGTCGAGCACAGCATTGGTGCGGGCAGAGGCAAGGTATTCGGTATCAGATCCCGTCGCGTTGCCTGCAGGCAGCACGTAAAGCCCGGCAATGTCGGTGCCGATCACGCAATCTTCCACCGGCAGCGAAGGATCGGCCAGCGCGTCCATCAGCCCCTTGCCGCCCGGCAAGCCCAGCGTGGACAGCACCGATGGCTTGGCGAAATCGGCATCGACCAGCAGGACTTCGTTGTCCTTTTCCGCAGCAATCGAAATCGCCAGATTCACCGCGCAAAACGTCTTGCCCTCACCGGGATGGGCCGAGGCGATGAGAATGCGTTCGCCATGCCGCGTGCCCTGTCCGCCCCGCGATTCAGCCGCCACGCGCAGAAGCTGCCGCTTGATGATGCGGAATTCCTCAAGCGTGCTCGTCACCGCGCTCTCCGGCTCGATGATGCACTGCTCGCGCAAATGTTCGCGGTCGATCTTGTGATAAGCCCCGGTAAAGCGGTTCACTTCCACGATGGTTTCAGGCGGTGGCGGCGCAAATGGTGCAGGCGCTGCAACCGGAGCGGGAGCCACTGGCGCAGCAGGAACCGCAACTGCGACTGGCTTGGGCGCGGACGGCTTCGGCGCTGGCGGCAGATCAGGCACCACGGGACGCGTCAACGTGCGGAAATCAAAACTACCCGAGGCACGCTCGATCAGCGAGGGGCCTGAAGCGCTCCTCAACTCGGGGGGCAACGGGATCTTGCTCTGGTCGGTCATCGTTCGATCCTCCTCAGGCCACCATGCCGCGCTTCAGCATTTCCACGCCGAGCAGGACGAACAGGACAACGAACAGGCCAGCCAGGCCCCCTGCAAACCACTTGAGCCGCTTCGCCCGTTCAGCCCGCGCCAGACGGGTTACTGCTTCGGACACGCCGCCCAGCACAGGCAGGCCGGTGGAACGTTCAAGCTGGCCCGTGGTCGAATAGGCAGACTTCAACTGCGCCAGCGCAAAGGCCCCAGCCCCGCCCGCGCCGATCCCCACAACCAGCACCAGCATCAGCAGGATCGGGCGATCAGGCGCAGAAGGACCGGTCGGCATCGTCGGCGGATCGATCACTTCAAACTTCACCGCGTCGCGCTCAGTCTCAACCTGTCCGCGCAAGCGCAGCTGTTCGCGGTCACGCAGCAACTTGTCGTACTGCTCTTTGTAGACGTCATAATCGCGGCTGATGCGCGCAGCTTCGGCAGCCACGGTCGGCTCGCTGAACTGCTGTGCGGAAAGCTGCGCGATCTCTGCCTGAAGTGATCCCTTGCGCGATTGTAGCGCCACAATGCTCGCCTCACGATCGGCCTTGATCGAAATGAGCGACGAATAGGCCGGATTGAGCGTGCCCCCGCCACCGCCCTCACCCGCAGCCGCCTTTTGCAGGCCGGCAATCTGCCCCTTCACGGCAATCACATCGGGATGGCTGTCGGTCAGCCCGCGCGCGCGCATCGACCCAAGATCAGACTGCGCCTGCGACAGCGCGCCTTTGGCTCCGCCCGCCGGGCCTGCCACCGCAATGGTCTGCGGCGTGCCTGAAAGCTGCCCGTTGATGGAAGCCAGCGCGCTTTGTGCCGCCAGCAGGTTCGATTCAACATCGCGCAACTGCCCGCGTGCGGCTTCCAGCTTGGTCGAAATCGAGCCGATGCCGGGAATGAACCCGACGTTCTTGGCCTCGAATTCCGTCCGCTTCAGTTCAGCGGCTTCCAGATCCTTTTTGCGGGTGGCCAGCTGCTGGTCCATGAAGGCCAGCGTATCGGTCATCTCGCCGCGCCCGCCCGCAAGGTTCTCCTCGCGGAAAATGTCGATCATCTTCTGGACGACGTCCTGCGCCAGCTTGGCGTTCTCGCCATCGTTGCGACCGCCGCCGCCTGCATATCCGGTGATCTCGAACAGGTTGTCCTGCTGGCTGACGACTTTCACGTTCTTGCCCAGCCCGGCCACTGCGGCCTGCATCTGCTTGTCGTCGGTCACCTTGTCGCCCAGCCGGGTCGCGCGGATCACCTTTTCCAGGTTCACAGAACTCGTCAGCGTCTGGCGCACGCGCTCGATGTCGCGCTTGCGGTCTCCGCCAATGCCGATCTGGTCGGCCAGCACATCGTCGATCTGCACAAAGATGCGGGCTTTGGATTCATAGCTGTTGGGCACCATCGCCACCACCAGCCAACCGGCCATGCACACCGCCCAGGCAATCGCCAGCGCAATCCAGCGCCGGGTCCAGATGCCGTGGAGCGCGATGCGCACTTCTTCATAGATGCTGGTCATGGCCGCCGTGTTCCCCGCCCGCCGCTCAGAACATCGACTCAGGAATGATGATCACATCGCCCGGCATCAGCAGGACGTTGGCCTTGGTATCGCCCTTGCGCAGGAGATCCCCGATGCGCACGGCATATTCCTTCTGATTGCCCGATTGCTTGTCAAAACGCACCAACCGCGCCTTGTTGGCGGCAGCATATTCGGACAGCCCGCCCACCGCGATCATCGCATCAAGCAGCGTCATGTTCGCGCGGAACGGGATCGATGCGGGCTTTTCGGTTGCCCCCACAATCCGCACCTGCTGGCTGAACGTACCGGCAAACTTGTTGACGATAACCGAAACGATCGGCTCCTGAATGTACTGCGAAAGCTGGAGCTTGATGTCTTCGGACAGCATCGAGGGCGTCTTGCCCACCGCTGGCATGTCGGTGATCAGCGGCGTGGTGATGCGCCCGTCGGGGCGGACCTGCACCGAAGCGCCAAGTTCCGGGTTGCGCCACACAAAGATCGTCAGCTCGTCCAGCGGGCCAATCACATATTCCTCGCCCGGCCCTTCCTGAAGCGCCACGAAAGACGCTGGCGGCAGTTGCGCCCCGCCACCCACGCCGCCGCACCCTGTAAGGGCAAGGCTGAGCATCGCCGTTCCGGCAAGCATGCGGGTTATGCGGGCATTCAGAGGCATGGGTCATCCTTCTTGCTGCGGCTTTCCCTTACCCCTGCGTTCAGGCGCACGGATCGCAGGGACCGCAATTCACGCTCGGCTATCGCCAAAAAGGGTGAAGATTGCGTTAGCCTTGATTGCTGTGAAGGATGACGCCAAGGCTACTTTCGCCCCTGTCCCGAAGCGGGACTGCCTTGGATGTAATGGTTAACGGTGGGAACCTATCCCACTGTCATGCAAAGATTTTCAGATCAGAACTTCGCGCGCCGGGCCTTGCCCAAGGAACGCGGCGGGGCTGGCGCTGGCCCCATAAGCCCCGGCGCAGAAAATTGCGACCAGATCGCCCACGTCAGCCTTGGGAAACCCGCCCTTGTCGGCCAGCCGGTCAAGCGGGGTGCAAAGACAGCCGACGATACTGGCCTCTTCCGCCACCTCAGCGCCAAAACGCGTGGCGATGGCGCTGGGATAGTTGCGGCGCACCACCGTGCCGAAGTTTCCGGACGCGGCAAGCTGGTGATGCAGTCCGCCATCGGTGACGAGATAGACCTCGCCGTGGCTAACCTTGCGGTCCACTACAGTGGCCAGATAAACCCCCGATTCGCCAACGAGATAGCGGCCTAGCTCAATGCAGAACGCCGTCTCTTTCAGCGCATCGGGCAAATCGGCAAAGCGCTCGGCCAGCGCCTCCCCTACGGCGGCGATGTCTACCGGTTCGTCACCGGGGAAATAGGGAATGCCAAAGCCACCCCCCAGATTGCACTTTGGCAGCGCTGCGCCAATCTCGTCCGCCAGCCGCGCGGCGAGCGTCAACGTTTGCCGCTGCGTCTCGATAATCGCGTCGGCGGAGAGCGCCTGACTTCCTGCGAAGATATGAAACCCCCGCCAATCCGCACCGGCTTCGATCAACTTGCGGCCCAGCGCGGGCACACGCTCTTCATCGATGCCGAACGGTTTGGCCCCGCCACCCATCTTCATGCCCGATCCCTTCAGATCGAACTCCGGGTTCACGCGGATGGCCAGCTTCGGCGTCACGCCCAGCCGCTCAGCAATCGCCAAAGCGCGGTTGGCCTCGCCCTCGGATTCAAGGTTCAGCGTCACCCCCGCCGTAATCGCCGCTTCCAGTTCAGCATCGCGCTTTCCCGGCCCGGCAAAGCTGACACGGGCCGGATCGATTCCCGCGCCCTGCACGATCGCCAGTTCCCCGCCCGAGGCGATGTCGAACCCGTCGACCAGATTCAGCATGTGCTTCAGAAGTGGTGCGTAAGGATTTGCTTTGACGGCATAATGTATCGCCAACTGCTCCGGCATTGCAGCCCGAAGCGCCGCGACCCGAGCGGACAGCATATCGCGCGAATAGACGAACAATGGCGTGCCGCCCGCCTCGGCGACCAGATCGGTCACCTTGCGTCCGGCAATGGCCAGCACACCGTCGATAGCGTCAAATCCGGGCGGAATGGGGCCAAGCGGTTTCATGGCGTCATGTCCTCGGCCAGTTCGGCAGCCAGCGCAACCCGGTCCAATTTGCCATTCGGGCTGACCGGCATGGCATCGCGCCAATGAACATGGCGCGGCACCATGAAATTGGGCAGCGCCCGCGTAAGTGCCGGAACAAGCGCATCTTTCTCAGCATCCGGCGCAGCCCGCGCGACCAAGTGGATCGCCTGCCCCAGTTGCGGATCGGGCAGACCCAGCGCCACCGCCTCGGCCACGATCCCCGTTGCCACCGCCGCTTCTTCCACTTCCTGCGGGCTGACGCGGTTGCCGCTGGTCTTGATCATCGCATCGCGCCGCCCGACGAAATGCAGCAATCCCGCCGCGTCCCGCTTCACTCTGTCGCCCGACCACACGGCCATGCCCCCCAGCTTTGAAAACGCAGGCGCTGGCTTGAACCGCTCAGCCGTGCGCTGCGCATCCTGCCAGTACCCTTGCGCCACCAGTGGCCCGGTATGGACCAGTTCGCCCTCTTCCTCCGCCGCAGCTTCCGCACCCAAATCATTGACGACAAGCACTTCTGCGAACGGAATGGCCTTGCCCATCGAGGTCGGGTGCGCGTCCACCAGCGCGGGGTCAAGGAAGGTAGACCGAAACGCCTCGGTCAATCCGTACATCGGGTAAAGATCAGCCTCTGGAAACTTCGTGCGCAGCGCGCGAACCAGCGACAGTGTGAGCGCCCCGCCGCTGTTGGTCATGCGCTTCAGGCTCGCCGCAGCGTCCTCCGGCCAATCGAGTTCCGCCAGTTGCAGCCACAGCGGCGGCACGGCGGCAATGGTCGTAACCCCATGTTTCGCCACCGCTTTCACCACATCACGCGGCGTCAGGTAATCGAGCGGCACCACGCTGCCACCTGCATACCAGGTCGAAAGCAACTGGTTCTGACCGTAATCGAACGCCAGCGGCAGCACCGCAAGCACGCGATCTGTCGGCACAATTTTCAGGTAATGCGCCACGCTGACGGCACCGAGCCAGAGGTTCGCCTGCGAAAGCATGACGCCCTTGGGCCGCCCGGTCGATCCGCTGGTGTAGAGGATCGCGGCAAGGCTATCGGGCGTCGCATCCGATGGCGGCAGTTCTCCGCCCTGCTCATCGACTTCACCCCAAACCAGCGGTTCCTCGAACACCGCACACGCAGTATCGCCCGGCTCAAGCGTATCCAGCCGGGTCTTGTTGGCGATCAGCAGTGCTGCCCCAGAATCGCCAAGGATATGCGCCACTTGCGCACGCTTGAGCAGCGGATTGACCGGCACATGCACCAGCCCGGCGCGCACTGCGGCCAGCGGCATCAGGCACGAAAGTTCGGTCTTGGGCAGCCACGTCGCCACCCGCGCGCCCGCTTCGCCCACCTGCGATTTCAGCCACTTCGCAAGGCTTCCTACACGCGCGTTTAACTCTTCATGGCTAAGAGTGCGGTCGCGCAGCACCAGCGCAGGCGCGGTGCGTGCCCCGCGCAGAGCAAGGTGATCGAGCGGAAAGACAGTGGGATCGGGGCTTTCGGGCACGCAGGTCTCGGCACAGGAATTGGTATCGTTTTGCAGGTCTATCACGCCAGTCTTAAGGAAGCGCAAGCGGATGCGGGCGTTCTTGCCGTGCAAGGCCCGTCTCCCTTCGAGCGGCTCGACTGGCTCGCCCTGCTTTCCGAAATGTGCCTCGCCCCCGCAAAACCGCGCGTAAGCGTTGCCTCCAACGGTGCGCGGGTGGCCGCGCTCCCTTGGATGGAAGCGCATGGCGGGGCCGAGGCGCTGGCGAACTGGTACAACTTTATTGCGCGTCCGCTGGGTGATGCGGCGCTTCTTTCAGAGATCACGCGAAGTCTGCCTATGGGCCGCGCGTCCTTTGCGCCGATGCCGGAAGATGATGCACGCGCGCTGGCCGATGCGCTGCGCCGCACAGGTTGGGTCGTGATTTCAGAGCCTTGCGACTCTAACCACATCTTGCCTGTGAAGAACCGCAGCTTCGCGCAATACTGGGCCACCCGCCCCGGCGCGCTGCGCGAAACGGTGCGGCGAAAGGGACGCAAGGGCGAAGTGGGCTTGCGCATCGTCACCGAATTCTCGCCCGCCGATTGGGACGCTTACGAGGCGGTCTACAAGCTCAGTTGGAAGCCCGGCGAAGGGTCTCCCGATTTCCTGCGGCGGTGGGCGGAAATGGACGGTGCGGCGGGGCGTTTGCGGCTGGGGATTGCCGAGATTGGCGGGCAACCGGTGGCCGCGCAGTTCTGGACCGTAGAGGGCGGCACCGCCTTCATTCACAAGCTGGCGCATGATGAGCGCTTTCGCAAGCAATCGCCCGGCACGCTGCTGAGCAAGGCGATGTTCGAGCATGTCATTGATCGCGATGGCGTTTCTCTGGTGGATTTCGGGACCGGCGACGATCCCTACAAGCGCGACTGGATGGAAGACGTGCGCACCCGCTGGCGTGTACGGGCGTGGCGCAAGGGTGCTGTGCGGCACTGGCCCGCCATGATCCGCGCTGTGGGGAGGCACAAGCTGCAACCCCTTGTTTCCCCGAACCGCGATGGTTAAGGCCGGTTTTCTGAACGACACCTAGATGCACCTAACTGCACCTAGACGCACTTGAACGGCACCGGGATACGATGAGCGACACTGAGAGCGACACCGACAGCACCCTCCGCGCGATCCTTTCCGACGTGCTTGGACTCTCCCCGGACCGGGTCGCCGCGTTCGACGCTGCAACCGGCCTGTTCGGCGATCTGCCCGAACTGGATTCGATGGCTGTCGCAGGGCTGCTGACCGAAATCGAAGACCGGCTCGACGTAGTGATCGAGGACGACGAGGTGGATGGCGAGTTGCTGGAAAGCTATGGCAATCTCCTCGCGTTCCTCGAAGGCAAAGTCGCCGAGAAGGCCTGAATGTGATTGCATCCTGGCCCTGCCCCGGCCCGCATGGGCAGAGCGAGGAGTACGCTTTCGCCTTTGATCGCGGGCGCATGGTGCGGCTGCTGATCGTGCCTGCCCTGTTCGACGAAGCCAACCGCACGCGGCGGATGCTGGTCGATACGATGCGCCTGCTGGATGAAGCGGGCGTGGACAGTTTTCTGCCCGATCTGCCCGGCTGCAACGAGAGTTTACAGGACTTTTCCGCCCAAAGCCTGCACGCATGGCAACGCGCGATGACGCAGGCGGCGCGCCACTTTGGCGCGACGGATGTGCTGGCGGTGCGCGGTGGCGCGCTGGTGTTTCCGCATACTCTGCCGGGGCTGGTTCTGGAACCGGCCAAGGGCGGTTCGATCCTGCGGCAACTGCTGCGCGCCCGCGTGATTTCAGCGCGCGAGGCGGGGCGGCAGGAGGACAGCGCGGCGTTGCTGGAGGCTGGGCGCAGCGAGGGGCTGGAACTGGCGGGCTGGCATTGTGGGGCATCGCTGATCGCCGGGCTTGAGAGCGCGACGGCGCAGATTGAAGGCCAACGCATTGTTTCACAAAGTGAACTGGGCGGCGGCGGACTTTGGCTGCGGGCCGAACCAGCCGCCGCGCCCGAGCAATCGGCCGCGCTGGCGCAGATCGTGCTGGCGGAGATCGCCACATGACGCGGCGGCAGGTGACGTTCCTGTGCGAGGGGGCGCGGCTGTTCGGCACGCTCGATATCGGGCAGGCGAGCGGGGCGACCGGACTGCTGATCGTATCGGGCGGGAATGAACTGCGCGCCGGGGCGTGGTGTGGGCAGGCGCAGCTTGCCGCCAAGCTTTCACGCGAGGGCTTTCCGGTGTTCCGCTATGACCGGCGCGGGGTGGGTGACAGTGAGGGCGAGAACCCGACCTTCCGCCATTCCGGGGCTGATATTGCGGCGGCTGTTGCGGCATTCAAGGCTGCCGCACCTCACGTTTCGCGCGTGGTGGCTTTTGGCAATTGCGATGCGGCGGCGGCCCTGATGCTGTTTGCGCCCGAGCTGCCGCTGGCTGGACTGGTGCTGGCCAATCCGTGGACGATCGATGGTGAGGAAGCCCCGCAGGCTATGCCAGCTTCGGCGATCCGCAGCCGTTATCTCGCCAAGCTGACCAATCCGCGCGAGATCTGGCGGTTGCTGACCGGCGGGGTCAATCTTGGCAAGCTGTTCAAGGGGTTGCGTAGTGCTGCGGCAGTAGCGCCCGCTGCGCCTTCAGGGCTGGTGGCAGAAATGGAGGCGGGTCTAGCGGCGTTTGGTGGGCCGGTTTCCATCCTGCTGGCAAGCGGCGACCGGACGGCGCAGATGTTTGCCGAAGTGTGGGATCGCGCCGATCCGCGTGTGCAGCGGATCGATAGCGGATCGCACAGCTTTTCCGACGAGGCCGCGCGGACGTGGTTGCAGGCGCGTTTGGTGGAGGCGCTGCACGTTTGATGTTGGGGTGATGGGGTGACATGCCCTCCCCCAACCCCTCCCGCTTGCGGGAGGGGAGATTCAATAGCGCCCCTCCCGCAGGCAGGAGGGGAGTCTGCAGCTTACGCTTCGACTGTCTGAGTGGCCTTGTAATCCAAGTCCGCAAGGAAGCGTTCGGCGTCCAGCGCGGCCATGCAGCCGGTGCCTGCTGCAGTCACGGCCTGACGATAGGTGTGGTCCATCACGTCACCGCAAGCAAAGACGCCCGGAATGGCGGTCTTGGGGGTGCCGGGTTCCACCACGATGTAGCCGCTGTCATCGAGTTCCAGCTTACCCTTGAACAGTTCGGTGGCGGGCGCGTGGCCGATGGCAACGAAGGCTCCGTCGGTCAGCGCGATCGATTGTTCACCAGTGACGGTATCGATCAGCTTCACGCCGGTCAGGCCCTTGCCGTCTTCGCTGACGAAGCTGTCGACCTTCTGATTCCAGAGCACCTTGATATTGGGATGCGCGTGGAGGCGGTCCTGCAGGATCTTTTCGGCGCGCAGGCTGTCACGACGGTGGATCAGGGTGACGTCGGTTGAGTGGTTGGTGAGGTAGAGCGCCTCTTCCACAGCCGTGTTGCCGCCGCCGATCACGACGACTTTCTTGCCGCGATAGAAGAACCCGTCACACGTGGCGCAGGCCGAAACGCCCTTGCCCGAGAGTTCCTGTTCGCCGGGAACGCCAAGCCATTTGGCCTGCGCACCGGTGGCGATGACCAGAACGTCGCCTTCATAGACATCGCCGCTGTCACCCGTGGCGCGGAAGGGCGAGCCGTCCATCGTCACATCAAGGATCGTGTCCCACATCATGCGCGTGCCGACGTGTTCGGCCTGGGCCTGCATTTCCTGCATCAGCCACGGCCCCTGGATCACATCGCGGAAGCCGGGGTAGTTTTCCACATCGGTGGTGATGGTCAGCTGCCCACCGGGCTGGAGGCCCTGCACCACGATCGGCTGCATGCCAGCGCGCGCGCCATAGATGGCGGCAGAAAGTCCGGCCGGGCCGGAGCCGATGATGAGCATGCGGGTCTTGTGCGTGGTCGCCATGCGAATGTCCTCCAATTGCCAAGCGAGATAGGCAGCGCGGGGGCGAAAAGCGAGTCCGGCAAAGGGGCTTTATCCGCAAGTATCGGACAGAATTTCTTGGGAGCACCCTGCGCGCATTTTGCCGACGCCGCGTTGCGCAAAAGGCTTTTGACAGCAGCGCCTACCCCACCCGACAAGCGCAGAGGAATTGCAGGGGGCAAAGGGCATGGATCGCAGGGACTTCATCAGGGGACTGGCCGCAACCACTGCCATATTCGCCTTGCCGGGGCGCGGTGGCGCAGTGGCACCGGTCAGCGATCCAGCGCTGGCGGCGTTCATCCGGGGCATGCCCAAGAGCGAATACCACGTGCATCTGGAAGGCACACTGGAAGCCGAAATGAAGTTCGCGCTGGCGAAGCGCAACGGCATGAACCTGCCCTTTGCCGATGTGGCGGCGATGAAGGCCAGCTATATCTATCACGATCTGCCGAGCTTCCTTGCCATCTACTATGACGGAATGAAGGTTCTGCAGAAGGAACCGGACTTCTATGACCTTGCCTATGCCTATCTGGCCAAGGCGGCATCACAGAACGTGATCTATGCCGAGATGTTCTTCGATCCGCAGGAGCACCTGAAACGCGGCGTGGCGATGGCCGACATGATTGGCGGGATCACGCGGGCACGCGGGGATGCCGAGGCCAAGCTGGGAATCCGTTCGCAATTGATCCTGTGCTTTGTGCGCGATCATTCAGCGCAAAGCGCGATGGCGGCGTTGGATGCCGCTCTGCCGTTCAAGGCCGATTTGGTGGGCGTGGGGCTGGACAGCGATGAGGCAGGCAATCCGCCCGAAAAGTTCCGCGAACACTTCGCCAAAGCGCGCGCGAACGGGTTGAAAGTGACCGCACATTGCGACGTGGACCAGACAGACACGTTGCGCAATATCCGCACCGTGCTGACCGATCTGAAGGTGGACCGGATCGACCACGGCGGCAACATCGTACAGTCTCCCGAACTGGTGGCGATTGCCAAGGCGCGCGGCATATATTTCACGGTCTGCCCAACCTTTTCGGGCACGCTGAGACGCACTGAAAAGGTGCCGGTGGACGTCGTGCGGGCAATGATGGACGCGGGACTGAAAGTCACGATCTCGTCCGACGACCCGGCCTATATGGGCAGCGAGTACGTGGACGACGTGCTGATCCGGGCAGTAGAGCGCAGCCAACTGACGCGCGCAGAATTGATCGCGATTGCACGCAACGGGTTTGAGGCGGCGTGGCTGCCGGAAACCGACCAGTCCGCGATGCTGGCGCGGCTTGATGCTTACGTGAAGGCCGCGTGACCTGCCTCAAGCCTCGACCAGGTTGCGCTCCATCGCTTGCAGCATTTCAGGGGTAACGCCCAGCACTTCGCGCGCATAGCGTTCCGTGTTGCCGTAGCTTTCGCGGATCGCAGCAAAGGCAGTTTCGAGGAACGGGGCTTCGACGCCCATCAGTACCCGGACGGCGGCATCGTCCATGCTGACGCCGAAGCCTTGGCGGACATGGCGTGCGCCCGCTTCGATGCGAGCTTCGGCGTTGCCGGCGGTGTTGGTGAGCAAATAGTCTGCCATGATGTCATCACCGTGGACGCCAAGCAGATCGTGAACCAAGGCAGCGGCCACACCAGTGCGGTCCTTTCCGGCGAGGCAGTGGAGCAGGCTGGGACCGTCGCGCTCGGCCAGCGCCTTCATGTACAGGCGATACGTGCCGACAAGGACCGGGCGGAAGGGAAGCGTCTGATAAAGGTTGCGCATGGCGCGGCGTGCGTCATCGGGAGTGCGGACATCGCGCGCGGCTTCCTCGTGCGCGGCGCGGCCTGCGGCGCTGGCGGTTTCGCCGGGATGGAACACGACATTTCCGGCAAATTCGGCATGGCGCAGGCAGGGGTTGGCGCGCCGCTCGCTGTCTCCGCGCAAGTCGATGACGGTGGCAATGTCCAAGGTGTGGATGCGGGCGAGGTCTTCGACGGTTGCATCGCTATGCTGGCCTGATCGCCACAGCATGCCCTTGCGCAAACGCCCGGCACGGGCAGCGTATCCGCCATAGTCCCGGAAATTGTGGATGCCCGCCATTTCGAGCACACGCGCTTCGGTTGTCGCTTCGGTCGTCGATGTCATGGGTTCGCCCCGTTTAGCTGCGATTGCTGATGCGCGGGCGAGCGAAATGGCGCAAGGGGTCAATCCAGTCGGATGGCCAGCGGCTCCAGCGCGCGGGCGACAACCACGGCGGCAGGCGTAGGCTTTGGCACCAGCGTGCCGCCAAGGCTGCGCACGGCCTCGTCCATCCGATCAAGGTCGCCGGTGTGCAGGACATAGGGAATGCCCATTCCCGCCAGAGTGCGGGCAACCTGTTCGCAGGTCTGGCCCTGCCCCAGCGAGACATCGAGGATTGCGGCGGAAATCGCGTTGTTCTGCACGATGGCCAGGGCCTCGACGAGATCAAGCGCAGTCAGCGGTTTGCAACCGGCGTCTTCGACCGCAAATTCGAGATCAAGCAGGATCAGCGGTTCGTCATCCAGCACGAGCACACGACACGGCTCGCCCGTGGAAGGAAGGATTCCGGTCATTCTGCGTGGTCTCTCAGGGGTATGTTCAGCTTCGCCTTCAGGCCATCGCTATCCCATTCTCTCACGATACCCCCCCTAGCCATGTTGAGCATCCGGTCGACGATACCGTCGCTGCCACTGCCCATAGCCGGGGCGCCGGGAAGGCTGCCATGCTCGGTCCAATCGATGCAGATGGCGGGGCCATCGGCCGCCCCGTTCCTGCGCCACGCGACGGAGATGTGGCCATCGTTGCTGCTGAGCGCGCCGTGCTTCAGCGCATTGACCGCCAGTTCATGGAGCGAAAGGCCTAGCACCGAGACCGAGGCGAAATCGGAGCGCAGCCCGTTGCCTTCGAAACGGATGCGGGTGCCATCGGGATCGTAGGGCGCGAGGACGGCGCGGATCGCCTGCCCGACTTCGACAGTGCCGCGGTGAGAATCATCCAGCGTGGTTTCATAAGCGCGGCCCAGCGCCTGAATACGCTCGTTGATCTCGCGCGCTTCGGTTTCAATCCCGCGCACGCGACCGGTGAAATTGACGATGCCGCCGATCACCGCGAACATGTTTTTCATGCGGTGGGAAAGTTCGCGCGCAAGATCGCGGGCGTGGCGCTCATCGGCGCGGGCGGCGCGTACATCGGATACGTCCCACTGGCTGCCGAGGATGTAGACCAGCTTTCCATCGGCATCGTAGATCGGGCCGAGGTGCAGCGCGTTCCAGAACGCGGTGCCGTCCTTGCGATAGTTCATCACTTCGACCACCAGCACGTCTTCTTCAGCAATCGCCTTGCGGATCCGGTCGAGCGTACCGCGATCACTTCGCGGACCCTGCAGGAAGCGGCAGTTGCGACCGACGATCTCATGATCATCATATCCGGTGAGTTGCCGAAACGCCTTGTTGGCAAAAACAATCGGCACATCTGACTGGTGCGGATCGCACAGGCATATCGCCATGCGGGTTTGGGCCATAGCCTGTTCGAACAGCACGCCGGACGCTCCTGCGAAGGTATCTTCAGGATGCTCTGCGCGGGCGCGCGCGGCGGTGGTATCAAACGCGGTGTGAGCCTGGTCATTCAGGCCAGTTTCAGGGACGCTGTTGGGAAAATTTCTGTTCATATCAATGGTGCCTGACCACCGAAATGCAGTTCCTAAAGCTTGGTTCCATGAAATGTGATTAAATTCACAGTGTCACTGCCGTTCGCGTGGAATGATGGCCAGCGTAAAGCGCGAAATGCAGACGAGCTTGCCAGCTTCATCCTCAATCCTGATGGACCAGACGTGCGTGGTGCGGCCTAAGGCTTCGGGCCGCGCGGTGGCATAGACCCAGCCTTCGCGCACGGGGCGCAAGTGGTTGGCGTTGATTTCCATGCCCACGCCGAGGAACTTTTCCGGGTCCACGACCATCGCGCCCGCCATTGATCCGAGCGTTTCGGCCAGCGCAACAGAAGCGCCACCGTGGAGCCTGCCGAATGGCTGATGCGTGCGGTGATCGACCGGCATGCGCGCGCGAATCCAGTCCGGCCCGCAATCGACGAACTCGATGCCGAGGTGCGCGGGCATGGACGAACTGCCAAGCTTCGTCAGCCGCTCCATCGACGGCATGACGCCATCCCACCAGATCATGCGGCAAAGCCCTCTGCCAGAAACCGTTGCGCGCAGCCTGCCAGAACGGCGGTGCCAAGCGGGAGGACGCTTTCATCCACCATCATGCGCGTGGAATGGATCGAGCAGCACGAGCGCCAGTCCGCGCCTTCGTGCGCGACGCCGAGGAAGAACATCGCGCCGGGGACTTTTTCCAGCACATAGGAGAAGTCCTCCGCGCCCATGATCGGCGCATCAAGGCGGTGGAATCCGCCATCGCCGCTGATGGCATGCACCACCTTCTCGCCCAGATCGACCGCGCGGGCATCGCAAACGGTGACCGGGAAGCCGGGGGTGATGGTGACCGTGGCGGTCATGCCGTGGGCCTGCGCGATATGCGTGGCGGCCTGATCCAGCACTTCGCGAAGGCGGGCGCGGTTGGTGGGGGAAAGCGTGCGCAAGGTGCCGCGCATCGCCACACTGTCGGCGATGACATTGTGCGCGGTGCCCGCCTCGATCTTTGCCACAGTGGCAACCACCGGATCGCTGACCGGGAACTTGCGCGTGACGAGGGCCTGCAACGCAGTGACGATCTCGCAGGCCACGGGCACCGGATCGAGCGCATCGTGCGGCATCGAGGCATGGCCACCGCGCCCTTCGACCAAGATGTCGAACTGGTCGGCTGAGGCGAGCAGTGCGCCCGCTTTGCCAGCGACCAGCCCGTGGGGGCTGTTGGGCATGATGTGAAGCGCAAAGGCAGCATCGGGCAGTGGATCGATCAACCCATCGTCGAGCATGAAGCGCGCGCCGTGGTAGCCCTCTTCCCCCGGTTGGAACATGAACTGCACTTCGCCTGCCAGTTCGTCGGCACGCGCGCAGAGCAGTTCGGCAGCCCCTGCCAGCATGGCGGTGTGGGTATCGTGGCCGCAGGCGTGCATCGCGCCGGGGATGGTCGAGGCAAAATCGAGGCCCGTCTGCTCGGTCATCGGCAGCGCGTCCATGTCGCCGCGCAGCAGGACTCTTCGGCCTGCGCCTGCCCTGCCTTTCAGTGTGGCGACGAGGCCGGTGGTCGATGGCCCCTCGCGCCATTCGAGCGGCAGATGGGCAAGTGCTGAACGCACCTTGTCGCGCGTTTTGGGCGTGTGCAGGCCGAGTTCCGGCTCCGCGTGGATGGCGCGGCGCAGGGCGACGATGGCGTCGGCATGCCGGTGCGCCTGTTCGAGCAGTTCGTGATGAAGCATGGGGCCTCGCTGTGTGGATGTTCGCGAGGCTGGCAGGTTGCAGCGCCGCTGTCGAGCCTGCCGGTTAAGGGTTGCACACACGCGCTCCTTGCGTTAATCGAGCGATTAAACAAGCCCAGCGGGAGAGTCAGCAATGCCTGAAGCCTATATCATCGACGCCGTCCGCACCCCACGCGGAGTTGGCAAGCCCGGCAAGGGCGCGCTTTCGCATCTGCATCCGCAGCATCTTGCGGCAACGGTGCTCAAGGCGCTGAAAGACCGCAACAATCTTGATACGGCAACGGTGGACGACATCATCTGGTCAACCTCGTCACAGGTGGGCAAGCAGGGCGGCGACCTTGGCCGCATGTCCGCGCTGGCAGCGGGATATGACATCTCGGCCAGCGGCACGACTCTGGATCGCTTCTGCGGCGGCGGCATCACTTCGGTGAACCTTGCCTGCGCTTCGGTCATGTCTGGCATGGAAGATTGCGTGATTGCGGGTGGCACCGAAATGATGAGCTTCCACGCCACGCACGGTGCAGAGCAGGCCAACGCCGGGATCAAGCCATTGGGCATGGGATCGGGCAACATGGCATTGGACGCGATCCACCCGCAATCGCATCAGGGCGTATGCGGTGATGCCATCGCCAGCATCGAAGGCATCAGCCGCGAGGCGCTCGACGGGCTGGCTCTGGTCAGCCAGCAGCGCGCCGACATGGCGATCAAGGAAGGCCGCTTTGCCAAATCGGTCGTGCCGGTGCTGAACGAGGACGGATCGGTCGCGCTGGACCGTGAGGAGTTCCCCCGCCCCGAAACCACTGCCGAGGGTCTGGCCGGACTGAAGCCAAGCTTTGCCGGGCTGGCCGACTTTGACCTTGGCGGCACCACATTCCGCAAGCAGATCAACCGCCGTTACCCCGACGTGGAAATTCAGCACTTCCACCATGCGGGCAATTCCTCGGGCGTGGTCGATGGCGCGGCGGCACTGCTGATCGTCTCGCCCGCCTATGCCGAAAAGCACGGGATGAAGCCGCGTGCGCGCATCGTGGCCTATGCCAATCAGGGCGACGATCCCACGCTGATGCTCAACGCGCCGGTTCCAGCGGCGAAGAAGGTTCTGGCCAAGGCGGGCCTGACCAAGGACGACATCGACGTCTGGGAGATCAACGAAGCCTTCGCCGTGGTTGCCGAAAAGTTCATCCGAGATCTGGAACTGGACCGCTCGAAGGTGAACATCAATGGCGGCGCGATGGCGCTGGGCCACCCTATCGGCGCAACCGGTTCCATCCTGATCGGCACTGCGTTGGATGAACTGGAGCGGTCTGGCGGGCGCTATGGCCTGATTACGATGTGCGCGGCGGGCGGGATGGCCCCGGCCATCGTAATCGAGCGCATCTGACAGACAAATTGCGAATGAAACCATAAGCCCGCCGATTATTTCGGCGGGCTTGTAACTTGTGACATTGCAAAGCATCAATGTTGCTGCCAATCGTCACCCAGATATGCTGCCAGTTGCCCGCGCCCTATTCAGACCCGTTCGCGGCAGGCTGACCGCCTATTCGCTTGCCGTGCTCTTCGCTCTGATAGCAACCGTCGCCCGGTTTGCCGCAGATCATTTGCTGCCGCCCGGCTTCCCGTTCCTGACGTTCTTTCCGGCGGTGATCATCGCCGCGTTTCTGGGCGGGCGCGGTCCCGGCACGGTTTGCGGGGTGCTCAGCCTGCTGGCTTCGTGGTATTATTTCATCCCCCCGATCGAGAGTTTCGCGCTGAGCGTTCCGGTGGCGACAGCGCTGCTGTTCTTCACAGCTGTGGTGGTGGTTGATGTTCTGCTGATCGATGGATTGCAGCAAAGGCAGGCAAGGCTGGAGGACAGCCAGCGCCAGCTTTCCGCGATGGCCGACCAGCAAACCCTGCTGTTCAAGGAACTGCAGCACCGGGTGGCCAATAACCTCGCCTCTGTTTCATCGATGCTGCGCCTGCAACGACGCCAGATTGAGCGTGATCCGGCGTCTGCCATGCGCATTCTGGAAAGCGCGGATACCCGGATCGAATTGATGGGCCGGGTGCACCGCCAGCTTTACGATCCCGCTGCGCGTGAATTGGCCGTGCCTGAACAGATCGAAAGCGTGGTGCGCCATGCGCAGGAAGTGGCCGACGCCAGCCATGTGACGATAAACGTCGATGCGGTTGACGCGCGCATTGCGGTGGACCGCATGATGACCCTGATGCTGCTGGTAACCGAAGTGCTGAACAATTCGATCAAGCACGCCTTTTCTGAGGGGGAACCGGGCGAAGTGCGGCTGACGCTTGAGCGCAGCGGCAATAGCCGCCTGCGCCTGACCATCGCCGACAATGGGAAGGGCTTTGATCCGGCCAGCGGAAACGAGGCCCCGCGCCATCGCGGATTGGGCACGACGATTATCAAGGGCTTCGTCTCGCAACTTGGCGGCGAAGTGACCACCGACAGCCGCAATGGCGTGACGACAGTCGTGGAGTTTCCCGAAAACGCGGATTGAGCGGGGTTTGGGGATTTACAGGCCGAATGACACAATATCACCCCGTCACCCGTTCGTGTCGAGCCATTACCCGTTCGTGTCGAGCGAAGTCGAGACATCGCGCAACGTGTCTCGACTCCGCTCGACACGAACGGAATGGTGTGATGGCTTTGGGTTAGAATGCCATTCTCGTTCTACTCCACCGCAGCAATCGGCCCCGCCTCGTTCGCCACGATCTTCAGCACCTCGGTCCACGCAGCCACATTCTGCGCCAATTCCGCCGGATCGACCTTGTCCAAGGTGTCATCAGGCGTGTGGTGCAGATCGAAGTAGTGCGTGCCGTCCTGATCAAGGTCGACCACGGCAAGCTTTTGCTTGGCGATGACCGGAGCGACATCGGTGCCGCCGCTGGCCTTGCCCGCCCCGCGCACAATGCCCATCGGTGAAAGCGCCGTGGCAATGCGGTCCGTCAGGGCCTTGTTCGCGTCGGCCATGCTGAACGTCACACGCCACACTTTGCCAGCGCCGAAATCGCTTTCCATCGCCAACGCATAAGGTTCTGCGTGCTTATCGGCATAGGCCCTGCCGCCAAAACCGCCCAGTTCCTCTGACCCTGCCCACAATACACGGATCGTGCGCAGGGGCTTGCCGCCTTCCTGCGCCTTCATTGCGGCGGCAGTGATGATCGCGCAGCCTGCCGCATCGTCAATCGCGCCAGTGCCCATATCCCAGCTATCCAGATGGCAGCCCAGCAGGATCGCGGGCAGCGACGGATCGCGCCCCGGCAGATCGGCATAGACGTTGCCCGAAGGCAGCCCGTCAACGGTCTTGCCGGTCAGCGTCAGGTTCAGGCGGATCGGCTTGCCATTGCCGGCGATGCGCGCGATCAGATCGGCGTCCGGGTTTGACACCGCGCCCGCCGGGATGGCCTTCACGCCATCGGGGAACGTGGTGCCGCCGGTGTGCGGATTGCGGTGGCTGTCGGTGCCGATGGAGCGGATCACCGTGGCCAGCGCGCCTTTGCCCGCTGCGATGGCCGGTCCCTGCCTGCGCACAGCGCCATAAGGGCCATAGCCACTGCCATCCTGCGCACGCTTCATTGCGTGGTCGATGAAGGCGATCTTGCCCGTGAGCGAACCAGCGGGCGCGGCTTTCAGCGCATCGAGCGTGGGGAAATAGGCGACTTCACCTTCGACGCCCTTGTCCGGCGTGGTGCCGCTGTAACCCAGCGCGGTGACGGCCAGCCTGAACGGGATTGGCGCGATCAGGCTCGCCTCGTCACGCCCGCGCACGTAGCCACGGATGGTGAAGGGCTCGACCGTAACGTTGCTGAAGCCCAGCGCTTTCAGCCGCGCATCGGCCCAGGTGCGGGCGCGCGCCTCAGCCTCGCTGCCCGGCATGCGCGGGCCGACTTCGCTGGTAAGCCCTGCAAGAATATCCCACGCAACATCGCCCTTTGGCTCCTGCGCATAAGCTGTTGTGGACAGGAGGGCGACGGTGAGCGCGGTGGCGCGGGAAAGGTTTCTCATGCAACCTTGCTATCGTCCTGCTTCCCACCTGCCAAGCCCTGCCGACGCCCTTGTTTGTTACGCCCCGCTTGCCCGCGCGGTTCCTAGCCGGTAGAGGCGGCGCAACTCCTTTTCGCCATTCATCCAAGGACCAGACATGGCTGCCCAATACGCCTACGTCATGAAAAGCATGACGAAGACATTCCCCGGCGCGCAGAAGCCGGTGCTGAGCGACATCAGCCTGCAATTCTATCAGGGTTCCAAGATCGGTATTGTCGGCCCGAACGGTGCCGGTAAATCGACGCTCATCAAGATCATGGCCGGGATCGACAAGGATTTTACCGGCGAGGCTTGGCCGGGTGAGAACATCACGGTCGGCTATCTTGAGCAGGAGCCGCAGCTCGACGAGAGCAAGACCGTGCTTGAAAACGTCAAGGACGGCGCGCGCGCAATTGCCGATATGGTCGACCGGTTCAACCAGATCGGCATGGAGATGGGCGAGGAAGACGCCGATTTCGATGCGCTGGGCGCTGAAATGAGCGAGCTGCAGGACAAGATCGACGCGGTCGATGGCTGGACGCTCGACAATCAGCTGGAAATCGCGATGGAAGCGCTGCGTTGCCCGCCGGGCGACTGGCCGGTGGGCAGCCTTTCCGGCGGTGAAAAGCGCCGCATCGCGCTGACCCGCCTGCTGATCCAGAAGCCTTCGATCCTGCTGTTGGACGAACCGACCAACCACCTTGACGCAGAATCCGTCGAATGGCTGGAAAACCACCTGAAGGAATATGCCGGCGCGGTGCTGATGATCACCCATGACCGCTACTTCCTTGACAACGTGGTGGGCTGGATCCTCGAACTCGACCGTGGGAAATACTTCCCCTACGAAGGCAACTACTCGACCTATCTGGAAAAGAAGGCCAAGCGCCTTGAACAGGAAGATCGCGAGGAAAGCGGCAAGAAGAAGGCTCTCAGCCGCGAACTTGAGTGGATCCGGCAGACGCCCGCTGCCCGTCAGGTCAAATCCAAGGCGCGTATCCGCAAGTTCGAAGAACTGCAGAACGCGCAGGACAACCGGCCTATCGGCAAGGCGCAGATCGTCATTCAGGTGCCCGAGCGCCTTGGCGGCAAGGTGATCGAGGTGAAGAACATCTCGAAGGCCTTTGGCGACAAGCTGCTGTTCGAAGACCTGTCATTCATGCTGCCACCGGGCGGCATCGTGGGCATCATCGGGCCTAACGGCGCGGGCAAGTCCACGCTGTTCAAGATCCTGACCGGCAAGGAACAGCCGGACAGCGGCACGGTGGAAATCGGCAGCACCGTTCACCTCGGCTTTGTTGACCAGAGCCGCGACGATCTGAACCCGAAGAACAACGTCTGGCAGGAAATCTCTGACGGTCTGGACTACATGACCGTCAACAAGCAGGAGATGAGCACGCGGGCCTATGTCGGCGCGTTCAACTTCAAGGGTGCGGACCAGCAGAAGAACGTCGGCAAGCTTTCAGGCGGTGAACGCAACCGCGTCCACATGGCCAAGATGCTGAAGCTGGGCGGCAACGTGCTGCTGCTCGACGAACCGACCAACGACCTTGACGTGGAAACGCTGAGCGCGCTGGAAGACGCCATCGAGAACTTTGCCGGTTGCGCCGTGGTCATCTCGCATGACCGCTTCTTCCTTGACCGTCTCGCCACCCACATCCTGGCCTTCGAAGGCAACAGCCACGTCGAATGGTTCGAAGGCAACTTCGCGGCCTATGAAGAAGACAAGCGCCGCCGTCTGGGCGATGCTGCGGATCGCCCGACCGCGCTGGCCTACAAGAAGCTGACGCGCTGATCTGATCCGCTTGGTCTTCCGCTAACCGCCCTTTCGGCGGAAGCGGAAGACCAGCGTGTCGCGCTTGCCTTTTTCCTCGACTACGACTGACGCAGTCATTGCGTCAGGGCCGGTGCGTTCATAGACGAGGCCGGAGAAATCGAAGCGGTCTGCCGATCTTGCGGTCAGTGGAAAAGCCTCCACCTCGTCCTTTTCCTCCCAGCCGGTCAGGTCGGGATTGAAGTGCTTGAGCCGGTAGGCAAGCGATCCGCCCTGCTCCACGATGGTGATGATTTCGTAGAACATCACCATGCCATCGGCTCTCATCTGGCGGAAGTGGCCGACCATCTGGCCACCGGCGGGCGCGCTGTAGGATTCGAGCGCGGGCGCGCCGGCAATGCCCTCGCCCTCCCAAGAGCCTTGCAGCCACGCGAGGTCTGCCAATGTGGCCGCCGGTGCCGCCAGTGCTGTTGCCGGTGCCAGCAGCATCACGGCAAGGGCAAGGTTGAGGCTGTTCATGGCATTCTCCTCATGGTGCCACCCATTCTGCGCGCCACGGCAGATCCGCGCCAGCGCGGGCAAATCTTGCGCGTTCTCCGCCAAGGTGTGTCAGCCGCAGCCAATCGAGACTGCGCACTTCGACCAGCAGCACGGCGAAGTTGCTGTGCCCCGGCAGGGTCTCTTCGGGCAGAGGCGCGCGGTACAAGAGGTCTTCGGGCAGCGCCGATCCCGGCTCGTCCAGCAGAGCGCCCGGTCCCGCCTCGGCCAAGTAGCAGCGGCGGCTGGAAGGGGCAGATCGCTCCCACGCGGCGTCCGAAAGAAGGCTGCCGTGCTCGATCCACCCCGCGCCGCGCATGCGCAACTGCACGCGCGCGGCCGGATCATAAGCCAGCAATGAAACCGGAGCGCCATCACCGATCAGTGCACACTTGGGGCTGCGCAGGTCTGTGTGAAAGCGCAAACGTGCAAGGTCTGCGGTCGCCTCTCGCAGCACCATGATCCGCAGGTCACCATCGGCGGTGCCCACCACCGGCGTGTGCATCGCGTGCCGACGGTCTTGCGCTGCTGCAACAAGCCGCCCCGCCGCATCGGCCAGCACCCCATCCAGCGTCAGCTCCATTCATGTTTCTCCACACAAACCTGAACGAGAGGCCGTCAAGCCGGTTCATATATCGGACAGCGCGAATCAGGTATTACGAAATGGTAACGGCCCTGAAGTGTCACGGCCAACAATCGGGAAAGGGTCGGCCACGATGTCCGGCAAGTCAATCTTCAGCAAGAGCGCCATCGCAGTGCTGGTCGTGGCAATGGCAACCACCGCCATTCCCTTAGAAGTCATGGCGCAGGAGCGGCAGCAGCGCGGCGAACGCAGCGGCGCGCGTGACGGTGACGGTGGCAATGGTGGCGGTGGCCGGATGTGGGGCCGGAGCGGCGACGCAGGCAACCGTCAGGCAACGCAGGCCCGCCCACAGCGCGTCCAGCAGCAGCCTCAAACAGCCGCGGCACCCGTACAGCGTGCTGCGCCGCGTGTAGAGCGCCCGGCTGCGGGCAGCTGGCGCGGCACCGGCAATGTCGAAAACGGCGCACGCTGGAGCCGCGAAGACCGTGGCCAGGCAGACCGTGCAACACCGCAGCGCACCACCCCGGCCCCTTCGCAGATCCGCACGCCGGACCGGCCAACCACCGCGCAGACCACACCGCAGCGCGGCTGGGACGGCACCCGCTGGAATGGCACGTCGCCCGGCCGCAACAATGGCAGCAACAACGGCAATTGGCGTGACAATGATCGCCGCGACGATAACCGCAACGCGAATGGCAGTTGGAATGGCCGGAACCAAGGCTATGCCGACCGGGACCGCAACCGCGATTACCGCGACCGGGATCGCAACGACGGGCGCGGCAATTCGTGGAACAGCAACAACGGTCGGCGCGATGGTTGGAACAATAACAACCGGGGCGATAATCGCCGCTGGAGCAACGACTGGCGTCGCGACAACCGCTACAACTGGAGCCAGTATCGCACCCTCAACCGTGGCTTCTATCGCCTGCCAACGTATTATGCGCCCTATCGCGGTTATGGGTACAACCGCCTGTCGATCGGGATTTTCCTGAACTCAGGCTTCTATGGCAACAACTACTGGATCAATGATCCTTGGTCGTACCGCCTGCCACCGGCTTACGGCTCGTACCGCTGGGTCCGTTACTGGAACGATGTGATTCTGGTCGATACCTATTCAGGCGAAGTTGTTGACGTGATCCACAACTTCTTCTGGTAAGATAGCTTTGATGGCTGGCAACCGTCAGCCATCAATCAGGCGGCCCCACTGACAAAAGACAGTGGGGCCGTTGTTTTGTAGGATCAACCGAGAGCAGCGCCCGATAGCGCGCGCAGCACATTGCGCATCATTTCGTGCCCGTCCTCGGTAAGCCGGACGTATCGACGGCGCGCGTCGGCATTATCGGCAATGCGATAGATCAGGCCTTCCTGTTCCAGCCGGGCAATCCAGCGCAGTATGGTGGTCGACGGTACGCCCGCATCAAGGCACACCGAAGAGACCTGCACTTCGGTACGGCGACGATCCGCGATGTACAGATCGAGAAGGATATCCCAGCCGGGTTCGCCAAATAAACCCCGCCGGGCGCTGGCTGCATCCCGCTTTCTACGAAGGCCGTAAATCGCTACGGCGAGTTTCAGACTTTCCAGTTCCGGATCAGCGAAGGCGTCCAAACAAAACTCCTCCGGCCAACCAACGCTCATGACGGCAAAAGGCCGCTTTTAGACCCGACAGCAGGTACACGCCCCTAAGCACTGCATCGAAACTTATGATCGTTCAGCGACCGCTAAAAACAACCCTTGTTGCTTTTGGTTAACCCAAAGTTGCGGGAAATGCTTGATGAAATCTGTATTAAGCGTCCACTTCGGACTAAATGACGGGGCTTGCACCATACAACGCATTGAAGCAGGACGGTTCCTGAGATGTCGATTTTTGCAAAGACCACGCGCTTGTCGACTGAGACACTTGCCCTCAAGCGTGTAGGTGAGGTTGTCCGCAAACGGCTGACGCAAGACCCCGGCGTCTACCGGCTGCCGGTCGATGAACTCGAAATATTTGGCGTCGCCCAATTTTTTTCCGAAGCCGAATGTAACAGGCTTATGACCATCGTCGAGTCGGTCGCGCGCCCCTCTCCAACCTACATGGGGACTGACGCTACCGGGCGGACCAGCTACTCTGGTGACGTCGATCCTAACGACCCGTTCGTCATCATGCTGCAGCGGCGGATTGATGATCTGATGGGCATTGATCCTGCATATGGTGAGACAATTCAGGGGCAGCGCTACCACCCGGGTCAGGAGTTTCGCGGGCACTACGATCACTTCCTGCCTTCACAACATTTCTGGGACGCGGAACAAAGGCGTGGCGGTCAGCGTAGCTGGACTGCAATGGCGTATCTCAATGCCGTTGAAGAAGGCGGGACGACCGACTTCACCCGCCTTGACCTGTCCATCCCGCCCCAGCCGGGCGCCCTGCTGATCTGGAACAACATGAAGCCTGATGGCACGCCCAATCCCAATGCCATGCACGCCGGAATGCCGGTGGTGCGCGGCGTGAAATATGTCCTGACCAAGTGGTATCGGGCGCGCCCGTGGTGCTGATGCGTCGGCTGGCTTTGGGCGGCGCTGCGCTCTGCCTGCTTGCTGCGACGGCAGCACCCTCGTCACCCGGGGTCGCCCCGCATGGCGCATCAAAGCCCGGAACGATTGAGCCGAAAGCAAGGATCGACGGACAGCCAGGCGGCCAGCCGGCACAGCGCGCAGCGCCGCCCATTTCCGCAAATACGTCGCTCGACCGTTTGTTTGCAGCAGACCTGCACCAAAGCCTTGCGCTTGATCCGCTGGGCGCGTTGCAACAGGGCAAGCGCGTGCCAACGAGCCAGTTCCTGCTACTATTCACGCCGCGCCTTGCACGCGAACGGCGCGATGCCAACAACCGCCTGCTAGGCGATCTGGGCGACATTGATCCCGCCGCGCTCGACGAAGGCCACCGCATCTCACGCGCGGTCATGCTTGATGCAAAACAGGCAGAGCAGGCGCTGCTTACGCCAGACTCACTTGCACTGACCGAGGTGCAGCCGTTCAACCACTTCGGCGGCTTCCATGTGTCGTACCCCGAACTTTCATCACCCGGCAGCGGGCTGGTGCTGGAGAACGCGGGCGATTACGAACTGTTGATTGCCCGACACCGCGCTCTTCCTAAAGTGTTCGATCAGGCCATCGCTCGTTTCCGCGAAGGCATGGCCAGCGGCGTCACTGCACCGCGCCTGACCGTGGATAACATGATCACGCAGATCGACGGGTTGCTGGCTCAGCCGGTCGACCGGTCGCCGTTCATGTCCGCTGCGCGCAGCTTTCCCACAGACATGCCGCAGGTCCAGCGCAGCAAGTTGCGCCACGACCTTCATCAGGTGACCGCAAATGTGGTCTATCCGGGTTATCGCGACCTGCGGCGCTTTCTGGCCGAGGAATACCGGCCCGCCGCCCGTAGCAGCGTCGGCCTGTCTGCCATCCCCGGTGGACCTGCGCTTTATCGCCGTCTGGTGCGGATCAACACCACGCTCGACCTTGATCCGGCGGCCGTCCACGACCTTGGCCTTGGCGAAGTGGCCCGGATTCAGAGCGAGATGGAGCAGGTGAAGGGCGAGTTGGGCTTTAACGGCCCACTGCGCGATTTCTTCGATCATATCCGCACCGATCCGAAATATCACCCGCGCACCGAAAACGAGCTGGCCGAAGGTTTCCGCGCGGTCGGCCGCAAGGTCGATACACTCGCACCGCGCTATTTCCTTCACCTGCCGCGCACGCCACTGCAGATCCAGTCATACCCGCCCTATCGCGCAAAATTCGAGGCGGGCGGCAGCTATGCGCAAGGATCGCCCGATGGCAGGCTGCCGGGCACATTCTTCTTCAATTCCTATGACCTGAAGAGCCGTTTTCTGACCGGCATTGCCACGCTTTATCTGCACGAAGGCGCGCCGGGGCATCACTTCCAGATCAGCCTTGCGCAAGAGAATACCGCCCTCCCCGATTTCCAGCGGTTCGGCGGCAACACCGCTTACATCGAAGGCTGGGCGCTCTATGCCGAAACGCTGGGGTACGAGATGGGGTTCTACAAAGACCCGATGCAGCATTGGGGCACGCTGGACGACGAGATGCTGCGCGCCATGCGGCTGGTCGTAGACACCGGCCTTCACACCAAGGGCTGGAGCCGCGAACAGGCGGTGGACTACATGCTCGGCAATTCAGGCATGGGCCGCAGCGATGCCGAAGCCGAAGTGGACCGCTACATCGCCATTCCGGGGCAAGCGCTGTCCTACAAGATCGGCGCGCTGACGATCCAGCGGCTGCGCAAGGAAGCCGAAACCGCGCTGGGCGATCGTTTCGACATCCGCCAGTTCCACGATCAGGTTCTGGGCAGCGGGGCCTTGCCGATGCAGGTGCTTGAGGCCAAGGTGCGCGCATGGATCGCCGCCAGCCGCTGATACCAGCCGCCGGTGGCTTGCAACTGTAACGCGGCGCTGCTTTACAGGAAGCGTCGGGGGCTAAGGCCGGAGCAGGGGGAATTGCGATGCTTGGATACTTCGTGGCAGCACTGCCACATTTTCTGGCGTATTTCGGAACGGTCATCGCCTTGGCGGTGGTGTTCCTGTTCCTCTATTCGCGCTTCACGCCCCATCCGGAATTCGTGCTCATCCGTGAAGGAAATGCGGCAGCCGCCACGCAACTGGTCGGCACGTTCATCGGGTTTGCCATTCCGGTCGCGGTCGTCACCGCCAATTCGGTCAGCCTGGCTGACGTGATGATGTGGGGCGCGGTGGCCGCGGTGGTGCAACTGCTGGTTTTCGTCGTGATTGCCCGCCTGCTCTTCCGGGAAGTCGCTGCAAAGCTTGGCGAAGGATGCATCGCCTCGGGAATCTTCGTCGGCGGGATCGGGCTTGGCACGGGCGTGCTGCAAGCCGCCTGCATGGTGCCCTGAGCGCCGTTGCGGAAGGATTGGCGATGAAAAAGCAACTCGTGCTGACCACCGCAATGGCGGCAACGCTGGCTGGATGTTCTGGCGGCAACGACTGGGACGATGGCGTGGTGGCAGACCGCGATACCGCTGTCTGCGTCGATCAGGAAGGCCGCCGCATTCCCGATGAGAACTGCCGCAATGGCCGCGCCACCGGGCGCGCTGGCAGTTCGTTCTTCTGGTACTACGTCGGGCGCGGCAACCGCGTGCCTTACTATGGCGATCCAGTGCGCGATCCCAGTTATGGGTACAAGGGCAGCTACTTCCCGGCCAAGGGCGCGACGTATGCGCAAGCGCCTGCAGGTGCAAACATGACGCGCAGCACGCCGGTTTCGCGCGGTGGCTTCGGGTCCAGCGGCAAGTCGTTCGGCGGCAGTTGGTCCTGATCGGTGCGACGCCTGACGCTTGCCCCGCGCACGGACTGGCAGGCAAAAGTCGCCGACCTCGGCCTGCTGTGGCACAGCGACGCTGACGGCCCCTACTGGGACGAGAGCGCAGCCTATGCGTTCTCGCTGGCGCAGATCGAAACGATCGAAGACGCGACCGAAGCCGTCCACAAGCTCTATATCGAAGCCGCTGAAGTCATCGTCCGCGATGATGTGCTGATGGCATCGTGCGGCATTCCCGCGCACTGGCACAACGTGGTGCGCGAGGCGTGGCAGCGCCGTTCGCCCGCGCTCGACTTCGGGCGGTTCGATTTTGCGTGGGATGGCACCGGTCAGCCCAAACTGCTCGAATACAACTGCGATACGCCCACTTCGCTGCTCGAAACCTCGATCGTCCAGTGGTTCTGGAAGGAAGAGGTGTTCCCGCAGGCCGACCAACTCAACAGCCTGCACGAAAAGCTGCTGGCGCGCTGGCAGGCCGTGGCAGGCGCACTGCCGGGGCGGCGTGTGTGGTTCACGCATGTGGCCGACGATGCACATGAAGACACGATGACCACCACGTATCTGCGCGATCTGGCGGCGCAAGCCGGGCTGGAAACGTTCGGCCTGCTGATCGACCAGATCGGGATTGATGCAGATGGCCGCATTCTGGATCAGGACGATTTCCTGATCACCGCGCTGTTCAAACTCTATCCTTGGGAGTGGCTGGCCACTGAGCAGTTTGGAACCGCCATCCTGCCGCACATTCACGAGACCATCTGGCTGGAGCCGGTGTGGAAGATGCTGTGGAGCAACAAGGCGGTATTGACGGTGCTGTGGGACTTGTTCCCCAATCACCCCAACCTGCTACCCGCCTCGTTCTCGCCCGGCGCGGTGGGGCCGGACTATGTGGCCAAGCCGGTGCTGGCGCGTGAGGGGGCGAACATTGAGGTCGTCTCGAACGGCACGGTTCTGGCGCGGTCGGAAGGCAAGTATGACGCCAGCCGCATGGTGTTCCAGCAGCGCTATCCGCTCAAGGATTTCGGCTGCGGCTACCCGGTGCTGGGCAGCTGGATCGTTGCGGGCGAGGCCGCTGGACTAGGCATCCGCGAGGATGGCCTGATCACGGGCAACCGCGCCCGCTTTGTCCCCCACGTGATCATGGAGGAAGCATGAAAAACCTGCGCGCTGCGACCGACACGTTCCTTGAACTCGTGCTGATCTACGCCCTGCTGCTGGCTATCGCAGCGGCACTGCTGGCCCGGTTCGAAGGGCTGGACTTCATGACCGGCCTCTACTGGGCCGCGACGACGGCAACCTCGACCGGGTACGGCGACATCTCCCCAAAGACCGGCGCGGGGCAGATCGTGGCGGTATCGCTGATGCACATTTCGATCTTCCTGATCGCGCCGATGATCGTGGTCCGCCTGATCGACCGCCTCAACGAAAACCGCGATGCCTTCACCCACGAAGAGCAATTGCACATTCTCGAAGCGCTCGGGCGGATCGAAAGCCGGCTGGATCGGCTTGAACAGGGGAAATAGTCCCCCTGCCCCTCAGTCCAGCGCCTCGGCAATCAGTTTGCGCGTGTTGTCAACGCCGTAGAGCGCGATGAAACTGCCCATGCGCGGCCCTGCGCTGGAACCCAGCAGCGTTTCATAGAGGCATTTGAACCAGTCGCGCAGCTGTTCGAAGCCGTAGTGCGGATCTTTGCCGATCTCGTAGACGATGTTCTGCAGTTCTTCCGCCGTCGCGTCGTCTGACGTGCCCGCCAATTCCTCGTCGAGTGCGGCCAGAGCCTGTGCTTCGTTGCTCTCCGGCTTGCGGCGCTGCAGCGTGGGCGCGATGAAATCGCGGTTGTAGGCGAGCGCGCGGGTGACCAGGCCGTCGAGCGCTGGGTGCGCCGCGGCGTCTGCGTTCTCCACGTAATTGCCGAGGTAGGACCAGACCTGCTCACGTGTGGCCGACGCGCCAAGCACGCCTACGAGGTTGAGCAAGAGGCCGTAAGTGACCGGCAGGCTGTCACCCTCGCCGCCTTGGTAGCCGTTGGTGCGCAGCAAGTGCCAGACCGGATTGCCCAACTGCTGCTCGACCGGCTGTGCGGGCAGCTTTTCGCGGAACTGCCAGTATTCATCGACCGCGCGCGGGATGATGCCGACGTGGAGCGACTTGGCGCTCTTGGGTTCGCGGAACAGGTAGAAGCCGAGCGATTCCTCGCTGCCGTATTCGAGCCACTGCTCGATGGTCAGGCCATTGCCCTTGGACTTGGAGATCTTCTCGCCCTTCTCATCGAGGAAGAGTTCGTAGATCAGGCCTTCGGGGCGATGGCCGCCCAGCACGCGGGCGATCTTGCCCGATTGGGTGACGCTGTCGGTCAAATCCTTGCCGCACATTTCGTAGTCCACGCCCAGCGCAACCCAGCGCATCGCCCAATCGACCTTCCACTGCAGCTTGGACCAGCCGCCCAGCACGGTGTGTTCGATGGTCTCGCCATTGCTGTCGGTGAAACGGACGATCCCGGCTTCGGCGTCCACCACTTCGACCGGCACCTGCAGCACTTCGCCCGTGGTGGGCGAGACCGGGAGGACCGGCGAATAGGTCTTGCGGCGCTCCTCGCGCAAGGTGGGGAGCATGATGTCCATGATCGCCTGCCAGTTGCGCAGCACGTTCTTCAACGCATCGTCAAAGACGCCGGCGTTATAGCGGTCCGAGGCCGAGACGAATTCGTAATCGAAACCGAAGCGATCCAGAAACGCGCGCAGCATCGCATTGTTGTGGTGGGCGAAGCTTTCGAACTTCTCGAACGGATCGGGAATGCGGCTGAGCGGGTGGCCGAGGTGCGCATCGAGCACCGCCTTGTTGGGCACGTTGTCGGGCACCTTGCGCAACCCGTCCATGTCATCCGAGAAAGCGACGAGGCGTGTGGGATGACCGCCTGTGAGCACTTCATAGGCGCGGCGCACGAAGGTGGTGCGCAGCACTTCCTGAAACGTGCCGATGTGCGGCAGGCCCGAGGGGCCGTAGCCGGTTTCGAACAGCACGGGCACCAGTTCGCCAGAGGCATCGCGTTTGCCGCCCGGGAAGCGCTTGATGAGCTTGCGGGCTTCCTCGAAGGGCCATGCCTTGGAGGTTTGGGCGGCGGTGTGGATGGCATCTGTCATAGTGCCCGCCCTTTTGCGCGGCTGTTCAGGTTTCGCAAGCGAAAGCTGAAGGGGTTTACGGGGTTTACACAGTCCTGAGAGAAAGAGTCATGCCCCAGGTGGGGTGGGATTTGGCGCGTTTAAGCGCGACCCCCGGTCAAGCCCGGGGTGACGAATGTGTGGGGGTGTGGGGCGGCAGTCAGCAGCATTTTCGCTGCCTATCATAAGCCCTGCCCTGTAGGAAAACGCCGAAAAGGCGGGGCCGCGCTCACGCGGTCCCGCCGTTCCGTGGAGGTGCTTCTGAGGGGAGGCAATCCTCAGAAGCGAGAAGTCATGCTTACTTCAGCAGCGACAGGACGTTCTGCTGGGCCTGATTGGCCTGCGCGATCATCGCCGTCGACGCCTGCGACAGGATCTGCGCCTTGGCCATCTGCGTGGTTTCTGCGGAGTAGTCCGTATCCAGAATGCGCGAGCGGGCGTCCGAGAGGTTCGTGACGTTATCGTTGAGGTTGTTGATCACCGATTCAAGGCGGTTCTGGCCTGCACCGAGGCCAGCGCGAGTAGCACTGACAGCAGCCAAAGCATCGTCGACATTGGTAATGGTGGCTGTGGCGTTCGTGGTGCCGCTGCCGTCTCCCGCAACGGTGTCATTGACCTTGAGCGACTGCGTACCGGCTGCCGTGTAGGCAGTATTGCTTGTGCCAAACAGCACGTCGCCATCGAAGGCCACGCTGACAAGCGTCACGGTATCGTTGGTTTCAGCACCGGTCTGGATCACGAATTCGAGATTATCTGCGGCGACCGGCGCTGTTTCCACTGTGAACAGATCGTTGCCGTTGAACTTGGTCTTGGTCAGAACTTCGCTGACCTGGCTGGTGAGGTTTTCCACTTCCGACTGCATCGCGTCACGGTCAGAGCCCTGATAGGTGCCCGATGCGGCCTGTACGGCGAGTTCGCGGATGCGCTGCAGCATCGCGGTGACTTCATTGAGCGCGCCATCGGCGGTCTGGGCAAGGCTGATACCGTCGTTCGCGTTACGCACGCCCTGACTCATGCCCTTGATTTGCGAGGTCATGGTGGTGGTGATCGCAAGGCCCGCCGCGTCGTCCTTGGCACCGTTGATGCGCTTGCCGGTCGACAGGCGTTCCATTGCAACGCCGAGCATCTTGTTCGCTGAATTTGAAGCGTTGGTCGCACGGACCGCGCTGATATTGGTGTTGATGACTGCCATTTCCCATTCTCCACTATGGGCCGAAGCGGGCATAAGCCGCGTCGGTAAAAGGTTCCCAGCGAGAAGGACGGATGCTGCGCACAAAGTTTAAGGGGGCTGGTTAATCCGCGTGCAGGATTCTTTTGAGCCGGTTCAGGCTTGCCGCGTGTTCCATTCCTGTTCTAACGGTTGTGCGTGACCGAAATCCCCGCCCTTGTACACCCAGCCATGTCGCTTCCGGCGATTCATGCCAGCCACGGCGGGTGCTGGCTGCGCGACGGATTCTCCACGCGCGGGGTGAGCAAGGGCGATGCGATTGTCGCGGCAGCCGATACGCCGCTGCTGATGCTGAACGCGCCACTGGTGGCCAGCCGTCTGGGCTATCCCGATCTGTCGGGGCTGGATCTGCTCGAACTGTTTGCGTTCATCCATCCGGCAAAGTTCATGGTGCCAACGCCCAAAGGGTTGGCCCACACGCTTGATCTGCCTGAACCTGTGGGCGACGATGCGGTGCCATTGCTGCTGCAACAGGCCGCCGAAGCCTTGCTGGCAACATGCGAGCGCGATGACTGGGCCGAGCGTGAAGGCGCATGGACAGCCCTGCAATCGCTGATACGCATGCGCTGGCCGTGGGCAACACTGCTGACACCACGCATCAAAAAGCCGCAACGCGCCGAACGCTGGCTGTTTACGCGCCTGCCCGAATGGGAAGAGACAGCGGACCGCCCGCAACCCGCCCAAGTTGTGCTCGCAGACGATGCCGTGGTGGCGCGTCTGGCAGAATTGACGGGCGCGGATGCGGAAAGCCGGCCCGCACAACAGGCCTATGCGCGTGAGGCGGGGCGGATGTTTGCGCCGCGCCGGGATCAACGCCAGCCGCACGTGGTGCTGGCGCAGGCGGGGACCGGGACGGGCAAGACGTTCGGCTATCTCGCACCGGCCTCGTTATGGGCAGAGCAATCGGGCGGAACGGTGTGGGTATCGACCTATACCAAGGCGTTGCAGCGCCAATTGCGGCGCGAAAGCCGTCGCGCCTTTCCCGCAGAGCGGAATGGCAAACCGCCGGTGGTGGTGCGCAAGGGGCGCGAAAACTACCTTTGCCTGCTGAACCTTGAGGATGCGCTGCAAGGCGGGTTCGGAGGACGGGCGGCGGTGCTGGCACAGTTGGTGGCGCGGTGGGCAGTGTTCAGCCAGGATGGCGACATGGTGGGCGGCGATTTGCCGGGCTGGCTGGGCACACTGTTCCGCAAGCGCGGGATCGCGGCACTGACCGACCAGCGGGGCGAATGCGTCTATGCCGGGTGCCCGCATTACCGGAAGTGCTTTATCGAGCGCGCGGCACGGGCCTCTGCCGATGCGGAACTGGTGATCGCCAATCACGCGCTGGTGATGGTCAATGCGGCGCGCGGGCGCGATGCAGCACAGCGGCCAACGCGGATCGTGTTCGACGAAGGCCATCACGTGTTTGAGGCTGCGGACTCAACGTTTTCGGCAGCCATTACCGGGGCGGAAACAATTGAACTGCGCCGCTGGGTAATCGGGCCGGAGGGCAAATCGCGCGGACGACGGCGCGGGCTTTCGGCTCGGCTGGCCGATGTGGCGAGTTATGACGAGGAAGGCGAGCGAGCGATTGCGCAGGCGCGCACGGCGGCAGAAGCCCTGCCCTCTGAAGGCTGGCTGGCGCGGGTGGTGGAACGCACGCCTTCAGGGCCGATGGAAGAACTGCTCTGCGCAGCACGGGCGCTCGCCTATGCGCGGGACGAAAGCGGCGGGCAGGAAGCGGGCTACGGCCTTGAGACCGAGATTGCACAGTTGGACGGCGCATTTATCGAAGTCTCCGGCCGTGCGCAGGAAGCTCTGGAGGCTTTGCGCAAGCCGCTGGTGCGGCTGGGGCTACGGCTGGAGGCCCTGATCGAGGATGGGCCGGACTGGCTCGATGGCACTGCACGCGCGCGGATCGAGGGTGCGCGCGGGGCGATTGGCTGGCGCAGCGATCTGATCGCCGGGTGGATCGCGCTGCTGGCGCGCCTGGGCGGGCCAGGCGATCCTGACTTTGTAGACTGGATTGCGGTGGAGCGTTCGGACGGGCGCGAGTGGGACGTGGGGCTGCACCGGCATTACCTTGATCCGATGAAGCCCTTCGCCGAAAGCGTGCTTGCGCCTTCGCATGGGGTGATGATGACGTCTGCCACATTGCGCGATGGCGAGGACTGGTCGAGCGCAGTGACACGCAGCGGCGCGCCGCATCTTGACGTGAATCCGCGATTGTTCGGTGCGGACAGTCCGTTCGACTACGCCAATCAGGCCGAAGTGCTGATTGTAACCGATGTGCCGAAGGGCGACATTCCGGCGCTGGCAGCGGCCTATGGACGGTTGATCGAGGCTTCGGGCGGCGGCGCGCTGGGGCTGTTTACCGCAATCCGGCGGCTGCGCGCGGTCTATGGCCGGATTGCCGACCGACTGGCACGCAACGGGCTGCCCTTGTTTGCGCAGCACGTCGATCCGATCGATACCGGCACGCTGGTGGACATCTTCCGCGATGATCCGCGTGCATCGCTTCTGGGCACCGATGCGCTGCGCGATGGGGTCGATGTGCCGGGCCACTCACTGCGGCTGGTGGTGATGGAGCAGGTGCCGTGGCCCAAACCTTCGATCCTGCACCGGGCGCGGCGACTGGCGGGCGGCGGCGCTGTATACGATGATCGCATTATCCGCGCGCGGCTGGCGCAGGCCTTCGGGCGACTGATTCGTTCGGCCGGAGACAAAGGGCATTTTGTGGTGCTGTCCTCCGCTTTCCCATCACGGCTGCTATCAGCTTTCCCGGCAGGCACCCCGATCCGGCGCGTTACACTTGATGCGGCTTTACAAAGCGTGGGCAGCGGTGTTTCTGGGAACGCGGACGCAACCAAGCGTCACGAGGGGATTTCGTGAAAACACTGGCCCTGTTCCGCCATGCCAAATCGGACTGGAGCGACGCGCGCGCGCGCGATTTCGACCGCCCACTGAACGCGCGCGGACAGCGGGGGGCGCAGGCGATGGGTGGTTATATCCGGGAAACCGGGCGCACGTTCGACCGCATGATCGCCAGCCCCGCCGTGCGCGCGGCCGAGACCGTTGAAGAGGCAAGCAAGGCGTGGAAATGCACTTTCAAGGTCGAATGGGACCGGCGCATCTACCTTGCCAGCTCAGCCACGTTGATCGACCTGATCAAGGAGCTTTCGGGCGATCCGGCCAGCGTGCTGATGGTAGGGCACAATCCCGGGCTGGAGGATCTGATCTTCGATCTGGTGCCTGACGATGGGTCATCGCCCCTGCGTGACGTCGTCGAGGAGAAATTCCCGACGGCGACGTTTGCCGTGCTGGAACTGGATGTTGCGCGTTGGGCCGACGTTTCAGAAGGCTGCGCGCGACTGGTGGAGATCAAGCGACCGCGCGATCTGGACCCGGCGCTGGGTCCGCAACTGATCGACTAATCGAGTGCCACGGCCAATCGGTCGCGGATACCTTGCAGGAATTCAATGAGCGGAGCGGCGGATTCTACCGGCGCGGGGCGCTCTTCATGCTGCTGGTCGGCTTTGACTATTGTGGTTTTGCCGCCGCCGAGCGCCTGCTTGGCACCTTTGATTGTGTACCCTTCGTGGTGGAGCAACCGGTCTATCCGAGAGATCAGCGCGACATCTTCGGGGCGATAATAGCGTCGCCCTCCTGCCCGCGTCAGCGGACGCAGCAGGGGAAATTGCTCTTCCCAATAGCGTAGAACATGCTGCCGAATGCCCAACGCCTTCGCCACTTCGCCAATGGTGCGCAAAGCACCTGGTTCTTTGCCATCGGCAGAGCGGGGAAGGTTGGTTTTTTCCATAGGCGCTGGTTCTTGCAGGGTGATCAAACCTGGCCGATGCGATCCTTTAGCATCTGGCTGGCGCGGAAGCTGAGAACGCGGCGTGGCGTAATTGGCACTTCAACGCCAGTCTTGGGATTGCGGCCCACGCGCTCTGCCTTGTCACGCAGCAGGAACGTGCCGAAGCCCGAAATCTTGACGTTTTCGCCTTCAGCAAGCGCTTCGCACATGTGTTGCAGGATGGATTCAACCATCTCCAACGAATCTGCCCGCGACAGGCCGACACGACGATTAATGCTTTCTGCAAGATCCGCGCGCGTCAATGTACCAACAGACCGCATCCCCGATTTACCCCCCAAGAGTGACAGACAAGTGTCGGACAATAACGCGGATTCCACAGAACGCAATCCAGTGGCTTGGGGATAAGGCCCCAGCTTGTTACGTAACGACACGCAGGACAATTCACACACAGCCGATTCAGACACGGACCAGACTGGCGCCCCACGTAAATCCACCGCCCATTGCCTCAAACATCACGAGTTGACCGGGCTTGATCCGTCCATCACGCACCGCCGTGTCATAGGCCAGCGGCACGGAGGCGGCGCTGGTATTGGCGTGCCGATCAACCGTGACGATGACCTTTTCCGCAGGCAGATCAAGCTTGCGCGCGGTGGCATCGAGAATGCGGAAATTGGCCTGATGCGGCACGACCCAATCGATCTCAGCGGCGTTATGCCCTGTTGCTTCAAGCACTTCGCGCAGCACGCTGGCAAGATTGGTCACCGCGTGGCGAAACACCTCACGGCCCTTCATCCGGACTTTGCCAACTGTACCGGTGGTAGAAGGTCCACCATCGACATAGAGCAGTTCGCTGTGCGCACCATCTGCATGGAGCCGCGTGGCGATTACACCGGGTGCCGTGGGATCGCTCTCGTCCACGTCCTGTGCTTCAAGCACAATCGCGCCGGCACCATCACCGAAAAGAACGCATGTGGTTCGGTCTTCCCAATCAAGGATGCGGCTGAAAGTTTCCGCACCGATTACCAGCGCGCACTTGGCCATGCCTGTGCGGATCATCGAATCCGCAGTTGCCAGCGCATAGAGGAAGCCGGAGCACACCGCCGCAACGTCAAACGCGATGCCGCCATTGCAGCCCAAATTGTGCTGGACCAGCGTGGCAGTGGCCGGGAACGTCTGATCGGGCGTAGCCGTAGCAAGCACGATAAGATCGACCCGCGCCGCATCGATGCCAGCGGCTTCAAGCGCGCGGCGGGCTGCCAGAGTCGCCAAGGTTGCTGTGGTCTCACCCTCGCCCGCGATATAACGCTGGCGAATGCCGGTACGTTCGACGATCCATTCGTCCGTAGTATCGACCATCGTCGTCATTTCAGCGTTGGTCACGCACCGCTCAGGCAAGGCCGAACCGCTGCCGCGAATGACCGCACGAATGGTCATGCCGCGTCCTCACTGCTGACAGCGGCGGTGCGACCACGCCCGGTGGTGCGGATGCTTTCTGCGCCGAGGCGTGCAAGGTCGGCCTGGATACGCTCGGTCAGGTTTTCCTCCAGCAGGCGCGCAGTAACCGCCACGGCATTGGCCACGCCAACCGCCGTTGCGCTACCGTGGCTTTTCACCACGACGCCGTTAAGGCCAAGGAAGACTGCGCCGTTATGGTTGTTTGGGTCGAGATGGTGCTTGAGCAATTCAGTCGCCGGGCGCGAGATCAGGAAGCCGAACTTCGAACGCAGCGACGAGGAGAAGCTGCGACGGAGCAGATCGGCCACGAAACGTGCCGCGCCTTCCATCGATTTAAGCGCAATGTTGCCCGAAAAACCGTCTGTCACGACGACGTCGCAATCCCCGCGCGAAAGCTTGTCAGCCTCGGTGAAGCCATCGAAGCTCATCGCAAGCTCACCGGCCAGCCCCCTGAGCTGGTTGGCTGCGTCACGCACCGAATCGGTGCCCTTGGTTTCTTCGGTGCCAATGTTGAGCAGACGCACGCGCGGTGCCTCAAGCCCGTTGACGATGCGCGCGTAGGCTGCGCCCATGATTGCGAACTGCACAAGATTGCGCGCGTCACAATCGGTATTGGCGCCAAGATCAAGCATGATCAGGTCATGTTCGCCAAGCGTAGGCAGCAACGCAGAAAGCGCCGGGCGATCGATCCCTGGCATCGTGCGCAGCGCAAGCTTGGCCATAGCCATCAACGCGCCGGTATTACCCGCGCTGACCGCAGCACCAGCATGACCCTGCTTCACTGCGTTGATTGCCAAGCCCATCGACGTGGTCTTGGCGCGGCGCAGGGCCTGAGTCGGCTTTTCGTCACCCGAGACAACATCGGGTGCGTGGAGGATCTCCGCCGCACTCCGCAGGTTGGGATGGCTTTCGAGAGCCTGCTTGATGCGGGCCTCATCACCGACGAGAAGGAACTTGAAGCGGTCATGACGACGGCGGGCAAGTGCCGCACCCTCAATCATGACACGCACGCCTTCATCGCCGCCCATCGCATCGACGGCGATACGCGGCAGGCTCATGTCCTCAGTCCCCCCGATTTAAAGGCTTAAAGCCCGACGGCGATGACTTCGCGACCGTTGTAGTGACCGCATGCGTTGCACAGGTTGTGCGGACGCTTCAGTTCACCGCAGTTTGAGCATTCATGGAATGCATCAGGGCTGAGGGAGTCATGGCTGCGGCGCATGCCCCGGCGTGAAGGCGAAGTTTTTCTTTTGGGGACGGCCATTTCGGCACCTGTTCCTGAATTGCGTAGTTTTGTTGCGGGCGCGATAGGGAAAACCGGCCCATCGCACAAGCCCTGTTCAGCACAGGACCGGAGCGCAGCGACTTGTCGCCAACGGGATCGGGATTCGCCAAATCACGGGCGAAGGCGCGCCTATACGGAATTTCTGGTGCTTTGCAAGCATAGGCGCGCTAGCAATGCGCTGGATCACGACGACCAAGTCATCAAAACAGGGGGAGTACCAAAAGGCATGATCATTCTGCCCATTACGCTGTGCGCGGCTGCGGCCGCTGCGGCAATCAACATATGGCTTTCCATCCGCATCGGAATGCTGCGGACGTCAAAAAAGATCAGCATAGGCGATGGCGGTGACATGGACCTGATCGCCCGCATGCGCGCTCAGGCAAATTTCATTGAAAACACGCCAATCATGCTGGTGCTGATCGCCGTGATCGAACTGGCGCGCACCGGGAACATCTACCTCATGGGCGTGGCCGGGGCGTTTATGTTGGGCCGAGTGGCGCATGGCGTGGGCATGGACGGCGGGCCGCTGATGCCGTTGCGCGGTGTCGGCACGCTGGTGACCATGCTGTCGCAACTGGGACTGGCCGTGTGGGCCGTTTCAATCGCGCTGGATATGTAAAATTGGCGGCGGGGAGCCGTGTGCGAACACGCCCTCCCCCCCAATTCCGCCTGCGAGCGGAGAGCTTTCAGCTTAGCGCGTAATCACTGACATAGCTGTTGGTCTGACGTTCACGGCCGAAGGTGCTGTTTGGACCATGACCGGGGACGAAAGTCACATCATTGCCCAGCGGCCAAAGCTTTTGTGTGATCGAATCGATCAGATCCTGATGATTGCCCAGTGGAAAATCGGTGCGACCGATTGAACCCTGGAAGATAACATCTCCGACAATCGCAACTTGGGACGGAGCGTGGTGGAACACCACATGGCCGGGCGTGTGGCCGGGGCAATGAATCACGTCGAGCTCAACTTCGCCCACGGTGACCTTGTCACCATCGTTCAGCCAGCGCGCAGGCTCGAACACCTCACCGGTGATGCCCCAGCGCTTGCCGTCCTCATCCAACTGCGAGATCCAGAACCGGTCCGCCTCGTGCGGGCCTTCGATCGCAACGCCCAGCTCCTTGGCGAAAATGCCGGTCATGCCGCAATGGTCGATATGACCATGCGTGACGAGCAGCTTTTCAATGGTGACGCCTGTGACTTCGACGGCTTTGCGCAGCTTTTCAAGATCGCCGCCCGCATCGATAAACGCGCCGCGCATTGTCTTGGTACACCACACCAGCGTGCAGTTCTGCTGGAGCGGCGTGACGGGGATGATTGCGACTTTGAAGGGTGGTTCGGCTGAGGGCTGTGTCATTTCGATGAGATGGCGCGCGACAGAGGGATTGGCAAGACCATGCAGCGTTGCCTGCGCCGCCCGACCACCTTCGACGCGGCCGCTGTAGGCGACGATTTATAGACGACCGCCTTTCCAAACGACGCGGCCGACAAGTTCGACGTCCTGCACTGGCCGTTCAAGGCGTGGATAGGCGACGTTGTCAGAGATAACGCGCACCATGCCGCCGGGGCCGGATTCGAGCCGTTTGACCAGCAGTACATCGTCGAGCCGGATCACGTGAATGCCTGCGCGCAAGGGGCGCGGGGTACGGTCGACGAGGATTTCGTCGCCATCGCGCAAGGTCGGCTCCATCGAATCACCTTCAACTTCAATCACTGACAGCATAGCCGGTTCGAGCCCCTGCCCCTTGAGCCAGCGGTTGGAAAAGCGCAGGCGGCCAGAGGGTATTTCCTCTGCAGGAAGTGCGCCCGGCCCTGCTGATGCACCAAGCGGCAAGCGCGGAACGTCAGCCCATTCGGCGGTCATCGCGCGTAAGGGGGCGGAAACTGGCAGCACCCGGCCCTGTTCAACAGCAACTACGCCGCCGCGCTGGGATGCCCCAAGCTCGCCTTCCGGCACGCCAAAGAACTCGGCCAAGGTGCGACGGTCGTTCTCCTCAAGCTTGCGCGGGCTGCCTTTGCGGACGAATTGCTGAAGGTACGTAGTGTTACGACCAATCAACGCAGAAAGCGCCGCAAGACTTACGCCGCGCCCCGCAGCCAGCGCGACCAACCGCGTTCGGGCACCGGTATCAGAATCACCGGCATCAGAATCATTGCCCATCGGCCTTCCTCCACTTTCGAAGGACTTTTCCTAGCATTGTAGGATTTCAAGATCAACATAGGAAAAATCCTATTACGAGTCGCTTCATCCGGTTGCACTTTCAGGGAGGGTCCAAGTCCATGCTTCTCCGCCGCATTGAAAAATTCATCGAGAGCACGGGCATGCCCGTGACGAAATTCGGCCGCCTTGCCGCGCACGATCCCCGCCTGATCGGCGATTTGCGCAACGGGCGTGAGCCGCGCTCCGCGATGGTAAGACGTGTAGAACATTTCATGAACAATTTTGCGGAGAATGTCCATGTTGCTTGATTTGAACGCCTTCGAAACCAAGTCCACAGTGGGCACTTCCCTGCCCCCACGCCGTCTTGGCACGGCGGAGCGGCTGCTGCGTTCAGTGCGCGATATCGCCGGGCCACAGGCCGAAGTGGTGAGCCATGCCGAAGCCCCGTGGGCGAGCATCACATTCTCGGGCGCGCGGCACACGCTGGTTCTGCGCTTTGCCGGAAGCGATGCGGTGAGCGACGGCGAGCGCTTCGTCGCGCTATTGCCTGAACATGAGTTCCGGGTGCGAGGCCAGTTGGTGGCCGATGCAACTGTGACCCGCGTTGATCACGAAGTACTGCCCGCGCCGCTGATGGAAGTGGAGTGCGAAATCCTGCTACTCAGCGAGGATTGAACGGATTGCCGGGTGCCCTGTGATGCACCCGGTCTCCTCGCCAACTAGTTGCTTCGAGCCAGCATGGGTGCGGTCTTCGCGCCAACCCAATGGTTCATGTCCACGGCATTCGTCACCCGGTACACCTCACCCTTGGCATTGAGGAACAGCTCTTCCATTTCGGGCCGGGTGAACGGGCGTGAGCCAAGGCGACCGAACACCGCCATCTGTCCGCCGGTTTCATCGACACCCCGGTCACGGTCCAGCCCCTTGGACAGTGCCAATGCAGGCGTGGGCGTGCGCGCCCATGCGATCAGCTCCGGCTTGGGTTCGGGCGAGAAGCCATAAAAATTGGGCTGGCTGCCGGGGCTGGTCAGTTGCAGCACTTTCACACCGTTCCGGCCATCGGCGACATAGGCGAATAGCGAAGCGTTCGTGGACGCCACGATCACGTCTTCGGCATCGGTCAGTTGCCCGCCTGCTGTGTAGCTGGTGTAGATCGATGGGCGTGTGGGTGCGGTTATATCCACGATCACAAGGCCTTGTCCCTTGGCCGCGACATAGGCGTAAGTGCGCGAAAGGTAGACGCGGCGGGCATCCGCCAGCGGCACGGTGGCTCCGCTGACCGGCTTTGGCTCGGCCAGATTGGTCACGTCCATCAATTCAAGGCCATTGGCGGTCGTCACCCACAGATAGCGGAACTGCATCGCGGTGCCGCGCGGATCGCTGAGCGGCACGACGGAGGTGACGCGCGGATCCAGACAGGTCTCGCCGCCCTTCGTCGCGCTGATCTCGCACGGTTTGGCCGCCGACCAAGGCTTGGTCAGGTGGACCGTAACCAGCGCCTTGTCGGTGACGACATAAGCATAGTCGCCCGCCAGCGTGATGTGACGCGCGCCGGTGAGCACGCCGTCGGGGTTGAAGGTGAAGCTGCGGTCAAAGAAGTTGTTGCGGAATTCGCCATCGGCCAGCGTATCGACATTGACCGCGATCAGACCTTCGACCGCATCGGTAACGAAGGCATAGCTGTAGATCGGCGAGAACGGCTGTTCCTGATTGAGGCCGCGCAGTTCAGGCGTGTTGCGCGTGGGGGCGATGGCCTGATTGGTGGGCAAGGCCATGCAAGTCGCGTTTTTGGTCTTTATGTGGGTATTGTGACCGAGCGAGGAGAACGGCGCGGTAACGATGCGTTCGGAGAAGCCTTTGTCGCCAATCGCGGCAATGTCATAGGCGCGGAAGCCGCCTTTGCCTTCGGCCACGAACATGTATTCGCCGCGCATCTGCAGACAGCGCACCGCATCCTTCGTGCCTTCAACGACGTTGGCAAATTCTTCCTGCCCGGTGGTTTCGCCCGAAAGCTTCGCATCGAAGATCTTGCCGCGGGTCCAGTTTTTCAGCTCACGGTCGTTCTTTTCGACGTGGAGTTTCCAGTAGTCTGGATAGGCGTAGCGGTGGAGGTAGGAGCCGATCACGGCTTGCGGTTCGTCCCATTCGGTCACGCGCACGGCTTCAAAGCCGCCTTCCAAGCCGAACCAGGCGTTCATGCCCACGAAGTTCACGTAGTTGGTGCCGAGCAGCAGGAGCTGCGCCATCACCGCATTGTTGTCCTCACCTTGCGCAACATGGCAGTCGGTACACTGCTTCGTCTCGTTCTTGCGGACTGTGTGCGGGAAGTGCGGCGCGAAGGCCTGTGACGAATAGCCGATCGAGGAAATCGGCGGCTGCTGGACGTAGATGCGTTCGCGGTTGATGTTGGTCGATGACAGGATCAGCGCCGAAGTGGAGCGGATCGGCGCGGTGATCGCCTTGCCGCTGACAGGATTGCCTGCTGCATCGAATTGCACCGGATCGGAACCGGACGATTTGTTGCGCTGGTGCTTGCCCAGCTGGAACATGTCATCACGCGCGACCTGCGGGTTGTAGGTCGCGTAGTTGCGGGTGAAGTCTTCCTCGTACTTGTGCGTCGCTGACTTCCAGTTGGCCTCAATCGGCAGATGGCAGCCTGCGCACGATGTGGTCCATGAAAGATGGCAGGTGAAGCAGGCCATGTCGTCGTCACGGTGGGCGCGCGATTCCTTGGGGATACCAGTGCCGAACTTGTAATCACCATCGTCCGAAGCGGACTTTGCCATCAGTTTGGCACGCGCAGCCTTGGGATTGAAGATCGGGGCGCCTGCGCTGTCCATCTGCCCGGCAAAGCGCGCATCGACTGAATCTCTGACGAGGCTCACGCGCCATGACAGGTTCGGATCGATGATCGAACGCTGGAGCAGCACGCGGCGGCCATCGGATTCGTTGAACCATTCAAAGCGGCGCTGGCCGTCGGCGTTGCGCAGCAGCGACAGGTTGTTGCCTTTCTCGGGCGCTGCAAGGTTCGATGTCAGCAGCGTGGGATAGGCGTCGGGGGTGCCGTGGCAGTCCTTGCAGCCGATCTCCACGGCATTGGCGACCTCGCCATAGATCAACCCGTTGCCGTGGCTGTCCTGCGCGAAGTGGCAGTCCGCGCATTGCATGCCGATCTGGGCGTGAATGTCCATCATGTGGACTGTCTTGCCGGGATTGTCGGGGCCAACCTCAACAAACTTGCCCTCGGTGCCTTTACGGAACTTCTCGGGGTCGTTCGGGTCGATGATATGCGCCGTGTCAGTGCCGTAGGTGCTCATGTCGCCATCGTCGTCGAGCAGGTTGCCGCGACGGTCGCGCTTCAGGATGGCGCGGAAGTTCCAGCCGTGGCCGTGATAGTCGGCGAACTGGGTGTCCTTGGCCTGGCTGTTGACGTCATAGACGTTGCGCAAAAATTCGACATCGCGCCATAGCCCGCGCGTGGACGCGCCTTCGGGGTTGCGGTCCAGCACTTCGCGTTGCTCGTCGATGTTCGGGTAGAACTGCTTCTTGAACGCCTTTTCATAGTCCGCATCGGACATTCCTGCAGGCTTGGGCGCGCGGTTTTCCGGCCCCGGCCACATGCTGGGCGCATCGGATTCATAGTCCCACATCGTGTAACCGAGGTAGCTGTTCAGGAAGATGTTCGGCTGGTGCATGTGGCAGTTCATGCACTGCGCAGTCGGAATGGCGCGGGTGAAGGCGTGGACGAGTGGATGGCCGCGTTCACGATCCTGCATGGCCGCGGGGCCGGTGGGTTCATGCGAATCATCGCCGTGCCCTCCACCGTGCTTGGCGTCAGCCTTTTTCGCATGGCCCTTTTCGTCCAGCCCGGCAGTGGCGTGGGCCGAGGCCTGGTCCATGTTGTCATGGTCCATCGTGCCGTGCGGGGCGACGCCCTTGGCCGGGGCATAGACCAGTTGTTCGGCGGCCGAAATCGCGCGGGCGCAGTCGGCTTCCATGTCGTGCGACGCTTCGGGATCGGACTTGTCACCGCCCATGTAGCTGCCCTGCCCGCCGAGCACGGTGCCGCGCACCTTGTCGTGCGATTCATGGGCTGCGGCATCATAAGTGCCATAGGCGCCCTTGCGGTGCTGGCCTTCCCGCAAGCTGTTGATCGTGGGGTCGGACGTAATCGTCTGCCCGTCGCGCCCGCACTTGCCGTAGTTCAGCGAGTGGCGCGGTTCGCGGTCATTCGCATAGATCACGTGGCACGATGCGCAGCCCGACGAGCGGTAGTCGCCCGGCTGGTCGTTGGTGCCCATCTGGAACAGGAACGGGTCGTTCAGCCGTGTCTTGTGGATGTTCAGGACCGGGATGGCGACGCGCAGGCCAGTGGCTGGGCCACGGTTGGACTGCTTGAGATCGGGGCGGCCCGGCTCGTCCAGACGCTGGATCAGCCCGGTCGAGTTGGGCAGGCCGATTTCGGGGAACTGCGGGTTGATCGTGCGGCCACCATCCTCGAACACGCGAAACACGTCACCCGGCGGGATCTGGTGCCAGCGCGGCAGCGGATAGAGGATCGGCAACGCACCGCGCGCCTTTTCCTTCGGCGTGACCGTGCCCCACATCGGCTTGCCATCGGGGCCAATTTCCCTGGAAGCGGATTTGATCAGCGCGGGTTCGCCCTCACGCGTAACGCTTTCCCCGAACATGTAGTTTTTGAACGGAACGATGCCGTTGTTATAGGCCGCCCCGCCCCACAGCATCGCACCGGTGGACATGAGCGAGCGTTCCGATGCCTCGATGATCGACATATGGCACGCCCCGCAGGAATCGCGCGCTACGCGATAGTCTGAGGGGTTCACGAAGCGGATGAAGTCCGGGCTTTCCTTGGCCAAAAGCGCATAGGAGCGCTTCGGATTGGCCGAGGACGGCCAGCCCCACGCCACCGGGTACTTCGGCAGCACGTGAGCGTCCTTCATCGCGCCCACATATTCCATCGAATTGTGGTTCCACGAACGGTCCGCGACGACCTTGGTATCGCCGCCGTGGCAATCGGCGCAGGACAGGACCACGGCAGGGCTGGCGTGCATGGTGCGGTGGTCGCTCTGCGTGTGGCAACTGACGCAGCCCGCGTTCTGTTTGTCGACGAAGGCCCACTGCTCTTCCGCCGTATCACCCGGCTGGCCACGCGGGGCGGCAGGGGCGCGGGTGTGCTTGACCTTCTGGGCCGGTTCCTCGCCCGCCGCAAACAGGGCGCTTGGCACCAGCAGCGCGGCAAATGCCGCCATCAGCCAAGTCATCGGAATTGAGCGGATGCGGCGCGTCAAGGTCATGGGCTGGGTCATCAGAAGGCCAAAGTCGCGTTGGCGAGGACGGAATAGAAGCGGCTGGCTTTGCCCTGTTGCGCAAACAGGTTGTCAAAGCCGCGCCCCGGTTCGAGCACCGCGCCCGACAGGCGGAAAACGAGGTTCTGCGAGGCATTGGGACGCCAGATGGCCGAGACCGAGGCGTCCCAGCCGATATCCTTGGGGATCGAACCTTCGTTGCGCAGCACCTGCAGAACTTTCGTGTTCTCGAACCACAAGTGGTTGACGTTGGTCGACACGCGCACCGTTGGCGTCAGGTCAAAATCCGTGCCGACCCCGAGCAACATCGTGCCGGGATTGGTGAAGTTCGATTGGCCCTGCTCTTTCGAAGAGCGCAGCGAATTGAGAATGCCGTTGCGGCCATTGATCGAGATTGCACGGCCACCGCCCGCAAAGGGGATGGTCTGGCGAATCCAGTAGCTGGTGTCGGCCCCTGCGAATTGCGGGTTCTCGAACACGGCGTCAAAGCCGCCTTCGACCTTGTCATAGGGATCGCTGTCGCCGCTGGCGTAAAGGCCGGACAGGCGGATGCGCGTCCAGTCGATGTCATAACTGAGTTCGGCAGCGGCCATGAATGCGCGGATGCTGGCGGGGCCGCTGGTCAGGAAATTGTTGCTGTCATGGCCGAGCGCGCCATAGAATTGCCCGGTCAGGTTAATGCGGCCAATGCGTCCGTCAGCGGCGTAGCCGAGATAGACCACATCATAATTGCGCCCGCGCAGATCGCCCAGCAGCGCAGGGCGCACCGGAAAGCCGTTCTTGTCCACCGCCACTTCACCGCGTTCACGGTTGATGTTCCATGTGGCGGAAAGCTGGCTGGTGAGGCCGACAATCGGAAAATCCTGCCGATAGACATTGGCCATCAGCAGGAAATCGTTGCGAGGAGCCTGCGTAATGTCATTCAGGCCGGAGTTTGTGTCCTTTTCCAGGCGCCAGAATGCGGCCAGATTGAACTGGAAGCGGTTGTTGTCCCGATTACCAAAGAAGCGGATGCCAAGCTGGTTGTCGTTGAACAGGAAGCCGCGAAAGTCTGATTGCATCGGCTGGATGCCCGCGCGGACCGAGAAGAAATCGTAGCGCTTTGAATCGTACTTGCCGAGGTGGTAGTCAACGAAGGCTTCCTGCAAGCCGACAAAGCCATCGGTGCGGCGCGTGCCCTTGGACGGTTCAACGAACAAGACGCGGCGTTCCGGCACTTGGACGTGGTTGATATTGCCCGCAATCGCGATGCGATATTCAATCGTTGGCGGCTTGAACGCGGTCATGCCTTTGAGCAGCGAGACGCTGGCAATGAAGGTCTGCGCCAGCACCAGGCTGTTGCTGCGGCCGAACACGTCGATCTGATTGGCATTGCTGGTGGTCTGGTTGCCGACGGGGATCGGAAAACTGCGGGGTTCGACAATCGTGTCAGAGACTGCGCCAGCGATCAGGAACCAATCCTCACCCTTCAGGAAACCGGGGCGTTTCCCGCGCGCCAGCGGTCGGTCACCTTTCAGCAGGCTGTGGTGGAACGGGTCGAGCGAGGAATGGCAGACGTGCTCCAGCCGGGGAAACAGCGTGTAGAGCGAACGGTCAATCTTGCCCGATGCCTTGTCCTTCTGCGGGCAAAGCGAGGACACGATGCGCCAGCGATCCGGCAAGCCGACCTGCAGGCCGAGATTGCTCATCGGACCTTCGCCATCATACTTGTCGTAAAACGCTTCGGGCGGTGGGGCGTTGACCGCGCCGGGATTGTCCTGCTCGACCTTGTCGGGAAGCTGCTTGTTGTAGCCTGGGCGGCGGCGGCCATCGATCAGCGCTTCGTCGGCTTCGGTTTCACCACCGGGGAGCGCAGTGGTGTTGGGATCAACCTGTTGTGATGCACTGTCTGCTGCAGGCGAGGCACCCTGCTGTGGCTCCGCCGCACCGGGTGTTGCTGCCTCGACTGCTGCGAGCACCTGAAACGGCATCATCGGCATAGGCATTGGCTGGGTGATGCCAAATGCCGGTGCAATCAGGGCGATCACCTGCTGCATCATTTGCCCTCGCAGACGTTCTGTTCGCTCGTATCGAGGAACGGCGCGAAGGGGCAGTTCACATAACGCAGGCGCACACCGCTGCCCACCGCGACGACAATCGTATCAGAGCGCATGTCCTTGGGTGCATTGCCGATTCCCGACACTTTCGTTCCGGCGTTGTGCAAGCCCAGGAACGAGATCATGTCGTCCTGATCGATCCCGTCACCCGAAACGCCAATCGCGCCGACCAGACGATTGCCGCGATAGATCGGCACAGCGCCGGGGAAAATCTGGATGCCGTTGGCAAGCCGCTTCTTGCCGGTTGGCGTATCAGGCACGGCAGAACAGGTTTGCGGGGTGTCGCTGCCTGCTCCCTGCACGAAGCCGGCGTGTTGCACCACGTTCCCGGCGACCAGCGCGATCTGAAGGCCCGTGGCAAAGGGGCTGAAATCATCAATAGGGCGTGACAGCGGACCGGGCGGACGCCCCAATTCTCCATCAGGGAAATAGGGGCGTGCAACGTTGCCAACGGCGCGGTCAGCAAAGGCCTTGGTGCCGGTCAATGCCGTTGAATCGCCGAAGAAATCGCGGAAACGCTGAACAAAAGCGGGGATGCCAGTATCGGTATTTCCGGTCAGTTGCGCCGCCGCTGCCGGGTTGGAGAAAAACGCCACAGTGCGTGCCTTCTGCAGCGATACGTCGGTGCCAAAGATCGGCGCATCGGGGCTGCGCACCTGCCCCAGCACTTCGCCGAAGGTATCGACCACGGTGATCGTCACTTGTGCGCGGCTGTCGAGCGGGCGGCGGATCTGCGCGCGGGCTCGGGTCATCACGGTGAACGCTTCTTCCAGCACGGCGCGGGATTCAGCAGCGGTCAGCGCCTGTCCGACGGCGGAACCATCGGTCCCAGCCTTCACCGGGAAGCGCGGATTGCCCGCACCATCCGTGAGCAGGTAAGCGTCCGCCAGCGAGAATTCCGACGCGCTGACCCGGCGGATGCCGCTGCGTTCGCTACCATAGGCCGTGCCTGCCAGAACCGCGCTGCCATCATAATAGCCGCGCACCGGGATCAGCGTGCCGCGCACGTTGTTGATCGCGAAAAAACTGGTCTGCAAGGTCGCAAGCTTGCCCGGCTGGGCATCGGCAAAGCGCAGTGTGGTGCCATCAGCGGTGATGCGATCCCCGCCAATGTCGGCGGCGGGCGCAAAGCCCTGAATCCCGGCGAGCGCGATGTATTCCTCGGCGTCTTCATCGACGTCGGTAACATCGGCGTCGTAGCCATAATCCCCATCGGCCATCACGCCAATGCCGCCGACGACCACGCCGTTCTTGTAGAGCGGCAGTCCGCCGGGGTCAGCAGCAAGACCAAGCGGCGAACGCTTTGGCCCGATGAACGCGCCTGCTCCCGCATTTCCAGTGATGAACCGCGTGTTGAGATCGGAGCAGGGCAACTGGCTGAACTGCACGCCGAACAGCGGCCCGGATTCAAGGCCCGGCGTGTTGGGCGCGGGCGGGAAATGTTCCTGCACAATCATGCTGGCGGTGCGGGTGGTAAAGGCATTGCCGCTGGAGGATAGGTAAGCGCCGGTGATCGCCTTGCTGATCGCGCCCATCGTCGCTTCAACATCCAGGCCTTGTGCATCAATGCCGGGGTTCGCGATCCGGCCTGTGGCAGTGCGGCGGCTGGTGAGCATCCGCGTGGGCGCACCGTTCATGCGGAACATGGCAAGCACGTTGCCCACCCGGTCCACCACGCTGATGATCGCGGGCTTGCCGCGCGCTTGCGCCTCGCCCACGGCTTGCGCGATGATCTGCTGGACCTCGCTGGCGGTTAGCGCTTCCTGCGCAGGATCGGCAAAGAAGCGCGAGGATGCAGTGGGCGTAGGCGTTGGCGTGAACGTATCGCCAGAGCCGGAATCACCCCCGCCGCATCCGGCAAGAGCAAGCGATAGCGACAGCACGACGGCAGTGGTCTGACGAAGAGCCAGCGGCAGATGCATCAGCGCAGGCTCCGGATTGAACGCACTGCCCCGCCCAGTGCGCGGCGGAAGGCAATGGGCTGGAACCCGTTGGGATCGCGCACGGCGGCATAGGCCTGGTTGATCTGGACACGCAGGGTGGTTGCCGATGCGGTGGACACCATGCCCTGATTGACCATGCCGCCCAGCAGCGTATCCACCGCCATCACCGATTGCACCGCGCCTTCATAGTCGGTGAAGCGGTCGCCTATCGCATCGCTGGCGATTGAATCCATGATCGCGAAGGTCTGTTCGCGCGTAAAGCTGGACGCTGCAAAGCGGCTGGACAAGGCATCCGCAGACTGGCGCAGCGCCTGTGCAGCGGCCACGGTTTCTGCCCTTCCCGCCAGCATTGCGCGGTGGAACGCCTTTGCGCGTGCGTCAAACGTGGCGGCGGCATCGGGCGCGACGACCTTGGCCGCAGCCAGCAGCATGATCATGTTTTCGTCGTTATAGGGCGGCGTTCCAAGATCGACCGGACGGCCCGGATTGGGCACCGCCGTTACGTTTGCGCCTGCTTCGCCATCGTAGATGCGGCGGTGGCACGAGTGGCAATCGTAGAACGTGAATTCGGGGAAGATGCCGTCAACCACGCGGGCAGGCTGGCTGAACAGTTCAAGGCTGCGCTTGACCGCCTCGGCCTGCCCAACGGCCCACATGCGCATGGCATTGGTCTTTCCACCCTTGCGCTGGGCATAGTCGGCGTCTTCATCGTGATGCGACTGGAGCGTGGTGAACAGGTCAAGTTCGAACGAGATGCGGGGGTGGCCCGCTGCCATGATGCGATGCGCGATAAATTGCCCCCGCGCGTCACCCGAGAAGTGGCAATCGAGGCAGACTTGCGCTTTAACCTGAGGGTTGACCAGATCAGTCATCCCCTGCGCCACGTTGCGCCCGTGGCTTGCGCCCACGGTGTAGTGTGTGGACAGCCAGTTGCCCGATGAACCGTGGCAACCTTCGCAATCGACCCCATCGGCAACGCGCGCCGCGCCGGGTGTGGCATGGCAGCCAGCGCAATCCCGCTGCGCCCCTGCGGCATCAAGGCCAAGGCGGCGTAAGATCGCCTGTCCGCGCGGTTCCTGCACCACGCGCCACGCACGGCTGTGCGCACCGGTGGGCGAGGATTCTTCCTGCCAGCGCAGCAGTTCGTCCTGACGCACAACAGCGCCATCGGCAATGCTGCGGCCGTGGCAGGTGGAACCCGCGCACGATGCAACGCCCATGTGCCCACGCAGGGTTTGCCCTGCAGCAACGGAGGGGGATTCGGCCCGGACAGAATCGGGGCCGAGCAGCGAGGAGGCACCCAGTGCCGCCCCAGCCATCGCCAGACACGCCGCAATAGCCAGCGCACCCGAGCGTGATGTCGCCCGAAGCACAGCCATGCGCTGCCTTAATCCCTTGAAAATGCCCTGCATTGCCCCTCGTCCCCACCGACAGGAAAGCCGCCCGACGTTTCGTCTATCGCGGAATTCCGAACCGGAAGTGCTGCAATGCGACCCCGTAGTGAACAGACTAGGCCACCAACCGAGCAAGGTTCAAGTGGCTAAACACCCTTTCTCACACAATTCAGCAATAGTTCGGGTCAACAGGCGGGATTTGGACGGTTTCAGGTGCGGCGGATGACCAGATTTCGGATCTCGGACATATCTTCCATCGCAAAACGGATGCCCTCGCGCCCAAGGCCCGAATCCTTCACACCGCCGTAGGGCATGTTGTCGACCCGATAGGATGACACATCGTTGACCACGATTCCGCCCACATCAAGCTTGTCCCACGCACCCATCACCTTCTGGATGTCGGACGTGAACAGGCCCGCCTGAAGGCCGAACTTGCTATCGTTCACTTCATCCAGCGCGGCTTCCCAATCGGTGAACTTCGAAAGGATGACGACCGGACCAAACGCTTCTTCGGTATAGACGTCCATGTCGCTGCTGCAGCCTTCCAGCAGCGTGGCTTCGAGCATGTTGCCCTCGCATCCACCGCCTGCCAACAGGGTCGCCCCGCCCGCAACTGCCGCATCGATCCAACTCTTCAGCCGCTGCGCTTCCTTGGCCGAGATCATCGGACCGATGAAGGTGTTGCGGTTCTTGGGGTCACCGGACTTCAGTTCCTTGACCTTTGCCGCCAGCCTATCGCGGAACGTATCGTAGATGTCAGCGTGGATGATTACGCGCTGGACGTGGATGCATGACTGGCCAGACTGGTAGTACCCGCCAAAGATGATCCGGGCGAGCGCGTGCTCAAGATTGGCGTCCTTGTCGACAACCACTGCCGCGTTCCCGCCAAGTTCGAGCACGACCTTCTTCTTGCCTGCCTTGGCCTTTAGCTCCCAGCCCACGCCGGGAGATCCGGTGAACGAAAGCAGCTTGAGCCGCTCGTCAGTGGTAAAAAGGTCAGCGCCATCGCGGCTGGCGGGCAGGATCGAGAACGCGCCTTCGGGCAGAACATCACACTCGGCCAACACCTCGCCCATGATGATCGCGCCCAGCGGTGTGAGGCTGGCAGGCTTCATCACGAAAGGGCAGCCCATCGCGATGGCAGGCGCAATCTTGTGCGCGGCAAGGTTCAGCGGGAAGTTGAATGGCGAGATGAAACTGCACGGCCCGATCGGCACGCGCTTCCACATGCCCACATAGCCCTTGGCACGTGGGGAAATGTCGAGAGGCTGAACTTCCCCATAGTTGCGCGTTGCTTCCTCTGCCGCGATGCGGAAGGTGTCGATCAGACGGCCCACTTCGCCTTCGGAATCGGCAATCGGCTTTCCAGCTTCGACGCACAGGGCATAGGCCAGTTCGTCCTTGCGCTCGGCAAAGCGCTTCACGCAGTGGTCGAGCACATCGCGCTTTTCGTAGCTGGCCAACCGCGCCATCGGCTCTGCCGCGCGCACGGCCCCGGCAATCGCCGCGTCGATCACGTCAGGCGTGGCAAGCGCGGTGCGGAAAGCCACCTCACCGGTGAACTTGTCGGTCACCGCCAGATCGGTGTTGGGCTGCACCGCCTTGTTGTTGAGGTAGAGCGGATAGACGTCTTTCAATTGGGTCACTGTTCTGAAACTCCACGCTTTCCTCTGCGGCAACCGGGCTGCTATCGCCCTCCCGCAAGGAGAACTCAAGCAGCCCTGTGATTGCCGACACTGCGATGCGTCAAAGCGCCTTGGACAGATCCTTGATATCCTTGTTCAGAATCTGGTCGTTCTCCGAATAGTCCACCGGACATTCGATGAGATGCACGCCCGGCGTATCGCGGCAATGGGCGAGCAGTTCCTTCAAGTGCGCAGCGCTCTCCGCCCGGTAACCGCTCGCGCCATAGCTTTGCGCATACATCACGAAATCGGGGTTGTTGTAAGTCAGCCCAAAGTCCGCAAAGCCCATGTTCGCCTGCTTCCAGCGGATCATGCCATAGGAATTGTCGTTGAGAATCAGCACCGTGAGGTTCAGGCCCAGCCGAACGGCAGTTTCCATTTCCTGGCTGTTCATCATGAACCCGCCATCGCCGCAGATCGCCATGACCTTGCGATCGGGGTAAAGCATCGCGCTCATCATCGCAGACGGCAGCCCTGCCCCCATCGTGGCCAGCGCATTGTCCAGCAGCACGGTGTTGGGCTGGTATGCGGTATACCCGCGCGCAAACCATATCTTGTAGACGCCGTTATCGAGGCAGATAATCCCGTCCTCGGGCATGCAGTCACGCACCTGCTGCACCAGATGCGGCGGGAACACCGGGAAACGCTCGTCCGCCGCAAGCGGCACAGTGTGCGCCACTTCAGCAGCACGATAGGACAGCATCCGGTCAAAATTCCACGCCGGATTGGGCGTGATCGCTTCTTTCATCTGCCAGATGGCATTGGCGATATCGCCAATGACTTCGATGCTGGGGAAGTAAACGGGATCAACCTCTGCCGTCTTGGTCGAAACGTGGATGACGGGCGTTCCGCCGTTCCGCATGAAAAACGGCGGCTTTTCGATCACGTCGTGGCCGACGTTCACGATCAGGTCGGCGTCTTCCACCGCGCGATGGACGAAGTCGCCGGATGAGAGCGCCGCGCAACCCAGAAACTTGGGATGACGTTCATCAATTACGCCCTTGCCAAGCTGCGTGGTCAGGAACGGGATGCCACTCTTTTCCACGAATTCAGCAAGCATCTTTCCGGTCATCTTCCGGTTCGCACCCGCACCAATCACCAGAACCGGAGCCTTGGCATTCTGCAACGCGTGGACGGCCTGCATGACGGACTTCGCATCGGCATTGGGCCTGCGGACCAGACTTCGCTTCAGCGGCCGGGAATCGGTGTGTTCGTCAGCAATGTCTTCGGGCAGTTCGATATGCGTCGCGCCTGGCTTTTCCTCCTCGGCCAAGCGGTAGGCTTCCCGCACCCGGCTGGGGATATTGTCCGACGACTGCATCTGGTGCGTGAATTTTGTGATCGGTCCCATCATCGAGACGACATCAAGAATCTGGAACCGGCCCTGCTTCGATTTCTTGATCGGCTTTTGCCCGGTGATCATCAGCATCGGCATGCCGCCCAGCGTGGCATAGGCAGCGGCGGTCACGAAGTTCGTCGCCCCCGGCCCTAGCGTAGCAATGCATACGCCGGTCTTGCCGGTGTGGCGACCGTAAGTGGCCGCCATGAAGCCGGCGCCCTGTTCATGCCGTGTCAGGATCAGTTTGATCTTGGTGGAGCGTGACAGCGAATCGAGGAAATCGAGGTTCTCTTCGCCCGGAACGCCGAAGATGTATTCGCAGCCCTCTTCCTCAAGGCATTCAATGAACACGTCGGATGCTTTTTTGCCGTCAGCCATTTTCGGTCGCTCCACTTGCGGGAACGCGCAGCCACATGGCGCTCCCCTCCCCAACTCGGCTGCGACCGTTCAGAGCAAAAATCCGGCGCGTGTCGTTATGGCCCCGCACCTGCCCCTTGGGTCATGGGCTAACAAACCCCGACAGTAGAGTCACGCCCCGGCTTTCAGTAGCCCAAAGAAAGATCGACTTGCGGCTGCAATGGTTCGCCACGGCGGAAGCGGGGTAGGTTTTCAAGGAAGCGCGTGACCGACCGTTCAAACATGCGCGTCTGCGCGCGGCCCGAAAGATGACTGGTGACATGCGCGTTGGGCACGCTCCACAGCGGATGCTCAGGCGGCAGGGGCTCTGGCGTCACCACATCAAGGAAGGCATGGCCCGGACGTCCCACGTTCAGCCCGGCGATCAGCGCTTCCTGATCCACCACGGCCCCACGCGCAACATTCACCAGCGTGGAACCGGGCTTCATCGCCGCAATCTCTGCCGCGCCGATCATGCCGTCTGTCTCGGGCGTGGCGGGCACGGCCAGAACCACCCAATCAAACGTGCCAAGTAGCGCGCGCCATTCATCAGGCCCCAACGCCCCATCACCACCAGATCGCCGGACTTTGACCACATCTACATCAAAACCCTGCAGCATCCGATCCACCTGCTGCCCAATCGCACCATAGCCAAGGATCAGCGCCCGGCTCCCCGCCAGTTCCATTTTGCCCGGCGAATCCAGCAGCCATTCGTGCCGGTCCTGCGAACGCACAACCTCGCGGTAGCCCTTGGCCACGGTGAGCATGCCCATCACGACGTATTCGGCAATAGTGATGGCGTTGATGCCGGTGCCGTTGGTCAGGATCACGCCCCGTTCACGCAGCACATCGAGCGGGAAGAAATCGACGCCAGAGTAGACCGAGTTGAGCCACTTCAGCTTCGTCGCCAGCCGGATCGCCTTGTCCATTCCGCCGGGCTGATAGAGGTCGAACCAGCCGATTTCGGCATGGGGCGCGAGTTCGAACAGTTCATCGGCACTGCGGAAAAACCGCGGCTCGATCCAATCGGGCAAGCGACCCTCAACCAACGGCGCGGCCATCGCATTCATCACTAGGACGGTCATCGATTTTGCTCTCCCGCTAGGTCGCCAGCAAATCTTTCCAGCATTGGTGGACGATGCATGCAATCATCGAAACTGAATGGCCGGACGGCAAGCGGCGCTACGGTGGCAAATTCCGCATGAAGGGGGTTCATCAAAACCACGTCGGCCTCTGGCAAGACACGGGATCGTATAGCGATCAACAATGACCGCCCTGATACCAGCCATGCTTCAACTTCTTGCCTGATCTGCGCTTCATCAAATCCGTCCGGTAAACGTTCAGGAGCGCAGTTCACATCGGTCCATCCAAGAATAAAGTCTGTTGGCCAATCTTCTCTGGACGCCGGGAGATAACGCAATGCTACTAAAACCGCGAGGCCTGCTTCCGACGCCAATGAGATAACCGGGTAGCCGGGAGGACTGTAGCGCCCGCCAAATCGCCGTGCTCCTTCACCATCGAGCGCAGAGTGCTTTTCGCGTGTGACCCGCCAGAGTCTCAACCCAGCTTCCACTCCCAGCCCAAAGGATCGCCGTCCATCACGTCCACGCCCTTGGTGGCGAGTTCGTCGCGCAGGGCGTCTGAACGAGCGAAGTCCTTTTCGGCGCGTGCGGCTTTGCGAGCTTCGAGGGTGGCTTCGATTTCGGCGTCCTCGATCTCGACACCCTTCGGCCGCAGCCGCAATGCCGCACGTTCCAGCGTCAGCAAGCCCAAGCCCAGAACGGCGTCCATCGCCGCAAGCGCCGCAAGCTTTTCCGCCGGATCAACTTTCTTGAGCGCCAGAACTTCCTCGAACACAGTCAGTGCAACCGGCGTGTTGAGATCATCCGACACGGCGGCATCGAAACGTTCGAGGAAGGGCGTGAAGCGCAGCCCCGGTTGCGCCTCGCCTTCGCCCGCACGCTCCTTCGACTGCCCCACGGCAATCAACATCCGCTTCAGCCGCGTCAGCGCCGCCGTCAGCCCGTCCCACGAAAACTCCAACTCGCTGCGGTAATGCGCCTGCAGGCACATCATGCGGTAACCCAGCGGGTGGAAACCCTTATCGATCAACAGTTGCAGCCGCAGGAACTCGCCCGAAGACTTGCTCATCTTGCCGGAGCGTTCGACCAGAAAGTTGTTGTGCATCCACACCCGCGCGCCGGAATTGGCGGGCAGGTCCAGCCCGCCCGCGCAGCAGAATGCCTGATTTTGCGCGATCTCGTTGGGGTGGTGGATTTCGCGGTGGTCGATCCCCCCAGTGTGGATGTCGAACGGAAAGCCGAGCACTTCGCCCGACATGACCGAGCATTCCAGATGCCAGCCGGGAGCGCCCTTTCCCCACGGTGAATCCCATTCCATCTGGCGCTTCTCGCCTGCCGGAGTCTTGCGCCAGATCGCGAAGTCAGCCGCGTTGCGCTTGCCCTCTACGGCTTCGATGCGGCCCTCACCGTCCTCGGTCTGTGCCCGCGCCAATCGGCCATAATCGGCCACGGTCGAAACGTCGAAATACAGCCCGCTATCCAGTTCGTAGCAATGCGTGTCCGCGATCCGCTCAGCAAAGGCGATCATCTGCGGCACAAATTCGGTCGCAATCGTCCAGCGTGCGGGCTGTCGGATGTTCAGCGCCTTGATGTCTTCCCAGTAGGCCTGGGTATAATGCTGCGCGATGTCCCAGATGGAACGCGCCTCGGCCTGCGCCATCTTCTCCATCTTGTCCTCGCCCGCATCGGCATCGTCGGTCAGATGGCCAACGTCGGTGATGTTGATGACGTGGGTAAGCTTGTAGCCCTTGAACGACAGCGTTCGGCCCAGAATATCAGCAAAAACATAGGCGCGCATGTTGCCGATGTGGGGATAGTTATAGACCGTCGGCCCGCAGGAATAGACGCGCGCCTCGCCTTCATGGACCGGCTGGAACGGTTCCAACTGGCGGGTCAGGCTGTTGAACAGCCTGAGCGGAGCGGACGGGCTTAACGGCACGGGAGCGTTTGACATGGCCCAGCCATTGCCCCGCACCCCCGCCTCCGGTCAAGTCATTCGGCGGTCAAGTTATTCGGCGGGTGCTTCTGCCAGAACCTCTGCCAGCCATTCGAACTGCGCCTTGCAGCCGTTGTCCAGCAGCAGCGTGCCAAGCGCTGCAGCATCGGCAGGCACGGCTTCCGGCTCCAGCGTCACGATGCGAAACTCCGCTGCCTTGTCGGGCGTGGTTTCGTCATAGATGCGATAGGTGCGGCCTTCCTGCGGCGCAAGCATGGTCTTGGGCCATGCAATGCCAGCCGTTTTGGGCGGCCACTGCATCCGCACCATTTCCCCGCCTTCACTCTCGGTCAGCCAGGTGAAGCTGCGCGCCTCGGCCTTGCTGCGCCACAGATAAAGGTCACTGCCACGCGGCACGCAGACATTGCCGTCCTGCACCGTATCGGCAATCCAGATGCTGACCGGCAGCACCACGTCGGGGTCACCAGACGCCGCCCCACGCACCGCTCCTGCCCGAACCGACGCCGGATTGCTGAGCGACCGCGCCAGCAGCGCAGCTGCCCCGCGATCACGGTTGACCGCAGAGTCCATCACGAAAGACCCCGCACCTTTCAAAACGCGCGTCCCCGCCTTGTCGAGCACGGTGACGACATCGCCCGCCTTCAACACAACGCTGGCATTGGCAGGCAACCGCTTACCCTTAGGATAATTCACCGCCGTCGGCCCGGTAGAGCGAACGACGACCGCTTGCGCCAATGCCGCCGATGACACTGCGACAGCCATGAATGCGCCCGCAGCCGCCAGCGTTCTGCGCCGCATGCTCAGCCCCCCGCCTGCGTCGCGCTGGCAAGGTTGGCCAGCAGATCAAGCTGCGCGGTGCAGCCCTTCTCCGCCATCGCGCCTGCAATCTCCACCTCGTCCGTCGGCACTGTGCCAAGCACCATCGTGCGGATCTTTACCGGCGCGCCGACCGGGCTGCTGAACGTATAGGTTTGCCCATCGACCACGGGCACGGTCGCCGATGGCCAGACTTTCAGCGGATTGCCTGCGCGCCAGCTTACTTCGGAAGTGCTGCCATCCTGCGAAAGCAGCGTTCCCGTGCCATCCAGCGTCTTGTCAGGCCGCCACAGCACCAGCGCGGCGGGATCGGCCACGCAATAGGTGCCGCCCTTGCTCACATCGATGTGCCACACGTTCTCAGGCGCGGTGGGAGCCACGACCACCGGAGCCGCACCGGCCCCGCGCACAGCCCCGGTCCGCGTGCGTGCCCCGCCGCCGCGCGCCATCATTGAGGCCAGCGCAGTCGCGCCACCGCCATCCCGATTGACCGCACCGTTCAGCGTGAAAGTGCCCGGCCCGGCCAGCACGCGGGTGCCAGCCTTGTCCAGCACCGTCACCTGATCGCCGCCCTTGAGCACGACGGTGGCGTTCGCGGGCAGCTTCTTGCCCTGCGGATAGGCCGCCGCCGTCGGCCCGGTTGAGCGAACAACCACCGATTGCGCCATCGCGCCGCCTGCCATTGCCACTCCGGCCAGCGCCGCCATTCCGGCAACACTCGTGCGGATCAGCTTGCGATCAACCCAGCCCATTGTTCTCTCCCTCGTGCGCCTCGCGCAGTCTTTCGATCAAATTCATCATCGCGTCATCGCCCTGCACCGAATCGGACAGGCTGTCTGTGAGGGCCTGCACACGGTCCGCCTCACCTGCTGAATGCGCGCTGAGCAGGTCGGCTGAAACCTGGCGCTGCTCCATCGGCATATCGGGCACCGGCTCGAATACCTGCACTGGCGTAGACCGCCCGCGCAGCACCACTTCGCCCATTGGCCGGAACCAGTCCAGCCCGCACCGCTCCACCGCTTCACGGCTCACCAGCACCTTCGTGTCGAGCGTCTTGTTCGCGCCTTCCAGCCGCGCGGCGGTGTTCATCGCATCGCCCAGCGCGGTGTACTGAATGCGCCCCTCGCCCCCAAAGTTGCCGACCACCGCCTCGCCATAATGCACGCCCACGCGGGTGCGGCCGATCTTCGGCACGCCTTCGGGCACGTTCTTGCGGAAATCCTCACCCGCCAGATACATCGCCCACGCCGCCTTCACCGCCCGCTCACCATCGTCCGGGTAGGCAATCGGCGCGCCCCAGAACGCCACCACCGCATCGCCCACAAATTTGTCGAGCGTGCCGCCATATTCCAGCACCACCGCGCTCAGCCGGTCGAGGTAATCGTTCAGCAGCCGCGCAATCATCTCCGGTTCAACCGCGTGGGTCAGCTTGGTAAAGCCCTCCAGATCGCTGAACAGGCAGAAAATCTCGCGCTTTTCGCCATGCAGTGAAAGCCGCTCAGGGTTGCGCATGATCTCTGCGGCAACCGAGCGCGGCAGGTACTTGCCCAGCGCCCCTTGCGCAAATTCGCGCTGCGCCGCGTTGATCGCGCGCAGGCCCGAACTGATCGCCGTAAACGCTATAAGCCAGCCGATCAGCCAGCCTGTGGCAGGCAGATCCAGCGTGTCATACCCCGCCCGCTCCACCAGAAACGGCACAGCGAGGAACGCCGCAAACTGTGCCACCACCGCCAACGCCAGCACCCACGTGCGAGTTTGCACAACCGCCGTTGCCACGCCAAGCCCCACCGCCAGCAAGGCCGCCAGCACCTTGATCCACACCGCAGGCGGCGCTTTCCACGCCTTGTCCAGGAGCTGCGCCAGCATAGAAGCGTGAACTTCCACCCCGATCATCCGCGTTTCTCCGGTCACCGGATTGCCGGTGCGGGTAAACGGCGTGTCGAACTGGTCAAAGTCCGCAAAATCGCCACCGATCAGGACATAGCGCCCTTTGATCACATCGGTCACGAAGGGCGCAGTTTCCGGGTCGGCCAAAAGATCAATCGGGATCTTGTCAAACACCGGACGATCACTCGCTGTCGGCACACGAAAGCGGATCGGCCCGGTGAACTTGGCAAAGCGCGCATCTGCGTCCGCACTGTTCTGCGTCAAAGCCAGCGAAAGAAGCGGCGGCAACCCCGGATACTGCTTGGGCCAGCGCCGCGCCACACCATCGGAATCCGTCTCAAGCAGGATCGACGCCGGGCCAACCCTGTCGGTCCGCACGCTCTGCTGGAACGCCTTGAGATCCTGCTCCTGCTCATAGGTAATCGCTTCGGGATTGGTGCGATTATCGGCATAAGCCAGATAGACCGGCGTCTGCATCGCCTTCAACGAAGCGCGCAGCACCTCATCATCGTCCTGCGGGCTATCGAACAGCACGTCGATGCCCACGCCCTTGGCACCCAGCTTGTCGATTTCCGCCAGCGCCTTGGCCAGAATTGTGCGGTCCACCGGTGAAATCTGGCCGGTCGCGCGGTTGGTATCGGCGGTATAGACCACCAGCGTCACGCGTTTGTCCGTATCGGCAGGCGGCGCAAAATTCGCGGCGCGCAAATCATAAAGCGCGGCTTCTGCATCGCGCAACAGCGGCAGTTGCCAGCTGTTGAACGCGATGAACAGCGCAACCGCAATCAGCCCCAGCGCAACCACGGTGCGCTGCACGCCCAGTTGCCCAAGCCCACGCAGTGCGGTGCGGCCAATCTCGCTCGCGCCCGCTTCCGCCGCCTCATTCCGCCAAGGCATGTTTCGCCCCCAATCCGCATATCTCAAAGACCCGCCGCCAAAGCGCGAGCCTTACCCCCGAAGATTTTGCGAACCCCTTGCGAGCGCCTTTGCGCCTCATCCCGTTGCATAGGCGGATTGTTGTGGCCCTGCCAATGCGGAACTGCACGGCAGTGGAGCGAAAGGTCAAAATCCCAGGAAGCGCACGTTCCCGTCCACCGGTTCACGCTCACGCGGGAAGCCATTTACGCTGGCATCCTCCACACGATAGCCGATGGCCATGCCGCAGAAGAAGATATGCGTTTCGTCGGATACGCCGATGAAATCCTTGATCAGGCGGGCATGCATCGCAAGGAATTCCTGCGGGCAGGAATCCAGCCCTTCCTCCCGCAGCAGCAACATGATCGTCTGCAACCACATGCCGGTGTCAGACCACTGCGGCGATCCCATGCGCCGATCAAAATAGCACATCAGCACCGCAGGCGCGCCAAACGAGCTGGCATTGTTGCGCACGAAATCCGCCCGCGCATCGCCATCAGCCCGCTCAATCGCCATCGCCTGATACATCGCCTTGCCCACCTGCTGCAGGCGCGCCTTGCATTCGGGGATCGCTTCGGGCTGAGACCACGAATATTCCAGCGGATCCTGCAAGGGCGATACCAGCATCTTGGCCTGCAATTCAGCCAGCGGTGCCCCGGTCAGGATCGTGGCTTCCCAAGGCTGGAAATTGCACCCGGAAGGCGCCCACCGCGCCTTGTCCATCACCCGCTGCAACACCTCGAGCGGCACCGCATCAGGCTTGAACGCCCGGATCGAACGGCGGGAAAGGACGGCTTCGCTGACGGTCATCTGGCTCATGCACAGTTAACTGCCCGCTTAAACCCAAACCGTCAAGCGCTGCCTACTCGTCCTCGAACAAGTCCGCCAACTGCTCGATGATCGTGCCGCCAAGCTGTTCGGCATCCATGATCGTCACCGCGCGGCGGTAGTAGCGCGTCACGTCGTGGCCAATGCCGATGGCGACAAGCTGGACCGGCGATTGCTTTTCAATCCAGTCAATTACCTTGCGCAAATGCTGTTCAAGATAGCCTGCATTGTTCACTGATAGCGTCGAATCGTCCACCGGCGCGCCATCGGAAATGACCATCAGGATGCGGCGGTCTTCGGGCCGAGCCAGCAGGCGGCTGTGCGCCCACAGCAGCGCCTCGCCGTCGATATTTTCCTTCAGCAGGCCTTCGCGCATCATCAGGCCAAGGTTCTTGCGCGCGCGCCGCCACGGCTCGTCCGCCTTCTTGTAGACGATATGGCGAAGGTCATTCAGACGGCCCGGCTGTGCGGGTTTTCCGCCTGCCAGCCATGCTTCGCGGCTTTGCCCGCCCTTCCATGCGCGCGTGGTGAAGCCGAGAATTTCAGTCTTCACGCCGCAGCGTTCGAGCGTGCGCGCAAGGATGTCGGCGCTGATCGCCGCAATCGAGATCGGCCGTCCGCGCATCGATCCCGAATTGTCGATCAGCAGCGTGACGATGGTGTCCTTGAATTCCACATCACGCTCAATCTTGTAGGACAGCGCATGGCCGGGCGAAATCACCACGCGCGCCAGCCTTGCAGCATCGATCAGGCCTTCTTCCTGATCAAAGTCCCAAGACCGGTTCTGTTGCGCCATCAACCGGCGCTGCAACCGGTTGGCAAGCCGCGTGACCACGCCTTGCAGGCCCTTCAACTGCGTATCGAGATAGGCGCGCAGCCGCGTCAGCTCTTCCTCGTCGCACAGGTCGGTCGCCGCGATGATTTCGTCGAACTGGCTGGTATAGGCTTTGTAATCAAAGTTTTCGGGCAGATCGGTCCACGGGCGGTTCGGGCGCGTGGGCAGCATGCCCTCCTCACCCTCATCCGCCATGTCGGAATCAGCGGAATCGTCGTCCTCAATCTCCTGCTCGGACTCCGAATCCTCGTCGCCCTCGCTGGTATCGCCCGCCATTTCAGACGGCTGCTGCTCCTGATCGTCAGAGCTGCTCGGCTCTTCCTCGCCCTCGTCCTCCTGATCCTCGCCCTCGTCTTCCTGAGACTCCTCGTCCTGCTCGCTGGCGGATTGGGTCAGGTCGAGATGCTGCAACATGTCGAGCGCAAGTTGCTGGAACGCGCGCTGGTCATCCAGCGAAAGCGCCAGCGCTTCCATGTCGTTGCCAACCTTGCTTTCGATCCAGCTGCGCACCATCGCCATGCCGGTTTGCGCCGAGGCGGGCGCTTCTTGCCCGGTCAGCTTTTCGCGCAGCAAAAGCGCAAGCGCCGTTGGCAGCGGCACTTCTTCAGGCTTGGCCGCGCGGGCAATCGGATCAGACGCCGTGCGCACCGCAACTGCCGCGTTCAGGTTGCCGCGCATGCCCGCATAGGCATTGGCACCCAGCGCTTCATAGCGCACCTGCTCAACCGCATCATAACACGCGCGCGCCAGCGCCTCGCCCGGCGCATGGCGGCCGTGAATCGCGGCGTTGTGGTGGCGCAAGCGCAGCGCCATCGAATCCGCATGGCCGCGCGCCTCGGCCACCTGATCGGCAGGCAGCGCGCGTCCCGGCATCGGCACACGCATCGATTGGCCAGACTGCACCGGCGCATCCGCCGTCCACGCCACTTCCACCTCGGGATCGAGCGAAATGGCGCGTGCGGTGCCTGTCAGCACCGCACGGAAACGGTCGAGGGGGGATTCGTCAGCCAATGCCTGCCTTCAAAATTCGAGCCACACCATTGCGCCCCCGCGGAGGCGGGGGCCTCAGGCAGGCCAACTCAAGTTCAACCGATCTTCTGGCCGCTCTTCGCCCAGTCCGCAAGGAAGCCTTCGATACCCTTGTCCGTAAGGACATGTTTGAAAAGGCCCTTGATCACGGCGGGCGGTGCGGTGATGACGTCCGCGCCAATCTTTGCGCTGTCCAGCACGTGAACGCCGTGGCGGATCGAGGCGACAAGGATCTGCGTTTCAAACGCATAGTTGTCATAGATCAGACGGATGTCGCTGATCAGTTCCATGCCATCGAAGCCATTGTCATCATGACGGCCCACGAAAGGCGAGATGAACGTCGCGCCCGCCTTGGCCGCCAGCAGCGCCTGATTGGCCGAGAAGCACAGCGTGACGTTGACCTTGGTGCCTTCGCTGGTCAGCGCCTTGCAGGTCTTCAGACCGTCAATCGTCAGCGGCACCTTGATGCACACGTTGTCGGCAATCTTGCGCAGAATTTCGGCCTCGCGCATCATTCCGGCATGGTCGAGCGCCACGACTTCTGCCGAAACCGGACCATCGACCAGACCGCAGATTTCGCGGGTCACTTCGATGAAGTCCTTGCCCGCCCTGGCGATCAGCGTGGGGTTGGTGGTCACGCCATCGAGCAGGCCGGTGGCGGCAAGGTCCGCGATTTCTGCAGTATCGGCGGTGTCGACGAAGAACTTCATGGGGCTGGCCTTCCAGATGGGGAGGAATGATTCCCCCCGCCTATAGGGAAGCTGGTCCGCGTTGTCAGTCCGTCACTTTATGCCGAACGCCGCCATCAGCACCGGATCGTTGGTTGAACGCGGGTCGGCGCGGATCGCCGCTTCCTCGCGCCCAATCGCGCGGAAGATGGCGTTGTCGGCCTGCATGGCCAACGAATTGGCAATTCCGCCTACGTCCACGCCGGTGAGTGCCCCCAACACCTCGGCCAGAAGCGGCTCGCGGCTGACGCGAATCGCATCGCCGAATTCCGGCACCATGATCTCGACAAGGCTCGTGCCCATTTCCTGATGAAGATAGGAGCTTGCCGCCATCGGATCGCTGCTGCGGATCAATGCCAGCGCATCGCGCACGCCGATGGTGCGCACGGCATCGGCCACGGCGGGTGCGGCACGTTCCGCCGCATCATAAGCCATGTCGTTGAAAGCGCGGCTCAAACGGTCCTTCATCAGCGGCCCGGTCAGAATGCGCGCCAGCACGCCACCGCGATTGCCGATGGATTCCGGCAGGGCCAGCCGCGTCACAGAATCATCCCAGAAGCCGCCCGGAGCCAGAAGGCGCGCAAAGGCACGGTCGCTGGAGAGGAACAGCAACCGCCGCACCGCTTCCTCCAGCGAAAAGGAAGGAAAAGTTGAACATCCGGCGACTGCGAGCACGCCGATTGACGTCATTCCGCCCAGTAAGGCCCGCCGCCCCAGCACGTTGGAAATCAGCGCCATATCTTTTCTCCTCAGTTCCTTGATGCCCGGGCTTTGCCCCCGGCTCTTGCGCCCCATATAGACGGGCTAACATGAACCGCGTCCGATGCCTTGTCTTCAATGCCGCACTCGGCCCGCTCGATTACCGGGTGCCCGCCGGGATGGACGTGGAACCGGGCAGCGTCGTCCTCGCCCCGCTCGGCCCGCGTCAGATCATCGGCGTGGTCTGGGAGGCGGAACGCCTGCCCGCCACGGAAGTGCCTGAAAACAAACTGCGTCCGATCCTGCAGGTGCTCCCCGTCCCCCCGCTGCCTGCCCCCTTGCGCCGGCTGATCGAATGGACGGCGGACTACTACCTGGCCCCGCTGGCCTCGGTCGCGCGGATGGCGCTGTCGAGCAACGCGGCGTTGCAGGGTGGCGGGACGATCACGGAATACCGCCTGACCGGGCGCGAGCCGGGCCGGATGACCCCGCAACGGCTGATCGCGCTCGACCTGCTGCACGATCAGCAAGCCACGATCCGCGAACTGTCTGAAATTGCAGGCGTTTCCGACGGCGTTTTGCGCGGGATGGTCAATGCCGGACTGCTTGAGGCGGTGGTGGTCGATTCAGACCGCCCCTATCCCCGCGCTGATCCGCACCACGCCGTGCCAGATCTTTCGGACCAACAGGCTGAAGTTGCAGCGAAATTTGTGGATGCCGTGAAGGCACGGGAATTCCGCCCCTTCCTGCTCGATGGCGTGACCGGATCGGGCAAGACGGAGACCTATTTCGAAGCCATCGCCACCGCAATCGAAGCGGGTCGGCAGGTTCTCGTGCTGCTTCCCGAGATCGCCTTGACGGAAACTTTCCTCAAGCGGTTTGAGGAACGGTTCGGCGTTCAGCCGGTGACATGGCACAGCTCGTTGAAGGCGTCAGAACGGCGGCGCGCGTGGCGTTCGGTGTCGCTAGGTGTCGCTCAGGTGCTTGTAGGTGCACGTAGCGCCCTGTTCCTGCCGTTTGCAAATCTTGGCCTGATCGTCGTCGATGAGGCCCACGAAATTTCGTTTAAACAAGATGATGGCGTGCGCTACAACGCCCGCGATGTGGCCGTGATGCGCGCCCGCTTCGAGTCCACACCTGTCATTCTCGCCAGCGCCACACCCGCGCTCGAAAGCCTGCAGATGGCAGAGGCGGGACGCTATGAACGGGTCATCCTCCCCGCCCGTTTCGGCGGCGCAACGATGCCCGAAATCAAGGTGTTGGATTTGCGGGTCGAGCAGCCTGAACGCAACCACTGGATCGCCCCGCCGCTGGTCGAAGCGCTGAAGGACCGGCTGGAAAAGGGCGAGCAATCGCTGCTTTTCCTCAACCGCCGGGGATTTGCCCCGCTGACGCTGTGCCGGGCCTGCGGATACCGCTTCCAGTGCCCCAATTGCTCGGCCTGGCTGGTCGAACATCGCCTGTCGAAACGCCTCGCCTGCCACCACTGCGGACATGAAGTGCCGACGCCCGATGCCTGCCCCGAATGCCATGAACCGGACTGCCTTGTCGCCTGCGGCCCCGGCGTGGAGCGCATTGCCGATGAAGTGGCAGAAATCCTGCCGAATGCGCGGGTTATGCTCGTCACTTCAGACACGCTGACAAGCCCGGCCAAGGCGGCAGAGTTTGTCGAACAGGCCAGCGCCGGTGCGATTGACGTGATCGTAGGCACGCAATTGGTTACGAAGGGCTACCACTTTCCCGAACTCACTCTCGTCGGCGTGATCGATGCCGACATGGGGCTGGAAGGCGGTGATTTGCGCGCGGCGGAGCGGACCTACCAGCAAGTCGCGCAAGTTGCCGGACGCGCGGGACGCGGAGCGAAGCCGGGCGTCGTGATGATCCAGACGCGCCACCCCGAAGCCGCCGTGATCGAAGCACTGGCCAGCGGCGACCGCGATGCCTTCTACGCCGCCGAGGCCGAAGCCCGCCGCGATGCCGGAGCGCCGCCGTTCGGGCGCTGGGCGGCAATCATCGTATCGAGCGAGGACGAAGCCGAAGCCCGCGATGCGGCGCGCGGCATCGGCGGCACCGCGCCCCGGCTGGAGGACGTCTTGATACTCGGCCCTGCGCCTGCCCCGCTGTCTTTGCTGCGCGGGCGCTATCGTTATCGTCTGCTGATCAATGCCCGCCGATCCAGCGAAATCCAGCGTGTGATCCGCGAATGGCTTGATCCTTTGCGCTTTCCGCCGGGTGTGCGCGTGGCCGTGGATATTGACCCCTACAGCTTCGTCTGACCCGAACGGGCAGGTTGAACCAATCGCGCGGTCGGCCATTCACCCCCAATGACTGGCCCCGTTCTCGTCCCCATCCTTGGCGATCAGCTTTCGCCCGATATCTCCAGCCTTGCCGACCGCACGCCGGAGGACACGGTGGTGCTGATGATGGAGGTGGCCGAGGAGACGACTTACGTCCGCCACCATAAGGCCAAGATCGCGCTGATCCTTTCAGCCATGCGCCACTTTGCCGAGGAATTGCGCGCGGCGGGCTGGACCGTGGATTACATCAAGCTTGACGATCCCGAGAACAGCGGCAGCTTCTCAGGCGAAGTGGCCCGCGCTGTGGAGCGGCACCGGCCTCGCGGCGTGCAGGTGACCGAACCCGGCGAATGGCGGGTGCGAAACGCGATGGACCAGTGGCGCACCGACCTGCCGTTGCGGGTGCGCATCCTGCCGGACACCCGCTTCGTATGCCCCTTGCCCGATTTTTATGAGTGGGCGGCGGGGCGCAAGGAATTGCGCATGGAGTGGTTCTACCGCGAGATGCGTCGCAAGACAGGTCTGTTGATGGAGGGCGACAAGCCGGTTGGCGGGCGCTGGAACTTCGATGCGGAGAACCGGGGCGGGCCGGAAGCGGGGTTGCAGCCGCCTGCCCTGCCCGTGTTCGAACATGATGCGTTGACGCGCGAGGTACTCGATCTCGTCTCAGCGCGCTTTGCCAAGCATTTCGGATCGTTGGACAAATTCGGCTGGCCTGTCACCCGCGCAGAGGCCGAAGCTGCGCGCGACGATTTCCTGAAGTACCGCCTTCCGCTGTTCGGCAAGTATCAGGATGCGATGGTGGCGGGCGAGGATTTCCTGTTCCACGCGGCGCTTTCGCCCGCCATAAACATCGGCCTGCTCGATCCGCTGGACCTATGCCGCCGCGCCGAAACCGAATGGCGTGAAGGCCGTGCGCCTTTGGAAGCGGTGGAGGGCTTCATCCGCCAGATCATCGGATGGCGGGAGTATATTCGCGGCATGTATTGGCTGGAAATGCCGGGGCTGGCCGACGCCAACGGCCTCGAAGCAAACCGCCCGCTGCCAGACTTTTACTGGACCGGCGAAACGCCGATGCGCTGCCTTTCTGATTGCGTGCGGACGACGCAGGAAAACGCCTATGCCCACCACATCCAACGGCTGATGGTGCTCGGCAACTTTGCGTTGCTGGCGGGGTTGAAACCGCAGGATGTCGCCGACTGGTATCTGGTGGTTTACGCCGATGCGTTCGAGTGGGTGGAACTTCCCAACGTGGCGGGGATGGTGCTGCACGCCGACAAGGGCCGGCTGGCGTCGAAGCCCTATGCCGCCAGCGGGGCCTATATCGACCGCATGAGCGACTATTGCGGGAAATGTGCGTTCAACGTGAAGAAGAAGACCGGCGATGGGGCTTGCCCGTTCAACGCGCTGTACTGGCACTTTCTGGCGCGCAACGAGGCGAAGCTGGCCGGGTATCACCGGCTGGCGCAGCCCTATGCAACATGGCGGCGGATGAGCGAGGACAAGCAGGCGGAATACCTGGAGAGCGCGGAGGCGTTTTTGGCGACGTTGGAGCCTGCTGAGGTGGGTTGGGCGCGGAATTGACGGCACAGCGCTTGTGCCCACCCCGCTGCGACTAATTTCGCCTTTGGCTCACTAAGTCTCGCGGCCCTCCCGCCTGCCGGAGGGCAAAGAACAGCGCCTGCACTCCCCTCCCGCAGGCGGGAGGGGTTGGGGGTGGGAATTCTGACCAGCCTGAAGTCTCAGCGCTTCACCCACATCGGCGGCCTGATTCCGCCCTGCCGCACCACGCGCACCAACAGCAGCAGCCCCGCACCCGTCGCCACGGCCATTGCGATCACGCTGGCCTCCAGTCCGAACACACCACCCGTCAGCCAGTCCGGCCCTTCGCGCACGGTGGAAAGCAGGCCTTCGGGGGCTTTTCCGCCCGAAACCGGGACGCTGAACACCCAGCCTTGCGTGAAATTCCACGCGGCGTGGATGCCGATGGGCACCCACAGGCGGCGCGTCCACAGATAGGCCGCGCCAAGCAGGATGCCCGCTTCCATCGCGATGGCAAAGGCGGCGAACAGGCTGGCACCGTCGTTGGCAAGGTGGGCCGCACCGAACAGCGCCGAGGTTATCAGCAGCGCTGCCCACGTGCCCAGCATCGTTTCGATGTGGCGCAGCAGGATGCCGCGAAACAGGATTTCCTCGATGGTGCCAGATGTGACCGCCATCGCCAGCATGCCCCACAATGCGCCAAGGCCGTTTACGCCTTCGACGCGGAAGCCTCCCATCACCGCAACGATGCCCGTCATCAGCGTGAACAGGCCTGCGCCGATCAGCAGGCCCAGCGGCACATCGCGCATAAAGGCAGCGGCGGGCAGTTCATCGTTCGCGCGCCATTCGATCCAGCGGCGACAGGCAAGGTAGATTGCGATTGCGAGGCCAGCCACCGCGAGCGCACCGAGCAGGCCGGTAACGCCATCGACATCAACAAACGGAATCAGCAGCGCCGACGCCAGCGAGGCGACGAAGCCCACGGTGAGAAATTCAACGATGAGCAGCGTCAGCGGAAAGGCAATGATCCTCCGCAAGAGACCGGGCTTTGGCTGCTGCACAACGTCCACAATCACTCCCCACTGCCTTCGCGTTCCTTGTTCAGCAATTGCTGCTTGATCTCAAGCCCATAGGCATAGCCGCCCAGCGAGCCGTCCGAGCGGATCACGCGGTGGCACGGGATCAGCACCGCCACGTTGTTCGCACCGTTGGCCGAACCTGCTGCCCGCACCGCGCCGGGTTTGCCCACTTCGGCAGCGATCTGCGCGTAGGAGCGCGTCTCACCCAGCGGGATTTGCCGCAGCGCCTGCCACACGGCTTCCTGAAAGGCGGTGCCTTTCACATCGAGTGGAATGTGCGCAAAATCGCCCGGTGCCTCCACCGCAGCGACCACATCGGCAAGCAGCGCGCCGAAAGCTTCGCCGCCCTGCTCCAGCACGGCATTGGGGAAGCGGGTGCGCAGTGCGCTTTCATTCTCGTTGAAAGACAGGCGGCACACGCCTTTTTGGGTGGCGGCAACGAGCATCGCGCCGAGTGAGGTCGGCACCACGGCCCAGCGGATGGTCACCCCTCGCCCGCCGTTGGTCCAAGCTGAAGGCGTCATGCCCAGCCGGTCCTCTGCTGCCGAGTAAAAGCGCGAAGGGCCGGAAAAGCCTGCGTCATAGATGGCATCGGTTACACTTTCTGCTGATGTCAGGGCCTGCGCCATGCGCTCCTTCTGCAAGGCGCGGGCATAGGCGGCGGGGGACAGGCCGGTGTGGCGGGCGAACACGCGCTGGAAGTGTGTGGGCGAATAACCGCAGCGCTGCGCCAGGTCGGCCAGCACCAGAGTTTGCCCGGCAGCCTTGATCGCCTCGATAGCGGTCAGAACAGCGCGCTCATCGCGCGAAACGTCGTCGGGCGAACAGCGCAGGCAGGGCCTGAGACCCGCCGCCCGCGCCGCCGCACCATCGGCAAAGAAGCGCACATTCTCACGCCGGGGATGGCGGGCGGAGCATGAAGGGCGGCAATAGATGCCTGTGGTGAGAACGCCGGTGACGAAGCGCCCGTCGAATGCTCGGTCGCGCGCCATGACGGCGGCCCATGCTTCATCATCGGGGATCAGCGGCGTTTGCATCGTGTGCGAGGGATAGTCGGCCCCGCGCGCAGGGCAAGTGTGCAGTCGATCAGGCATAGGACAACTCCGTGATTGTGGAGAGACCCTGCCAAATCCCGGTGACGCGCGCGTCCCGCACCTTGCGGTCAAAGCGAAAGGGCGCAAGAAGCAGCGCATGCGTGTCGCCAAGCCCATAATCGTATTGCTCACTGCCCTGTTTGCCTTGCTTGCAGGCTCTGCCGTGCAGGCCGATCCGGCTGATATTTCCGCCGCCAGCCGGTCTGTCGTGCGCGTGGTCATCGTGGAAAGCGATGGCGACCGGGCGCGGCTGATCACCCACGGCACCGGCTTTGCCGTCACGCCCAACCTGATCGTCACCAACGCCCACGTGGTCGAAGAACTGCGCGGCGACGATTCGCTGATCGCAGGTGTCGTCCCGGCCGAGGGGCGCAATGGCTATCCGGCGCGGCTGGTAGCCTATTCGCCGGGGAACGACCTTGCGCTGCTGCGCATCGAGGGCGGTGGATCGATCACGCCGATCACGCTGTTTCCGGGCGTGCCAGGTGATGGTGGCGAAGTTTACGCCGTCGGCTATCCGGGCAATGTCGATCTGGCGCAGGGGCTTTCGATGGCCGATCTGGTGACGCCGCAGGCCGCTGTGAAGACGCGCGGATATTTGTCTGGCGGGCGCTCGTCGCGCTCGTTCGACACGCTGCTGCACACCGCGCCGCTCGGTTCTGGCAATTCGGGCGGGCCGCTGCTCGATTCGTGTGGGCGCGTGATCGGCGTGAACTCATTCGGCACGATCAGCGACAATGGCACCGATTCGGCGTTCTATTTTGCGATCTCGATGCGCGAGCTGGCCACGTTCCTGCGCCGCGCCAATGTGGAAGTGCACAGCAGCGGGTTGCCCTGCCGCTCGATTGCAGACCTGAACCGCGCCGAAGCAGAGCGTGCCGTAGGCGAAGGCGCGCGGCTGGCGGCAGAGAAAGAGGCCAAGGCCGACGCTCGCGAACGCGCGCTGGCCAAGGCGCAGCGCGATGCGGAGCTCGCCGTGATTTCGGAACGCGACAACGGGCTTGCGCTGGCCGCGTTGCTGTTGGTGGCGGCGCTGGCGGCGGGCGGCTGGGGCATGGTGCAGGCTTCGAAGCGGCGCGGACGGTTTCAGCGCAAACATCTGTTTGGTGCAGGTGCGCTGCTGGTTTCGGCGATTGCCGTGTGGTTCCTGCGCCCCTCCCTCGCTTCGATAGACAGCCGTGCGACGGAACTGTTGAGCCAGCCTGAAGCAAGCCCCAGCGCCAGCACATCGGCCATCGCCACGGCGAAATCGGGCAACGGCAAAATGATTTGCGTGCTCGATCCGCAGCGCAGCCGCGTCACCGTGTCCGACATTACAGACGTTCCCATCGAGTGGACCGAGAGCGGCTGCATGAACGGCAAGACGCAATATGGGACGGCACAGGATGGGTGGAGCCGGATTCTCGTGCCCAATCAGGAAGAGGCCGTCTCTGTAAATTCGTATGACCCACAGACACGCACGTACACGGTGGAGCGCTTCCTTGTGGACCTCGATACCATGACCAAGGCCCGTGCAGAGCGTGCAAAACTCAACGCGCCTGCCTGCGGTGCGGGCGAGGATGCCGCACTGCAATTTGGCCGGAGTCAGCAGGCAATCAAGGCACTGCTGCCGCCCGAACCGAACGAACGCATGCGGTATAACTGCCAACCTGCCGGATAAATACGCCCCGCATACCAAAAAACAGGGTCATACCTATGCACGAGAAGGCAAGTCGCATCTTGTCATAACCGCGTGACGTTGCTAGGCGCGCCCCGTCTGCAGGCCACTCGGTGTTCGTCACCGGGCAATGGTCTGCTTCGGCTTATCCTTGGATGAAGGAACCTCGACGCGTGGAGATTTCCGGCGGCATTACGGCCAGCTTGTCAGGGCGTTACGCTTCGGCGTTGTTCGAACTGGCGAATGAACAGGGCCATGTCATGGCTGTCGAGAGCGATCTCGAAAAGCTCGATGCTGCACTGCGCGAATCGGCTGACCTCAAGAATCTGATCGGCAACCCGCAACTGGGCCGCGAAGACGCGGGCCGCGCGATGGACGCGGTCGGCGGATTGATCGGTCTGGGTGAGCTGACAAAGAAGTTCATCGGCGTGCTCGCCGCCAACCGCCGCCTCTCGGCCCTGCCCGATGTGATCCGCGCCTTTGCACAGATCGCTGCTGCCAGCCGGGGCGAGGCAACGGCCGAAGTGACCAGCGCACACGCCCTCGACGATGCCCAGATCGCCGCCCTCACTGAAAAGCTGCAGGGCCGCACCGGCAAGTCGATCAAGCTCAAGACCAACGTCGATCCCGATATTCTCGGTGGCCTTGTCGTGAAAATCGGCAGCCAGATGATCGACAGCTCGATCCGCACCCGTCTCAATTCCCTCGCTACGGCGATGAAGGCTTGAAGCCTCAAGGCTCTGTGAAAGGCTGAAAATGGAAATCCGCGCCGCTGAAATCTCGAAGGTCATCAAGGACCAGATCGCCAGCTTCGGCACCGAAGCCCAGGTCTCGGAAGTTGGTTCCGTGCTCTCGGTGGGTGACGGTATCGCCCGCATCCACGGTCTGGACAACGTTCAGGCCGGCGAAATGGTCGAATTCTCGAACGGCGTTAAGGGCATGGCCCTGAACCTCGAAGCCGACAACGTCGGCGTCGTGATCTTCGGCTCGGACGCCGAGATCAAGGAAGGCGATGTCGTCAAGCGTACCGGCACCATCGTGGACGTTCCCGTCGGCAAGGGTCTGCTGGGCCGCGTGGTCGATGCACTGGGCAACCCGATCGATGGCAAGGGCCCGATCGTGGACGCCACCCGCCAGCGCGTTGAAGTCAAGGCTCCGGGCATCATCCCGCGTAAGTCGGTGCACGAACCCGTGCAGACCGGCCTCAAGGCAATCGACGCTCTCGTGCCCGTCGGCCGTGGCCAGCGCGAACTGATCATCGGTGACCGCCAGACCGGCAAGACCGCCGTCGCCATCGACACCTTCATCAACCAGAAGGGCCCGAACGCGGGCGACGATGAAGGCAAGAAGCTGTACTGCATCTATGTTGCTGTCGGCCAGAAGCGCTCGACCGTGGCGCAGATCGTCCGCCAGCTCGAAGAAAACGGCGCGATGGAATACTCCATCGTCGTGGCCGCCACCGCTTCGGAACCGGCTCCGCTCCAGTACCTCGCACCCTACACCGGCGCGACGATGGGCGAATTCGTCCGCGACAACGGCATGCACGCTGTGATCGTGTATGACGACCTTTCGAAGCAGGCCGTGGCCTATCGCCAGATGTCGCTGCTGCTGCGTCGTCCTCCGGGCCGCGAAGCTTACCCCGGTGACGTGTTCTATCTCCACAGCCGCCTGCTTGAGCGCGCTGCGAAGATGAACGACGAAAACGGCAACGGTTCGCTGACCGCGCTGCCGATCATCGAAACCCAGGCGGGTGACGTTTCGGCCTACATTCCGACCAACGTGATCTCGATCACCGATGGCCAGATCTTCCTTGAAACCGGCCTGTTCTATCAGGGCATCCGTCCGGCAATCAACGTCGGCCTCTCGGTGTCGCGCGTGGGTTCGGCTGCTCAGACCAAGGCGATGAAGAAGGTTGCCGGCTCGATCAAGCTGGAGCTGGCGCAGTATCGCGAAATGGCGGCTTTTGCCCAGTTCGGTTCGGACCTCGATGCCTCGACGCAGAAGCTGCTGAATCGCGGTGCGCGCCTGACCGAGCTGCTCAAGCAGCCGCAGTTCTCGCCGCTCGGCTTTGAAGAGCAGACCTGCGTGATCTTTGCTGGTACGCAGGGCTATCTCGATGCCGTGCCAGTGACGCGCGTGACCGAATACGAAGCCGAACTGCTCAGCTTCCTGCGCACGCAGCATGCCGATCTGCTGACGCTGATCCGCGACACCAAGGATCTTGGCGACGAAGCCAAGGGCAAGCTGGTCGCCGCGCTCACCGCTTTCGGCAAGCAGTTCGCATAAAGTCTTAGGCAACATCCACTTCGTCATCCCCGCGAAGGCGGGGATCCAGAGCGACAAAGCGCAAACCCGGACTGGATTCCCGCCTGCGCGGGAATGACGAAAGAGGAAGGAAACGAGAGTGGCTTCACTCAAGGAACTCAAGGGTCGGATCAACTCGGTCAAATCGACCCAGAAGATCACCAAGGCCAAGCAGATGGTCGCAGCCGCAAAGCTGCGCAAGGCGCAGGCGGCTGCCGAAGCCGCGCGTCCCTATGCCAGCCGACTGGCCGAAGTGATGGGCAGCCTTGCCACCAAGGTTGCAGGTCAGGACAACGGCCCGCTGCTGATGCGCGGTACAGGGTCAGACAAGCGCCACCTCCTCGTCGTGGTCAACACCGACAAGGGCCTGTGCGGCGGTCTGAACTCGAATCTTGTCAAGGAAGCCAAGATTCAGGCCCGCGCGCTTGAAGCCGCTGGCAAGACCGTGACCTTCTACCTCGTAGGCAAGAAGGGCCGCGCGCCGATCAAGCGCGACTATCCGAACGGCATTGCTGCCGGATATGACACCAGCACCGTGCGCACGCCCGGCTTCGATGAAGCCAGCGCGATTGCCCACGAACTGATCGCCATGTTCGAGGCTGGCAAGTTCGATGTCGCGCATCTGATCGCCCCGGTGTTCAAGAACGCGCTGACGCAGCTGCCAGTGACAACGCAGCTGATCCCCGTGCCCGCCCCCGCTGTGAAGAGCGAAGGCGGATCGGTTGTGGAATATGAGCCGAGCGAGGAGGAAATCCTCGAGGAACTGCTGCCGCGCTATGTCACGACGCAGGTTTTCGGTGCGTTGCTGGAGCGCGAAGCTTCCGAACAGGGCGCCTCGATGACCGCAATGGACAACGCCACGCGCAACGCCGGCGATCTCATCAACAAGCTCACCATCCAGTACAACCGCAGCCGTCAGGCCGCGATCACCACCGAACTCATCGAAATCATTGCTGGTGCCGAGGCACTGTAGCAACAACAAATGTCTTGGGCGCAGAAGCGCTCTGACGACGGCTTAGAAGGCAAGGAAACAACATGGCCACCGTGCTCACCTCTACCGGCAAGATCAGCCAGGTCATCGGCGCCGTCGTCGACGTGACCTTTGACGGCGAACTTCCCGCCATTCTCTCGGCGCTCGAAACCGACAACAACGGCAACCGCCTTGTTCTCGAGGTTGCGCAGCACCTTGGTGAAAACACCGTCCGCACCATCGCGATGGATTCGACCGACGGTCTGACCCGTGGCAACCCGGTGCGCGATACCGGTGCGCAGATCTCGGTGCCGGTTGGCCCGATGACGCTGGGCCGCATCATGAACGTGATCGGTGAGCCGATTGACGAGCGTGGCCCGGTCGGCGCGGCCAAGACCGCCCCGATCCATGCCAAGGCTCCTGAGTTCATCGACCAGTCGACCGAAGCCGCGATCCTTGTGACCGGCATCAAGGTCATCGACCTGCTCGCGCCTTATGCACGCGGCGGCAAGATCGGCCTGTTCGGCGGCGCAGGCGTTGGCAAGACGGTTCTCATTCAGGAACTGATCAACAACATCGCCAAGGGCCACGGCGGCGTGTCGGTTTTCGCAGGCGTGGGTGAACGCACCCGCGAAGGTAACGACCTCTATCACGAATTCCTCGACGCTGGCGTTATCGCCAAGGACGCCGATGGCAACCCGACGCCCGATGGTTCGAAGGTTGCTCTCGTGTTCGGCCAGATGAACGAGCCTCCGGGTGCGCGCGCGCGCGTTGCTCTGTCGGGTCTGACGATGGCAGAATACTTCCGCGACGAAGAAGGCCAGGACGTGCTGTTCTTCGTGGACAACATTTTCCGCTTTACCCAGGCGGGTTCGGAAGTGTCGGCTCTGCTCGGCCGTATTCCTTCGGCTGTGGGCTACCAGCCGACGCTGGCGACAGACATGGGCCAGCTCCAGGAGCGTATCACCTCCACCACCAAGGGTTCGATCACCTCGGTGCAGGCGATCTACGTTCCCGCCGACGATCTTACCGACCCTGCGCCAGCCGCTTCGTTCGCCCACTTGGACGCAACGACCACGCTGAACCGCGCGATTTCGGAACTCGGCATCTACCCGGCGGTCGACCCGCTCGACTCGACCTCGCGCGTGCTGACGCCCGCCGTGGTTGGTGAAGAGCACTACCGCACCGCCCGCCGCGTTCAGGAAACGCTGCAGAAGTACAAGTCGCTGCAGGACATCATCGCGATTCTGGGCATGGACGAGCTTTCGGAAGAAGATAAGCTCACCGTCGCCCGCGCCCGCAAGATCCAGCGCTTCCTGTCACAGCCCTTCCACGTGGCCGAAGTGTTCACCGGCATCAGCGGCAAGTTCGTGCAAGTCGAAGACACCGTGCGCTCGTTCAAGGCTGTGGTTGACGGCGAGTACGACCACCTTCCCGAAGCCGCGTTCTACATGGTCGGCGGCATCGACGAAGCAGTCGAAAAGGCCAAGAAGCTGGCTGAAGAAGCTTAAGCTACGTGAGGCCCCTCCCGTAAACGGGAGGGGTTTGGGGTGGGCCTGTTCATACACAGTGCTTGCCCTCGCCCACCCCCGACCCCTCCCGCCTGCGGGAGGGGGGAGAAGATAGAAATGTCCCTTCACTTCGAACTCGTCACCCCAGCCCGTCTCGTCCGTTCGGAAGAGGTGCACATGGTCGTCGTTCCCGGCACCGACGGTGAATTCGGCGTGCTGGAAGGCCACGCGCCGTTCATGTCGACGGTGAAGGACGGCTCGATCAAGGTCTACAAGTCGGCGGGCTCTGCGCCGGAAGAGATCAAGGTTCAGGGCGGCTTTGCCGAAGTTGGCGTCAACGGCCTGACCGTTCTGGCTGAACACGTCGAAGGCTGATTGGTCTTATCCGTGACACCGAAAGGGCTGGCCTGCGAAGGTCGGCCCTTTTCGTTTGTCGAATTCAGACCTTCGTCTTTCCTACATTTCATCGTCATTCCCGCGCAGGTGGGAATCCAGTCAAATAGAGCAGCCGTCGCACAGCGACGACCTTTTGTGCGCTGGATTCCCGCCTGCGCGGGAATGACGAAGGTGGGGTGGCATACATCGTATGCAACACATACATTTTTCATTCACTTCATCATTCCGAACTTTTCAAGCACGCGAAAATAGTGCATAGCCTCTCCACAGCCGTGAAATCGCATCGGGAGAGCCAAGAACCATGTCCCAGACACTCGAACAGGTCATCCAGAACGCCGGTGACCTCGTCAATTTCGTCCGCAACCAGCAGGTCGGGCCAAACGTCTATCCGGGCGTTCCATCAGAATTCTCGAACTGGCGCGCTGAGCAGTGGGCATGGGGCCACACAGCCGTGCTTTACAACCAGTCGTACCACATGGTCGATCTGGCGGTTAAGGGGCCGGATGCGTTCAAGATGCTGGAACACCTCGGCATCAACTCGTTCAAGAACTTCCAGCCGGACCGCGCCAAGCAGTTCGTGCCCGTCACCCCCGATGGCTACGTGATCGGTGACGTGATCCTGTTCTATCTTGATGAGAACCACTTCAACCTCGTCGGCCGCGCGCCGACCATCGAATGGGTCGAATTCCACGCCGCCAGCGGCAACTGGAACGTCACCGTAGAGCGTGACGAACGCTGGGCGATGCGCACCGACGGCAAGCGCAACTCGTATCGCTTTCAGGTGCAAGGCCCGAACGCGATGAAGATCATCGAGAAGGCCACCGGCAAGACCCCGCCCGAACTCAAATTCTTCCACATGACCCGCATGACCATCGGCGGCAAGGAAGTGCGTGCGCTGCGTCACGGCATGGCCGGGCAGCCGGGCTTTGAGCTGATGGGCCCGTGGGAAGACTATGGCGCGGTGCATGCCGCGCTGGTCGAGGCTGGCAAGGAGTTCCAGATGGCACTGGTCGGTGGGCGTGCCTATTCGTCCAATACGCTGGAATCCGGCTGGATCCCCTCGCCCTTCCCCGCGATCTACACCGGCGAGGCGCTCGCGCCCTACCGCGCATGGCTCTCGGCCAATTCCTATGAAGCCAAGTGCTCGGTCGGCGGCAGCTATGTGCCCGAAACCATCGAAGGCTATTACACCACGCCGTGGGATCTGGGTTACGGGCCGTTCGTGAAGTTCGATCATGACTTCATCGGTCGCCCCGCGCTCGAAAAGATGGCAGCCGAAGGCAAGCACCGCACCAAGGTGACGCTGGCGCTCGACAACGAAGACGTGATGCGCGTCCAGTCGTCGGCGCTCAGCACCGGCGACCGCGCGAAGTTCATGGAATACCCCAGCGCCGTGTACTCGATGCACCCGTTCGATCAGGTGCTGGCAGACGGCAAGATGGTCGGCCTCTCCACATGGATCGGCTACACTGCCAACGAGGGCAAGTTCCTGACGCTCGCCATGATGGAGCCGGGCTTTGAAACGCCGGGCACCGAAGTCAGCCTGCTGTGGGGCGAACCGAATGGCGGCACCACCAAGCCCACCGTGGAACCGCACGTGCAGACCGAAATCAAGGCTACTGTTTCCGCCGTGCCCTATGTCGCCGCCGCGCGCGACAACTACGCCGAGGGCTGGCGCACGCGCAAATAGGCTACGGGCGAAAGCCTGACAGCGAGAGCGCCGGCCCATCCCGACGGGTCCGGCGCTCTTTGTGTTTGTCGTTCCTATTCCACCCTTCCTCGTCGCCCCGGGCTTGACCCGGGGTTGGGCTTCTTTTGCGGGATTGCGCGGTATCGCAAGAACAAGCCTTGCCCCGGATCAAGTCCGGGGCGACGTGAGTGCAGGACCAGCATGAAGCACAAATATCGTTTGTGTTACTAACAATATCTGGCAGTATGCTCGCAACAAAAAGTGAGGATGCAATGGCCGCCAACAACACCATCACCTTCTATGATCTGGCCCTCTCCACAGGCGCCACGATCAGCCCGTTCGTCTGGGCCACCAAGTACGCCTTGAAGCACAAGGGCTTCGATCTCGATGTCGTGCCCGGCGGTTTCACCGGCATTCTTGAGCGCACCGGCGGCAAGACCGAACGCTTGCCCGCCATCGTCGACGATGGTGAGTTCGTGCTCGATAGCTGGGGCATCGTCGAATACCTCGACGCCAAGTATCCTGACCGCCCTGCCCTAATCCCGCATGAAAGCGTTGCCGCCACCACCAAGGCGCTCGACAACTGGTTCTGGAATGCCGCCGTCGGCCCGTGGATGTTCTGCTTCTGTCAGGATTACCGCGATCTTTCGCTGCCGCAGGACCACGAATATGTGACCCACAGCCGCGAAAAGATGCTCGGTCGCAAGCTGGAAGACGTCCAGGCCGGTCGCGAAGGACGCCTGCCGAAGATCAGCGCCGCTCTGGAACCGTTGCGTGCTGCGATTGGCCAGCACCAATGGCTCGGCGGATCGACGCCGAACTATGCGGACTACCGCATCATGGGCGGCATCCTCTTCACCGCATCAGTGTGCAAGACGCCGGTTTTGGCCAACGATGACCCGCTGCGCGATTGGATCGAGCGCTGCCTCGATCTTTATGGCGGCCTTGGCCGTCACCCCGGCCTGTTCCCGCTCTTCGGGCTTGAGCAGCGCGAAGGTGACCCGGACCTGTTCAACCGCGCCGCAGGCCAGGGCGGCATCTACAAGCGCAACACCGGCCCGGATTCGACCCGCGCCGAAACCCAGCGCATCACGGAAGGCATGTCGAAGTAACGATCCAAAGCCGGGCGGCGACCAACCGCCCGGCATCCGATCATTTCAGCTTGGCCAGCATGTCGGCAAAGGTCAGCCGCGTGTCGATGGTGGTGTAGACCCGGATTTGGCGGCCTTGCGGATTGGCCTGATACAGCCCGTCAGCGCGGATCAGGGGGCATGGCCGCATCACATAATCGCTCGACGCCGGATCAGGTTCGAACGTGGATTGCAGCGCGGTCAGTGTCACCAGCGGGCTATCGCCCAGCACATAGGTTTCGCCGGTCGACAGATCGAACTTGGCGACCATCTCCCAGACCTTCTCAACCTCGGCCACCAGCCATGCCGAAAGTCCGCCACGCGCCTTCATTTCCATGAGTTCCGCTGCGCTGAAAAGCATCCGGCGATAGGTGTTGCGCGGCACCTGCCAGATCGGAACGGTGGACCGGTTGAACACGACTTGCGCGGCCACCGTATCAATCGTGAGGTTGTATTCGGCAGGTGTGGCGTTTGGTACCGGAATGCCCAGCCCTTCATATTCCTGCCCGCCGATCCACACCAGCGTCATGCGCTTGGCAATGGCCGGTTCGATCAGCAGCGCCATCGCCAGATCGGTAAGGCCCGCACCCGCGCAATAGAATAGCGGGCGGGCATCATCGCGCATCGCTTCGGCAATGATCACATCGGTCGCCGCCGTGCGCGTGGGCACCTGCATTGACGTGATGGCTTTTGCTGCCCCGGCGATGACCGGAACCTTGCCTTCCATGCCCAACTTGCCCAGCAGTTCCACCCCACGCGCTGCCGATGCCTTCGCCTGATCGCCGGGGCCGCCCCACGGCTCATTCTCATGCATGTGCGAACCGATGATCGCGCGGATTTCGACCGAGGGTGACCGCAAATGGTGGGCCAGCTGGAACAGCCCATCAGGATCGCCCGCCAGATCATTGTCCACAATCACGCGGTAACGCCGGGGATCGCGCGCAGCAAAGGCCGGAACCGGCAAGGCAAGGGCGCTGGCAATCGCCCCTATCGACAGCAGCAGACCGCGGCGGTTTGGCTTTATCATCCGGCCTGAATGGCAGCAGCCGTGCGGATCAGCAAGGCAGCGATGCGCGCCTCGCTGGCAGCATCAAAGCGCACTGCTGGCACGGCCACGCTGAACGCACCCATCAGTTGCCGGTCGATCCACACCGGCACCGCCGTGCCGCAAATGCCGGGCGTCGCCTCTTCCCGCGCAACGCAGATGCCTTCGTTGCGAATGCGGCTGAAATCGGCGCGCAATTCAGCCTCGGTCGTGCGTGTTGCGGCGGTAAAGCGCTCGCGTTGCACCTGTTCGAAGTAGCGCGCCAATTCGCCCTCGGGCAACCACGCCAGCATGACCTTGCCCGCCGCCAATGCGTGCAACGGCCGCCGCGTGCCGGGATCGACGGCATAGCGCAGTGCCTGATCGCTTGCCTCGGTCACCAGCGCTTCCACGTCCCAATCGCGCCGCACCATGAACGATGACGTCTCGTTCAATTCGCTGCGCAGCGCACGCACCAGTGGCGTTACGCGATCTTCCAGCGTCAGCGCCGCATCGGGCGCGCGCAACCGCTCAAGCCCCGGCCCCGGCAGATAACGCCGCCCTTCGCGCGCCAGATAGCCGCGCTCGGTCAAAGTGGCCAGCAGGTAGGACAGGCTGCTGACCGGGATCGCCAGCGCGCCTGCGATCTCCTGCGCCACCGCGCCCTGCCGATGCGCGACGACATACTCGATCACATCGAGCGTGCGCATCGCTGATTTGACAGGATTGGAGGCGGCAGGAGTGATCACTTGAACAACAGGCTACCCCGCCGCTCTGCAAAGCGCCAGCCCTCGGCGGTCAGCACGAAGCGGTCATGGAACGATCCTACCAGCGGCACAGGATCGCCCGTGAACAGCAGCATGGCACTGGTGCCGTGCGCCGTCGTCGGGCTTTCCACGTCGATCACCACGTTCGAACAGACATGCCGAGTGGTGCGGGCTGCGCGCGCCTTGAACGCGGCAAGGATCGCCTCGCGCCCTTCCACGCCCGCATCGGGTGCAGTCGGGCGGAACATCACGCCGTCCTCGGCATAGAGCGCCGCCACTTCATCCCACCGTGCCTCGTCGTTGAGATTGGCGTAAAGCGCTATCAGCCGCGCGCAATCGGCTTCTGCGCCGCGCCGCTCATCAGGCGTCACAGGCGGCCCGCGGCGATGTCCGCGCCTTCGCGCAGGGACTTGAGCTTGCGCCACGTCACGATGGGATCAAGCTTGCCATAGCCCGCAAACGTGCCGAACCCGCAGTCCGTGCTGGCAACCACGCGATCCGCACCCACGATGGCGGCAAAGCGCTCAATGCGCTGCGCGATCAGTTCAGGATGCTCGATATAGTTGGAGCAGGTGTCGATCAGGCCCGGTGCAAGGATCTTGTGGTCCGGCAGCTTGGCCTCCTTCCACACCTTCCATTCGTGTTCGTGGCGCGGGTTGGCCGCTTCGAACAGGATTGTGGCGGGGCGCGCCTTGATGATCGTGTCCACTACGCGCTCCAGCGGAATGTCGTGATCGTGTGGGCCTTCATAGTTGCCCCAGCAGATGTGCATGCGCATCTTTTCGGGCGGAATGTTCGCCGTCGCCGCATTCAGCGCCTCGACGTTCGCTTCGGCCACCTTGACGAATTCCTCGTCGGTCAGATCCTGATAGCCGGTGTGGCGGCTCATCGCCAGATCGGGGCAGTCGAGTTGCAGGTAGAAGCCTGCCGCAACGATGGTCTCGTATTCCTCGCGCATCGCATCGACCAGATCGGCGAGGTAGGCCTCGTGCGTCGGATAGTGGCGGTTCACCTGAAACGCGGTAATCAGCCCCGGCGAAGCGGCGTTGAGGAAAGCTTCGGTATCGGGCGCTGCGTGCTTTTCCAGCGCAGCTTTGAAGCGGCGAATGTCTTCGTGCAGCGGATCGAGCGTGATCAGGCGAACGTCACCGATGCACGATGCGCGCACGAATTCCTGGCTGCCCATGATCGCCGAGAGCTTCTTCACAAGGTTCGGCACTTCGGCCAGATCTGCCGCAGGCTTGCGATCAATGTGCCCACCAAAGCCCGAAAGGCGCTCGATCATGTAGGTCGAATAGCCAACCTTGCCCAGTTCCCCGTCAGACACGACCGAGACCCCGGCCTCAACCTGAGCCTTGACCCCCGCATCAACCGCAGCCGACACAACGCGGTCAAATTCCACTGCGTCATAAGGCTCGCCCTTGTCGCGCGCCAGCAGCAGCGGGGTCAATTCGTCTCCGCGCGGGAGACTGCCGACGTGGGTGGTTTTGATCCGGGCCATTTCGCAAACCTCTCCGTAAGTTCATATCCGTGAAAATTTCATAGCGAAGTTTGCAAACGAAACAAGCGGTTTCAGGCGGCGATAACCTTGTCCTCAGATGGCCGCCGCCCGGTCATCCGCTGGTAGAAGCGCGAGAAGTAACTGGGGTCGTCAAAGCCCAGTTCCGCTGCCACTTGCGTTGCCGTGGCATTGGTAAAGCGCAGCAACCGGTGCGCTTCCAGCGCCATGCGGCGGTGGATCACTTCCATTGGGCTGCACCCCAACCCCGCTGCCGTCATGCGCGACAGGGTGCGGCGGGTCATGCCCAGTGCGCCTGCGTAGAAGTCCAGATCGCGGTGCTGGCGATAGTGCAGTTCCACCAGTTGCCGGAAGCGCTCCAGCCGCCGGTCGTCACGGGCATCCTCCTCCGGCGCAGCCTCCGCCGCCACACAGCGGATCAGTGCCTCAGCCAGCGCCATGAACAGCGGGTCTTGTTCTTGCCACTCCTGCTGCAACCCCAGCATCTCGCGCGCCAGCCAGAAGGCGCGCCGCGCCGCATCGGGTGAAAGCGCCGCCATTCCGCCTCGCGCCAGCGCCGCCAACAGCATATCGGCAGGGCCGTTTGCCCTTGTGGAAAAGTCTGTGGACAGAGTGAGGACAAACCCGCGCGTGCCCTGCCGGAAACGAAATCCATGCACCGCGCCAGCAGGCACGATCACGCGGCCCGGCCCCTCCAGCCCGCTCTGCGCGCCATCAAGCGCCACGGCGGCGTGTCCCTCCTCTACCAGCAGCACCTGCACAAAATGGTCGTGCCGATGCACCCCGATTTCCCAGTCATGCAGCGCACTACGCTCGGCAATCGTTTCGATATGCGCAAAACCGCCGGAAGACCGCGCCGCGCCCTCACCGTACAGTGAATATGTCGGTATCGCCTGCGCCATGTCCCGAAAGTGCCAGCAGTTTGTCCTGCCGCTGCCTTCCGCGATTGCGCCTCCGATGTCAAATTCCTCTCCATAGTGGCCCGCATCGCAGCGCGGCTGCGTGGGAGAATTGCCATGAAAACCCAAGTCGCCATCATTGGCGCAGGCCCCGCTGGCCTGCTGCTCGGACACCTGCTCAAGGCCGAAGGCATCGATTGCGTGGTGGTCGAGCGCCAGCAGCCCGACTACATCCTCGGCCGCATCCGCGCTGGCGTGCTCGAACAGATCACCGTTAGCCTGATGTCCCGCCTCGGCCTCGATGCCCGGCTCAACGCAGAAGGCTTGGTCGAAGAAGGCTTCAACCTTGCCGATGGCGAACGCCTGATCCGCATTGATGTGGCCAACCTCACCGGCAAGACCGTGGTGGTTTATGGCCAGACCGAGATCACCAAGGATCTGATGGACGCCGCCCCCTCACGCGGACTGCAGGTGATCTACGGTGCCGAAGACGTGGCCCTGCACAACATCGAGAGCGATGCCCCAGCCGTCACCTACACCCTCGATGGCACCGCCCAGCGCATCGACGCACGCTTCATCGTCGGGTGCGATGGCTTCCACGGCCCCAGCCGCAAATCCATCCCGGCCAGTGCCGTGCGCGAATACGAGCGCGTCTATCCCTTCGGCTGGCTCGGCATCCTCGCAGATGTGCCTCCCTGCAATCACGAACTGATCTACGCCAACCACGAACGCGGCTTCGCGCTCGCCTCGATGCGCAGCCACACACGCAGCCGCTATTACGTGGACGTGCCGCTGACCGAGAAGATCGAGGACTGGTCGGACGAGCGCATCTGGGACGAACTCGCCATCCGCCTTGGCCCCGATGCCGCCGCAAACATCACGCGCGGTCCCTCGATCGAAAAGTCGATCGCACCCCTGCGTTCCTACGTGTTCGAACCCATGCGCCACGGCAGCCTGCTGCTCTGCGGCGATTCCGCGCACATCGTGCCCCCCACCGGTGCCAAAGGCCTGAACCTTGCCGCCAGCGACGTCCACTACGCTGCCGAAGCGCTCACCGCCTACTTCAAGCACGCCAGCAACGATGCGGTCGAAGGCTACTCGGCCAAGGCGCTGGCCCGCGTGTGGAAGTCCGAGCGGTTCTCATGGTCGCTCACCAAACTGATGCACCGCTTCCCCGATGACGGCCCGTTCGAACGCGCAATGCAGGTGGCCGAACTCGATTATATCGCCACCAGCACCGCAGCACAGACCAGCATCGCCGAAAACTACGTAGGCCTGCCGGTTTAAGGTCGAGAGGCCCACCCCCAACCCCTCCCGCCTGCGGGAGGGGGAAAGACAGCACTGTGAACGCCCTCCCGCCTGCGGGAGGGCCGCGAGACTTACTGAACGTCGTGAAGTTAGTCGCAGCGGGGTGGGCTTTGACACTTGCCCAGAAATCCATGCGCCCCAAAACCATGCAATCGCTGTAACATCGTCATTCGCCCGTCACAAAACAGCGACAGAAAGCCTTCATCGACAGGGGCTTTCTTCACATGCGGCGTATCGACATTTTGCTGACGGATGACCTTTCGGGGGGCCGTGAAACTTTCCAGCATTCAGATTTGCGCGTGGTGTTCCATCGCTGGAAGTCCGATGGCCCCCTGCCGCTGATGGAAGGCAAGCCGTGGGCCTTCATCGATTGGGTGCTGCCTGAAATGTCCGGCCTCGAACTGTGCCGTCGCCTGCGCTGCGCCGACAGTCTGGGGCAGGACGCCCACATCACCATGATCCTTGAGGACGATGACGCCGAGGCCAAACGCCGCGCCCTTCGCGCCGGGGCCGACGACTATATCCTCGGCCCGGTAGACCGCAGCGCACTGCTGGACCGCGTGCTGTCGATCCAGTTGCCCGAACACGATGCCCCCGCCCGCGTATTGAAGCTGGGCGATCTCACGCTCGATCTTTCCGCGCTGCAGGCCCGCTGGCGCGACCGCCCGCTGATGCTGATGCCCAACGAATTGCGCCTGCTGCGCTACCTGATGGAGCAGCCAGGCCACGTCTTCAGCCGCCAGCAACTCATCACCGCGCTGGGCAAGCACGATCAACCCATCGACGAACGCACCGTAGACGCATGGGTCAGCCGCCTGCGCCGCGCCCTGCGCGATGTAGGCGCGGGATCGCCCCTGCGCACAGTGCGCTCGTTGGGGTATGTGCTCGACAGGCCATAAATCTACGCCCCGCAAACCAAAACGCCCCGCCCGGCCTCGCCGTGGCGGGGTTTTTTGTCGCGATGATTCCAAGGCCACAAAAAAGAGGCGGCCCCGGTGAAGGGCCGCCTCCTGAGGGTGGTTGATTGAACCGCTGGATCAGAACGTCATCGAAGCCGAAAGCGCAAAGGTCCGGCCCACGTCATAGGAGTTCACCTCGACGCGGTTTTCGCCCGACTGTTGGTATTCGATATGACGACGGCCGGTGATGTTGCGGGCTTCGAACTTCAATTCCACCTGCTTCTTGAACACATCGAAGCCCTGACGCGCAACAAAGTCGATGCGCAGGCCAGGATCTTCAAAGATGTCCGGCTGTCCGGTGTTGAGCAAGCCACGGCTGAACACGCGCTTGCTGGCATAGTTGAACAGGATCGTCTGCTGCGAAAGGCCGTCGGTGTCCTCCAGCCCCAGTTGCACGTTGACGATGTGCTCGCTCTGCCCGGTCAGCGGCGCGCCATTGCGGAAGTAATCCAGCGCGCGGGTTGATGCGGCAAGGTAGTACGAAGTCTGGTCGCCGTCCTGCACCTTCAGCTTGGATTTGGTGTAGGTGTAGTTGGGGATCAGCGCAAAGCGCCGCGATTCCCACATGCCGCCCCAATCGCTCAGGTCGAAATACTTCTGCAGCTCGATTTCCGCGCCGTAAAGGTCTGCCTTGGGCGCATTGGCGAAGCTGGTGATGAAGTTGTCGCTTTCCAGCGCAACGAAGCTTTCGATCGGATTGTTGATCCGCTTGAAGAAGCCCGCCACCGAGAAACGCTGATCGCGGTCGAAGTACCACTCATAACGGGCTTCGGCGTTGGTCAGTTGGCTGTCCTGCAGGTTCGGGTTGCCGCGATACTGGCGGTTGGTGTCAGGATCGAAGTAGAACTGATAGATCAGCTCGCGGAACTGCGGGCGGGCGATGGTCTTTGATGCGTTGACGCGCAACTGCATGTCATCGCGGAACGACCAGGTCAGCGTCGCTGCGGGCAGCCAGTAATCGTTGTTCAGCGCAGTCGGCGTGGCGGTGGTAGCGCCATCGTTGAACACCTGAACTGGCGACACGACCAGCTTGGCCGTCTCATACCGCACGCCTGCATCCAGCTGCAGCGTATCGGTCAGCTGTGCGTCCACCTTGGCATAGGCACCGTGGTTGCGCAGCGTGGCGAGGAACGCCGGATTGCCTTCGTTGGTGTCGATCAGGTTCACGTCGAACGCCTCGATCACTGCATTGCTCAGCAGATAATCGGGGCGGAACATATTCACGCCATCGGGCAGATCCACCGCGCGCCACTGAAAATCGCGGCGCGAACTGGTGCGGCGCGTATCGACATAGGCATAACCGACCGTCGCAGTAACCGTGGGCATGATCTTGTACGAAACGTCGATCCCGCCGGTCCACAGATCCTCGTTCAGGTCAGAGAAGCTAACCGTGGCGCGGCCTGCGTTGCCGTCCAGATTGTTGACGAAGAATTCACCCAGCGGGTCCGACGCCACGTTCGTGCGCACATATTCAAAGCCCAGCTCATACGGAGCTTCACGCTGCGAATTGGCAAAGCCGCCGCGCAGGTCGACACTCAGACCGTCCACCGGCTTGAGTTCGGCCACGATCTGCGTGTCGATCAGCTGGCGTTCAAACCAGGCCGTGTCCTGCTGCTGATAATCGACCGTCGTCTGGTTGCGCTGGCCAAGGCCAAGACGCGTGTTCTTCAAAGTGTCGCGGATATAAAGGTTGGTCCAGCGGATCTTGTTGCGATCCCATTCCAGACCCAGCCCCAGCATCCCGTTCACCACAACGCGGTTGTCCGTCACCACGCGGCGGAAATTGGACTGCAGATCGGCCAGATCGGATTCGACCGATGTCTGGCTGGTCACATCGCGCGTCTGCCACTTGTTGTTGTATCCCGCCGTGGCAATCACGCCCAGCGTCACCGCGCCCAGTTCAAACGATTTGCCCGCCGCAAGCGAGAGCGAGCCATTGCCCGGCATGTTCGGGATCTTCTGGATCAGCCCGTTGCGCGTATTGACGATGCCCTTGCCGATCTCGACATTGTCGAGCTTGCCCGAACTCAGCCGCTCACCGCTGTCGAAGAACGTCTGGAGCGCGTTGGTATAATCGCGCTGGCCGTTGTCGAACCCGGTCCAGTCGGTGCTGGAGCCATAGTAGGTATAGCCCAACTGGTTGGTCGTTTCGCTGTCCCAAGCACCGCCTGCGCCGATAGTGATGAACGGTTCGGCCGGGCTGGACTTGGTGGTGAGGTTCACCACGCCGCCGCCGAATTCGCCGGGGTAGTTCACCGAATAGGACTTCTGCACCAGCGTCGATGCGATGATGCTTGATGGGAACAGGTCAAGCGGAACCACGCGCTTGAGCGGTTCGGGGCTAGGCAGCGGCATGCCGTTCAGCAGCGCCAGCGAATAGCGATCCCCAAGGCCACGCACATAGACATAGCCGTTGCCGACCACGCTCAGGCCGGTCACGCGGCCAAGTGCGCCTGCAATGTTGCCTTCGCCGGTCCGCGCGATTTCGGCGGTGCCGAGGACGGAGACGACCTGCGGCGCAGAGCGCTGGTAATTGCGATCACGCGCGCCGGTGACCACGATCTCGCCGCCGGGAATGGAAACTTCGGCCGCCTCGTCCTGCGGCTGTTCGGCAGCGGGATCGATGGGCGCTTCTGCCGCAGCATCAGCGGGAGGGACAGCGTCCGCAGGGGCGCTTTGGGCGTCCTGCGCAAAGGCAATGGACGGCGCCAGAAGCGCGGTGGAAAGCAGCAGCATGGTTGCGAGCCGCGACGTATTCATGTCGAAGTCCCCCCTGGGGAAAAGTGTGTTCTCTGGTGCTGAAAAGGGGGCAGCCGTCACCGGCCACCCCCGTCTCAGCGAAAGGCGGCCGATCAGGTCGTCGGCAGCGCCGTGCAAGCCGTGCTGGTGGTGCCGAAGTTGGCGGCACCGCTGTTGCAGGTCCAACCGGCATACCAGGTGTCGGTGCTGTCCTTTACTGCGCCAATGTAGGTCACAGCCGAGAAGAACGAAGACAGCGTGGTCACGTCAAACGCAGCAACCGCAGTTTCGTTGGCACCATTGATGAAGCCACCGGTCAGGGTCGAGGTCAGCCCGGCGTTGTTGCCGTTCGCACCCGAACCGAAGAACCCGGCAACCTGTGCAGCCGTATAAGCACCCGAACCGATGAAGCGATCATCGCCCGTGCCCGAGCAGGTCATCACCACCGAACGTGCGGTCAGCGTTGCCGAAGCCGTGCCGCCCGAACCGTTCATGCGAATGCACTGGTTGGCAGGGGTTGCGATCACGCTGTTGTAAAGCGAGATGTCCGAGTTGCCACGGAAGAACAGCGAGGCCTGTGCGTTGGCTTCGTTGTTGCTGCTCGTCGCAGGCTGGATCGCCGTCACGTTCGACATGCGCGAAACCTGACGCGGGGTCTGGGCTTCGTTGCCGTTGCTGTCGAGTTCCATCAGGCCATCGCCCTGACCCGAACGCTGGATCAGCAGCAGATACTGCAGGTTTGCCTGCACGCCGGTATCCATGTCGAGGCTGTCATCGTCAGCACCAACCGCGATGTAGCGCTTCATGTTGACCGTGCCGCCGAAGAATTCAGCGCCATCGTCCGAACTGTTGTAGCTCTGGATGTATTCAAGCGTGGTGCCCGAACCGGTGCCTTCAAGCGTCAGCGCCTGAAGTTCGGAGTTCGAACCAAGGACGAAGCCCGAATAACGGATCTGGACATACTTCATCGTGCCGCTGTTGTCGGCCGAGTTGGTGCCGCCGTAAAGCGCAGGATCTGCAGCGCCTTCGGTCTGGCGTTCGCACGTGCTGGCGGTTCCGCCGCTGGCAACTGCGCCGGTGGTGCAATCGGTGATCGGCGCGCGGCCCATCAGCACGACGCCGCCCCACTGGCCCTGCGACGTTTCACCGTTCAGGCCAAGCACGTTGTCGCGGCTGGTGAAGATGATCGGCGCCGTGGCGGTGCCGGTGGCGTTGATGCGGTTGCCACGGTTCACAGCCAGCCACGAAGTGCCGGTGTTGCCGAACAGGATCACGCCCGGTTCGATCGTCAGCGTCACGCCGGTGCTGGTGCTGCTGAACCCGGCGTCGGTGCCCACGTCCACGCGGCCGTTCATCGAATAGAGCAGGCCAGCGATCTTGGGCAGCGTGGTCGACGCGGTGATGCGCGAAGGCAGTGTGCACACGCGCCATGAACCCTGCGACGAGGTCACCGTGCCCGAATCGGTCAGTGCCGTCGGATTGGAAATGGTCGGGCAGCCAGCAGCCGCAACAACACCGCTCGAAGTCGGCGTTGGCGTCGGCGTCGGTGTGGGCGCAGGCTGGTTGATGACTACATTGCCGCCGGTGCCGGGCGAAGCAATGTCGGTGGGGCCGCAGCCGGCGAGCGCAATCGCGCTGCAGCCGACGAGGAACAGGCCGTGGTTGGTCTTCACTTGAAATCCCCCAAGGATAAGCGGCGGGAGCAAATTCCAGCCGTCGCGAGGGACCGTCTAGGGATGCAAAGTGACAGCCTGTTTGCGGTTTCCTGACAGTTTTGTGTCAAAAAACATGACGGCTGTAAGACATTTTTGACAAGAAACGCGGAATTGCGGGACTTAGATGATTGCACTTTTGTGACAATATTTCAGTTTGATTGCAGACGCAGAGAATCAGCGCATACTCCACCCAACAAACGCATTCAGAAACGGAGAGCCTTGATGTCGACCAGCCTGTTCCTTGCCGCTGCACTCCTCACCCAGTCGGCCGTCATGGTCACCCCTCCGCTGACCGTGCCCGCGCCTTCGCTGCCCAGTGGTGATGTCGGCTATCACGAGATCATGGCCGGTCGCCCCCTCGCCGCCATCAACCGTATCGAAGCCAGCGAGCTTGCGCGGCAGGGCGATCCGCTTGCACTCATCAACCTCGGCACCGCCTACAAGATGGTCGGACGCAAGGATGATGCCGCCCGCCTCTATCGCACCGCCGCCGGCAGCGATGTCCGCTACGACGTAGAGCTTGCCAATGGTCGCTGGATCGATTCACGCCGCGCCGCCACGCTCGCCATCGCCCGCCTCGGCACGGATGAAGTGCTGGCCCTGCGATAATCGGCAATATTTGAAGCCCTGACGGCCGCCAAACGCAACTTTTGTCACCTCTCTGGGGTGACAAAGTGCGTTATCATAACTTTCGATAAGCTATCCAAACCACGCTTTATCCGTGCAATCTGCCAAAAGAAATTGGATCGGATTCGGATTGAAACGTGATTTCCTTGAGATGCCTTCTCGGTTTCCACAAACCAAACCGTAGCGCTGTGGTCCGTGAACCGCTCTATTACGCCACGCATTGCCTTGGTTGTGGCAAGGCGTTGCGCCGCATCAGCAAAGGCCGATGGGTGATTAAGGCCGATGGCCAAGGCTCGGCCCATTCGCGGACAAAGCGCGTCCATGCTTCCTCCGATACCGCCGATATGGTGCAGACTGCCCCCGGAAACACGCGTCGAAACGACGCGCCGGTTGATCGGAGCGACGCTGGCCGTGCATAATCAAGCTGCTGCAGGACAACCGGTTTCGAACGAACTCGCACGTCTGTACAAGGCAATTGCCGAAGCGCTCGAAGAAGCTGACCGGCTTGAACTGCGCATGGTCGGCATCCACTTGTGCAACGCGCTGCACAGCTTGGACGAGGAACTGGAACAGGGCTGAAATTCAACCCGCCAGCAGCCGATACCCCACGCCAGGTTCGTTGCGCAACAGGCTTGGCCGCGCCGGATCATCCTCCAGTTTCCGCCTGATACCGCGCGCCGCCACGCGCAAATATTCAACGTCGCTTTCGTGCCCTGGCCCCCAGATCGCACGCAACAATTGCGCGTGCGTCACCACCCGTCCTGCCGCCTTGGCCAGCATCGCCAGAAGGTCATACTCCTTGGGCGTCAGATGCACTTCCTCTCCCCGCTTGCGCACGATCCGCGCCACCAGATCGATCTCCACCGCGCCGCTGCGCACCACCGATGTCACGCTCTCGCTCGCCAATCGGTGGCGCAGCGCGGTGCGGATGCGCGCCAGCACTTCCTCGCTGTCGAACGGCTTGGATACATAATCGTCCGCCCCAAGATCCAGCGCTGCCACCTTTTGCGCTGTCGCATCGCGCGCCGAAACCACGATCACCGCCGCCCCCGCGCCCCGGATCAGCGGGATCAGTTCCAGCCCATCGCGGTCGGGCAGCCCCAGATCAAGCAACACCACTTCGGGCTTGTCGATGGCCAGCGCCGCCATCGCCTCGCGCGCCGTGCCCGCTTCGACCACGCGATAGCCTGCGCGGGAAAGGCTGGCGTGGAACAGCCGCCGGATTGCCGGTTCATCGTCCACCACCACCACCGTGATCGGCCTGCTCATCCCTCGGGCAACTCCTTCAACTGGGCTGGTTCAAAGCGGATACGCAGCGATGCCCCCGGCCCACCGCCACGGTTCGCCGCCTCCACGCCCAGCCCCATCGCCTCGGCAAAGCCCTTCACAATGGCAAGGCCCAGCCCCGTGCCACCCTTGCGGTCAGACCCTTCGATCCGCGCAAATGTCTCGAAGATGCGCCGCTCGTCGCCCGGCGGAATGCCCGGCCCTTCATCCTCCACCGCCAGCACCAACGCGTTGCCCGCGCGTGTCGCGCGCACCGCAACCGGGGTCGGTCCGCCATGTTTCACCGCATTATCAATCAGATTGATCAGGCAGTGGTGGAACAGTTGCGGATCGACCATGACCAGCGGAAGGTCCGGCGCAATCTCTACCATCACCGCCTGCCCGCCCAGCGTTCGCGCCATATCATCCACCGCTGCCGCCACCGCTTCGGACAGGTCCACCGCCTCGATCCGCCGATCCAGCGCGCCTGCCTCGATCCGCGCCATGTCGAGCAGGTTGTCAACGAAACGGTGCAGACGGGCGGCCTCGCTGCGCGTCGTCGCCAGTTGCTGCGCCTGCTCCCCGTCTGCCGCGCGCATTGCGCCCAACGTGCCAAGGATCGTGGTCAGCGGCGTGCGCAAATCATGGCTGACCGAAGATAGCAGCGCATGGCGCAACCGGTCCCGTTCGCGCACTTGCGCCAGCCCCGCCATTTCCTGCTCCAGCGCGATCCGCTCCAGCGCCAGCCCCGCCTGATCGAGCAGGCTTTCCAGCAATGGCCGCCGCTCCTGCGCCAGCGGCATGGCTGCATCTTGCCGCGCAATGCCGAACACCGCGATTACCCGCTCACCCGTGCCGACCGGTTGAAACAGCCATTCCGACGCGCCGCCCATGTCGCTGCCCAGCCCCGCAGGCCGGTTGCGTTCAAATGCCAGACTGGCCGCTGCAATATCAATGGGGTCAGGGCGGAATCCTTCGGGCAGCGATGCCGCAACTGCGATCGTGCCCTCATCGCGCACCAGCAGCACGGTATCGCCATCCAGCAATTCGCCGATGGTCCGGCACAGCATCTGGGCCAGCGCGTCCATTGTCGAAATGCCGGTCAATTGCCGCGCAAAACCCGCCAGCATCGCGCTTTGCGCTGCGCTGGCCCGGGCAATCAGCGCCTGTCCACGCGCGTGTGAGGCCAGCTTGCTCGCCACAATCGCCACCCCCAGCAGCACCATCACGCCCACGATGTTCTGCGGGTCTTCAATTGTGAACGTGTGCGTCGGGGGAATGAAGAAGAAGTTGTACGCCAGCGAACATACCAGACTCGTCACGATCCCGGTCCGCAACCCGTACCGTGTCGCCGCCACCAGCACCGGCAGCAGATAGAGCAGCCCGATGTTGGCAATCGTCCCATGTCCGGCAATCGCCAGACCCGCCAGCGTAACCAGAGCAGTCGTGCCCAGCGACACTGCATGGCCGGTCACCGTGCCAAAAGGTCCGGGGTGCAGATTCTCGGTATCGGATCGCAGCGCGGCCATTACCGCCATTTGGCCCCGCGTTCGCCACATTGTCGAGTGCGCATGCAGGACATCACTTCAAAAAGCTGCGCGGCGGCATCGGCACCGTGCCAAACAGCCCTGCCCCCTCAACCAGCAGCGCCAACCCAATGCTCAATGCGATAAACGCCAGCAGCATTACCGCGCAGGCAAACGCGCCCGCGCCATGTTCGCGCACAACCGCATGACCACCCAGCCCCAGCCCTGCGGCAAGCACCACCAGCCCTGCCCCTGCGCCACGGGCAGCAAGATTGCGAATGCGCCGCCGCGCAGCAGCTCGGCGTTTTTCTTTTGCAGGCAATGGCATGGCGTCGGCTCCCACCGAGATTTCTTCCAGCCCGCTCTCTGCCGCCGATGGCCGTAAAGCTTCGCGGTGGAATTTCGCCCGCGCCATAAAGATTGCGTAAAGTCGGTCGCAAAGCCGCAACAACGCGCATAGCTGCCTTGCCCATGAACGAAACATCCGGGCATTCCGCCGAAAAGGAATCACTCGCCGCGCTGGCTCTTGGCGCTGTCGGGGTCGTGTTTGGCGATATCGGCACCTCGCCGCTCTATGCGCTGAAGGAAAGCTTCATCGGGCACCACCCGCTGACGGTGGACCGCGCGCATATCTTCGGCGTGATCTCGCTGATCTTCTGGACGATGACGCTGGTCGTCACGGTCAAGTACGTCCTCGTCATCTTGCGGGCAGACAACAAGGGCGAAGGCGGCAGTCTTGCCCTGCTGGCGCTGATCGGGCGCAAGCTGGGTGAAAGCCGCTGGACCGGTCTTATCACCACGCTGGGGCTGATCGCGACCGCGCTGTTCTATGGCGATGCGATCATCACACCGGCCATCTCGGTGCTTTCGGCGGTTGAGGGTCTGACGGTGGTCAACGCAGGTCTGGCAGACTGGGTGCTGCCGCTTTCCATCGCCATTCTCATCGGCCTGTTTGCCATCCAGTCGCGCGGAACGGCGGCGATGGGCAAGTTGTTCGGCCCTGTCATGCTGGTCTATTTCGTCGTGCTGGCAACGCTCGGCATCATCAACATCGCCCGCGCGCCTGAAGTGCTATGGGCGCTCAGCCCGCACTATGCGGCCGAATTTTTCCTGATCGATCCGGGCCTTGCCTTCCTTGCACTCGGCTCGGTCGTGCTGGCGGTTACCGGGGCAGAAGCGCTTTACGCCGATATGGGCCACTTTGGCCGTCGCGCCATCATGGTCGGCTGGCTCTATGTCGCCTTCCCCTGCTTGTTGCTCAACTATCTGGGCCAATCGGCGCTGATGCTTGTGGATCCGTCCACCGTCCAGAACCCGTTCTTCTACATGGCTCCCGAATGGGCGCGTCTGCCGCTTGTCGGCCTTGCCACGATGGCCACGATCATTGCCAGCCAGGCCGTTATATCCGGCGCATTTTCCGTGTCGCAGCAGGCGGTGCAGCTTGGCTTCCTGCCGCGCCTCAAGATACTGCACACCAGTGCGCGTGCCGCCGGGCAGATCTACATGCCGCTGGTCAACTGGGGTCTGCTCGCCCTCGTCATCCTGCTGGTGCTGTCGTTCCGCAGTTCCACCAATCTCGCCGCCGCCTATGGCATCGCGGTTACGGGCACCATGTTCATCACCGCCTGCATGCTCGGCATTCTCACGTTCTCCGTGTGGAAGTGGCCGCCGGTGCTTTCGATCAGTCTCACCGCGCTGTTCCTGCTGGTCGATGGTCTATACTTCGCCTCAAACGCCACCAAGATCCCCGATGGCGGCTGGTTTCCGCTGCTGGTGGCAGCCATTGCCTTCACCCTGCTTGCCACTTGGGCGCGTGGGCGGCATCTGGTGCGGGCGCGCCTTGCGGAAGATGCCATGCCGATCGATCTGTTCATCCGCTCGATCAAGGACCGCGTGCCGCGCGTAAAGGGCAGCGCGGTGTTCCTCGCCTCCACCACCGATGGCGTGCCGCCCGCCCTGCTCCACAATGTGAAGCACAACCATGTGCTGCATGAACGCGTGGCGATCCTGACCGTGATGATCGAGGGCGTGCCCCATGTTTCACCCGCAAGCCGTTGCCATGCCGAGGATTTGGGCCACGGGCTGTACCGCATCGTGCTGACTTATGGCTTCATGGACGAGGTGGATGTGCCCGCGGAACTCGCGCTTAGCAATCCAGCGGCGGGCGGCGCGTTCCGGCCGATGGAAACCAGCTACGTCCTCGCCCGGCAAACCCTCGTCCCTTCACGCCGCCCAGGAATGGCGCTGTGGCGCGAAAAATTATTCGCCTGGATGGTGCGCAACGCCGAAAGTGCGATGCTGTTCTTCAAGCTGCCAACCAACCGCGTCATTGAATTGGGTAGCCAAGTGGAAATCTGATGCGTCAACGCGCCCGTTTCGACACGACATTACGTCCATTTTCGCTTATAATTTCATGTATTTGCGGTTGCATGACGTTCATCCCGTTGTCATAGTTGGATGCGGGACAGGAACTGGGATGCGCGACCAATGGACAGCGATGACCGGGGAAAGCTAGCAGCCATAACAACTATGCTGATAGATCTCCTGCGCCAACAGGGTGCAGAGGCGGCAACCGAACCCGTCCTGACAACCGAACAATTGATCACGATGGCCAAGGCAAATATCCGCGCACGGCGGCGGCGGCAGGAACTTTTCGCCGGAATTCAGGTGGCTGACCCGGCGTGGGATCTGTTGCTGGAACTCTATGTCAACTGCGCCGAAAAACGCCGAATATCCGTCACTGGGCTTGGCCTTGGTGCGAATGTGCCCGGCGCCACCGTGCTGCGCTGGCTTGCCATGTTTCACGAAGCTGGCCTGATCGTGCGCGAACCCGATCCGCTTGACCGGCGGCGCATCTGGGTGCGGTTGACCGATCTTGGGGCGGGACGGGTAGCGCAGGGAATTGCGGCGTCGCAAATTCCGGCGAGCGCCACTTTCAATCCGTCAATGGCTGCCTGAACCGCCTCAGCCGCGCCCGCGATAGGGGGCAACCCCTTGATCTGGAAGCCAAAGTCCAGCTGGCGGCGCGCCGCTTTGCCAGAACACGTCGATGGGAATTCCGCCGCGCGGATACCAATATCCGCCGATGCGGAGCCATTGCGGCTTCATTTCATCGAACAGGCGCTGGCCGATGCCGACCGTCACGTCCTCATGAAAGCCTGCGTGGTTGCGGAACGATCCGAGGAACAGCTTCAAAGCCTTTGATTCCACGATGGTTTCACCCGGCGCATAATCGATCACCAAGTGCGCGAAATCGGGCTGGCCGGTGACCGGGCAGAGCGATGTGAATTCGGGCGCGGCGAAACGGATCATGTAGAGCGCGCCGATGCGCGGGTTGGGCACGTAATCCAGCACGGCCTCTTCCGGAGAAGCTGGCAAGCTGCTGTTTTGCCCGAGAAAAAGCGGTGTCTTCGTCATGATTCAGCCTGTGTTTCCGAAGTGCACCTAGATGCACCTAACTGCACCTAGGCGCACGCAAAGGCCGCCAACAGGTGCAAAATCGCCTCGTCCCATGCACTTGTCGCAGGGTTAGGGCAAGTGGCCGGACAACGCCCTTTGGTTCAGCCGCGATTAAACCGCCACGCCCCTTTCCAACCGCCATGACGATCCGCGCGGGGCATGCACTTCTCACCACCACGATCCTGCTCGCTGCCCTCCCGGCGGCGGCGCAGGATGTTGGCAGCTACCAGTTGCCGCCAGCGTCCTCCCCGACGCCGACTGCGCAAGGCCCGGTTACCCCCGACGCCCCGCCACCGCGCGTCGCTCCAACAGCGGAACCAACACCCGCGCCCTCCGCCGCGCCGACGATAACGCTGCCGCCCGAACCGGCAACCAGTGTGGCGGCAAGTCCCACAACCCGCCCTTCGCCTCCCCCCTCTGCGCGTGCATCCACCAGCGCGCCGGTAGTAACGCCAAGCGCCGCGCCGCCGTTGGCCGGGCCATCAGCGTCGATGGCTGAACCGCCTGCACTCCCGACAGAAATCCCTGTTTTACCGCAAGTTACCCGTGATGACAGCGCGCCTTGGTGGCCGTGGGTGGCGGGCGCTGTCGCGCTGGTGGGGCTTGGCGGGATGGCACTGCTGGTCCTGCGGCGGCGGGGGCGGGAGATCGCGCAGCCAGCGTTCGCGCCGCCGGTCATACCGCTTGCCGCCCCGCCCGAGCCTGCGCCCGAGCCTGCGCTTGCGCCTCCCCCGCTCACGCTGGAACTGGAGTCGGTGCGGATGAGTGCCAGCCTGATGAATGCGACACTGGCCTATCGCCTTGTTCTGACCGCAAGGTCCGATCTGGACCAGATCGTGGTGCGCGCCGACATGACCGCCGCCCATGCTTCACGCCCGGCAGAGGAGCAACTGGGCGCAAGCGATGCGCCGGTATTGCACCGCGTTCCGGCGCTCGCAGCAGGAGAAGCCGTTGTTCTAACAGGCGAATTGCGCCTTCCGCTAAGCGCCATAACGCCGATTCGGCATGGGAGCGCGGCGCTGTTCGTGCCGCTGGTGCGGATTGCGGTGGAAGGGCTGCCCAACGAACCCTTCTGCCTGCGCCGCGCCTTTGTGGTGGGTCTGGAAGAAAGCGCCAATGCCTTGCGTTTGCAGCCTTTCCGGCTGGATCATGGGCCGCGGGTCTATGCGCAGGTGGGTCAGCGTGAGCTGACGGTGCCGCAATTCGCCTAAGTTCCAAGCCGCCAAAAACAGTTGTCATCTGACCGTTTTTTCATGGTGACGCCCATCACACCCGCGTCTAGTCTGCCGCACGTGCGAACTCGCAAAGACGGGTCGTGCGCAGCAGGCAGGAGCATTGAGAACTTATGGATTCGCTGGTTTCCACCCAGTGGCTCGCCGACGAGATGGGCGCGAGCGACTTGCGCATTGTCGACGCCACCGCATTTTTGCCGGAGCATGGCCGCGTGCCGCTGCTGGAATACGAAGCCTGCCACATCCCCGGCGCGGTGTTCATGGACCTTGGCGAACTGGTAGACTCGGCCTCGCCGGTGCCCAACACCCTGCCCTCGCCCGAGAAATTCGCCAGCCGCATGCAGGCGCTCGGCCTTGGCGATGGCAGCCGCATCGTGATCTATGACGACAGCCCGGTGAAGACCGCCACGCGCGCGTGGTTCATGCTGACGATGTTCGGCGCGCAGAACGTGGCGCTGCTCGATGGCGGCATCGCCAAATGGAAAGCCGAAGGCCGCAAATGCGCGCAGGGCACCGAAACGCTGCGGCAGCGGCACTTTACCGTGTGGTCCGATGACAGCCATGTGCGCAGCAAGGCCGATGTCCTCGCCAATCTGGGCAGCAAGGCCGAACAGGTGGTGGACGCCCGCGGCGCAGGCCGCTTTACCGGCGATGTGCCCGAAACGAACCCGGCGCTGGCCAGCGGCCACATCCCCGGCGCGCGCAATGTGCCCTATGCCAGCCTGTTCAACCCCGACGGCACGTGGAAAGCGCCTGACGCGATCAAGGCGCTGTTCCAGGCGGCTGGCGTGGATTTGGCGCGCCCGCTGATAACCTCGTGCGGATCGGGCATGACCGCGAATGTGCTGATCTTCGCCGCGCATTTGATCGGCAAGGAGGACGTTTCGCTTTACGATGGTTCGTGGAGCGAGTGGGGGCTGGACCCGGCTACGCCTAAGGCGACGGGGGTGGCTTGAGTTGTGGGGCATAGGCATGACTGATCAAGACAACGACTTCGAACTAGTACGCGGTTCCGGCAATGTTTTTGTCGATCTGGGCCTGCCCGATGCCGAAGTCGAACAGCTCCGCGCCATCCTTGCCGCCCAGCACGCCAAAATTTCTGCCGCCGAGAAGCCCGCAGAAGTGCGTTCAACACTACAGTCATTCTAGTAAATAAATTCTTCAGCACAGCCCAAAGATAGAACCTATTTTTGACAGAATCTCCCTTTCAACAACTAATACTCTCGGAAATATTTTTTCAAGATTTCTTGCAGGATTTCATTTTGTGGAACCTTCTTCTTCTCAGATTCTTGCTGTATTTTTCTCCTGAACAAATCATCAATTTCGAGTTGGGCATATTGTTCAGGGTATGCCCAGTAACATACGCCACACTCCTTTTCGCAACCCTGGCAGGCCGCACTCTTAAGGATATTGCATGATTGGCACAGTGGTTGCCAATTCAAATCATCACCTGTGCCACCTCTACTTCTTGGCCTACGATGATCTGGGGAAAGCGTGATTTCCGGCTCTTTCCTGCCGCATTTTGCACAAGTGCCATCGCAATCCTGCTTGATTTTTCTCCACAGTGCGGCGCCTGGCTTTGTCCGCGGCTCCTTTTTGGGTGACAATTCAGGCGACTGAAGTTGATAGGCCACCCCGCTTTTAACGATTGATTTGAATCCTTCGTCGCCTTGCAATTCACGCATACGCCGAAAGGGATCGCGATAGGGCGCCAGATGCTCACGAATTTGAGATTCAGTGATTGCAGGACCGGGCAAGCCATGCCCCTCCGGCCACAACAACTCCAATATCTTACGATAATAGACATGGTTCGCTTTGCTTGGGTTGACGAATGACGCGCTTGCGGCATCAAGCCATTTCAATCGAGCATCCGGCGAATGTGTCAGGGTGTTCGCCGGGGCAAAATGCGCCCCCTTTGAACTGCGATTACGAACCATGAGTTATCACCTCCAATCCCGAGCAGACCCATTGACCTGAGCCATGTTCGCTATATGTTTTATCCACACATATGGAGGACTCATGCGGTTTGCATCCTTTTTTGCTGGCGTTGGAGGGTTCGATCTTGGTTTTCAACAGGCCGGACTCTCACCTGCATTCCATTGCGAGATAGACGAGTATTGTCAAAAAGTCTTGAAGCGGCACTGGCCGACAGTACCGCTTCATGGAGATATTAATAGCCTTGTGCCGGAGGAAATCCCAAATGCCGAACTCTGGAGCGCCGGATGGCCATGCCAAGATCTTAGCCATGCAAACTCTAAGCGTGAAGGTCTTGACGGAAGAAGAAGCGGCCTTTTCTTCAAGTTTGCGGAACTTGCTGCAATCAAAAAACCTCGCTGGATTGTCCTTGAAAATGTGTCCGGGCTCCTCAGCGCAGACAACGGCCGTGACTTTGAACGGGTTATCGACGAGCTCGAAGAGATCGGGTATTTGGGGATATGGTTCTCGTGCAACCTTCTCAGCGTCGGCATTCCCCAAAATCGAGAAAGAGTATTCCTTATCGGAAGTTATAAGTCCGAACTTTCCTACAAGTTCTATACTGACAGCAGCGAATTGCTTAGGGATTATCCGACGCGAGCGGCGCGCTGGTCGGGGAGGAAAGCTGGATCAGAACTTTCGGAAAGCTCTCTTTCAGACGATCCGCTTCTGGTTCAACGTCGCGGCGGCTTCGGGTATACCAAAGCAGCAAGCTTTAGCCCCACGTTACGTGCCCAAACTGGACGCCATCAAGGCGGCCACACCGATCGCCCCATTGTCTGTGGCCAGAAACTTGACTTGGAACGAGTGCGAGAAACTGATGGGGTTCCCAGAGGGATGGACGGTCGCAGAGGGAGATTCATTGGCAACGCAGTAGCGCCACCGATTGCAAAGTTCATTGGATCTCGGATTCTGGAGATTGAAAGGGAAGTCCGGCTTCTAAATGGCGTGCGTATGCGCCTCAAAAACTTGGATTTGGACACCTTTGCTGAGAGCGAATAGCTTTCTCTCACATCTGATCGCGAGGGAGTTTAATCCGTCACCTAACCCCATGACTCCCGCCCCTTCCCTCTGCTATCGCCCAGACAATGAGCAGTTCTGATGATTTTGACGCCCTTGGCCCCGCAACGCGCGGGGTGTTGGCGGGGCGGCGTGCGGGGTGGACGGGGACGCCGGAGCATCCCGGCGCGGTGGTCAATCCGGCGGTTTGGCGGGCTTCCACGCATCTCTATCCCGATATGGCGGCGCTGCGCAGCGCTCCGGCCAATGAGGATGGGAACTTCTACTACGGGCGGCGTGGAGGGCCTACGCAGTGGGCTTTGGCTGAGGCGCTGACACAGGTGGAGCCGGGGGCGGCTGGGACGGTGCTTTATCCGTCCGGGGTGGCGGCGATTGCGGGGGTGTTGCTCACCGTGTTGCGGCCGGGCGATGTGCTGTTGATGACCGACAATGCCTATGAGCCGAGCCGGGCGATGGGGCGCGGGTTGTTGCGGGATTTTGGGGTGGAGACGCGGTGGTTCGATCCTACCGATCTGGCCGCGTTCGAAGCGGCCTGTTGTGAGCGGACGCGGTGCGTTTTGCTGGAAAGCCCCGGCAGTTTGACGATGGAAGTGCAGGATGTTCCGGCGCTGGCGGCGGCGGCCAAGGCGCGCGGGATTGTGTCTGTGCTGGACAATACCTGGGCCTCTGCACTGGGCTTTGCCGCGTTGGCGCATGGCGTGGACATCAGCGTGATGAGCCTGACCAAGCATGTTTCCGGCCATTCGGACTGCATGATGGGGTCTGCCTCTGCTGGGCCTGAGTGGTATGGCAAGCTGCGCGTGCGGGCGCAGGGGTTGGGCAATGTGGTTTCGCCCGATGATGCTTCGCTGATGCTGCGGGGATTGCGGACGATGAAGCTGCGGCTGGAGGCGGAGACGGCTTCGGCATTGGCGATTGCACAGTGGCTTTCCGGGCGGGCCGAGGTGGCGCGGGTGCTGTGCCCGATGCTGGCGGGATCGCCGGGGCATGATCTGTGGGCGCGCGATTTTTCTGGCGGGTGCGGGTTGTTCAGCTTTGTGCTGAAAGGCGGGACGAGTGCGGCGCGCGATACCTTGATCGATGCGCTTTCGCTGTTTGGCATCGGTTATTCGTGGGGCGGGTTTGAAAGCCTTGCCACGCCGGTTGATCCCGCCAGCATTCGCACGGCGAGTTCGTGGCCTTTGCCGGGGATGGAACCTGCGGATTGCTTTGGCGTGCGGCTTTCTATCGGGTTGGAAGATACGGCGGATTTGATCGCCGATCTTGAGCGTGGTTTGGCCGCCTGGGCGGCGCCGGGCAAGGCGATCTTGGGGGGGCAATCTTGAGCGATTTTCGCAGCCGGGTGGCGGACGTGATCCGCGTGCTGAACGAGATCGGCTTCGATATGGGAACCTACCATATCTCGGTCTGGGGAGCGCTGCGCATCCTGATCGTGATGGTGCTGGTGTTCATGTCTGCCCATCTGATCGGCAAGCTGGCGCGGCGCACATTCCGCCGGATCGACAGTCTGGACCGCACGCAGCAATTGCTGGGCGAGAAGATCGCCACAATTGTGGTGTGGGGCGTGTCGTTCCTTGTCGGCATCGATGTGCTGGGCATCAGTCTGACGGCGCTGACGGTGTTTTCGGGCGCATTCGGCCTTGCCATCGGGTTTGGTCTGCAGAAAACGTTCGGCAATCTGATCGCCGGGATCATTCTGCTGATGGACCGATCCATCAAGCCCGGCGACGTGATTGCCGTGAACGATGGCAAGGGCAATTCGTTTGGCGAGGTGAAGAAGATCGGCATACGCGCGGTGTCCGTCACCACCCGCGACAACCGTGAGTATCTCATTCCGAACGAAAACCTGATGACGCAGCAGGTGGAGAACTGGTCCTATTCCTCACGCGAGGTGGCGATCAATATTCCCATCGGCGTGGCCTATGGCAGTGACCTGGATCAGGTGGAGAAGCTGTTGCTGGAGGCGATCACCTCCACGCCGCGCGTGCTGCCCTTCCCCTCGCCCGGTGTGCTGCTCAGCGGGTTCGGGCCGAGCAGCATCGACATGACGATGGTGGTGTGGATTGACGATCCCGAAGGCGGCGTGGGCAATGTGCGGTCAGATGTGCTGTGGCGCGTGTGGCGCTTGTTTGGGGAGCATGGTGTGCAGATCCCTTTTCCGCAACAGGACGTGAACCTGAAGGATAGCGAGGGTTTGCGGGCGCTGGCCGAAGCGATGGGCAAGCCGGGTCACGCGCCCGAGGCATAGGCTCCATGCTCGCCACCCCGGGCTTGACCCGCGGTCCCGCTATGCGGCCACGCCGTGCTTTGAGTGAAGAAGCGGGATCCCGGGTCAAGCCCAGGATGACGGTGAGTGGGGTGGTCGATGCTTGGGTGGCTAAAGCTGATCTAGGCGGGGGGCAAAGGTTTCTCGCTGGCAGGTTGCGCGGCCCGCGCCCATCTGCCCCGTCATGAGCAATTCTTCTTCAAGAATCGGAACCGTGTTTCTGGTGGGCGCTGGGCCGGGCGACGCGGACCTGATGACGCTGCGCGCGGCGCGGCTGGTGATGAATGCGCGCGTGCTGGTGCACGATGGGCTGGTCGATCCTTCGATTCTGGCGATGGCGCCCAAGGACTGCCGGATGATTTCGGTGGCCAAGCAGCGGTCGCGCCACACGATGAAGCAGGAAGAGATCAACGCCCTGCTGGTGCGCGAGGCTTTGGCCGGGAATGACGTGGTGCGGCTGAAAGGCGGCGATCCGTTCGTGTTCGGGCGCGGCGGCGAAGAGGCCGAGGACTGCTTTGCAGCGGGCGTGCCGGTGCAGGTTGTGCCGGGGATCAGCGCGGCGATGGGGGCGGCGGCTTCGGCCATGATCCCCCTTACCCACCGTGATGCCGCCAGCATCGTTACGTTCGTGGCCGGGCAGTGCAAGGGATTGACCGAACAGAACTGGGCGGGCCTTGCCGGGGTTGGCAGGACACTGGTGATCTATATGGGCGTCGCCACAGCAGAGGCGATTGCCGAAAAGCTGATGGCAGACGGGCTTGCGCCCGACATGCCGGTGGCGGTGATCGAAAACGCGGCGCGGCCGCAGATGCGCGTGCTGCGCGGGGCACTGGCTGGGCTTGGCCCGCTGGTGGCTGGAAACAAGGTCAAGAGCCCTGCCCTTATCGTGATTGGCGATGTGGCAGGCCGGGGAGACATGATGGAATTGAAGCAGGTTTTGGAGGCCGTAAAGTGAAGATCATCACCGGAAGTGATCTGCGCACCGGAGACGTGATCTGGTGGACCGGCGAAGGCTGGTCGCGCCATGTCAACGATGCCGTGGAAGCAGGCGAACATGCCGAGGCGATCATCGCGCGCGAGAACGCCAAGCAGATCGTCACCGACACGCAAGTGATCGAAGCGACCGTGACCGACGATGGCGTGCGCCCGGCGCATATCAAGGACCGCATCCGGGCGCTTGGCCCCACGGTGCGGCTCGACCTTTCCCTCAAGCCTGCCGATCCTGCGGCAGGGAACTGGGTGATCTGAGATGTATCAGTACGACAGCTATGACCAATCGATGGTCGATGCCCGCGTGGCCGAATTCCGCGATCAGGTGGAGCGCCGCCTGGCAGGGGACATCACCGAGGACCAGTTCAAGCCGCTGCGGCTTAAGAACGGCCTGTACCTGCAATTGCACGCCTACATGCTGCGTGTGGCAGTGCCCTATGGCACGTTGAACAGCCGCCAGATGCGGATGCTGGGCGACATCGCGGACAAGTATGACCGTGGGTACGGCCACTTCACCACGCGCCAGAACATCCAGTACAACTGGATCAAGCTGGAAGACGCACCGGATATTCTGGCCGATCTCGCATCGGTGGAGATGCACGCGATCCAGACCAGCGGCAACTGCATCCGCAACACCACGTCCGACCAGTTTGCGGGCGCTGCAGCGGATGAGCTGGTTGATCCGCGTCCTTATGCAGAGCTGCTGCGCCAGTGGTCAACCTTCCACCCGGAGTTCGACTACCTGCCGCGCAAGTTCAAGATCGCGATTATCGGCAGCGAGACTGACCGTGCGGCGATGAAGCTGCACGACATCGGCATCCAGCTGGTGAAGAACGACGCGGGCGAGATCGGCTGCCGGTTCTACGTCGGGGGTGGCATGGGCCGCACGCCGATGATCGCGCCGGTGATCGGCGATTTCGTTTCGCCATTGCAGATGGTGTCTTATGCCGAGGCGTGTCTGCGCGTTTACAACCGCTATGGCCGCCGCGACAACAAGTACAAGGCGCGCATCAAGATCCTCGTCCACGAGATCGGTGCGGACGAATATCGCCGTCAGGTGGAAGAAGAGTTCGCGCATATTCTGACGCTGGGGCTTGAGCCGCCTGCGGCAGAACTGGAGCGGATCAAGGGCTTCTTCGAGCAGCCGGGCTTTGCGGCTGGCGCTTCGGACGAACTGGACCTGTCCGATCCCGACTTCGCGCTGTGGGTGGACCAGAACGTTCATGCCCACAAGCAGCCGGGCTATGCCATCGTCAACATCAGCCTGAAGCCGACCGGTGGCATTCCGGGCGATGCGACGGCTGACCAGATCCGCCTGATGGCCGATCTGGCGTTGGCTCATTCGTTCGACGAACTGCGCGTGACGCACGCCCAGAACATCGTGTTGCCGCATGTGAAGAAGGCCGACCTTTACGGTCTGTGGCAGAAGCTGGACGAAGCTGGCCTTGCCGCTGCAAACCTTGACCTGATCGGCGATATCATCGCCTGTCCGGGGCTGGACTATTGCGCGCTGGCCAATGCCCGCTCGATCCCGGTGGCACAGAAGATTTCGAACCGCTTTGCCGACCTTGGCCGCCAGCGCGAACTGGGCGAGCTGAAGCTGAAGATCTCGGGCTGCATCAACGCCTGCGGTCATCACCACGCGGGCCACATCGGCATCCTTGGCGTGGACCGGAAGGGCGTGGAGAACTACCAACTCCTGCTCGGCGGATGCGAAGGTGCTGATACCTCGCTTGGCACGATCACCGGCCCCGGCTTCAACGAAGACGGGATCGTGGATGCGGTGGAAAAGGCGACCGACGTTTACCTTGCCCAGCGTGCCGAGGGTGAGCGCTTTGTGGACACGTACCGCCGTATCGGCATGGCCCCGTTCAAGGAGGCGATCTATGCCAAGGAGCCAGTCAATGGTTGAGCAGAACTTGCGCTATCGCAGCGATGAGCCGGTGAGCGATCCGGCAGTGACGGTGGATGCCTTTGCCGACCAGAGCAACGCCACCGCCGTGCGGATCGAGCCGGGCGACGATGCGCGCGCGCTGCTGCCGCATCTGGACCGTATCGCGCTCGTGGAAGTCAACTTCCCGGCCTATACCGACGGGCGCGGCTATTCGGCGGCGCGTATTCTGCGCGAGCATGGCTATGCGGGCGAATTGCGCGCGGTGGGCGATGTGCTGTTGGACCAGCTGAGCCACATGCGCCGCTGCGGGTTTGACAGCTTTGCGCCGGATCAGGCGATCAGTTCGGAAGCCGCCGAAAAGGCTTTTGCGACATGGCCTGACGTTTACCAGAAGACCGTTGATGGCCGCCCGGCAATCTGGGCGAAGCGCCACCCCGCCTGAGGGCGGGAGAAGGATTGAAGCATGGACAGGACGCCGAGTTCTATGGTTGCCAATCGCAAGATCGACCTGATCGACACGCGCCCGCGCTTTGTCGAAACGGACGCCATTCGCCTGAACAACCTGTTCCGGGGCAGCGACACGCAGGAAATGCTGCGTTCGGTGATCCGTGACGGGCTGGCGGGCGATCTTGCGGTGGTTTCGAGCTTTGGCGCGGAAAGTGCTGTCCTGCTTCACCTTATTGCCGAAGTCGATCCTTCGGTGCCGGTGCTGTTCCTTGAAACGGGCAAGCATTTTCCCGAGACCGTGGCCTATCGCGATGAACTGATCGGGTTTCTGGGGATGACCAATCTCCTGATCATCGAACCTGATGCAGAGGCGATTGCCAAGAAGGACGAGAATGGCCTGCGCTGGTCATGGGACCCGGATGGCTGCTGCGAAATCCGCAAGGTGGAGCCGCTGGCCAAGGCGCTGCTGCACTTTGACGCATCGCTGACGGGCCGCAAGGGCTTCCAGTCCAAGACCCGTTCGGGCCTGCCGCGTTTCGAGATCGACCATTCTGACGCGCAAGGACGGTTGAAGATCAACCCGCTGGCGTCGTGGGATAAGGCTATGCTTGAGGCCTACTTTGCCGAGCATGGTCTTCCGGCGCACCCGCTGGTGGCTCAGGGCTATCCGTCGATTGGCTGCGCGCCCTGCACCAGCAAGGTTGCTGACGGAGAAGACCCGCGTTCCGGCCGCTGGAAGGGCTGGGACAAGACCGAGTGCGGCATCCATTCGCCCACCGATGGCGCTGATGGTGCGGCCAAGCCGGGTGATGAGCTGCCTCCGGGGTATGAACCGGTTTTCTGAAGCCTGCCCATTGGCACGAACGGGGTAAAGCGTGGGCGTCAGAATTTGCCAGCCTTGCTTAGGCTCTGCTAGGCCCTGCCTTGAGGTTGGGGGAACGGGCTGTTGGCATTGGATGCGCGCAGAATTGGGCTTTGGGCGGGGCCGCTTGGCTTTGCAGTAACGCAGTTGATTGCCGCGCCTGCCGGGATGCCCGATGCCGGGTGGAGCGCGGCGGGCTTGGTCTGGTGGATGGCAGCGTGGTGGATGACCGAGGCTTTGCCGCTTTCGGCCACCGCGCTCCTTCCGTTTCTGATCCTGCCGTTGACCGGCGTGGCCAACGCCAACAAGACCGCCAGTGCCTATTACTCGCCCATCATGTTCCTGTTTGTGGGTGGGGCGTTTCTCGCGCTGGCGATTGAACGCACCGGCCTTCACCGGCGGCTGGCGCTGTTCATCATGGGACTGGCGGGTGCAAAGCCGGGGCAATTGCTGATGGGCGTGATGGTCGCCACGGCGGTGCTTTCGAGCTTTATTTCAAACACATCGACCGCGCTTATCATGATGCCGATGGCCATTGCCATGCTGCGCGCAGGCGGCGTGCAGGAGGGCGAAACACGGGGCATGGCGGGCGCTTTGCCGATGGGGATTGCCTTTGCCGCGTCCATCGGAGGCCTCGCCACGCTGATCGGCACGCCGACCAATGCAATTGCTGCAGGCCTGATCGAGACAGCGCTGGGGACGCGCGTTACGTTCCTGCAGTGGGCACTTTATGGTGTGCCGATCGCGCTGCTGGCGGTGCCGTTGGCCGGGTGGATCATCGCGCGGGTGCAGAGCCTGCACACCGACAGCTTCGATCCGGCGGCGGCGCGGGCCGCGATTGCACAGGCAACGCAGTGGAGCGTGGCCGAGCGCAGACTGGTGCCGGTCGTGGTGCTAGCCTTCATCGCATGGGTGTTTCAGCCGGTGATCGAAGGCTGGTTCCCCGAAGGCGGCTTTACCGATGGCACTGTGGCGGCGATCGCGGGGCTGGTGCTGTTCGTCCTGCCCGATGGCACGGGGCGGCCGATGCTGACCTGGCCCGAAGCCAACCGTGCGCCGTGGGATGTGGTGCTGATGTTCGGCGGGGGGCTGGCGATGGCGATGGGCATGACCGAAAGCGGGCTGACCAAGTGGATGGGCGAAATGCTGCTCCCGCTTGCCCATGTGCCGCTGCCGATTGTGGCGCTGGTGCTGGTAGCGTTCGTGATTATCGTGACCGAATTTGCCAGCAATATTGCAGCGGCCAGCGGGATCATGCCGGTGGTGGCAGCGCTGGTGGGTGCGCTGGGCGCAGACCCGATCCTGCTGGCCCTGCCCGCCGCCTTTGCCGCAACATGGGGCTTCATGTTGCCCGCCGGGACCGGGCCGAACGCGCTGGCCTGGGCAACCGGGCACTGTTCGATGCGGGCGATGGTGAAGGCCGGGTTTGCGCTGGACGTGGCGGGGGTGTTCCTGCTGGTAGGCGTGGTGTGGGCGGTGACGGCGCTGATCGGATAAAGGACTTCGTCCTCATCTGGACAAGCGCCCCCTCACCTTCCTAGGGTGCATGCCGAAGGGGTCTTGATGGAACGGGATGGCGACGCATCTGCGCTGACGCAGGGGGCGAACTCGGTTTTGGGTTCGCCGCTGCGGCTGCTGACCGGCACGCTGATCTTCGTGATGGCGGTGTTCGTGGTATCAATCTGCGGCTTCGTGTTTGCAGGCTGGCCAATGGGCGATGCGGCCTACATGGTGCTGCTGACGATCTTTTCGGTTGGCTATGGCGAAATTCGGCCAGTCGACACAACCTTTCTGCGCTGGTGGACGAGCGCGACGATCATGCTGGGCTGCACCGGCATGATCGTGCTGACCGGCGCGCTGGTGCAGGTTTTCACCCTCTTTCAATTCCGACGCCTGCTGGGGCTGGACCGTATGACAACCGAAATCGAAAAGCTGGACGGCCACGTGATCATCTGCGGTTATGGCCGGATCGGCGTGCAACTGGCCAAGGCCATGACCGAAGCCAAGCGCCCGTTCCTTATCCTGGAACGCGATCATACCAAGGCCGAGGATGCCAAATCCCACGGCTTCCTGTGCATGGTGGGCGAAGCAACGCACGAGGAAACGCTGAAAGCCGCCGGGATTGCGCGGGCCAAGGTACTGGCGACAGTGCTGCCCGATGATGCCGCCAACGTGTTCATCACGCTATCGGCCCGAAATCTGAACCCGGCCATAGAGATCATTGCGCGCGGGGAGGCGCCGACGACCGAGAACAAGCTGTTCCATGCCGGTGCCGACAAGGTGGTGATGCCCACGCACATCGGCGCGGAGCGGATCATGGAGATGATCCTTTACCCTGCGACGGGCGAACTGGAGGACATCGGCGCGGTGCGGCGGAACCTGCACGACTTCGGGCTGGATATCGAAATGGTCGAGATCTTGCCGGAGAACGCGCTGACTGGCGAGAGCGTTGGTGAGGCCGAACGGCGTGGCAACGGCGCGTTCTTCGTGGTGCAGATCGACCGCGCGAACGGCCAATCGATCCAGCATCCGGGCGAGGATATGACGCTGGAAACAGGCGACAAGGTGATGCTGGTGGTGCGCGGCAGCAGGCTCTCGGCTGGCGCGGTGTTCAGCGCCACCAAGGCGCGCGTAAAGCATGGGCGGACGTTTGTGGGGTGATTGTGGCGCGTGGGCGTAGAAGCCCACCCCCAGCCCCACCCGCCTGCGGGAGGGGAGTTGCGGTGTTCTGTTCCCCCTTCCCCCAAGCGGCGGGGGTCGGGGGTAGGCTTTCCTGCCTTACCCGTGTGCGCCGAAGTAGTTGGCGATGGCGACCGCTACGCGGATGTTAAGCGCGTGGGCGCGTTCGATGGGATCGATGAAGCGGGCGCGGATCACACCGTAGTCTTCGCCGCGATGATCGGGGTAATCGGTTTCCTCGTCCACCGGGAAATCGGTGATTTCAGGTTCGATCACCGGGTAGGCGCGACGGAGCTGCGCCAGCGCATCATCCACGCGCAGGGACAAGACCATCTCCAGCACATCGTCGCGGCTGACATCGTTCGAGCGGGCGAAGGGTGGCACCTGCACCGCGCGAATGAACATATGCATCAGCAAGGCGAGACGCACCGATTGGAGAAGGCCGATGTTGCGTCGGTCTGAATCCTGCGCAGGATCGCGGCCCGCTTTGTGGCCGGGAACCAGTGAGAGCAGGCGGTGGAGCTTCATCCAGTCCACGCGCAGGCGGGAGGTCAGGCGGCGGAAGACCCCTGCCCGGTCGTCCTTGGTCAGATATTCGGCGAGCGCAAGGCATGCCGATTCCAGCGCGGTTTCAGTGCCGCGATAGGGGCGGCTGGCCCAGTAGGCGGAGTTGAACAGTTCGCCGTGGGCGGCGACGGTTTTCACCGAGGCGAGGCCGTTGGCGGCGCGGAGCAGGCGCACAAGTTGGTTGCCGCGTTCGGACCGGCCGAGCAATTCTGCGACCGATTCCATCTCCTCACCCGCAGCCGTGCCCGCGCCCGCGATCACATTTACCGGATAGCCGATCTGCTGGAGGATGGCGTTGTGCGGAATCGCGCGGATCTGGCGCAAGCTCATCGTGCGGTCCGCGCCGATATCGGACTGGCGGCGCGATACGCGGCTGCCAGTGGATTTCAGCAGGCCGAGACCAAAGGCGGTCAGCGCGCGGGAATAGGTTGAGCTTTCAAGGTGTTCGCGCTGAACGCGGCGGATCGAGCGGTAGAAATCGAGACTGAGGTCGGTGCGATCATAGAACGGGTCTTTGACGGTGAGATCGAGGTCACCGGCTTCGGCTTCAGCAATGCGGGTGAGCGTGGCGAGCGCGAGTTCATCGTTGCGGAAGAACAGGTAGCCATCGCCACCCTGAAAGCTGGCTTCAGGTTCGATAGTGACGCCCGCCTTGGCAAAGCGGCGGCGCGCCCATCCCGAGAGCGGCCAAGTCAGGCGGTCGGCAAAGCCTGAGGGGTGGGCGCCACGGCCCATCGATTCGCCGTGAGTATCGAAGATCAGCGCGGCCACATCGGTCAGGCCGTTGTTCTTCATTGCCTCGGCAAGGCGCCCCTGCAGGCGTTCGATGGCGAGCGCGGCTGGGATCTGCCCCATGAAACGGCCGGCATCGGAAAAGCCGGTCTGGATCGAGACGCGACCGCGCACGCGGGCGTAGCTGCGGTAGGATTCTTCAGAGAGCAGCGCTTCGAGGAAGCGGCCGCCGTGTTCCAGCGCGGTTTCGGTTTCGAACAGGGGCGAGACATCGACTTTGCCTTCGATGCCGAACAGCTTGGCGAAATAGAGTGCGGCCAGCACGGTCTGCGGCTGTTCGCATTCGGCGATCAGCATGCGGATCGGGGCATCGGCATCGATGTGCTGGAGCATCTTGGCCATCACCAGGAACTGGCGCATGGCGGTGCTGGTTTCGATGGCCAGCGCGCCGAAATTGACGCGCAACGGCTTCACTTCGGCGAGCAGTTCGCGCAGGCGTGACAGCGCGCTTTTGCTGCCGAGATCGAGCGTGCCTTCAGGATCTATACGGCGACGCAAGGCGTTGAGAAGCTGCGAGGAATTGACGCGGAAGTGTATCCACCCAATGCCAAGGCCGTCTGCGCGCATGGCGGCAGCGAGTGTGGCGAGCGGAACAGCCTTGTCCTCGTCAGCCTTTTTCGCTTCGGCTTCAAGCGCTTCGGCCACGGGCGTTAGGCTGAGGAGTTTGGCGGGATCGTCAGCCGAGAGGCGGTTGGCGGCTGCGGTCAGCGCTTCGCTGTCGCCCAGGTCGGACGAGAACAGTTCGGCCATTTCCGCGGCGTGGGCCTGCGCCCCGTCGAGCGTTTCCAGCAAGGCGTGCGTCTCGTCGATCGCGCGCAGGCTGGCGGCGTAGCTGCCAAGGCGCAGCGCCTTTTCGCGCAGGCGGAACGCGATGGATGTGGTCCAGCCGATGTCGGTGCGGCCATCCATGTCATAGCCGACCCACGTGGCGAAGCGGAATGGCAGCGGGCGGAAATCGAGCCAGCGGCCCGGCCAGCGCTGGCGCGCATGGCTTAACAGCGTGGCATTGATCCGGTCACGCGCGTTGGCGGCACGCTGGATCGCGTTGCACACTTCAACGTGTTCGAATTCCAGCGTGATCTTCGGCCCTTCGTGGGGAACGGTGCAGACGGTAGTGGTTTGCGGATCGTCCGTGAGCGCGGCGGTGGCGACGGCATCGGACTGCGCGGGGCTGAGCAGGAATGTGGGGTGCGCTGTGAAGACTGCGTGGAGGAGTGGCTTTTCCCAGCGCTTGCGGAATTCGGAAAAGCCCGCTTCTTCGGGGTTGAGCGCGGCAATCCGGTCAAGATTTTCAGTCGCCGAGGTGGGCGCGATCAGGCGCTTCAGGCGCGCGGCGCGGCTTTGCAGCGCTTCGCATTCCAGTTCGGCGACAAGGCTGTCCATGTCGTTCAGCGACAGGTCGCCGCCTTCGAGCAGGCGCGAAAGATCGTGGCTGAGTTGAAAGACGGGATTGAACAGCGGCGTTTCGGCCGTCCGCTCATGGAGTTTCTGCAACCTGGCCTTGAGCTTGGCGACCGTCTTCATATCCGCTGTATTCCCCTGATTGCTTTACTTCCCTAGCGAAAAGGCTTCGCGCGCGGCGGCCTCAATCGCTGCTTCATCAGGCATGCCCTTGCCCACAACCCAGCTGCCACCCACGCACAGGACCGGATCGAAGCCCAGCCATTCCGGCGCCGTGGCGGTGGTAATGCCACCCGTGGGACAGAATTTGCACTGGTGGAACGGTGCCGCCAACGCCTTTAATGCAGGAAGTCCGCCCGAAGTGGAGGCAGGGAAGAACTTGAAGTGGGTAAGGCCAAGGTCCAGCCCGCGCATGATATCACCCGCGCTGGCCGTGCCGGGCAGGAACGGGATACCCGAAGCGACGGCGGCTTTGCCGAGGTTTTCGGTGAGGCCGGGCGAGACGATGAATTCCGCGCCCGCATCGATTGCGGCCTTCAGCTCGTCAGGATTGGTGACGGTTCCCGCGCCGACAATCGCGCCTTCAACCGCCTTCATCGCGTGGATCACATCGAGCGCCGCTGGGGTGCGCAGCGTGACTTCGAGGACGCGAAGGCCGCCTTTGACCAGCGCGCGGGCGATGGGGAGCGCATGATCGACATTGTCGATAACCAGTACCGGAATGACCGGCGCGGTGCGCATGATGGTTTCGATAGGCTTCATGGCGTCTCCCTCGCGCAATGGCGCGCAATCCTTTGTGGCTGCGGGCTTAACGCGAGTCAGACATATTGTGCACCTGCTAACGCCGGGTGCATAGCTATTCTTAGGGCGCGATCACACCGCCGAGCTGAACTGGCGAGCGCCTGACCGGTAAGCATCGAACACGGCGGCGATGGAGCGGGCGTAGGGTTCAGTGCCCGGTTCGAGCGTTAGAACTGCGCCATCAAGCCGCGCAAGGCCGCGCGCGATGAACGATTCAAGCCGGTCACGATTGATCGCGATGAGGTCTGCTGGGACCACTGCCCTGCCCCGGCACAGCAGATCGGTGATAACCTCGCCCCGCCTGCGGTCGTCAGCAGTGCGGACCACGCCTTTGCGCCCGGCGAGCTGGTCAGCGCCGATGAGCATGCGATAGCGGCCAGCGTTCTTTTCAGTCTGGACGAACAGGTCGGGAAACGCGCTGATCGAGGACGCGCCGAGGCCGATGAGCGCGGGTGCCTGATCGTCGGTAAAGCCCTGAAAGTTGCGCCGCAGCGTGCCGGTGCGGGCGGCGATGGCCAGATCGTCACCCGCAAGGGCGAAGTGATCGAAGCCGACGGGCTGATAGCCTGCATCGGTCAGCCGCACGTAGCCTTCGGCGGCCATGCGGAAGCGGGCGCGCTGATCGGGGAGTTCGCTGGCATCGATGCGCTGCTGGCGCGGGATCATGTGCGGCACGTGGGCATAGCCGAACAGTGCAATGCGGTCTGCACCCATGCCGACCGTCTGCTCCAGCGTTTCGGCGAGGATCTCGTCGGTCTGAAACGGCAGTCCATACATCAGATCGAAATTGATCGAATTCACGCCAGCCTTGCGCAGGCCATCGGTGGCGCGTTCAATCATCTCGCGCGGCTGGACGCGACCGATGGCCGCTTGCACACGCGGATCAAGCGTTTGCACACCAAGGCTGGCCTTGATCACGCCTATGCCGCGTATCGCCCTGAACCAGTCAGCCGCCAGCGTGCGGGGATCGAGTTCGATCGACAGAACCGGGTCTTGCAGGCGAAAATGGACCGTAAGGCTATCGACCAGCCGAACGAAATCGGTGGGCTTGATCGCGTTGGGACTACCACCGCCAAAGGCAATGCGTGAAACCTTGACCGAAGGATGAAGGTGGCGTGCGACCAGTGCAATCTCGTGATGCAAGGCCTCAAGATAGGCTGCGAGGCGCTGGGTCTTGTTCGCCGCGCCGGTATTGCAGCCACAATACCAGCATATTTCCTTGCAGTAGGGGATATGGAGATAGAGCGAAACGGTGCCGCGCAAGCTTTGCAAGGCTTGCGTCTGACGCTCCTCGAAGCTCTCCTCGACGAATTCCACGGCTGTGGGATAGCTGGTGTAGCGCGGCACCGGCGTTTCGAGCAGTTCTGGCCAGTAGGTCCACTGCCCAAGGACTTCGGGTCCGGTCGTCGTATCAGCCGCCATCGGTATCGTCCTCGCCTTCATCGCTGTTTCCGCAACAGCTATCGGCAGTCAGGCGCTTGCGCATTGAGATATGACAAACCTTGCAGCACGGCAGGTTTTGGCTGCCATCATCCTTGCCGGGAACACGCACGGGCACAATGTTGCCGCTACCCCCGCACGATGCGACCATGATGTAGGCTGCGCTGGCCGGGCCGGGGGCCGCCATCTGCAGGACGGCGAGCGGCGCAAGAAGGCGCAAGGCGCGGCTCATGGCGTGTCCTCGTCTTCGATCAGGATGCGTGCAGCTGCTCCATCCAGATCGCTGAACTGGCCGCGCTTCAGCGCCCAGAAGAACGAGGCCAGCCCGAACAGGCCCATGCCGAGCGCGATGGGCAGCATGAAGGCCACGCCGTTCATTTGGCTTCTCCGGCAAGGCGCAGCGAATTGGCCACCACGATCAGCGAGCTGGTAGACATGGCGACCGCTGCGAACAGCGGGGTGACATGGCCGAGAATCGCCAGCGGCACAGCCAGCAGGTTGTAGCCGATGGCGAGGACGAAGTTCTGGCGCACGACGCGCATGGTCTTGCGCGAGACGCGGATGGCGCGGGGGATGGCGAGCAACGATTCCGCTGTAAACACCATATCCGCCGCCTGCCGCCCGACATCGCTGGCCGAACCCGGTGCGATGGAGGCATGGGCGGTGGCAAGCGCGGGGCCATCGTTCAGCCCGTCGCCTGCCATCATCACCTTGCGTCCGGCGTTTTGCAGGCGCACGATCGCTTCCTGCTTTTCCGCCGGCGACGCTGCAGCCTGTCCGGTAAGACCGGTAGCGCGCGAAACTGCGGCAACCGCCGCGAGCGAGTCTCCGGACAGGATCGACGCTTCGACGCCAAGCGCAGCCAGCCGCAAAAGTGCCGCTTCGGCATCGGGGCGCAAACGGTCTGCAAAGGCAATGATACGAACGGGATCGCCCTGAATGCGCAATGCTGTGGCCATGCCCTGGGCCGATGCCGGGCGGCCAAGCGCGACAGCAAGGCCATTCCAGCGCCCGGTGACGCCCTGCCCTGCTTCCTCGGCCACGTCTTCGAGCATGGCAGCATGGACCCCGCGCGCACCCAACGCCTGGACGAGGCCAAGCGATAGCGGATGGCGACTGTGGCTGGCGAGCGCCAATGCTACCGAGGCCTGAAACGGCGAAAGCGCGCCGAGTGCGGCTTCATCGGGAACTGGCCTGCCCAGCGTAAGCGTGCCGGTCTTGTCGATCAGGATGCGGTCGATTTCGGCCATGCGCTCCAGCGCCGAACCGTCTTTAACCAGCACGCCCATTTTCAGGAGCGCGCCTGCAGCGACAACTTGCGCGACCGGCACCGCAAGGCCGAGTGCGCAGGGGCACGTGATGATGAGTACCGCAATGGCGATGACCAGGGACTGATACCACCCCGCCCCGGCGATCATCCACCCAGCAAAAGTCAGCGCGGCCAAAGTGTGGACGGCGGGCGCATAGAGGCGCGCCGCACGATCCGCGATGCGCACGTACTTCGAGCGAGACTGGCCTGCCGCTTCCATCAGGCGGGCGATTTCGGACAGCGCGGTGTCTTGTCCGATAGCGCTTACGCGAACGTCCACCGGCGCATCAATGTTGAGCGTGCCCGCATGGACGAGCGTTCCCGGCCCTGCCAGCACTGGCGCACTTTCTCCGGTGAGGAGCGATTGGTCGAACCGGGTCTGGCCGCGCAGCACTTCACCATCGGCGGCAAGGCGCTCACCGGCGGCAACGCGCATCAGCATGCCGGGTTGCAGCGCTTTTGTATCGAGCCAGCGCGTTTCGCCATCGACAGCGACAACCATCGTGCCAGTGGCGACCTGCCGCAGCAAGGCATCGACGCCCGAACGCGCGCGATCGCGCATCATCGCATCCAGCACGCGGCCTGCGAGCAGGAACATCAGCAGCATGAGCACGCCATCGAACCATGCCTCGGCTCCGCCGGTCAGCGTTTCGTAGAACGACAGGCCGGTGGCAATGGTGACGCCGATGGAAATGGGCACATCCATGTTGGTCTTGCCGTGGCGCAAAACTTTCCAAGCCGAGGCAAAGAACGGGCGGCCTGCATAGACGATGGCAGGCACGCCAATCAGAGCCGAGACCCAGTGGAACAATGACCGCGTGGTGCCATCTGCGCCGGACCAGACGCTGACCGACATCAGCATGACGTTCATGCAGGCGAAGGCAGCGACGCCAAGCGGGGCGAGCAGCGGTTTGACGGCCGAAACCGGTTCTGCCTCGATCTCGCGCGGTTGAGCGTCGAAGCCGGTGGCAGCGAGTGCGGCAACGAGCGTCGGTGTTTCGACATGCGGGGAGTGTACCACCTCGACAGTGCGCGCAGTGAGGTTGGTGCGGGCGCTGGCGACGCCTTCAACAGCTCTGAGGGCACGCTCAACCTTGCCCATGCAGCCAGCGCAATGCATGCCGGGCACGGCAAGAACGGTATGAACGGTGTCGTCGGGGACGGCGAGATTCCGGACTGGCGCGGTCATTGCACTTCGCCCACCGTGCGCCAGATCTGGCCATCGGCGTCGACCATGACGTTCAGCCTCCAGCGGCCCGGTTCCAAATGAGCGCTGTACACGCCGGAGGCGGTCTCATGGAGGACAAGCGCGGTGGTGGGGCGTTGACCGAGCGGGTGTTCGGCAACGGCGGTTACCTTGGCCGACGCGATCGGTTTGCCCGCGCTGTCGGTTAGGGTGATGACGGCGAGGTTGTCCGCATGGCGCGCGATCTGGCCTTTCCAGCCGAGCGACTGGTCGGATTTCGCCTCCTTGAGCCAGCCGTTGAACTGCTGGCTGGCAACATAGGAATTGTCGACCACCACACCGCCAAAGGTGGAACTTGCAAGGCGCGCCATCAGGACATTAACGGCGACCACAACGGCAAAAAACGAGACGAGGATTACCGCCATCTTGCGGCCCGTGAACGGACGGGTCATTGGCCATTTCCTTCTGCTGTCGTGAACGTGGTTCCGCCGCGATCCGTGCCGCCATCTTTGTCTGTCGCCTTAAGGACGAAGGCGAAGTCGGCAGGTTTTGCGCCGCGCGGCAGCACGGCATAGACGCGCACTGCCTTGGTGGTGTCAGGCGGCACTTCGATGGTCAGCACACGCTTTGCTGCGGCGGCGTCCATCTCGTCGGTGAACATCGCGCCGCCATCAAGGCCATCAAGCGCGACGTTGAAGGTGCGCGGGCGCGCTTCCATGTTGCGCAGCTTCAGCGTGTAGGCGTTGCGGATTTGCCCATCGGATAGCATCACATATTCAGGATTGCGGTCCTTGGCGACCGAGAGGTCCAGCCGGGCGCGCTGGCCGAGCATGAACAGCAGGGCAAGGCCGATACCGCTCCACACGCCGAGATAGACCAGCGTGCGCGGGCGGAAGATCGTTTTGAGCAGCGGCGTCGGCTCTTCCCCGCGCTTTTCCTTTTCGGCATCGTCGAGCGTGCAGTAATCGATCAGCCCGCGTGGGCGGCCTACGTCGGCCATCGCCTTGTCGCAGGCGTCGATGCACAGCGCGCAGGTGATGCAGCCGATCTGCGCGCCTTCGCGGATATCGATGCCGGTGGGGCACACCGCGACGCATTGCATGCAGTCGATGCAATCGCCCAGCGGGGTCGCGGCCTTGATCGCGGACTTGACCGAGCCGCGCGGTTCGCCACGCCAGTCCTTGTAGGTGACGACGAGGCTCTTTTCATCGAGCATGGCGGTCTGGATGCGCGGCCACGGGCACATGTAAACGCACACCTGTTCACGCATGAACCCGCCGAAGATCAGTGTTGTCATCGTCAGCACGAACGTGGTGGCATAGGCGACCGACGCGGCGGTCCCTGTCCAGAATTCGTACTGCAGCGTGGGTGCATCGGCGAAGTAGAAGATCCAAGCGCCGCCGGTGAGGAAGCTGATCGTGAGGTATAGGCCCCACTTTAGTGTGCGCTTGGCGATCTTGCTGGCGGTCCACGGAGCTTTCTGCAGGCGAAGCTGCGCGTTACGGTCACCGTCCACCAGCCGGTCAACATGCTGGAACAGGTCGGTCCACACCGTCTGCGGGCAAGCATAGCCGCACCATGCACGGCCCACGGCCGAGGTGACAAGGAACAGGCCGATGCCTGCCATGATCAGCAATCCGGCCACGAAGTAGAACTCGTGCGGCCAGATTTCGATGTTGAACATGAAGAAGCGGCGGTTGCCCAGATCGATCAGCACTGCCTGATCGGGGGCATAAGGGCCGCGATCCCAGCGGATCCACGGCGTGCCCCAGTAGATGAGGAGGCACACGGCCATGACCAGCCACTTGAAGCGCCGGAACGCTCCATCGATGGCCTTTGGGAAAACCGACTTGCGCTTTGCGTAGAGGCCGATCTCGTTGGAATGGTCCGCGCTGAGTTTGGGATCGTGCGCAGTCATGACCGTGTGTCCTTGATGGGTTTACTTGGTGGCTGCAGCGGGAGCTGCTGCAGCCTCTTCAGGTGCTGGAGCGGGGGCTTCCTCACCGCCGCCCAGCGAATGGACGTAAGTGGCAAGCATCTTCACCGTGACCGGATCGAGGCGGTTGCCCCACGATGGCATCACGCCGTAGCGCGCGTTGGTGATGGACTGCGTGAGCGCCGCACGGGTGCCGCCATAGAGCCAGATCGCATCGTTGAGGCCCGGCGCACCGACAGTGCGATTACCCTCGCCCGCAGCGCCATGACACACGGTGCAGTTGTCGGTGTAGAGCTGCGCGCCGCGCTGGGCCGATGCACTCGGCTTCTCCTCGCCTGCCAGCACGCGCACGTGGCTGACCACGTCCTGCACTTGCGCGGCATTGAGGATACCGTCGCGACCGAATGAGGGCATCTGGCTGATGCGGGTGGCATCATCGCCGGGCTGGCGGATGCCGTTGACGAGCGTCTGGTGGATTGCCGAGACATCGCCGCCCCACAGCCAGTCATCGTCGTTGAGGTTCGGGTAGCCTGCGCTGCCTGCGGCACCATTGCCGTGGCACTGGATGCAGTTGACCTTGAACGCGGCGCGGCCACCATCAATCGCGGCGCGGCGCAGCTTGGGGTCGGCAGCGATCTGTTCGATCGAGGCTTTGCCGAGTTCGGCTATGAGGCTTGCCCGGCGGGCGGTTTCCGCCTTCATCTCACCATCAAGCTGGCCTCGGCTGGTCCAGCCGAGCGTGCCTGCGGTGGCCTTGTCGATCAGCGGCCATGCCGGATACGCCACGCAATAGCCAATCGAGAAGACGATGCAGGCATAGAAACTCCATAGCCACCAGCGCGGCAGCGGATTGTTGAGTTCCTCAATGCCGTCCCACTCGTGGCCGACGGTTTCGACGCCGGTTGCGTCGTCAATTTTGGGATTAGCCATCGTTCTCATCCTTGAAGATCGAAGTGGCAGCTTCGCGGTTGAGTGACTTCGCGCCGGGCCGGAATGGCCACGCGCTCAAGCCCACGAAGATCGCCGTCATCAGCAGGAGGCCCCAGCTGTCGGCGAGGTGCCGCAGCATGTCGTAAGTGGAGTGCGCGCTCATCGGCCCTTCTCCTTGGCAAGGGCTTCCTGCGCGGCAGGGGCGTTCACATCAACGAGCGTGCCCATCATCTGGAGATAGGCGACGAGCGCGTCCATCTCGGTCAGGCGCTTGGGATCGCCGTCAAAATCACGCGCCTGCGCCTTGGGATAGCGCTTCTGCAGGTCGGCTGCGTCAGCGTTCGGATCGGCCTGAGTCTTCAGGTCGTCGTTGGCTTTGGCAATGTCGTCCTGCGAATAGGGGACGCCGATCTGGTAGAGCGTGCGCAGTGTCGCGGTCATGTCGCCCATGTCGAGGTCATGCTCGGCAAGGTGGGCGTATGTCGGCATGATCGATTCCGGCACTACGGCGCGCGGGTCTTTCAGATGCTGGACGTGCCATTCATCCGAATAGCGATTGCCGACGCGAGCAAGATCCGGCCCGGTACGCTTCGACCCCCACTGGAACGGATGGTCGTACATCGATTCCGCGGCGAGGCTGTAGTGGCCATAGCGTTCGACCTCGTCCCGGAAGGGGCGGATCATCTGGCTGTGGCAGGTGTAGCAGCCTTCGCGGACATAGATGTCGCGCCCGGCCTGTTCGAGCGGGGTGTAGGGGCGCATGCCATCCACCTTCTCGATCGTGTTGTCGATCCAGAACAGCGGGGCGATTTCAACGATGCCCCCCACGGTGACCGCCGCAAAGGCGGCCAGCCCGAGGAACGTGACGTTGCGCTCCAGTTTCTTGTGTTTTTCGACGATGGTGGTCATCGGAGTTTCCTTGCCTTGGCGTCGGGATCAGGCTGCGGCCGGAGCGGCAGCGACGACGGGGCGGTCCTTTTCGGGATCATAGGGCGCATCGCGCATCGGAGCTTCCACTCGGCTGTGACCAAGGATGGTGCGCCATACGTTGACGGTCATCACCACAGCACCAGCCAGGTAGAGCAACCCACCGAAGGCGCGCAGGAAGAACATCGGCTTCAGCGCAGCGACGGTTTCGACGAAGCTGTTCACCAGATACCCGTCAGCGCCATATTCGCGCCACATCAGGCCTTGGGTGATGCCCGCCACCCACATTGAGGCGGCGTAAAAAACGATGCCTACGGTCGCGAGCCAGAAGTGCCAGTTGACCATGCGCAGGCTGTAGAGGCGTGGCTGGTTCCACAGGCGCGGGACGAGGTAGTAGATCGACGCGAAGGTGATCATTCCGTTCCAGCCCAGAGCGCCAGAGTGCACGTGGCCAATCGTCCAGTCGGTATAGTGCGACAGGCTGTTGACCGACTTGATCGACATCATCGGGCCTTCGAACGTGCTCATGCCGTAGAAGGCCAGCGCCATCACCATCATGCGGATGATCGGATCGGTGCGGACCTTGTCCCATGCGCCGTTCAGCGTCATCAGACCGTTGATCATGCCGCCCCAGCTCGGCATCCACAGCATGACCGAGAACACCATGCCCAGCGTTTGCGCCCAATCGGGCAGCGCGGTGTAGTGAAGGTGGTGCGGACCCGCCCAGATGTAGAGGAAGATCAGCGCCCAGAAGTGGATGATCGACAGGCGATAGGAGAATACCGGACGTTCGGCCTGCTTGGGCACGAAGTAGTACATCATCGCCAGGAAGCCAGCCGTCAGGAAGAAACCGACGGCGTTGTGGCCATACCACCACTGCACCAACGCGCCCTGCACCCCTGCGAAGATGGGGTAGCTGCGGCTGCCAACGAAGCTGACCGGCCAGTTCAGGTTGTTGACGATGTGGAGCATCGCAACAGTGATGATGAACGACAGGTAGAACCAGTTGGCCACATAGATGTGCGGCTCTTTGCGCTTCACCAGCGTGCCGACGAATACCGCCAGATAGGCGACCCAGACGACCGTCAACCACAGGTCGACGTACCATTCAGGCTCGGCATATTCCTTGCCCTGCGTAATGCCCAGCAGATAGCCGGTAGCGGCCAGCACGATGAACAGCTGGTAGCCCCAGAACACGAAACGGGCGAGGCCGGGGAAGGCCAGCCTCGCCCGGCAAGTACGCTGCACGACGTAGAACGACGTGGCGATCAGCGCGTTGCCTCCAAAAGCGAAGATGACAGCAGAAGTGTGCAATGGGCGCACCCGGCCGAACGCGGTCCATTCAAAGCCCAAATTCAGCACCGGCAGCGCAAGCTGCAAGGCGATGAACAGGCCAGCCAGAAACCCGGCCATGCCCCAGAAGACCGTCGCGATCACGCCCCAGCGGATCGGATCATCGTCATAGCGGCCCTGATCGGGGGCAAGGATGGCTTTCGACAGATCCACCCCGCGCAACGTGACGATCAGCCCGATGATGCAGGCGAGCGCCACGATAAGCATGTGGATTGCGAAACCCGTGTCGACAGCTGCAGCGCAGGCGACCACGGCGATAAGGAGCGACACAAGCCAGAGGCTTGAGCGCGATAGTGCGGTAACCATGGAGCCTTCCTTCCATGAGTGATGTTGATGCCGCGCTGCACCCACAACAGGGAAGGAACATTGACACCGGTCAATTATCGGACGGCTGCGCAGTTACTTTGACCGCCACCGGCGATTTTTGATTTTTGCGCTCTGTCAATGTCGGTTGATTCGCTGCGGTGCATCAGGCTGCCCAAGCCACGGAACGACCTTGGGCCAACGAGGGGTTGGCCAGCCGTGGTGCAGGACAAGAGCAATGAAGAAGCTGATCACCGCCGCCATCCCCGCTATCGCCGCCGCTGTTGCGTTGCTGGCTCCGGCACAGGCGATTGCGGGTTCGTCAGATGGTAAGTTGCAGGTCAAGGTGCTTGGCACTGCCGTGTTGCCCGATGGCAAGATCGTGGAAGTGAAGAACGATCCGCTCGGCCTGACTGTGGGTGCAAACACCAAGGCGAACGACAACTATGTGCCGACGCTGGCAGTCGAATACTTCGCAACGCCAAACGTTTCGGTCGAGACGATCTGCTGCTTCACCACGCATGGCGTAAGCGGGACCGGCACGCTGGCACCTGCCACCAATATCGTTGATCACGTGATGATCCTGCCCGCCACGCTGACCCTGAAGTATCACCTGCCGCTGGAAGGCGGGATCAAGCCCTATATCGGCGCAGGTCCGTCGTTGTTCATGATCTTTGGCGAAAAGCCCGGCGCAAGTGTTACCCCGCTGGGTGTGACCAAGGTCAAGATGTCTAACGAACTCGGCTTCGCACTTCAGGCTGGCGTAGATATTCCGCTGAACGACAAAGGCATGGGCCTGAGCCTCGACGCCAAGAAGTATTTCATGGACACCACTGCGCACTTCTTTGCGGGCAATGCCGAAGTGCTCACCACCAAGCACTCGCTTGATCCGTGGGTGCTGAGCGCGGGTTTGGCATTCAGGTTCTGAACGCCGAGCGCTGACAATATCCCCAACCGGT